>JBEKTW010000001.1:0-450508 GCA_049515655.1 Bacteroidota bacterium
AGCCGGGTGCGTACAGCGTTCGATGGAATGCTTCGGGATATCCGAGCGGGGTGTATTTGTACCGCTTAAGCGCTGTGGGAAGCAACGGAGCGGCTCAGAACTTTCAAAGTGTGAAGAAACTGATGCTCGTGAAGTAGCTGCGCAACCTCAAGATGTGAGAAGGTCGGCGGTGTGACTCACGCCGACCTTTTTTTGTTTTCCTTTTTGTTGCTAGCGTCTTCAGCGGGGGTTCCGGCTTTCCGGCCGGGAAGTCCATACGATACGCGGGTTTCTCCTGCGCTGTTGAACACTCCTTGCCCGATGTAGATGGGATGGCTGCATGGCCCAGGGTCGACGATCACCCGCTGCATTCGGTTTCACCCTTCTCATTGAACTTCCGGATACGGTCGGCAAGCTCATCGAGCATGAGATTCACCGGTTTGTCGTCCGTGACGATTGTTATATCCGCCTGAGCATACAATGGCTCTCGTTCGGCCAGAAGATGTCGAATGCGGGCGTCCAGCTCTTCGTCGGTGAGAAGTTTTCCGTCAACGGTGTCAAGGAGAGGTCGATCTGTTTTCAATCGAACTCGCTGGAAGATGGCTTCCGGACGTGCTTTCAGGTACACGAGAATGCCGGTCGATTTTACGACGTGCAGGTTATCCGCATGTGTGATCGTGCCGCCGCCTAACGAGACGACGTATCCCTCACGCTTGCTCACGTTGGCAAGTATCGCACGTTCGAGCCGGCGAAAATAGCTCTCGCCAAGCGTTCTGAAAATCTCTGGTACGGTTTGCCCTGCGGATGATTCGATCTCACGATCGATGTCGATCAAACCGAAGCCGAGCTTCTGGGCGAGGAACGGTGCGAGGGTGCTTTTCCCGCTGCTCATGAATCCCGTGAGGTAGACGAGGTTTCCCTTTATCTGGTTCATCGGACCAAAGCGTCGAAATTCATTCCGGATTGTGCGGGGGGGAATTCGAATATCGCGTAAGTTGTATTAAACCGTCGAATCGACGGATGCGCAGTCTTAGTTCCGGTGAGGTGTGATGAGAACGTCGTAATCATCCCCGCCGGCCTTGCAGAGCCCGGACGATCCTGACCGGACGTAGTGTAAGGGTTGAGCGTTTTCATTCCACGGTGGACGGAATTCAAGTTTCGGTTTCCGCAACCTACGGGTCTCCGGTGCCCCCCTCAGCGAAGCGCCGGTCTGACCTTAGCTTCGTGTGCCACCACCGGCGGTGCTGTTCCTGTGCGGCGGGGGCTGGACGCTATCGATAGAACACATCACGGTTGTCGACGATATCAGCGGATTTCTTGAGCTGGTCCAACCATTCCGTAAAGAAACGATTTCGTTCGTCTCTCAACAACTGGGCGCGCAAGAGTTCCTTCTGCGCGTTGTAGAGGGTAGAATCAAACGCCGACTTGCTGATCAAACGGATGAGGTAATAACCGCGCGAACTCTCAATCGGTTTGGAAATCTGTCCGACATTCAAGCTCGAGGTCCCTCCGATGAAGCCCAGATCACGGCCTATGCCCGGTATCGCTCCGCTCAGCGTGAACGATGCGAGCTTTTGAACAATGATTTGTCCATTGCGTGATACGAGTGTGGCCAGACTGTCTCCTGCATTGAGCGATTGCCGGAGTTGGGTGGCGAGAGACTTCACTTTTTCCATCTTCTTCTCGCGCTTGACGCGCGCCTCCAGAGTTGTCTTCACCTCGTCGAACGGCCGCATGCCGGCATCCTTCACCTCGGAGACCATGAAGACGCCATACCCGTTTGAAAGCAACATGGCATCGGAGATGCTGCCCACTTTGCCGTTGAAAGCGAACTTGTTGAGCGCGTTGTTCAAACCGACGCCGGGAATGACTGCATTCTTCTGGAATGCCGGAGTCTCGCTCACCGTGTAGCCCTGTCCCTGGGCTTCTTTTACGAAATCCCCGTGTTTCGCAAGGTACTGAAAATCCTGTGACTGCTGATTCAAGGCATCGCGGGTTTGTCCGCTGACCTTCACGCTGATACGAATGTCTGCAGATTTCACCTCACGATTGTCTCTGCCGAGGACCTTGATGATGTGGTAACCGAACTGGGTGCGAACTGGACCGACAATTTGTCCGACCTTGGCTTTGAGGGCCGCTTCTTCAAACGGCTTCACCATTCGACCTTTTCCAAACCAACCCAGGTCTCCACCGCGGGAACCGGAGCCCACATCCTTCGAGTGCTGTTTCGCGAGCGCTGCGAAATCTTCGCCTTGCTTTGCTGCGGCCAGCACCTCGCGCGCTTCTTTGAGTGCTTTCACGCTGTCATTGTTTTCAATTTGTATCAGGATATGGCTTGCGTGGATGAAATCATCCTTGCCGGGTCGGAATTCTTCCACCTTGATCACATGGAAGCCGTCGAAGTCTTTGAGGGGACCGATAATCTCTCCGACCTTCGCCTTGAAGATAGCATTTTCCTTATCCTGGGAGACTTCGCCGTGTTTGAAGAATGCTTCGGAAACCGGCGCCTCAGAGTAGGTTTTTGCCAGGTCCTGGAAGTCGGCTCCCGCCTGGGCGCGCTGTGCCACGTCATCGAGTTCGGACGTAACGGATTCGGTGTCAGCCTTGGAGGGGACTTCGTTGAACATCACGTACTTGAGTCTGCGGCTGGACTCGAATTTGAATTCCTCGGAGTGCTCGTTGTAGTAATGCCGCAGGTCGTCGTCGGTGACTTTTATTTCATCGTCCCTCACAAGCTGATTGGGTTCGAAGAGGGCGTACTCTGCCTCGTATTTCGTATTCTGATCGGTGAATCTCTGCAGGACTTCGCTTTCAGGAACGCGAAGGCCGGAGAGAATGATACTTTGCAGCTTCTCCCGCTTGCGCTGCTTGCGCAGGATTCCTTCAACCTGCAGCCACGCTGCCTTGTTCTTTGGATTCTGGATGGCCGACTCGTAGGCTTGGCGGTTAAATACGCCGGTCGAGTCGGTGAATCTCTGCCGCAAAAAGTCCGGTGGACTATCCCCGCGCACCCAATCCACTATTTCCTGGTCGGTGACGGCGACACCGAATTTCTGGATTTGCTCATCGAAGAGTTTCTCTTCAACGAGGTCGTTCCACACCTGGTCTCTGATCGTGCGGAGCTGGTTTTCGTCCGGCTCGTTGTTGGTTTGCGCTTTCTGGTTCTCGGCGATCTGTTTCACCATATCCGAAAAATCTTTGTAAAAAATCGGCTGGTCGTTGATGACGCCGATTTCCTGAGACTCCGTCGAGGGGCCTCCACGCCGTCTGCGACCCGTGATATCCATACCCCAGTCGAGGACGATGTACACCACGAATACTCCGGCAAAGACAGCAAAGACCGTCGAGAGACTCTCTCGTAATTTCGTCATTAAAGGCATTTTGGCAGATTTCCTAAGCTAAGAAATGGAGATTTGTTGGTTTAGCAAAGAAATATACGGGAAAAATAGCTGAGAAGCAATGGATTTTCGAATTTCTGGAGGGACTTTCAAATCAGCGTCGTCCGAACGGCTCGCCGGCGGAGAATCCTCCTAGAACCATCGCCACAGCCAGTATTTCTCGGCGACAACTTTCGCCCAATGGTAGGTGACGCTCGGTTCGTGCACTTCGATTTTCGGCGCTGGCAGGTTGTAGAAGTCGCCATGGATATATCCGGCTTTCCCATTCCCTGTCTCCAGGAAACAAAATCCGGTGCCGGGGTAATCCTTCTTCATGCCATGATGGAGGATGTCGCAGGCAATATTATGCGCCACAGTCTCCGCTTGATTGAGCGCGAAAACGCCGACTTTCGGCAACGCAGAACCGTTTGCGAGAGGGACCGTTGCAACATCTCCGATGGCATAAACGTCCGGGTGCTGAGTCTGCATATTTCGGGGATTCACGGGAATCCAGCCCGTGGCATCGTTGAGGCCCGACGAACGAACAACTTCGGGAGCCCGATGCGGAGGAACGGCAAGGCAAAGGTCAAACTCTGCGAGCACCCCATTTTCGAATGTCAGTTGTTTCTTGGCCGGGTCGATATGTTTGACCTTGTGGTCCGGCCTGTAGAGAATACCCCGCTGTTCCAGAAGCGGCAGTAGCTCTGTGCCTGCCTGAATGCCTGCTGCGGCGAGAGGGAACGGTTCCGGAGTATATATCTCAACCTTGCATTCTTTCGTGCCCGCTCCGGGTCGGAAACGCTCCTTTCGGGAGAAAAAAGATTCCAAAAGGAGAGCAGCCTCATAGGGAACCGGAGGACACTTGTACGGGAGATTTGTCACTACGATGGCGATTCTCCCGCCGCCGAATGTCTGGAGTGCTGAGCGAAGCCGTTGGGCTCCGTCGAGAGTGTAAAAGGAATGAATCGATTCTTGCATTCCCGCGACGCCGTACGGCGCCAGCTCGGCCCCCAGTGCCACGACGAGATAGTCAAATGTGATGGTTGAAGCGTCCGTTTTCACCGCGCGCCGCTCAAGGTCGATCTCGCGAACGACGGTATGCTGAATCTCAATGCCGTATCTACTGAGGAGTGAAAGTGGTTTCAGGATTGCCTCGGGCTTGCGCCAGCCCAGCATGACCCAGAGGTACGAAGGTGGGAACGAGTGGACGGCCGCCTTTTCGACGACGACCACGCGGTGGTCTTTTCCGAGATGACTCCTCAATTCTCTCGCCGTCACGATGCCGCCGATACCGCCGCCGAGGATCAATATTGTTTTCTCATTCATACATGGAATCTACAAAAATATTTTAAAAAAGTCGAGTGCCCGCATCACTCAGAATGACCGGCGGCCGGTTGATTTCCATTCAAAACCGGAGTATATTGAACGAAAGAAAACAATAACGGTAACCCGTTCCAGGCCCGCAGTTGAGAAAGCAATCCTCGACTGGCGCCTTCGCCGGAGCCGGGTTGTCGGCGGATTCCCGCTACGATGAACTCAAAGGACAAACGCTTGGGCCATACTTTTTTTTCTCATCTTCGCTGCAGCCAATGTGATCGGACGTACGATCCGGTCAAAGTCCAAACAGTGTGCGGACAATGCAACAAGACTCTGCTTGCAGTGTATGATCTTGCTTCTGCGAAGAGGTCTCTTTCAATCCGGCAATTCTCAACTCGGGAGAAAGGTCTTTGGCGCTATCGGGAATTGCTCCCCGTGGTTGATGATGCGTCCATCGTTTCTCTTGGTGAAGGGTGGACCCCGCTTCTCCAAGCGAAAACCTTGGGGAAAGAATTAGGACTCCGACATCTTTTCATCAAAGATGAAAGCCTGAATCCAACGGGATCGTTCAAGGCGCGAGGGCTCTGCGTGGCAGTTTCGAGGTTAAAGGAACTGGGGATCGCGGAGGTCGCGATGCCGTCCGCGGGCAATGCAGGCGGGGCACTCGCCGCCTACGCCGCGAAGGCCGGCATACAAGCGCATGTTTTTGTTCCGAACGACACGCCGGTCATCAACGTCAGGGAAACGAGACTCTATGGCGCGGAAGTATTTATGGTTGACGGGGTCATTAGCGATGCAGGGAAAATAATGAATGAAATGCGGCAGGGGAAAAATTGGTTCGATATGTCCACGATGAAGGAGCCGTACCGCCTTGAGGGGAAGAAAACGCTGGGCTATGAATTGGCTGAACAATTCGACTGGAAGCTTCCCGACGTCATTGTTTACCCGACCGGCGGGGGGACCGGACTTATCGGGATGTGGAAGGCCTTCCGGGAAATGGAAGAGCTGGGATGGATCACAGGGAGAAAACCGAGAATGGTTGTCGTCCAATCGGCAGGTTGTGCGCCGATCGTGAAGGCCTTTGAGGACGGCAGGAAAGATTCGGAATTTTGGAATAATTCTGCCACTCTCGCATCCGGGTTGCGCGTGCCGAAAGCTTTTGCCGATGAATTGATCCTCTCCGCGGTTTATGAAAGCGGGGGGACGGCTGTTTCTGTGAACGACGATGAGCTCCTTGCCGATATGAAACTAGTAGCCCGGCAGGAGGGATTGCTGCTCTGTCCCGAGGGTGCTGCAACCGTTTCCGCTGTTCGTCATCTTTTGAAGAAGGGTTTCATTCAAGAGAACGAGACGGTTGTCGCGTTCAACACCGGCTCGGGATATAAGTATGTGGAAGTCCTGGAACGGTTAGAGAAGTAAAGGAGATATCTGTTTCTTATTATTGAAGAGCCAAATTCCCGTCATTGCAATTCATTGCCATTCGGCGTATATTGCAATGAAAAGTTCGGGTTTTGGAGAATTTGGAACAACAATATCGCCGCATTCTTATCGTTCGGACGGACAGAATTGGGGACGTCATACTGACCCTGCCCGTCGTTCAGGTTCTCCGGGCACGATTTCCGACATCCCACTTGACAATGCTTATCCGCCGTTACACCGCCGACCTTATAGAAGACAATTCCTCTATTGATAAGATCCTCTTCTATGACGACGGGGTTCAACCTGTACCTTTCATGCGGCTGGCCAGAATGCTGCGGAGCGAACATTTCGATGTCGTCATCCACACGTACCCGAGGTTCCGGCTGGCGTTAATGACGTGGATTGCCGGAATACCATTGCGCATCGGCACGGGATTTCGCTGGTATTCTCTTTTGTTCAACAGGAAACTCTATGAGCACCGGAAGGATGCAACACGTCATGAGCTCGAGTACAACCTCAATCTCCTGAAAACCCTGGGGTGCCCGGTCGACGGTCAAAACATTTTTCCGTCACTCGAGGTTAGAGAGACCACGGTTGAGAGAGTCAAAGTGTTGTTGAGAAGTCTGGGGGTTCGTGAAGAGAGCAGGCTGGTTATATTGCATCCCGGCAGCGGCGGATCCGCGCGGGATTGGAGTGCGCGTAGCTTCGGCTTGCTCGGTCGAAGTCTCGACGAGATCACCGACGTGCAAACAATCATCACCGGGACCGCTCACGAGCGGAATCTGGTGGAAAACGTCCGGGGCGTCGCCGGCGGCCGTACACTCGCCCTGGCGGGCCGGCTCAGCCTCAAGGAATTTGCGGCACTCGCGAAGATCTCCTCGTTGCTTGTTGCCAACTCGACGGGACCAATTCACATCGCCGCCGCCGTGGGGACTCCAGTGATCGGCCTGTATCCACAGGTGATTCCTATGACCGCGGATCGGTGGGGTCCGGTGACGGATAAGAAAATCATTTTTTCACCTTCCAACATGCCGAAGGATTGCAGCAAATGTGTGAAACAACGGTTGCCCGTGTGTGAGTGCATGGACTCGATAACTGTTGCGGAAGTCTTTGGGGCTGCGAAAAAGCTGTTGGCGGGCGAGCCCGTAAGAGTCCAGTTTCGTGTATGAGGCTCATTCCCCTGGCGTTCCTCGCCCTCGGTTTGGTCATCGCATTCCCCGCGGGTCAAGATCGTCCGGACATTGTGGTCGGGAATCCCGTATTCATGTTCCAGGACACGATTCCAGCCAGAAAGGATTCCGCGGTTGCCCGGGCGGATACGATCTCTTTTGCATCGATGAGAAAAGTCAGCAACTATGCATTCAGCTCGGGGGAATACTTGAAGTTCGAAGTGAAGTATGGTTTTATCTCCGCTGGCGATGCAGTTATGAAAATCTCCGACACCGTCTATTCCAACGGCCGCAAGTGTTTCAAGATAGAATTCCAGGTTGACTCGAAGCCGTTTTTCAACTGGATCTACAGGGTCAAAGACCGGTACAGCACCATCGTCGATTCCGAAGGGGTCTTTCCCTGGAGGTTCGAGCAGCATATCCGGGAAGGCAACTTCCGGCGGGACTTCACCGCCGAGTTTGACCAGATCAATCATGTCGCGAAAACGTCGGAAGGGTCGCACCGGATACCGGCGTATGTTCAGGACATCATGTCGGCGTTTTATTTCACTCGGTTGGTCGATTTTTCCAATTACCATCCCGGACAGAAACTCCATCTGCAAAACTTCTATAAAGATTCCACGTATGAGCTTGATGTGAAGTTTAAAGGACGGCAAACCATTGATGTCGCGGCCGGGACATTCAACTGCATTGTTGTCGAGCCGCTGGCACGGGAAGGCGGATTGTTCAAGAGCGATGGTCATGTCTATGTGTGGCTCACCGATGATGAACGGAAACTTCCCGTCAAGGTCAGCACGCAGATCATCATTGGCTCAATAGATTCGGAACTAACGGAGTATCGTGGGATCAACGGTATCATTTCGGCCAAAGTCAAGGAAGAGTAAGCCATGCCAAAATATAAACAGGTGGATTTGACGAACGTCAAGACAATTTCGATTCTGCGGCGAAAGAGCAAGGTACACCCCGGGGATTTCGCGAAAGTGTTTGAGCCATCCCGCCAGACATTTCCGGAGTTTGTTCGATCGTTGCCGCGCATTCTGGCGGCGGAGGATTTGCGCCGATTCGTCGAGAGCGTTGTGGGGGCCTACCGGCGTAAAAAGCCCGTCATCGCCTTGATCGGCGCTCATGTGGTCAAGGTTGGGTTGAATCCCCTGATGATCGACATGGTCAAGCGCAGGATTATTACAAGTGTGAGCATGAACAGCGCCGCGGCGATTCACGATGTCGAGACCGCGATGTGGGGGCAGACGTCGGAAGATGTGGAAGCGAGTATTCTCAACGGGACGTTCGGGATGTCGAAAGAGACGGGTGAATTCATCAACGGAGTTCTCGGACACGCGATGGTGAGCGACGACGCCGGGTACGGTGAAGCGTTGGGGAAGGCGCTCCAGAGGGCTCCCCTTAGAAAGATGAGTCTCCTGGCGACCTGTTATCGACTGGGCGTACCCGCCACCGTGCACGCTGCGATCGGAACGGACATTGTGCATCAACAGCCGACGATGGATGGGGCCGCAACCGGTGAAATGACGTTTCGCGATTTCAAGGTGCTTTGCAACGAAGTGAAAAACCTGCGCGGCGGCGGTGTTGTCATGAACATCGGCTCGGCGGTGGTCTTGCCCGAAGTGTTTTTGAAAGCCCTCACTGTCGTTCGAAATCTCGGTTTCAAAGCTCAGGGATTCAACACGGCCAATTTCGACATGATTCAGCATTACCGGCCGCGCATGAATATTGTGCTTCGGCCGACGAAAAACCACGGGAAAGGATATTGTTTTACCGGACATCATGAAATCATGATACCACTACTCTTCGCGATGATCAAGGACCGACTGAAGACCCGATGAACGAACCGGGGAATCCGATAGAACCACATCCCCAAACGGCCTTCGCCGGGGTACCTCATCAAGAGCTTTCATTCCTCGAGAAGTACGGCATTTCTCCCGTCATTTTTGGACTTGCTTCCGTCGTTCTCGTTTTTTTTCTCTATGAGATCGTCGGCGGGACTCTCACGTTTCTATTCTTCGGTGTAAAGTTGACGACGGAAAATGCCACCGGTTTCAGGGTTGCCACTGCGATCGGACAATGTGCGCTTATTCTCCTTCCGACGATCGCCCTGGCCCGGTTGGCGACCTCCAAACCCGCGCAGTACCTCCGGCTCGGGTTCCCGCAGCCCCTGGTGTTTGTTCCCCCGATCATTGGAATTTTTTCCCTCCAACAGATGCTCCAGGTCTATCTGGTATTCCAGGAGAAGATTCCCCTGCCGCAGCGTCTTTTGCCGGTCATCAAGCAATTGAAGGAATTGGTCGAAGAGGCGTATAGAATTCTTGTCAGCTCAAACTCCATCCCGGAGCTGCTGTTTGTTGTCGTTATCGTGGCGTTTATTCCCGCGATCGTCGAAGAACTCATGTTTCGCGGGTTGATACAACGGAGCTTTGAAAAGGGGCTTGGTCCCTTGAGCGGCGTTGTTCTCACCGGGGTCATCTTTGGGGCCTACCATCTGAACCCATTCGCGTTTCTTCCGCTGGCCGCACTCGGTGTGTATCTCGGTTTTCTAGCTCTGCGGGCGAACAGCATCTGGGTTTCGGCCGCCGCGCATTTTTTCAACAACGCGACTGCTTCCCTCGCGGTCTATCTTCACTATGACGATGATGCTATTGTCACCGGCAATCCGGGAGCCATGCCGGTGGGAATTCTTTTATTGACATTCTTGGCTTTCACCCTGCTATTTCTTGGATCGACATATTGGTTTGTCCGCATGACTGCACAGAAGGAAGAAACTTCACCACCTGAGAAAGGAGTGGCATGAGCAACCTCACGCAGAGAGTCCTGACAGCCGTTGTTGCCATCCCGATTATTCTGGTTATTACCCTGGCGGGAGGTATTTATTTTTTTGGATTCGTGGCACTTGCATCTGCCGTGGCGTTGAAGGAGTTCTATGCATTGGCAAAAGCGAGGGGAGCTCAACCACTCATCGGGCTGGGAATCGTATCCGGTTTTTTCGTCAATCTCACTTTCTTCCATGCGAAACTTTATGCTCTCCTCATCGCGTTGTTTGGAGGAAACCCGATGCCCCTGCCATCGCAAACTCAGGCGCTGCTCATCATTCTCCTGGTGAGCGTCGCGGTCATGAGTCTCGTCGAGTTGTTCCGGAACAAAGGCTCGGCGATAACGAATCTCTCAACAACGGTGTTCGGTGTGCTGTACGTCTCCATGTTCTTCGGCACTCTCATTGGAATACGCGAGTTGTTCATTCCGCTCGATTTTCCGATGCTCCGCTATTTCCCGGGTGGGGCGGCGATGAGCGCAACAACAGCGGCGCAGGTATACCGGTGGGGTGGGTACACGGTGATTTCGGTTCTGGCGATGATCTGGATTTGCGACTCGGCAGCGTTCTACGGGGGATTGGCATTGGGAAGGCACAAGCTCTTCCCGCGAGTCAGCCCGAACAAGACCTGGGAGGGAGCTGTTTTCGGATTCATTTTCGCGATTGCCGCCGCTCTTGCCGCAAAATACCTTGTTCTCGAGTATCTTCCCCTCGACGGAGCAATTACGCTCGGCGTCATTGTCGGTGCGGTGGGACAGCTTGGCGACCTCGTGGAATCGCTCTTCAAGCGCGACGCGGGAGTGAAGGATTCATCTCAGTTGATTCCGGGCCACGGAGGCGTGTTCGACCGGTTCGACAGTTTGCTTTTGGTAGCCCCACTTGTGTATCTTTACTTAGATTTCGTTCTTTTTTCATAAGAGACACATGCTCGGGGGATTCAGGTGCTTCCGGAAAAAAGCAGGATCCTCGAGAGTCATCACTCCATAACGAAGGGCTGTAGGTTTTTCAGATGCTGAACGGAAATCGGTATATTTCCTGTGTTGTGGCAGCCGTGCTGGGGATGTTCATTTTCCCGAACAGGGTGCTTTCCCAGGATCCGTCGATGCCTATTCAACAGTTCGACCTTCCCCGTTTCTACTTCGATGCCTTGAGTTTCGCAACCCAACAACAGGACACGTCACGCCTCGATGTGTACATCGAGTTGCCCTATGAATTGCTTTCGTTCACAAAAGACGGCGATGTGTTCCGGGCAAACCTCGAAGTCACCATGGATATTTCCGATTCCCTCGGGAATCTCTTGAATGAACAACTGTGGACCGAGAAAATCGAGGCGAAAAACTATGACGAATCCGTCTCCGGACACCTCGGGAAGGTGTGCCAGAAGTCCTTCCTGCTGAGCCCGGGGGTGTACAAAACTGCGGTGCAGGTCAGGGATGCCGAAACGAAAAATTCGAGGCACATCAACCGGACGGTGATCGTCAGGAAATTCGCCCCCGGTGCGTTGAGGATCAGTGATTTGCTGCTGGTCAATCGCCTGGAGAGACGGCCGGAAAGAACCGTCGTTGTCCCGAATATCTCGGGGAACATCGGCACAAAGCGGGACAGTTTCTATATTTTCTTCGAGGCCTATCGCAGCGGGATCGCGGAGTCGGCCAAGTTCTTGCTCACGGTCCACACCGTAAAAGGTGAGATCGTTCAGCGTGATTCACTCCTGCGATCTCTCGGCAATGGAGGGAACGCTTGCTTCATGAAGGTTGACTGCAGCAAACTCTCCGCTGGCGGGTACATTGCAGAGGTCCAGGGCTGGTCGGTCGATACATCCTCGGGGTTGGTGATTCGCCCAGGAACGGCAATCGCTTCCCATATGTTTACGATTCGGTGGAAAGGTTTGCCACCGACCGTCACTGATTTGGACCTTGCGATCGATGAGCTGCAGTACATTGCGGACAAAGATGTGATTCAAGCGATGAAACAGGAGACTCCCGAGAAGAGGCGGCAGATGTTCCTGGATTTCTGGAAGAAACGCGACCCGACGCCCAATACCGAAACCAACGAACTAATGGAGGAGTATTATCAGCGCGTCGATTACGCGAACAAGACCTTCAGCCATTATGCCGATGGATGGAAAACGGACCGCGGAATGGTGTACATTATCTTTGGGGTACCCAGCAACGTCGAACGCCATCCGTTTGACATGGACTCAAAACCGTATGAAGTGTGGACGTACTATGAACACAACCGCCAGTTCGTCTTTGTCGACGCGACAGGGTTCGGGGACTACCGGCTTCAAAACCCAATTTGGGATACGTGGCGGACCGGATACCGCTGACAACGATCTGAGTACTACATGATAGAGGGAAAGTGCTTCCGTTCCTTCGCAGAAATCTGATTTCCAGGCTGGGAGGTTTGGTACTGCTTTCCGTGTTAGTGTCGCACGCCGACCAGCCGGCGGTTATTCGAGCCGTTAGCATCTCCGGCAATCATGCCCTGACCGTGAACCAGCTCATGGCAGTTATTACGGATAAACGGGGTTCCACGTTTTCAAAGCTGCGGATCAATGTGGACGTCGCATCACTCCTCCAGCGATATCATGAAGATGGCTATTACTTCGCGACGGTGAGTCTCGTTCCTCCGGTCTTTTCCATCGACAGCGCGTTCGTCGACGTCGGTTTTACCATCGACGAAGGGGAGCAGACAAGCATTGGAACGATTGAACTCGAAGGGAATACAGCTTTCACGCGGGATGAGATCCTTCAACAGCTCGAAACTCATCCCGGCGGATTTCTCGACCCCAGAGTGCTTGAACGCGATATTGACGCCCTGCTGACCCGCTATGAACGGCACGGCTATCCGTTTACCGATATCGCCGTCGAAGAAATCTCGCGGTATCAGGAAGAATCTGCCTCGAAACTGCGCGTCGTGCTGCACTTCGAAGAGGGCGAAAAGGTGACTATTGATGAAATCCACGTTGCGGGGAACAAAGAGACAAAAGAGCACGTCATTGTGCGCGAATCAGGCATCCGGCCCGGCGATTACTATGACCAGGAAGAAATAGAAAAGATCCCGCAACGGCTCAACCGCATGAATATTTTCTCCCGCGTCGAAGAGCCCGAGTTCTTTGTAAAGAAATCCGGCTCCGGCGGCTTGCTTCTTTCAGTTCAGGAAGGGAATACCAGCACGTTCGACGGTATCATTGGATACGTCCCTGCCCCGACCGCTGACGCGCAGGGGTACGTGATGGGTTTAGTGAACGTGACGATGAGAAATCTCTTCGGGACGGCACGCAAGCTCAATGTTCATTGGCAGCGCGATGACCAGCTTTCGCAGGAGCTGTCGGCGCAGTACGTAGAGCCGTGGGTCGCCGACCTTCCCGTTGACGCGAGTGCCCTCTTCCAGCAGCGCCAGCAGGACACCACCTACGTTCGTCGTGCGTTCGAGCTGAAAGCCGACCTGCATGTTTCGGACGCGTTCACGGTCGGAGGAATTTTTGACCAGGAAAATGTCATTCCGTCAAGCACCCTGAGCGGCGTGGTATTGTCGAACAGCAGAACGGTGACGACAGGACTGGAACTCCGATACGATTCGCGTGACGATATCTTCAGCCCGACGAACGGCGTCAATTACCGCAGCGATTACCAGTTCGGCAATAAAACCATCCTTGGCCAGCCAATCGATTCTGCATCGAAAACCAGCTTTACTGTTCAGAAGGTCAGCTTCGACGCTGAGTTTTTCGTACAACCGTTCCTCCGCCAGGTCGTTGCCTTCGGCGTTCATGGTCGCCAGTTGACGAGCGACAATATCGACGTCGGGGACCTGTACCGCTTCGGGGGCGCGACGACGATGCGTGGTTACCGGGAAAATCAGTTTCTCGGTTCGCGCGTCGGGTGGACGAATACGGAATACCGCTTCCTGCTCGCCCGGCGTTCCTACTTCCTTGTTTTTTTCGACACCGGTTATTACTTTCTACCGGGCGATGACGCTAAGGGGATTTCATCGATTGAAAATCTGAAGTACGGTTATGGCATCGGCATCCGGCTTGAATCGTCGCTCGGGAATATCGGCGTGAGTTTCGCGCTGGGGCAGGGTGACTCGTTCAGTCAGGGAAAAATCCACATCGGACTGATCAATGATTTCTGAGCAATGATCAATGACCAATGACAAATAACAAATGACAGGAGTATTGGAGTGATGGAAGATGTAGATAATGAGATTATGAGTAGTTGAGATATGCCAAAACGTTTTTTAATTTTGCATTTTTAATTTTTGATTGCTGCGTACGTCATGGCAGGCAAGATAAAATGGTAGACCTGGAATTCGAACGGAGACTTTGGTCGAAAGGAATTGGACTCATCGCGGGCGTCGATGAAGCCGGCAGGGGACCCTTGGCAGGTCCGGTCGTTGCGGCCGCGGTTGTATTTCCGGCGGACACCTGGATTGAAGGTGTAGATGATTCAAAAAAACTCTCTGCCGGCAAACGGGAACAGGTTTTCGAGCTGATCACTCAAAAAGCAGTGAGCGTTGGCATCGGTATCGTCCCGAATACCGTCATTGATAGAGTGAATATTTTCCAAGCTACTATGCAGGCAATGGCGGAAGCAGTGACGAAACTCTCATCCGCGCCCCAGCATCTGCTGGTCGATGGACCGCACTATCGCGACAGCACCATCCCGTGCACGAGAATTATCGATGGCGACGCAAAGAGTTTTACGATTGCTGCCGCTTCCATTATCGCAAAAGTCACAAGGGACCGGATCATGATCGAATACGACAAAGCCTGGCCTCAATACGGGTTCGCAAAACACAAGGGATACGGAACGAAGGAACACCGTGATGCGATTCGCAAATTCGGTTCCTGTGAGCTCCACCGCCAGAGTTTCCGTTTGCCGGCAAGAATTCTTTCCGATGCGCATGAATAGGCGTGCATGGGGCAAGGAAGGCGAGGACCGTGCCGTTGGTTTTCTGTTGAAAAAGGGTTACCGTATACTTGAACGAAACTTTCGATTCGAACGTGGTGAAATCGATATCGTCGCGGAAGATGGTGAGACCCTGGTTTTTGTGGAGGTAAAATCACGCCGGTCGAAATCCTTTGGTGAAGCGGAAAACGCAATTTCGGTACACAAAAGAAAACAGTTGAGAAGAATAGCCGAGGGATATCTCTTCAAGAACAGTATTGACGGAAAAGCATGCCGGTTCGATGTCATTGGAGTCCAGTATGTTGGTAAGGAGACGGAGATTCGGCATCTGGTGGACGCGTTCTGAAAATAGAAGATAGGTGGTAGGTTATAGGTGGTAGGTGAATGGGTGAAACGGTGAGATGATGAGATAGGCCAGAACGTTTTTTAATTTTGAATTGATAGCTAATAGCTAAAGGCCAACGGCCAACAGCCCGAGGCAATGAGCAATGAACAATGAGTAATGACCAATGACCAATGACCAATGACGAATGACCAAGAACCAAGAACTACGAACTAAGAACCAACTAACCCCATGAACGCCTTGCCCCTTGTTATTGCTGCCTTGTGCGTTATGGCGATCGCGTATCGTTATTACGGCGCGTTCCTCGCCGCGAAGGTTGTCGCCCTTGACGACGCGCGGGTAACGCCGGCGCATACGTTGTACGACGGTCAGAACTATCATCCCACCAACAAATGGGTCTTGTTCGGACATCATTTCGCCGCCATATCCGGCGCGGGCCCGCTCATCGGGCCTGTGCTTGCGGCCCAGTTTGGATTCCTCCCGGGGTATTTGTGGCTGCTGATCGGCGTGTGTCTTGGCGGGGCAGTGCATGACTTTGTGATTCTTTCTGCGTCAATCAGGAGAAAAGGGAAATCGCTCGCCGAGATAGCCCGCAATGAGATCAGTCCGCTCGCCGGAATCATCGGCTCGGTCGCGATTCTTATCATCGTTGTGATTGCCCTTGCAGGTCTTGGCCTGGCTGTTGTGAATGCGCTGAGAGACAGCGCGTGGGGCACATTTACCATCGGCATGACCATTCCTGTTGCATTGTTTGTCGGACTTTGGATGTACCGCATCCGCCCGGGAAAGATTGTCGAGGCAAGCGTGATCGGTGTCGTGGCGGTCGTAGCCGCCGTCGTCGCCGGGGCGTGGATTCCGCAGTCGTCACTCGGGCAGTACTTCACGCTGTCACGAGAGGGTATCATTATTTCAATTGCAGTGTATGGATTCATTGCATCCGTCCTGCCGGTGTGGCTTTTGCTCGCTCCGCGGGATTATTTGAGCTCCTACATGAAAATAGGAACAATCGCCGCCCTCATCGTGGGTGTTATTGTCGTGCATCCCGACCTGAAAATGCCCGCGATGACGCAATTCGTGAATGGCGGGGGTCCGATCGTCTCCGGAAAATTGTTTCCCTTTGTCTTCATCACCATTGCCTGTGGAGCGATCTCGGGGTTCCACGCGCTCGTGTCGTCCGGGACGACTCCGAAGATGCTCAACCGTGAATCCGACGCGCGGATGATCGGCTACGGCGCGATGCTCATGGAAGGGGTCGTCGGAATTATTTCTTTGATCGCGGCATGCTCGCTTTTTCCCGGAGATTATTTTGCCATCAACGCCTCGCCGGAAAAATTCGCAGCGCTTGGTTTACCGACCGTAAACCTCAGTCAGCTTTCTCAGGAGGTGGGGGAGAAGCTCGTTGCGCGGCCGGGGGGAGCTGTTTCGCTGGCGGTCGGCTTCGCGCAGATCTTTTCGGGTATCCCTGGCATGCGCAGCCTCATGTCCTACTGGTATCATTTTGCGATCATGTTCGAGGCGCTGTTCATCCTCACGACGATCGATGCGGGGACCCGCATAGCGAGATTTCTCGTCCAGGAATTTGTAGGGAAAGTGTGGAAGCCGTTTGAGCGGACGAACTGGATGCCTGGAGCATTCATCGCGACCGCGGTGTCTGTCTTCGCCTGGGCCTATTTCATCTGGACGGGAAGCATCAATACGATCTGGCCCATGTTCGGGACGGCAAACCAGTTGCTCGCGAGCGTCGCGCTTGCAGTGGGAACGAGCGCGATTATCAATTCGGGGAAGTCGCGCTACGCCTGGGTGACGCTGGTCCCCATGTTGTTTGTCGCAACGACGACATTGACGGCGTGCTGGTTGAATATTACCGATAGCTTTCTGCCGCTCATAAGGAACCCGGGGACGGAGCTGCAGGGCTCCGTCGATGCGATCCTGACTGCCGTTATCATGATATGCGCGGCGATCGTGCTGGTCGAGGCATTCCGGCGGTGGTACAGGGTGCTCGTCAAGCACGAATATTTGGTCGCGGGTGAGGTTATGTACGCCACTGACAGCAAGTTTACTCCTCCCGATTTTGGCTGCTGCTGACCGGGACAACACCGTTCCTTCCCCGTTACCCTGAGCAAGTCCTGAGCGACCCCGAGCGAGCGTAGCGAGTCGAGGGGGAGTCGAAGGACGAGTCGAGGGGTGTCCGTCGGGTGGCCGGTCAGGGGACCGGCCTCTACGGCAGGGAAGCGCTTGCGGTGCGTTCTCCATCTCGATGACGCACACGCTTGACTTTTTAGGGTGTGCTTATTGTATTTACTCAACGCACTGAGTAGATTATCTCAATGTATTGAGTAAGTACGATGCCAAAAAGAAGGAATTTTGGCGCAAACAGCGCGGACTCAGTCGCTCAGGGAGGGCACGTGATCGCTCTATTTCTTTCCAATAATCTGCGTCACACCGAATGCCGTTTCTCTCCTGACAATCTTCGATAAGCCGGCCTCCTCCATCCATGACCGCACCTCGGATTCCGTATATGTATCTCCGGATCCTGTCCCGACGAGCATGTTCAGGGCGAAGAAGGCCCCGTGCAGGGGGGCCGTCCGGTCATCATCCATGATGAAATCCTGCACCACGACCCGCCCGTTCGGATTCAGAGCTCTCGCGCATTTCTTGATGAGCTTCCGGTTTTCGCTCTCGGAATTGCTGTGGACGATCGCGGAAAGAAACACTATGTCAAACCCCCTCCCGAGATCGTCCATCAGGTAATCGCCGGCTTGCAGCTCGACTTTCCCGGAGAGTTTCGCCTGCCTCACATACCGCTTCGTCAGCGGAAGAACATTCGGAAGGTCAAAAACGGTTGCAGTGATGCCTTCCTTCGCTTTCACAAAAGCCATTGCAAACGCGCCCGAGCCGCTGCCGACATCAAGCACGCGGGACACGCTCGAGAGGTCCATTTGAGCAACGACTGCCGGAGCCTGCTTCGCGGCCCGGTCGTGCATCGCAGCTATGAACGCGGTG
Organism: Bacteroidota bacterium; assembly: GCA_049515655.1. Classification (GTDB taxonomy): domain Bacteria; phylum Bacteroidota; class Ignavibacteria; order UBA10030; family SZUA-254; genus JBEKTW01. Next base: position 18,342 of record JBEKTW010000001.1, read on the forward strand.
AGCCACGTGTCGCCCCGGCTATTTATTTCCGGTCGCACTGCGACCGAGGTGCCTTTCCTAACTGCGGCAGTGAGTGTTGTCCATGTGTCCCACAGGTGAACGGTGTGCATCAAGCCGGATGTAAATTCCGGTTTACCCTTCACCAGAAATCGGGAGGCGACGGGGGTATTTTGGAATCTTCCGTTCTTTTTTACCAGCATCTTCATCGCACAGAGAGCGTTCATCAATCTGTCCGTGGCGCGCGGGTCGGTCTTCAGCGCTCTTGCAACTTCCGAAGATGACCTCTTCCGGTTGCCCAATTCGGTGAACACGCCGAGTTCGAATGCCGTCAGTAGAATCCGGCTGCTCTGAAAACGATATGCGATTTCTCTGATGATGTTTGGAGATAAGGACTCCGTCATTGGTCATCGGTCATTGGTTGTTGGCTCTTAATTGAAAGTTGTCAGTTCTTGGTTGTTAGTTCTTAGTTGTTGGTCACTAGTCAATAGTCATTCGTCATTGCTCATTGATCATTGCTTCGGGCTGTTGGCCTTTAGCTATTAGCTCTCAATTCAAAGTTAAAAAGTCAAAATTAAAAAACGCCTTCACATATCTCATAATCTCAACTACTCCATTAATCCATTTCTCCAACGATCATCTCGCCGTTTCACCCTTTCACCGGTTCTCCCCTTCACCCTTCGCCGATTCTCCCCATCACCTATCACCTACAATCTACCACCTACTTCCGTACTTCACTCGAAATCCATTCGAGGTACTTTTCCATCCTTGTGAGAAAATTCAAATACGCCGTCGACCATTCGACAGGACTGGCCGGCTGGGATTTCCCCACCACATCCTGGAATAACTTGGCGACCACTACGGCAACTTTCTTTCTCCCTTCTTCCACGACCGCTTCCACGTCCGACGAATAAAAAACCTTCAGCGTATTGATGTCCCACCTCACGCGGGACTCGGGGGTGTGCTTCGCGAAGAACGAGAGGTCGGTCTTATCGCCGCCCGACATCTGGTAAATCAAGAGATCCCATTTGTGCATGTTGTCGCTGAAATTTTTCTCGTTTTGACAAAAGTCAATACGCAAACGCGACGCGGTCTGCTCCGTAGCGAGTGTGTGCCGGAACAGCGCTTCGCCCCCGACGTACTGGCTTAGCAAATCGATGTCAGTCCAGAGGCCGAGGACGCGATTCACCGCAACGTAGGTTTCCAGCTCATAATTTCGTCCGCTCGCCAGCGCCTTTGAGCCGGCTTGCTGCTTCTCGAGCATTTTCATCTTAACTTCCGCCTCAATATCGCCTTTGGTCCGCTCGGTTTTGAACGTGTCTTCAGCTATCGACGGGGGAGGGGGCCCTTTCCGCGTATGTTCGAACAGTGGCGCGCGCTGGTGCCATTCCAACTGGTCGAACTTCTTGGCTGAGCCAGAGAACGAAGTGGTTGTCGTCGCGTGACCTTTGAGAAGCGTGAGCAGATTCGTGAATAGCCTGTCCTTGTATCGTGTTTGAAAATGGCTCATGTCGGCAAGGATATACACTTCTTCCTCAGCGGAGGCGAGGACCGATGCCAGAAGTCGCATGATAAACTGTTCTCCCGCTTTCTTGTCGTCGATCGGACGCATGGTGTAGTCGACACCCGACATCGTCGTATCGAAGATGATCGCCTTTTTCCGTCTTCCCACAAATCCCTGCGGCAAGCCGACTTCCACGTTGCGAATGCCGTGCAGCCGGAGCTGGAGTTTTGTCGAGAGTGTCGGACCGGGAAACGGCACGACGACACCGATGTCCCCGGCGATTCGATGCGGCTGCAGCAAGGCGTTCTTCACGCACTCGATCGTTTTCTTCGTCTGGAGGTCGTTGAACGGAAGGATCTTCTTTCTCCCGATATATTGGCGGCATTTCGAATGAAGGTCGGTTGTGTCGATGAAATAGATTGTTCCGCGCGGCTTCACGGAAGCAGGGAGACTGATTTTTTCGGGAAACAATTTGGAAAGAAAAAAGTGAGAGAACTGCGGCTTCTCCGAATCCGGCGGAGAGAGAAAAACCGACGATTGTTGCTGCTGTTCTTTCCATTCAAAGAGCTGTGCGAGCTCGCGGGTTCCGGCAACCTGCACAAAGATGTCCTGCTGCAGCCAGCTCTGCGCCAGCTCCGATTTGGAGCAGGATTCCGGTTCGAGCTGAAATGGGTCTCCCGCGACGACCATCTGCCCCGACGAGCGAAGGGCGAGGACGGCAAGATGCGCCAGGTTGACGCGTTCCGCATTGTCGATGATAACAACGTCGAATTGCTGCGCACTAAAATGAGGGTCGGCAAGTGCCGTCGCGACCGTTGCGATGACCAGAGGTTTTGTCCGCAGCAGGTCGGAACGGTCGACCTTCAGGTATTCGTCCGCAGTCTGCATCACCCGGTCAATACCGCCAAGTTCGGTGATACGCTTCAGGGCGGATTGGTATTCCCTCAACCGTTCCGGCGTGACCGGAGCGTTGTTCTCCAGCTTTGATATCTCCGAGGCGATATTCTGTTGAATCGCCTGCAGTCTTTTTTGAGACGCGACTTTTTCGTCGCACTGTTTCTGCGTGACGACGGACTCATCTCTGCTGAAACCTTTCTTCATCCGTTCAAGCATGGAGGCGTTCTTCACCCGGTTGAGAGCATCCCGCAATTTCAGCAGTTCCTCGGAAATCTGAAGAACCTGCTGTTTCTTCTCGTCGAGCCTTTTGTTGAGGTCATCAAGTCGCGCACTGAAGTCTTCATGGAGGACCTGTTTAATTCTCGTCGACCGGTATGTGTCAAGCAGCGTGAAGACCTCCGGAAATTTCCTTCTCGTCTCGGCGTGAAGCGCCGAGGACTGGAGTTCAAGGGATACCTGACCGACTGTGGCAGAGTTCAGATCGAGCGGAAACCCTGCGCGCAGTGCGGAAGGAAGAATATTCACTCCGATCTGGTCGCCCGCGCGTGAAATTTCTTCCAGAAGGCCGTCGGCTCGCTCGCAGGTCTGCGTCAGATAGAGTACTCTTTTTCCGGCTTTCACGAAGTTCACGGTCGCCGAAGCCAGGATCTCCGACTCACCGGATCCGGATGGTCCCCAGAGAAACGTGACGCTGTTCCGTATCATTTTCCCGACCGCGTCCTGCTGATGGGGTGGCATGTCCGGAGGGAAGAGAGGCTCGACCGTCCCCTCGACGCCCAAGTTCTCTTCAAGTCCGAACAGCATCGAAGCGATCGGAGGCGGATCCTCGATTGAAGAAAGCAAGCCGATGACGGGTTTCATCTCTTCATCGAAATTCCACGAGCACCGTACTTCGGGAATCACATGTCCGACATCCACCGGCAGCGCGACGACGACGAACTGGTTGCTGACGCTGACGATGCAGCCCTTCACCACGACCGGGTCCGAGTGCCCGAGCGTAAACGTGGCCTGGGTGACTGCCTGCAGCCACATATCCTCGGGAACTTCGAAGCGGTAGTAGTAATACTCGGCAAACGGGCCGAGGAACTCGCCGCTCACGAGTGTCGCCCCCCGGCGCGTGGTATTAAGCTGGTCGAGTTCGCCCTGAAGCGCCTGTGAAAGGATACCGTAAAGAGAACGAACCGCTTCTGCCCGCTGTTCTGAATTCATGCCTGCTCCGTGCTATTATGAGCGACGTGAAAGCGGAAAGAATTCGTGAGGGGGCAGCCCTCAATCCGGGAAGAGTCGGGGAAACGGGAATCGTGTAATCTCTTGCGCACGGCCTAGAGTGATCTCCAGACATTCCATGCCAGGACAAGCCAGCCGGCGAGAAAGCAAAGTCCTCCCACAGGTGTGATTGCCCCGAGCCAGCGGATGTCGGTCAGACTGAGGGCGTAAAGACTTCCGGAAAAGAGGATCGTTCCTCCGACGAAAAAGCATTTCATGTCAAGCTTTCTCTCCATATTCCACACTTGCAAGAGTATGAACTCCTCCCCGGATCCTATAGTCAAGGACGACTTGCATCCATTTGGGTTTGCAGCAACCCGCAAGGTCGTTGAGGATATGATTGGCCGCATGTTCCTGATAGATACCGACGTTGCGATAACTGAGCAGATAATACTTCAATGAACGCAATTCGATGAGGAATTTGTCGGGGATGTAGTTGACTTTGACCGTCCCGAAATCGGGCAAGCCAGACCAGGGGCAGACGGCTGTAAATTCATCGGTATCGATGTTGATTATTGCATCCTTTCCCAGGTACTCATACGGAAACGAATGAAGAACGCCCGGGTCGATTGACTCGGCGGTTTCCACATCGTAGCGCCTGTCGAGCGGTTGGAACTGCACATTGGCCGCAGCGGATGCCCGCTTTGATTGTTGCTTTTTCCTCATTTTCTTGCTACTTTCCCTACTGAAAACTCGTACTGTTTCTCAGTCGTTCTCTAACAATATACGAGTTTTTAGTGTTGAAGTCCATGTAAGCTCAAGTTTGTCTTACGTAGAAGGATATTCATGGTAAGTCAATTCTTTGACAAAGTGGATCGACATCAGAACAAACATCATCTCGTGGCACCCGGGAGGAGATTTTGTCGCCTAATCGAAAGAAATCATTCCCCCGGACTCGCGACGCACATGCCGCACTCATCAAAAGTGATGACAATTCCGTTCATTTCAATTCCTTATTTCATTTCCACGGGGAAGATGTCCTGGGAGATGATCGCGGGCACATTGAAGTTAATGAAAAGAAAACCATTTTGACGGGTGGCGATCATTGACTCCGGTGGTTAGCAAAATGGAAAGAATTGCTGTGATGATGATCAATCATGTGATCTTCATGGTTGCATATTCAACGACATTTCGATATATTTTTTGAGTGGCGGTCATTTATAACCGGTGATATCGATTGCAGGATAACGAAGACAAAATACAAGCGGCGAGGCAAGCGGCGGTAGAAGACGAGATACGTCACATTGAGCAGGACCTGGAACCGCGCGCCCTTGAGCTTGCCGGTCAATGGTTGAAGCAGGAGGATCGTCTCCGCCAGCAGGAGTTGCAGGCCTCCGAAATTGAACGTCGCCGGGAAGAAGGTGTTCTCCAGGGGCGGCTTCAGGATTTTACCCGCAAGCTCGAGGAGGGACGAAAGAGAAGGGAAGACGCGCGCCGGCGTGCGGAGGAAGAACGTCTAAGGGCTGAAGAAGAACGAAAGAGATTAGAGCAGGAAAAACTGCCAAAACCTGAACCTTTGAAAGAACAACCGCAGCCGTCGGCCAAGAAGGCAGCTCAGGAGGATGCGATCTGGGGATCGGTGGAACAGGCGGCGGAAGAAGTTCACGTCGAGGCGCCGAAAGCAACAGACGCGCCGAGACCAACAGACGCGCTCCTCAATCGGGCCCGGGAGTTTTTCTCCCAAGGTGATGTTGAGAATGCTGCCGCTGTGATTGCCAGGGCACTGGAGCTTGACCCCTCGCACGAGGCCGCCTTGAAATTTCAAAAGGAAATTGCACCAGGGCGAGCAGCTGCAACGGAGGCTGCGCCAGTCGAAGCTGCCGCCCAGGAAGAGACTGAAGCTCCTCCCAAGGCGAAGCCCAAATTGTCGAAGAAGACCGTCACCAGATTGGTCTGGATAGCCGGGGGGGCGATACTTCTCGGCGTGGCTGTCGTGCTGTTCTTCCGTTTCAAGAGCACACTATTTCCACGCAATGTTTCTATCGCAGTCATGCCCTTCACCGATGGTAGCGCTGCTTCTGCTGGGAGCGCCATCGGCTCGTCACTCGCGCAGGAAATTGTGAGTCGCCTGGAGCATTTGAAGTCCGTGAGCGTGATGGGGTTCTCTTCATCGCAGGCAGTGGCGCGCTCGGCATCCGACGCGCCGCATGCCGTCTTTGACCTGGGGTACCCTGTCATCCTCGAAGGGAAAATCAGGATGGGGGAGGGAAGCTACGTCGTGGATGTGAAGATATCGGATTCCGTGGGCGCAACGCAGTGGTCACACTCGTATGAGAAAACTGCGGATCAACTGGCACAGCTTCCGAGTGAAATTGTTGCGCAAATCGTGGACTCGTATGGTCTTGCGCTCGACGCCCAGAGCAAAACCTTCCTCTCCGCGGAGGTCACGTCGAACGGCAACGCCTATACGGCATACCTCCAGGGACTTGCCCTTCTTCAACATCATGATGCCGACAGCGCACAGAGAGCGCTCGAGCTATTTCAGCAGGCTATCGATCAGGATAAGGAATTCATGGGAGTGCTGGCGGAGGCATCGCTGGCGGTCATAGCGAAAGCTGAGTACAGCGGGAACGCGGATGAGAGCACCCTTGCGCACGCGGAGCAGTTGGCCCGCGCCTGCATGACGGCAGATGCATCTGTTGTCGAGGCGCATGTAGCGCTGGGGAAAATATTCGGTCTTCGAAAGCAGTACGATGCCGCCCTCAAGGAATTTGACGGGGCATTGGAGCAGTCGCCGAACAATACCGAAGCACTTGCCGCGAAGGCCCGCATCTATCTCGAAATCGGAAAATACGACGATGCCACGGACGCATTGACTCGTGCAACGGAGCTGAACCCCCGCGACCCCGCGATCCTGGAGTTATTTGCCTTCGCCAATCAGCTCAAGAACGACCCGCGTGAGGCGAGCCGGTACCACGAGATCGCTCTGCCGGTTTCCGAAGACTCGACGCGATACCTGACCGGGCCGATGGCCGATGCCATTCTGTTTGACCCCGATATGATTTTGAGTTACGGTGGGCGCGTGGCGGCGGCGCTCGAACACAACATTACGTCCGACCCCACTGACTATGTGGACATGTATCGGCTTGGTCGTCTCCTCCAGGTGAGCGGGAAGGTCCCCGAGGCGTCGGAAATGTTGGGAAGACTTTCGGAGCTGCTGCGCAGAGATCTTCGTGTTCATCCGCAGAATGCCAATGCCATGGTCTGTCTTGGTCTTGCGTTGACCCGGTTGGGCAAGTTCCCTGAAGCCGCGGACCTTGCCAAGAAGGCATTGGTGGTGGGCAAGTCGGATCCCGGGATTCCGTACAAAGTGGCACAGATCTATGCTCTTCAGAAAAATCCCGAAGCTCTACAGATTCTACATGATGCAGTTGCAGGACAATTCAGGCTGGCCGAACTAACAAACGGCGATTTCTATAATTTCCGTGATAACCAGGATTTTTATTCAACTATTCAGTTGTCATCGAAATAGGAACATATGGCAAACAATCCATCTCCAGAAGACCAACAAAAACGTGCCAATGACTACCTGATCGTTGTCCCCGATTTTATCAGGTTGAAGGATTACGACCTGGCACTCCTGCAAGTCGAACGCGCCCTTTCCATCGATCCCGGCAATGCCAAGGCCCTCGAGTACAGGAAGCGCATCATCGCCATCCAGGGGCGCCCTGCGCAGCCCCCTTCTCCTCCTCCCACGGCTGAAGTTAAACCGGATGAAAAAGAAATCCTCCAGAGTCGTAAGCAGGAAAAATTGCGGGAGCTGGAGGAAGAGCGGAGAAGATTGGAGAAGATCAGGCAGGAATTCGAGGAACTCCAGCGGCAGGAGGAGGAGCTTCATAGAAAGGAGGAGGAGGAACGAAAACGGCGCATCGAGGAAGTTAGGAAAGTAGAGGAACAACGGCGCCTAGAGGAGGAGGAACGGCGGCAACTCCTGGAACTTAAGAGAAAAGAGGAAGAACAAAAACGACAGGAGGAGATGAGTAGAAAAAAGGAGGAAGAAGAACGTCTGCGCCGTGAGGAAGAAGAGCGGAAAAGACAGGAGGAACTGCGAAAGAAAGAGGAAGAAGAGGAACGGAGAAAACAAGAAGAATTGAAAAGGAAAGAGGAGGAAGAGCGGAAAAGGCAGGAGGAACTGCGAAAGAAGCAGGAAGAAGAGGAACGGAGAAAGCAGGAGGAACTGAAAAGGAAAGAGGAGGAAGAGCGGAAAAGGCAGGAGGAACTGCGAAGGAAGCAGGAAGAAGAAGAACGGAAAAAACAGGAAGAACTGAAGAGGAAACAGGAAGAAGAGCGCAGGAGGCAGGAAGAAGTCCGGAAAAAGCAGGAGGAAGAACGGCAGCGGAAAATCCAGGAACTGCAATCTCAGCTTGAAGGCCTGAAGCAGGAAGAAGAGCGGCAAAAGAAGCTGGAGGAAGAGGCCAGGATAAAACAACAGGAACAGGAAAAACGGCGACACGAGGAGCAGTCGCGCAGACATGAAGAAGAACGTCGGAGGGCTGAACAGCAGAAAAGAAAAGCCGCCGAACACAAGGCGAAAGAGGAGGAACAGAAGCGGAAGGAAGAGGAACTCCGCCGTCGCGAGGTCGAGCACTTGATCCAGATGGATCCGCTCAGGCGCCTTGAGGAAGAGACGCGTCTCGCGAAAGAAAAGAAAGACCGCGTCCATGCTCAAATCACAGTCGCGGAGGATTTCTTTAGCTCCGGCAACTATGAACAGGCAATGGCGGAATTGACGAAGATCTTGGAAGTCGACCCCTCGTATCCGCGGGCGTTGACGCTTCGTCTCCGCATAAAGCAAGCCGAGGAGAAACACAAGGAACGAGCGACAGCGAAGAATGGCGAAAAAACAGAACCGGTTGTGGAGACCGCTGCGGTGGTAGAGCCCGTGATCATAGAGAAGAATAAGGCTATGAGAATCGTGAAGTGGACCGGAGGTGTGGTTCTCATCATCGTCGTCGGCATCATTGTCATGACGCAAATGAGGAGACGAAGTGGCCTGGAAGTCGCGCCCCAGAGCAAGCCGGCAGCCGAAGGCACGGTGGCGAAGCCTTCACCGGAGACGACAAAGACGCCGATCGCTACACCTGCCAGCGTTGTGCCGACCGTTACGGCGGAGGAACACGTCGCCCGCGCAAATCTTTTCATCCAGCATAGGTCGTATCAATCTGCGTTGCAGGAATTCGACAGCGCGGCCGCGCTTGCTCCGAAGAGGGTCGAGACGTTTGTCTCTCAAGCCGATGTCGATCTCAAGGTGGGCAAGTATCCCGACGCGATTAAAGCCCTCTCCCACGCAGCCGAACTTGTACCTCGTGATACAACAATTCTTCTGATGACCGCCTTTGCCCACTACCTGAACGGTGCCTACGAAGACGGTTTCAAGTATCACGAGCAGGTATTGGCCCTAACGGTGGATTCAATCAGGTACCTCGTGGGACCCGTTGCCGACGCGATTCTCTCCAGCAAGGCGCTCCTTGCAAAATATGGCGGTCGCGTCAAAGCCGCCTTTGAAGGAAGCATGAGCGGAGCTCCCAACGACTTTGTCAACAGGTATCGCTATGCGAGACTCCTGCTGGCACTCGGCAGTACGAAAGAAGCGAATGACGTCTTGAAAAAAAATGTCGACTACCTTGTTGAGGAATACCGGAATCATCCGGACGACGGGCTGATCACAATGTATCTCGCCCTCTCCATGACGCGGCAAGGACATTTTTCAGAGGCGGAAGGATTCGCGAAAGATGCCAAGGACCTTGCCCGGGGAAATCCGGAAATTCTCTATAAGATCGCCCAGATGTATGCACTCCAAATGCATTCGTCCCGGGGACAGGCAACCATCGCCCAAATGAAGAAGAAAGCGCTGCAGTCCGTTCACGAAGCTGTGAACCTGCGATTCATACTGAATGAACTAACCAACGCGGACCTGTACAGCGTTTATGGCAAGGATTTCGTCGTCGCCGCTCGGCTCCCGCTAAAGTGAACAACCGCCGGTACATTCGTTGAGAAGAACAACTTTGCATATCCATGAAAAACGAATCACCTCAACAAACTGAAAGCCCGAAGAAAAAAGCAAGTGAGCATCTCAGAAATGTCGACAGGCTGCTGAAAGCCGGCCAACACGCCGAGGCGCTCCAGGAGGTCGAACAGGCGCTTGAACTGGACCCAAACAATGCTTATGCGCTCGCCTATAAGCAACGGATTACACGAGCGATGGCACAAACGACCCTGGCTCCTCCGCCGCCGATAAAACCTGAAGCAAAGGAACCACCCAGGGCTGAGGCGGTGCAGGGTACCCAGGAAGAAGCTGCCAGGAAATCACAGAGGAAGTTGGCGGCGATTGTGTTCACGGATATTGTAGCATACTCCGCGATCACACAACGAAGCGAGACCGGCGCTTTGCAGCTGCTCGAAGTCCATAATCGGATCCTCCGCCCCATTTTCCTCAAACATGAGGGCAATGTCGTCAAGACAATCGGGGATTCATTCCTTGTCGAATTTACAAGCGTCCTCCAGGCAGTCCGATGTGCAATTGAAATCCAGGATTCGATCGCGCAGCATAACGCGACAGCGAGCGAGGAGCTTCAGATGAAAATCCGCATCGGCATTCACCTGGGCGATGTGGTGTACCAGGATAACGATATTTTCGGCGACGGTGTGAATATTGCTTCCCGGCTGCAGGAACGGGCGGATCCGGGTGGAATCTGTGTGTCGCAGGATGTCTACAACCAAATACGAAATCGGGAGGGGTTCCACACCGAGTACATCGGGGAAACGGAACTCAAAAACATCCGGACTCCGATTTCATTGTACCATGTCCTGACCTCGGAGCAGGTCCAGCGCAAAGCATTCGATGCGGCAATCAACAAGGCTCATGAAGAAGGCATCGCGGCAGCGAGGGAAAAGAAACTCGAAGGATACCTTTCGCGTGCAGAAGAACTTATCGGTCAAAAATCATACGACGAGGCAATCATCGAAGCGATGAAACTGCAGGCACTGGACGCCCAGCACCCGCAAGCCAGGAGTCTGATCGAGCGTATACGCAAGGAGCGTCAGGAAGCTTGGAAAAAAGATGTCACTGAAGCGAAAAAGGTCCCGCGGCAAACTGTGCTTGAGATGTACGGGCGCGTCGTCCAACAAGTTAAGTCTGGAGAAAGCCTTACGCTGGAGGAAGACGCTCTGCTGAAGAACTTGAGAACCAACCTGCAGATATCTGAAGAAGAGGACCGGACGATCGAGCAAGCGAATCATCCCTGAGCATTCTTCTGAGTACTGGAGCTGAAATATCTCGAGCTTCTCCTACGCCTTGGCGAGATTGCTGAAAACTCCGCGAAAGCTCCATTTCATGGCCGCATGGCGGTAGGCCGCCATCGCTTTGACAAGACCCTGAAGGAAGAGGCACTCATCCTCCGCCTGCCTTCTCCACACTGACTCCCAGGCCTCGTGCGCGTGCCAGAATTTTCCCCTATCGAAGAGTTCGGCGCCGTGCACCGGGTCTTTCCGATTTTCCTGCGAGAGGAGCAATTCCTTGAGGGGAGTGCGCTGAATGTCGCCGGCTTTTTTCTTTTTCGGGTCGGGCGGTCGCGTGCTCACTCAGGAATGCATAGGGGAGACGGAGTGTCGCGGAACTGAGGGGGTTTCCTCACGCTGAAATCTTGGGCTTCATCCAGAATCCCGCAATCGCCGTCTTGCACTTCGGGCAATGTCCGTCGAAGAGAATATTTTTCCTGACGCTGAAGCCCCGGCGCTCGATGAGCAGCTCGTGGCATGACGGACAATAAGTGTTCTCGTAGTTACGCACGGCCCCGGGAATATTTCCCGCGTACACGAAGTTCAGCCCCGCCTCGTACCCGATCTCCACTGCACGGAGAATCGTGCGCACCGGGGTGTTCGGTGTCGTCTCCATATTGTAGTCGGAATGGAACGCTGTCACGTGCCACGGTATATTCCCGGAAATCGATTTGATGAAAGCGGCGATGTCTTTCAACTCTCCCTCCGAATCGTTGAACCCCGGTATAATAAGCGTAACGATTTCGACCCAGAATCCTTTCTCAAATGTTAACTTGACCGTGTCCAGGACGTTCTTCAGGATACCCCCCATCTCGCGGTACCGTTTGTCATTAAAGCCCTTGAGGTCGATCTTGAAGAGGTCGAGCCAAGGACGAACGTAATCGACCACCTCCGGCGTTCCGTTTCCGTTGGACACGTAAGAAGTGACAAGATTGTACCGCTTTGCCAATTTGAAAACTTCGACAGCCCATTCGCTTGTGATGAGCGGCTCGTTGTATGTGCTGGTGACAACCTTCGCCTGACGCCGATGTGCCAGCAAAACGATATCTTCGGGAGTCGTTACCTCGATCGAGGATACCGCATGGGGGTCCCGAAGGGTCTGAGAGGTGATCCAGTTTTGACAGAAGGAACAATGGTAGTCGCAGCCCAGCATGCCGAAACTCATTGCCAGACTTCCCGGCAGCGCATGGTAAAAGGGTTTCTTCTCAATAGGGTCAAGTGCCAGAGAACCGACGTACCCCCACGGTATCAATAATTTCCCGCCCCGGTTGAATCGGATCCGGCAGATGCCGTCCTTCCCGTCTCCGATCTTGCATCGGTGGCCGCAGGCAAAGCATTCGATTCTTCCATCGCCCTGGTCGCGGTAGAGTTCGCCCTCTTTCGTGTGGAGTTGCAGAATCTCTTTCAGCGTCTTCTCACGTGGTTCCGGCATAAATGTAAGGTAAGCGAACTACGATAAAAATACAACATTCGGTAGTGGGGCAGTTCGAAGTGGCGAAATCATTCTATTTTTGATCCGGTAAAGAAGTAATGGAAAAATCTTTGAAAAGTTGTGAATCTGAACTACAAAAGGAGCCAACATGACAAAATCAAAAATTAAAAAGCAGCAGCCCCTTTTTGCGGGCATCAGCTTGGCGGAATTAATGGCGGGCGTTATCAAAAATCCCTCGATATGGTATTTAACCATTTATCGTAAGGGATACCGACCACCACCGGAGAGATTTATGAAACGATCCCAGCCACCCTCGCATTCCAAAACACGACATGACCGCACGAAGGACAAGTAAGCATCACGCACACTTCGGATTTTTTGTCTTTTTCGTTGGCTAATGGAAACCAAACCAATTCAGGTTCAGAGAGTGGATAGGAATGGCAAGTAGTACAATTAGCGTGATCTGGATTTTGACTAACCCAGCCCGGCTACTTAGACTTTTGTTCTTTGGTAAGTGGCATGGTCTTGGCTCCTTTTCTTTGTTATGTGTGTGGTTGCCTCAGAATGGGGGCTCTCCCTCAAGATTTACATTGCTTGGGGTGGGGGGCGAAACCTCTCGCCTGTGCCGCTTCCGTTTGCTCGGCGGGGACCACTGTTCTATCAACTCCCCCATGTGTTTGTGAAGGATGGTGTCGATAGAATGGCACTTCTTTTCAAACTGAAATAATTGTGTCGTGATTTTGCGAATTCTTTCATTGAGGCTCTTAAGAGAATCCAAGCCGACCGGGGGTGTTTTAGAAAAGGGAATAACCCCGGATCGTCGATTGAATTTCCAGGCAGTTGTTTGTTGTTTTTCATCTTGGTACCAAACCGCATGGAAACATTCATTTTTGTCTCTGTTTGCCTCAGATATGTTTTTGTGAAGTAAGTCGAATTCCTTTATCAGGGGATCGTTTGTCAAATAGTAATCAAGTAGTTTGCGATACTTGGCTAAAAGCACATCAAAGTTATCACCACCGATGAGAGCAAGGGCTCCATCGCCTATTCCTATTAGTTTAAGGAGAGAGTAAAACAATGCGAACTCCAAATGACCATGAGCGACAGCTATCTCGCCGATCAGTCTTTCATACTCATCAGATAATTTAAGCGCAGCCATGACAAATCCAATAATTATTGCCGAAATTGAGCACTTTATTACAACACAAATGGAAGATTATTTGATATGCGGCCTGGATTCTACCGACATATCCACACTAACCGACAAAATCCTGACCCTACATAAGCACTTAAAAGAAATGGGGCGCGTGCGCGGTCGGATGAGTCAAAAATATATTGTGAATAATTCTCATTTGCCTCTTGACAAATGATAAAGTATTCATTATATTGTATCATGACAATGAGAGAACTCAAACACAGTGTAGATATTGACGAATACCTCACGGTAGAGGAGTCGGCCAATCTCCTGGGCATTAAGGAGAGTGCGATCAGAAACTATCTATCGCTCGGCCTTCTCGTTAGCTATAAGCTCAAGACGCTAACACTCCTCAAAGTCGATGAAGTACGGCGCTGGAAAGAACGTCAAAAGAGACGCTGATATATTTTTTACTCTTGCTCTTGATAATGTATAAAGTATCAAGATATGCCAATAAATCAAACGAGCTTGCGGGTGTTGTAGCACTCGCAAGCCCTGATAATCAACGCCCGCGTGAACGAGCATTGACCGTACTCAAATGTAGTTCATTGTGGGCAAAAAGTCAATATAGGAGATACCCCAATGAACTGCCTTCCGATTGAGAAAAAAGCCCTAATCTTGACCCTTCTAAGCGAGGGTAATTCAATTCGATCTATTGAACGAATTTCCGGTTGTAGTAAGCACACCATTTCAAGACTATTGCTTGAAGCGGGAGAAAAGGCTAAAGAAATACATGACCGCGAAATGATGAACCTAAGAGTGAATTTCTTGCAGGTAGATGAAATATGGACATTTGTAGCAAGAAAACAAAAACAAATAAAACAGCATGAAATCAACAACCCCGACATTGGCGATCAATACGTATTCGTAGCTCTTGACCAACAAACCAAATTAGTACCCGCTTTTCGTGTCGGCAAAAGAACCTTGAAGCTTGCATCTTCTTTCATGACAGAATTGAGAACGAGAATCGACACAATCTTTCAGTTGTCCACCGATGCTTTTGCTGGCTATTGGAATGCTGTGGACAGGGTTTTTGGCAATGACATTCACTATGCACAAATACACAAACACTATGGAGAAGAGCCAAGAGGGGAAAAACGATACAGCCCGGCAAATATTATAAGCGTTACCAAGAGGGTACTTCTCGGTGAACCAGACCCCCAAAAGATTTCTACAAGTCACGTAGAACGGCAGAACTTGACTATGAGAATGCAGATGCGTAGATTTACGCGGTTGACGAATGCCTTCAGCAAGAAGTTAGAGTATCTTGAGGCCGCGATTGCATTACATTTCTTCCATTACAATTTCATGCGGATTCATCAAACTTTGAGGGTAACTCCGGCAATGCAATCGGGGATTTCGAGACACCTTTGGACTTGGGAAGAGTTCTTGGGATTCGGCAAGCGACAAAGTGAGGCGGCATGAAAAGGGTTCTCAATTTTAGCTAAAAAATTCAAAACCTTTGAAAACATGCGGAATTAGAGACCTTTACACCTAAAACCGGCCAAAACTTTGAAATTTCAAAACTTTTTTCCCTTGATATTATCTAAGCAATGGGTTATCTTTATTCAGCCACTTAACCCTGAAAGGGGTCAATCCGATAAGCCTGTAGGCAGGCAAAAGATTATACCCCACGCCAAAAACGTGGGGTATGTTTTTTTATGAAAACAGCGATACTATTAGACGGACATTTTTCCCGCATTCATCTTAGAAGCCTCACCAAGAAGAATGCCACGAGGAAAAGACTTGACGCACTTGCCGAAGCTTCCCTTATTGATGGAGAGATGTCGTCGGGAATTTATTACTACGATTGCTCTCCTTATTCTGAAATATTGAACTTACCAATATCCAACACCCCGCATGACTTCTCAAAAGATCCGAATTACTATATGGCAAAAAGGATGCAGGGAAAATTAAGAGCCGACCAACATTTCCATTTAAGGCGCGGTCAACTGTCTTTTGATGGATGGGCGCTTCGACCAGAATGCCTCGAAGAACTCAAAAACAAACCCCGCCGCCTTGTCGATGAGGATTTTGAACCAAGGATAAGACAGAAACAGGTTGATCTGTTGATTGGTATTGATATGGCGAAGTTAGCCATAAAGAAAGAGGTCGAAAGAATGGTTTTAGTTACCTCTGATTCCGACTTGGTGCCAGCAATCAAATACGCACAGACGCGGGGGGTCAAAGTATTTTTGATTACTTCTGATAGGGCAAAGGCAATCCTCAAACAGTCTTGCCAACGTCGCCATGTTGATTTAGACAAGTTAAAAAGACTTCTTCCAGATGATTTCCCCATTGAGGTTGTTTTACCGGATGCCCCCCAATCCTCTCAAGCAATTCCCCCGATTCAATAAGCATTTCGTGCTTATCAGTAATCGACTCATTCATCCATACCCTCCCCACTCAATGTTTTTTCTCCCCGGTTCTTCATTTGGTCGAATTTGTAGGCCGTGTCTGCAAGAAAACCAACGGTATCTACATCGTCTGGACTTCTCAAATGTTCCTCGACTATTTTGTATGCCTGTTTTGGGTTCAAAGTAACCTCATTAAAATCGGCATAGAATTTCACCAAATATGCCAGGTAAACGGTTGGTATATTGCCCATGAGAACCCCAACCACACAAAATCCGAGTGCAACCAATAGGATAAGCCATCCCGCGCCAAAGATTTCTATTGCCAATCCGACGATTGCTAACACCATGCCGATTCTTAGTAGAACCCCTCCGATCCTATAAATAGGTCGGCATAGCCTGATGAAAGTAGTATTGTATGGCATTGGTTTTGCCTCTTTTGTTGTGGCTCTCACCAATGTAAGAAAAAGGAGGGACTACCTCAATTCAAACTGCCCCACTACCCAACATTCGGACAGGCGTGAATCACCCCAGGAGGTGAGCAGCCTCCCTCTCCTATAACCCCTTCGGGAAACGTAGTCAAAATGCGTGCTCAAACACACGAATCAGTGTTGTGAATTCTGAAATGTTCCCTCCCCCACGCCCTCTGATTTATTTGGGGGGAAATCACGCAGAAACCCAAAAGGCCCGGTTCTCGCCGGACGGCAACAGAGGCGATGCTTGATTTCTAGCCCGGAGTTTTGTAGTTTGACTCGTCCTCAGGATCAACCTGTAATTGCCAGACTGGATCAGGCACATGATAGCGCTCGAACACCTACGAAAGAAAAAAACAAAACTCGTTGTCGGTTTGATGTCTGGGACATCGGCAGACGGGATCGATGCGGTTGTCGTCGAGATTCGTGGAAGCGGAGAACTCACGAGGCTCCGGCAGCGGGCGTTTCGCACATTTCCTTTCCCTTCTGGGTTCAAATCCTTCCTGTTGAAGAATTCCGATGCTCGTATTGCCCGTCTCGACGATGTCGCGAGGTTGAATGTTTTGCTGGGAATGTTGTTTGCCGACGCCGCGAAAGGAATAGTGCGCCGCGCCGGAGTTCGCCTCGGCAACATTGATTTGATCGGTTCCCACGGGCAAACGATCCAGCATCTGCCGGAGAAGAGACGATTATTCGGCAAAGATGTTGGGGCGACGCTGCAGATCGGTTCGCCATCAGTGATTGCGAAACACACCGGTGTCGTAACGGTTGGCGATTTCCGTCTCGGCGATATAGCCGTTGGCGGAAATGGTGCGCCGCTGGTGCCTTATTTCGACTACATCATGTTCCGTTCGGCGCACGTCACCCGCGCACTCCTGAACATCGGAGGCATCGCCAACCTCACGGTTCTCCCCAGGCGCTGCACGGTGAACAATGTGTGGGCATTCGATACAGGTCCGGGGAATATGATCATCGATGGTCTTATGAGAAAGTGGTTCGGGCGCCCCTGCGACACCTCCGGCGTGCTCGCGTCACGGGGCCAGATCATTCCGGAGCTGCTTCGCTGGCTGATGAGCCATCCTTACCTGAAAGAAGAACCGCCGAAGTCAACAGGCAGAGAGGTTTTCGGGGAGGCTCTCATCCAAAAAATAGTTCAGCGCTCGAAGCGGCAACGCAAACAAGACATGGTAGCGACAGTTTCAGAATTTACCGCGCTCAGCGTGTATGAAGGATATCTTCGATTTGTCGGTCCGGCAACGAAGCTCGAGGGGCTTCTCGTTAGTGGCGGGGGTGCCCACAATACCTACATCATGGAGAGACTCCGGAGGTATTTTCACCCCGTACCGGTTATGCCGGTCAATGAACCAGGTTTTACTTCCGATTCCAAGGAAGCGGTATGTTTCGCGGTTCTCGCGAACGAAACGGTGGCGGGAAATCCTGCCAACGTTCCCCGGGCGACGGGAGCGCGGTCGGCCTCCGTCCTTGGAACCGTCTGCCTCCCTTAGAACCCTCGAAGGGCGTCAGTCGTTTGCCGATTGTTGCTCCATCCGGCTCTGGAGGATCTCGCCGACCCAACCGCCCACAAGGCTGAGAAGGAAACAGACGATCAATGCGACAACGATGTATCCGAGGGGCAGCCACGCGCTGAAACCAAGGTACACGGAGATGAAGTTCACAACCACGAGAACAATCCCGGCGACGGCGGCTTCCTTGATGGTGACCCCGGGCGAGCGATAGCCCGTGACGATACCTGTCACGACGAAGCTAAGTCCCAGCGATACGAGAATTTGCGTCACACCGAAATGGAAGACGGCGAAAAGGATGAACACGGACAGGTTATTCAACAGAAAACCGATCACTACTCCGGTGGCGACCCACGGTAAGCTCATCTTCGAGTTGTCGGTGGAGGCAGTCGCAAGCGTTCCCTGCAGTTGTTCGCCGACCCATGCACCGAGCATCGAGAGAAAGAATCCAAGCGCGAGTGCGAATATCCAATAACCCGGCGAGAGCGTGATATTGAAGCCGAACGTCAGAACGAGGAGCGTGAAAACCATCAGAATGACTCCCGAGGCGGCTGCTTCCCGGATTGTTATGCCGGGGGATTTGTAGCCGACGATGATCCCCGTGATGACAAAACAGAGGCTCGCGATGAGGGTCGGCACGTAGGGATTATGAAACTGGGAGCTGGCGAGGGCGACGAAGCTCGTGACAAGAACGGCGCCGAAGACAACTCCTACCCAGACCCACTTCCATTGCAAGGGTGAGGGCGTTTGCGTTGTTTCCTGGTTTTCCATGAAATGCTCCTTTATTGAATTGGTTTGGTAATGTGACTTAATTAATTGGTTCCTACGATACAATTGATAGCCACCACATTGACGATGTCTTCCACGCTACAGCCTCGTGAAAGGTCAAAGGCAGGTTTGTTCAAACCCTGTACAATCGGGCCGATCGCCTCGGCACCGCCCAGTCGCTGTGCGAGCTTGTAGCCGATATTGCCCGCATTAAGGTCAGGAAAAATCAGGACGTTCGCGTTTCCCTCAACCGGACTGCCGGGGGACTTTGATCGGGCCACGCCGGGAACAATCGCCGCGTCGAGCTGCAGCTCGCCGTCGACGCACAGGGAGGGGGCTTTCCGTTTCACGACCGCGGTTGCCTGTTGCACTTTTTCGACGAGCGGGTGGGAGGCGCTTCCTTTGGTGGAGAACGACAACATCGCAACCCTTGGCTCTTCGCCCAGTAACTTCTTATGATTTTCCGCGGTGGTGATGGCGATGTCGGCGAGTTGTTCAAACGTCGGGTCAGGAACCACGGCACAGTCCGAAAACGAAAAGACCTTGTGGGGAAATACCATCAGGAAGAAACTCGATACGATGCTGATCCCTTCCTTGACGCCGATAACCTGGATGCCGGCACGCAAAACATCCCCCGTTGTCGAAAGAGAGCCGGCGACGCTTCCGTTCGCCAGGCCCTCGCGTACCATCATCGCTCCGAAGAAGAGCGGATGGGTCATTGTCTTTTGCGCCTGCGCGAATTCGATGCCCTTCGATTTTCTCAGGTTGTAGAAGATGTGCGAGAAATCGGAGAGTTTGTCGGATCTCTCTGGGTCGGTAAGGCGAATTCCGTTGAGCGCGACGTTTAACAACTGGGCTTTCTCGCGAATCTTGTTCTCATCGCCGATGAGAATGATATTCGCGATCCCAGCGTCTGTAACCAAACGGGCCGCCTTTATCGCGCGTTCATCGAGCGCGTCCGGGAAGACCACGGTTCGCTTGAGTTTCTTTGCTTGTTCTTTGACAGATGTTAAAAGTTCAGAGGGAATCATTGCTAGTTCTTTTTCTTCTGTTATTTACATGAATGATAGAAAACTTGTGAGCCCAATATACGATTTTTCTCTCTATTCTTCAATCCAAAGTATCCTGCCTTCTTGTCAATTCCTGTGCCGGCGTATCAGAACAAAACTCTTGAATTCATGGTCAAAATCGTTGATTTGCAAAGTCCTGCTTGATTATCTGACATTTTTTCCGTATCTTTACCAGCGAAATCATGCAGAAAAAGCGTGTCTATATAGAAACGTATGGTTGCCAGATGAACGTGGCAGACTCCGAGACCATATTGAGCCTCCTGACGCGGGAGGATCATGAAATCACCAACACCATCGGAGACGCAGATGTTATTCTGGTGAATACATGCAGTGTGCGGGAGAATGCGGAGCAGCGGGTCTACGGACGGCTTGGAGAATTCAAGCGTCTCAAGGCAAAGAAGCCCGGGGTTGTTGTTGGAGTGCTTGGATGCATGGCTGAACGCTTACGGACCAAATTGACGGGAGAAAAAGCCAATGGCGTTGGCCATGTTGTCGATGTCATCGTCGGTCCGGATGAATATCGCAAACTGCCGGGGCTTATTCGAAAAGCCTGGCACGGCGAGCAAGGTGTAGCCGTCCAGCTTTCGCGTGTTGAAACGTACGACGATATCATTCCATTGCGAACGGAAGGCATCAGCGCTTGGGTATCGGTGATGCGGGGGTGCGACAAGTTCTGCTCCTTCTGCGTTGTCCCCTTTACCCGTGGCCGCGAGCGAAGCCGCTCTTCCGGCAGCATCGTACGCGAGGTCGGCGAGCTTTCGGCTCGTGGGTTCAAGGAAGTTACCCTTCTCGGACAAAACGTGAATTCGTACCGTGACGGCGATTACGATTTCTCCGACCTTTTGAAAGCGGTCGCCCTCGTCAATTCCTCGATTCGTGTCAGGTTCACGACCTCACACCCACAGGATATGTCCGATAAGCTTATCGAGACGATAGCGAGGTATCCGAATATCTGCAAATATATCCATCTGCCTGTGCAATCCGGTTCGGATAGAGTTCTGAACTTGATGAATCGAACGTATGACCGTGCTCACTACATGCGTCTTGTCGGAAGAATCAAGGAGGCGATTCCCGATGTCTGTCTTTCGACCGACGTCATCGCGGGTTTCCCGACGGAGACGGAAGAGGACCACCGCCAGACGATGGGGCTGTTGGAGGAAGTGAGTTATGACGGCGCCTTCATGTTCAAGTATTCTCCCCGTGAAAACACACCCGCCTACAAAATGGGCGACGATGTTCCCGATGAGGAAAAATCACGGCGCATATCTGAAATTATTGAACTGCAAACCCGGATGGCGAACTTGAAAAACCAGCGGCTCGTCGGTCGGACGGTGGAAATACTGGTTGAGGGTCTCAGCAAGAAATCTGCCGATGAATGGAGCGGTCGGACGGATGGAAATAAGACAGTAGTGTTTCCGAAAGATGGTTTCAAAGCTGGAGACTACGTTCGGGTGGCGATCGACCGCGCGAATTCCGCGACATTGTTCGGTCATACAACGGGTAGTAGAGTTAATCCCGGCCCGCGATTGGAATCAACGGTCGGAACCGCACGAAGATGTGCACCATGAGAGAGCAACGTGCCAATAGAAGACTTCTTTTTAGGTCGCTGTTTCTCGCTTGGATGAGCTTCAGCCTCACTCATAGCTCACTGCTCCTCGCTCAAAGCTCCGACGAAGAGGTTAAGTCATATATCGATAAGCTGGAGAAGGGGCAGACGGATGAAGTCAAGAAAGCACTGCCTGACCTTGCTGCTAAGTATCAGAACCAACCCGGGGTCATATACCTCCAGGGACGATTGGCGTCCAACGGGATTGAAGCGGTGAAATTGTATCAATCGGTGGTGACCAATTTCCCCAAGAGTGAATGGGCAGACGAGGCGCTCTACCGCATCTACCAGTATTACTACGCTATGGGTCTGTATCGTACCGCGGAAGCGAAGCTCCAGCAGTTGAAACGGGACTACCCCAATTCTCCGTACGCTGCCACAACGCCCGGCGGAGAACTGTCTTCCCGAAAGGATAGTGGATCGCAGATCGTCAGGAAACAACCTCCCGTAGATACGTCGACGTCGAACGAGGACCGAGAGGCGCCGGCCGTTGACACAAAACCCGTTTCCAGGATTCCGCCGCCTTCGCCGGCCCCTGTTGAAAAAAAAGGAAAGTACACACTGCAAGTCGGAGCATTTACGACTGCCGCGAATGCACAGAAGCAAAAGAGATTCTTTGAAAATCTGGGTTACTCCGCCGAAATTACGAACAAAGTGCGCGGGGGCAAAAGTCTCTTTGTGGTGCTGGTCGGCTCGTTCGATAGCACCAACGAGGCGAAGGTCGTTGCCAGGCAAGTGAAATCGAGATACAAGATTAGTCCGATGGTCGTGGAGAGGTAGGAGGCTATGACGGGGCAGGAATTCCAGGACAAATCGGGTATCATGGGCCAGTCGGTCGAGATCAGGGAGATCGTTGAAGTGATCCAGCAGGTTGCCTCAACCGACATTACCGTCCTGATTACCGGCGAGAGCGGCGTCGGGAAGGAAGTGATCGCAAAAGCGATTCACCGGGCAAGCAAGCGCTCGGGCAGGTCGATGATCTCCGTCAATGCCGGCGCGATTCCCGAGGGAATCATCGAGAGCGAGCTCTTTGGACATGAAAAAGGCGCTTTTACCGGAGCCTCCGAGACACGCAAAGGGTACTTCGAACTTGCCGACGGCGGAACGATTTTTCTCGATGAAATCGGCGAGCTCCCCATCGGAACACAGGTCAAGTTTCTTCGCGTGCTGGAAAGCGGTGAATACATGCGCGTGGGTTCCGCGACTCCACGGAAGGTCGATGTTCGGATCATTGCCGCCACCAATAAAGACCTCGAATCGGAAGTCCGGCAGGAGAATTTTCGTGCTGACCTATTTTATCGCTTGCGTTCGGTCAATATTCGGATTCCTCCGCTGAGGGAGAGAAAAGAGGATATCCCGTTGTTTGTCGAGGAGTTCGCCAGGCAGATTGCCGCGAAAAACGACATTGTGTTCGGGGGTATTTCGGATGATGCGATGGAAATCCTGCAACGATACCACTGGCCGGGCAATGTCCGAGAGTTGCGTAATGTCATAGAAAGCATGCTGGTGATCGAGAAAGGCAGAAGAATCGAGGCAATTGATGTGAAAAAATATCTGAAAGAATTTCACGATAACGGACGCAATCTTCCGGTGCACACGCGGAGGACGCCTGAACAGGTGGAGCGGGAGTTGATTTACCGAGCGCTCCTTGAGGTGAAAAGCGACATCATGGCGTTGAAGCAAATGCTGGAGGAGCGCAAGGTGCCCGCCGATGCAATGGCAGCACAATACGTTGACGCGAATGTGCGCACGGAACCGAACGGTCAGAATGAGCCCGTGCTGCCTCTCGAAGAGGTCGAAAAACGAATGATTATCGGCGCACTGGAAAGGTTTGAGAATAACCGCCGGCTCGCGGCGAAAGCGCTCAATATCAGCGAACGCACGCTCTACCGCAAGATCAAAGAATATCATCTGGACTGAGAGTGACGATGAATCCCCGCGCTTACGAGAATGTCGACATGAAAAATCTTGCGCGATGGTTGATGGTTTTACTCGCCATCGTGAGCCTTGCCGGATGTGGAGGTTGCCCGTATTCATTTACGGGGTCGTCCGTGCCGCCGCATTTGAAAACGATCGGGATACCGCTGTTCGACGACCAGAGTGGATTTGGTGAGCCGAACTTGCGTGAGAATTTCACGAACAAATTGATAAGCCTCTTCCAGCAGGACAATAGCCTTGAAGTTGCGGACAAAACCCACGCCGATTCGATTCTGGAAGGAATCATCGCGAGCGTGCGCGATGACCCGTCGGTCGTCTCCACGGGAGAAACGGTGACGAAGCGCCGGGTGACCATTTCCGTCAAGGTCACCTACCAGGATATGAAGCTCCGGAAGAAAGTGTGGGAGAGGGAGTTCTCCGGCTGGGGAGACTATGAAATCTCATCCGGTCTGGCGGAACGTACGACCGCGATCGCCGACGCGATTCAGAAATTGGGGGAAGATATATTGAATGCCACGGTTTCAGGATGGTAACCAAAACAATTTTCGTAACAACAAGGTAATCATTGAACAGTTATGTCTCTCCAGGATATCGTTATTGATGTCTATTTTGTCTCGCTGACCGTCTTGTTCTTGTTCGGGTCGAGCGGTTTTGTGATGATGTACTATTATTTCAAATACCGGAAGAAACGGCCCGAACCACCTCCGGAGCTGAACGAATTTCCCGTAGTCACGCTGCAACTCCCCGTGTACAATGAATTGTACGTCGTTCGCCGCCTCATCGACGCCGCGTGCAGGATCGTCTATCCCCCGGAGAAGCTCGAAATTCAGATCCTCGACGATTCAACGGATGAAACGTCCGCCGTGATCGCGGAGTGTATCACTGCGCACCGGAAGCGCGGGGTGGAAATCAAGCATATCCAGCGCGCTAACCGCCAGGGTTACAAAGCCGGCGCGTTGAAGGAAGGATTGAAAACTGTGCGCGGGGAGTTTGTCGCAGTCTTCGACGCGGATTTCGTTCCCAGCCCGGATTTCCTGCTCGAAACGCTCCCGTATTTTTATCAAGATCCCGCCGTCGGTATGGTGCAGACCCGCTGGGAACATCTCAACAGCGATTATTCGCTGCTGACGCGGGCCCAGGCAATGGCTCTCGACGCTCATTTTGTAATTGAACAGAATGTCAGAAACAAAGCGGGATTCTTCATCAACTTCAACGGTACCGGGGGGATCTGGCGGAAATCGTGCATCGAGGACGCCGGCAACTGGCAGGCCGATACGCTCACGGAAGACCTCGACCTGAGCTACCGCGCACAGCTCCGCGGCTGGAAATTCAAATTCCTTAATGATATCACCTCGCCTGCCGAGTTGCCTTCAGAAATCAACGCCCTGAAGACGCAGCAGTTTCGCTGGACGAAAGGTGCGATTGAAACCGCGAGAAAGATCCTCCCAAAGGTTTGGAAATCGGATATATCGTTGGAGAAGAAAATTCACGCCACGGTTCATCTTTCCAACAATATTGTGTTCCCGTTCATCCTTCTTGCCGGTATTTTGAATGTCCCGCTGATTTATATCAAACATGAAGGCGGTTATGAGACGTATTTTGCAATCATGGCCGTATTTGTGTTCGCGTTCCTCGGGTCGTTTCTGTTTTATCTCTATTCTCAGAAGGACGTGTATAAGGATTGGCACAAGAGAATACTGCTGTTTCCGCTCTTCATGGCCGGGAGTATGGGATTTGCCGTGAACAACACAAAGGCAGTCTTCGAAGGACTGTTCAAGAAGCGATCGGAATTCGTGCGAACGCCAAAGTACCATATCGTCGATAAGAAGGACTTCTGGATGGACAAAAAATACGTTCCGGCGAAGATGAGTTTCACGGTCATTATCGAAGTACTGCTGGCGTTGTATTGCCTGTTCGGCGTTGTTTCTTCCATCTATTATCTGGAGATCGCCGCCGTGCCTTTCCAGCTTCTGTTCTCCATGGGATTCGGGATCGTGGCGACGCTCAGCTTGAAACATGCGTGGCTTGCCCGGAGACTCGCCCGTGCCGGCAGAAAACAGACGGGACCTCTCGCGGGGGCAGCGGTCGCTCTTGCTCCGGAATTCCAGACATCGCAAACAATCGAGCACGTAGAGGTATGAATCTCGCACAATTGGAAGCAAAGCTCAATCAGCACCCGCGCTCGCCGCTGTTCGCACGGCTGGCCGAGGAGCACCTCGCCGCCGAACGGGTAAAGGACGCCAAAGAACTGTGTCTCAGCGGGCTGCAGAAATATCCCGGCTATTTGACGGCACAGGTTATCCTTGCGAAATGCTATGCCGAGGAACAGCAGATCGATAAGGCTATTCAACTGATCGGTCAGGTGTCCGGCGCGTTCCCCGGAGCAACGGCACTCCAGGCGCTTCTCGCTCAGTTGAAGGCACTTCCGGCTTCGCAGCAAAGTGCCCCGCCGGCGGAAGGGCAGGCGGTGCAAGTGGTCGCGGCAGCAGAGTCACCCGCTGCCATCGAGCAGGCCCCCGTGGTTGTCGACACACCGGTGGTGGAGAAAATTCCGGAACCTAGCCCGGCGCCCCAAGTGAGTGAGATATCCGTCAAAGAAAGCCGGCCACTGGAGTCTTCAGAAATGGAACGGCCGCCAGTCGCGGAAGCGCCGCTGCCGGGTGGGCAGTGGGTGGGCAGTGGGCCGGCTCCAACTGTTCCTGAAGAGCCCGCGGGTCCGGCAAAGCCCGAATCGAAGCCGTTGTCGGACGAGTCAAGGATCGTGAGCAAGACATTGGCGGAAATCTACGTGGAACAAAATCAATTTGTAGAAGCAATACGAACGTATCAACTGCTGAAGAAACAGAAGCCTGAACTCACGGGAGAAATTGATAAGCGGATCAAAGAGCTGGAAATAAAATTGCAGGTACGGCAAGTGGAATTTGGCAATCTTCTCCCATCGTGAACTAACGTGTCGCTTCTCTCAGCAAGCGTCTCGGGCTGATGCCGACTGAAGTGCTTAGTGTGAAGGCAATGTCCAAACGCATTCTCACTCTTGTACGACAAATTCTCGTCGCTGCGGTCGCAGCCATTCTCATCTGGTCGATTGTCATGATGATCTTCGAAAAGAAATTCATTTTCTTTCCGTCAAAGTATCCCGAAGGGATGTATGAAGACGCACGCTACATTCCGAACCTCCAGGAGTGCTGGATAAAAACTGAAGACGGGGTAAAACTTCATGCCTGGTTTGCTTCTGTCGACACTCCCATCGCTACACTGGTGATCTCCCACGGCAATGCCGGCAACATTTCTCACAGAAGCCAAATCATGATTAGATTGCTACGGACGGGCTTTAGTGTGTTGATGTACGACTATCGCGGCTACGGCAAGAGCGAAGGCGTACCGGATGAAGAAGGAGTGTACAAGGATGGACGTGCAGCCTTTGACTATGTGCTGACGCTTCATGGCGTTGATCCGGGTCGAGTTGTCCTGTGGGGAACAAGCCTTGGCGGGGCAGTAGCTGTCGATGTCGCCACGCAGCGTCCCGCCGCTGCTTTGATTCTGGAGTCAACTTTTTCATCTGCAAAAGATATGGCCGCCGCCCTGTATCCTTTTCTTCCTGCAAGGTTTTTCGTTCGGTCTCAATTCAACTCCAACGACAAGATCCGGAATATCAGGATCCCGGTTCTGTGCATGCACGGCACCCGGGATGGGACTATTCCGTTCGGACTCGGGAAGAAACTGTTCAACGCTGCCAACGAGCCGAAGCAGTTTTACGAAATCGAGGGGGCAAATCACAATGACACCTATATTGTCGGCGGTACTGAATACCTGGAACAAGCCCGCACCTTCGTTATTCGGCAACTGAGCCCCGTGGGAAATCTCCCCAACTGACAAGTGGCTGCGGCGATCCGGATGAAAGCATACCGGCCTTCCTTAAGCAACCATCATTTCAGACTCCGGCAAAGCCTTCCTGCAGGTGAAGAGAATGCTGTTGTTGAAATGAGTGGACCCTTCGCGCGAGACCCGTCTCATCCTTGATTGAAAAAAAGTCCCGTTCCGTAGTGTCGGAGCGGGACCCGAGTTGTTGCCAGATCTCAGTTGCTACTTCAGAGAGGCTACGAATTTCGTAAGTTTCGATTTCTGGTTTGCGGCCTTGTTGCGGTGGATAACACCTTTGGATGCAAGTTGATCCAGGAGTTTTGATGCTCGACGCAGGGACGCAACCGCCTTCTCTTTTTCCTTCGACTGTCGTACTCGTTTGACCGCGGTTCTCATCAATGAAAGATAATGTCGATTTCTCTCATGATGCTTGACGGCCTGACGTGCCTGCTTTTCTGCTGAAAGATGTTGTGCCATTACTCCAATTCCTTGTTGATGATGATTGACTATCAATATAACGAGAAATTTCCAGAGAATCAAAACAACGTGTAGCTGAGTCCGAGAGCGAGCCCTTCTTTGACCTGCGTTCGCGGGTCGACGTGCTTCTCGTTGATCAACTGAACGTTGAGAATGGTGGTTATGTACTTGCTCACCCTGGCGGTGATGGAGCTGTTGTCGCGAACAACCACTACGTCCATTGTCTTGAACGGCTCAAAGAGCGACAACTGGGTCGTGAACAGAACGTTTTCGTCGAGATGCCAGTTGACTTCTATCACCGATTCGAAACCGCCGTCCACGGAAACCTTCTCGTTGTCCGTCGTATATTGCCTGAACTGATTCGTGATGATCTCGCGGAGGCCGAGGCCGAGTCGTGTTTTAATTTCCCTGATCGGCTGGAATCCCGCGCCGGCGGTTTGCGTGATATATGCGGGGTCGAAGAATTGGGAAACGGGAGTACCGATTCCCTGGGCGTTATAAACATACCCGGCGGCAAATTGTGTCTTTAACGTCGCCGAGATGTACGGGTTGACATAGGAGTCAAGTTTATACGTCAGGACCGAGCCAAGGTCGATCATGTCGTCGGCTTTTCGGAGCCCCTCGTTCCCGAGCCGCGTCTGGCCGAACGCGAACTTGTAGATCGTCGTCCAGTTTGTCGGTGATTCTTCATCGACAGATCTGCCGGCGGCCGAAATCGTATACGAGAGAGCGCTCTCGCCCCCCTGCGCCCAGTCTGTGAACGCCACCTGCGTCATCGTCAGACCGGAGACAAGACTATTCTTCCAGCCTAACTCATGCACGGTTGGGGCGGGAGCGGCTTCCTGGGCTAAGGCGCTCGACAACAAGAAAACTACCACACAAAGAAAAATGCTGATTTTCATTTGCTAACCCTTCTCTTATATTCAAAAAATAGTGACGGTCGATGATGTCGGAGACCGGAACCGATGCAATGAGTTACGCGGGCTGCAGTACAACCGCACAATGACCGCATCGCTTTGCACCGACGGGAATGGTCATCCGGCATTCCGGACATTCCGTTGTCGTCGGCTGTGCTTCTTCCTTCCTCTGTAATCTATTCATTGCGCGGATGAGCAGGAAGATGGCAAACGCAACAATGATGAAATCGATAGTGGTGTTGATGAAAACGCCGTATCTGATCACAACAGCCGGTGCCGCGCCCGAGGTTTCCTTGAGGGTGAAGGCGAAGCCGCTGAAATCGACTCCCCCGAGTAGAAGGCCGATGGGCGGCATGAGTACATCGTTGACGATCGAGGCGACAATCTTCCCAAAGGCGGCACCGATAATGATACCGATTGCCATATCGACGACGTTTCCGCGCATCGCGAATGCTTTGAATTCCTTGAACATTGACATGCTGACTCTCCTTTCCTGGCTTTGAACGTTGTTTTGATTGCAACGGAGGAAATGCTTGCGAAGACCTTCGAACAATCCACACATACTCATCCGATTTATTCTTCGGCATTCCGGTAAACCGGCGAAAATATACTGGTTCATGGGACGAAATCCAAACACTTTGGTTTATCACTGTCATTATTCTGTGCCGTGCCAAACCCCACCTCATTGGATGTTGTGCCGTCCATTCTCGTTCCCAAATTCCATTGAGGAGTGTCGGTTGCAGTGAGTAGTTCCTCGTTCGCCCCGAACTCATCCCCTGCCCCCTTCTCTACAAGTGGAGAAGGGGAAGCGCTTCCGCGGCCAACGTCCCTCTCTAATTTTAGAGAGGGACCACAGGGTGAGTTCGAAGGTGGTTCGTTCCCAAGCAGGACACACTGTGTGAGGAGCTTGGGAACGAGCAGGGAAGGGGAGAATTAAAGAGGGGGTCAGGCAAAGATGACACAATTTCGAACTTAGGCACTACCACACTTTTCAGTGACTTGCTTTCTGCACTCTGAACCATTATATTTCGAATGCGGGCGAACTTGACGCCCGGGAATCCGACAACCCTCTCATCCTTCGGGCGTGAGCGGGAGAGTTCTTTGAAACGATGTTGTACGGGGTGCTCCGATCCTGTCATCGACGGGAATCGGGGCTGAGAGTATACCCTTGAACCTGATCTGGATAATACCAGCGTAGGAAATACGAATGATATTTTTTTGGCGCCGTTTTTCCGATGCCTTCAATGCTGGAGGATCCGGGAAAACGGCGTTTTTTTTTATCACATTTGATGAGATGAACCATGAAATTGCGACCACGATTCCTTGGTGTCCTTGCAGCAATTCTTGTGAATTCTGTTTCAGGACAACAGGTCTCCAGAAACGACAAGGACACGTTGTATTACCTTTCTCCCGTCATCATCACGGCAACGCAGGCGAAAGAGCGCGAGACTCCGGCGACATTTTCCTCGTTCGACCGTCAACAGATCGTCGAGCGAACTACGGTGCAGGATGTACCTGCCGTGCTGTCCGAGCTTCCCTCGATCATCACCTATTCGGAGAACGGGAATGACATCGGGTACACGCATCTGAACATGCGTGGCTTTGACGAACGCCGCGTCGCGGTTATGGTCAACGGTGTTCCGCAAAACGACCCGGAAGACCACATCGTCTACTGGATCGATATGCCGGATTTGCTCGCATACACCCAGAATGTTCAGGTGATGCGCGGCGCGGGCAGCGATTTCTACGGCCCGCCGGCCATCGGCGGATCGATCAACTTCACAACGATGCCCCTCTCTTTGAAACCGGGTGTGGTGCTGAGCTCCGACGCCGGATTTCAGGAATACGGTGATGAGAAGAGAACGATCCTGAATACGCACAAGTATGGGCTTGCCTTGAATTCCGGCCTCGTCGACGGCAAGTACATGCTTTTCGGCAACTTCTCCGCGGCCAGCAGCTCCGGTTATCGCCAGCATTCATGGACCGACGTGAACAGCTACTACATCGGCGCGGAGCGGCTCGACGAATCGATGACGACGCGGATTGACATCTACGGTGGACCCTTACATGACGGCCTCGCGTATAATGGCATCCCGCGATTCTATAATAACGACTTTGCCCTGCGCCGCATTAACTACAATTACTTTGGATTGAATGCGGCGGGCGATTCCGTCCAGTACCCAACGCTCCGGAGACCGGAAGAGAATGAGAGTTTTTCCCAGCCGCACTATGAATTGCTCAATGAATGGAGAATCTCACCCGCGGTCAAGTTGTACAACACGTTTTTTTATATCGAAGGAAACGGGTACTTCGACTATGATGGAAGCTGGATCCCGTATCCCGACCCTCAAACGGGCAAACCGACACCCGCCATGCTGTACTTCATGCGCTACGTCGGCTATGATTCCACGTTCGGCTCCACGACAGTTCCGGATTTTTTGATCCGCGCCTTTGTGGGCAATAAGCAATGGGGTTGGCTGCCGCGCTTCGACATCGACCACGGGTCGGGGACGTTAACGGTCGGCGGCGAGCTGCGCATCCATCGCTCCCTCCACTGGGGGAGTATTCCTTATGCCTCTGTCTATCCTCAGAACTATGAACCGGATTTTCATTTTTATCAGTTCAATGGAGAGAAGGATATGGCTTCACTCTACGGGCACGAGATTCTTCATGCGAGCGACCGGATGACGTTGATGGTGGACGTGCAGTTCGTCTACGACAGATATGGACTGGATAACGAAAAGTTTCTCGGAACATCGTTCAGCGTGCCGTATTTCTTCGTCAATCCACACGTCGGGTTGAATCAGAACTTCACCGACCAGCTCAACGGTTATGTCTCCGTGAGTCTGACATCACGGGAGCCGAGTTTGCCGAATCTCTACCAGGGCGAAGAAGCGTACTACGGCGCGACGCCGAGCTTTGACACGATGACCGCTGGGGGGAAATCGGTTCTCGATTTCAGCAAGCCGCTCGCAAGATCCGAACGCTTGCTAGACGTTGAAATGGGAAGCCATCTGACGTCATCGGCGGGCAAGTTTTCAGCGAACCTATACTGGATGGAATTCAACGATGAATTGATCGACAACGGGCAGCTCGACGTGTTCGGCGTTCCGGTGACGGGCAACGCCGACCGAACGCGGCATATCGGGCTCGAGCTGACGGCCCAGACGGCGGTCAGCAAAATGTTCGACCTGGGCGGAACGATGACGGTTTCACGCAACCGGCTGATCCGGTACACGGCGTATGACGATTCTTCACGCCCGGTTTCGCTCGACGGCAATCGCATCTCCGGTTTTCCCGAGTTCCTCGCGAACGCGCGCTTCGGTTATCATGAGGGACCGTTTACCGCGAGTCTCCACGGCAGGTACGTGGGCCCGTTTTACACAGACAACACATCCAACGAGCAACGCAAGGTCGATGCGTACACGGTGTTCGACCTGGACGCATCGTACGGGCCGTATATTTTGACCCCGGGAGTCTCGGTCGCGATTCACGGGAAAGTGATCAATCTCTTCAACAGACTCTATCTCGCTGGCGGTCAGGGAATAGAATTCTTTCCGGCGGCAGAGCGGAGTTACCTCGTCGGACTTACGGTGGGATTGTGAAATGAAAGCTCTTATTATTGCCAACGGAACACCTCCGTCGCGATTTCTTGTTCGCCGGCTGGCGTCGGCGGCAGATATCGTCGTCTGCGCGGACGGGGGTGCGAACCATGCGCGCCCGATGCGCATCACGCCGGACATCATCGTTGGTGACATGGATTCGATAACGCCATCCACAAAAAGGCAATTTCACCGGGTTCCAACGATGCTCGTCGATGACCAGGACAGCACCGACCTGGAAAAAACAATTCAATTGTGCATTGACATGATGTGCACATCGGTTGACATCGTCGGGGCGACAGGGGACCGGCTCGACCACACGACGGGCACCCTGGGCTGCTTTAAGAAATTCGGGAAAAAGGTCCGACTGCAACTGTTCGATACCGTGGGAGTGGTTTCCATGATAGAAAAAAAAATCGCATTCGCGTCGACGGTCGGTGAGATAGTCTCCCTGATTCCACTGGAACGGTGTGAGGGAGTGACGACACACAATCTCAAGTATGCCCTGCAGAACGAGAGTCTTGAGCTCGGAGTCCGTGAAGGAATCAGCAATGAAACAACGGGGCGAAGAGTGACCATTTCGGTAAAGCGAGGAACTCTGCTCCTGTACCGCTTCCGTCGTGTGCGGAATAAAACGAAATGACATTTCCTCAGCCCTCATTTCTCTAACCTCTAACCTCGAACCCCGAACCTCTAACCCCAAACCTCCAATCCTCCACATGATTCACCTCTCCGCTCCCGACTTTGTCGTGATCTTCCTTTACTTCGGCGGCGTACTGTTCGTCGGTTACCGCTCGGCGAGGAAAACACGGTCGACGGAGGAAGACTTCTTGCTTGCGGGCAGGACGCTGACACTTCCGATTTTCATCATGACGCTCGTTTCAACCTGGTACGGAGGTATTCTCGGCGTTGGAGAGTTTTCGTACCGATGGGGTATAGCGAACTGGACGACACAGGGAGTACCGTATTACTTCTTCGCCGCGGTGTTCGCCATGTTTCTTGCCAAAAGAATTCGGGCGACAAACTTCTACACCATTCCCGATAAGCTGGAATCATCGTACGACAAGAAGACGGCGGTGCTCGGTTCGATTCTCACATTTATCCTGATGACGCCCGCGCCGTACATTTTGATGCTGAGCGTGCTGCTGCAAATGCTATTCGGGTGGAGCTTGCTCGTCAGCCTCATCGTCACCGCAATCGTCGCGGTTTCGTATTTGTTCTGGGGCGGATTCCGCTCGGACGTCCAGACGAACGTGCTCGAGTTTTTTCTGATGTTTGTTGGATTTGCGGTCATTCTCCCGTTTTGCCATGTCCGCTACGGGGGAATTGAATTTCTGAAGACTCACCTGCCGCCGCTGCATCTTACGTGGAACGGAGGGAATTCGATACAGTTCATCCTTGTCTGGTTCTTCATAGCTCTCTGGACCCTTGTCGACCCGGCCTTCCACCAGCGCTGCTACGCGGCAAAAGATGGAAAGGTCGCCCAGAGAGGAATTCTTCTGTCAATCATCTTCTGGTTCTTGTTCGATGCGATGACGGCGACGGCGGGTCTGTACGCTCGCGCGGCAATCGCGCACCTCGACCAGCCAATGATGGCCTATCCCATGCTCGCTGAACTTGTGCTTCCTCCGATCGCGAAGGGGTTATTCTTCGTCGGATTGATGGCAACCATCATGGCGTCGCTCGACACGCTGGCGTTTGTGTCGGCTCAAACATTGGGCAGAGATCTTTACGGAAGATTACGGGGTTTCAATCTCAATTCTCAATCCCCAATTCTCAATCCCCAATCGTCAATCCCCAATCCGCAATCGTCAATCCCCAATCCCAAATCCCAAATCCCCAATCCCAAATCATCGGGAACCACCCCCTACACCCGGGTCGGTCTGGTGGTCACGTTCGTCTTCTCCGTCGTTCTTTCGGTCTTCATGCCGAGCGTCATTCAGATGTGGTACACGATCGGGACGGTAATCATTCCGGGCTTGCTCGTTCCTCTAATGGCCGGTTACTTCGAACAGTTAACTATTCCGTCGCGCTACGCTTTTCTCGCCATGTTGTGTGGCTGGCTCACGTCGCTTGGATGGCTGATTGCGGGTTCGGTCAACGGAAACTCCGGACTTTATCCTCTCGGGATCGAGCCGATGTATCCCGGGCTGGTTGTGAGTTTGGTGTGGTGGGGAATCGGCAGGACTCAAGTACGGAAAATCGCATGAAAGCCGGCGCGCGAAGCCGGAGGTCCATCCGTCCGACGTGCAGTCAGGAGGTCATTGGATCTGGAGGGACCAGGACGAATATAGGTGCTAGCCGGATGTCGTCATTTGTGACGACGAGCGCATACCGGTCTGTTGACCCAAGGATATCCACATCCACATTGTAAGCGCCGGACGCAAGTTCAATCGGTGTGGAAGCGACGGCGGGTCCCAGTGCCGTGAGGCATATCTCTCCGATTGTCACGCCGAGTATCGCCAGATGAATGGAATCCTGAGACTTGGCAAGTTCGTACAAGAAAGTGTAATTCATACAGGAATAGATTCTTACCGAGGTCATCGTGAGCATGATGGCCGGATCGCCGACTGCGGACATTGACGGATACCCTTCTGAAAATCCGACAATTATCTTGTCGTTGATATTTTCAAAATGCGACGGGCCGTTTTCGAAAACATTGCATTGCATGCTCGTCGAAGCGAAAACGATCGATGCCACAACCAAACAATGTTTTGGGCGCATGATTGTCCTTTCCGATGCCGGAGACCAAGGCACTGTCAGCGGGACAAGCACGGGTTCTCGGCATCTTTCCAAAGATGCTCTTACATATACAGCGCGCTCCCGAAATCCCTGCGATGCTTCCGCGTGATTTCGTGTTCTTCGCCCAGGAACTTGAAGAGGGCGATGCACGCTTTTCGGGAGCCGTCATCGTCGTAATAGCGGTCGGTGCGAATAATGTCGATGAATTTTTCAAGCGCGGCATCGAATTGCCGCGAGCGAACGTCAGCGACCGCTTCGGCATACTTCTGGCGGGAAATGCTTTCGGGGAAGTCTCCCAATGGAACCGCGATTTCCACCAATCGTGATAATGTCCGGATCGCGTCGGCGAGCTCACTGAACTTCGGATCCTCGACATCTCTTACGAAATCCGCCGCCGTTTTCGGATCATCAAAAAGGCACAACTGGGCAAGGAGGACCTTCACTTCCTGGTTCTCGGGTTCGGCGGCAAAAATATTCTCCAACAGTTTCCGTGCATCGGGTTCCCGTTCTTCGGCGATCAATGTCCTGGCCAGGTCAATCCGGCCCTGGAGTTTGCTCGGAAGATGTTTGCGAAGCCACTGGGTGATGACGTGCTCCGGTTGGGCGCCAACGAACTCTCCAGCGATTTTTCCTTCAACAAACAGCTTCACATCGGGGATGCTTTGAACGGCGTATTTCGACGCGACGTCGGGAAGCCGTTCCGTATTCACTTTTGCCAGCACCCATTTCTCTATATTCTGCCGTGCGAGTTGCTCCAGGACGGGGCTGAGCATCCGGCACGGCGCGCACCACTCCGCCCAGAAGTCCACGAGCACCGGAATGTCGAAGCTACGTTCGAGAACTTCCTTCTGGAAATCGGAGACATCGTATGGCATGTCTTTCTTACTCGTGGAGATGCTGATGAGGAGGTTTGTTTGCTGAGTCGTTCCAGAGCCAGAAGAGCGGCACGATCATTGAAAATCCGATGATCGTGATGAGAACGGAGGCAACCAGAAAGGGAGCGGCAGCATAGTACTCCGGCCCGATGAGTGCGATGAGAATGATGGGGAGCAGGAGAACGGCCAGGGCGTTCGTCATCGCGATCACGCGCGCCCAGCGCTGGCCCGCCCTCACCCCGATGGCGCTGTACAGAGTGCTGACGCCGAACGGAATCAAGAGAACGCCGACAATAAGATGATTCAATAAAAAGGGAGCTGAAATGCCGGAGAGGACTTTGGGCGTAAGCTCCCGCGCAAGCCAGTCTTTCAGGGGAAATGTGGAAAGTAAATGAATGAACGAGACAACGATCAGGAGAACTCCATCGACCAGAAGAATCCGTGACACGATGATCCGCTTATCGGCTGTGGAAATCATGTTTAAAGATACAGAGTTTTGGAAAATAGTGCAACCGGACGGAGCCCCCGCCACGCGGCGAGGCAATGGCAGGGCGCCCCGGGCAGGCTCATGACATACCCATCAACAACTTTCAGACGGAATCCGCGTATATCTATGTGTGGACGATCTTGTATATTGTTAGGTGATTTCAGGCAAAACCATGTTCAAGGTTCCGAATCCGAAGCACCGAACCTTAATTTGTCATGTTGAGGGAAGCGAAACATCCCCCAGCGCCCGGGTTAGACCGTTCGCGGAGTTTGTCCTGGACGCTAGCGAAGGACTCATGATGACAATCTCCAAACGATTGCCGCGGTCAGATGCTGACCAAAAGCGCGTCAGCAAAACGGGTTTGTTTAGGATTTTAATATTGGAGTTTCGTGCTTGTTTAGGATTTCGGCATTAGGATTTAAGATTTTTCATTAACAATCAAGTTCTCAGGGAACGCTAGTTATTAAAAGAGCATACTCATGGAACAGAATACATCCGACAAAAATCGCGAACCCCGTTTCGGAAGAGTGATTCGTGAAGATCTGCGGCGGAAGGATTTTAGACGCACGGTTCGCCGGGACTACGAGGAACTTAAAGAATTCTTCATCGATGACGAGCGAAAGAAAAGGTTGAAGGAGATGCGGCCCCTGAAGCGGTGGCTCTTCACCGCCGGCTGGCTGCTCAAAGCTCTCTTGCTGAAACTCACTCCCACCCGGCGCCTGTTGCTGGTTGTGGCATTTATACTTGTGCTTTTTGCCAATGATCTTGAGTACAACGGCGAGAAGGTGAAGGTCCGGGTCGATATGGGAGTTGGAGCCGCAGCTATTGTTCTCTTTGTGCTTATGCTCGAGTTGAAAGACAAACTGCTCGCGCGGGACGAGCTCGCGGCCGGCAGGGCCGTGCAAATGGCGCTCCTTCCGGAAAGAACTCCGAAGGTGCAGGGTTGGTCCGTGTGGCTCTTTACGCGTACCGCGAATGAAGTGGGGGGCGATCTGGTCGACTTCCAAAAAGTCGCTGAGGACCGTTTCAGGGTGACGCTTGCCGATGTCGCAGGCAAAGGGTTGAGCGCGGCGTTGCTTACGGCGAAACTTCAGGCAACCGTCAGGGCGCTCGCTCCGGATATCGACTCCTTGAGCGAGGTCGGGACAAAGCTCAACAGGATTTTCTACCGCGACAGCCTTCGTAATGTCTTCGCGTCGGTGGTGTATCTCGAGGTGCGATCCGACTCGGGAAATCTGCGATTCGTCAACGCCGGGCACCTGCCGCCATTGCTCCTGAGAGGAACGGAAATCGAGGATATGCCCAAAGGGGATGCGGCCATCGGAATCCTTCCCGAGGCAGCCTGCACTGAAAATCGTATCGAGCTCCGGAAAGGCGACATGCTGCTTGTCTATTCGGATGGATTGTCGGATGCGAAGAATGTGGCGGGGGAGTTCTTCGGAACTCAGCGGCTGCTGAAACTTCTCCCCACCTTGAAGGACCTCGGCGCGCCCGAAGCCGGCGAGAGAATTGTTGCAGAAGTCAATCGTTTTGTAGGCGATGCCCGGGTGTACGACGACCTTTCGCTCATCGTTCTGAAGCGTCTGGCGTAACCTCGCCCTCCGGGGCAGGTTTTGTCATTTGTTCAGGTCTTTCGTGGAGGCGACAAGCGACTCCCGCGCAATTGCCGCTACTCGTTGGAAATATTGCGGCTGCACTTTTGCCTTCCCTGCGTCTCCCCTGCGGCGAAGCGCCGGGAAGGGAGGACCCCTCGCAAAACGGACAGGTACTCTCCGGATCTGCATTCTCTCATTTCCTCCATTTCTCGCCTGGAATAAGTGTATATTCTCGTAAACCTTTTCCTCCCGAACCTCGTCTTAGAATATAGTGAAGGGTACAATGTGACAGATGATCGACCGTTGGTCGAGCGCGCGAAGCGCGGCGACATGGATGCATTTCGTCGGCTTGTCGAGAGCTCAATGACCAAAGTGTATTGGATCGCGTACGATCTGACAGGATCCCGCCGCGATGCGGAAGATCTGTCGCAGGATGTCTTTCTCAAAGCGTTCCACTCCCTCGA
Source organism: Bacteroidota bacterium (assembly GCA_049515655.1). Classification (GTDB taxonomy): domain Bacteria; phylum Bacteroidota; class Ignavibacteria; order UBA10030; family SZUA-254; genus JBEKTW01. Next base: position 56,660 of record JBEKTW010000001.1, read on the forward strand.
TAGCTTTCGGGGTGACGCGAAGTGGAGCACATGGCTCTACAGAATCACGGTCAACACGTGTCTGGATTATCTCAAATCACCTGCAAGGAAGAGAATGCAACTCGATAATCCTACGTCAGACGACGGTCTTCCCCGGAATGTGGATTTCCATGAGCCGCTGACGCCCGACCGTATCACGGAATCGCGGATGATCCAGGTGAACATCGAGCGGGCGTTGGATAGTCTCTCGCCGCAGGAACGCTCCGTCTTTGTGCTTAGGCATTACCACGACCTGCCTTTGAAGCAAATCGCTGACACACTCAGCGTGGCGGAGGGCACCGTGAAGTCGTATCTATTCCGCGCCATACATAGTTTGCAGAAAGAGCTTGGCTTTTATCGAAATGAATTTGGACTGGAGGAAAAACCATGACATGTGAAAAGTGCGAGGAATTATTTGTTGACGCTCGCTACGGCGAATTGGGGGCCGCGGATACTGCGGCATTCAAAGAACACCTCTCCTCGTGCACGGCATGCGCGTCAGGCTACGCACGCATGCAACAAGCTTTGGAGATCATGGACGGGCGTCTCCGGAGTGAGCCCGGAGAAGCGTTTTGGGCGAACTACTGGGAGAACCTCCGTTCCAGGATGGAATCGGACGAGAAAACACCACCCCTGCGGACGCATTCCCCGAAGATTGTTCGTTTCAGACCGCCATTCATGCCTGCATGGGCGTACGGTGTCGCTGCGGTCCTGCTAGTCGCGCTCGGGATCTATCTGGGTAGAACTGTCCTCGTAAGACAAACTCAGGGTGCCGGCCGGCCGGCGAATGCTTCAATTGTCGGCACAGGCGCGGACTCTGCCACTGCATTGCGGCAAGCAACGGAGAGACAATCCAACGAATACCTTGAACGGTCAAAGGTCTTGCTCATCGGACTCGTGAATACCCCGGTCGGGGTTTCGTCGACTTCCAATCTTGCGCGCCAACAACACATCTCGCGCGAGCTCATCCGGCAAGCCAGCTACCTCCAAACCGCCCTCAAGGAACCCGAGCAACGACATCTCCGGCAGCTCATCGGCGACCTTGAAGTCGTTCTTATGGAGCTCGCAAACTATAGCGTCGAGAATGGCGTTCCACTGGTTGAGCTCGTCAAACAGGGCGTTGACAAGAAATCCATCTTACTCAAAATTAACGTCGAGCAGATTCGTGCGCTTGGTTCTCGACCGGAACCTCCCGCGAAGACTCTCAAGGACAACGCGAAATCAAAAATCTGAAGAAGGAGTGCATGTGATGACATCAAAAAGAGGTCTTTTGAAACGAACGACAAGCCTGTCAGGAGCAATTCTGCTCATGGCACTGCTGGCCATACTCATGCCGGTGGCGGTCCGCTGCCAGGATGCACCAACCAAAGCCTACGACCAGGCGTATGGGTGTATCCTCGACGAAAAATGGTTGGATGCCCAGAAAGCTCTTGGTGAGTTCATCAAGCAGTACCCAAAGAGCAAAATGGTCGATGCGGCAGAATACTGGCAATGCTATACACGCGACAAGCTCGGCGAGGACCAGGAAAGCGTCTTTCAATGTTACGACAACTTCATCAAATCGCATCCGAAAAGCAAATGGAAAGATGATGCCAAGTCGAATCTCGTGAGAATTGCCTACGATCTCTCAAAGAAGGGCAAGCCGGAGTACAAGGAAAAGATTCAGGGGATGGGGGAAGAGGAAGATGAGGATGTCAAGCTCGCGGCATTGAATGCGTTGAGCAACATGGGGAGTGACGAGGCGTACGCCGCGATAATCGACCTGTTCGACAGGATGCCGGGTGAGGGACTACGCAGCAAGATCGTATACGTTCTCGGCAACATAGAATCTCCTGAGGTTGGCAAGAAGCTCCAGGAGATTGCGACGAGAGATCAGAGCATAAGAGTCCGTAAGGACGCTGTCTACGCGCTCGGCAACCGTGGCGATTCGGCTGCGTTCATGGCAATGGAACAGATCGTTCGCTCGAAAAACGACAGGGAAGTGCGGAAAGCCGCGCTGTACGCTCTCGGCAACATGGATGAGAAGAAGGTAATCCCATTTCTGGGCGAAGTCGGTCGAACCGAGCAGGACCAAGAGCTCGCGAAAGCCGCGACGTATTCTCTCGGCAATACTGATGGTGAGCAGGCTTCCGGTGAACTGAAGCGCATCTTCAAGGAGGCGAAGGAGACGGAAGTCCGAAAGGCGGCGATGTACGCCCTCGGCAACCGGGGCGACGCCGCTGCAGTTGCTGCGCTGAAGGAAGCAGCTCTTGCCGACCAGGACTCCGAAATCCGAAAAGCGGCCGCCTACGCCCTCGGCAACATCGGTGACCAGGACGTTGTCGAGGCATTGAAGGAGATTGTCAGCACAAGTCGCGATTCCGAAACGAAAAAGGCGGCACTCTTCAGTCTCGGAAACACCGGAAAGGAAGCAGCGAAGGTATTTCTCATCGCCACTGCGACAACGGACACAGATGACGAAATCGCAAAGACGGCGATCTTTGCCCTCGGAAATCTTTCGGGTGGAGACGATCCGGATCTCATGCTGAATATCGCCCGGAAATCCCCTTCGCTCGCAGTTCGAAAACAGGCAGTCTACCAGATCGGCAACGGCAATGGTCCCGCTTCCGTCAAAGCGCTGGCCAGGATTGCACGAGAGGAGCAAGACACCGAGCTCAGGATTACGGCAATCTACGCCTTAGGGAACTCGGGGAGCGACGATGCAGTCCCAACGCTCGCAGAGGTCGCGAAAACGGGCGGTGAAAAGAAACTACGCAGCGCGGCCGTGAGCGCACTGGGACAGATCGGCACCGACAAAGCCCGTGCTGCTTTGATGGAAATCCTGGGATATAAATCAAAGGAGTAATCCATGATCCGGGAAAAGCTTCTATTAAACATCATCATGGGTGGTCTGACGATTGCGTTGGTCGGCGGTACGATTTGCGCTCAGCCGGCAGTCGTTTGTCCGAACACAGCTCAGCCCCTGGCCGAACGGTGGGGTTGGGCCGGGCGGGAGGCCGGAGAGCGGGGATGGAACCGCGGCTATTGGGTAGGATATAGCATTGTCAAATCCATGGGCGAAAATTGGTTCATCGGATCTTGTTTTACAGACTCGAGAAGAAACAGACCAAGTCTGTGCGAGATGCTGGGCCTGAGCCCGTGCCCTACAGAGCGTGAGGTCATGGGGCCGAACCACAATCTTACAATGACCGGTTGTCTGACCGTTGTCAATGACAGAGCCGGCAATGTGTGCAAGATACCTAAGGAAGTGGGGATTCTATTTCATCTGGATGGAAAAAAATCCAGGGAGTACTTCCACGACATCAAAATCAGCAATCTCTCGCTCCACGTCAATCTTGAAAACGAACCCGTTCTCTGGCTTGGGACGGCTGATGATTCCGAGAGCGTCCTGTTCCTGCAATCAAAATACACACGCGAGGAATCTGAAGATGTGCAAGCGAGTATTGTCAGTGCTGTCGGCATACATCAGTCGTCGGAGCTCGTAACCTCCTTCCTGATCCGGGTGGTGAACGGGGAAGACCGGACGGAGGTGAGAAAGAACGCAGTGTTCTGGCTTGGACAGACGAACTCTGACCCTGCGCTCAAACTGCTCCTCGGGATAGTTGAGACAGACAGGTCGGAAGACGTGCGCGGCGAAGCAGTTTTTGCCATCAGCGAGATGGAGGAAAACAAAGGGGAGGATCAATTGATCTCACTTGCGCGTACGGCGAAGGATCCTGAAGTGCGAAAAAAAGCGATGTTCTGGCTCGGACAGAAGGCCTCCGAGAAGAGTACAGCCGCACTCGAAAACATCGTGAACGATGACAAAGACACAGAGATTCAGAAGAGTGCCGTCTTCGCGTTGACCCAACTTCCGGACGAAGAGGGGCTCGATGCGCTCATCAAAATTGCTGAAACGCATCAGAATCCAAGGGTTCGGAAAGAAGCAATCTTTTGGTTGGGGGAGACGGGCAATGACCGGGCGCTGAATGCTCTGATAGAAATACTGCGCAAATAGGTCGCTATTGGCAGATTTGGGATGCCCGGGAGGCATGTTCGGCCCACCTATCCCGATGGTCGGTTTGCAATCTATGGATTTTTCCGTTACCTTGTACCCTGCTTGACATATGAGTGTGGTGCGGGATTCCTTTCCTTCCATGTGCTCGATATGCCAAACCTAATCACGAAGCGCAGCGTTGATCGCGGGCGCATTGTTCATTCACTCTTTGAAGAGAAGGAGTCCAGTATGAGGATATATGTCGGTAATTTGTCCACTGATGTCACAGACGAAGATCTGCGGACTGAGTTTGCGGCGTTCGGGCAGGTCGATAGTGCAAGTGTTATCAAGGATCGCTTCCGGGACGTGTCCCGGGGATTCGCCTTTGTGGAAATGCCGGTGGAAGAGGAAGGTAAAGCTGCCATTACGGCGTTGCACGGGAAACAGATGAAGGGCCGGTCGATGGATGTCAACGAAGCGCGGCCGCGTGAACAGCGTCACTCCGGCGGCAGGTCGGGTGGACGAAGAGGCGGCGGCGGCAGGCGATCGTGGTAGTCACGCGCTGACCCTTCGAGTCATCCGCTTGTTCTTCCCGACCGTTTGACGATTCTGCGATGTGCAGGATCGTTTATGGGCCGGACGGTAGTATGGATTTTCCAGGGTCCGGAGCGTGCTTCTTCGGACCTTTTGTTTTCTCATGGGCTGACGAAACAAGTCGTTTCATGTATGTAATGTCCCGAAAGCACCGCAGGGGGACTGTCGGCAGATTCTTTGAGGGCGATCCTGCCGTCTTCAGAATTATCCTATTATAAATTCCGTTCTTTGGCTGTCGAAACATTCTGGTGTTTCCTAATTCACCTATTGTAGAACATATGTGGAGAAGTGCCATGAGGTCAAGAACTTTTGCTGTTATGATCATGCTGATACTTGCCATTGGGATTGCCTATCCGAATGGTTTGAGTCTGAACAGCATTGGTCCCAAAGGGTTTGGAATGGGAGGAGCCTTCGTCGGGCTGGCGGATGATTACACGGCCGTGTACTGGAATCCATCCGGGCTTTCTCAGATCCAGAAAAATTTTATCGGCGTGTTTGCAACGGATGTCATGCCAAAGGGAACCTACAAGTTCCCGTTGGCCGGAATCGATGCAAAAGAGAATACGAATAATTACATCTCACCGAATCTCATGGGACTGTATCATTTCGGCGTTTCAGATAATCTCACATTCGGATTAGGGGTATACGTTCCTGCGGGGATAGGATCCGCGTGGGAAGGAAATGATTTGAAAAACCTCGACAGCGGCAGGGTGTACACATGGATGAGCAAGATCGCTGTGGTGAACATTTCACCGGCCGCCGCGTATAAGTTTTCCGATAATTTCTCAGTCGGGGTCGCTATCAACATTCTCTACGGCATGTTTGATCTGCAACATCCAGGTTTGCCGCTGGGACAGATAAACCGGCATGTGCCGGCAATGCAATTTACCGAGAGATCCCACGGGTTTGGATGTGGAATGTCGATTGGTGCACTGTACAAGGCCAGTGAAAAATTCAGCGCCGGTGTAACTTTCAGGTCTCAGGCCATTGTCAAAATGTCTGGAACCATGGAGAATCCATTCATGGCCGTTGCGAGTCCGGGCACCCCCCCAAGCGCGGATTTCACAAGGGATATCGGTTGGCCGATGTGGATCGCCGGCGGTATCGCTTTCCGGCCGATGGATGATCTTGTCGTTACGTTCGACGTTCAGTACAGCGCCTGGTCCACAACTGAAGACACGCTCAGGACCGAATTTACCGACCCGAAATGGGAGCCTCTAAAGAGCTCATACAACCTTAATCTGCACTGGAATGATGCGACGCAGATTCGATTGGGTATTGGCTATACTGCATCCCAGAATCTGGACCTGCGCGCGGGTTTCTACATTGACCCTGCGCCCGCACCTGATGAGACTTACAGTATTCTTTTCCCAAGCATCAGCTATACCGGCATTACGCTCGGTGCTGGCTACAAAGTCAGCGATTTTGTGTTCGACCTCGGTGTGGAGTACCTGATCGGCAAGGATAGGGATATCGCTGCGGCTACCAATGTCCTTCCAGGCACTTACGGTATGAATATCCCCGCCTGGAGCCTTGGTGTCGGATATGCGTTTTGATTGAACCATCTCTCGTGCCTTGACAGGCGCGGAACAGTCATGTTGTGAAAGGGCGAGCCGCCAGGCTTGCCCTTTCTGTTTCCGTCAACGTTTCAACCTCATCTTGCATCCATTCAGTGATACCACATTTTCGATATTCATTGCTGCGTTCGACCTTCTCCCCCTTTTTCAAGGGGGAGAATACAAGAGGGGGTCGGGGGCGGATGACACGACCTCGAACTGATATGCTGCCGCCTGTCCTTTTGACACTTTGTCCCATTCTTCGTACATTTCCAGAAATATTCCCATCGATCTCACATTCGCAAGGTAGCGCCATGAAACGGACGGCAATCGTCATCCTGATGCTCTTGATCGTTCTGCCACTGAGTGTGTACAACACCTCCGGGAGACTGCAGGCACAGCAGCAGTCGTCACAACATCGTTTCGGTATTGTAGTCCACGGCGGAGCGGGGACAATCACGAAAAACAGCATGACGCCGGAACTCGAAAAACAGTTCAGGGAGAAAATGACCGAAGCCCTTCTCAAAGGATACAACATCCTCAAGAACAACGGAACGAGTATGGATGCCGTAGAAGCGGTCATCAACATTCTCGAAGATTCTCCACTGTTCAATGCTGGAAAAGGCGCTGTGTTCACCCACGAAGGGACCAACGAGATGGACGCCGCGGTCATGGATGGAAACACGCTCAAGGCGGGAGCGGTCGCAGCGGTGAAACATATCAAAAATCCGATCAGTCTTGCGCGCATGGTGATGGAAAAATCGCCGCATGTCATGATGGTTGGCACGGGAGCCGAGGCGTTTGCGATGGCGCACGGCATGGACACTGTGCCGCAAAAGTATTTTTATACCGAGAGGCGATGGAAGCAACTTCAGGAAGCATTGGCAAAGGAAAGGGAAAGCGATTCGTCGGGGCAGAAGAACTCAGCGCCCGATACATCCGAGCACAAGCACGGCACTGTAGGATGTGTCGCGCTCGATAAAATGGGCAACCTTGCGGCCGGAACGTCAACGGGCGGGACAACCAACAAGCGGTACGGGCGTGTCGGTGATTCGCCGATCATCGGAGCGGGAACGTACGCGAACAACAAAACCTGTGCCGTCTCAGCAACAGGAACGGGGGAATATTTTATCCGCTCGGTCGTCGGATATGACATCTCCGCTTTGATGGAATACAAAGGCATGTCGGTCAAGGATGCCGCCGAAACGGTCGTGATGGACAAACTTGTCAAGCTCGGCGGGGACGGCGGCGTCATTGCCATCGACAAGGATGGAAATATCGCAATGCCCTTCAACACCTCCGGCATGTACCGTGCGTACATCGACAGCACCGGCAACCCAGTCGTCAAGATCTACAAAGAATGACCTGCCGTAGGTCCGATCTCCTGATCGGACCACGTAGGCGACCGGGTTCCCTGTTCGGACAACAAGCTCAATATGAAAGGAGCCAGCAAATGAAAGTCATCGTCGATTTATGTATCATCCCCATCGGGGTAGGCGTGTCTCTCTCAAGCTACGTCGCCGCCTGCGAGCGTATTCTCAAGGAGGCTGGACTAAAGGTCCAGCTTCACGCCAACGGGACGAATATTGAAGGGGATTGGGATGCGGTGTTCGGTGCCATCAAACGCTGCCATGAAAAGGTGCATGGAATGGGCGCGCCGAGGGTCTCGACGACCATCCATGCCGGCACGAGGACCGATCGCGACCAAACGATGGAAGACAAAATCCGGAGTGTCGAACAGAAACTGGCCCGATAGGCTGCCGGTCCGCACATTCTATGAACCTAGGTCCACTCCCAGAAGGAACCATGCGTACGTTGATGGCTGTTGCAGCCCTGCTCGTCGTTGGATGGTCATTGTGCGTCAACGGATGTGCCGGTTCCGGGCACGTTTATCAGTATGCGGAACCGTGGAACACCGGTTTAAAGGATATCGACAACTGTTTTTTGAATCGGGGGTTGCTCACTCACGAGGTGATTGATTCTCTCGGGAGAAAATTGATTAGCGAAAACAAAGCTCACCTGCACATCGACTCTGTAATATTGGAAAGAATACGAGACGATCGTGATGGATGGGCATGCTCCTGGCAGCAGACACAGAATGGAGTCCCGGTGCAATTCAGTCAAATAGGCATCATGATCAGAGGCGATGGAACCGTGTGGTCTTCGGGGGCCGAAATCTTCCCCGACGTCAGGTGTGCGACAGTGCCGCATATCTCAGGTGCACAGGCGAGGGAAATTGTCATCAAAGATTTCGGTTGTGAGAAATTTGAAATTCGTGAAGAGCCTGCCCTGGTGATTTTGCCTGAGCGACTCGACACCGTCGTCTATCATCTTACGTGGAAAATGAAAATCAGCAAGATTCCTGCTCCTGAAACAATTTACTTCGTCGGGGTCGACGATGGAAGGGTGATCTTGAGGCGGAAGCTGGAATGGCAATGATGAGTTAGAACCTCCGGGAGATCGGCACTTCAAATGTGGATTCCGATTCGCAACCCATCGAAGCGTTCGATTCGGAACGGAGGCTTCGGCGGCGACCTAATTCCCCTTCCCCGCTATTAAGTTCAACCCAAACTCGTAGCCCCGGTTAAAGGCCTTCAGGTTCAGTTCTTCCGTCCCTTTCGGAACGGAGGCAGTAACCGCTTTGCGCATCGCTTCAGGTTCCAGCAATTTTGTGACCGCGGTTGTGAAGCCCATCATGACAATGTTCAGGACCATTTTCTTGCCGAGCTCTTCGGCGATCCGCGTCGCCGGAATCGAATAATGTTGGATGTCTTTCCTGAGATTATGAGGCGTTACCAGCTCCTCCTCCGTAATGAGAATTCCACCGCTCGCGAGCTCGGGCGTGAATTTCGAGTATGCTTCCTGTGACATCACGATCATCACCTGCGGTGAAGTGATGTACGGATAGGCGATGATATCGGGTGAGACGATGATCTGGGAGCTGCAGGCGCTGCCGCGGGCTTCAGGACCGAATGCCTGAATCATGGTAGCATGTTTGTTGTCGTAGATCGAAGCCGCCCGCCCGAGGATGTAACCGCTGAGGATGACGCCCTGTCCGCCAAAACCGCCGATTTTTATTTCAGTTCGTTGCATAATTGTGCTCGCTGTGATTCACATTCCCGTGCTTGTCAACTCTTGTACGGAACGTATTTGTCGCCAAATTTTTTCTGATAGTATTCCTGCATCGTGTCGAAGTACGTCGGCCGCTCCTTGTCGACGAACTTACCGACGGTTATTTTCCCCTGAAAATCAAGGGAGATGGTTTTCGTGTCCGCGCCATTGCGAATTTCACTGTTTTCCTTGTAGTACACCATTTGATCCAGGCCGTCGCCGAGCTTGTTCCTCCGGCTGTAGAGTGTCGGGCATGGCGCGAGGATCTCCACGAAGGAGAATCCTTTCTTGGCGAGTGCCTCTTTGATCGCTTTTGTCACATGGCGCACGTGGTACGATGTCCAGCGGGCGACATAGACCGCGCCGCAGGACTCCGCAAGATACGGCAGGTTAAATGGCTGCTCAAAATTTCCGTATGGCGCCGTCGTCGCCGTCGCGGTTAATGGTGTTGTCGGAGCGACCTGCCCTCCAGTCATTCCATAGATGAAATTATTGATGAGGATGACGGTCATATCGACATTCCGCCGGGCCGCGTGGATGAAGTGATTTCCACCGATTGCCGTGAGGTCGCCGTCGCCGCTGTATACGACCACTTTCAATTCCGGATTTGCGAGCTTCAAACCCGTCGCGAAGGGAATCGCTCTCCCATGCGTCGTATGGAACGAATCCAGGTCGATGTAGCCGGCGACGCGACCTGTGCATCCGATGCCGGAGACTACCGCCACCTTCCGGAGGTCCAAACCGCTTGTCTCCAGCGCATGTGCAAAACAATTCACCGTCGTGCCGATGCCGCATCCGGGACACCAGATGTGCGGCATTCGTTCCATCCGCAAGTACTCTTCCACCGTATTCGGGGGGATGGTTTCGTCTATATCATAGAGTTCTTCGGGCATTCGGCGTCAACCTTTCACGCTCTGTTTGATGGTATTATAGATATCTTTGGGATTGTGGACGGAACCGCCGCCGTGGGGGACAAGATCGACGCGGGCTTTCCCGCCCGCGCAGCGTTCGACTTCGAGCACCATTTGTCCGTAATTTATCTCCGGGACGACAAATGCCTTCGCCCGTGACGCAAGCTCGCGAATTCGTTTCTCGGGAAAAGGCCAGACCACGACCATGCGAAGATGGCCGACCCGCATTCCTTCTTTTCGTGCTTGCTCGATCGCGGGAATGGCGGTCCGCGAGGTGATGCCATACGTCACCACGACGACATCGGCATTCTCAACCTGATCCTCTTTATACTCGACGATCTTGTCCGCGTTCAGCCGGATCTTGTTCACGAGGCGATGGACCAGCTTTTCCTGGGTGGCGACCGTCATGCTCGGGTACCCGCGCTCATCGTGCGTCAATCCCGTGACATGGATGTGGTAACCGTCTCCGGCCTTGACCATGTCGGGTACCATTTCACCGTTTGCTTTGAACGGGAGATACTCTTCTTTGGGACCTTCGAAAAACCGGCGGGGATAAATCTCGATTTGATCCGCCGGGGGAATGACGACGCGCTCTGTCATGTGTCCGACGCACTCATCCATCATGAACAGTACCGGCACGCGGTATTGTTCGGAGAGGTTGAAGGCCTTGATCGTCAGGTCGAAACACTCCTGCGGTGAGTTTGGAGAGAGCGCGATGATGCCGTAGTCGCCGTGCGAGCCCCAGCGCGCCTGCATCATGTCGCCCTGGCCGGGCTGGGTCGGCAGACCGGTAGACGGTCCCGCGCGCTGCACATCGACGAACACGCAGGGGGTTTCGGTCATTGCCGCAAGCCCGATGTGCTCCATCATTAACGAAAAACCGGGCCCGGAAGTCACCGTCATTGATTTTTTCCCGCCCCACACGGCTCCCTGAATTGCGATGGATGACGCGATCTCATCCTCCATCTGAATGAATATTCCCCCGACGAACGGGAATCTTTCCGCGATTCGTTCCACGACTTCCGTCGATGGAGTGATCGGATAGCCGGCAACAAACCGGCAGCCCGCGGCAATTGCCCCCTCGCTGCAGGCATGGTCGCCGTCGATGAAGTGAGCGCCCGTCAAGACGCCGATGGGATCCGCTTTCAAGTTTAGCTCCTTGGTTTTTTCTTCACGTACATGAACCCATAGATGGCAAAATCAGGGCACAGCAAGCCGCAGATGTTGCATCCGTTGCAAAGCTCCTGCGATTTCAGAACGGGTGGGTGATAGCCTTTTGTGTTGTACTGGTTGGAGAGCAGTAACGCGTCGGTCGGACAGAACTCGACGCAGAATCCGCACCCTTTGCACCGCTCCGCCGTGATAACGACCGAGCCGGTCCCTTTCTTTTTGGCAACTGTTGTCATGTGGTCCGATAAGTTCTTAGATGGTATGGGTTCATTTCGAATATTATAATCATAAATCAAGCCAGAATTTAGTTCCCTAATTGCGCGAAATCCATGCGGTTTTTCTCAAGAATGAAACTTTTCAGCAGAGGATTTATTAGTTTTGAATATGAGGCGAGATGTGAGGATGGAAGAGGGCAAGAAGGAACAGTGGTAATCACCGGCAGTCCGGAAAGTAGCCGCCGGCCTGCGAAGAGGGCTCAGGGGTTGAGCCAGTACGCGACCTTCACCATGAAGATATTGTCGGGCTGGGATGAAAAAAGGTAACTGATGTCGTGGCCGAAACGCATATTTCCGGGGTCGTCGGAGTTCGTTCGTTCCTGCGTCCAGACAAGATAGAGGGTCGAACCCGACATCCATTCCCAGCGAAGGACGGCATTACCCCGCAAGGATTTGAAATTAAGGTCGGGACTCGAAAACGTGAAGGGCGCGGCAGGTCCCGCTCCATCGGGGTCAACCCTGTACAGTGAATCGTAGACGACTGTGGAACCGCCTGTGCCGTACTTTAAAAAATTATACGTCTTCGGCTTGCTCAGTTCTTTGAAGTTTGTGAAGTTTGCGACGGAAAAGAACGGTTGAATGTACGTCTGCAGGCTGAGCGCGGGCGTAAACGCCCAGTTGATCCTGATACCCGCAACCAGCGTCGTCTGGTTCATCTCGCCGTAGACGTAGCGGGTTCCGTAGGTCGATGTTGCCGTCGGGTCGCTGAACGCGCCGACCCACTGAGAATACTCCCAGTCTTTGTCCAGCTCCGGACTGAAGATGACCTCGACATTGGAGGAGGGTTTCCAGTCGAGATTCCATACGTAGGAATACGTTTTGGTGTAGAGCGCGGTGTAGATGTCAAAATTGAAACCCGGAATCAGGTCCTCCCGGCTGTCCCCGCTGATGGATCCGTTGAATTCGTATCCCGGCGGGCGGAGCGCTTTGGGGCCGCCTCGGGTGAGGTAGTCGTTGACTGTTTGAGTATTATAGGCGTACGAGACGGACACCTCATAGTAGTTTGGAAACACGATGTCGGTGAGTTGCCAGATCCCGCGCCATGTTGCGTCTCCGCCAAAATCGTAGGTCTGGAATCCAGCCGCGGTAAGCCAGAGGCTGCGGTACCACGAAGTCGGGACCGTCCACTGATATCCCCCGCCGACGTGCATATTGATGATGTCGGATCTCCACTGGTAGCCGAGGTCGTTCACATCAAATCCGGGAGAGATGATGCCGAGCGAGGCGTTTGCGATAACATCACCTTTCTGTTTTGTAAGAAGCAGTCTGCCCCCGTAACCTGTGAGCGACGTTGCGGCGCTATCAAGGTGGAGGTAGGATACGTCGGGCCGCTGGAAATAATGCTGGGAGTTTTCCTGCAGGGCAAGCATTCTCACAGGATCTGCCGTGACGTGCGTCATCGCTCCCCATCCAGTGATGACCCATGTCTTATCATCGTCGAATGCAGTCCACCCGTCGATCCCCGTCACAAGGGCGTTGTTATTGATCTGGTCTTTCAATTGAGTGTCGCTAAGATCGCGCTGGGTGAAAGTAATGAGCGTCCCTAATCCTTGCTTTCCGTCGTTCATTTCCTTCTGGGCGCGAAAGACTCCATAGTACGTCAACGGCTCGGCATCCCGGTCCGAGTAGATGCCCGCTGAATCCACTCTTGCCGTTTCCCGGGAAGTGAGTGCGCTGATTGCACCAACGCTCCAGTTGTCACCCGTTTTCCCCGAGAGTTTTGCCGCTCCGATTATGTGCGTCGCGAACGGCATATCGACGTAATCGGCATTCGGGAAAGTCCCTTGTGGCGTTCTGCCGATTCTCCGGCTGTAAATGAGACTGGGCGCCGACCAGTTGAAACTCCAGTTGCTGCTCGCGCCGCCCTGTCCAAAGGAAAAGATGCTGGACCCTTCCAGAAAAAACGGCCGCTTCTCGGTATAGTGCGTCTCGACATCGCTCAAATTGACGACAGCCGGGTCGACTTCGACCTGCCCGAAGTCGGGATTGACGGTTGCGTCGAGCGTGAGATTGCTGCCGATGCCGAGCTTTATGTCGGCCCCCAGCCCGGGCGTGTACTTTGACCCCGTGTGGAATGGATCTCCCGGATCGTGGGGGGCGAACTCCGCCTTCTCCGTGAGGTAGGGCAAGACTTCAAGTCGCCGGGGGGGATTAATGTCGTCGATCCCTACGAGGTCGATGAACCGCGAGACAAAACCGGAGCCGTTCCTGGGCGTGAAGACGACGTAGTCGTTTTCATTACGGCGGGCGATCACACGTTTGAAGTTCACAGCCCAGTGATTGCCGTCTCCCTGCTCGAAGCGGAATTGAGAGTAGGGGATTCGCATCTCAGCCGTCCAGCCGTTTGCATCCATGCGAGCCTTGGCTTCCCAGATGCCGTCCCAGGAGTCGTCGCTCCAGTCGTCGTTGTAGAGCACTCCATCGTACAATGTGCCGGCGGCATTCAAGCCAAAATAGAATCCGCCGCGCTTGTCGTGATACCCGTCGATAAAAAAGGTCAGCGCGTCGGCGAGAATTATGTTATCTTTGCGGGCGAGCCGCCGTTCGACCGAATCCGGCGCCGGGTCGTGCATGCGCGCGGCTACGTAGAGCGCCGCATCGTCGTAGGCGACCCACACTTCCGTACGCATGGTGGGGGATGCCCCTTCGTGAGGTTCGCGCTGCACGAAATCCGAAAATCCTTCTCTTTGCCAGACAGCTTCAGAAAGTATTCCGTCGATTGTGATGGGTTCGGATGCTCTCACTGCTTCGATCTTTTTCGTTGATTGAGCAAAGAGAGGGCATGTGAATGTCAGGAGCAGGAGGATTACTGCAACATGGCCGCGCCCGTGTCTCGCAGTGCGTGTCTCAAATCCCCAAATCGTCATCAGCATGATTCAGTCGGGTGTAACGGCGCAACGAGGGACCCCACTATGATTGTCGTTCATGTGAGGGAAGGTGTCGAGAACTTCTAACATTGACATATCCAGCGTCGTAGCGCTTGTTAGCTGCCGGGCACGTATGTATCGCAACTAGTTTCATGAGTCATTTCTTGGTTATATCAAATTCGTAGCCCCGCTCAGTGACAAGTCGTTTTAGAAAATTCACTTTTTGTTTTATCCGATCGGTCGAGTCGATGGGAAGCGTCGATAAATATTCTGCCCCACGTTCCCAAAGAGAGAGAACTTGTATTGGCAAGTCCGGGTATTGAGAGAGAGTTAGGTCAACTGGCGCTGCTGCAAGTTCCTTGGAGCCTCTGTCTTTCAGTCTGGCAATGAATCCATCGATGTGCCCGGCGCCGGTTGCAACGAGTGTCGTCTTCGAGTTCGAGCTTTTCATGGCATTGAAGATATAAGCGACCATCGAATCCTCTCTCTGGTCAAAGTTTTCTTGTGTCAGTGATGAATAATTGTAAAGCCATTCGTCGGGCCACCAGTCGATGCCCTGGCATCGGATTCCTTTGCCCGACGCGAGGTGAACGAGGTAGGCCATTTCTGGTGGTCCATCTGAATAGAACTCTTCAGCTCTAAAATGCTCCGGACGAATCTCAACAAGAATGAGATCAGGAGAAATTGCAGAGACGATTCGATCAAAGTGCGCCCAGGTATATCTCGGGTTTCGTGCGTGAGCGCCATGTAATGTTCCAAGCAGATAGAGTTTGTTGCCGTGAACGTCGTATAGTTGCAGCTTGGCGGTGGCCGTGTCCATATCCTGGGGATAGATGGAATGAGATAAGAGGAGTATTGAACAAATTGTGATAATCATGGATGATGTTTTCATCAAATACTTCTCTCCTTCTCTTGTGCGGGATTGACGGATAAGCTCGCTAATCCTGTGGTTGGGTTACTTTTCTCTTATTATTTCGATATCCCCGTCCACGGTCTGAAGGGTGATCGTTTGACCGCCGCCGTTGATCGTGTATCGCCCGCGGATTTCCTTTTCCTCTTTGTCTTTCTCATAGGAATCGGCTTTGAAATCGGAGTGAATGCTGTAATCATTCATCGAGCTCCAATGCCCGCCCCATCCGGACCCGCGCACCTTGATAAGTGCTTCGATTGTAGCTTTCGCATTCTCGGGCAATGTGAGCTTTATGTTGCCGCCGGAAGAAGTCAGCTTGCTCGTTCCGGTTCCACCGGGCGTCAGATCCACGGAGACATCGCCCCCGGCAGTCCGTGCTTCAACGGTGCCGAAGACTTGTTCAAGAACGACGTTCCCGCCGCTGGTTTTCGCAATGACCGACCCCTTGGCTCCGCCCAGATCAATATCGCCACCGGCCGTTTTAAGGGTGGCTTTTCCCGTGATCTTTCCCGCACTAACATTGCCACCGGACGTGGAGAGATCCGCATCGCCGCCGATGTTCCCCGCCTCGACGTTGCCGCCGCTCGTTGACGCCCGCAGAGATTTGCCGACGTCGCCGACGGCGATTTCTCCGCCCGACGTGTGGATATCCAGCTCGCCGGTCGACGATTCGACGGTAATGTTGCCCCCGGAGGTCTTCAAGGTGCCGATGCCGTCAATTTTCCCGGTCCGGATGTCGCCGCCGGAGGTTCTCATATCAACTTCTCCGCCGACATTCCCCAGCCGGATATCCCCGGCGGATGTCGTACCTTCCAGCTTGCCGTTGAGCTCTCCTTTGATTTCAATGGTTCCCACGGAAGTGCGGAGGTCAACGTTGAACTGAGTCGGAATGCAGATATCGAACCGCACTTCTTCGTCCGACTCCCACGTCTCCACGCGCACCGTGTTCTCGGATTGAGTTATTTTCAGGCGGTCGCGGTCATCGTCTTCTTCGATTCCCCGCACCTTGACGGAGACTTCATTCTTCGTCCATGTCGTGATCCGGATTTCTCCGTTGTTCGTCGAAACCTCGAGCGTTCCGCCTTTGGTGACGGTGAAGGATTTTGTGGTGGCGGTGTTGTCGCCGTCGGAATAGTGCGCCCGCGCTGCCGCGGCGAACGCCAGGGTTATGATGAGATTAAAAAGCAGTTTGTGTTTCATGGTTTTCGCATGTCCTCTAATAGGTTCTTGGTTTGAACACGTACGTATTTATTATCTTCTGATTGAGTTTTCTCCTGAAGCGTGCGAAGGACAGCCTCGTCCCAGATTTGCCCCGCGACGCGCGTCACGAGTCCGTCGATTGCCGCGATGCGAAGCCCGGGGTTGGGGTCGTTCGTCAGTACGAACAGGACCGCGTCGCGTACAGTATCGTCGAACGGGAATTTTTCGAGGGCCGTCAGCGCCTCTCTCCGGACTCCGGCGTTCTCGTCGGACTTCAGCACTTTGATGAGCGTGGTTTTCATCTCCTTGTCGGGAAATGTGAACTTGAACGTCTTGATGAGGTCCAGGGATTTCAGCCGGACGCCGGCATTCGATTCATTCACCAGCGCATAGCTCAGCAGTTTCTTCACGGGTTCATCGTTGAGGCTCCCTTTCGTGCGGAGATGCTGAACGGCGTCAAAAGAGACTTCCACATTCCCGTCGCCCGTGTCGGGATTGAGGAATTGCACATTGCTGATGTCGTAGTTGTTTGCCTTAAGAAAATCCGCGTCGATGACGAATTTCGTTTGCGCCTGATTCGCGGTCGACCGGGGAGCAAATGCGGCGTATCCTAACAGTCCGCCCAGAATGAATGCTACGATTCCACCGAGCACGTAGGCGTATCGCGGGATCCGGCCGGGCGACTGGAGCGCTGAGAGTATACCCTCGAGTACTTCAGATATCCGTCTTCGTAATGCGGATCCCGACTTCTCGCGGAGAAGGGCGGCGTGAAGTTGCTGACGTGCCGCGTCCAGCAATCCCTCCGAAGGTTCTGCGGGCCGCCGCTCCCCGACCTTTCCGAGGAAAACCTTCAGTTGTTCAAATTCCTCCCGGCATTCGTCGCACTCTGCGAGGTGCGCCTCAATAATGTCCCGTTCCTGCGCCGTCACATCATCATACAGCAGGAGTTCGAGTAGTTTCTTCAATTCCTTGTGAGTCATTGTTGCGATCCTTTTCTACGCAAGTTCTTTCAACTGCCTGCGCATCCTGGCTATCGCCGTGAAGAGATGCTTCTTCACCGTTCCTTCCGCGCAATTCATCAGGACGGCGATTTCCCTGATTTTGTATCCATGGAAGTGTTTGAGCGTCAGCACCATTTTTTGCTGGGGGGAAAGCGAGCTCATGCTTTTTTGTATCTGCATTGAAATATCGAAATTGTTTGAGTTGTGCGATGGGTCGTTCGTTGTCGCGTGTGTCTGTGGGTTCTGCTTCAGACCGTCATTCTCACGAAGCTCGTCGAGAGAAACCTGCGGGTGTTTCGTGCGCCGGGAATGATATGTCAGACAGACGTTGGTCACAATTCTATACATCCATGTTGAGAATTCACTCTTGAAACTGAACTTGGGAAGTGCACGGTACGCCCGCACGAAAACTTCCTGAAGGATGTCCTTTGCATCGTCTTCATTTTTCGTGTGCGTCAAAGCGATGGACATGACGCGCCGGTCGTGGCGATAGACGAGCTGTTCGAATGCTTCGATATCACCGCGTTGAGCCTTCAGGATGAGCTCATCGTCGCTTAACAATGGTCGTTCGTGCACTGTCGTTTCTTCTTTATGTTAGACTTTGCCAGATCGAAAATAGTTGGGGGCTGCTGAATGGTAGTACGTCGGGAAGGAATGGTTGTTGCGGCCTGAAAACGGGCGAATTCCGGCCGGGAATGTACATATCCGTGCTGAAGCAAAGCTGGTCGGGAGTTTGCCGACAGATGGGCGACCTCGTGCCGATGAGAGACAAGCGAGAAGCATGGTGATTCCCTCCAGAACGATTAAACCTGAACTCGGTGCTGCGGTCTAACTTCTAGTTTAGGTGATAGGTAATAGATGGTAGGTGATGGGGAGAAACGGAGAATGGGTGAACCGGCGAGATGATGGATGGAGAAATGGATTAATGGAGTGATGGAGTGGTTGAGATTATGAGATATGTGAAGACGTTTTTTAATTTTGACTTTTTAATTTTCAATTGAGAGCTAATAGCCAAAGGCCAAAAGCCCCCGGCCAGAGCTATGAACCGATAACCAGTGACTAATGACCAAGTACCACGAACCAACAACTAAGAACCAACAACAAATCACCTGATTAGATAAAGGAATGTTATGAAATACACAATCATTGCACTACTTGTCCTCTTTGTCTCATTTGCGTCCGCCCAGCAGGGGATGCGCGGGAAAGCACACGGGCGCGTCGGGGGAGGAGATGGGGGAGTGGTTCAGAAGCTTAAGCTGACAGATGACCAGAAAAAACAGTTTGACAAACTCTCTTCCGACCTTGAGAAGACCCAGATAGCGGTTCGGTCAAAAATCCAGACCGCAAATGTCGAGCTCCACGACCTCATGAAGGAAGACTCTCCCGACCGGGCGAAATTCCTGGCGAAAGAAGCCGAGATCAATAAGCTCGAAGGCGAATTGAAACAAAACCGGACGGGCTTCTGGTTCGATGTGAACAAGATCCTGACTCCGGAGCAACAGAAGGACTGGAAGAAACACTTGAAGATGCAAATGTCGGAAAGACCCGGCTTTGGCATGGGTCGTATCATGGGTTGGCTCCATCAGCACGGCTTTGGCGGTCGCCCCCAACAGCAGGACGGTCCTGAAAATTAGTTTCATGTCTCTGAAATAGATTTATTAAGGCTTGTGGCTTTTAACCCTCACCTCTGTCCCCTCTCCCGTCCTTCGACTTCGCTCAGGAGTGGAGAGGGGAATTGAAGGGGAGGGTAGCGAGAGACATGACGATCCAAGGACTTATTCAAACTCTTTGAGGACACGTCACTAAGGTCGGCACACTAATCGACTGCGTGGTGGTTCCGGGGGAGGACAACTACGCAGTCACGATTTCTCCATGGAGACGCCCGGTTTTCGGGCGTTTCTTTTTTCCCAAATCCTTCTTTCCCTCACGAAATAAGGCCATTCTCCGCTCGTCCTTTCTTCCTCTTCGCTCTTCGCGGCAGTACTTGATTATTGCCTCCCGGAAATGTAAATTGACCCATGATCTGTCGGTGAGGACAATCGTGACGTTGATTGAAAAGATCGTGCGGCTGAATATTTTTCTCTGGCTGCTGCTGAGCGGCTGCTTCTACATCGGGAAGGATGACTATGATGATTTGGTGAAGCGATCACCCGATACATGGTCAACCAGGGACTGCCTCACCATCGTCATGGCAGCCACACGGAACAACTTCTCCGACCAGACCAGCCCGAATATCAAAGTTGCCGCGACGGTTTATTCCCCATCCGTTATCATGGCGAACTACCGCAGAGCCCACATACTCGGGCGCCATCACAAAACTTCTCAACCGTCTCTCCTTGGATTGCCTCCGGGTGAATCTCTGGAGAGCATAGCGGATTCGGAATATATTTCATCTCTCGACGTGCTGATGCAGGAAGAGGCCGGTCTCTATTTCGATTGGCAGACGGACAGGTATGTTGATTCCAGGGGTAATTACGTAAAGAGCTACACTCAACTGGATTCCTTGACCTTCTTCATAGCCATCGAGAACAAATCATGGCCATGCGTGCCTACGACCATCATGCCACAGGTGTCACCTAGCGGAGCAGTGATGCCAACGCACACCTTGGGCACGCTTGCCAATTACCCATGCTACCTTCCTGACATCACCAACCTTGAAAATGAGATCTATCTTGCGAACGATCAGAATAAATTCATCAGACCTTTGATGGTGTGGGGAAAGCAGCAAACTCAATTGATGAGGACGGAGAACCTTATCGCGAAGTTCCGGGTTCGCAAGGATGATTATCATTTTCTTGAACACTCTGAGCACATGCGTCTGGTTATAACGGGATTCGACAGCAAGATCATGCTGGATTTTCCAGTTTCTCTGTTGCGCTAAGCAAGATTGTAAAGTGGGAGAGGGTTTGACAGCGAGGACAATCTTGAAGTGCTTGACATTGAGCGGCGATAATTCTTACAACCATTTTCTATGAGGACTACCATGAACCACTACTTCTTCTTGTTCTCTTTGATTCTGATACTCGCGGTATCGCCCGCGTACGGACAAATCCTCAACGCAGGATTCGAAGATTGGACGAATGGAACCCCGGACGAATGGTTGACGAACGATGCGTCGGGGATCAATCCGATTACGCCGTCGACAAGTTGCCATTCTGGCTCCTTTGCGGTCAAAGGGACGGCAATACGCGTTGGATCTACGGACGCCGAGCCAGTGCTCTTGGCTGGTGGGAATGGCAATGGATTTTCCATTAACACCCGGCCGGAGGCATTGCACGGCTTCTATGTGTTCGTGCCATCTTACAATCCCTTTTTCAATGACACTCTCGTCATCGGGATCACGGTCTCAAAGCAGGACACGGTCATCGGCGTGGACACTCTTTGGCTCGCCAACGCCACAGACTCCTACCAGGAATTCGCGGCAAACATTCATTACGTTGCGAGCGGCACCCCCGACCTTATCAACATTACAGTAACCATCGGGCGATTCGGTTACTGGACGATTGGGACGTATTTCTTGTTGGACGACCTTTCCTTCGGGCCGGCGGTGAGTGTCGATGAACCGCGAACGACGCTTCCCTCCGGTTTTGAGTTGGCGCAGAACTATCCGAACCCATTCAATCCAACGACAAGGGTGTCATTTGTCATTGGTCATTGGTCATTCGTGAATTTGGGGGTGTACGACGTGCTGGGAAGAGAAGTGGCTACTCTGGTGAATGAGGTTAAGCAGCCGGGTGAGTATACGGTGGTGTGGAATGCGGAAGGAATTGCCAGCGGGATGTATCTCTACGAGCTGCGCAGCGGGGCGTTCTCGCAGACGAGGAAGCTGATACTGGCCAAATAGGACACTGACCTGGCCTGCCAAGAAAGTCCAAAGATCCAATACGTCAAAATATGAATTGGATTTCTATTTGGGAGTCAGTTCAACGTCCATCGGGGTGACCGTGCGCCTGAGACTTTTGCCCTGGCTGCTGCTCCTGAGCGGCTGCTTCTACTTCGGGAAGGACACATATGATGATCTGGTGAGGCGATCACCCGATACATGGTCGACCAGGGACTGCCTGACCATCGTCATGGCAGCCACAAGTAATAACTTCTACGACCAAAACTGCCCGAATGTCAAGGTTCTCGCGACGGTTTATTCTCCCTCCGTCATCATGGCAAACTACCGCAGGGCCCACATACTCGGGCGCCATCACGAACCTTTGCCGCCATCTGAAGTGCCTCCCATCGAGTCTCTGGAGAGCATAGCGGATTCAGAATATGTTTCATCACTCGACGTACTCGTGCAGGAAGAAGCCGGTCTCTATTACGATTGGCAGACCGATAGGTATGTCGATGCCAGGGGAAATTACGTGAACAGTTACACTCAAGTAGACTCATTGACCGTGTTTATAGCCATCGAGAACAAGGGATGGCCATTGTACATTCCCATAATTGACAACCTTGAGAACCAGATCTATCTTGTGAATGACCAGAATAAATTCATCAGGCCTTTGATGGTATGGGGCAGGCGGCAGACTCGACTAGTGACGACGGAAAACCTCATAGCCAAGTTCAGGGTTCGAAAGGATAACTATCATTTTCTTGAGCATTCTGAGCATATGCGCTTGCTGATTGATGGGTTCGATGGCAAGATAAGACTGGAGTTTCCGGTATCTCTGCTCCGCTAAGGAAATTGTTTGCAGGAGTGCCTGTCGCGGCAAGGAGGTGGTATTCACGAGCGGTCCCGTGTTGTGACTTCCTGAGAATCGGTCCGTCGATGACACGTTAAGGACAGAACGACTCAGGGCCTACGACGTGCTCGGCAGAGAAGTTGTAACCCTGGTTAACGGAGAACAAACCGCGGGATACAAGTCGGTGACATGGAATGCAGCGAATGTACCCAGTGGGATATATTTCTACCGGATGACTGCCGGAACGTTCAGCGAAACGAAGAAACTATTGTTGCTCAAATAGTGATTTCATCACTTGAGCAGAAGTCCCGCCTCTGTTTGGCGGGATTGATGGTAACTTGGTGAGGTCATTTTGACAGAAGTCCCGCGTTCTTTCGCGGGACTGATAGTAAGTTGATGAAGTAGTTCTCCCAGGCAGATTTATCTGCCTTTTTTCGATTCAGCATAACCATTCATGGTTATGCGTGCACGAGCATCGCCATCAATGGCGACGCTCGTTTCGAATAAAGCACCATGAATGGTGCTCCAGGATCTCACTTCAAGGAACTACCCTCCCCGAACCTCGAACCTGATCGATATGGGCCAAGCTCAGGTCCGAATCTGCCTCCCATTCAGATCGTCGAGTGAAGTTCTCCCCGAAGAACCGTTACGGCCTTCCCGCCAAGATACACCCGGTCCGTGCCGCAGCGAACTTTCACAATCCCGCCCCGCGGCGAGGCCT
This sequence comes from Bacteroidota bacterium, assembly GCA_049515655.1. Classification (GTDB taxonomy): domain Bacteria; phylum Bacteroidota; class Ignavibacteria; order UBA10030; family SZUA-254; genus JBEKTW01. Next base: position 79,646 of record JBEKTW010000001.1, read on the forward strand.
GGTAGGCAAGGAATTCATTCTTGCCGAGGCGCTTTTTCCAATACGGTCCCAGACAGCAGTGCGCAGAGCCGGTCACCGGGTCCTCATCAACGCCGGAACCGGGTGCAAAAAATCTGGAGACGAAATCAAACTTGTCCGATGAAGAAACACTCGTTACCATGACGCCGCGAATGTTGATGGACCGAAGAAGCGAATGGTTCGGATTGAGTCCCCGGACGATCCGTTCCGATTCAACTTCAATCAGGAAATCGAAACGGTTCTTGCCGACGTAGAGAGGGGTGACGTTGAGTCCCGTCAGTAGTTCGGCCGGGGCTGCGGCGGGTTCGGCAGGGGTCGCCGGGAAATCGAGCTCGATCCAATCACCGCTTCTCTTCGCAAGGAGAATGCCGCTTTTCGTGTGGAACTTCGCAGCTTCGTCCGCTTTCAGATGTCCGTCCTCCCACAACACATGGGCGCTTGCGAGTGTGGCATGTCCGCAAAGAGCGACTTCAACTGCCGGCGTGAACCACCGCAAGTCGTAGCCGTCCTGTTGCTTCACCAGAAACGCCGTTTCGGAGAGGTTCATCTCACGGGCGATGTTTTGCATCCATTGTTCATCGCGTGCCTCCGGAAGGATGCAAACCGCCGCCGGGTTTCCGGAAAAAGGTCTGTCGGTGAACGCGTCTACCTGAGTAATTTTTAGTCCCATATATCTCGAAGAAAAAGAAGTGATTGGTTAATCGGTGAGTGGGGAGCGGTGAGCGGAACCCGATTGTCAGCGTCTCATAACTCTTTAAGTATATCTTTCCGGATCAGCACCAGAATGGCGGACTGGGGAACGATAAGATATTTCTTGGATTCAAACTCAATTTCGATCGCCTGGTCACGGAGAAAAATCGCGTAGTCTCCCTGCTCGGCCTGAAGCGGAATGTACTTGACCGGGTCTTTCGGGGTGGTCGACCACGGTTCCTGATCGATGAAATGCGGGTTTGGTACGGGGTAGCCAGGCCCCACCTTCACGACGTAGCCGCTGTGGACCTTTTCCTTTTCCTTGACGCTCGGGGGAAGGTAGAGTCCGTGCTCGGTGCGCTCAGCATCGCTCTCCGGCAGAATGAGGACTTTATCCCCTACGACGATGAGTTCTTTTCTGCTCGAAAATTCCATATCTCTGGAGTAAAATATACCGAAAAAAACGGCTGGACGCCACAGGGAGCAGACAGAAAAGGAGAGAGGACGGAACCCGTCCACCTCTGGCGGCGCTAAAAGTCCGCGCCCAGCGAAAGATAGTACTTGGGCACCGACGCTTGCTGAAAATCGAACGACCACGCCACATCCATCTTCAGCAAGAATCCCAGGAAAACCATCCGCACACCGTATCCGGTTCCCGCCAGGATGTCTCTCATATAGACATTGCCGTCAGCATTTCTGTCGAACCCTTTGAAAGAGGATCCATCCCAGGCGCTCCCGACGTCGAGAAACAATGTTCCTGTAAGAGTCTGGAAGAAGACCGGGATCGGGCCGGCCGAGAGGTATCCGAACAACGGGAAGCGAAACTCGGCGTTTATCAAGCCGTATTTTGTCCCCTCTTCCGCCGCGTAATCGTAACCCCTGAGAGGAATTCCTGCAGTGAGGAAAACGTAGTCTTCTGCGTTATTTATGGGAATCCGGTCATTGTGAAATTGCCGGTTGATCCAGTTGTCTACGCCGCCGACGATGAATCTCTGCGGGTCCTCACCGAAGCTTCCCCCCCCGGCCAGGCGAACCGCGAGCGTATAATTTTTCCAGAACTTGTAGTATCTCCGGTAATCACCCGAAAGAGTATAGAACCCGAGAGACTGGTCGCCGAGTTTTGGGCTGGCCATCAAGCCGAAGTTGTACCGCTCGCCGTTCGCAGGAGCGATCATTCCCCAGAGAATCGTGTCGTGGATGTAACTGATCGATGGAAGCAAAACGCTCCGCTGCTGGGAAGGCGTATTAGGGTCGTCGAGGTTGTCGCGTGCGATATTGATCCACGACAGACCGAATTCATACCTGTTGAACTTATCGATGGGCAGCGACGCGCTCACCAGCGCGCCGTAATTCTGGAAGCGGTAGAGGGAATCCGTGACCGCCGTTTCATTCTGCAGGTACAGGAACCGGGCGCTGTGGTAGGCTTCGATGCCGTAATCGATGCGCCTCGGAAGATAATAGTAGGCGATAGCATAGTCGCTGTTTCTCAGGTCGAAAAGGAGGTTCGTGAGGAGATAGATCTGGTGATTCCCCAGCATATCGCTGAACGCCATGAGCGTCGAGCCCTGCACTCCGTAAAAAGTATTGTATCCGGCATTGCCGTAGACGATGTCGGGCGAAAAACTCAGCTTGTACCTGTTGACGATGTAATGACCGGATGAGTCGAGATTGTTTGAGACGGTAATGGGTCTGAGAGTGTCGGCGTTCTTCTCGAATTTATTCCCGAATGCCTCTCCAAACACGTAGTTCCGGAAATCTATCCTTGTCTTCTCTTCGTTGACGTCGGTCGAATCTTCGGTATCCGTTTTGATGATCACGTTGTCCGCGGCAACTAGTGTGTCCTTCTTTGTTCTTGCCGGTTCCGGCGGATGCGGGAGAGCGGCAGATCGTTTCAGGAATTCTGTCGGCTCAAGCTGCGCGACTTTCAGGTCGCGCTGGAGCGGAGTTCGCATCAGGAAGATGTCGAAGCCTCCGTTCACGAGAGACGAAAATGCGACTTTGTTTCCGTCCTGGGAGAGCGAAAGCTGGAAGACGCCGTTGAGGGAGTTAGTGACCGGGTACACCGAATCGCGCTCCAGGTCTTTCACGTAAATATTGTTGATTCCGTTCATGTCGGAAATGAACAGGAGATGTTTTCCATCGGGTGCCGCGGCAGGAGAGGTCTGGTCGCTGCGCGGGAAAACGGTTATGCGCTTAATCACTTGCGATGCCACGTCGATGTTGTAGATGTCGTGGTACCGCGCGTTGTAGTTCTGCATCCTGAATGACGGCGTGATTCCAGAATGTCCCACGTAATTCCTGCGGTCGGATGAAAAGTAGATTGATTTTCCGTCCGGCGACCACGCGGGGTCGGCATCGCTGAAGATGTCGTCGGTAAGGTTCGTCAATTCCTTCGTCGTCATGTCGTACACGTAAATATCGGATTGTTCCTTTTTATTCCCGATGAACGCCAACTTGTCTGCCGTCGGCGACCAGTCGATGGAGAAAATTCCATCCAATCCGAATTCGAATTTTTCCTCCCTGCCTGTGTTGACGTCGATGACGAAGACGGCATCCTGTTCACCGCTCTTTGCCGCGAGCGCAAGCCGCTTGCCGTCGGGAGACCATGCCATGCCCGGCGTGAGCAGGTGCAGTTCTTCGAAGTCGGCCGTCCGTTGACCCTTCACGAGTTTCTCCGCCGTCGAGCCGTCAATTGCGTTCATGATGAAGACGTCGAAATAATCGTCGCGGTTGGTGATGAACGCGATACGGTCGCCCTGTGGAGAAATGGTCGGACTCGTGTTGTAGAACCCGCCGTCCTTTGTGTGGTTCGTAAGCCGTGTGGCATAATCCGCGGGGTCTTCGCGCTTGGAGATATCGGGCCAGTACAGAACCTTCATTTCCTTCTGCCAGCGCTCGGAAAGCTCCTCAAGGTTCAATCCCACCGAGCTCCGGAATCCCTGTTCGACACTCCGCATGGATTTGATGCGCATCAGAATCTCGCCGATCTTCTGGTCGCCGTACTTTGTCGCAATGTAGTACCAGAACGACTGGCCGCCGCGATAGGCGGAGTATCCGTCCAGGTAATTGAGAGGAGGGAGGTTTTCATGAATCGTCGCGTCGCGCAGGTACATGTCGGAATTTGTTTCCCAGTGCAATGCTTCATACTCCGCGAGCCCTTCGTTGAACCACATCGGGAGCTGCATCGTGATGTTGTTCGTGATTATGGATTGGAGCGATCCCCCGTAGAACATGTCGTTAATGACCGCGTGTACGAGTTCGTGGTGGATGACATGCCGGAACTTGCCGTAGTCTCCCTCAAACGGAAGGACCACCCGGTTTTTGAATAGTTCCGTCACGCCGCCGATCCCTTCTTCCATGTATTCCGAAATTACATTCGTCTGCTGGAAGTCGTTGTGCGAATTGTACACTACGACGGGGATGCGATTGACGATTTGATAACGGAACGATTTGCTGATGGCTTCATACGACGATTCGGCAATATCCGCCGTAAACTCTCCGAGGTAATCTCCACCTTTCGTGAAGTAGACGTCGAAGTGGTTTGACTGGATATAGTACCATTCAAAATCCCGGTACTGGACTTTGTTCTTGCCGAAAACCGTCGCCTGCGAGAAAACCGGCGTCGTTCCGGCAGTGAGCAGGAGAACCGCGGCAATCCAGAGAGAAATCTTGTTCATGAGGTTATTGTCGTTCCCAGATCTTCCAGGATAAACTTACAAAACGTTTGATGGAAATGCAAGATGACAGTGCTCTCCTAAAGAACAATATGACGGGGCGGGAAGTGCCCGTGGCGAGGACGGGTTAAGGGGCTAAGAAGGCCGTCGGACTGATTTTCCTGAGGATGCCGGGATTGGGGACCCCGACGCTGTCTAATCCGCCGGAATTACAATCTCCGCCGGCTGATTTTTCTCAAAATTCCAGAGCGTTTTGCGGGTCAGGTCGGCAAGACCCATCCGGTAATCGATGAGCGCGACGAGATTGTTCAGTTTTGAGGTTGTCAGGCGTTGTTGTGCCTGGGAGAGGTCGTTCCGCGTGGCCGTTCCCACCCGGAAGCGCTCGAGTGTGATGTCATAGCTCTTTTGTGCCACTTCGATGCTTTTGGCAAGAACCTGAATCCGCGATTCCGCGGCATTGATTTGCGAGAGGAGGTCGAGAATCTCCTGCTTGATCTGCTGTCCTGTGTAGACGTAGGTCAGTTCGGCGCTTTTCATTTGAGCTTCGGCGGCTTCCACCTGGCGGGAGTGCCTTCCCCAGTCGAAGACTGGAACCGTGACCTGGAGCGCCACCGCGCGGCTTCGGTCGAACTGCCGGAACGTCGATTCAAGCTCGGTGTCGTTCTTGTTCAATCCGTAGCTTGCCGTAACATCGAACCGCACGTGCCGCTGCGAGGATGCAATGTCAACATCCATCCGGGAGACATCCCGTGCGCGTAGCGCGTTCAGGAGCTCCGCTCGATTTTGGAGCGCCTTTGCGACGGCCGTCGTTTCGTCGACGGCGATGTGAGTGAAGCGGAGGTCCGCGCTCAGGGTGATGTCATGGTCGAGAGGCAAACCGAGCATGATTTTCAACGCGTTCTTTGCGCGGGCGGATTCCCGCTGGTCGTTCAACCTTTGATTCTGGCTTGTCACCAGGTCGACTTCCGACTGCAGCAGGTCGACCTCCGGGATGAGACCGGCGGAGAATTTATTCTTTGCGGTCTCATACGAATCCTGGTTCTGTTTCACCTGGTCGGAGGAAATGTGCTCTTGCTCTGCAAGCTGGTACGCGGTGTAGAAGGCGTTCGTCACATTGTAGATGACGTCGAGCTGGTCTCGCTGAAAACTGGAAAACGTCTGATCCAGCCGGAGAGAGGCCTGGTCACGGTTTATTTTCAGGATGTTGGGATAGAAGAGAGGCTGCCGCAATTGGACCTGAAAAGAGCTGAAGTAATCGTTGATTTGCTCGGAGCTCCCGCTTTCGCCGCTTATCTGATTTCTCTTGAAAAAATCTCCGGAAAGCGAAACGGTTCCGCCGGTCAATGCGATCGGCTGATTGATCGCAAGGTCGCTTCGCAGATAATTCGTCTGAAGCTGGTAAAATTCATTGAGATTGGTTGTCGAGTTGAACTGACTCGTCAGGGATTCACTGTAATCTGGAAGGCTGAACGTCAGGTCGACGGTTGTCGCGGTGTTCAGCACCTGCGCTTCAAAGTTCTTTTTTGCCGACAGATATTGCTGGATTGTGTTTTGCATCGGGTAGCTTTGCTGAAATGCCAGCGCTATGCATTTCTCGAGGGTCAGCTCAGCAGGCTCTTGCGCATTCAGGACAGTGGAAAAAAAACATGGTACAAGGAGGATGGACGTGACGGTGAATTTCATGGTCGCTCCTTCAATAAATGAATCGAGCCGCCGGGATGACGTCATTCGTAGCGGAGGGCATCGATCGGATTCTGGTAAGCCGCTTTTCTGGCGGGGTAGTAACCGAACGCCACTCCGACTCCGCCGGAGACACAGAACGAGATGACGACGGCGGGGAACGAAACGATCGTTCGCCAGCCGGCATAGAGAGTGATGATTTCCGTCAAACCGTACCCCAGTGTGATTCCGATGAGGCCTCCTGCGACACTGAGCACGACGGCTTCGAACAGGAATTGGCTGAGAATGTCCGCGCGCCTCGCGCCAATCGCCCGCCGGACTCCTATTTCTCTCGTGCGCTCAAGGACGGATGCGAGCATGATATTCATGATTCCGATTCCCCCGACCACGAGGGAAATGCTTGCGATAGCTCCCATGACGACATTGAAAATCCGCTGTGTTTTCTGACTTTGTTCAACAAGGACGTCGGGGACGACCACTTCGTAGTCATCGATTCCGTAGTGTCTGCGTTCGAGTATGTGCCGTATGACCGGAACCGCTTCGGTGAGGGCCTCGACCTGTTTGACCTTGACGACGAGTTCGTCGAGCTGTTCCTTCGGCACCGGCACGTCCTGTCCGCTGGACACCCGCACCCCGCCCCCGAAGTACATGGCGCTCGCGCCCGACCTGCTCTTCTTGCGCTGCATTTTGAGCTGGGCGGTCGTGATGGGAATATAGACGTCCATGTTGAGATTGCGCAGGCTCAATCCGCCGCCGGCGGACTCGATCTTTTTCTTCTGGGCCAATTGTCTCTCCATGATGCCGATGACCGTGAACCACTGATTCTCGAGCTTTACCTGTTTGCCGATGGGGTTTTCGAAGTGGAAGATTTTCTGCTTCACGCCGTCTCCGATGACGCAGACGTTGTCCTGGGCGTCGACGTGTGTACGGCGCAGAAACATCCCGTCGCTGATGGAGTAGTTGAACACGGGAAGGAATTCTGGAGTCGTCCCGATGAGTTTCACATCCACCCGGTCGGTGCGATATTGCGCGGGAACCGTTTTTTCCCACTGCGGGACGATACAGTCGACCATCGGGCAGATCTCCCTGATGGCAAGCCCGTCTAACATCGTGAGACCGGGCGAGAAGTTGGCCTTTGCTTTTGTGAAGCTTTGCTGGGTTTGTTCCTTCGCATGGATGATGATGTTGTTGACGCCCATGAGACGGATCTGTTCGAGAGCTTCGCGCCGGGCGCCCTCACCAATGGACAGCATCGCGATGACAGCGGCAACTCCGAAGATGATGCCGAGCGAGGTCAGAACAGAGCGGAGCTTGTGCGTAAGAAGCCCCGTGAATCCGACTGCGGCATTCTCATTGAAATTCAAAGTTTGGTTTCCTTCTGTTCCGATGTCTCCGCGGGAGATTCCTCTTTCAATGTCGGGTCGCGCAATGTCACTTTGTCCCCCTCGCTCAGACCTTTCGTGATGATGACATTGTTGCTGTTCCGAATGCCTATCTCGACGACGACTTCCTTCGGGCTGGAGTGGTCCGCCTTATAGACGACCGTCTTGCCGTCTTTCGAGAAAACGGATTCCAATGGGACGTAGAGCGCCTTTGGAACCGTCTCCACGAGAATCTCGTTGCTTGTGGTCATCCCCGGTCGGAGGATTGGGTCGGTTTCATCAATGTCGACGACGACTTCAAACGTTTTAATGCTGGAGGATTGGTCCGTCTGCTGGCCGATCGTGCCGACCGATGATACAATGCCGTGAAACTCGCGGTCGGGAAATGCGTCCAGCTTGATCTTTGCTTTCTGTCCTTTCTTCACTTTGCTGACGTCCACCTCGTTAACGCTTCCCAGCGCTTGCATGTGAGACATATCCGGCAGGCTGATGATGGGCATGCCGGCCCAGACCTGGTCGGAGACGGCGACCTTCTTTCCGGTCCGCCAATTCCTCTCGTACACGACCAATCCGGGCATCGGGGCGCGGAGCGTGAATCTCCCGAGGTCGCGCTTCGCCTTGTCAACGTCGCCCTGGGCTTTCTGAACCTGCATGTTAATCTTATTGGTCTCGGATTTGTTGATCTCTTCCTGGGTGACCTCTTTCAGTTTTGCCTGCTCGACGGCAATGCTGTCTCTCTTGAGCTGGAGTCCTTTTTCTCTTTGCTGAACTTCCGCTTCGAAACGGGCCTGCTGGTAGCTGAGTTTCGAGAGCTCGTACTGAAACTCTGCGTTTTTCAACTCGGCTTCGAGTTGATGCGCGGTCGCCTTGTGGTCGGCCTCCATTTTTGCGAGGTCGGAGAGATTGATATTGAGCTGTGATTGCTGGTCTTTCAGGAATTTTTCCACGTTGGCGGTATCGAGCCGCACGAGGATGTCGCCTTCCTTGACCAGCGTGCCTTCGGGAATCAGCCACAGGATTTGAAAATCCCCGTAATCCCAGACGCCCGGACTCGACAGCGTCATGGATTTTGTGGCTCTTATTTCCGCACTGATGGTAATTGTAACGGAAAATTCACCATTCTTCACTTCGGTTGTGGGAACGGAACTGGATTTGGGGCTGAAGATGGCAGCAAGCAAGATGAGCGCGAATGCTCCGGCGGAGGGGTACAGATATTTCTTTTCCTGAAAGCGCTTAAGGCCGGACAGAGATATATTCATAACGGACTCCTGTGAGCGACTTTTCTAATTCCTCAAGATATATAAATAGTGTGAATAGTGCAACCGGAGCGGAACGGTGATTCAAGGTCATCAATGAGGGTTAGACTGGAGTAGACCTGAAAAGGTTGACAGACCATCGCTGGCGGGCAATGATTTGACGGCATGGCTTTGGTTTCGTAAATTCAGGTTGCGTTGTTCCCGAGCGCTTCTACCAGGAATCCTGTGCGGAGAAAGGGTATGGCTTAGACTTGACGGTTGGTTGGCATAGTGCTGCATGCCTGCCTAAGGCATGACACCACTCCGCCAGCGTCATTCCCGAATGCTCTTATCGGGAATCCAGTGCAGAGGAAGGGTGTGGCCTAGACTTAACGGTTGGTCGGCATGGTCCTGGATGCTCGCTAAAGGCATGCGGGCATGACAAATAGAGGGAGGAATATGATATGTACATGTCGAGGATATACTATGTATATATTCTTGCGAGCAAACGGAATGGTACGCTCTATATTGGAGTGACCAACGACCTCGCTCGAAGAATATGCGAGCATAGGGAAAAGGTTCGAAAAGGGTTTACGCAGAAATATAATGTATCGATGCTCGTCTATTATGAAGAGCACGGCGATATCAGGGTAGCGATCCAACGTGAGAAGCAATTGAAGAAATGGAATCGATCATGGAAGTTGAGATTGATTGAGCAGCACAACCCAAGGTGGAAAGACCTTTGGAATGAAGGAGAAATTCTTCCGTTGCCCGTTGAGATGGCATAGTTCTGGATGCCCGCCAGAAACGTGCGGGCATGACAGGTAGAGAACGGAAGGGACAACACTCTGGACGCCCGCTTAAGGTGTGACACCACTCCGCCAGCGTCATTCCCGAATGCTCTTATCGGGAATCCAGTGCAGAGGAAGGGCGAGTCTTAGACATGCCGGTTGGTCGACATAATTCTGGATGCCCGCTCAAGCCGTGCGGGCATGGCGAGACCCCAAAATCCTCAGCGCCTCTTTCATATCCTCCGGCAATTCCGATTCAAACTTCATTTGCTTGCCCGTCGACGGATGAACGAATCCGATCGTCTTCGCGTGAAGTGCCTGCCGGTTCAAGGTCTTCAGCAATCGTTCGACTTCTTCCTTCTTTTTCTTATCCGAGCTCCCCCACGAGATGCGTCTTCCGCCATACGTCGGGTCGCCAAACACCGGATGGCCGATGTGATGCATGTGGACGCGAATCTGATGCGTTCTCCCGGTTTTCAATTTGCACTTCACGAGAGAAAGATACTCGAACTCTTCCAGGACCTCGTATGCCGTGACCGCCGGCTTTCCATTTTCCACCACAGCGATCTTCTTTCTATCCGATTTGCTTCTCCCGAGCGGCGCCTCGATAATGCCCGACGACCTTTTTTCATTTTTAATTTTTAATTGTGCTTCATCGAACCTGCCCCACACAATTGCCCAGTATTCCCGGTTGATGTCCCTGCTTGAGAACTGCTCCGCGAGTTTCGCGTGCGTGTTGTCGTCTTTGGCAACCACCATCAGGCCTGACGTGTCCTTGTCAAGCCGGTGAACGATGCCCGGACGCAAAAATCCATTCTCTTTTGATCCGTCAGTCTGCCGCTGCTGAGAAAGATTCTCGCCGCAATAGTGCATCAACGCGTTTACCAACGTACCGCGATAATTTGCGTACGCCGGATGCGTGACCATTCCCGCGGGTTTGTTGACAACGAGGAGACAATCGTCTTCATAGACGATATCGAGGGGAATATTCTCTGCAACAACATCGGGCGGTGGAGTTCCTGGAAGGGCGATATGAACGGTTTCGCCGGGGGAGACTTTGTAGCTGGGCTTGACCTTCTTCCCATCGACGAGAATGGACCCTTCGCGAATCGCTTGCTGGATTTTCGAGCGGGTCGCATTTTCCACATGGTGACCGAGAAACACGTCAAGCCGCTCGCGTGCTTTTCCGGGCGGGACGGTAATATCGAGTGATGAAGTCATGGGTTTATGACTTCCGGATCATGGCTGCCCCCAGCACTAAGGGAGGTCCGGGTCTTCGCCTGGACCTGCCGCTTGCGCCGGGAAATTTGTCGGTGTGAATGCCCCCGTTGAAGAATTGCCCCCTGCAGCTTCAACCTTCACGGATTCCGGGACCAAATCCTCCACGTGACTTGCCTTGCGGTGTGTAAGGAGCAGGAGAATGACGCCGCAGGTCACCGATGCATCTGCCAGGTTGAACACGGGCCAGCGAGTGAGGTGGTAGCCAAGAAAGTTGATGTTGAAAAAATCGCAGTCGATGAAGTCCACAACTTTTCCGTAGAAGAGTGAACCATCGCCGTAGAGGACGCCGTAGAAGACGCGGTCGATCAAGTTACCGATCGCACCGCCGAGGATCATGGCAAGGGAAATCCGGAACACCAGGTGTTCGTTTCGGGCCTTGTAGAGATAGAGCGCGATGGCAATGCTGGCGACGATCGAGAAAATCGCGAAGAACCACTTCCACCCGAGGTCAATGCCGAATGCCATGCCGGGATTTTCAATGTATGTCAACCGCAGAAAATCCCCGAGGACCGGCCGGCTCGTGCCGACCTGCAATCCCTGAATGTTAATTCCGATGAAAGGAATACTGAGTCCCTTCACCATGAACTTGGAGAATTGGTCGGCGAGAACGATCGTCAAACTGAGATAGAGAATGCGCACGTTGCTGGTTTCACGTATAGTGTTTATTTGCTGCGACGAAGCTTGCACTGCAGGCATTGCTGGGCATGGGGAACGGCTTCAAGGCGTTCTTTTTCAATGAGTTTTCCGCAATCGGTACATCGCCCGTAATCGCCTTTCACGATTCGTTGCAGGGCGTCTTCCAGATGATTCAAGAACTTTCCCTCCCGGGACGCAAACATGAACGTCTTCTCCCGTTCCATCGAATCGGTGCCTTGCTCCATGTGCGTTGAGTACGTCGGATTTTCGCTGACATATTCGCCCGTCGTGCTGTCGATCATCGTATCGCGGAGCGTTTCCAGCTCGTCGAGAATTTCCCTTTTCTTCGCGATGATGATCGACTTGAAGTGCTCAAGATCCTGCTTGCCGTAGGACGCTTTCCGGATCGTTTCCTTGGGGGCTTCCTGTTTGGGCTTCTTTGGTCTCACAGGAGCCTTCGCCGGAGGCGGTCGTCTCTTTCTTGCAGCCGCTTTCGCTTTCAAAATAGCAAGCGTCTTCTCGGCTTCTTTCGAGAGTTTCTTTGTTCTTGGCATGACTTATTTCCCTGATTGATTCAACAAGTAAAACATTAATGTGCGTTCCCCGCGGGCTGGTTCTTGTTCGGGACTTGTGCCCGCTCGATGGTGATCAAACAGTTCTCACCGTTGATATCCAACTCTGCAGAATGGTCGCCCGGACGGTACGATGGGCCGAGTTCCAGCGCCAATGTCTCGTTACGGATATAGCTGCCGAATGTTGTGAACGCTCTTTCTAATCTCTCGTTTCCTTTGTAGTAAACTCTCACCCGGTCGGTCACGTCGAAACCGGCATCTTTGCGCATGTTTTGAATCCGATTGACAAACTCACGTGCGAATCCTTCCTGGATCAACTCCTCGGTGAGTGTTGTGTCGAGAGCGACGGTCAGTTCATCATCCGACTCAACAAGCCATCCTTTGATATCTTCATGCAGAATATCGACATCCTCTTTCGTGATGAGGACCTGCGACCCGTTCACCGGAATGGTCAACTGTCCGTCTTTTTCGAGAGACCGGATCTCCCCCGGTCCAAAGCCCTTGATGGCTCCCGCAACGGCCTGTACCGACTTGCCATGCTTGGGACCGAGTGTTTTGAAATTGGGTTTTGCCCTTTTTTGAACGATTCCGGAATCGTCGTCCACAAACTCGATCTGTTTCACATTGATTTCATCGAGGATGACATCTTCCATCCGTTTGATGGCCTCCTTGCCGCGCTCGCTCGACACTGGAATTATCACCCGCATCAATGGCTGGCGGACCTTGAGGTTCGATTTGTTTCGAATCGCCCTTGCGAGAGACACGATCCTCTGCGCCTTCTCCATGCGCGATTCGAGGTCTTCATCCACCGTGCTTATGTCGATTTCAGGAATAGCCGCAAGATGCACGGACCCAAATGGTTCCTTTCCCGTGACCGAATTCAGGTTCAGATAGATCTTTTCGGCCAGGAACGGCGCGAATGGCGCCATGAGCTTCGTGACTGTCGTCAAACACTCGTATAATGTCTGGTATGCCGAAGTCTTGTTGCCCCCTTGCTCATTCTTCCAGAATCGACGCCTGTTTCTTCTAACATACCAATTTGACAACTGATCTATTGTGAAGTCGCTCACAGCGCGTGCGGCTTTGGTGACGTCGTAACCATCCATCGCCTGCACATAGTTCCTGATAAGTGAGTGGAGGGATGAAATGATCCACCGGTCGATTTCGGGACGTTCGCGCAACGGTACGGGGTTTTCGGAATACGTGAATCCGTCGATGTTCGCGTACAGGGCGAAGAACGCGTAGGTATTTAACAGCGTTCCGAGAAACTTTCTCTGCACCTCGGTGAGTCCGTCTTCGTCGAAGAGCGTCGGGCGCCACGGCGGGCTTGTCGTTACCAGGTACCAGCGCGTGGTGTCCGCTCCGTACTTGTCGAGAATTTTGATGGGGTCCACGGTGTTGCCCCGCGACTTGGACATTTTCTGTCCATCTTTGTCGAGAATCAGCTCGTTGACGATGATGTTCTTGAAAGCCGGCCGGTCGAACAGAAACGAGCTGATCGCATGGAGTGAATAGAACCACCCGCGGGTCTGGTCAATTCCCTCGCAGATGTAGTCTGCCGGGTGTTGTTCACCGGAATCGATGAGCTTCTTGTTTTCGAACGGATAGTGCCATTGCGCGAAAGGCATCGCTCCGGAATCGAACCAGACGTCGATGAGCTCGGGGGTTCGCCGCATAATGCCGCCACATGTGCAAGACCAGGTAATCTCGTCAACGAAAGGCTTGTGTAAGTCAAGCCGTTTCAGGTTGCTGGTTTCAGGTTTCAAGTTTGCGATTCCTTCTTTACCTGAAACTTGAAACTTGATACCTGAAACCTGTTCAAGTTCCCCAATGCTCCCAATGCACTTTTGATCTCCACACTTCTCGCAAACCCATATGGGAAGCGGTGTTCCCCAGAATCTATCGCGGGAAAGCGACCAGTCCTTGTTTTCTTCGAGCCAGTTGCCGAAACGTCCAGTGCCGACTTCCGGCGGATACCAGTGGATCGTCTTGTTGAGCTCGATCATCCGCTGTGCGTACTTCGTCGTGGCAATGTACCATGATTCCCGGGCATAATAGAGAAGGGGGGTGTCGCATCGCCAGCAGTGAGGATACGAGTGCACGATCGTCTCCTTTTTATAGAGGAGATGACGCTCTTTCAGATTCCTGATGATGTCGGTGTCGGCATCTTTTACAAACTTGCCGGCAAAATCGGTTACTTCCGGACCGAACTCTCCGCTCTTATTGACGGGATGGATTGTCGGAAGTCCATACTTTCTTCCCATCTGATAATCGTCCTCGCCGTATGCCGGCGCCATGTGGACGATGCCAGTGCCGTCTTCCGTCGTCACGAAATCCGCTTCGACGACGTAAAATGCCTTTTCCTTCACCGGATGGTAATTGAAGAGGCGTTCATACCCTTTTCCGGCAAGCGAACTTCCTTTGAATCGCTCAAGAACGGTATACTCGCCTTCGAGAGCGGCAAGACGCGCTTCTGCGAGGATGAGCTTCTCGCCTTTATGCTCAATCTTCACATAATCGACATCGGGGTGGACGGCAAGGGCCACGTTCGAAATGAGGGTCCACGGCGTCGTTGTCCAGACGAGGAAGTATGTGTCTTCTTCACCTCCGACGTTCATTTTCACGTAGACGCTCACGTCTTTGACGTCGTCATACCCGAGAGCAACTTCATGCGACGAGAGTGGGGTCTCGCACCGCGGACAGTATGGCTGAACTTTGTAACCCTTGTATATCAGTCCCTTGTCGAAGAACTGCTTCAGTGCCCACCAGATGGATTCGATGTAGTTGTTTTCGAACGTGATGTAGGGGTCCTTGAGATCGACCCAGTATCCCATGCGCCGGGTCATTTCTTCCCAGTCGGCTTTGTACTTCCAGACCGATTTTCTGCACTCTTCGTTGAACCTTGCCACTCCGTACCTGACGATGTCTTCTTTGTGCTTGAAGCCGAGGGATTTTTCAACTTCAATTTCCACCGGCAGACCGTGCGTATCCCAGCCGGCTTTGCGATGGACCTGGAAACCGCGCATGGTTTTGTACCGGCACACGAGGTCCTTCAGTGTTCTGCTCATGACGTGATGGATGCCGGGGCGACCATTCGCGGTGGGAGGGCCCTCATAGAACGTGAACCCGGGCTTTCCGTCGCGCGACGAGACGCTCTGCTCGAAAATCTTCTGATCTTCCCAGAACTTCAGAATTCCTTTCTCGAGCTCGGAGTAATTTATTTTATCCGTCAGTTCTTTGAACATTTACTTTTTCATTACACCCGAAATCAACGACAATATCAACGAGACCGCCATGCTCAGAACGATGCTCGTCGCGATCGGGAAAAAGATTTGCATGTTCTCCTTCCTGATCGTGATATCACCGGGCAACTTGCCGATAAATGGAATTTTGTCGAAGTACGTCAACAGGAAACCTATCCCGATCATCACAACCCCGAATATCGTCAACAATCTTCCCACCGCTTGCATACGCTTAGTCAAAACTCAATCCAAAATCGGCAATCCGTCCCGCACTCCGTGCGGGATTTCCGCTTCGCTCCAACAATCCAAAATCCAAAATCAACAATCACACCCGTGTCACAACGTTCTTACGACTTCCTTCATGATCTTCGTCAGCTTCGGTTCGGCCTTGGAAGCTATCGCGATAATTTCTTCCACGTTCACCGGCTTGAGGGAATCGGGGAAACACTCATCGGTAATAATCGAAAAACCGAGGACCTGCATGCCCATATGGTTTGCCACGATATTCTCGGGGACGGTCGACATTCCCACGGCATCGGCGCCAATGAAGCGGAGAAACCTGTATTCGGCACGGGTCTCGAGATTCGGTCCGGTCACAGCGACGAAAACGCCGCGCTGTATTCTTATTCTCAATCGCAGCGCGACATCCTCTGCGAGCTGCGTCAGCTTCCTGCTGTACGGTTCCGACATATCGGGGAAACGAGGACCCAGCTCCTCGTCGTTCGGGCCGATGAGCGGGTTGTCGCCCAGCAGGTTGATGTGGTCGGTGATGAGCATAATATCGCCGCGATGGAAGTGGGGATTCATTCCGCCCGCCGCGTTGGAGATCAACAGCGTCTTGACTCCGAGTCCGACTTTCTGTGACATGACCCGGACGGGAAAAGTGACCTGCTGTAGCGAGTATCCTTCGTACCGGTGGAAGCGTCCTTGCATGGCGACAATTCTCTTGCCTCCTAGTGTGCCGAAGATCAATTTTCCGTGATGCGATTCTACCGTCGAAACGGGGAAGTGCGGAATCTCATCGTAGTCAAGGACGATTTCTTTCCGGATCTCCTTGACCAGTCCGCCGAGGCCTGTGCCGAGGATGATGCCGATCTCGGGGCGCATCCTGGTATGCTTCCGGATGTACGCCACCGCATCGTCGATGTGTTGCCTCAATTCACTCATGGTCAGTTCCTATTGCTCCAGACTTCTGATAATCTCTTCAATTTCCTGCTTCTCTTTTGAAAGTTCCTCCGGTTCCGTCGAACTCTTCGTTTGCAGCTCTTCATCGACTTCGAGGGCCCTGATGAGTTCAAGTTCGGAATTAAGGAGCATCTTCAGCCGGGCGACGATGGAATCCTTTTTTGCCTTGAGAATCGTCAACTGCTCCTTCAACACCGTCAGGTCGTTCCTGGCCTTGTCCAGCATCTGGAACGCCTTCAACTCGGCTTCCTTCAAAATGAGCTGCGCTTCCTGACGCGTGTTCTCCATCGATTTCGCGCTCGTCTCCTGCGCCTGCATTAATGTTTGCTGAATTGCTTTCTCGATGGACTTGTAATCCTTCAACTGGGTTTCAAGTTCGATGGCCCTGTCCGCCAGCGCTCGCTGCTCGGAGAGGCTTTCGTCCATTTCGGTTGCGATGGTATCCAGGAAGGCCAACACCTCTTCCGGGTCGTATCCCCGGAACACTTTCTTGAACTCCTGTTTCTTCACTTCGACCGGTGTCAATTTCATCGTAGTGCTCTTTCAGTTGTGATCAGGCTTTACACGCTTTCCGAAAATTGCCGTGCCGACTCGCACGAGTGTGGCGCCTTCTTCGATGGCAACTTCAAAATCGTTCGACATTCCCATCGAAAGATGCGGAATCTCAATCCCGTTGTCCTGAAGATGGTCTCTCAATTGTCGCAGTGCGCGAAACGCCGGACGCGAGTCCTCGGGGTTCGGGAGGAAAGGGCCTATCGTCATCAGTCCTGCAACGTGAACGTACGGCAGGTCTTTCAACTCTCGCACGAGGGTCGGCGTTTCTTCGGGCGCGACGCCGAACTTTGTCTGTTCGCCTGAAGTATTCACTTCTACCAGGATGTCGACCGTACGACCGGCTTTTGCCGCCTGATGTGATATTTCTTCCGCCAATCTCTTCGAATCAATCGAGTGAATAAGGTGAATCCATGATGTCAGTTCCTTCACCTTGTTCCTCTGCAGGTGTCCGACGAAATGCCATCGAATTCTCTCATCGTTCAATTCCTCGCGTTTTCGGCGAAGATCTTGCACATAATTCTCGCCGATATCGACGACGCCGGCGTTCCGTACTTCCCCCACCATTCCCGCTCCGAACGTCTTTGCAACGGCGACCAGCGTCACCTCATCGGGATGTCTTCCCGCACGCACGCACGCAGAAACAATTCGATCACGGATATTTTTGACGTTCTCTGCGATCATCCGCACATTAGAACTGTAAATATACCGCATTTCTTGTCAAAAATCAAAGATTGGGATTACCTTCATGACGATCTTATTTGACTTCTGTTCGTTTTTTTATTTATATTGAAATGAATATTCGTCAAGATCGGGATCTGTAATTTTTGAGGAATGAATGGACTCGTTTGATTTTGAAAACGCAGACGGTGAACCCGAAGAGTCAGGGCGCTCGAAGAAGAACTTTGATGATGAAATCAATGAACTGAAGGAGCGGCTGAAGAACAGCGGGGGCGGTTCCACCAACATCGAGGTGCTGGAGGAGATCGTGGCGTTCTATTTCGAGCATGATAAATTTGAAGAGGCACTCCATTTCGTCGACCTTCTCCTGGAGTACATCCCGTTTAGCGCCGATACCTGGCAAAGGAAAGGGGTCATTCTCAACAATCTTCAGCGGTATCAAGAAGCACTCGAATGCTTTGAGAAAGGCCTCAGCATGAACCCCGTCGATACCGAGCTGATACTCAGCCGGGGCGTTGCGCTCGATAATCTTGGAAAGCACGAAGAAGCACTCCGGTCGTATGAGAAAGTGCTGGAGGGAGACCCGTGCAACGAGGAGGCACTGTTCAGCAAGGCCATCACACTCGAGAAGCTGGAACAATGGGAAGGTGCGCTCGGGATGCTGCAGTCGATCCTTTCCCTCAATCCCGATCATAAAGATGCCTGGTACGAGCTCGCATTTTGTCATGACCTTCTGGGAAGATACGACGATGCGGTCCGCTCCTACGATACGTATATCGACCTCGACCCGTTCAATCACATCGCGTGGTACAATCGCGGAATTGTCCTGAACCGCATGGGGCAGTATACGAAGGCCCTCGAAAGCTACGGCATGGCTCTCGCGATTAAAGACGATTTCGGTCATGCCTGGTACAACAAAGGGAACGCCTTCGCGAGTATGGGCCGGCTCCATGATGCTGTCGAAAGCTACAAGCAAGCCATTCGCATCGACCCGAAGGACGTCGCGGCCTGGCATAACATGGGCAACGCTTACGAAGAGCTCAGCATGTACAAGGAAGCTATCAAATGTTTCACACAGGCCATTAAGTACGACCCGCAGCACTGTGAGTCCTTCTACGGCCGGGGGAGCTGCTACGACGCTCTCGAACAGCACCGGAAGGCGTACAACGATTATACAAAGGCGCTTTCGATCTGCAAGAATTATCCGGAGTTGTGGTATGCGAAAGCCGACGCGGCGTATACTCTCGGTAAGTGGCGCGAGGCGCTCATCAGCTACAAAATGGTTGTTCGATACGATGCGTCGAACTTCGAAGCATGGTACGACCTGGGTGAAACGCTGCTCGAGTATGGCTACTTCAAAGAGTCCTTGAAAGCGTTCAACAAGTGCATCTCTCTTCATCCGAAATGGGCCGACCCTTTTTACAGCCGTGCGAAGGTATTGTTTCTCATGCGCAAGACGTTCGACGCGCTCGATTCCCTGAAGACGGCGTTCGAGCTCGACCCTGAGAAGAAAAAACTCTTCGAAACGGAATTTCCGGGCGTCCGTTCCATAAAAGAGATCACGAATATTCTCGGAAAATGATGTCGGGTGAAAGTTGTCCGGTGCAGAGCCGGACTCTTCATCCGTCCGGGTAATCTGTTCGACCCGTAGACACGCAATGTTCTTTTAACGCCTGAATGACTCCTCAACTTGAATCGAAATACCACCGTCTTCAATCCATTCTCAAAGAGCTGGGCTCCGTCGTGATCGGATATTCCGGTGGTGTCGATAGCACACTGCTCATAAAGGTTGCGACGGATTCTCTCGGCGACAGGGCTCTGGCAGTCATCGGGAAATCCGAAACGTATCCTACCCGTGAGTTCGAAGAAGCGGTGCGGCTGGCCGAGAGCTTCGGAGCCCGCTACGAAATTGTACGAACTGAAGAAACCGACAACCTGAAGTTCAAAGAGAACCCTGTCGACCGCTGCTATTTCTGCAAGACCGAACTATTCTCGAAGCTCAACGTCATCAGCAAAGAACGCGGAATCGCCTGGATCGCCGACGGAACAATCAGCGATGACATCGGCGACTTTCGCCCCGGCATGAAGGCGAAGACGGAACAGAACGTCCGCTCGCCCTTGCTCGAGGCGAATATGTCCAAGTCGGACGTGCGGGAGCTTTCCCGGGCCCTGGGGCTGCCGACATGGAGCAAGGGTTCGTTTGCCTGTTTGTCTTCCCGTTTTCCATATGGATTTGGAATCACAAAGGAGAATCTTATGAAGGTTGATGCTGCCGAGACGCTCTTTCGCGATCTCGGCTTCCGCTCATTCCGCGTCCGGCACCACGATGACAAGACCGCCCGGATCGAAGTCTCGCCCGAGGAAATTCCCCGCCTTTTTGAAAACGGGCTCCGGGAAAAAATCGTGGACCACCTCAAGTCACTCGGCTTCACCTATGTGACCCTCGACCTCCAGGGCTACAGAACGGGGTCGATGAATGAGACGCTGAGTGCAGAAATAAAACAGCAGTATGTGAAGTGAATTGTCTCCGATCCAAGAGATCGATGCTGATGATCGATGTTATTGAGAGCCATGATTCATGGTGAAAAATCCTTTAGTCAAATACCTGAGTCCTAAGCAAATCTTAAATCCGAATATCTAAACTCTAAACAATGCTTAAATCTTAATATCTAAATTCTAAACAGGCATGAAGTGTTAGCACCTAAACCAAGACCTCCCAAAAATCAAAATAGATGTTGCTCTAATGAGTGTTTTGATCTTTGGATTTTGAGTTTGGATTTTGTTTGAGATTTCGGATTTCGTGTTTCGAATTTATCTATGACTTGGTGCTAAACAAATCAGACAATATTCCGGATGGAAATCAGAATGACGAGAGAATACACACGATGACGCCTATGCCCGCAGACAACTCCGCAACTGATCTTCGCTACCCCATCGGGAAATTCCAGCGGCCGGAGAATATCGATGACAAAATGCGCAAGGAGTTTATCCGCCAGATTTCGGAAGCGCCCACGAACCTCCGGAAAGCTGTCAGCGGTCTCACCGACTCCCAGCTCGATACTCCATACCGTCCGGATGGGTGGACGGTGCGGCAGGTCGTCCATCATCTGGCCGACAGCCATCTCAACGCCTATGTCCGCCTCAAGCTTGCTCTGACCGAGCAGGAGCCGCTTATCAAGCCGTACAATGAAGCAGATTGGGCCAAGCTTCACGACAGTCGTACTGGACCCATCGAAATGTCGGTATCCCTTCTCGAATCGCTCCACAAGCGATGGGTGATGTGTTTGCAGTCAATGGACACATCGCAATTTGCCCGCACGATGCGGCACCCGGAACGCGGGCTCATGAGCATCGACACGGTGGTGGCGCTGTACGCCTGGCATGGCCGGCACCATGTGGCACATATCACGTCGCTTCGTGAACGCAAGGGATGGAAATAATGCGGCAGGGGAGACTGGCAAGCTATCAGGTGGCGCGAGGCAAAAATTGGCATCCTAGTCACTCGAATTTGGGTAAGTACCTGGGTCAAGATAACCGCTCGTTCTGGTGAAACCGTTGAAACGGTTTGCAATCCGCATTTCGTGGTGCATAACCCACGACTTAAGTCGTGGGTTAGTTACACAGAGCTTTAGGTTCGGAGTCGTTTTAACGACTTCGAGCAGAGAGGGCAATCGGTTGGGAGTGATCGATTCATCGGTCGGAGGGAATGTCAAGCTGTGAGGAGGTGGAGGATTTGAGAACAAGCAATCGGACAACGTGAGGCCAAAAAGTCTGAACCACGGTTAAACGGATTAAAGGATGCCCACGATTATAGGAAATCAGGGTAATCCTGGGATCCATCTCTCAACATCTCATTATCTCAAAATCTCTCATTGTCCTGATGCTCCATTTCTCCGGTACTCCAGTTCTCCCAAACTGACTTCGTCATTTTATATATACCAGAAAAACGAAAATTGTTACATATGACAAGGGATATAGTACATCCTGTTACATGTCCTATGTATTCAACTATCTTCTTCAATATAGGCGCTCTTCATTTTCGATATCCACGCAGAACGACGGCCTGGCCCCCGCTGAATCCTACTGCAATGACCATATGGGGGTTGACGCTGAGACCTTCATATTCCCCCTCGGGCAGGGCAGCTTCCGGATAATTCCTCCATGTCATTCCGTTGAAGTGCCCGCACAAACCGAATGACCCAACGACAAAAACATCGTTGATTGCCGTGCCACGGATACGAGTCGAAAAGTACGGCGGGAGGTCGAGTACCTCCTTCCATACATTGTCTGTCCCGACATAAAGTCCACCGCCTCCGACAAAAATCTTCTTGAAAGTCTTGAACCAAACTGTGTTGATTCGGTGGGGCGGTGTCCAAGGTAAGGAGCTGATACTTCCGCTTGAGTCAATCGACAAGATTCTCTTATCCCCGATCGAGTATTTACTTGAGACAACGCAGAGGATGTTGGTTGTACCGTTCTGGGGGTCTTTCGCTCCCCAGATGTCGTCAATGTCAGTTGTTGTTCCGCTCTCCACTTTCTCCCAAGCCAAGCCATTGAACCTGGCAAGTCCCCCAGCTGGTCCGACCGTCCATAGGTTCGTGACGGAGGTTGCATACAAGCGGGTGGCATATTGCCCCTGTACCCAAATCGGGTTAGGGTTGCCCGGAAATGGATTTATCCAATATGGAGTTGCATTATTACTTTGTCCATCCCAATGAAAAGTGCCCCCACTCGCAAACCAAATATCGTTTGGGGAAGATACGAATACGCCTTCGGGCACAAGATCGGAGGCGTAGCTCCCTCCTTCTGGACCCATTCCATAAACTCGGCTTAGCCCCCATTTCTTCCCATCCCATTTGGCAATTCCATACGGCATTGTATTAAACTGTCCGGTGGAATCCGCTAAGTACATCTCACCTACGGCATAGACAAGTGTATCACTGAAGATAAAGACGTCATAGAGCACGCCCGCATTTCCATATCCTAACGTGTCAATCTGCCATGTGATGTTATGGCTCGTCGTGTCCATTGTAGCAACCGTGAATGCGTTGCTGGAATCATTTGTTACAGAATCAGATAGTGTATATGCCTTGAATGTGTATGAATGTTTTGGAAGGAGAGAATTCACAAAAACAACCGTATCTAACCCTAGGTATTGCGCAGTGAGTACTGAGCTGCCGTCGAGTGTGAGTCGCAGTGCATTATGGTGCACGGAAGGAGCGATCTGGAGCCTGAGCCACGCTTCCGTTACACCAACATCGTCGGCAGTGAGCTGAACGTCGAAGTATTGAGGGCCAGTGCCATTGTTATTGCAACTGATAAGCAAACACGTCGTCAGTACGACGGAAAGAATTTGTCTCATGCACATATTGACCTTCGATAACCAGTCCCTCAAATGACCGTCAAGGCCATCTCTTGTAGAAATGCCCATCCACAGTGCGCGTGCGGGGGATGAACGAGGTCAATTCCCGCTCGCACCGCATCGGGCTGGCCAGGGTATCGTAGGTCACCTCAATTTTTTCCCCCACGCTGTCACTTCCCACCACCGCGAATTGAACGGGGATGGTGATGTTCGTGTCCGGAAATGAATACCATCGAAACACCCTTTCTTCACCTTTTCCCGCAGGCCGTTCTCCCGTAGAGAATGTCGTGCTCGTGAAGCCCGGAATCTCATCCTTTCCTGTCGAGTAGATAATGCTCACTGTGTAGGGTCTGAGCTTTGAGGCGAGCGACAACTTGACGTCGAAGAAGCAGGTGTCTCCGGATTGGCGCATTTGCTCTTTCCGTGTAACCGCCAGCCACGTCGTATCAAAGTCAGGTCCGGGAATCAGAGTCGCTGTCTGCGTTTTCGATGCGATCAGTGTGTCGGAAGATCCGTAATGAATTCGAATGCCGGTGAGATACTCGGGACTTTCGATCGAAATTTCTTTTGAATGCTTCCGCAGGTCGACCTGCTGATTCACATAAACATCCCGGTACCAAAGTTCGTTGTACGTCGGTCGTGGAACAAGATACACACAGAGAGCAGTGCAGACCGCCAGCGAACCAACCAGCGTCTTTTTCGACGCCAGAAAGGTGCCGGCAGTCCGCAGGCGGGCGGTGTCGCGGGCAAGGGCAACAAACCCATTGAGAATGGGCAGGAGAAAAAGTGAATAGAAGAGGATTACTCCTGCGTTGACCCCGAATGCGACGGCGGAACTGACCGGCGGCATTCCGGCAAAGCTGTGCACTATGAGACCGAACCACTCACTGAAGAGAAGGAAGACGAATCCGAGCGGCGCTATTACAGCGAATATCACTTTGGGGATCCAATGTCTGTTCAGCATGGCAGCGCTGAAGAAGAAGAGCGCGAATGCCGGGTACAGAACGACTTTCACGCCGAGGAACATCGAGAGGATGAGAAGGGCCGTCAGCCACAGAGCCGTCCGTTTGAAGAAAACATACGGACAGAGAGAGAGAGTAAGCACGCGCGCCAGCTGTCCGGTGAGGCATATTCCAAAAACGAGCGCGGCGGCAGCGAGCAGCTCGAACCACGGAAGGTCTGAGGTTGCCGGATGGCGAATTCCTTTGATGAAGCCGACAAGGTCGGATGAGAACCAGGCGCAGGCGACGACACACAGTGTAAATAGGATCATTTTCATTCCCGACCAGCGGATGCGGTCCGGGCTGTCGGGCGGCTCACGCCGCCGGCGAACGTCGGCGAAGGCAATGATCCCCAGCAGGATACTCGCAGCGGCAAATAGCCATAAGGCCCAGAGTGGAAGAAAGAGGGGTGTCGGCCCGGTGAGCAAGAGCCAGTACTGCCCGGTCTTCCGGTCGGGGGCGCCTCCGTCGAATCGCTCCGTGAGTTTTTGAACGACATCGCCGGAACGCTTCAATCCGCGAGGGTCAAAGTTCTCAAAATTATCCCTCGGTGTGTGGATTGGTTTGCTTACGTCGGTCGTGAAGTCGATCGCGGGAATCTCGGCATGAAGAAACGATTCGTGGTCGGAGCCGGAACCGCTCGGTGAGGCATAATTGAAGGAAAAGAAGTGCGTCGGATACCGGAGACCGCTGTAACCGAGTTTGAAGAACTCTTCTATGGCGGCTCGTGTCAGCCATTGCGGGGCGCTCGCCCCGTGCGTGTCCGGGTCGATGTCGATAACGCCGACTCCGTTTGCCATATCGGTCTGGAGCATGAGAACAACGCTGTCGATGCCGGCAAAGTGGTTGACGAAGTACCTGGACCCTTCAAGTCCCTGTTCCTCGCCTCCGAAACAGCAGAACAGCAGCGTTGATTGCATTTGCCTTTTCCCGAAAACCCGCGCGAGCTCAATGACGACGGAAGCCCCCGAGCCGTCGTCATCCGCCCCTGGAACTTCGGGTCCCGCGGAGTCGATATGGCCCCCGATACAAATCATCCGATTGTTCGCACCGCGTTTGATCCCGACGGCGATGCCGCTGGTGGTAATGGCTCGTGAGGAGTGATTCATCGGCATGATATAGGCGGTATCGCATCCGTACTCAATGAATTTCCGGACGGCAAATTCCAACGCTCTGTGTTCAGCGGAAGAACCCATCGGCCGGGGTCCGATGTCGACACTCAGAACTTTCAGAATTTGTGTCGCGTTCTCCTGGGAGAAATCCGGCTGGGCAAAATTCGTTTGGAAGGTTGCTAGGACGAGAGAAAAGACGCTTATGATCGATGGTATGGATGGAAGGGAACAAAGGACTCTCATGATGCGATTTTCGGAACTCATCCCCCAGCCCCTTCTCTTAACCAAGAGAAGGGGAGCATTTGGAGAGCCAACGTCCCTCTCTAAGTTTAGAGAGGGACCACAGGGTGAGTTCGGATAACTGATTTCATCCGCAGCTTCCCTTTTGAGTACCATCAAACTCATGAGTTTCATCGCAGATACTTCTCAAAAAAATTCAACAATGTGCGTGAATAGCGTTCACCGGCAATTGCCCATGTGTCGTTATGCCTCGCCTGTTCGATCGGGAAAAGTTCTTTCGGTTCTCGCTTGCGTTCATGCAACATCAACGAATATTTGTGGCTGATGAGATGGTCGTCGGTTCCGTAAATGAAGAGAATGGGGATGTCGATACGGCCGACGACCTCGAGCGGGGACACGTCATTTGCCTTGAAATGTGCCATCAGCTCGGATCGCTTGATGACGATGTTGCGAAGATAATGCAGGGGCAGTTTGATCATACGTTTCTGGTAATCGTCGAAAATCGTTCTCAGCGTCGCGAACGAATTCTCGGCGACAACCGCACTGATGCGATCGTCGATTCCGGCCGCCTGAATCGCCACCGCCGCGCCCATCGATGTGCCGAACGCGCCGACTTTCCCGAGGGTCAGGTCCGACCGTGTTTCCAGGTAGTCGATGACCCTTGAAACGTCGTACTTTTCGTAGTAGCCATACGTGCAGTATGTCCCGTCGCTCAGTCCGTGACGGCGAGAGTCGTAGAGGAAAACATTGTAATGATTGTCGTGAAGCAATTTCGCAAGCCGGATGCCGTCGATCTTGCAATCGGCAACGCCGTGCAGATAAATGATCGTCCCCCTGACGGGAGGAGAACCTTTGATGAGCCAGCTGTTCAGCTTGACATCCCCGTCAACGATGATGTTGATTTCTTCATACGATAATCCGGCATCGGTGGGAGTGAGCGGCTGTCCCAACGTCCGGTAAAAGTCGGCGGTTCGCCGGCGGGGTTGGAGCAGGATCGTCGGCCCCACAATGAAGAGGACGACGGTGACGCTCAAAAGAAAAACAAACAGAGCCGTTGCAAGTGCAAGGAGAAGACTCATCGTGCAGTCGTTGAGATATTATATGCAATATACGGAGAGATGGTCTTGGAGTCAACTCTCCCGCGTGTTCGACGGTGCGTCATTTTCGTTTTTGATGGCTGTGCCCACCCCACCTTCCGTCTTCCCGCTCGTAGCACGATAAGATATTTAACCGCAAAGTGCTCTAATTATCACGCACGTACCCTTAGCGAACTCTGCGCATCTTTTCTCTGCGTCCTGTGCGTTAAATTCTCTAATCGCAAGGGGGAGAGTACAAGAGTGGGTCGGGCGTGGACGATACGGTTCAAACCGAGTCATTGCCCTCTGTTCGCTGGCGCGTTCCCTGAGACTCCCCGCCGGGCGTTTTGAATACGAGGCCGTTCTTTGTATATTTTCATCCCGTATGAAGACGCCAGGAAAAATTGCCATCGTTCATGATTGGATGGTCACGATGCGCGGGGGAGAGAAGGTTCTTGAAGTTCTCTGCGAATTGTTTCCGGACGCAACTCTTTTCACTCTCGTGCATCGCGAAGGCGCTCTTTCTCCGACAATCGAGCGAATGAAGATCGTGACCTCGTTCATCCAAAAACTACCTTTCGGGAAGAGCGCATACCAGCGTTACCTGCCGCTGTTCCCGGCGGCCGTCGGACGATTGGACGTCCAGGATTTTGATGTTGTGATTTCCAGCAGCCATGCCGCCGCGAAGGGTGTTCGGGTGCGAAGCGATGCCTTGCATGTGTGCTATTGCTACACCCCCATGCGCTACATCTGGGACCAGTATGATGAATACTTCGGTCCCGGGAGGTCGTCGCTCACCAACCGGTTGGCAATGAAAATGTTTGTCAATTACCTTCGCCGGTGGGATCGACGGACCGCCCGGGACGTCGACCACTTCGTCGCGATTTCCCAAAACGTACGGGAGCGCATCAGGAGAATTTATGATCGCGACGCGACAGTGATTTATCCTCCGGTCGATGTTGCACGCTACAAGGTGTCGGGAAAGGATGAAGGTTACTTTCTGATCGTCTCGGCGCTCGTCCCGTATAAGCGCGTGGACCTGGCGGTGGAGGCATTCAACCGGCTCGGTGAAAGGCTGGTCATCATTGGCACGGGGGCGGAGCGGAAAAAACTGCAGTCGATAGCAGGGAAGAATATTGAATTTCTGGGCTGGGTCGATGACCAATATCTTCCCTCGTATTTTGAGAGGTGCAGGGCGTTGATATTTCCGGGGGAAGAGGATTTTGGAATTGTCCCTGTGGAGGCGATGGCGACCGGGAAACCCGTCATTGCCTTTGCGAAGGGAGGTGCGCTGGAAACCGTCGTCGATGGCACGACGGGCATCCTCTTCCGGGAGCGGACGGCAGAGAGCCTGGAGCACGCAGTACGCGGTTTGGGAAAATCGGCCTTCAACCCCGATTCCATTCGGTCCCACGCTCAACAATTTGACCGCGCGATCTTTAAGGAACGGATACGGCAATTTATCGCAACGGCCCGGGATCGGGAGGTTCATTAGGCTTCCGCAAGGCGGAACTTACTTTCCTTGACTTTCGTTGAAATTTCAGTTAATTTTCATTACAATTCAGCGAATATTCCATCGATAAGGCAGGAATACAAAGGTGAGCACTCGCGGCGTCAAGCATGCGACGGGTTCGGATAAGAAGTTGCAAGAGGACTTGATGCAGAGCGGGAACATCCCTGTGCATATCGCCGTGATCATGGACGGGAACGGCAGGTGGGCGAAGCAGCGCGGCTTGCCCCGGATCGCGGGGCATAACGAGGGGGTGGAATCCGTCCGCGACACCGTGGAGGCATGCGGTCAACTCGGTGTGAAGCATCTTACGTTGTATGCCTTCTCCACGGAGAACTGGAAGCGGCCAAAGGAGGAAGTCTCCCTGCTGATGCGTCTCCTCATGCGCGCGCTCCGCGACGAGACGGATAAACTACACCAGAACAACGTGTCCGTCCATGCCATCGGAGAGATCTCGGCATTGCCTCAGGAAGTCCAGGACGAGTTGTTCGACGCAATTGAGAAAACGAAACAGAACACGGGGTTGAATCTTCATCTCGCGTTGAGCTACAGTGGAAGGTGGGATATCACGAACGCCGTTAAGAAGATTGTGGCCGATGCCAAAGAAGATAAACTCTCGCCCGAACAGGTCGACGACCGGCTCGTCTCCGGGTATCTGTCGCTGAGCAACGTTCCCGACCCGGACTTGATGGTTCGGACGAGCGGGGAATTTCGTATCAGCAATTTTCTCCTCTGGCAGCTTGCGTACGCGGAGATTTACATCAGCAATTGTTACTGGCCGGAATTCCGCCGTAAAGAGCTCTACAAGGCGATCAGGGAATTCCAGCGGCGCGAGCGGCGCTTCGGAATGGTGAGCGAACAACTTCCATCCGGCCAGCACAAAGAGACATACATTCGAAAACTCATCAAAAGTGTATCAAGTTAAAAGCATCTTACGTCCATTCATCTTTCTCCTGGTAGGAATACTCCTCTCGCGTAGCGGCGTATGTGCACAACAAGCGAAGGGCGAGACGTACAAAATTCTCGGCGTTTCTGTTGAAGGGAATGATCCGCAAAGCGGCACCGAACCCAGTGCGATTATTGAACGGTCCGGGTTGAAAGTGGGCGATGAAATCACGGTCCCCGGCGAACAGGTGCGCCAGGCGATCACGCGATTGTGGTCGCTGAAGATCTTTTCCGATATCCGGATTCTTGTCGAACGCAAAGTGGAAAATGGAGCATACCTGCTCATCAAGCTGGCGGAGTATCCGAGACTCTCGCACCTGGACATTCATGGCGCAGACGACATCAGTCAGGATGACATCAATAAGAAGATTTCTATCGTCAAGGGACAGATTCTCACCCCGAATGACGTCAATCGCATTCTGCAGACCGTCAAGAAAATGTATGAGGAAGAAGGGCACCTCCTGGCGGAGATCAAGTCGGAAACGGTGAAAGACGACTCCAGCAAATCAAGCCGGGTCATCCTGAAACTTGACATCGATGAGGGACCGCGCGTGACCATCGACAAAATCCATTTTGCCGGCAATGTCGCCATCACGGAGGATGACCTGAAAGGAGCCATGGATGACACGAAGGAGAAGTCATGGTGGCAGTTCTGGTCGCGGCCGAAGCTTGAAAAAAAGAAGTTCGAAGACGATAAAGATCGCGTCCTGAAGTACTATCGTAAGCATGGCTATCTCGACGCTGAGATCTCATCCGATTCAACCTGGTATAGTCCGGATAAGAAGAAGGTCTCCGTGCTCATCAATGTTCGCGAAGGTCCTCAATACAAAGTTCGTTCCATCACGTGGGACGGCGCGACGGTTTATAAGCCCGAAGTGCTCACGGAGCGCCTCGGGTTCCATTCCGGAGATGTCTTCGACCAGGAACGGTTCGACCAGAATTTGCGGAACAGTCCCGACCAAGCCGACGTCGCGTCGTTGTATCTCGATAACGGGTACCTCATGTTCAGTCTTGAGCCCGAGTTTATCCGCATCCGCTGCGATAGCGCAAGCGCCATGCCGGCGCTCGGCGGCAATGCAGGCCGGACCGACACCCTTCCCGGGAGCGGCTGTCTGGACATCGCAATTCACGTCCTTGAGCGCAATCAGTTCCGCGTGGGGAAAGTCGACATCAAAGGGAATACTAAGACTCATGACTATGTGATCCGGCGAGAGCTGAAGACGAAACCCGGGGATTATTTCAGCCGAGCTGCGATCATGCGGAGTCTACGCCAGCTTTCGCAGCTTAATTATTTCAATCCCGAAAAGCTCAAGCCAGATTACAGGATTGTGGACGATAAGACCGTCGACCTGACGTACGAGGTAGAGGAGAAATCGAGCGACAACGTGAATGCCTCGGTCGGGTACAGCGGCGTGTTTGGAGTAACCGGTGCAATCGGATTTACCATTAGTAATTTCGATCTGAAGGATCCGTTGGGCGGGGGTGCCGGACAGATGCTGAGTTTTCAGTGGCAATTTGGCGAGGGCGCGCG
The DNA here is from genome assembly GCA_049515655.1 of Bacteroidota bacterium. GTDB lineage: Bacteria > Bacteroidota > Ignavibacteria > UBA10030 > SZUA-254 > JBEKTW01. The sequence continues at coordinate 110,042 of JBEKTW010000001.1, forward strand.
GTATCGGACGTTCTCGCTCGGCTTCACAGAGCCGTGGCTCAATAATACACCGACAACGCTCGGAGTTAGCCTGTTCGACACCCGGCAAATCTATGGTGTCGATTTGGAAGAGATGGGAGTTTCCGTTCGACTCGGCAGGCAGCTGAAGTGGCCCGACGATTACTTCCGGGCTGACTGGACAGTGCGATATCAAGACAACGATGTTCACGACAATGGCGGCATCTTGCTGTACCAGCTCGGCAAAACAACGCAGTACAGCGTCAACCAGACCATCTCTCGCAACAGCACCGACAGCCCAATTTTTCCGACTATCGGATCCATCGTCGCGTTGTCGATAGATCTCTCCGGGCCGCCGCTGCTCCCCGGGAATGTCGCCTACCACAAAGAGCTTTTCAACGCGGAATTCTTTACGCCGGTCGCGGGGTCGAGCCGTCTTGTCCTCTACACGTCGACATCGCTCGGGTACATCGACGGTTTTCGGCAAGACGCCAACATTCCCTACCTCGAAGAATTCTTCATGGGTGGAACGGGGATTGGCTATATTGCGACGACGCCGCTCCGTGGATACGATGATCGATCGATCGGCCCCAAGGACGCGCAGGGAAGGGAAATCGGGGGTAATGTGATGGTGAAGCATACCGCCGAGCTCCGGTTCGCACTGACCCTGAACCCGATGCCGATTTATTTGCTGGGATTCATCGAGGGCGGAAACGTCTTCGCGGATTTCGACCATGCGGATCTGTTCGACCTGAAGCGGTCGTACGGGTTCGGCGCGCGGCTCCTCATCAATCCTATCGGGCTCGTGGGATTTGATTATGGCTACGGCGCCGACCACGTCCTGTCGACGAACGGAAAAGCGGACGGATGGCGGTTTCATTTCCAATTCGGAAAAGGTTTTTAATCAATTCATCCATAATTCAACTTAACATGAAAAGGAACTACCGTGATACAAAAAATTATTAGTCCCTGCGTCATTGTTGTGCTGTCCGTGCTTCTCACGGCGGCAGTGTACGCGCAATCGCCGAGGATCGGGTATGTCAACTCCGCGAAAATTCTCCAGGAGTATCCGGAAGCCCAGGATGCTCAGAAAAAGCTCGACGGCCTCGGCAAGCAGTGGCAGTCCGAGCTTGAGCAGAAGAGCAAGGACCTGGAGCAGAAATATGAAGAGTTTCAGAAGAAAGAATCGATGCTTAGTGACCAGGCAAAACGTGACCAGCGAGAGGAGCTTGTCGCGCTCGAACAAAAGGGCGTCCAGTTCCGTCAAGAGAAATTTGGCCAGGATGGCGAGTTGGCCCGCCTGACGGATTCCTTGCTTGCCCCGATCAAGAAGAAAGTCATGAAGGTTATCGAGGCAGTTGCGAAAAATGAAAAACTTCAGTTTGTTTTTGACCGCAACGAGCAGGTTCTGGTCCTTCTCTATGGCGATGCAAAGTACGATTACACGCACGAAGTTATTGATTGGCTGAAAAGGGGAAAAGGTCTGGAAAAAGAAACTCCGAAAGGTGACTAAAATATGAAAAGCTGCGCACAGTACATACTGGCCGGCGCTCTTGTCATGCTCGGTATGAGCACGATGTCGGCACAACAAAAAATCGGGTGGTTCAACTCTTCGTCCGTCATGGACCGGCTGCCGGAAGCACAGGATGCCCAGCACCAACTCGACAATGTCGTCGCGGAATGGCAGAACCAGCTCGCGAAAATGCAGAATGATTGGCAGAAGAAGTATGAGGAGTACGACAAGAAGAAACTCATCCTCACCGACCAGATGAGGGCGGAAACGGAGAAAGAGCTGCAGGACATGGACAAAAAGATCGTCGATTTTCGCACGAAGAAGTTCGGCCAAAACGGCGAATTGTTCATGAAGCAGAATGAGTTGATGAAGCCTGTCCAGAACAAGATCTTCAAAGTCCTGCAAGACATCGCCAAAGAAGATAACTATGATTATATCTTCGACAAGAGCGGCGAAATTCTGCTCATGTTCTCAAACGACAAGTACGACCTCACGGAAAAGGTTCTTGAGCGTTTGAAGACATTCAACAAGTAACATGAAGCTGACCGAAGTCGCCGGCATCGTACAGGGCAAGGTGGAAGGTAACGGCGATCTTGAGATTGAACGCCTGTCCAAGATCGAAGAAGCCGGCGCGGGCGATATTACATTTCTGGCCAATCCTAAGTACGCGAAGTATCTCGCGACTACTTCCGCCTCCGCTGTCCTCGTGACTCGCGATTCCGTCTTTCGTGAGCTTGCGTTACGGTCATCGCCGGTTCATCTCGTCAGGGTCGATGACCCGTATCTCGCGTTCCTGAAGCTCATCGAGGTGTTCTATCCGCCGGCGGAGCCCTTAGCCCGCGGCATCCATCCGACAGCTGTGGTTGCAGATAACGCGACTCTCGGGCACGGCGTTGCGATTGGAGCGAATGTCCATGTGGGGAAGCAGTGCAAGGTTGGCGACAATGTGGCTCTTCATCCCGGCGTCGTTTTGTATGATGATGTGGAGATCGGGAGTGATTCGCTCCTGTATGCCAACGTGACGGTCAGGGACCGGTGCAGGGTCGGGAAGAGAGCTATCATCCATTCCGGAACAGTGATTGGCAGCGATGGATTCGGGTTTGCGCCGAGACAGGACGGCACCTATGAAAAAATACCGCAGCGCGGAATCGTGGTCATTGAAGACGATGTTGAAATTGGCGCTAACTGCGCGATCGACCGCGCCACGATTGGTGAAACCCGGATCAAGAGGGGCGTGAAACTCGACAACCTCATTCAAGTCGCTCACAATGTTGTTATCTCGGAAGATACCGTCATCGCGGCGCAAACGGGGATCTCCGGCAGCACGAAGGTCGGAAAGAATTGCATGATTGGAGGACAGGTCGGTATCGCCGGACACCTCCAGGTTGCCGACCGCACAACCATCGGCGCCCAATCCGGGATCTCAAAAACACTAGCGGAACCCGGGAAGACATATTTTGCCACTCCTGCGAAGGAAGTCCACCAGGCGCGGCGGATGGAAGGCGCCCTGCGTCAGCTCCCGGAGGTTCTTGTGGAGATTCGCGACCTGAAGAAGCGTCTTGAAGAGCTCGAGGCGCAAGTCCACGAACATAAACATGTTTGAATAAGAGGAAGCGACCTTATGCTTGTACAGCAGCGGACACTCAAACGGCCGGTATCAATGAGCGGCGTGGGCCTGCACACCGGCGTGACGACGAAAGTGACTTTCAAACCCGCTCCCGTCGGCTACGGCATCAAATTCCGGCGCACCGATTTTCCCGACCCGCAGGAAATACCAGCGCTGGTCGACCTTGTCGATGAGGTTGCGCGCGGAACGACGCTCCGCGTCGGTGAGGCGAAAGTGCACACGGTCGAACATGTCCTGGCCGCGATCGTCGGTCTCCAGATCGACAATATCGTCATTGAACTGGATAATATCGAGCCGCCAATCTGCGACGGCAGCTCGAAAGATTTCGTTGATGCACTTCTCAAAGCGGATTTTGAGACGCAGAACGCTCCCAAAGATTACCTCATCATCGACCAGACGGTCCGCTATATCGACGAAAAGAACGGTGTCGACATCGTAGCCCTGCCGACCGACGATTACCGCATTACGGTGATGATCGATTACCAAAATCCGGCGCTGGGGAGTCAGCATACGGGGCTCTTCAATCTTGAAAAGGAGTTTGTCGACGAGTTCTCTTCCGCCCGGACGTTCTGTTTTCTTCATGAAGTCGAGTCGCTCCATGCTCAGGGACTAATCCGGGGCGGCACTCTCGACAACGCGATCGTCATCGTCGACCAGGACATTCCCGATGACAGGATCGGGCGCATCACCAAGAAGCTCGGCATTACCGAGGCCGTCGTGATGGGAAGGAGCGGAATATTGAACAACCGGCCGCTTCGATTCAAGAACGAGCCGGCCCGGCATAAACTCCTGGACGTGATGGGCGACCTGGCGTTGATCGGCGTTCCGTTCAAGGCACAGATCCTCGCCGCGCGCCCGGGCCACGCGAGCAATGTTGAGTTCGCGAAGAAGATTCGCAAGCTCTATCTCCAGAAGAAGCTCGTCAAGAAATTTCAGTTCGAGAAGATCGAGGGCGTTGTATTCGACGTCAACGCACTCCAGAAGATTCTCCCACACCGGTATCCGTTCCTCCTCGTCGATAAGGTCGTCGATTTCGCGCTTGATGAGAAGATCGTCGGAGTGAAAAGTGTCACGCACGATGAATGGTTCTTCCAGGGACATTTTCCGGGAAAGCCGGTCATGCCCGGGGTACTCATCATCGAGGCGATGGCGCAGACCGGAGGGGTTCTTCTCCTGAACGGTGTGGAGAATCCAGACGGGAAACTTGCCATGTTCACGAGTATCAATAATGCGAAATTCAGGAAGCCCGTCGTCCCCGGCGACCAGTTGATCATGGAAGTCGTCATGCAGGCCCGGCGTGCCACGATGGCCCAGATGCATGCGAAAGCTTTCGTCAACGGCATCCTTGTCGCGGAAGCGGACCTCAGCGCGGTGATTGTCGACCGCGATAATGGCGCCGCGCCGCCGGAAGAGTCACAACGGCTTCAATCTCAGAAGCAGCCGACTTCAAATTCGTAACATGGACCACGAATCGCCGTGAGCATTTCTATCGACCCTCATGCCTCCGTAAGCCCGAAGGCCCAACTGGGCGATAATGTCGTCGTCGGTCCGTTTGCCGTTATTGAGGACAACGTCGTGATCGGTCATGACACGCACATCGGCTCCCATGCCCTGATCGCCAACGGAAGTCGTATCGGGAAGGAGTGCCGCATCCATCACGGCGCGGTACTTGCAACCATTCCCCAGGATCTGAAATTCCACGGTGAGGAGACGACCCTCGAGATCGGAGACCATACGACCGTTCGGGAGTACGCGACACTCAATCGCGGGACAAGCGCGCGTGGGAAAACGACGATCGGTCATCACTGCTTCATCATGGCCTACGTGCACATCGCCCACGATTGTTCCATCGGGAATCACGTTATCCTTGTCAATGCGGTGAATATGGCAGGCCATGTTGTGATCGAAGATTATGTTGTCGTCGGCGGCATGGTACCGATCCATCAATTTGTCCGTGTCGGCTGCCACGCCATGATAGGAGGGGGTTACAGGGTCTCGAAGGATGTCCCCCCCTACGTCCTCGCGGGTCAGGAGCCACTCATGTACCAGGGTTTGAACATGGTGGGCTTGCGGCGCCGCAATTTTCCGGCGGATGTTCTCAGCAACATCGAGGCGGCCTACCGTTTTATTTATCATGAAAATCTCAATGTTAGCCAGGCGATCGCGAAGATCAGGGCGGAGCTTCCCATGACGGAGGAAGTGAAACGGATCGTTGATTTCATCGAACGGAGTAACCGCGGAATTATTTGGTTCAAGAAATGACGTGGGATTTCCTGAACACGGGTTTTCATCCGGGTGCGTTCAACATGGATCTCGATCAATCGCTCGCGGACCGACTCCTCAAGGGCAAAGGGAACCCGACTCTGCGGGTGTATGCGTGGGATCCGCCGGCGATCTCCATCGGATACAATCAATCGATGGATGATTTCGACACGCGAAAATTGCGTGAGGCGGGTGTCGACATCGTCCGGCGCCCGACGGGCGGACGCGCGATTTTGCACGCCCACGAGCTCACGTACAGTGTGGTGATGAAAACGGAGAATCGCACGCTGCGCGAGATTTATCGTTTGATCAACGAAGCACTACTGCGCGGACTTTGCGTGCTCGGTATCGACGCGCGGCTCGTCGATGCAACGGACAGCGTCGAAGCGATGTACCGCAATCCTTCCTCGATTCCCTGTTTTGCCAGTTCTTCGAAAAGCGAGATTCAGTTTAACGGGCGGAAACTCCTCGGAAGCGCCCAACGGCGCTACGGCGATGTCGTCCTCCAGCACGGCTCGCTTCTTCTGGGCCCGCAGCACCAGAGATTGATGGAATTCCTCTCCCGTCCGCCCGAGCAGCAGGCGGGTGACTCGCTGGGAGCGCGGGCAATTGACGCAGAAACAATCCTGGGAAGAGACGTCACCTTTGAAGAAGCCGCCGCCGCGGTGAAACTTGGTTTTGAACGTTTGCCCGGTGTCGTATTTTCAGAAGAGCAAAGTGAGGAATCCGGGAAAAGCCCGGCATTGCTTCAACCTTCAGTTCACTAACGTCCATAAGGACTTTCCTATGAAAAGCTCCCAGGGATCCAGATCGCCGAAGGCATCGTCTCCGGCGAAGCCGCGCGTTGTCACGACGAAGACGGTCATGATGATGAAGAAGACCGGCGAGAAAATCGCGATGCTGACCGCGTACGATTTTCTTGTGGCGAAAAATCTCGATGAAGTGGGAATCGACATCATTCTCGTCGGCGACTCGCTCGGGAATGTGGTCCAGGGGTACGAAACGACGTTGCCCGTCACGGTCGACGATATGATCTATCACGCGAAGGCGGTCAAGCGTGCCGTGAAAAATGCGCTGATCGTAGTCGACATGCCGTTTATGTCGTTCCAGACAAGTATCGATGATGCCGTCCGTAACGCCGGGAGAATCATGAAAGAAGTCGGCGTCGGCGCAGTGAAACTTGAAGGCGGCGCCTACATTGCCGACATCGTCAAGCATCTCGTGAAAATCGGGATACCCGTTATGGGGCATCTCGGACTGACGCCGCAGGCGATCAATAAGTTTGGCACGTACGAAGTGCGCGCTCAGTCCCCGGCTGAAGCCAAAGAACTTGTCAATGATGCAAGGGTTCTCGCCGACGCGGGCGTGTTCGCGATTGTGCTTGAAAAAATTCCGGCGGCGCTTGCAAGGAAGGTTACTGAGTCCATTCCAATCCCGACCATCGGTATCGGCGCGGGGCCCTCGTGCGACGGGCAAGTGCTCGTGGTGTACGACATGCTCGGTTTGACCGAGGAATTCAAACCCCGTTTTGTGCGGCGATATTCGGAGCTCGGCGAAACGATGCGGGACGCATTCCGGAAATACATCGGGGATGTGAAGTCGAAGCACTTTCCGTCGGGCAAGGAAAGCTACTAATGAAACGATTTCGGATTGTTGGAGCGAAGCGGAAATCCCGAACGGAGTGCGGGACGGATTGCCGATTTCGGATTGTGGATCTGTGAATTTGGATAACAGTCCGGCCGATCCGACTTGAAACATCCCCGTGCCCTTATGAAACGCATATCAAGATCTCCGCGAATTCTCGTTTCAAATGATGACGGAATTGACGCGCCGGGCATTTATGCGCTGGTGCACGAGCTGAAAAAGCTCGGTACGGTCACGGTTGTCGCTCCGGACAAACAGCAAAGCGCTGTCGGGCATGCCATCACGATGAATTACCCGCTGCGCGTGAGCAAGTTTGTCAAGAACGGAAAATTCTTCGGATACGCCGTTGAAGGGACGCCCGCTGACTGCGTAAAACTTGCCGCCCACACACTCCTTCCAAAACAACCGGATATCTTGGTCTCGGGCATCAACCACGGCTCGAACACAGCGATCAACATAATTTACTCGGGCACGGTGTCTGCGGCGACGGAAGGGACCGTCCTCGGCATTCCGTCCATCGCGGTTTCGCTGACGACCTACGACAAGCCTGATTTCCGCTTCGCGGCAAAATTCGCCCGCAGGCTGGCGGCGTTTATCCTGAAAAAAGGCCTGCCGAAGGCAACTCTGCTCAATGTGAACGTCCCCCCGTTGAAAGAAAAAGACATTCGCGGCGTTCGCGTAACACGACAGGGAAAAACGCGGTGGGGTGATACGTTCGACGTTCGCCGCGATCCAACCAATAAAGAATACTATTGGTTGACGGGCAAGCTCGAAATTGTCGATTACTCGGAGGATACCGACCAGATCGCGGTGATGAATAATTACATTTCAGTCACGCCTATCCAGTACGACCTGACGGATTACAAGTCGCTGAAAGAAATGCACAAGTGGGATGTTGACACACTCCTTTGATGCTTCCTGCTTCCTTTGATTTGTAGAAACTCTGGAATCCTACCGCAGTTGTCCTAATGACAGGCGCCGCTCAATCGTTTACTGTTTTTACACCGACCGGACAAATGTTTTTGCAGGAACCGATAACGGCGTGTGGCGAAGACCAATATCGGATACGCCGCTCTCGGTTTTGATCGCCTCGTTCACGGGAAAATCCGTTAGCGCAGGTGTGCTGCTTGAGTGGACTGTCCTGAGCGATGTGGATAACTACGGGTTCTACGTTGAGCGTTAGAAAGGAGGGGATGCCGGCTTCACGACCGTCAGAATTACCCCAATCCCTTCAACCTGACAACGGTTATCGAGTTCAGCGTCGAGAAACAGGAACGCGCGACCGTCAAGGTTTACAATGTGCTCGGTGAGGAGATCATGAGATTATTTGGTGGCGTCGCAGAGCCCGGGCATTACTATCATGTGACTGTGGATGGCGCTTCACTGGGCAGCGGAGTCTACTATTATAGAATTGTCACCGACAGCCATGTTTCCGCGAAGAAAATGCTGATGCTCAAGTGATAAAATCACTTCAGCAGAAGTCCCGCACTCTGTCGCGGGATTGATAGTAACTTGGCGAAATCATTTTGGCGGATATCCCGTCCACGCCATCCCCATCTTGCTGTCGCGTCCAAGCCTTCTGCCTCTTGCAGCCGCAATTCATACCATCCTATCCGCAATGTGTACTCCCCCGGGCAGAGGCTTGACAATCTTTCCTGAATTGTTTATTATGTTTGCATTCGTTGGAGGGCCCGCAGGAAGGGCCTTAGGTTTTCATACTATCTTTCCGCTCATCACATCATAAATGAGCAGACCGATCTGGCAAGGGGTGACATTTCTTAGAACCTTGTCGAGATATTGAATTGAACCAATTTGTTCGTTCAGCAAAGGTCGCTATGGATAGATTGCTACGTCCTGCTTTCTGTGTTATTCTTTTCTCTTGTACACCCCCCATCGCCCGGTGAATTACGACAACAATTCATTGCATACGTGATCTAATAAATCCTCCAACAACAAAAAATAAAAGGAAGGGGTAAGCCATGAAGCGCTCACTCATGTGGTTTTGTTTTTGCTGTCTTACGTTGACGGTACAAGCACAGGTTCCTCAGATCATATCATACCAGGGATACCTTGCCGGCACCACCGGAGTTGGTGTGACCGCGACGCTGCCGATGACGTTCAGGATTTTCTCCGATTCCACGGCAGCTAACCCACTCTTGAAGCAGATTTTTGCAGGCGTGCAGGTCACACGCGGGGTGTACAGTGTCGTTCTTGATGTTTCATCGCTGTCGTTCACCGCTCCGTACTGGCTCGAGGTAGAGGTGGGCGGGGAGATTTTGTCCCCCCGCACTCGGCTTACATGTGCCCCGTATGCTTTGCGGGCTAGAGCTTCCGATACCGCGGACTACGCAAAAGCAGCTCCGGGAATCTCATATATTGACAGTTCCCGCATAGCAGGAACGATCCCGGACAACATCGTTACTAGTGCAAAGATCTTTGACGGTACCATACAGCGCTCTGACGTTCAACCTTCGTTCAAAGCCCCGTATTCTGACACTGCCGACGCAGCACGGAATGTCGCCGGGATAGTACCAGTTGCTAACGGCGGTACGGGTTCAAGCACGCAGAACTTTGTTGACCTGACCAGCGACCAGGATATTGGCGGAGCAAAAAGATTTTCCAGGAGCATCAACACACTGATGGCATACCAGATCGGCGGTGCAAATGTGCTCTCAAATTCGTGGACGACCCTTTCTGTGGGGGCCGCTACTGGTACCGGCGGATCCGCCAACTGCTTTGTCGGCGACAGTGCAGGCTACTCCAATGCGGGTGTAGAAGGCAACACGTTCGTCGGCAGTCGTGCTGGCAGATCCAACTTCATCGGTATTGAAAACTCTTTTTTCGGCCGTGATGCCGGCTTTTCAAATCAAATGGGTGTCACCAACTCATATTTTGGCTCACAGGCTGGCTTCTCCTGTAATGCAGACGGCAACTCATTCTTTGGCTACTCTGCCGGATATTACACCACGCAGAGTCAGAACTCGTTCTTTGGCGCGGATGCTGGCTACAACAACTCGACCGGACGCAACAACACCTTTCTTGGCTGCTCTACTGGCTGGTTTAACACTACAGGAAGGGATAATACGTATGTTGGCTTTGACGCCTATGGCAGCGCGGCTATTACCAATGCATCTGCAATCGGCGACTCTGCCTCTGTCCACGCGAGCAACACTATGGTTTTCGGAAATGTCATCGTCAACAGATGGGGCTTTGGTGTAGACGCTGCCGCTGGCCATGCCATTGAGGTTGGGACCAACAGCAGCAACGGTAATGGCGCATATCTTACGATCGGAGGAACGTGGACGAATGCATCGGACAGGAACAAGAAAGAGAACTTCACGGCGGTAGATGGAAAGGAGCTATTGATCAAGATTGAACGATTGCCCATAAGCATGTGGAACTACAAGGGAGAAAGCCAAGACATCCGGCATATCGGACCGATGGCACAGGATTTCTACGGTCTGTTCCACCTTGGAAATGATGACAAGCATATATCGACCATAGACCCGGCAGGCGTGGCGCTTGCGGCGATACAGGAGCTGACCAGGAAGAACGAAGAGCTCACCAAGCGGGTGAGCGAGCTTGAATCGCTCGTGAAGTCCCTTGCTGCCGAAAAAAGCGGCAGCAAATCAATCGGTGAGACGAGATAACCCCGAAAATCATGGAGCATGAACAGTATGAAAACCAAATATTTGTGCATGACGATACTGCTCCTCTTGCTGGCAGCCTCACCCGTCCTCGGCCAGGATTACATCCTGCTTCAGTCAATCACCGGCTCGGGCGGAACGACCGCAACATCAGCTTCCTACCAGATGATGAACACGGCGGGTCAGCCAATCGCCGGCCTGGACTCAAGCGCATCGTATCAGCAGGGGCTCGGTTTCTGGGGGCAGTACAACGGACTGCAGATTTACCTCTCCACGACATATTCGTTTGCCTCTGGCTGGAACCTGGTCTCCGTTCCCCAGCTGGTTGCCGATTACCGCAAGAGCGTTCTGTTTCCGTCAGCAACCTCAACTGCGTTCGCCTATGCGGGGCGATATGTAACGAAAGACACGCTATCGTGCAGTGCCGGTTACTGGCTTAAGTTCGGTCCTGCGCAGGATATCTTTGTGCTTGGCAGCCCGGTGCTGAAGGATACGATCAATGTCGCCGACAGGTGGAACATCATCGGATCGGTCTGCAAGCCTCTGCCGGTATCAAATATCGTTTCTGTGCCCGCTGGCATTGTCAGCTCGCACTACTTCGGCTACAGCGGCGGGTACGTTATCGCTGAAACCCTTAAAGCGGGGCAAGGATACTGGATAAAGACGAGTGGCGGTGGAAAGCTGGTGCTGAGCAGCTCAGCGGGGATTGGACCATCGGCCAAGGTGGTGCAGAAGGATCCCGATCCAGGGAAGCTGAACGAGATATCCTTCAGTGATCCGTCGAAGGAAAAGTCCAAAGAGATGAAATTCTACTTTGGCACCGCAGTGGGGGAGAATACCGTTGGTTATGATCTGCCGCCTGTACCCCCCGGCGGGGCGTTCGATGTTCGGCTCGGGACGAATCGGTATGTGGAAGCCTTGAATGAACGGATGAGTGATCCCGTAGAGATACCGTTGCTCATACAGACGACGGCGCAGCGGCTCCCCATAGCGTACGATATCAGGGACAAGGCCCGGATGAAGTACTTCATAGTGGAGAAGAAGGGTGGAAAGGAACCGAGTCGCCATCGGTTGTTGAATGCGGGTTCGATAACGCTCGACGGGTTCAATGAGAAGACATATAGTCTGAGGGTGGAGCCGATACCTTCGGCGTATGCATTGTATCAGAACTACCCAAACCCGTTTAATCCCACGACCACGATACGGTTTGACCTGCCGGTGAAGTCACAGGTTACGCTGAAGGTCTACAACATCCTCGGCCAGGAGGTGAGCGTTCTTCTTGACAACGACATGGTGGATGAGGGTCAGCGGTCAGTGGTATGGAATGCCGGGCAGGGCAGAGTGTCGAGCGGCACGTACTTCTGCACGATGCGAAGCACGGGCGTGGATGGTAAGACCTACACGAGCGTGAAAAAAATGATGTTGCTAAAGTGAGGAAGTCAATTTAGGAGAATTCGAGTAATGGAGAGAAAGATCCAACGATTCCCGTCATGCTGACACGTTTCTGGTCAGCATCTAAACGCTGTCAAGCAATCAAGGTAATCCTTTAATCACGTAAATCCTGGTTCAGACACGGCTCAGGCCAGTATCTGATCCCTGGCGAGGTGGCCTCAGGCTGGTTCAAACGCAAAAGCCATCCTGCTGGATGGCTTTCTTTTTTCCTGAAGTGTACAGTGTCTTACATGTTCTTCACAATGGCTTCTGCGAACTCCGAGCATTTCACTTCCTTCGCTCCCTGCATCAACCGCGCGAAATCGTAGGTAACGACTTTCGACTTGATCGCCTTTTCCAGGCCTGCCATGATGAGGTCGGCGGCTTCCTTCCATCCGAGATAACGAAGCATCATCTCCCCGCTGAGAATCATTGAGCCAGGATTTACCTTGTCGAGATTTGCGTACTTGGGAGCGGTGCCGTGGGTTGCCTCGAAGACTGCATGACCCGTCACGTAGTTGATGTTCGCGCCGGGTGCAATCCCGATTCCGCCAACCTGGGCCGCGAGGGCGTCGCTCAAATAGTCGCCGTTGAGATTCAGCGTTGCGATTACGTCGAAATCCTCCGGGCGCGTGAGAACCTGCTGCAGGGTGATGTCGGCGATTGAATCCTTGATGACGATTCCTGCACCCGGTTTTCCGGACGGGATCTTGCACCACGGTCCGCCGTCGATTTCTTCTGCGCCGAAATACTGCTTGGCGACCTGGTATCCCCAGTCGCGGAATGCGCCTTCGGTGAATTTCATGATGTTGCCCTTGTGTACCAGCGTCACGCTCTTACGATTGTTCTGAATTGCATAGCTGATGGCGCTCTGAATCAAGCGCACGCTTCCCGAGTAGCTCACCGGCTTGATCCCGACCCCGATCATCACGTCGCTCGGAAAATTCTGCGCGCCGGCCAGCCTCCAGAACTCGGCCGCCTTTTCCTTCGTGCCGAACCGGAGCTTTTCGAATTGCTTGGGAAATTCTTTCGCGAGAAAATCGAGCACCTTCTGCGCGTCAGGACTGCCGCTTTGATACTCTATACCCGCGTAGATATCTTCGGTGTTTTCTCGGAAGATGACCATGTCGACTGCTTCCGGCCGCTTCACGGGCGAGGGCACGCCTTGAAAATACCGCACCGGACGAAGGCAGACGTACAGGTCGAGCATTTGCCGGAGCGCGACGTTCAGGGAGCGGATGCCGCCGCCAACCGGAGTCGTCAGAGGCCCTTTAATGCCGACAAGATACTCCTGAAATGCCTGCACGGTTTCCTCCGGAAGCCATGAATTGAATTGCTTGAATGACTTCTCTCCGGCGTACACTTCCATCCATGCGATGCTTCTCTTGCCGCCGTATGCCTTTTCGACGGAGGCGTCGAAGACGCGGCGTGATGCCCGCCAGATATCGGGTCCGATCCCGTCGCCTTCAATAAACGGTAGGATCGGCCGGTCGGGTACGGTGAGTTTGCCCTTGAGGAGGGAAATCTTTTCTCCATTCGATGGAGGAACAGGTTTTGCGTTCGTCATGGATGCTTTCTACAGGATTTCGTGAATAGTGGCTGTTGTAATGAATTGGCGAATTCGCTCGGCGTAGACCGAAATTTCATTCTGGGGATACTTCTTTAACTTCAAAATGAATTGGATGTTGTCGTCAAGATAGCGCGGCGTTATATGGAAATGAAAATGGTAAACGGATTGACCCGCGGCCTTCCCGTTGTTCGAAAAAATGTTGTATCCTTCCGGGGAGAATGCGGTCACAATGGCTTTCGAAACAATTTTCGCCGCCATAATCAGATCCGGAAGCTCTTCATCCGGCACTTCGATGAAGGTCTCGCAATGTCTTTTTGGCAGCACGAGTGCATGTCCGAAATGGATCGGATTGATGTCGAGGATTGCCACGGCCCGTTGATTTTGATAGATGACCTCCGCGGATAATTGTCCGCGGATGATTTTACAGAATTCACATTCTTTCATTTGGTTCAGGGAATCAGGATCGATGGTCGAGCTTCAGCCCGTAAAAAGTTAACGAAACTTTGTGTGAAACTCAAATCCGGATCGATTAGTATGGATAAAATATGAAAAACAGAGCGGAGAGCGCCGCCAGAATCCAGAGTCCTGGTTTTACCTGGCTCGCCTTGCCACCCAGGACTTTGAAGAGCGGATACACGACGAAACCTGCGGTCATCCCGATCCCAATGTTGTAGGTGAAACTCATGAGCAAAACGATACAGAAAACAGGAACAATCTCGGTGAAGTCATCGAACTTCAGTTTTGTAATGGGCGTGATCATGAGCAAGCCCACAATGATCAACGCAGGGCCGTACGCGAACGAAGGAATGGAGGTGAGGAAGGGTGCAAAGAACAAAGCGGAAAGGAACATGAACGCAGTTGTGACCGCTGTTAGCCCGGATTTCCCGCCCGCTTCGATCCCCGTGGCGGATTCGACGTATGCGCCCGTCGTGGTTGTGCCAAGCAACGAGGCGACCACCGTGGCGATCGCATCGCACATCATCGGCTTCTCCACTTCGGGCAGGTTGCCGTTTTCATCCAGCAGGTTCGCTTTGAACGCGAGAGCGATGAGAGTCCCGAGCGTATCGAGGAATGCCATAACGAAAATCGTCAGGATCACCGAAAAGAGTCCCCAGCTGAATGCGCCTGCAATATTGAGTTGAAGGAAGATCGGACTGAGATCCGGCGGAAGGCTCAACCACTTGTCCGGAAGCGGAGCCGCTCCCGAGACGAACGAGATTGCAGTCACTGTCAGGATGCCGACCAGGATTGCACCCTTGACCTTTTTCATCATGAGAAACGCGATGAGTAAGAACCCGAAGATCGCCAACAATACGGGAGTCTGGTGAAAGTTCCCGACGTGCACGGGCGCACCTTGTGTCCCAAGCTGGACAATGCCCGTTTCGTTCAGCCCGATGAATGCCAGGAATAGCCCTATGCCCACGGCAAAACCAATTTTCAGCGATTCCGGAATCGAGCCTGCGAGCCAGCTTCGAATCTTGAGCAATGTCAGGGCTGTGAAGAGAATCCCGCTGACGAAGATTGCGCCGAGTGCCGTTTGCCAGGTGTATCCCATGACCTTCACGACGGTGAAGGCAATGAAGGCATTCTCTCCCATGTAGGGTGCTATAGCAAATGGGCGATTCGCGTACAAACCCATGAGCAGCGTTCCGAAAAAAGCGCTCAGTATTGTTGCAACCATCGAGGCACCGAAAGGCATGCCCGCCGCCTCCAGAATTTTCGGGTTGACGATAATAATGTACGCCATCGTGACGAACGTCGTTACGCCTGCAGTAACTTCCTGTCGAACGTTCGTCCCCAGCTTTTCTAGCTTGAACATTTTATCGATGGTTTGCGCCATAATCGACCTCGTCCGATTCGTTTCTTGAATGTAACCTGGCCGCCGGAATATAGCCAAGAGCCGAAAAAGAATCAAGGGTCGGTTGGTTTTTCGAGGAGATTTTGGTACCTTCAAAACGCCTGAACAAATGACCTGCTTGGGATGACATTCCGCAAACTAGAAATCACACTCGGTGTTTCGATCTCTGCGCTGGCGTTTGCCATCTATGTCGCGACGCTTTGCCCGACGGTGGATTTCATCGACGCCGGTGAACTCGCCACCGTCGTGACGACGCTTGGCATTGCGCACCCGACCGGCTATCCGCTCTTCACCCTCATTGGTTGGATGTTCGCGCATCTTCCGCTGGGATTTCGGGTTATCTATACTCTCAACCTCATGGCGGCGGTCGAATGCTCCGCCGCGCTCTTCTTCTTCTTCCGGTTCCTTGTCTTCTTCTTGAGCGAATTCATATTGAGACGCGATGCCGGCAGTTTCGAAACGGCGGCAGATGAAAAGGTGACGGAGAAGAGCCTTTTCCACGTGTTCGTTCCCGCGCTGTGTGGAACGCTCGCTCTCGCGTTCTCCGAAACGTTCTGGTCACAGTCGAATTCGATCGAAGTGTATCCGCTCCATACTCTCTTTCTCTCAGTGATCCTGCTTCTGTTTACGAAGGCGGTAGCGTATGATAATCCGAATGGGGGAGAGAGAGAAACAGGTGATGCGCGTCTGCGTCGGGGTCTGTGGTTGGGGTTTGCGTACGTTCTCGGACTGGCGTTCACAAATCACATGACGACGATCCTGATGGCGCCGGCCTTCTTGTATTTGTATTTTTCGGTTCATGGATTCGGTCCCAGGTCCTGGAGGCGGATTCTCATGCTCGCGATTCCGTTCGTGGCCGGTTTGTCCGTGTACGTTTATTTCCTGATCAGGTCATCGGGGCAGCCGTTGCTGAACTGGGGGAACCCGCAATCACTCGAGCGATTGTTGTGGCACATGGGCGGCAAGCAGTATCGCGTGTGGATGTTTTCGTCATTTGAAAGCGCTTCAAAACAATTAAGCTATTTCTGGGCAACGTTGCCGGGCAACTACGCCTACGTTCCGCTGGCGCTCGCGTTCATGGGAATCTGGTCGTTCTTGCTCAGAAGTGCGAAAGTCTTCACAACCGTCATAGCCTTCAATATTGCGGTCGGATTGATCTCGTATGTCGTTGCCCAATCGACGGAACCGAGTCCACAAGTGTTCTGGACTACCTATTACATTTGCTTCTGTGTCTTCTGGATCATTCTTGCCTTGAAGGAGAAGCTGAATCCTTATATTTTCACTTTGCTGTTGTTCGAATCGTGTGTTCTGTATGCAATCAATTACGATATCCATGACATCGATTCATACTTCTTGCTCGCGTACTACACCGTTGCAATCTGGATCGCTGTGGGCGCGGGTAGCATGCTGCAGTCGATGAGCAAGAAGGTCCCGATGCGGGTGGTTGCGGCTGTCCTCGTCATCAGCTCGATCGTTCCGCTCTTCTTCAATTATGAGAAAGCGGACGGGAGCAAGAATTTTATGGTGGAGGATTACACGAAGAATATGTTCGCTTCGTTTGAGCCGAATGCGATCGTTGTGTCGTACCAGTGGGATTACTTCGTTTCGTCGGCGTACTACTTTCAGCTTGTCGAACATCTCCGGCCGGATGTCGTCGTCATCGACAAAGAGCTCATGCGACGGTCGTGGTACTACACGCAGCTCGAAACCCGATATCCATGGTTGGTGCGGCAATCAAGAAAGGAAGTAGACGAATTCCTCCGTGTGCTCTACAAATTTGAACACGACCTGCCGTACAGTTCTCAGATGATCGAATACCGCTATGCTGCACTCATCAAGAGCTTCATCGACAGGAACATCACGACACGACCGATGTACGTAACGCATGAGATCGAGCAGCAGTACATCTCGGGCTATCAGCGGGTGCCGTCTGGATTGGCGTTCCGGCTGAGCACGGACACCTCGTTTCATGATATTCCGATGCCCGACCTCAAGTTCCGTGTTCCCTCGAGACTGGATATTCTCACTCAGCAAATGATAATGATTTATGCCCAGGCTTATACAAACAAGGCCCTTTACTTGCACTATTTCGGCAAGGGAGACAAATGTGTTGAATTTTTAAACAGGGCGCTTGAAATCTCACCTGATTTCAGAGAGGCACTTGTCCTGAAAGGACAGATTATGCGGGGGAGGTAGGCCTTCCCGTTCCTCAAAAAGTTGAGATTCCCGGGGGGAAATAATTGACTTTTAACGGAAAAATCTTATATTGATAGTCTGAATTTTTTTTGGAAATCCACCTTTATGCCCAGGAAATGCACGAAAACCCAACCGGCAGCATGTGGGTTGCGGTGCACGAGGTGGATTCTTGTGTCTGAAATGAAAAACTTTGGGCGCAACATCGAGGGGAGTCCTGCGTTCCGACGAGGTTGTGAGCGCGGAGATCTTTGATGGTCCGGTATTTGGAAGCAGGAAGTCCGGATACCAAGTGAGTGTACGCTGAAGTAGCTCAGTTGGTAGAGCAGCTGACTTGTAATCAGCAGGTCGTCGGTTCAAGTCCGACCTTCAGCTCGACAAGAGTAGTGAGCTGCTGTGTCCCTCGATGAAGAGAAAATTTCTTGAGGCGTGGGAGTGGATTCGAAAGTGAGAAACGCCGTGCGGAGTTGAGGGCAGGTAGCGAAGCGGTCAAACGCAACAGACTGTAAATCTGTCGGCTTCGGCCTTCGGAGGTTCGATTCCTCCCCTGCCCACGACAACCGTGAGGCGGTGTATCACTGGCGGACAGGGTAAGTCGCGAACAGTATCAACAGCATCGGTTCTGTTTGCGGGAGTAACTCAGTTGGTAGAGTCACAGCCTTCCAAGCTGTTGGTCGCGGGTTCGAGTCCCGTCTCCCGCTCTAGAAGATGTGAGTTGCTTCGTTGATCTGTGGAAGAGTACCATCGCCCGCGGAGTACCGGCGGAAAGAGGGAGCCCCGGAGTCTCCCGCTGAGTCGAGATGCTTGCGTAGCTCAGTTGGTAGAGCACATCCTTGGTAAGGATGAGGTCATCGGTTCAAACCCGATCGCAAGCTCGCTGTGTCAACAATTTATCAGTAAGGAGTTTTTACAGATGAGAGAAATCATAACGCTGGAATGCACGGACTGCAAGCGCCGCAATTACACAACCACGAAGAACAAGAAGAAACAATCAGGCAGAGTAGAATACAAGAAGTTTTGCCCCTGGTGCAATAAGCACACGCAGCACAAAGAGACAAAGTAGCTGTTTCTACGTCAGTAGCTCAATTGGCTAGAGCAGCGGTCTCCAAAACCGCAGGTTGGGGGTTCAAGTCCCTCCTGACGTGCATCTTCGATGTCTGAATCGTTCTAACAAAGAGAAAACCATGAAAGACAAAATAATAGCATTCTTCACCGAAGCGGTCAAAGAAATGAAGAAGGTCACGTGGCCTCATAAAGATGAGCTTCGGGATTCGACCGTCATCGTGCTGGTTGTCTGCGGCGTCATCGCGCTCTTTGTCTATGGCGTTGACCTGGTCGTGAGCAATATGTTGAAAGCAATTCTGTGAAAGAGTTCGACGTGAGCGATCAGCAGCCACAAAAACGATGGTACGTCATCCGGATCTATTCCGGCCATGAGAATAAAGTGAAAGCGTACCTGGAGAGCGAGGTCAAACTTGCCCACCTCGAGGACAGGATAAGCACCGTCATGGTTCCCTCGGAGAAGATTTTTGAGGTGCGGGATGGCAAGAAGAAGAGCAAAACCAGGTCCTTTTTCCCAGGCTACATTCTCGTCGAAGCCGTGCTCGACAAAGAGACGAAGTACTTCATTCTCAACGCTCCCTCCGTCATGGGTTTTGTCGGCGGGATCAAAGGCGACCCGGTTGCCCTCCAGCCGGACGAGGTGAAACGCCTCATGGGCAAGATGGAGGAACGGAAAGACGTCGAAGTACTGGCCGTGCCTTTCCATGTCGGTGAACCGGTGAAGGTCATTGACGGCCCGTTCAACAATTTCACCGGTATCGTGCAGGACGTGAACGAAGAGAAGATGAAGTTGAGGGTCATGGTGAGTATTTTCGGGAGAAAAACCCCGGTCGAATTGGATTTCAATCAGGTTGAAATAGAAAAGTAATTATCCGGAAGGAATACATGGTATGAAAAAAGCAACCGGCTTCATCAAACTTCAAATTCCCGGCGGCCAGGCGAATCCGGCCCCACCGGTCGGTCCGGCTCTCGGACAAAAAGGTGTCAACATCATGGAGTTTTGCAAGCAGTTCAACGCGAAAACGAAGGATAAGCCGGGTCTTATCATCCCCGTGGTGATCACCGTATATTCCGATAAGTCATTTACGTTTATCACCAAGACCCCACCGGCGTCGGTGCTGCTGCTGAAGGCATCAAAACTCGAAAAGGGCTCTGGTGAGCCGAACCGAACGAAGGTAGGGAAAGTGACAACCCAACAGGTACGCGAGATCGCGGAATTGAAAATGCCGGATCTGAACGCTCATGACATCGAAGCAGCAATGGCAATGGTCAAAGGCACGGCGCGCAGTATGGGAATCCAGGTAGAAGATTAACATTCATCGTGGGAGTCTGAAGAGGTATTCTCTCAACGACGTTACGACCACAACAATCGCAGGAAAGCAGAATTATGAAAGATAGTAAACGATATAAAGCGGCGGCGGGAAAAATTGACCCGTCAAAGGAGTATACGGTAGAAGAAGCGGTCGAGAAGGTCAAAGAAATGGCGTCGGCGAAGTTTGTCGAGGCCGTCGACGTGGCAGTCCGGCTGGGTGTCGACCCGAAGAAAGCCGACCAGGCCATCCGTGGCACCGTAGCCCTTCCCCATGGCATTGGGAAGGAAGTGCGCGTTCTCGTCCTGGCACGCCCCCCGAAAGACGAAGAAGCGAGAGGAGCAGGCGCCGACCACGCCGGTTTTCAGGATTATATCGAGAAGATCAAGCAGGGGTGGGCGGATATCGATGTGATCATCGCGACTCCCGACTCAATGGGTGAAGTCGGAAAGCTGGGAAAGATACTCGGCCCCCGCGGCCTCATGCCCAATCCCAAGAGTGGAACGGTTACCATGGACGTTGCCAAGGCCGTGAAGGAAGTGAAAGCCGGGAAGATCGAATTTCGCGTCGACAAAGCCGGCATCCTTCACGCGACGATTGGGAAGGTGAATTTTGAGAAAGAGAAACTGGTGGAGAACGTGAACGCGTTCCTGAGCACGGTCCTCCGTTTGAAACCCTCAAGCGCGAAGGGACAGTACGTCAAGAGCATTGCGATTTCCAGTACGATGGGACCGGGTGTCCACATCGATCGCAACACAGCCGGCACTCATTAGAACTTAGAATATTACGCACTCGGTTCAGAGAACCATGCTCGCTGTTCCCCCCGTGGGGAAGCTTCTCAGTGAGCGAAAAACAACATGAGGAAACAATGAAACGTTCTGAAAAAGAACTTATCATTACAGAGGTGAAGGATCAAGTCGCACGTGCGAAAAGCATGTTCTTTGCAGACTTCACGGGAATCACCGTCGAGGAGATTAACGAGCTTCGTCGTGAATTCCGGAAGTCGAATGTTGATTATCGCGTGGTGAAGAACACGCTGGTCCGCAAGGCGCTCGAAGGTGTTTCAGGATATGACAAGGTGAACGAAAATCTTGTGGGTCCTACCGCGATCGCCTTCGGGTACGACGACCCTGTCCTTCCCGCAAAGATCATCAAGAAATTCCGGGACAAGCATCAAAAGTTGAACGTGAAGGTTTGCATTCTGGAGAGCCGGGTGTTCGAAGGCCGTCAGCTCGACGACCTGGCGAAGCTTCCTTCGCGCGCGGAGACTGTCGCGGGAATTCTTGGAACCCTTCAGGCCCCGGTCGCGGGGATCGTTGGCTGCATCGCGGCGGTAATGCGCGACCTTGTGTACGTCGTGGACGCCATCGAAAAAAAGAAGGCGGCTTAATTCGAATATTACTTCATTCATCTTAGAACAAGGAGAAACAGATCATGTCAGTCGTTCAGGAAATTGTTGAGAAAATTGAGAAGCTCACGCTCTTGGAAGCAGCCGAGCTAAAGAAGGCGCTCGAAGAAAAATTCGGCGTTACAGCCGCCGCACCCATGATGATGGCCGGCGGAGCCATGCCGGGCGCGGGCGGTGGTGCCGCCGCTCCAGTGGAAGAGAAGACGGAGTTCACCGTCTTGTTGAAAGCCGCCGGTGCGCAGAAGATCAATGTCATTAAGGTCGTTCGTGCTGCCACCGGTCTCGGTTTGAAGGAAGCAAAGGACCTCGTGGACGGTGCCCCGAAGAACGTGAAGGAAAGTGTGAATAAGGATGAAGCCGAAAAACTGAAGAAGGAACTTGAAGAGGCCGGCGCCCAGGTGGAGTTGAAGTAGCCGGAAGTCTTCGCAAGTTCTCGAAAAAATCGGATTCAAACTTTTTCCACTCATTTGGTGTTGAAGAATAAGACGTCAAGTATCAAAAATTACGAAGGCAGCCGGTAGCCTCTTTGTGAAGAAAGAGGTTATCGGTTTGCTGTTTATTTTTCGCGCAGCCGCGCACGCGGAAGTTGCACCTAACATGTCAGTGACCGATCATCGACCATACTACTATAGAGGAGAGTGACTTTTGAAAAGTCAATCAAATTCTTCCAACGGACGAATATCATTCTCAAAGATTCCCCAACTCACGGAATATCCCGACCTGCTGAATGTACAGTTGGAATCGTGGGAACATTTCCTCCAGGTGGGCGCCGCTCCCGATAAACGGAAGAACCAGGGCCTTCAACAAATCTTCCGGATGAACTTTCCCATCACGGACGCCCGGGAAAACTACATTCTCGAGTTCGTGGAGTATTATGTCGAGAAGCCGAAGTACACCGTCGTAGAGTGCGTCGAACGCGGACTCACGTTTGCGGTTCCCCTCAAGGCGAAACTGCGCCTCTCGACCAAGAGCGAAGACGGCAAAAGTTATGTCGACACGATCGAACAGGACGTCTACCTCGGCAACCTGCCGTCGATGACCCATCGGGGAACGTTCATCATCAACGGGGCAGAGCGCGTCGTGGTAAGTCAACTGCATCGTTCCCCCGGAGTGTTCTTTGATGAGACCGTCCACCCGAATGGAATGTCCATCTACTCGGCCCGCATCATTCCCTTGCGCGGGTCATGGCTGGAATTCACGACCGACATCAGCAACGTCATGTACATTTACATCGACCGCAAAAAGAAATTCCCGGTCACGACGCTCCTGCGTGCCCTGGGCTACTCTTCGGACGATGAAATCCTGCAGCTCTTCAACCTCGTTGAAGAAATCGATGCGCACAAAGTCGATCTGAAAGACTATGTCGGCCGGGTCGTGTGCAGCGATGTGGTGGACAAGAAAACCGGCGAGATCTTCATCAGCAAGGATTCCCCGTTCACGGAAGACTTGATGAAGCGCGCGAAAAAATCCGAAATCAAGAAGATTCGTTTTCTCAAGTATGAAGGGACGGGCGAAAGTTCCGTCATCGCGAATACTATTCAGAAAGACACCGCCCGCTCGGGTGAAGAGGCACTCAATGCCATTTACCAGCAATTGCGCTCGGGCGAAGCGCCCGACCTCGAGACGGCGAAGAATCTCCTCGACCGCCTGTTCTTCAATGAAAAGCGTTATGACATAGGCGATGTCGGTCGTTATCGCATGAATGCGAAACTGAGCTTGTCGACCCCGGCGACCCTCACGACATTGACCAAGGACGATATTATCGCGATAATCAACTATCTTATCGAGCTCCAGCAGGGCAAGAAGTCGGTCGACGACATCGACCATCTTGGCAACCGTCGGGTCCGGACCGTCGGAGAACAGATCGCACAGCAGTTCAATATCGGCCTTGTACGCATGGCTCGAACCATCCGCGAGCGCCTCAGTTTGCGCGACCAGGAAAAACTCACTCCGCAAGATCTGGTGAATGCGCGAACGATCACGAGCGTCATCAATGCCTTCTACGGGACGAACCAGTTATCACAATTCATGGACCAGACCAACCCGTTGGCGGAGATTACGCACAAGCGGCGCATGTCCGCTCTCGGTCCGGGCGGCCTCACCCGCGAGCGCGCCGGGTTCGAAGTCCGCGACGTGCACTATACGCACTACGGTCGGCTCTGCCCCATTGAAACCCCGGAAGGTCCCAACATCGGATTGATCTCCTCGCTGTGTATTCACGCCCGCGTGAATGAGTTCGGCTTCATCGAGACTCCGTATCGGAAGATTAAGAACAAAAAGGTCACCGAGGAAGTTGAATATATGACGGCCGAAAGGGAAGACCAGTACGTCATCGCGCAGGCAACGACCCCGGTCGACGAAAAGGGAAGTTTCCTCACGGAGCGCGTGAAAGCGCGGTTCCAGAGCGACTATCCGATGTCGAAACCCGATGAGGTTCACTACATGGACGTCGCCCCGAGCCAGATCGTCAGCGCGGCTGCGGCACTCATTCCGTTCCTTGAGCATGACGACGCGAACCGTGCGCTGATGGGTTCGAACATGCAGCGCCAGGCTGTACCCCTCCTCAGGCCCGGAACGCCGATCGTAGGAACCGGACTCGAAGAGAAGGTGGCTCATGACGCCCGGACATTGATCGTTGCCGAACGGAACGGCGCTATCGAATTTGTCGATTCAAACCGCATCGTGGTCAACTACGATATCGACGAAGAGAGCGTCGAAGCGCTTGTGAGCTTCGATGAAAAGAAGAAAGTGGAATACCGGCTGGTCAAATTCTTCCGCACCAACCAGGATACGTGCATCAACCAGCGTTCGGTTGTGAAACCCGGACAGAAGGTGAAAAAGGGAGATGTGCTCGCGGACGGATGCGCGACAGATCGTGGCGAGCTGGCCCTCGGCCGCAACGTCCTGGTGGCTTTCATGCCGTGGCGCGGTTACAACTTCGAAGATGCCATCGTTCTGAGTGAGCGGCTGGTCGCAGAAGATGTTTTTACTTCGATCCACATTGAGGAGTTTGAGTTACAGGTGAGGGATACAAAGCGCGGCGAGGAAGAATTTACCGCGGAAATTCCCAACGTGAGTGAAGAAGCCGTGAAGGATCTGGATGAAAACGGCGTCGTCCGGGTTGGAGCTGAAGTCCATGAAGGAGACATCCTCATTGGAAAAATCACTCCGAAGGGGGAGACGGAATCCACGCCGGAAGAGAAACTCCTCAAGGCGATTTTCGGAGAAAAAGCAGGCGATGTGAAGGATGCATCGTTGAAAGCGCCGCCCGGCATGAAAGGTGTCGTCATTGCCACGAAACTCTTCAGCCGCAAGAAACGGGATTCAGAGTCGAAAAAGAGTGAGAAACGAATTTCCGAGCAGCTGGACCGTTCCTTGAAGAACGATTTGAAAGAGAACGATGAGAAGCTGGTGAGAAAGCTCACCTTGTTGTTGAGCGGCGAAAAATCTCTCGGCATCCGCAATTCATCGGGTGATGTTGTGATCCGGGCCGGCACCCAAATGAAGGAAGATACGTTCTCCAGTCTGTCGGGCCTGGAGAGGCTGGATTCGTCGCAGGAGTGGGTGGAAGACAAGCGGAAGAACAACCTGGTGACGAGAATCTACCAGAATTATGTCAAGAAGCAGAACGAGATCAATGAGTTCTACAAGCATGAGAAGACCAAGCTCATGCTGGGCGATGAGCTGCCCTCCGGCATCGTTCAGCTCGCGAAGGTTTACGTGGCGAAGAAACGGAAAGTCTCCGTCGGCGATAAGATGGCCGGCAGGCATGGGAACAAGGGCGTTGTCGCGAAAGTCGTCCCGGTGGAAGACATGCCTTTCCTGCCGGATGGAACACCCGTTGACATGGTGCTGAACCCGCTGGGCGTCCCCTCGCGAATGAACCTCGGCCAATTGTTTGAAACGGCTCTCGGCTGGGCGGGTATGAAACTCGGGACGCGCTATTCCTCGCCGATTTTTGACGGGGCGCGATGGGAAGACGTTCAAGCCGAACTGAAAAAAGCCGAGCTAGACGTGAATTCAAAGACGATACTTCGCGACGGCCGCTCCGGGGAAGTGTTCGACCAACCGGTAACCGTTGGCTGCATCTACATGATGAAGCTGTCGCACCTCGTTGACGACAAGATCCACGCGCGATCGATCGGACCGTACTCCCTGATCACACAGCAGCCACTCGGCGGCAAGGCGCAATTCGGCGGACAGCGCTTCGGGGAAATGGAAGTCTGGGCGCTGGAAGCGTACGGTGCCGCTAACGTCCTTCAGGAAATTCTGACCGTCAAGAGCGATGACGTTCCGGGACGCGCGAAACTGTACGAAGCGATCGTCAAAGGGGATAATCTCCCTGAACCCAATGTTCCGGAATCCTTCAACGTGCTCGTGCGCGAACTCATGGGCCTCGGATTAGATGTGAAGATTGAATAGTGCATCGTTCTTCGATCAATTGACCCTATACATAAAACGATTTTGGAGAGAGCATGGCATTCACACAAAATGAATCGTTGATTAAGAAAAATTTCACGAGAATCACAATTTCTCTTGCATCGTCAGACCTGATTCTTTCTCGGTCGCATGGTGAAGTCACAAAGCCCGAAACGATCAATTATCGTTCGTTCCGGCCCGAAAAGGACGGTCTCTTCTGCGAGAAGATTTTTGGTCCGGTTCGCGATTGGGAATGCCACTGCGGTAAGTATAAACGCATCCGGTATAAGGGAATTATTTGTGACCGCTGCGGTGTGGAGGTTACCCAGAAGAGCGTCCGGCGCGAACGGATGGGACACATTTCGCTCGCCGTTCCGATCGTTCATATCTGGTATTTGCGTTCACTTCCCTCGAAAATTGGCGGTATCCTCGGTCTGAACAGCAAAGACCTCGAACGTATCGTCTATTATGAGTCGTACGTCGTTGTCCAGCCGGGTCTGACGGGGTTGCATAAGATGGATTTGCTTTCAGAGGAACAGTATTATGAAGTTCTCGCTTCCTTGCCCGAGAAAAATCACGACCTCGAGAACACTGACGAGCGCAAGTTCATCGCGAAAATCGGGGGAGATGCTATCAAGGATTTGTTGAAACGCGTCGACGTCAATGAACTTGGCAGACAGCTTCGCGAAAGTTTGAAGACTGAGACCTCCGTTCAAAAGAAGCAGGATACGTTGAAGCGATTGAGCGTCATTGAGGCGTTTCGTGAAAGAGATGGAGTCGAAATTAATAAGCCTGATTGGATGGTCCTTGACGTTATCCCCGTCGTTCCACCTGAACTCCGGCCGTTGGTCCCCCTCGAAGGAGGACGCTTTGCTACATCGGACCTGAATGATCTGTACCGCCGGGTGATCATCCGCAACAATCGATTGCGCCGGTTGATCGAAATCAAAGCGCCGGAAGTCATTCTGCGAAACGAGAAACGCATGTTGCAGGAGGCGGCGGATGCGCTGTTCGACAACTCGCGTCGCGTCAACGCCGTGAGCTCCGATAATAATCGCGCCCTCAAGTCGCTCTCCGATATGCTCAAAGGGAAACAGGGACGCTTCCGGCAAAACCTCCTTGGAAAACGCGTGGACTATTCGGGTCGTTCGGTCATCGTCGTGGGGCCGGAACTTAAATTGCATGAATGCGGCCTCCCGAAAGACATGGCGGTAGAACTGTTCAAGCCCTTCATCATACGTAAACTCATCGAGCGGGGCCTGGTGAAAACGGTCAAGAGCGCGAAGAAAATGGTTGACAAGAAAGGCCAGGAAGTTTATGAAATTCTCGAAAATATCATCGACGGTCACCCTGTCATTCTCAATCGCGCTCCAACCCTGCACAGATTAGGTATACAGGCCTTTCAACCTGTGCTTGTCGAAGGCAAAGCAATTCGGATCCACCCCATGGTCTGCACGGCCTTCAACGCTGATTTCGACGGAGACCAGATGGCCGTTCACGTCCCGCTGTCATTCGACGCTCAGCTTGAAGCGCGTATACTGATGCTTTCAAGTCATAATATTCTTTCGCCCTCCAACGGCACGCCAATTGTCCATCCTACACAGGACCAGGTGCTCGGATGTTACTATCTGACAAAATCAAGGGCCGGGGATATTGGCGACGGAAAACAGTTCTCTTCTTCCAGCGAGGTTGTGATCGCATACAACCTTGGGAAGGTCGGACTTCATGCTCACATTAAGGTCCGCTTCGACGGTAAGCTTGTCGATACGACAACAGGCCGGGTGATCTTTAACCAAATCGTGCCGGAGGAGCTTGGTTACATCAACGAATTGTTGAACAAGAAGCGGTTGACGCAGATCGTTCATGAGGTGTTCCGGAAATGCGGCAATATTCGTACTGCTGAGTTTCTCGACAACTTGAAGGAACTCGGTTTCACGTACGCAACCAAAGGCGGCTTGTCGGTAAGTGTCGGAGACGTCGTCATCCCGAAGGAGAAGGAAGAGATTATTACCAAGGCAATGCAGGATGTTGAAAACGTTCAGAACCAGTACTTCCGCGGGTTCATCACAAATGGCGAGCGGTACAACAAGGTCATTGACCTATGGACAAGAGCCACCAACAAGGTTGCCGAGCGTTTGTTCGGCTCGCTCCAGCACGACCGGGAGGGTTTCAACTCGCTCTACATGATGGTCGATTCGGGAGCCCGCGGTTCAAAAGAACAAGTTCGACAGCTTGCCGGTATGCGTGGACTCATGGCAAAACCGCAGAAGAGTCTCCTGGGGGCAACGGGCGAATTGATCGAAAATCCCATTGTCGCCAATTTCCGTGAAGGACTCTCCATCCTAGAGTATTTTATCTCAACGCATGGCGCAAGGAAGGGTCTTGCGGATACGGCGTTGAAGACCGCCGATGCCGGCTATCTCACGCGTCGATTGGTCGATGTCGCCCAGGATGCGGTCATTGCACTCCACGATTGCGGCACGATTCGCGGCGTGCTCACCGGTGCGTTGAAAGAGGGCGAAGATATCAAGGAGCCGCTCTCGGAGCGCATCCTCGGCCGAGTGGCAGTGCATGATGTGGTCGATCCTTTGTCGGGGAAAGTGCTTGTCAAGTCGAGTGAGGAGATTGACGAGGATAAGGCCGCTGCAATTTCAGAGACGTCGATCGAAGCCGTAGAAATCCGGTCAGTTCTGACGTGTGAAGCAAAGCGCGGGGTTTGCGCGAAGTGTTACGGCACAGACCTAACGAATGCTAAACTGGTCGAGCCGGGAACGGCGGTAGGAATCATCGCGGCGCAGTCCATCGGTGAGCCGGGAACGCAGTTGACACTGCGAACCTTCCACACCGGCGGCACGGCGAGTTTGATCGCGTCGCAGTCACAGATTATTTCAAAGTTCGACGGCTTCGTGAAATATGAGGGGATCAAATCGCTGAAGCAGGAAGAAGGTGAGGGAAAGATCATTGTCATCGGCAGAAGCGGTGTCGTCCATATCGTCGATGAGGATAACCGCGTTCTCACAAAGTACGATGTCCCGTACGGATCGACTCTCCTTCTCGCGGACGGCGCTCCGATTAAAAAGGGCGAGATCATCTACGAGTGGGATCCCTACAACGCTGTGATCATTTCGGAACACTCGGGCGTTGTAAAATACCGCGACTTAAAAGAGAATGTTACGTACCGGGAAGAACCGGATGAGCAAACCGGACACATTCAAAAAGTTGTCATAGACTATCGTGACAGGACGTTGAGTCCTACACTCACCGTTACCAACAGCAAAGGGCAAAAAGTCGGCAGCTACATCATTCCGACTCGGGCGCACCTGAGCGTCAACGATGGAGAGGAAGTGAAGGCGGGAACGGTTTTGGTGAAGATTCCGCGCGACCTGGGAAAGACGCGTGACATTACGGGCGGTTTGCCGCGGGTAACGGAGTTGTTCGAGGCCCGCAGTCCGGCAGACCCTGCCATCGTCTCTGAGATCGATGGTGTCGTCAATTTCGGACCGCAGAAACGTGGCTCGCGGGAGATTGTCGTCCGCAGCCATGACGGCAAAGATGAACGGCGGTATCTGATCCCGATGGGCAAGCACGTTCTCGTGCAGGACCACGACGTGATCCGGTCTGGAGAGAGGCTTTCAGACGGTGCTATCGACCCGCAGGATATTCTCCGGATCAAGGGCGTCGGCGCGGTGCAGGAGTACCTCGTGAATGAAATCCAGGAAGTCTATCGTATGCAGGGCGTGAAGATCAACGACAAGCATATCGAGGTCATCGTCCGCCAGATGATGCAAAAAGTTCACATTGTAGACCCGGCTGACACGCGATTTCTTGAGGATGACTACATAGATATACACACCGTGAACGAAGAGAACGAACACATACAAGACATGGTTGTCGTGACGAGCAAAGGTGATTCGAAACTCAAGAACGCTCAACAGATATCGCGCAAGAAAATCCGTGAAGCAAATGCAGATCTACGGAAAAAAGGGAAGAAGATCGTTGAAGTTCGTGATGGCGACCCCGCAACCACAGAACCGGTTTTGCTTGGAATAACCCAGGCGGCACTGTCGACGGACAGCTGGGTCTCTGCTGCTTCATTCCAGGAGACGACCAAAGTTCTCACTGATGCGGCTGTCGAGGGGAAGATGGATTACCTCCTGGGATTGAAGGAAAATGTCATCATGGGCCATCTTATACCGGCGGGAACAGGGTTGAAGAAATTCAAAAGCCTCATTGTGATGAACAAAGAGGAAAAGGTTCCCGTTGAGGAACCACCTGCGGAGCCGGAAATAGAAGAAAAACCCAAGGTGAAGCGGCGTGAAAAAGCGGCTATCTCAAAGCTGCAAATGATTCCCCTTGACAAAAAGTAAAAAAAAGGCTATATTGTAAAGCTTTGACTCAATTTTTGGATAACTCAATTGCCGACAGTAAATCAATTAATTCGACTAGATCGCATAAAGGTAACCTATAAGAGCAAAGCACCTGCTCTGCAAGGTTCACCCCAGAAAAGGGGTGTCTGTACGCGTGTGTATACGACAACGCCAAAGAAGCCGAATTCGGCTCTCAGGAAGGTCGCGCGCGTTCGCTTGACGAACGGTATTGAAGTGACTGCGTATATCCCCGGCGAAGGGCACAACCTGCAGGAACACTCGATCGTTTTGATCCGTGGTGGAAGGGTGAAAGACCTTCCGGGCGTTCGCTATCACATCATTCGCGGGACGCTTGACACTGCCGGTGTCACCGATCGCAAACAAGGCCGGTCAAGATATGGCGCGAAGAAACCCAAGTAGCCTATGAGAAAGAAACGATCGACAAGACGTATAATCTCTCCGGACCCGAAGTTTAACGACGTCCTGGTTTCCAAGTTCATCAACAGCGTCCTGAGACGCGGCAAGAAGCACCTTGCCCGGCGTATCGTTTACGATGCGCTGGACATAGCCGAGCAACGAAGCAAGACGAACGGACTGGAAATTTTCAAGAAGGCGGTTGAGAATGTCAAGCCCCTCCTGGAAATTCGCGCGCGCCGCGTTGGCGGTGCGACATACCAGATCCCGACCGAAGTCCGCCCGGATAGAAGCATCGCGCTCGCGATCCGATGGCTGATCAACTACGCGTCGGAGCGTAAGGACAAGTCAATGTCCCTTAAACTGGCATCCGAGTTTATTGCTGCTTCCACCAATGAAGGTAACGCAGTAAAAAAGAAAGAAGATACGCATAAAATGGCTGAAGCAAACAAAGCGTTTGCTCATTTTAAGTGGTGATGACTACATATTTTGAAACGTCGATCATATAATCAGACAGTATGGCAAGAGCTTTTTCATTAGATCGTGTCCGTAACATCGGCATCATGGCCCACATCGATGCGGGGAAAACCACGACGACCGAGCGTATTCTCTTTTATACGGGAGTCGTTCATCGTATGGGCGAGGTGCATGATGGTGCAGCCACAATGGACTGGATGGAACAGGAGCGCGAGCGGGGTATCACTATCACGAGTGCGGCAACGACGTGTGAGTGGAATGGTCACCGGATAAACATCATCGACACGCCGGGGCATGTCGATTTCACGGCTGAAGTCGAACGGTCGCTGCGTGTGCTCGACGGGGCGGTGGCTCTCTTTTGTTCCGTGGGCGGTGTTGAGCCGCAGTCGGAGACCGTGTGGCGCCAGGCCGACAGGTATAATGTTCCACGCATCGCGTTCGTCAATAAAATGGACCGCGTCGGCGCCGATTTTTTCCATGTTATCCAGATGATGAAGGATCGTCTCGGCGCGAACGCTGTTCCTCTCCAGCTCCCCATCGGAGAAGGTGATTTGTTCGTCGGTGTTATCGACCTCATTACTATGACAGCGCGCGTTTTCAATGACTCGACCCAGGGATCGACATTCGAAGACATGCCGATACCCAAGGACCTTCAGAAGCTTGCCACCGAATACCGCACAAAGATGCTCGAGGCGGTGTCTGATGAGGACGATACTCTTCTCGAGAAATACCTGGAAGGAAAGGAAATCCTTCCGGCGGAGACACGAACCGTTCTTCGCCGCGCATGTTTGCGCGCGAGCATCGTGCCGGTCTTGTGTGGCTCGGCGTTCAAGAACAAAGGAGTGCAGAGTCTGCTTGATGCCGTTGTCGATTATCTGCCCTCGCCGGTGGACGTCGGTAATGGGGAAGTTTCAGGCCACCATCAAAACATGAAGGATCACATTATCCGCAAGATTTCCGATGATGAGAGGTTTGCGGCTCTCGCGTTTAAGATTGTCTCTGATCCGTTCGTTGGGAAATTGACCTACTTCCGTGTCTATTCCGGAACGCTCAAGCCCGGCTCCTATGTCTTTAATTCGAACTCTGGCCGGAAAGAACGCATCGGGAGAGTTCTTCGCATGCATGCAAATCATCGGGAGGACATTGACGAAGCCTTCGCGGGCGATATCGTCGCCGCAGTCGGACTGCGCCATACAAAGACCGGCGATACTCTGTGCGATGAAGACGACCCGGTCATTCTGGAAAAAATGGAATTTCCCGAACCCGTCATCTCCGTTGCAATTGAGCCGAAGACGAAAGCGGACCAGGAAAAGCTGGGTGAGGCTCTTTCGAAGCTGGCGGACGAAGATCCCACGTTCCGCGTTTCCACGAACGAAGAGACTGGACAGACAATTATCAGCGGAATGGGCGAACTCCATCTGGAAATTATCGTCGATAGGATGAAGAGAGAGTTTCGGGTTGAAGCCAATGTCGGCAAGCCTGAGGTCGCCTACAGGGAGACGATTCGTAAGAAAGTCGAGCAGGAAGGGAAATTCATACGCCAATCGGGCGGCAGAGGACAGTACGGTCACGTCTGGATAGAAATCGAACCCAACGAAAAAGGCAAGGGTTTCGAATTTGAAAATGATATCGTCGGAGGTGTCGTCCCGAAGGAATACATTAAACCGATTTCTCAGGGTATTCAGGAAGCTATGCGAAACGGTGTCCTGGGCGGATATCCCGTGGTTGATGTCAAGGTGAGATTGTTCGACGGGTCATACCACGAGGTTGATTCGTCCGAGATCGCGTTCAAGATTGCCGGTTCTATTGCGTTCAAGGAGGCCGCGCTGAAAGCGGACCCCGTTATTCTCGAACCGATCATGGATGTAGAAGTCGTCACGCCGGAAGAATATATGGGTGATGTTATCGGCGACCTGAATTCCCGTCGCGGGAAGATCGGTGGATTGCAGCCGCGCAAGGATGCCCAGGTGATCAAGGCCACCGTCCCGCTCTCCGATATGTTCGGCTACTCCACCCAGCTGCGCTCGATGACGCAGGGACGCGCGATCTACACGATGCAGTTTGCCCACTATGACGTGGTGCCCCAGAATATTTCTGACCAGATCATCGAAAAGGTCAGGGGAAAAGAAGCAGTACTTTCTTAATCAATAGCGAATTGTAATTTTCTTCATATCCTGAACCAGAAAGGAGACTCGAGAATGGCAAAAGAAAAATTTACGCGCGATAAACCCCACTTAAACGTGGGTACAATCGGGCACATTGACCACGGCAAGACGACGTTGACTGCCGCGATCACGATGGTGCTGAGCAAGAAGGGACTCTCCTCGATCCGCACCTTCGACAGTATCGATAACGCTCCTGAAGAACGCGAGCGCGGGATCACGATCGCCGTTGCGCACGTGGAATACGCTACGGAGAAGCGGCACTATGCGCACGTCGACTGCCCGGGCCATGCCGATTATATCAAGAATATGATCACCGGCGCCGCGCAGATGGACGGAGCAATCCTTGTTGTCGCGGCCAATGACGGCCCGATGCCCCAGACGCGTGAACACATTCTGCTTGCCCGCCAGGTCGGCGTCCCCCGCATTGTCGTTTTCCTGAACAAAGTGGATATGGTGGACGACCCTGAGCTCATTGAGCTCGTGGAAATGGAAATGCGCGACCTCCTGAAGAAGTATGAGTTTCCGGGTGATGAAATTCCGATCATTCGCGGCAGTGCGCTGAAAGCAATGGAGCGCGCGATCCTGCCGGATTCAAAATTGGATGACCCCGCCTTCAAATGCATCTTCG
The DNA here is from genome assembly GCA_049515655.1 of Bacteroidota bacterium. Classification (GTDB taxonomy): domain Bacteria; phylum Bacteroidota; class Ignavibacteria; order UBA10030; family SZUA-254; genus JBEKTW01. The sequence continues at coordinate 144,034 of JBEKTW010000001.1, forward strand.
AATTGATGAATGCTGTCGACAGCTATATCCCGCTTCCTCAGCGTGATGTCGAGAAGCCGTTCTTGATGCCGGTGGAAGACGTCTTCTCCATCACGGGGCGTGGTACCGTCGGTACGGGGCGCGTCGAACGCGGTCGCGCGAGAGTCGGCGATGAAGTCGAAGTTATCGGGCTCGGGGCTCACAAGAAAACGGTTGTCACGGGTGCCGAGATGTTCCGCAAGGAACTCGATGAAGTCATCGCGGGCGACAACGCGGGGCTTTTGCTGCGCGGTGTCGAGAAAAACGAGCTCGAACGCGGAATGGTCATTGCCAAACCGGGTTCGATTACTCCCCACAAGAAATTCACGGCGCAGGTCTACGTGCTGAAAAAGGAAGAAGGCGGTCGACATACGCCGTTCTTTACCGGATACCGTCCTCAGTTCTATTTCAGGACGACGGACGTGACGGGTGTTGCGACGCTTCCGGCCGGCACGGAGATGGTTATGCCCGGGGATAACCTCGACAGCATTAGCATCGAGTTAATTTCACCGATTGCTATGGAAGAGGGTCTCCGCTTTGCTATCCGTGAAGGCGGACACACCGTCGGAGCCGGAGTCGTGACGAAGATTCTTGAATAATGAGAAGCGTAGATTTCACCTAGAAAGAAGGCTGCATGGCTGGACAGAAAATACGCATCAAGCTCAGGTCCTATGACCACAATCTGATTGATAAGTCGGCCGAGAAGATCATTAAAACGGTCAAATCGACCGGCGCGGTGGTTTCGGGACCCATTCCGTTACCTACAAAACGCACATTGTTTACCGTGCTGCGTTCTCCGAATGTGGACAAGAAATCCCGTGAGCAATTTGAGTTGAAGGCCCACAAACGCCTGATAGACATATTCAATTCTTCCAATAAGACGGTCGACTCGCTGATGAAGCTTGAGCTTCCTGCGGGTGTTGATGTGGAAATAAAAGTCTGAAGTTTAGTCCCCTCGGTATACGCTTCAGCAGCTCTTTTACATTCTTAGACAACAATCGCACTTGAGGTGTCTCTTGTAGTATGCAAGGTATTCTTGGGAAAAAAATAGGTATGACAAATGTCTTCGACGACAAAGGCGAGGCGATCCCTTGCACGGTCATCGAAGCAGGTCCCTGTGTCGTCGCCCAGATTAAAACGAAGCAGAAGGACGGTTATGAAGCGCTCCAGCTCGGATTCGATGAGAAGAAAGAGCGCCGCGTGAATAAGCCATTGAAGGGACATTTCGCGAAAAGCGGAATGAAGCCGAAGAAAGTTCTTCTGGAGTTCAAAGGTTTCGACGTCGAGAAGTTCAAGGCTGGCGACGAAATCAAGGTCGATGCGGTTTTCGTGCAGGGAGATGTCGTGTCCATTGTCGGTACGTCGAAGGGAAAAGGATTTCAGGGCGTGGTCAAACGCCACCATTTTGGCGGCGGTGTAATTACCCACGGCCAGAGCGACCGGGTGCGTGCGCCGGGATCCATCGGCTCAAGCTCGTATCCCTCGCGTGTTCTCAAAGGGATGCGCATGGCGGGTCGGATGGGCGGCGAGCGAAGGACGGCGAAGAACCTTCAGGTTGTCCGTGTCATCCCTGAATCAAATCTTCTCCTGGTTCGAGGATCGGTGCCCGGCTACAATAATAGTTATGTTCAAATCCTCAAAGAGCGGTAATCAAGACTGGAATTTTCATGGAACTCGAAGTATTTAAAAAAGATGGAACGCCGACGGGTGAGAAGGTAAAGCTCTCCCCCGCGATCTTTGAGATTACGCCGAACGACCACGCCATCTATCAGGCGGTAATTGTCTACCAGGCGAATCAACGGCAGGGAACTCACAAGACGAAGACGTATGGTGAAGTGAGGGGGAGCGGAAAGAAATTGTGGAAACAGAAGCATACCGGCCGGGCCAGAATCGGCGCGGTCCGTTCTCCACTGTGGAAAGGTGGCGGCACGATTTTCGGGCCCCAGCCCCGGGATTATTCATCAAAGCTCCCAAAGCAGATCAGGCAGCTTGCGCGTAAGTCCGCGCTGAGTCACAAAGCGAAAACCGGTGGCATCAAGATCGTAGAAGATTTTTCCTTTGGTTCACCGACGACGAAAGAATTTGCCGGCGTCCTGAAAGGACTCGGCCTCGCCGGGAAGAAGGTGCTGTTGCTTGTCCCGAAGACGGACCTTGCAGTGGTGAAATCCGGCAGAAATATCCCGGGAGTGAATGTCGTTGAAGCGTCGAAGGCTTCGACGTATGAAATTCTCGACAATCACTGCATCGTGTTTCAAAAAAGCGCTGTTGAAGTTTTGGAAAATACATTTCACGATTGATCGTTTATGGTCGGTATAATCTATCGCCCCATTGTTACGGAAAAGTCCACAAAGTTGCAGGACAAACGCCAGTATGTGTTCGAAGTCGATTTGAACGCAAACAAGGTGGACATTGCCCGCGCCGTTTCAAAAAAGTTTAGTGTCACGGTAACGAATGTCCGAACGGTTAACTACGGCGGAAAGACGAAGACCCAGCTCACGAAGCGGGGAAAATTCTCCGGCAGGACGTCGCAGTTCAAGAAGGCGATCGTGACGATCAAAGAAGGCGAAAAAATAGAGTTTTTTGAGAACGTGTAACGACAAGAACGACGCGCAACCATGGGAATTCGAATACTAAAACCAGTTACGCCCGGCACCCGTTGGATGACGATTCCAACGTTCGAAGAGATAACCAAGTCAAAACCGGAAAAATCTCTTTTGGAGCCGCTGAAGAAATCCGGCGGCAGGAACACCAACGGGCACATCACTTCGCGACACCGCGGCGGCGGCCACAAGCGCTTCTATCGCGTTATCGACTTCAAGCGGGATAAGATCGCTATTGAAGCAAAGGTGACGGCCATTGAGTATGACCCGAATCGTTCGTCGCGAATTGCTTTGTTGATGTACAAAGACGGCGAGAAGCGGTACGTGATCGCTCCCGACGGCCTGAAAGTCGGCGATCGAATCGTTTCGAGTCCGGATGCGGACATCAAGGTCGGCAATTCAATGCCCCTTTCAAATATTCCTGTGGGAACATTCGTCCACAATGTCGAGTTACGCGCGGGGAAAGGCGGCCAGCTCGCCAGAAGCGCCGGAGCATCAATCCAGGTCATGGCAAAAGAGGGGAAATTCGCCCAGTTGCGATTGCCGTCCGGTGAAATTCGCAATTTCCCGAGCGAGTGCTATGCAACAATCGGAATTGTCAGCAATATTGAACATGAGAATATAAGCGTCGGCAAGGCAGGCCGCTCGCGGTGGATGGGTATTCGTCCCCAGTCGCGTGGCGTGGTAATGAATCCTGTCGACCATCCGCACGGCGGCGGCGAAGGGAAATCGCCTCAGGGTAATCCGCATCCCGTTTCCCCCTGGGGATGGCACACGAAAGGCAAGAAGACACGCCGCCACAAGTTGCAGTCAAATAAATACATTGTGAAACGTCGATCCTGAGGGTGTTATAAGAGAGTATGAGTCGGTCAATTAAAAAAGGTCCCTACGTGGATGCCAAGCTTCTTGGGAAAGTGGAAGCGATGAGCAAATCCGGACAGAAAAAGATCATTAAGACATGGTCGCGTTCGTCCACGATCACGCCCGATTTCGTCGGGCATACGTTTGCCGTCCATAACGGTAACAAATTTATCCCTGTGTACATCCATGAAGGCATGGTCGGCCATAAACTCGGTGAATTCGCCCCGACACGAATCTTCCGCGCTCACCCGGGATTGAAGAGTGAAGAAACAACGTCGGCGGAAGGTTGATGCACATGTTAGAAGCGCGAGCAATATGTCGATACATCGGTTCGTCACCGCGGAAAATGCGATTGGTGATCGACCTCATTCGCGGCAAGACCGTCGATGAAGCATTGACGATTCTCCATTTCTCGCCGAAACACTCGGCGCGAGCGGCGGAGAAAGTTCTGCGTTCCGTGGTCTCGAACATCCACAACAAGGATGAAGGAAGTCGTCTGGAGACGAACGAAATGTACGTGAAGGAAGCTTTTGTCAATTGCGGCCCCTCGATGAAGCGCATTCTCCCCGCGCCGATGGGCCGGGCATATCGAATGGTCAAGCGTTCGAATCACGTGACGATTGTCATCGCAGAGAAAGCTCAAAAAGCGAAGAAGGCAGCTGCTCCGAAAGCCAAAGAATCTACAAAAGAAGCTAAGCCAGTGAAAGAATCTGCAAAAGAATCTAAACCAGTCAAAGAAACGAAAGAAAATTAGGAGATCGATTGGGACAAAAAGTACATCCGCTTGGTTTTCGTCTCGGGACGATACGAACCTGGGATTCAAATTGGTATGACGAAAGAGATTTTGCCGACAAGCTTCAGGAAGATATCAAGATTCGAAGTTATATCCATAATCGGTTCAAGAAGGCGGGAATTTCCCGCGTCTTGATCGAACGAACGCCAAAACGCGCTACTATCACGATTCACACATCCCGTCCCGGTGTTGTGATCGGCCGCAGCGGAAAAGAAATTACTCAGTTGGAAGAAGAGCTCAAGAAAGTAACGAGCAAAGAAATCAAGATCATGATCAACGAAATCAAACGCCCGGAACTCGACGCGTACCTGCTCGCGGAGACGATCGCGACACAGATCGAGGGACGGATTTCGTTCCGCCGGGCGATGAAGACCGCGATCACCTCTGCCATGCGCATGGGCGCGGAAGGAGTTCGCGTCATGTGTGCCGGCCGCCTCGGCGGTGCTGAAATTGCGCGCACCGAGCAATATAAAGAAGGTCGTATTCCTCTTCACACGATCCGCGCCGATATTGACTATGCTCAGGCGACGGGGATGACCATCTACGGCACCATCGGCGTTAAAGTGTGGGTGTGCCGCGGCGAAGTTCTCGATAAATCAGTAAAATAAAATCTCTGAACGCAAGTGCTACTACCAAAACGTGTAAAATACAGAAAAACGCAGCGGGGCAGGATGAAGGGGAAGGCAACACGGGGTGCAACCCTGTCGTTTGGCGATTATGGACTGAAGGCCCTGGCACCGGGGTGGATCACGCAGCGGCAAATTGAAGCCGCCCGCGTCGCACTGACCCGCCTCATGAAGCGCGAAGGGAAAGTCTGGATTCGCATTTTCCCGGATAAACCCGTCACGAAAAAGCCGGCCGAGACCCGCATGGGCAGCGGAAAGGGAACTCCGGAGTTTTGGGTCGCCGTCGTGAAGCCCGGAACAATCATGTTTGAATTGGGCGGTATTAACCACGCTGCCGCTGAAGAAGCGATGAACCTTGCGGCGCATAAGCTGCCCATCAAAACGAAGATGGTCGTGCGTCCATCGATCATGGGTGCGTGAAGTTGAAGGTAAACTATGAAAATTCTTGAGATCAGAGATCTACCGGAACATGAACTGCGCAAGCGCATCTCCGAGGAAGAAGAAAATCTCGCGCACTTGCGATTTCAGAAGGCGACGAGTCAACTGGAAAGTCCGATCAAGATAAGAACCGTTCGACGCATGATTGCAAGAATGAAGACTGTCTTGAACGAAATCGAATCGGGAAAACCTCGACCGCAGGCATCCGTGGCGGCTCGCGCCCCCCAACCTGAAGAGAACAGCAAAGTACGAGCATGAGTGAACGAACAACAAAGCGCAAACTGAGAATCGGGAAAGTCCTGAGCAACAAGATGCGGAAGAGTATCGTTGTTGTAATTGAACGGCGCATCCAGCATCCGTTGTACAAGAAATACCGTACTCTGACAACGAAACTGATGGCCCATGATGAACAACAGCAGGCGGGGATCGGCGACCTCGTGAAAATTATGGAAACCAGGCCTCTGAGCAAGCAGAAACGCTGGCGCCTGGTTGAGATTCTTGAAAAAGCGAAATAACTATGATCCAGGAAGAAACGAATTTGGTCGTCGCGGATAATTCGGGCGCGAAGAAGATCCGCTGTATCCGTGTCCTCGGTGGACACGACAGGCGGTACGCGGGTCTCGGAGATGTGATTGTTGTCTCCGTGAAAAGCGCCATCCCTGGGGCGACGGTGAAAAAAGGAGAAGTCTCGCGGGCGGTTATCGTCCGTGCAACGAAGGAAACGCGGCGCAAGGACGGCTCGTATATCCGTTTCGATGAAAACGCAGCCGTTCTCCTCAACCCTCAGGGTGAACCGCGCGGGACTCGAATTTTTGGTCCCGTTGCCCGGGAGTTGCGTGATAAGAACTTCATGAAAATCATCTCCCTCGCACCGGAAGTTTTGTAACTCATACTGAGAATCGGAATGAACGTTCATAAAAATGATAGTGTCGTGGTGGTCGCCGGAAACGCACGGGGAAAGACAGGCAAAGTGCTGAAGGTGTTCCCGGATACCGACCGTGTGATCGTGGAAGGTGTTAATATCATCAAACGGCATTCACGTCCATCGCAGAAGAACATCCAGGGCGGTATTGTCCAGAAAGAAGCGCCGATCTCCGTGGCGAACGTCATGGTGGTGTGTCCGAAGTGTAGCAAACCGGCGCGCGTGGGCCGTAAACCTGTAATCGACACCGCTACCGGCAAGACGCGCAGAATGCGTATCTGCCGCAAGTGCGAAGAGATGTTTTAATCCTGTTATTGACACATGGCGAAAGAAAAGAAACCGGCGACGGAAAAAAAAGCTCCCGAGAAGAAACAGACAGGCCAGGAACCCGGCGTAACGCCGCGTCTCTTTGAGCTGTACCGGAAAAGCATCGTGCCCGAACTGATGAAGAAATTCCATTACAAGAACCCGATGGAAGTTCCGAAGCTTCATAAAATATCCATCAACGTCGGTGTCGGTCAGGCAACCCAGGACCCGAAACTCCTCGACGCTGTCGTCAAGGACCTGGAGATCATTGTTGCACAAAAGCCGGTCATCATGAAAGCGAAGAAGGCGATTTCGAACTTCAAGCTGCGGGCGGGTGTGCCGATCGCAACAAGGCTGACCTTGCGTCGCCAGCGGATGTATGAGTTCATGGACAGGTTTATCAATATTGCCGTTCCAAGAATTCGTGACTTTCGCGGGATGTCGGACAAGTCCTTCGACGGACGCGGGAACTACACGGTCGGCGTGAAGGAACATATCATCTTCCCCGAGATTGACGTCGATAAGGTAACGAAAATCTTCGGTATGGACATTACATTCGTGACGACCGCGCGGACCGACGAAGAGGCCTACGAGTTGCTCAAAAACTTCGGTATGCCGTTCGTGAAACGTCAGGAAGTCATTCAGGAACAAGCCAGTTAGGTTCATCGAATAACGGAGAATACATGGCACGATTAGCAATGGTGGTCAAAGCAAAGAGGATTCCGAAGTATGCGGTGAGGAAGCATTTTCGCTGCAATATTTGCGGACGCCCGCGGGCATACATGCGAAAATTCGGCGTGTGCCGGATTTGCTTCCGCAAAATGGCGCTCGACGGAAAAATTCCGGGTGTACTCAAGGCGAGTTGGTAAGGAACAACACACGATGATGACATCAACAGATCCAATCTCAGATTATTTGACGCGAATTCGAAACGCGGTCCGCGCCAAGCACAAGAAAGTTGATGTGCCTGCGACAAACATGAAACGCGCATTGTCGAAGATTCTTGCAGAGCATAAGTTCATTTCGGGATATACTGAAATTGAAGATAACAAACAGGGCCTCCTGCGGATAGCTCTCCGTTATACGGAAGGAAAGAGTGTGATCAGTGGGCTCAAACGGATCAGCACGCCCGGTCGTCGTGTCTACGTGTCTTCAAGGGAATTGCCCCGCGTCTTGAACGGCCTCGGCATCGCGGTGATTTCAACGTCGAAAGGAATCATGACCGACCGCCAGGCAAAGGAACAGCATTTCGGCGGTGAAGTGATCTGTCATATTTGGTAACGATTGTTTTTTAGGAGACAGCTTTGTCACGTATAGGACGAAAACCAGTTCCCCTCGTCAAAGGGGTGAAAGTAGAACATAAAGATGGAGCAATCCGGATCAGCGGTCCGAAAGGAGAGCTGTCTGCGGTCGTCCCGTCTTCCATCGGTGTTGAGGTGAACGCAACCGAAATTGTCCTGAAGCGCTCGAAGGATGAAAAAGCGCTCAGGGCGCTTCACGGGACGTGGCGCGCGCTTGTGAATAATATGGTCAAGGGCGTCACGGAAGGATTTCAACGGAAACTCGAGATTGTCGGAGTCGGATATAAGGCGGAATTGAAAGGGAAAAAGCTCCAGCTCGCCCTCGGTTACTCCCATCCGATTCTGTTCGTTCCGCCGGCGAACATCAAGATTGAGGTTCCCCAACCGACCAGCATAGTCATTTCAGGGTTCGATAAACAACTTGTCGGACAGGTCGCGGCGAAAATCCGTTCCTTCCGTCCGCCGGAGCCGTACAAAGGCAAAGGTGTGAAGTACGAAGGCGAGTACATCCGACGTAAAGCTGGAAAAGCTGCGGCAGCGGCTGGTGCAGCGGGAGCGAAGGCATAATATGATCAAGTCAACGAAAGAAGCGCGCAGGCAGCGCATAAAGAAGCATATCCGTAAGGAAGTCCGGGGAACGGCGGACCGGCCACGCCTGACGGTGTACCGGAGTTTGAAACATCTCTACGCTCAGATCGTGGACGATTCTCAAAGAAAAACCCTGCTGGCGGTTTCAACCCTCTCGAAAGATGTCCGAGATGAGCTGAAGCAGGTCAAAGGCAACAGGAATCTCGCGAAGCAGGTCGGAGTCCTGGTCGCAAAAAGAGCTCTCGGGAGCAACATCCGCAGGGTCGTTTTTGACCGGAATGGATATTTGTACCACGGGATCGTCAAGGCGCTGGCTGATGGTGCACGCGAAGGTGGATTGGAACTGTAGTGTCGGTACCGGCCGGGACATTGCCCGGGGCGGGTGTGGCACTCCGGTGGATATTCTTGCCGGGTCGTCTAATGGCAGGACAGCGGCCTTTGGAGCCGTCAGTGGTGGTTCGAATCCTCCCCCGGCAGCAACGCTTCTGGAAAGAGTACACCGGCATCGGAAGTAGATGTACAAGAGACAAGCAATCACATTGACAGATTTGGAGCTTAGATAATTGGCTAGAATCAGAACGAGTGAGTTGGAATTAAAGGACAAGCTGGTCTACATCAATCGCGTCGCCAAGGTTGTCAAGGGCGGCAAGCGGTTTAGCTTTAGCGCCATCGTCGTGGTCGGCGACGGGCGAGGGCATGTGGGAGCCGGACTCGGCAAGGCGAACGAGGTCCAGGATGCCATCGCCAAAGGCGTCGACGATGCCAAGAAGAACGTCGTCAAGGTGAACATCGTCAAGGGAACGATCCCTCACGAGATTCTTGCGAAGTTCAGGTCGTCGAGAGTTCTCCTCAAACCCGCATCTCCCGGAACGGGACTCATCGCCGGCGGCGGCGTTCGCGCAGTTCTGGAAATGGCCGGGGTGAAGGATGTCTTGACGAAATCCATAGGGTCGACGAATCCGCACAACGTGGTGAAGGCGACGATGACGGCGCTGTTGGCTCTTGCGGATGCCCGGACCGTGGCGGAACGCCGGGGGATTTCGTTGCACGAATTGTTTGGAACTCAGACTACACCGAATACGAATTGATATCCGATATGGCGAAAAAGATTCGAATAACGCAAGTCGTTAGCCAGCTCGATTGTCTGAAGAAGCAAAAACTGACGATCAAAGCGCTGGGCCTCGGTCGTCCGAATTACTCCATCGTGAAAAATGATTCACCCCAGATAAGGGGAATGATTGAAAAAATAAAGCATCTCGTTAAAGTCGAAGAATTAAAAGAAGGATAAGGGCTGAACGATTCGGTCCAGACTCTATGGCAAAATCATTTTTGAATAATCTCAAATTCGCGGAAGGTTCCCGCAAGCGCACAAAACGGATTGCGCGCGGCCAGGGCTCCGGCCATGGCGGGACCTCGACACGCGGCCACAAGGGACAGCATTCGCGCTCTGGGGCCAACTTCCGTCCGTGGTTCGAAGGCGGTCAGATGCCGTTGATTCGCCGGGTTCCGAAATTCGGTTTCACAAATCCGTTCAAGGTGGTGTACCAGGTGGTCAACGTCAGCACACTCGACGTTCTGGTCGCGAAGGGAAGACTGCCGGACTCGACAGTGAACCCCGAAGTTCTGTTTGCGACGGGGGCCGTCGCGAAAAAATCAGCTCCGGTGAAGATCCTGGGAAATGGTGAGTTGAAGTCCAAACTGGACGTGAGCGCCCACGCGTTCAGCGCGTCGGCGAAGAAGAAAATTGAAGCCGCGGGCGGTACGGCAAAAGTGGTACAACGTGCAACAGCCTAATCGATTATAAGGAATGGCCAAACTTAGCGAAAGTTTTCGAAACATATTCAAGATTCAAGAACTTCGTCAGCGCATCCTTTTTACAGCGGCCTTGCTGATCGTTGTGCGATTCGGGTCGCATGTTACGCTGCCCGGTATCGACGCAAAAATATTGGAGCAAGCGGTCCGCTCACAGGCCTCCAACACGTTGTTTGGATTGTACGACCTGTTTGTCGGAGGGGCATTCAGCAATGCGGCGATTTTCGCCCTCGGCATCATGCCCTACATCAGCTCTTCCATCATCATCCAGCTCCTCGGCGCGGTCATCCCGTACTTCCAGAAGCTCACAAAAGAGGGAGAGGAAGGGCGAAAGAAAATCAACCAGTTGACGCGCTACGGCACTGTGTTGATCTCCATGCTCCAGGCGTGGGGTGTGAGCGTCAAATTGTCGAGCATGACGGCGGCAGGCGTTCCTATCATCGTCCCTCAGGTGCCGAGCTTCCTGTTCCATTTTGCAACGATGATCATACTGACGGCCGGAACGATCTTCATGATGTGGCTGGGGGAACAGATCACCGAGCGGGGCATCGGGAACGGTATATCTCTCATTATTTTCATCGGTATCATCGCAAGGTTCCCGCATGCCGTTCTCGATGAATACCAGTTGGTAAGCTCCGGCGCACGGGGGATTATCATCGAGCTGATCATTGTCGGGTTGATGGTCGTTATTGTCGCCGGCATCGTCATGGTGACCCAGGCCACGCGCCGCATTCCGGTGCAGTATGCAAAGCGGGTTGTGGGACGCAAGGTGTACGGCGGAGTCACACAGTACATCCCGATGCGGGTAAACACCGCGGGAGTCATGCCGATCATTTTCGCGCAGTCTATCATGTTCATCCCGAACACGATTCTGACGTTCTTCCCCGACAGTGAATTCATGCAGAGCATTTCGCACTATTTCGATTATACGTCGGTCACGTACTCGATGGCGTACGGGTTGATGATTGTCTTTTTCACGTACTTCTACACCGCGGTGGCGTTCAATCCGAAGGATGTCGCCGAAACGATGCAGAAGCAAGGCGGTTTTATCCCCGGCATTCGCCCCGGGAAGAATACTTCTGATTTTATCGACAATGTCCTGACGAAGATTACGCTGCCCGGTTCGATCTTTCTCGCTATCGTTGCCATCCTGCCGGCGTTCATGGTCCGGATGGGTGTCACCTCCAATTTCGCCAGTTTCTTCGGCGGCACGAGTTTGTTGATCGTCGTGGGCGTCGGCCTCGACACTCTTCAACAGATCGAGTCGCATTTGCTGATGCGTCATTACGACGGATTCATGAAGAGCGGAAAAATCAGAGGCAGAAGATTCTAGTCGGGATGATGAAGAGCATTCCTTGGGAAAGGAAATAACAAAATCGCCTCACGAAATCGAGTTGATGCGCGAAAGCTGCCGGATTGTGGCGGAGGTATTGCGATTGCTGAAGGGGGCTCTGCGACCCGGTGTCACGACAAAAGAATTGGACAAACTTGCGGAAGAATTCATCCGGATGCAGGGTGCTGAACCCGCGTTCAAAGGTTATGGCTTCGACAAGAACAACCTGTACCCGGCGAGCATCTGCACCTCGATCGACGATGAGGTTGTGCACGGCATTCCCGGCGGCCGTACTCTTCGCGAAGGCGAAATCGTCTCCGTCGACGTGGGGGTACGGAAGAATGGGTATTATGGCGACGGCGCCTGGACGTTCGAGGTGGGTAGAGTGACGGAAGACAAGCTCCGGCTGATGAGAGTCACGGAAGAATCGCTCTACAAGGGCATCGAGCAGGCACGTGCCGGAAAGCGCGTCCGCGATATCTCGGCGGCAGTACAGCAGCATGTGGAAACCGCAGGCTTTTCGGTAGTGAGGGACTTGGTGGGGCACGGCGTCGGCAAGAACCTGCACGAAGAACCGCCGATTCCGAACTTCGTGGATTCGGCATCGAGCCCGAAGCTTAGAAGCGGCATGACGATAGCGATCGAACCGATGGTCAATGCAGGAACGTTTCGCGTTCGCGTCGATGCTGACGGGTGGACCGTGCGAACGCACGATGGACAACCGTCGGCACACTTTGAGCACACGGTGCTGGTGACGGAGAACGCTCCGGAAATTCTCACACAATAGCGGGCGGCATGGCGAAACAGGGACCGATCACGATGGACGGCATCATCACGGAGACATTGCCCAATGCAATGTTCCGAGTGAAGCTCGATAATGGCCATGAAGTGCTCGCGGTAATTTCCGGAAAAATGAGAATGAATTATATCAAGATTTTAGTGGGCGACAGGGTCACCATTGAAATGTCGCCGTATGATTTAAGCAAAGGTCGCATCACGTACCGGTACAAGTAAGGAAATGTATGAAAGTTCGCTCATCTGTAAAGCGCATTTGTGATAATTGTAAGATTATCCGTCGCAAAGGTGTCGTGCGGGTCATTTGCAAGAACCCGAAGCATCGACAGCGCCAGGGATAAGGATTTCAACTCTTAAAGGAACGAAGAAAGGAAACATGCAGTGGCCCGTATTGCAGGTGTAGATTTACCGAAGCAGAAGAGAGCTGAAATCGGTCTGACCTACATTCTTGGTCTGGGAAGAACCAGCGCCAAGAAGATTCTAACGCAGGCCGGAGTCGATTGGGGTAAGCACATCGGCGACCTCACGGACGAAGAGGTCTCGAAGATCCGCGGAATCATCACCAGCGATTACAAGGTGGAGGGAGCTCTTCGAAGCGAAGTCCAGATGAACCTCAAGAGGTTGATGGACATTAATTGTTATCGGGGATTGCGGCACCGCAAGGGCCTGCCGGTTCGCGGACAGCGAACGCGAACCAACGCCCGCACGCGCAAAGGTAAGCGCAAGACAGTTGCTGGAAAGAAGAAAGCAATCGCGAAGAAGTAATACTCGGAGACCATGATGGGAAAACAAGCAGCAGGAACACCCGCAGCACCGGCAACGGTAAAGAAGAAAAAGAAGATTCACATCGAGCTGACGGGAAAAGCGTACATCAAAGCAACGTTCAACAACGTGATCGTCACGATCACGGACGTCTACGGAAATGTCATCAGCTGGTCGTCGGCCGGACGGAACGCGTTCAAGGGTTCCCGGAAGAATACGCCCTATGCGGCCCAGGTGACGGCGGAAGCCGCGGCGAAGGAAGCGTTCGACCTCGGATTGCGGAAGGTCGATGTTTTCGTCAGAGGCCCGGGATCCGGACGTGAGGCGGGTGTTCGGTCGCTCCAAACCGTCGGACTGGAAATTCTGAGTATCCGCGACGTCACTCCGATTCCTCATAACGGCTGCCGCCCCCCCAAGCGCCGTCGCGTCTAACAACGGCGGGATGTATACGTAACATTCATTAAATCAAGGATTGTATGGGAAGATATATCGAACCAAGTTGCAGACTGTGCCGGCGTGAACGGCAGAAGCTTTTTCTCAAAGGAACAAAGTGCTTTACCGAGAAATGCCCGGTGGAGCGGAGAGGATATCCGCCGGGACAACACGGACAAACCCGGAGACAGAAGATATCTGAATACGGCGTTCAGCTTCGCGAGAAACAGAAAATTCGAAGAATGTACGGCCTGATGGAAAAACAATTTCGGAACTATTTTGAGGAAGCCCTTCATCAGACCGGCCGCACGGGTGAGAGTCTTGTGAAACTGCTTGAAAGCCGGCTCGATAACGTCGTGTACCGGCTGGGGCTTGCGCCTTCCCGCAAAGCCGCGCGTCAACTTGTAACCCATGGCCATTTGATGGTCAACAATCGTGTCGTGAATGCGCCGGCGTATCTCCTGAACCCGGGCGATGCCGTTCAGGTGTGCGAGAAAAGCAAGAAGCTTGAAATCATCCATTCGTCGATGAAGCGTATCAAGGATAACATGCTGCCTCCATGGCTTAACCTTGACAAGGCTTCAATGGTAGGGACGTTCTTAAATGTGCCGGAGCGGGCTGATATACCGCTCAACGCGAACGAGCAACTCGTCGTTGAGCTCTATTCAAAGTAACAATTGTTGGATCAATTTGGGAAAAGGCGAAATATGGTGACACCAAATATTCAGATGCCGGAGAAGATTCAACTGGACGAAGCGAGTTATACGGATACGTTCGGCCGTTTTGTTCTGCAGCCACTGGAAAAAGGATTTGCCGTCACGATCGGCAACGTTTTCCGGCGCGTGCTCCTGTCTTCACTTTCCGGAACTGCAATCAGCGCGATCCGAATCGAAAGCGTCCTGCACGAGTTTTCGACGATTCCCGGCGTTGTGGAAGATGTGGCGGAGCTCATTCTGAACCTCAAGGGTGTCCGCATGAAACTCGTCAACAAGAAGGTGGGCAAGGTTGAGATCTCACTGAAAGGACCAAAAGAATTCACGGCAGCTGATCTCCAGAAGGCAAATCCGGAAATAGAGATTCTTAATCCTGAGCTTCACCTTGCAACGTTGAACAGCGGCGCTGCGCTGGATATCGAGATCTACATCGGTCGGGGAAAAGGGTATGTCCCGTCGGAAGAAAACAAGAAATCTGACTATCCGGTCGGCACCATCGCAATCGACTCCATCTATACACCCATCAAGAACGTTCGGTACTTCGTCGAACAGACGAGGGTCGGCCAGCAAACGGACTACGAAAAGCTGATCCTGGAAGTTGAAACGGACGGCTCGATAGCACCCGACGACGCGCTGGCGGAATCGGCAAGGATCCTCGACGACCACGTGCAGTTATTCCTGAAGTTCAACGTGGAAGGCGAATCGACGGAAGACATGAAGGAGAAAGACTCCGAGTTTGCCCGTGTCCGAAAGATCCTGCAAATGAGCATCGAGGACCTGGAACTTTCGGTACGGTCGCACAATTGTTTGCGCGCGGCGAATATCAAAACGCTCGCGGACCTCGTCCGGAAAGAAGAACCCGAGCTTCTGAAGTTCCGCAACTTCGGACGGAAATCCCTTTCCGAGCTTACCGAGATTATCGAAGGGTTCGGGTTGAGCTTCGGTATGGACGTGGACAAGTATCTCAAAGACAGCACAAATTAATAAAGAAAACGACAGTATGCGACATCGCAAAGCAGGACGAAAACTCAAACGGACGGCAAGCCATCGCAAGGCGACATTGATTGCTCTTTCGACCGCGCTGCTGCGGCACAAGAAAATTCGCACGACGCTGGCGAAGGCGAAGGAAACCCGGGTCGTCGTCGAACAGATCATCACGCGCGCCAAGAAGGCCGTGAGCTCGGAAGGCGACAAGAAAAACGTCCATGCCCGTCGCGAAATTGCCAGGTACATCAAGGACCGCGAAGTGATCAAGGAGCTCTTTACGGAGATTGCTCAAAAAGTTGCCAGCAGGAACGGCGGATACACGCGCGTTGTGAAATTAGGCCAGCGCCAGGGCGACGGCGCCGAAGTCGCCGTTCTGGAACTCGTGGATTTCAACACCGGTCAGGAAAAAGCTGCGCCGGCGGAGAAGAAGAAGAAGAAAGAGAAAGGCGCCAGGCAAGCCAAGCAAGCGAAAGAAGCCAAAGCAGAATCGAAGGCGAAAGTTGAAAAGCCGGCTCCCGCTGTCGAGGAACAGAAAGCCTGATAAGTTTACACAGTTATTCCTAACTCCCCTCTCGACCATGTCGGGCGGGGAGTTGTTATTTCAGCCCGGAAGCTGCAAACTCGAGCCTCCTTTCCGAGACTCAATTCCGGCCTGCACGCATGTCTGCAGGACGCTATTTCCTCCATTACGGCGATTCCATGATCGAGTAAATCCCGGTTCAGAGGACGAGGCGCCTCGTTTGTTTATCCCTCCCAAATTCCGTATTTTTCCTGTGTTCTCATGCAATTTTCAGTACAGGAATCTATCGACAGACATTGAATTATCCATTTTCCCATATCGAGCGTAAGTGGCAGCAGTACTGGGACGATCACGAAACGTTCAGAGTTATTGAAAATCCGTCAAAGCAAAAACTCTTCGTCCTCGATATGTACCCCTATCCGTCCGGTGCAGGATTGCACGTCGGCCACCCCGAGGGGTACACGGCAACTGACATTTACTGTCGATTTAAACGGATGTGCGGTTACAACGTGCTCCATCCGATGGGCTGGGATGCCTTCGGCTTGCCTGCGGAACGCTATGCGATGCAAACGGGGATTCATCCCCGCACAACCACCCAGCAGAATGTCGCAACGTTCAAACGTCAAATCAAGATGCTCGGTTTGTCGTATGACTGGACCAGAGAAATCAACACCACCGACCCGGCATACTACAGATGGACGCAATGGATTTTCCTCAGGATCTACAATTCCTGGTACGATGTAGAAAAGGGGAAAGCGCGCCCCATATCAGAGTTGCAGGTTCCGGCAGGATTGAGCGAAAAAGAAACGTATCAATACATCTCCGACAGGCGACTCGCGTATCTGTCAGAGATGCCGGTCAATTGGTGCCCGGAGCTTGGAACCGTTCTCGCCAATGAGGAGGTCGGCGAATGGGTCGACAAGGGCTACACCGTCGAACGCCGCATGATGCGCCAATGGATGCTCCGTATCACGGCGTATGCGGAACGCCTCGCGAAAGACCTCGACGAGCTGCAGTGGTCGTCCGGCATCATCGAAATGCAGAGAAACTGGATCGGTCGTTCGGAGGGCGCTGAGGCTGATTTTCCAATCAAAGAGTCGACAAAAATTCTCCGCATCTACACGACCAGACCGGATACAATGTTCGGAGCGACGTACATGGTCATTGCCCCGGAGCACCCGCTGGTCAACGAAGTAACCAGGCCTGATTATCGAGCGGTCGTTGAGCGATACCGTGACGAGACCAAACAAAAATCTGAATTAGAGCGCACCGCACTTGAAAAGGAAAAATCCGGTGTGTTTACCGGTGGATATGCGATCAATCCCGCGACAAAGAAGGAAATCCCCATCTGGATAGCTGATTACGTAATGTTGACGTATGGCACTGGAGCGATCATGGCCGTTCCAGGCCACGATCAACGTGACTATGATTTTGCTAAGAGATACGATTTGCCCATTGTCGAAGTTGTCGCCGGGGGCGATCTGGGAAAGGCGGCGTATACAGAAGAAGGCGTGGCGGTGAATTCGGCGAATGATGAAGTTTCCCTCAACGGGCTCCCGACTGCCGGAGCAAAGGAAAGAATGACCGTTTGGCTGGAGCATAAAGGAATCGGGAAGCGCGCAGTCAAGTACAAGCTCCGGGATTGGTTATTCTCCCGCCAACGGTATTGGGGTGAGCCATTCCCACTGGTCTATCTTGATGACGGGACGGTTAAAGCTTTACCTGAGAGCGACTTGCCTATCTTATTGCCTGACATTGAATCATACAAGCCCACCGGAACGGGTGAATCAGCTTTGGCGACGGCAGCAGACTGGCTCAATACCGTCGACCCGGAGACAGGAAAGCACGCACGCCGAGAAACGCATACGATGCCCCAATGGGCGGGGTCATGCTGGTACTATCTTCGGTATCTCGACCCGCTGAACGGAAAAGAGTTCGTTTCACCGGAAAAAGAGCGCTACTGGATGCCCATCGACCTGTATGTCGGTGGTGCGGAGCACGCCGTGCTCCACCTTCTTTATGCTCGATTCTGGCACAAGATCTTGTATGACCTTGCCTACGTGTCGACCAAAGAGCCTTTCACGAGATTGGTAAATCAGGGCACGATTCTCGGTGAAGACGGTCAGAAAATGTCCAAGTCCCGCGGCAATGTTGTCAATCCGGACGATGTAGTGAAGGAATACGGAGCTGACGCGATGCGGTTGTTCGAAATGTTCATGGGACCGCTTGAGGACACAAAACCATGGTCGACAAGAGGAGTCGAGGGTGTCTACCGGTTTCTCAATCGTGTCTGGAGAATGATGATTGATGAAAACGGAAAACTGCACGCGTCCATCAAGGGAACTCTGCCCGATGCCATGCAGGAACGTCTTCTTCATCAAACCATAAAGAAAGTCACGCACGATATCGACACGCTGAATTTCAATACAGGTATCTCCCAGATGATGATTTTTGTCAACGAATTCTTGAACGCGGACCCGAAGCCGAGGAAGGTAATGGAGACATTCGTTCTTCTGCTCTCACCGTTCGCGCCGCATCTTGCGGAAGAATTGTGGGAGAAACTCGGCCACACGAAGACGCTCGCGTACGAGCCCTGGCCGCACTATGACGAAGCCAAAGCAAAGGTCGATGCCGCCGAATTGGTCGTCCAGGTCAACGGTAAAGTTCGCACCAAGTTCCAGATTCCGCTGGGTTTGGATGATGAAGCGGTGAAGGAAAAGGTGCTGGCGGATGAGAATGTGAAACGTCACATCGACGGCAAGCAGATATTGAAAATTGTGGTTGTGAAGAACAAACTAGTGAGCCTGGTGGTAAAGTAACCCGGATGTTGAAGCTCTCGATCATCGTCGTTGCCTTCAACGAAGAAAAAAACATCGAACGCTGTCTTCGTTCAGTCCAATGGGCTGATGAAATTGTGGTGGTCGATTCATTCAGCACCGACAGGACAATCGAACTCGCGAAGAAGTACACGAACACGGTTTTTCAGTTTAAGTATCCTGGATACAGTAAGCAGGTGGAGCGGGGAATGGAACGGGCGACGGGCGATTGGTTTTTCATCCTCGACGCGGATGAGGAGGTTTCAGAAGAGTTCGCGTCGTCGATCAAAATGACGGTCGCGGACCCGGCTGCAAAGGACGGATATTATGCGAATCGAAAGATCAACGTGTTCGGGAAATGGATTGAGCACGGCGGCTGGTTTCCCGATTGGCAGTTTCGGCTGGTGCGGAGAGACAAATGCGTTGCCGAGCATCAGGAAGTCCATGGGGCTTTCACAACCCGCGGCAGCAAAGGATATCTCGAAGGCTTGCTGTACCATTACACCTACACGACCATCGAATCGTATCTGGAGAAGCTCAACGATTACACTTCGCTTCACGTGTCCAATAAACTGAAAGAGAACCCGGCTCTTGAGGTTCGCTGGTATAAGATTGTTCTAAGCCCGGCGTCGGAATTCTTCAGGGTGTTTGTCGTGAAAAAGGGATACAAAGATGGAATGGAAGGCTTCATTCTTTCCGCGTGCTCAGCACTGTATACGCTGGCCCTGTACGCGAAGACCTGGGAATATCGCATGAGGGAAAAAGAAGGGAAGGGGCACTTGCCGCCCATCACGAACGCAGCGCTGCAGCAACCTCAACCATGACTGTCCGCAGGAGCGCGCCGTGAAACAATCCCTCTCTCTGGTGGTCGCCGTGTACAACGCGGTTGGGTATCTCGAACTCATTCTTGCGGGACTTCAGCGGCAGACATTCCGGGACTTTGAATTGATTGTCGCCGACGATGGGTCGGGTACGGCGATGAAAGAGCTGGTCGACCGCATGAAAAAGCAGGTCTCTTTTCCGATACAGCATCTCTGGCAAGAGGACGTTGGGTTTCGCAAGAATATGATGCTCAACAAGGCCATCGGGGCGTCGCAGGCGGAATATTTGGTTTTTATCGACGGTGATTGCGTCCCGCATCGTAAGTTTCTCGATGACCACTGGAGCAATCACAGGGAAAACATTGTACTGTGCGGCCGCCGTGTGAATCTGAGCGAACACATGACGGATCGGTTGACGCTGGAAACCATCGCGTCCGGGGCGTATGAAAAATTGTCCGTTCCGCTGTTGATCGACGGTCTGCTCGGCCGGAGCAGCAATCTGGAAGATGCGATCCGCATTGAGAATCCAGCTATCCGTCGCATGCTGCATCAGAATACGGTTCGTATTCTGGGATGCAATTTTTCCGTTGAGAAAAGACTTCTCGAAGAGATCAATGGTTTTAATGAAGACTACGAGGCGCCCGGAAGAGGGGAAGATTCGGATATCGCATTCCGGCTGGGATTGATCGGCGCGCAGTTCATAACATTGCGCTATCTTGCAGTTCTCTATCATCTGTATCATCCCGTCACGAAGGTCGGCGAGGAGAACAAGCGGATTCATGAACAGGTCATGGAGAGTCGAAATCCGATATGTGCGAATGGACTCCGTAAACTTCAGTCCGCGTCGCCGGCACCGAATTAGATAGGTGAGAAGAAAAGTGAAGAATTTCAAAATATATCTCCGCATCGTTCGGTGCGCGAAGCCCTACTGGCGGCATGTTGCCTCCTCTATTGTTTTCACGATTTTCTATTCGGTGTTCAGCGGACTCTCGATCGGGTTGTTTATCCCGCTGCTCGACCTCTTATTCCATCCCGAGAAAATGAAGGGAGCCGAGATCGCGGATACGCTCAAGCTTCCTTTCTCCGAAGCCCTGCAGGGGATCAAGAAAGGGTTATTCGATTATGTCTTCGGCGTCTCGCAGATCGACGCGCTCGTGAAGATCTGTGTGATCATCGTAGTCGCGTTTCTCCTCAAGAATCTCTTCGGTTATCTGCAGTCGTTCATGATGAACTATGCCGAAGAAGGCGTGGTGAAAGACCTCCGCAACGCGCTCTACAGGCACCTGCACGACCTGCCGCTGGCGTATTTCACCAACGAGCGCACCGGCGAGTTGATATCGCGGATCACCAACGATGTTTCCATTATCAACGGGGGCGTCAGCGCTTTCTTTGTCACGCTTGTCCGGGAGCCGCTTCTGATTATCGTCTTTCTCGGGCTCGCGATCGCCCTCAGCTGGAAGCTGACGCTGATTTCAATTCTCGTTTTTCCATTTTCTCTCTCTATCATCGGATGGATTGCCGTTCGTTTGCACAAGGAACGCACGGTCTCGCAGGAGCGCCTGGCCGACATTACTTCGGTGTTGCAGGAAACGATTTCCGGAGTGAAAGTCGTGAAAGCGTTCGCGATGGAGGAGTTCGAAAACAAGAAGTTTGTTCGCCAAACCGGCAGGTACTTCGCCTCACTCATCAAAATCACGAGAATTCGTGACCTTGCCACGCCTGCGACCGAGCTTCTGAGCATCGCGGCGGGGGCTGTCATCATCTGGTTCGGCGGAAGAGAGATACTGATTGAGCACACCTTGAGCGCGAGTCAGTTTCTGTATTTCCTGTTCATCATTTTTCAAATCATGCCGCCGATCAAGGAGCTCACGAATGTCAATAATCGTGTTCAGGAAGCCAGTGCCGCCGGAAAACGGATATTTGAAATCCTTGACACAAAGCCGTCGATCTCCAGCAAAACCAATGCGCAGAAGGTGGCGCAATTCTCTTCGTCCATTGAGTTCAGAAATGTGTGTTTTTCCTATAATGGACAGGATCAGGTGTTGAACGACATCAACCTGAAGTTCAATAAAGGGGAGGTTGTTGCAATCGTTGGGCCGAGCGGCAGCGGCAAGACGACGCTCGTTGACCTTATCCCGCGTTTCTACGATCCCATATCGGGCGCGATTGTGATCGACGGCATCGACCTGCGTGAACTGGAAGTGAAGTCGCTCCGTGAAAAAATTGGAATCGTGACGCAGGATACGATACTATTCAATGATTTCGTGCGAAATAACATCGCGTATGGCCTCGACAACTGTCCGCTGGAAAGCATCGTCGCGGCGGCGAAGGCGGCGAACGCTCATGATTTCATCATGGCAATGCCCCAGCAGTACGACAGCACGATTGGAGAGCGCGGTGTGAAGCTCTCAGGTGGCGAACGACAGCGAATCTCGCTCGCTCGCGCCATTCTCAAAAATCCTCCGATCCTTATTCTTGACGAAGCTACATCCGCGCTGGATACCGAATCGGAGATTCTGGTTCAGCAGGCAATCGACCGCCTGATGTCGGGACGGACATCGATCGTGATTGCGCATCGTCTCTCCACCGTGCAGCATGCAGACCGCATCATCGTTCTCGACCGCGGGAGCGTTGTGGAAGTCGGCACGCACGTGACGTTGATAAACAACACAAACGGGCTCTACCGTAAGCTCTATGAGCTTCAGTTCCGAATCTGAAGGCGCTTGAGGCACCCATCCATGCTTCGTAGATGGAGATCGCGCCGGGAGCGGGAATTTTCTGAATTTGTCGCGCAACGGTCCAGAGTTCGGAAAATCCTCGTGCTACGCAACGGTCTCATCGGTGACGTCGTGTTCATTACGCCGGTATTGCAGCGGTTGCGGCAGACATTCCCCGATGCCGTCCTTGATGTTATGGTGAGTGAACGGGCCGTCGAAGTTGTCCAGAGTTTTCCTTCTGTCCGCACGATTCGCCTGTTGCCTGAGAACGCTTCCCTCATGGATCAGATCAGGATATTCCGGGATCTGCGAATCGAACGATATGACCTTCTCGTGATCCAGGAAACGAACTCGCATTACAGTGCGATGTCGTTCCTGGCAGGAGCCCAATTCTGTGTCGGGTTTGAAAACTCGCTCGATGTTTTGCTCGACAAGGCGGTACCGTGGCGCGAGAATGTGCATGCCGTTTCGGCAGAAATGGACACCGTGCTCGGATGGACCGCCGATAATCCCCGGGATCCCGTCGCGCTTCATCTGTCGACCACTTCCGAGGAAAAGAAGCAGGCGGAGCTGGTGTTACGGCAGTACAGCATCAATCCGCAAAAGTGCATCGTTTGCTTCCATCCCGGTTGCAGCGACGCGCGTTCCGTCCGGGAGTGGATTGTGCCCCGCTACAGTGAAGTAGCAGACCGATGTGTAGAAATGCACAATGCTCAAATCGTCTTCACCGGGCTTGCCAGGGACGGTGAGATGATTGAAGCGATCCGGAAGTGCATGAAATCGCCGTCGGCGAACCTTGCAGGAAAGACCCCGCTTCGTTTGTTCATGGCGATTCTCGAGTGTGCCGGGGTTGTCATTGGGTCGGACACCGGCGCCCTGCACATTGCCACGGCTCTCGGGACGCCTGTCGTGATGCTGATGGGGTTTACCGGACCGGATGACACAGGTCCGTTCGATGCGAGTCATCGGTCGCGCGTCGTTAGAGTGGAACTGCCGTGCAGTCCCTGCATTCATCAAAATCCAAAACCACTGCAATGGGAAACATGCAAGAATATCAGACCGGTGTTGTGCATGGACAGAATTACAAGCGAGGCAGTCTTCACCGCAGTAAAAGAAGTTGTTGAGACGCCGATTCCCGCTGAGAGGAGAAAGAATGGCAATCGACACTGAAAATTCAACGTTTCCAACTGGCGACCGGCTGCACCTGGGAAGGTTCGACAACTCGAAGTTGTTCTCGGCATATCACGTCGGGCTGCAGCTACTGCTGGTAAGTCTCGCGGCCTCAATAGTCGCTGCCGAGGTTCTTGCCGGTGGTCTCTTCGTGTTGTGGGTGGTTCTCATGGCGCGCGGTGTGCGATACCGGCGGACAGCGTTGGATATTCCGGTCTTGATTTTCATTTTGGTGCGTCTGCTCTCCATCGTTTTCTCCGAATATCCATCGATGAGTTATGTCACCATAACGCGCGAATTGGTGTACTATGCAGGTTATTTCTTTACGGTTTACTACCTGCAAAATGTCAGGCCGCAGAAGATCGAAAGCCTCCTGAAAGTCCTAATCATCTCAACAGGAGCAATAACAGCCATCGCAATCACCCAATTCCTGCTCGGGCATACCCTGAGGGTCAACGCGCTTACCGGCGGCGGGATGCTTTCTACCCAGTTGGCTTTTGTGATGCTCGTCGCGCTCGTCGCCAAAGACGTGAAGAGCATTTTTCGATCGCCTATGGTCTTCTGGCTGTTGATGTCTGTTTGCGCGATTGGATTAGCCCTCAGCATGACGCGTGGAGATTGGATTGCGACAGCCGCCGGGGTTGTTCTGTTCAGCGCCGTGTTTAATCGAAAGTTATTATTCGGAATGATCGCTTTTTCCCTGGTCCTGCTGTTGGTGGTTCCCTCCGTTCGCCATCGGATGACCACTCTTGAAAATCCTCTGCAGAACACGAGCGACCGGATCACATTGTGGAAAAACGCGGTCTCGATCATAGGTGTTCATCCCGTCCTTGGATTCGGTCCCGAAACATTTCACGCTGTGTTTACGGATGTCGAACACCTCGGAGACAAGCAAATCGGTGCCTGGCATAACGATGTTCTCCAGTTGTATATGGAAAGTGGAGGGATCGGCGTTCTTTCGTTCGGTCTTTATATGGGATGTCTGCTTTTCCTTTCTCTGAGGTTAATAATGCATTCTCGATATCGCCCGGACGAGCTCAACATCGGGTGGATGGGATTATTACTCCTTGTCGCGTATCTGATCAGTGGAATGTTTACCATGCCGACAATCTCGATTACGAACGGGATACTGTTCCGCTTCCTGATCGCTATCGTCGCAGTCGAGTACCAGCATGTTTTCAGACAACCCGGGAAGGCCTGAGTCGATGGAGCCAGATAAGATCCCGCTGTCGGTTATCGTTATCACGAAGAATGAGGAGCATAACATCGTCGATTGCTTGCAGAGCGTCGCATGGGCGAACGAGATTATCACCGTTGATGCGGAAAGCAAAGACCGGACCGTCGAGCTGGCAAGACAATTCACCCCGAAGGTGCACGTCAGGGAATGGAAGGGATATGGACCGGCGAAGAATTTCGCACTTGAACAGGTGACGAATACGTGGGTACTCTGGTTGGATGCGGATGAGCGCGTGAGCCCTCAGCTTGCGCAGGAGATTCGGACGGCAATCGAGGATGGGTCGACACCGCATGCCGCTTTTGAGGTTGCTCGCCGGGCCTATTTTCTTGGGAAATGGATACGGCATTGCGGTTGGTATCCGGGATATGTGGTCCGTCTCTTCAAGAAAAATTCGGCCCGGTTCAGTGATTCAAGAGTTCATGAAGGCTTAGAAGTCGCAGGATCAATAGGACGGCTTAGCGGCGATTTGATCCATTATACTGACGATACCCTATACCATTACTTTTCAAAGTTCAACAGTTACACGTCGCTGGCCGCCGCCGATGTGATGGATGCAAAGAGGAAATTTTCGCTATATGATGTCCTTGTGCGACCGCCGTATCTCTTCTTCAAAATGTATGTTTTGCGACAGGGATTCCTGGACGGCATGCAGGGGCTGATTCTCTCACTTGTTTCGGCGGCATATGTTTTCATGAAATATGCAAAGCTCTGGGAGCGTGAATCCCGCAAATCGTCAACCATGAACTGACTGCTCGACGAAGGAATTTTGTGTTTCTCATCGACCGCTATCTGAAGCCGAACATGTTGCGAATGCTGGAAAGATTTTTTTCGAAGGATCCCATCTCTCCGCGAGAGGTACATCATTCGGAAATCCGTCGCATCCTCGTCATCCGTCAACATGACCAGCTCGGTGATTTCCTTCTCGCCACACCCGTCCTTCGTGCTCTCCGGAATCGGTATCCCGACGCGAGGATCGGATTGCTCGTAAGGGATTATTTCGCCGATGTGGCGTCGCGGGTACCCGGTACTGACGAGGTACTGGTGTTCAGGGCAAATCTTCTCCACTGGACATTCAAGCGGTTCACGACGCTCTGGAATCAGTTGCATAAGCGATGGGATATGGCCGTGGTTCTCAATACGGTCAGTCATTCTCTCACTTCGGATGTTCTCGCCTATCTATCCGGCGCTCGGTACATCGTAGGTTCTGAGGCGCACCTATTTCCCGGATGCGGCAGGAACTTTTTCTACAATGTCGTCGCTCCACTGCATCGCCCGCCGCGGCATCAAACCGACCGAAACCTCGATATCGTCCGTATTCTCGACGCCGACACACAAGACCTGTCTGAGGAGATACGGATATCCGAAAGTGAGAGGTTGTCAGCTCGCGATCGCTTCTCGGAAGCATGTCCGCCCACCCAACTGCTCATAGGAATGCATATCGGAGCCGGCAAGAAACCCAATCGCTGGCCGGTTAAGAATTTTGCAGGGCTTGCTCAAGAGGTCCGTGAGAAGTTCGGCGCGGAAGTTGTCCTGTTTTGGGGGCCGAAAGAGCGTGATTTGTGCCGGGAGTTTTGCCGTTCGGTGAATTTCAAACCGATTGCGATAGAACCTTCTTCGATACTGCAACTCGCCGCCTGCTTTTCTCAGTGTAGCGCGACGGTGTGCAACGACACGGGTGTTATGCATCTCGCCGCGGCTGTCGGAGTACCACTCGTAGCGATTTTCGGACCGACAAACCCGGGGGAATGGATGCCTATCGGAAAGAACTGCGCGTCAATTCGCGGGGAGCATGGGATCACAGAATACGTGAGCCCGGAGCAGGTTCTTCGCGAACTCCAGAACCTCCTCGGTGGGAAACTCAAGCCATCGGCGGATATCAGATCCATGGTTTGATTTTTACCGGCAGATTGATTACTATCGTTCATGTCATCTACGATCCGGGGTCACAATGGGAAATAAAGAAAAAGACCAACTACTTTTCATCCAACTCATCCTCATGTTCCAAACGGCGGCGATGCAGCATATGGGCAAGCTTAAGAATCCGATGACGGACAAAGTCGAAAGGGATTTATCCCAGGCGCAAATCTCCATCGATATGCTCGAGATGCTCCATACGAAGACAAAGTCCAATCTTTCACAAGAGGAAGAGAGAATGCTCTCAATGGTGCTCCAGGAACTTAGATTGAATTACGTTGACGAGTACGCCAAGGCGCAGAGTCCGGGGTCTTCGTCGACAGAATCGAAATCTCAGTCATGACATTTGGTATTATCGGTAACACTGCCAAGCCGGCAACGAACGACGTCACGAAACGTCTCATCGCGTATTTGTCGAAGAAGAACCTCTCGTTCGTCTTTCATGAGGATTTCGCGAAGTCATTACAGGCATCGAACGTCCTTCCCTCAAAGCTCAAGCTGGTGTCGGCATCAGAAGCCGACCTTGCCAAGAAATGTGATTTCATCATCGCCCTCGGAGGCGACGGGACCATGCTCGCTGCTGCGCGCCTTGTCGGCGAGCAGGAGATTCCAATCCTGGGGATTAACCTGGGAAAGCTGGGATTTCTCGCAGAGGTCTCCGTCGAAGAAATGCAGCAATACATCGATGAGATTCTTGACGGCAACTATCTCGTCGAGGAACGCATGGTGCTTCAGGCGACCGACGGAAAGGATACAAAAAAGTACTACGGTTTGAATGAAATCGTTGTCGACAAGGGTGCTTCACCCCGCATGATGGATCTGGAAACGTATGTTAACAACGATTATCTTGTCACGTATGCTGCCGACGGAATGATGGCGGCGACGCCGACCGGTTCGACGGGATATTCGCTTGCCAGCGGCGGACCGCTTGTCGCTCCGCAAAGCAGCGTTATCATCATCACACCCATGGCGCCGCACACGCTGACGGCCCGACCCATCATCGTGCCGGACACATGCACCATCAAAGTGAAGGTTAAGGTTGCCCCGAAACCGGTTCATATCACGGCAGATGGACAGGTGGAAGGTTTTTATGAGGCGCCGACGGAATTTGAGATCAGCAAGGCCGATTACAAGATCAAGCTCGTCAAGAAAAATAAACACACGTTTTACGATCTCCTCCGGACGAAGTTGATGTGGGGGAGAGACGTGAGACTCGGGCCAAGAAAATAGGGTGGCGAAAGTCCGATCCAAATACGTTTGCCAGTCCTGTGCGTACGAATCGCCTCGCTGGATAGGGCGTTGTCCGAACTGCGGCGAGTGGAATTCGTTCGTTGAAGAACTTACCCAGAAAGTCTCCGCGCGCAAGGCGGTAAAGGACACGAACATCAGAGCAATTCCGCTTAGCGAGGTTGACCTGACGGACGACCACCGGATACCTTCGTCAATGTCCGAGTTCGACCGCGTGCTCGGAGGAGGCGTTGTTCTTGGTTCGGTGATCCTTCTGGGCGGCGACCCCGGCGTCGGTAAGTCGACCCTCATGATGCAGCTTGCCTCCCAGCTGAAGGACCAGATTGTCTTGTATGTCTCCGGCGAGGAATCAACAAAACAGATCAAACTGCGGGCTGAGCGTCTTGGCCTGAAGACCTCAGACAAACTTCTCCTCCTTACGGAAACGAGTGTGGATGTTGTAGCGGAAGTTGTTGACCGTGCCGCTCCCGATATCATGATCGTCGATTCGATCCAGACGATGTTTCGACCCGAGCTGGAGAGTTCGGCGGGGAGTGTCGGCCAGGTGCGCGAATCGACTGCACTCTTCACGCGGATCGCAAAAAGCAAATCTATCCCGATTTTTCTCATCGGCCACGTGACGAAAGAGGGAGCCATCGCCGGTCCCAAAGTAATCGAGCATATGGTTGATACCGTTCTGCAGTTCGAAGGAGAACGGCAGTACGCGTACCGCATCCTGCGCGCCCTCAAGAATCGTTTCGGTTCGACGAACGAAATCGGTGTGTTCGAGATGCGCGACAACGGCCTGCAGGAAGTGAAAAATCCTTCGGAGGTATTTTTGTCCCAGCGGTCGTTTGGGACTTCCGGCTCGACGGTGGTTGCGAGTATCGAAGGCACGCGCCCGATCCTTATCGAAGTTCAGGCGCTGGTCACCCCGACGAGTTACGGAGTTCCCCAGCGCAATACGACCGGGTTCGATTATCGCCGTCTCAGTTTGCTTCTTGCCGTTCTGGAAAAAAGGGCAGGGGTGATGCTGGGCCAATACGATGTTTTTGCCAATATTGCCGGCGGTGTCCGCATCGATGAACCAGCCGCCGACCTGGGAATCGCGATTTCCATCATTTCCAGCCTCCGCGACAAGCCGGTGGATTCACAAAGCGTCGCGGTCGGAGAAATCGGTCTCAATGGGGAAGTGCGCACCGTGAGTCAGATTGAGAAGCGCGTTCAGGAAGCCGCGAAGCTCGGTTTCCAGCGAATCATCTTGCCGGCGAACAATACCAAAGGAGTTCAGCGCGACAGTGGTATCCAGATTATCGGTGTCGAGCGGATTGAGGAAGCGATTGAAGCAATGCTGCGATGATCCGTGCGCGTCCACCCTCGCGCCTGAGTCCGCTCTTCCGTTCCACGCGGGCCGAAAAAGGAGCCGGAGCTGAAATTTCATGATCAGGATTGTCCTTGCCACCCGCAACAAAGGAAAATTGAAAGAGATTTCCACCATCATGAGCGGACTTCCGGTTGAGATGCTTTCCGCGTTTGATTTCCCGTACCTGCCGGAAGTTGACGAAGACGGCGAAACTCTTAAAGAGAATGCGCTGAAGAAAGCCCGGGCGCTCCACAGCGCCACGCACCTGCCAGCCCTTGCCGATGATTCGGGATTGGAAGTCCTTGCCCTTGACATGCGGCCGGGAGTTCTCTCCGCGCGCTATGCCGGTGAAAACGTCAGCTACGAGGAAAATAATGAAAAGCTGTTGCTGGAACTCGGGAATGTTCCTCCGAGCCGCCGGAGCGCACAGTTTCGCTGTGTTGCCGCGTTTGTTGGGAAAGGCGTGGAAAAAACGACAACGGGAATTTGTCCCGGAAGAATCATCGATGGCCCGCGCGGGGAGGGTGGGTTCGGCTATGACCCGTTATTCGTTCCCGACGGGTATGATAAAACATTTGCCGAACTTCCCCTGCGTGTGAAGAATACTATCAGTCATAGGGCGAAGGCCTTCGGGATGATGAAAAAATTCCTGGCCGGCTATCTGATAGAGACGGAGCGCTGATTTTCAATTCCCTTGATGAATCCCCGTGCTCTCCCGCAATCGCTGCCTTTCGCGTGCGCTTGCTGAACAGCGAAGAATGTTTTGTGCTACTCGAGCGGGACGAGTTTCCCGTTGTGCACTGGTCGCACCAACAACCGCAATGATTTTCTTTTCTGCCATTCACTTCTCCTTATTAAGTTAGATTTGGTAATGTCTCGCCCGCTGCGTATCTTGGTCTGATTTTTTCCCTGAACAAATTCGTGAAACTGATTTCGAATCTTTTTGTCAGAAACCTTGCACCGCAATGGAAGTTTACGGCGAAAGGAATTCTTTGGCGGATCCTTCCGTCGAAGGATGACTACTTTGTCGGAGAGGACCGGAACCTTGCAGGGAAATCGGTCACCTTCTTCTGCATCAACCCAACTTCGGGGAAGGTCTATTGGCACGATGTGCAGTTTCACGAGAAGTGGTGGATTGGTTTTGAAGCAATCCATCGGGACATTGTTTTCTTTCACGAGTTTGCGTCTCCGGATCTCCCCGGCCACAAGAAGATCTATGCGGTAGAGCTTCCGACTGGAAGGCTCCTGTGGTTCAACGAGGAGCTGGAATTTTTGTTCGCGTATAAGGAGATGGTGTACGCTTCCAGGATTGCAGGTGAGCAACGCATGTTCTCTGAGCTGGACTTGCGCAGCGGTGCCGTTCTGCGTGAACCTGATTTCTCGGCCGTTAATGCGCTCAGGGATACAGCGCTCAATGTGTCGGGCAATGTCCAATTTCCGCATCCCTTCGATGCGAGCGTCAATGTGCCTTTACCTGTAGGAGAAAGCATCGAACAAGCTATCACACCGGCCAGGAATCCTGACTCTATCGAGTACCTTGCAATAGACGGGAAAATCATTGTGGGATACTATGATAACGTCAGCCCAAAGGCGGGGGAGCGGGTTCTTATTCAGAACATTGTCATCGTCGACTCGGACGCCGGCAAAATTATCTACAGGGATGTCTTGAATTCGACCGATTCAGCTTGTTCCGTTCCCGTCCCCGACATGTTCTTCGGGAGGGGATCCCATGTCTATTACGTCAAAGAGAAAAAGACCTTAACAGCCATCGATCTGAAACTTCAGAGAGTGTGAAATAATCGACTCAGACCGCTACCATTCATGACAACACAGTCAATCGTTTTTCTCATCGTTCTTGTCGGTTCGTCCGTTTTCTTCGGAACCAATATTCTCCGGCTTGTTTCCTACTTACATATCGGAAAGCCCGAAAACAGACTTGACAGCCCGCGTGAACGTCTTCAGAATGTGCTGACCATTGCGTTTGGCCACAAAAAACTCATTCGCGAGCCGCTGGCGGGAATAATGCACTTTTTTATCTTCTGGGGATTTGTGATTCTCCTCCTGGCGATTCTCGAGTCCATCGGCGAGGGATTCTCTGAGGGGTTTTCATTTGCGTTCCTTGGACCGCTTTATCCGCCGCTCATGTTGCTCGAAGAATTGATCGGGGTGCTCGTCGTCGCATCTGTCCTGTATGCATTGTATCGACGTTGGGTTTCAGGGCCAAAACGACTGGAAGGTGACCGCCACGCCAGGATAGACGCAACGGTGATCCTTGTCGTCATCCTCTTGATTATGTGCTCCATGTACGGTCAGAACGCTGCCCGCATCAGCCTGCGCCCGGGTGGCATGGATGAAGCACGCTTCGTGTCAAGCGCGATGTCGGGACTGTTCGCGGGGCTTACACCGGAGCAACACGACTTCTGGTTTCATACGCTGTGGTGGGTTCACATCGGACTTGTGCTCGGGTTCATGAATTATCTTCCATACTCCAAACACCTTCACATTATTTCCTCCATCCCGAATGTTTATCTCGCCAAGCGGCAGGCGAGGGGAACACTCAAGTCGCTGAATCTCCAGGATGAGACCGCCGCGAAGTTTGGCGCCTCCGACGTTGAGGATTTGACGTGGAAGCAACTGCTGGATGGATACTCGTGCACGGAATGCGGCCGCTGCACCGCGTCATGCCCCGCCAACATCACCGGAAAAACACTTTCTCCGAAGAAGATCATTGTCGATATCCGACGCAGGTTGATGGAGAAAGCGCCGGTCATTGTCAATAGTCAATTGTCATTCGTCAATGGTCAGTGGCAGACAGAGGCAGGGGAACCGTCAACCGACAAACTGCTTTCCAATCAGCTTATCGATAACTATATCACCGAGGATGAACTCTGGGCGTGCACGACGTGCATGGCATGCGTTCAGGAATGTCCTGTACAGATCGAACACGTCGACGCAATTGTGGATATGCGGCGGTATCTCGTATTGAACGAATCGCGGTTTCCGAAAGAGATGCAGACGACATTTCAGAATCTCGAACGGAACTATACCCCGTGGGGATTCAGTCATTCGTCCCGGGCCGATTGGGCGGAGGGCTTGAATGTGCCGCGACTATCGGAAAAACGCGACGCGGAAATCCTGTTCTGGGTTGGATGTACCGGAGCGTACGATGCCCGGTACAGGAAGGTCACGCAAGCGTTCACAAAATTGATGCAGATGGCAAACGTGAATTTCGCAATTCTCGGGACGGAAGAGAAATGCAACGGCGATCCGGCGAGACGCGCAGGAAACGAATACCTGGCTCAAATGTTGATAACGGAAAATGTCGCTACACTGAACAAGTATGCCGTCCGGAAAATCGTGACGACCTGCCCCCATTGCTTTAATATTTTCAAGAATGAGTATCCTCAATTCGGCGGCAATTTCGAAGTGGTTCACCATACCGATTTCATCATGGAACTCATTGATACCGGCAGGATCAAGTTGACAAAGGAGAAGCGCGCGAGGATTACCTACCACGATTCGTGCTACCTTGGCAGGTACAATCAGCACTATGACCGGCCGCGGGATGCGATCAAGTCAATACCTGGCGTCGAGACAGCGGAGATGAATCGTTCGCGCGATAAGGGATTTTGCTGCGGGGCGGGCGGCGCGAGAATGTTCATGGAAGAGAACGTCGGCAAGCGTGTGAACATGGAACGGACCGAAGAAGCTCTGGCGCTCAACCCAGATGTGATCGGCACTGCCTGCCCGTTTTGCATGACGATGATGAGCGACGGCGTGAAGGCAAAAGAAGTGGCTGACCGGGTTCAGGTGAAGGATATCGCGGAGTTGGTGCTGGAGGCGGCGGGCGGGCTGGGTTGAGTGCTGCCCCGCTCCTCCCTGAGACCGCTCTCTAACTCTCCCCTAAAAGGGGAGAGGAAGTTGTGGCGATGTGAGATAGGCAGTCCGATGACTTCATGAGGATTCCCTGGCTACCGTGAAGAGAGGAAGCTCTTCAGTTCGTCAAAATCAGGAAAAGTCTTGGTCACGCAGCCCAGCACCCAGCCCGGCAGTTCGTCCAACGGAAAGGAGGTCACCAGATAGACGGGTTTCCCAAAAAACTTTGCCATCGTCAGCTCACCCTTCGTGCCGGCCCCTTTTGCAGCGCCCTCATCCCAGTAACAAATAACATAATTGGAGCGTTCGGCAATTTCCTTGCAGTCAAGGTCGACCAGCTGGCGGGCGATCTCCCGGTACAGCGGGAGATCCTGCGTCTTAAGCTTGCGAAAATCGATTGACGGATATTTTCTTGAGAAGAACCGGTTGCTTTCGACGTTGGGATTAAAGACGCTCTGGCCGAGAGTATTTTCCAGCCATGGCTGTAAGTCGTTGCGCCATTGAGCGCCCTCCCCGTCGGCATACTCCATACCGCCGGAAAGATACACCCGCGCAGGTTTAGCCGAAGGTGTAGACATTCAATCCCGGCAGGAAGTAATGATACATTATCCACAGAGCAAGACCGACCGTCAGAGGAACTGAAAGGTTATCATCGACTTCGACCGACAGCGACTCGATGAGCGTTCCTAAAGCCACGCTGATTATGCCGATCAGGTACTCTGCGGAGTGGTAGCCGATCTTCGGTGTCAAGAGAATGACAATGATGCCGCTGGCGAAAAAACCGGAGCTGCCTTCCAGAGTCTTTCCGAAAAAGCGATGCTTGCCGAACCGTTTCCCGACGAGTGCGGCGGTCAGGTCGCAGATGATGAGAATGGCGAAACTCGTAATCGCAATGATTTTTGGGAAAATAAGAATGCAGATTGTCGCGGAGATAAGCACATACGAAGCACCATTCAGACGCTTTTTCTTATCATCGCTCTCGTGTTGTCGCAGGAGCCAGCCGAACCAATTGTAGAACCACCCCTGGATCGGGCGATGGTAATAGCGCGCGACATCGACGAGCAAAAATGCCGATGCCAATGGAATGAAGATCATGAGCGCGATACTTCGGGGAACAAAGAAGTATCCGATCGGAATAGAGATGGAGCAGAAGTGAATCGCCTTCCGGATCAGCTCGACCCGGTAATCGCTATCAATATGCGATAGCTCGTTGTTCAAAGCGACGGTGCTGCTCCACCGCCCCCAGGTAACGTCTGTGGCGTGGTTACCGTGACGACGTTTTTGTTCTGGCTATTTCCGTTGTTCTGGCGCTCAACGGGAGGGAGTTCTTCGCCGCGCAGGAGCTTATCGATTTCTTCCCCGTCGAGGATCTCGCGTTCCAGCAATGCGTTGGCCAGCCGGTGGAGTGCATCCTGGTTCTCGCTCAGAATGGCTTCGGCCCGATCCATGCCGATGGTGACGATCCTTTTTATCTCTGCGTCGATCACCATGGCAGTCTCTTCGGAGAAATTCTTCGTTCGCGTGATTTCACGGCCAAGGAAAATCTCCTCTTCTTTCGCGCCATACGCGAGAGGCCCCAGACGCTCGCTCATCCCCCATTCGCAGACCATTTTCCGTGCGAGCCCCGTCGCCCGTTCGATATCGTTTCCGGCGCCGGTTGTCAGCTCGTTGAAGATGAGCTTCTCCGCGGCCCTGCCGCCGAGTGCATAAGCGATCATCGCTTCCAGATACTCTTTGGAATATGTGTGCTTTTCATCGATCGGAAGATACGTCGTGACGCCGAGTGCCCGGCCGCGCGGGATGATCGTGACTTTATGAACGGGGTCGGCTTCGGGGATCTTTCTGGCGACCAGGACGTGTCCTGATTCATGGTAGGCCGTGACTTTCTTTTCGCGCTCAGAGATGATCAGGCTTTTCCGCTCTACGCCCATCATAACTTTGTCCTTGGCTTCCTCGAAATGCGCCATGGTGACATGCTTCTCATTTCGCCGTGCCGCCAGAAGCGCCGCTTCATTCACCAGGTTCGCGATATCGGCGCCAGCCAAACCGGGGGTGCCCTTGGCAAGAATTTCCAGCTTGACATCTTCGGACAGGGGAATGTGTTTTGTGTGAACTTTCAGAATCCCTTCGCGCCCCTTCACGTCGGGCCGATCGACAACGACCTGCCGGTCGAATCGCCCGGGACGCAGGAGGGCCGGGTCAAGGACGTCCGGACGGTTCGTCGCCGCAATGATGATCACGCCGCTGTTTTGTTCGAATCCGTCCATCTCGACGAGAAGCTGATTGAGAGTTTGTTCCCGCTCATCGTGACCGCCGCCAATTCCCGCCCCGCGGTGTCTGCCGACGGCGTCGATCTCATCGATGAAAATGATTGCAGGTGCATTTTTCTTCCCGGTTTCAAACAGGTCGCGCACACGGCTGGCTCCGACCCCCACAAACATTTCGACGAAGTCTGCGCCGGAAATCGAGAAGAACGGTACCCCGGCTTCTCCCGCAACCGCACGCGCGAGCAGTGTCTTCCCGGTTCCCGGTGGGCCGAGCAGGAGGACACCGCGCGGAATTTTGCCGCCGAGCCGCTGAAACTTCGTCGGCTCTTTGAGGAACTCGATGATCTCCTGCAACTCGACCTTCGCTTCGTCGGCACCTGCGACATCCTGGAATGTGACCTTCAGGGAGGATTCCGTGAGCATCTTTGCCCGGCTCTTCCCAAACGAGAAGATCCCCTTCGTTCCTACGCCCTGCATCCGGCGCATGATGATGAACCAGACAACCGCGATCAGGATCCATGGAGCCACACTCAAGAGGGCGCTCAGCCAGGTGTTATCCTCCTTCGTGATGTTATAACGAATGCCGGCGGCATTCCAGTCCTGTATAACGGTGCCGTCAAGATAGGGGAGAGTGACATGAAATTTCTCGACTTTTGCGCGTTTTCCGGCCGCCGTGGCAATATCCATCGGTTCTTTCAGTGTCCCGTGGAAATCGAAATTGTTCAGGTCGGATTTCTTGATGAGGGCTTCACGAATTTGCCCGTCGTGAAGAATCTTCAGATACTCGGGGTAATCCACTTCATATTCAGTGCCTTCCGTTGCTTTGAACAGCGTCATCACAATGAACACTCCGAGGATGATCGCAGACCAACTCAGGACAACTCTCAGCAGTCGTCCCCAGTTGAAATCGTCATCGTTGCGAAATTGGTTTCGCGACTGCCGGCTGCGCTTGGGTCGTGCAACCTTCCGCTGTCGTGATCCGTCGCTCGGGCGCTTGTTATCTCGCTGATTCTCTTCCATAGGGCGTCACATTCCTGTACTAATAATTTACGCTTCTACCGTACGATAAATTCCCCTGAGATTCCTGGCCTTTTGTGAGTAATCCAGTCCGTACCCGATCACAAAATAATTTGGGATCGTAAATCCAATATAATCAATTCTCGTGTCAATTTTCACAGCCCCCTTTTTGTATAAGAGTGATACGGCTTTCAGCGAGTTTGGTTTCTGATTCAAGATCAATCGTTTGATGAAGTCCATTGAAAGACCGGAGTCGACAATGTCCTCGACGATAATGATATCGCGCCCGGTGACCTGGCAATTCAAATCCTTCAACATTTTGATATCGCCCGAGCTGATTTTCGCGTCGCCGTAACTCGAAAGCTTGAGGAAATCTATCTCACAATCGACCGTGATGTGGCGGATGAGATCGGACATGAACACAAAGGCCCCGTTCAATACACCGATGAATATCGGAACCTTACCGCGGTAGTCTCTGCTGATTTTCCGCGCAAGTTGCTTCACGCGCGCGTGCAGCTTTTTTTCGCTGATGTAAAGTCCGAAGTGTTCGTTATTGAGTCTCAAGGATTTAGCCATTCACCGTCCGCGATTGTTTGGTTCATACTGTAATTTGAGGATTTGTATCGTCGCCGGTGTCACTTTCCACCGGTCGTCAAGTCTCTTGCCGCAGATCCAGATGATACTCCCCTCAGATTCGAGGATGGGGATCGTGTGTTTTTCGTAGACCGGGACTTTCTGTTCGATGAACAGGTCACTAACCTTCTTCTTCTGGTGCATACCCAGCGGTACAAGCCAGTCTCCGTTGTTCCATGTCCGGAGAACGAGGTCTCCTGCTAGCCGGCTCGCATCAATGTATTCAATGTTCGGATTGTCCGTAAAGTTCGCCTTGTCGACGTAGCACGAAGTGAAGTGAAAGCCGGAAAACTCGTACGCCTGATTTGGCTTCACCTCATAACGATACAGGGGTTCGTTTGCCTGGCGCCGGAGAACGAGACGGTCACGGTCGCGGCA
This sequence comes from Bacteroidota bacterium, assembly GCA_049515655.1. Lineage (GTDB taxonomy): Bacteria > Bacteroidota > Ignavibacteria > UBA10030 > SZUA-254 > JBEKTW01. The sequence goes on from JBEKTW010000001.1 coordinate 181,277, forward strand.
AAAAACGACGTCCCTTGCGACGGAACATGATGACCCTGTTTCCGCCTCCGCCACTTTCAGCATCTCACGTACCGTCGAAAATTCAATTTCTCCGTGCGCGAAGTCCTTTGCCGTCGTATGAAGGATGTATTCCTGCAGGAACAGAGGTTCCGAGCGCAAGGTTGCCAGGTCGAGGATTATCTCGCGTTCGGTATTCTCAACGATCACTCGCGAAAGAAAATGCGACGCCTCCACGTGCAGGTAGTCTTCAAGCTGATGAGATAACTCTGCGCATCGTCTCAGCGTCCCCATTAAATTTGGGTTGATCCGTTCCCGGAGTTGCGGGATAATCTGATGACGAAGAAAATTTCGCGAGTAGTCGGTGTTTTTGTTTGACGAGTCCTCACGGTATTCCAGATGGCGTTCGCCGGCATAGCGTTGAATCTCTTCACGGGTTGCAAACAAGAGAGGGCGAACGAGGGCCAAATCCTTTCTCGTGACGGGAATCCCGGTCAACCCGTGCACTCCCGCGCCGCGCAGCATGTTGAACAGAACTGTTTCCGCGTTGTCGTCGCCGTTGTGTCCGGCCGCGATCCTCTGGAATGCCAGTGATGTCCGCAGTCTCCTGAAGAAATCGTATCGCAAATCCCTCGCGGCTTCCTGAATCGACAGCTTCATTGATTCGGCGTATGCGTGGGTATCGGCGCGATCGACGTGAAACTGAATCCCGAGCTTGTCGGCGGCCTCGTGCACGAATGCCTCGTCCCCCTCGGATTCTTTCCCGCGCAGCTGATGGTTGAAGTGGGCCACGGCCAGCTCAAGGTTCCATTCCTGCCGCAGCCGGCTAAGGACGTCAAGCAAGACGATTGAATCGATGCCGCCGCTCACAGCGGCGATAATCCTGTCATCACGCTCGACGAGGTTGTGCTCGCGGACGAACTCTCTCACTGCGCGGATGAATGATGCATCGGACATAGTTTCAATCGTTATGTGGATCAAAAAAAACTGTAGCGGAGGAGGGAGTCGAACCCCCGACACACGGATTATGATTCCGTTGCTCTAACCAACTGAGCTACTCCGCCATTCGAAGAGTGAAGTTGACGTATCGTCATGTATCGGTGAATTCAGTCACGTCGTGACCGAGCCACTCCGCAGTAACTTCACGGTTGATTGAGGCAAATCTGCCGTAAATCATTGAAAATATACGATAAAAGCGGCTGAGAAGCAAAAACGTGGTAGTTTCTTACATTCACTGTGGGCTGCAAGCCGGTCATGCTCGTAGTCTGAGACTTGTTGAAGACTGGCAGTCCGTACCCTCCCGCGATCTGCTTATGTGCCTGCAGGATTCGGTCGGACGGGGCAGGCTTTCGATGGTGGAACAATGGGACAGAAGCCATTCATGAAGGCCTGGTCGTTTTTCGTCCGTAACCTATACCTTCTTGCACAAAGCGGCAAATCAGCACCAAGACCACCGTGTGCCAACTGGGGCGGCTCAGCTCCACGGTAGGGCGAGCCGCGCATCCCCACGGGTCAGCGGTGGTTATTTTTCTCTTTCTCTTTGATTGAAGTACGTTGAAAGCCTCACTTTGATCTTCTTGTTCCATTCATCGAGCAGAGAGTAGGCTGTCGGGACAACGACAAGGGTCAGAACAGTGGCGATGGTGAGCCCGAAAATGATTGTGACCGCAAGCGGACGCCAGAAGCCGGCGCTTTCCGCGCCGATGACAAAATGGAATTCCCTCCAGTCGAAGTCAAACCCCGTTGCCATGGGCAAGACGCCGAGGACTGTTGCAGCCGCGGTCAGCATCACCGGTCGCAAACGGATCCGTCCAGCTTCGAGAAGGGCTTCATCGAGCGAGACACTGCCTTCCTTGTACTTCTGTTTCACGAAGTCCAGCAGAACGATCCCGTTGCGGACGACGATGCCGGCGAGCGCAACGGCCCCCACGCCCGTCATGATCACACTGGCGGGGGTCTGCGTGATGATGAGGCCGAGCATTACTCCGATGAGCGATAAAAGGACCGAGAGCATAATCACGAATGGTACCTTCAGCGAATTGAACTCCGCCACCATGATCAAGAACACCAGAAGCAGCGTTATGACGAATGCGTTCGAGAGGAAGTCCGCGGCTTTCTGCTGCTCTTCCTGCGAGCCGGTGAGCTTAATACCGTACCCCGGAGGGAGGTTGAATCTCTCCAGTCGATTCCTTACCTCGTTGATTACCTCCGATTGCACGCGTCCTTCGACGTCGCCCGAGACGGTGATGACGCGTTTTTGGTCCTTGCGCCGGATATCCGTTACAGCGGTGGTCCGCCGGATATTCGCGACGGAAGTCAGAGGAATGGAGAGTTGCTGTCCGCGTCGGTTCATGAAACTGATCCGGAGGTTCTCGAGGTCTGCGGCCGAGGACCGCTGGTCTTCCCGGAGCCGGACTCGGATTTTGTATTCGTCCTCGCCGACACGATACTTGGATGCTTCAACACCTGCAACGGCCGCGCGGACAGTTGCTGCGATCTGGCCGGTGCTCGTCCAGAATAGTCCGGCTTTCTCACGGTCGATGAGTATTTCGACCTCGGGCCGACCTGTGTTGTAGTCGTCCTTGAGGTCGACGAGTCCGCGGACGTCCTTGATTTTCTCGCGGATCGCCTTGCTGAGCGAGGCGAGCTGGTCGTAATTCTCTCCGGAGACTTCGATGTTGACCGGAGCGCCAACCGGCGGGCCCATCTGCTGTTTCGCAACGCGCAGGTCGGCCCCGGCGATCCCCGTGGTCGCATTGCGCACTTCCTCTAACGTCTGGAATGTGCTCTGCTTCCGTTTCAACTTCTCATAGAAATTGATTGCGACGCTGCCTTTGTTGGACGTCCCCTGACCACCGAAGTCGAACGGGTCGTCGGACGTTCCGATGCTCGTCACCACGAACTCGAAGTCCTTTTTCCCAGGAACCTTCTCCAGGCGCTCCTCGATCATCTCGGATATGCCGTTGGTCACGTCCAGTGAGGTTCCCGGCGGCGTTTCAATGCTCACGCTGATCTGAGACGGCTCAGTGTTTGGGAAGAACTCAATGCCCCGATTGAAAATTGCGAACAAGATCGCAACGAATAACAGCAATCCGAGCGCAGCTGCAATAGTGAGCACCTTGCGTTTCAGAGTCCACCGTAGTGCCCGAACGTACTCTCCCTGCAGCCACGGGAAGATCACACCATCCACCTTGTGGTAGAGTATGGTGAACGGATTGTATTTTTTGTACCAGTGAGGATGCTCGATGTTGCGCTTCACCTTGCGGATTTCCTTCTTGTAGTCGATCCACTGGGCGGCCTGCACAGGGCTTATGACGTATGCCACGAACAGCGATGCGCTGAGCGTAATGATCAATGTGAAGGGGAAGTATTTCATGAAATCGCCCACAATGCCCGGCCAGAATGCAAGCGGGAGGAACGCCGAAAGCGTGGTCACCGTCGACGTCAGAACGGGCACGAAGACCTCGCCCGCTGCCGTCTTGGCCGCCAGGATGGGGTGCTCGCCGTACTCCGCCTGGTGACGGTAGGTGTTCTCGATCACCACGATGGCGTCGTCCACCAGAATGCCAAGGACCAATACGAGGGAGAATAGTACGACCATATTCAGCGTGATGCCGAGAATCAATAGCACGGCGAACCCGATGAACATGGAAAGCGGGATAGCCGTCGATATGAGTAACGAGTTCTTGAACCCGAAGAACATGAACAGTGACATTACAACGAGGAACATGCCGGTCAGGATCGAATTCTCCAGCTCTTTCACCATCCGGTTGACGAATTTCGACTGGTCGTTGGAGACATCGAGCTTGATGCCCTGTGGGAGCTGGGTCTGCTGGGCCGCGACGATGCGCTTGACTTCGTCTGAAATGCGGATAAGGTTTTCCCCGGCGCGCTTGCGGACAGCGAGGGAGATCACCTCCCTTCCGTTGAGACGGGAGTAGGTCTGCCGGTCTTCGAATGAGTATTCTACTTTAGCGACATCCCGCAGATAGATCGGCTTGCCGTTCTGAATTTTAAGGATGATGTTTTCCAGCGGCCTTACCTGTTTAAACTCGCCGGGAATGCGAATGGTGAGATTTTTTTCCTTCGTATCGATGGAACCGCCGGGGATCGAGAGGTTCTCCCCGCGTATGGCGTTAGACACATCGTCGAAGCTGACCTGATATGCGTTCAGGCGGTACACATCGCAGTTGACCTGTACCTCCGGTTCCAGCGCACCGATGACGTCTGCCCGGATGACTCCCGGAATGCCCTCGACCATATCGCGCAGGTCGTCGGCTGTCTTTTTCAAACGCGCTAGGCCGACGTCCCCGCCGATGTTGACGTACATGATCGGGAACTCGCTAATGTTGATTTCCGAGATCACAGGGTCGAGGATGTCGGAAGGGAGTTGGGGACGCGTTGAGTTGACCTTGTCCCTCACGCGGCGCAGGCCCTCGTCGATGTCAATTCCGGTATTGAATTCCACCCGGATCGTTGAGAGTCCCTCCTTGGAAACCGACGTGATCTGCTTGAGATCTTTCAGACCCTTGAGCGCGCGTTCCAGCGGCTGTGTGATCAATCCCTCGATGTCAACGGGCGATACGCCGATGTACGGTGTGGCCACGATGACCAGCGGTATTGTGATGTCAGGGGCTGCTTCGCGCGGAAGCCGGTTGTAGGATATCCAGCCGAAAACCACGATTACAACCATCAGGAGGTAAACCGCAACTTTGTTATCGACTGCTATGCTCCAGATTTTCATCGTGAGATCTCCGCCTAGTGGGTGATAGTGACAGGTGCGCCATTCACCAGCTTCTGAAATCCGACCGTAATGAGGCGGTCGCCTGGCTTTAGACCGGCCAGTATTTCCATCAAGTTACCCTGACGGGCGCCGATCCTCAAACGGCGCTCCTCAGCCCGGCCGCCGTTCTCGACGTATACAATCGAACGGTCGCGGTCGACCAATTGTACGATGTTCTCGCTTATCAGCAGAGCCTCGGTCCTGGCAGCACGCACCAGCTTAACCTTTGCGACCATTTCCGCCTTCAGGTTCCGGAATGGATTGGGACGGACGATCTCGGCCTCCAGCGTTCGGTTTGCCTCGGAAACGGTCGAGCCTACGAAGCTCACGTTCCCTTTGAGTGTGTCGCCCGGCAGGGCGTCGAACGTGATGGCGGCGGGCGTGCCGACGGTGACCGTTCCCGCGTACATCTCGGGGATCTCCGTCTCTATTTTGATGATTGACATATTGACAACACGGGCCATTGGCACTCCGGGCGGGGCCATCTCGCCTTCTTTCGGAATCGTATTATCCAGCGTACCGTCTATCGGACTGCGGATCTGAGTGTGATCCCACCGTGCCTTCATCAGGTCGGCATTCGCTTTCGCGGCGTCGCGACCATACTGAAGGTTTTTATACTGAAGCTCGCTGATGCCTTGCTCGTCGTACACGCCCTTCTGACGCTCGAGGTTCAACTCGGCCATTTTGTACTGCGCTTCCGCCGCATCCCATCCCGCTTTGAGGATCTCGTCGTTCAGGACAACAATGACGTCCCCTTTTTTGACTTGCTTGCCTTTCTCGACCTTCCATTCCTTCACGACGCCACCTTCCTCGGGGCTGATGTTGGCCTGCTCGTAGGCTCGGACCGTACCGGCGACCTCTATGATGTCCATGAACCGCTGGGGTCTTACGATCTCGATCTGGACGTTTACCGGCTGAACGACGTTAGCGCCGGTATTGTCCGCTTTCTTGCAGGACAAGAATACGCATGCAATTGTGGCTGCTGCGGCCACAGCGAAAAGTCTTGCTGGATTCTTCATAGTCATAATCCTTTCAATCGTTGTTCGTCTCAACGGCACATGACGGCAGGCGACCGATGAGCTGGTCAAGGTCAGCGGCTGCAGTTAGGTAATCGTACACTGCTTGGACGCGGTTCACTTTCGCTTGGGTCAGCGCGAGCTGGGCGTCGTTAACTTCAAGCTGGGTAGCCGCGTTTGCGAGGAACCGCGCCGTCACGATTTTGTATCCCTGTTCAGCGCTCTCCACCGTGCGCTCCTGCGCCTGGACTCGTTTGCGCGCCTGACGGATGTTTCCAACGACGGAATGAACGCCCGTCCGGAGTGTGCGTTCAAGACTCACTTTCTGTTCCACGCTTTTCTCTTGTTCCAGCTGGGCCTGTTCGACCCTTGATCGCGTCTGCGACCCCTGGAAGATGTTCATAGACACTGTGATTCCAACCTGTGTGCTCGGGATGAGGTCGCTGGCAGAAAAATTGATGTCGGTTTTCGCAGCCTGATACTGGTACTGGCCGAATGCCGCGATGGTCGGTAGGTAGTTGGACCGCTCGGCCGTAGTTATCGCGCTGTTGAGATCGATCTGACGGTTCATGGCGCTCAGATTTGGGTTGGAACCCATAGCCATCTCCTCGGCCCTGGCAACGAGAGAATCGTCAATGGCCTCGAGCGCGAGCGAGTCCGCGACCTCGAAGTTCTCGTCCAACTCCATTCCGATGGCGCTGCAAAGGGCATCGAGTGAGAGCGCATAGTTGTTTTCGCTCCGGATGACCTCAGGGCGGAGGTTATCCACCTGCACCGATGCGCGCAGCTCATCGTATTCCGACACGATGCCCTGTTTCCGCATCAGGAGGATGTTCTTTAGATTGTCCTCTGCGTTCTGCAGGCTCGAATGCATCATGTTGATGACCTCTTTGGCGAGCAGTGCAGTATAGTATGCCTTGCGAACCTTTGTCACGGTCTCCAGTTGTTTGCTCTCGTAGAGGTCCCTTGCCATCTCCGAGTACACATGCGCTGCGCCGACACCCGCGATCACGGCTGCGTTGAAGAGGACCTGTTTTCCGGTCAGCGCCATGTTGAGAGCGTGGGGAAAACCCATCTCAATTTCCACCGCCTGGTCATTGAAGCTCGCGAAAAAGATCGGAGGTTTCAGCGTGCGCGTATAGGTGCCGGAGATGTCCACCGACGGGAGGGCATTCCCCCATGCCTCTCTGACCCGCGCGTCGGATTTCTCCACTTCCAGACGGGCGGCCTTTAGGTCAGGGTTCTGTTTCATTGCAAGGCGTACAGCGTCCTGAAGGCTGAAGCGTCGGCCATTCGTTGCCTGCGACTGCGCCTGAGGTGTGATGAGGAACGAAAATAGGAGCACCGTCACCACCAGGAACTTATTTTTTTCACTCATAGTATCCTCGTTTGTTACAATGGAATTTGGATCAAAACTCAGATGTACTCGACAGGTTTGTAAGTGTTACGTAGTCTGCAGAATATTGTTGCTGAAGAATATGAACAGCTCCTCGATGTCATGCTCGTGCCAGGGATAAGGAATCTCCGAGCTTTGAGGCTTCGTTACCATAAGCTGGATGGATCCCAGCAAAAGTGCAAGCAATATGTCAAGATTGACCTTTCTTGAGATACACTTTGCCCTCTTTCCCTCTTTCAGCAAGTCGGTGAAGAAGTTCAACTCCTGCCGTTTGAGGGCCTCGACCTTCTTCCCAACATTCGGCGGAAGCACCATGTGGGGCAACAAAAAAAAGAAACGAATAAGGACTGGGTACTCCCGGGAATAGAGCGACGCTGCTTTCAGCAGACCGTGAAATTTGCGCTTCCACTCCCGATGGGGCATGATGTGTCTTGAAAAATATTCGAATCCCAAACGATACGCCTCGTCGATCAGCGCAACGAGAAGAGATTCTTTATCTCGGAAATAATAATATAACGCTGGTTTCCCAACGCCGACCTTCTCGCAGATCTCCCGAATGGAGACGGCGTCATACCCCTTTCTTGTAAAAAGCTCAGCCGCGGTGAGGAAAACCTGCTCCCGGGTATTCCGCCGGGCCCGATGTGGGTTCTTCATAGCTCAAACACTTCACAAAATGAGTAGTTATATACCGGTCGGTAGGTAGTATAAGAAAGGCCTGCGACAAAGTCAAGTATTCCCGCACCCGGGCTACCGCATTCCAGTTCGCTCACTGTGCGGTGGCCTGGGTTCTGGGGTGGGCTGACAGGCGATGTGTGACTATCAAGATAAGCCGCCAGTGTTCATTGTTTCTTGTCTGATTCTTTCTTATTTTTAGACGGAGCATGTTTGTGAATACGAATATGTTGCAAACCGATCAAGAGAATCATGCTTCCGATGAAGCATTTGCGTATTGTGCCGCGATAACGAACGCGCACTATGAGAATTTTCCCGTCGCTTCTCTCTTCCTGCCGGAGGAGAAACGACCGTACATTCAGGCAATCTATGCCTTTGCCCGGATCGCCGACGATTTTGCGGATGAGCTGAAACGCCCCGCGGACGATCGCTTACGCGACCTGAATGAGTGGGAAGAAAAACTTCGGCTTTGCTATCTGGATAGTGCAGAGCATCCGGTGTTCGTCGCCCTGAACGAGACTGTAAAACGAAACAATATTCCCATCGAGCCGCTCCTGAACTTGCTGACGGCGTTCAAAAGGGATGTGACGCAGAATCGGTACGAGACATTCGATGACCTGCTCGGTTACTGCTCCTGCTCGGCCAATCCGGTGGGCCGGCTCGTGTTGATGATTTTCGGTCATCGGGATGAACGATTGTTCTCACTGTCCGATAATATTTGCACCGCACTTCAGCTCACAAATTTCTGGCAGGATGTGGCTGTCGATGTGCAGAAAGACCGATTGTACATTCCCATCGAAGATATGGCACGATTTGGATACCCGGTGGAGAAATGGAAAACCGGAGTGCCGGATGAAGACTTCAGGCGACTCATGAAATTTCAGGTGGACAGGACACGGCAGTTGTTTTTCCAGGGGGCGGAACTTCCCTCGCTGGTTGAGAAGGAATTGCAACTCGAGCTGAAGCTTGTCTGGTTTGGCGGCATGTCGGTCTTGAAACGGCTTGAGAAAATTCATTACGACGTATTCCATCACCGGCCGGTATTGAAGTGGAACCACAAACTTCAGATTTTGTCACGCGCAATGCTCACCGGTAATTTGGCTCGACCTCGAAAAAGGAAGCAGGCATGGGATCTGACGTAGCAGATGCGGTCCTGAAGGGGAGCCATACGAGCTTCTACTACTCCTTCTCGTTCCTCCCGAAATATCAGCGCGATGCACTCAGCACCGTCTATGCGTTCTGCCGCACGACGGATGATATCGTTGATGAAGGAAAGGATGTGAGAAGCAAGGTCGAGCGATTGCGCGCGTGGAGGATGGAACTCGAAAAGGCCCTCGGGGGTGAATCCGAATACCAGATCTTGAATCAACTGAGCGCGATCGCGAAGCGTTTCAAGATTCCGGTAGTCCATTTCTATGAACTGATCAAAGGCGTGGAGATGGATTTGGTCAGGGACAGGTACGATACCTTCGACCAACTGCGGGAATATTGTTACCTGGTCGCTTCGTCTGTCGGGTTAATGAGTCTGGAAGTTTTCGGGTCGCGGAACGAAAAGACGAAAGAGTATGCAATTAATCTCGGCATTGCGCTGCAGCTCACAAACATCCTGCGTGATGTGAGCATCGATGCGAAGTACGGCAGGGTTTACCTCCCGCAGGAAGATTTGCGGCGATTCGGTTTTTCAGAGGAGGATTTGTTTGCACACCGGTACACCCCGGAGTTTCGTTCCTTGATGGAATTTGAAGCTCAGCGCGCTCAACAATATTTCCGCAGGGCCCAGGATTCCCTTCCCGCTGAAGACAAACGTGCGATGTTCGCGGCGAAGATCATGGAACGAATATATTTTCATATGCTTCTGCGCATCAAGAAAGCTGGCTACAACGTTTTCGACCGGTCGGTCACCCTCCCGAGGTATCTTCAGTTACTGATTGCGATAAAGTACTGGGTCAAACAGCGGCTGTTCGGGAAGTGACATTTGCACAGCATCCCTTGAACAATCCGAAATCCCCAATCCGAAATCCCAAAAATAAATCTGACGATGCCGCGTCATCCCACTTCGACGTTGCCATCCTCGGAGGCGGGCTGAGCGGGCTTGCGGCGGCGGTGAAACTCTCTCTCGGCGGTGCACGGGTCGCTCTCTTCGAGAGGGCGGGGAAACTTGGCGGCCGGTGCTACTCCTACGTCGATGAAGCGACGGGCGATGTTGTCGATAACGGCCAGCATGTCCTGGTTGGGGCATACCATCACACTCTCCACTATCTTGAGTTGATCGGGACCCGTGGGTTCCTTCGCCGGCAACCGAGGCTGAGCCTCCCGTTGCATCATCCGACAAAAGGATCCTGCCTCTTTGAGGTTTCTTCGCTCCCGAGACCGTTTCATCTTAGCGCCGGTATGCTCACATTCAAGCTCCTCTCGCTCCGTGAGAGGCGACGACTGCTGAATGTCGGGCTGGCACTGAGCTCGTGGACCTCAGCCCTTGAACGAGAGCTTTCTCTCCTTACAATCGACCGGTGGCTGGACAGTTTGAATCAATCGGCGGAAGCGAAAAGATGCCTGTGGTATCCCGTTGCAATATCCATGATGAACGAACATCCGGAGCGTGCCTCGGCGCTCCTTTTCGCTCGCTCGCTTCGGGCGACTTTCCTGGGCAGAAAATCGGATTCCGCGATTCTTATCCCGCAAATCGGGCAGACAGAGCTTTATGCCAGAGAGGCGGAGAGCCTCATTGTGCAAAACAGAGGGGTCATTTTCACCAACGCCGAGGTGGTAGAGGTGGAGATGATGGGGTCAAAAGTTATAGGTGTCAGGTTGAAGAATGGTCGGCGGGTGAGTGCCAAACATGTGATCAGTGCGTTGCCGTATTTCGCTTTGAGGAAAATCATGCCTGCACGCGTGAGGAACGAAAAACCATTCATCGATCTCTCAAGGTTCGAATCCTCACCAATCATTTCTCTTCATCTCTGGTTCGACAGAGACTTCATGAATGTCGATTACGTCGGTTTCATCGGCCGGACACTCCAGTGGGTGTTCAACCGGAGGAGGATTGTCGGCGATAGTAAGACAACGGGATATATCTCTGCAGTTTTGAGCGGCGCCTACGGTATCGTTGACGAACCAAAGGAAAAACTGATCCCGGTCGCGCTTCAGGAGTTGAGGGAAGTTTTTCCGGAGGCCCGGCAGGCAAAACTTATCCACTCGGTGGTCATAAAGGAAAAGCGGGCGACGTTCTCTGCGACGAATGACGTCGAGCCGTATCGACCGTCGCCGGAAACACCTGTCAGGAATTTCTATCTTGCCGGCGACTGGACAAACACGGGGCTGCCGGCGACAATCGAAGGTGCCGTTATGAGTGGTTTCAAGGCGGCGGAATTGGTGAAGAAAGCAATTCCATAATTCTCCGAAAATTGATGGGGAACAGTGGGACCCTTTTTGGACGAGAAGAATCGATGGAGCCTGAAAATTGATATTCCGTAGCCGTCTTCCAATATCAAAAAATGCACCAAAGGAGAGGATTATCCATGAGAACGTTTAGACTTGAAAAGAATCCTGTGGGGATTGCAGCAATTTTGCTCTTGATTGTGCTACAGAACTCTCCGGCATTTTCGCAAAGCAAGAATCAGAGCCAATGGCCAACCCTGCGGCAGCAAGCTTTTAGTTCCAAATATATGAAAGAGTACCCGCTGGCAACGCCATTCGCAAATGCACAAGAAATTGACGAGTATTTTAATGCTCTTACAAGTTCGTGGATGCATGACGTTCATGGTGGTTCTGACTCGGGCTTGCCACTTAGCCCTTACATATATCCTTCGTGCACTGGAAACCTCGAAGGTAACGATGCCCCAGATTGGGTCTGGCAGCACGTGACGACTCAATTCGTGGTGCCTTCCTTCGTCGCTTATTTCAATAGGTTTGAAGAGGTTAGAACGCAAGACAACGCTTATCTTCTTCGACCCTCCGATATGGCCACTTTATGCGACCGTACTACATTGGCCTCCCAGTTCCAAATTAATTTGTGGAAATCCTTTTATCAGAAGCTGAACAACATGCCTCGAATTATCAGCGATTATGTCAGCGGCTGGAAAGGTCCCGACATGCTTGAGAGACGAGAGCTCAAACTAATGAATAGCATCGTCACCCGCTTTCTCCCGTTAGCTGATATCAAGGATGCGATTAACAATTCGCAATACGACTCTGCATTCATCCGACTCACGCGAGTGTTCAATATGTCTTATCCTGCGTCGCAGTTGTTCCCCATTGCTCAAATGGTCTGGCAGTTGAATCTGAGACTTAAGAGAACCCAGGCCGCTTCAGACGTGCTCGACCTTTTGGCGAAGAATTTGACAACTGTTGACCTTTCTGATGACTCTCTGTATTCAATGTATCGTGAAACCGATTCCAGTAAAGTCGGAAGTAATCATGAATACCCGACGAAAGCTATCCGACCGGCAATCTTAGTCCCGGACTCGAATGAGGTAGCATTGGGGGGATCCTATCTAGATCTTAAGACAAATCGCAAAGTCAGTCTAGCTGCATTCAAAGGGAAATTGATTCTTTTTGATTTTTGGGCGTCGTGGTGCGTGCCATGCATAGAGGATATTCCAAGGTTGAAGAGGCTTTCTGCGGCAGCAGGAGATAAACTAATGTTGATTAGCGTATGCAGCGATCCTGTTACAAACGTGTCGGACACATCGGTCGCCAAGAAAGTCATAAGAGACTACGACATAAAGTATCTGGCACTTTGGGATGATAGCCTTCATTCACTAACAGATGGCTTTAATGTTAATAAACTTGGTTGGCCACGAAAATTTTTAGTAAACGAATCAGGACATTTCTTGGTCCATCCGAGGGAGAGGGATCGAAAATTCGTGACTATCGAAGAGGTTGAAGCGTATCTGTCAAAGATACACTAATAGCAGGTTGTTGGATAAGGCGAGACTTGCGTCGTAGAGTCCGACCTGCCAGCCGTCTATCTGGCTGGTTCGCAATCGGACATCGCCGAAAATCGCTCTGAATTCGAAGCGTCCGGTTACGAACCGCCTGCCTGCCAGAGGCTGGCCCGCAGGCAGGGACTCTACATTTCCATTTTTCAGCCGCCTGGTACTCTCCTGTTTCAGAAACACATTGACTCAGTCTTTCGGCTTTTTACCCTCACCCCTTTCCCCTCTCCCGGACCTGTCCTGAGCGAAGTCGAAGGAGCGGGAGAGGGGAATTGAAGGGGAGAGGGTAGTGCGAGAGCTAAAGAGCCAAGGACTTATTCAAGCTATTTGGAGACACGATACTAGTTCTTCAAGAGGCGCGCTGCCCGTTTTGTGAAGGGACTCTCCGGGAAGTTTTTTTCAAGGACATCGAGATACTCACGCGCCCGGATTTCATTCAACGCTTGTAGATTCAATCTGGCGAGCAGATAGAGTTGTTCAGGGCGCTGCGCGCTCCCGGGATATTTGTCCAGCATACGTTCCAGTAGGTCGATGGCAGCGTGGACTTCGTTGAGCTCGGCATAGTTTCTTGCCATCGACATGTCGACATGTTCCGAAAGTTTCTGGTTTCTCCTGACGGTGTCCGTGTGGGCGGTTTCCCTGTAGTACATGTTGCTGGCCTCGTACAGGTTCAGTTGTCGAAAACTGTCGGCGGCAGCGATTCTCATGCCCACGTTGTCTGGTGTTTTCTCCAGTTCGGCGAGGAGGAAGTACACGCTGGAGAGGTCGGTTGGAAGAGTTTCCATTTTCTCCATCATCTCGGGAGCCCGGACAAAGCCTTCGACCCGGAGAAAGATATTTCCGAGGAGGTCGATGAAGACGGTTGTGGGAAGGTAGCTCACTCTGTAGCGGACTGCTAACTTCTGGTTCCTGTCCTTGCGAATCATATTGCTGCTCAAGCGCATCTGTTCGAAGTCGATCTTGACGCACACGAACCTCTTCGACATCTTGATGATAGCCGGCTGGTTCCACATTTCGCTATCCATCGTGAAGCAATGTTCATCGGACGTCGATTCGAAGTAAATGAGAATGAGCTTGCCTTCGGTAAGAGCATCGACCTTTGCCTCGTCGAAGTTCTTCCGCCATTGAACCTGCTGGGAGTGGGAAACGACGGGCAAAAAGAACACTACGGCGAGGATATAGGTCATCCGCTGCATAGACGAAAGATAGCACATTTGTGCTTGCGGGGCAAAAAAAACGACACGCTGTAGAGTACAACGTGTCGTTTCCCTGGTATTGAATCAGCAGGAAAGGACTGCGTCTTTGTGTCCTTTCCCCAAGGTCACCTGCTGCGGGTCGTTTTCTTGCTTCGCGATGCTACGAACATCCCGAGGTCTCCCCGCAGTTCACGCATTTGTAACAGCTTCCGCTGCGCACCATGATGCTTCCGCACGCGTGGCACGGGGGCGCGTCGGACTGCGCCTGAGACACTTCGCGCTCACCTTTTTCACTCACCGTGTCGGAGCGAATGGAGGAGTGAACCTTCGCGACGTGGGCCGATTCCACCGTCGGCACAGCGCTGCCGTTACCGTTGTCTATGTTCGTCGGCTGCTCTTCGGGGGGCAGAAATTTCTTCCCCAGCCATCGGAAGATATAATCGCAGATGGATTTTGCGATCGGTATGTCCTTGTTCCCCGTGAACCCGCTCGGTTCAAAACGCATATGTGAAAACTTCTCGACGAGAACGCGCAGCGGAACGCCGTACTGCAGTGCCATCGAAACGGCTGTTGCGAATGCATCCATCAATCCGGAAATGGTCGAGCCTTCTTTTGACATCGTGATGAAGATCTCTCCGGGCGTTCCGTCTTCATACAATCCGACGGTGATGTAGCCTTCATGATTGGCGATCGACAATTTGTGCGTTATAGCCTGTCGTTCATCCGGAAGCCGGCGGCGCACGGCGCGCTGTTTTCCCGTACCGGAGGGCTGGTCGAGACTCGTACTCAGTGGTTGCGTTCGCTTACAACCATCCCGGTAAATGGCAATTGCCTTCAGACCGAGTCGCCAGGCCTCGACGTACGTGTTGCCGATGTCTTCGGGTGTCACCTCCGAGGGCATATTGACGGTTTTTGAGATCGCCCCGGAAAGGAACGGCTGGGTGGCCGCCATCATTTTCACGTGTCCCATATAATGAATGGTGCGCTCGCCCTTTGCCGGTTTAAACGCGCAATCGAATATGGGGAGGTGTTCCGCTTTCATATGCGGGGCACCCTCAATGGTATCGTTCTTATCGATATAGGCCACGATGTGCTCGACTTGCTCGTCGATGTAGCCGAGTTTCTTGAGGGCCGAGGGCACAGTGTTGTTCACGATTTTCATTAAACCGCCGCCGACGAGTTTCTTGTATTTGACCAGCGCTATGTCCGGCTCGACGCCGGTGGTGTCGCAATCCATCATGAAGCCGATCGTTCCTGTCGGGGCAAGAACCGTGGCTTGTGAATTGCGGAAGCCGTATTCCCGGCCGATCGCATATGCGTCGTCCCACACCTTGCGGGCAGCGGTCAGCAGGTCTCCCGGAACATATCGATCCTTGACTTCATCTGCCGCCAGGCCGTGCATCTTCATCACCCGGAGCATCGGCTCGCGATTCTTTGCAAAACCATTGAACGGTCCGAGCTCTTTTGAAATAACAGCCGATTGCTTGTACGCCTGTCCGCACATCAGGGCTGTGACTGCCGATGCGTATGCGCGTCCTTCATCGCTGTCGTACGGCAGGCCGCGTGCCATGAGCAGGGCGCCAAGGTTTGCGTATCCTAATCCGAGGGGTCGATAATCGTGACTGTTCTGCGCGATCTTCGGCGTCGGATAGCTTGCGTTGTCGACTTCGAACTCCTGCGCCGTAATAGTAATCGTGACCGCATGGCAGAATGCTTCGGTGTTAAACTCGCCGTCCTCAGTCCGGAATTTCATCAGATTGAGTGACGCCAGATTGCATGCCGTGTCGTCGAGGAACATGTATTCGCTGCAGGGATTCGACGCGTTGATGGGAGCCGAATTCGGGCAGGTGTGCCAGTTGTTGATGGTTGTGTGAAACTGCATGCCGGGATCGCCACAGACCCATGCAGCCTCCGCCATTTCCTTCATGAGGTCACGCGCCCGGTACGTATCCATTGGCTGGCCGCCGATGATCGATCTGGTCGTCCAGCTCTTGTCCTCGACACTCGCACGCATAAACTCGTCGGTCACGCGAACTGAGTGATTCGCATTTTGATAAAACACCGAATCGTACGCGCCGCCGGGAACGTTGAATCCGCCATCGTAGCCCGCGTCAATCAGAGACCACGCCTTTTTCTCTTCGTCGGCTTTGCACTTGATGAAATCGAGAATGTCAGGATGGTCGGAATTAAGGATGACCATCTTTGCCGCACGACGTGTCTTGCCGCCTGATTTGATGACGCCGGCAAATGCATCATAACCTCTCATGAACGACACGGGGCCCGAAGCAGTCCCGCCGCCCGATAGTCCTTCCCGGGACGACCGGAGTGCGGAGAGGTTCGACCCAGTTCCGGAGCCCCACTTGAAAAGTTTTCCCTCGGTCTTCGCGAGCTCCAGGATGGAATCCATCGTATCCTGTACGGAGTTGATGAAGCAGGCAGAGCACTGGGGTTTCTCTTCGATGCCGCAATTGAACCATACGGGACTGTTGAACGACATGTACTGGTTGACGAGCAAGAAGGTGAGCTCTGCATAGAAGGTCTCGGCATCTTCTTCTGAAGTGAAGTAGCCGCCGCTCTGCCCCCATCCCGTCATAGTGCGGGCGACGCGCTCAACGATTTCCTTCACACTGTATTCCCGATCCGGCGACCCAAGTGGGCCGTGGAAGTATTTTGAGGCGACGACGTTGGTCGCCGTTATCGACCACGATTTCGGAACCTCGACATCCTTCTGTTCAAAAATCGTTTCGCCCTTTTCGTTGCTGATAACCGCGGTGCGAAGCTCCCATTCGATTTCGTCGAACGGATGCGTACCCGGTTTTGTGAACAACCTCTTGAACGATAGTCCTTTTGTCCGCCTGCCGGTCTCCGTTTGCTTCGAAGCCACGACGACGTTTCCCTCAGCGCCTGGACTTGTTTCTGGACTTGCCATTAATTATGCTCTCCTATTGCAGACTGGTTTGTAAACTCGTTTGGATTAGTTCCCGTAATGAACCGGGCCGTGTGGGCGGAGCGACCGGCCAGCAAATTAACACGAATTTCATAGTGCTGTTCCGTCTCCAGTTGCAAAGGCCGCAGTCTCCAAAAGCCCCTTGTCCCCGTCATTAGTGCAACAAATATATTGAGTTGTGGACAAGAAGTCAAGTGAAAAATGAAAAAAATTTTCTGAGCGATGGATAATTCAGCACAATGTTACTGTGTAACCTCAAAAGCGACAACGAATTTACAGGTTTGACAACGTTCAAGCACGAACAAGAATTCACCGCACGGAAAACCGGCACATGATGAGTGTGCTCTTGCTTTTCATTCTAAAGGAAGTTAATTTGCACCCAATTCAACGATACTTTCAATAAGAAGAATGATGGGACTAGCCGCTGAGTTTTCTACAATCACCGAGATGTTCGATAACGTCACGAAGACTTTTGCAGGCGCACAGCGCCCGGCGCTCAGGTACAAGAAGGGGAACAAGTATGTAGGAGTTTCCTACACCGCGTTACGAAAGAGTGTGGAAACTCTCGCCCGCGGGCTGTCGGTGCTCGGCGTGAAGCGGGGCGATCACGTTGCACTGATATCAGAAAATCGGCCTGAGTGGATAGTCTCCGACATGGCAATGCTGTCGCTGGGAGCTGTCAACGTTCCCCTCTATACAATCCTCAGTCCCAAGCAGATAGAGTTCATTCTCGATGATGCCCAGGTGAGATTCGTCATCGTCTCAAATCAGCTCCAGCTCAATAAGGTGACGGCTGTTTCCCGGCGCGTGAGATCGCTGAAGAAAATAATCGTGATGAATGACCAGGAGGAAAGCGAAACGGAAGGGGTGCTCACCTACGCAAAGCTGATGAACCTCGGGAACAAAGCCGGCACGGAACATCGCGAAGCGGTCGAACGGGAGCGAAGGCGGAATACGTCAGATGACCTTCTCACAATCATTTATACTTCTGGAACGACCGGTAACCCCAAGGGCGTCATGTTGACGCACAAGAACCTGGTGAGCAACATCTATGCTTCGGCGGCGTGCATTCCCATTACAGCCAAGAGTGTCCTCTTGTCGTTCCTTCCGTTCTGCCACTCCTTTGAGCGCATGGCAGGGTACTACACTGCCATGTCGTGTGGAGCTACGATTGCATTTGCCGAGAGCATCGAAACCGTCCCTCAGAACCTCCTGGAAGTCCGTCCAACGTTCGTTACGGCAGTTCCACGATTCTTCGAGCGCATGCACACGCGACTTCAGAAGCAGGTGGCCTCTCAGCCCGCGCCTCAAAGACGTATTTTCGAATGGGCGGTAGGCATCGGCAAGGAATATGTTCAGGCGAGAAAACAAAAATCGTTCTCATCGACGTTGAGGCTGAAACGCGGGCTGGCCGAACTTCTCGTTTTTCGCAAGATCAAGAGTCGGCTCGGTGGCAGGATTGAGTACTTTGTTTCGGGCGGCGCTGCGCTGTCCCGAGAGCTGGGTGAATTTTTTGAAGCGCTCGGGATCCTCGTCATCGAAGGATATGGATTGACGGAATCGTCCCCGGTGATCAGCTGCAATCGCGTTGACAATTACCGGTACGGAACCGTCGGTTTTCCCATCCCGGGTGTTGATGTGAAAATCGGAGCGGACGGGGAGATTCTGGTTCGCGGTCCGAATGTGATGAAGGGATACTGGAACAATCCGCAGGCAACGGCGGAAGCAATCGGTGTCGGAGGGTGGTTGCACACCGGAGACATCGGTCACTTCGACAATGACGGATTCCTGGTCATCACCGACCGCAAGAAGCACATTTTTGTAAGCTCGGGCGGAAAAAACATCGCGCCGCAACCCATTGAGAGTCTGTTCCTCCAGAGCGAGTACATCGACCAGATTGTGCTCATCGGCGACAGGCGCATGTTCTGCAGCGCTCTTGTCGTTCCGCACTTCGACGTAATACGGGAATACGCCTCCCGGCATGACATCCCCCGTTCGTCCAACGAAGAACTCGTCCGATCCGACGAAATCCACGGGCTTATTCAGGAGGAAATAAATCGATTCCAGAAGGACCTGGCGCAGTTCGAGCGGGTTCGAAAATTCACCCTGCTCAGTCAACCGCTGACGATTGATAACGGTGAGGTTACACCAACTCTCAAGATCCGAAGGGGAATTGTGGAGGAAAAATTCCGTCAACAGATTGAAAAGATGTACGAACAGGTAACGTGAGACTCCTCTCGTTCCTCCTCATGTATTATTGTCCAATCCGGTAGTCTTCGGCGGTCAATATCTTTGATTCCTCGTTCAATGTTCACATATTTGTCCCTTCAGAAGCCTTGTCACAAAACAATGGAAACCGGTGATTACAAATCTTATTGAAATCGTTGGTCGTTGGATCATTGATGTCATTTCTAACCTTGGATACCCCGGGATTATCGTCTGCATGGCGATTGAAAGCGCGTGCGTTCCGCTGCCGAGTGAGATTATCATGCCGTTTTCCGGCTATCTGGTCGTTGCCGGCAGATTCAATCTGTGGTGGACGGGCATTGCCGGAGCGGTCGGTTGTGTCGTCGGTTCGGTGATCGCGTACGCAGCCGGTGTGTACGGCGGCAGGCCCTTTATCGAAAAGTACGGGAAGTACATCCTCGTTTCCCACCACGACCTTGAACTGGCCGACCGTTGGTTTTCCAGATATGGGGATTGGGCAATTTTCTTTTCCAGGCTTCTTCCCATCGTTCGAACCTTCATTTCTCTTCCGGCCGGAATCGCGCGGATGCACTTCTGGCGGTTCGTGCTGTACACATTCCTCGGTTCGCTCCCGTGGTGTCTTCTGCTTTCCTGGATTGGACTCAAACTGGGGGAAAACTGGGGCACGTTACGGGGTTATTTTCATCAGGCGGACATTGTCATCGGCATCTTTATTGTCATTGGAGGGGCGTGGTGGGTGTACCGCCATGTCAAGGGACTTCGAAACGGAAATTCATAAATCCGGTCCCCCGGATCGTGAAGAAATCCTCTTGATTCTTGAAACATGAAAGACGTGGCCATACGCGATGTCAGTCTCGCGCGAGCGCTTTCCAAACTCGGGTATTGCTCGCGGACTCAGGCGGTTAAACTGATTGAAGCCGGACGAGTTGCCGTCAACGGCCGGATCGTTTCCAGCCCGTCGTTGCGATGCTCATTACGCACGGATACAATTGAGGTCAATGGGAAAAGAAGTCAGAGCAAAAAGCCAATCTACATCATCATGAACAAGCCGGAAGGGGTCGTGACGACCCGGTCCGACGAGCGGGGGAGAAAAACCGTGTACGATATCCTCGGCGATGTCGGTCAATGGGTGTTTCCGGTCGGCCGGCTCGACAAGGAAACGTCGGGATTGCTACTCTTCACCAACGATCATCGGCTCGGGGAACGATTGACGAACCCCCGCTCCAACGTTCCCAAATCGTATCGGGTCATACTTGATAAACCATTCTCTCCTCGACATAGAGAGATCTTCGAGAAAGGCATGACCCTGGATGGGGAGCATCTGCGTCCGGCGGAAGTCTCGCAATCCCCGGGACTGCAAAAAGGAGCCGGTGGCCATGGGATGGAATTGACAATCTTCGAAGGCAAAAACCGCCAGGTCCGGCGCATGTGCGAAGCGCTCGGCTACAAGGTTCTCTGTCTGACCCGAACGAAGATCGGCCGTTATGAGCTGACGGGTTTGAAACCGGGTGACTGGAGGAGACTCACACCTCATGAGGTTGAACTTCTGGCGGGGGACGCTGGAGATGGAGCATCGCGCAACCGGCGTCTCAGATGAATTCGAAGCTCATCGGCCCCGGTATGTCAACTGGTTCTCACACTGGCGGAGCGGCGGGAGCGGCTGATGAGGCAGTGCAACTTCATCGCAGTAATCGTTCTTGGAGTACCGTCTGTACGTCTCGTCTCCCATCTAAGATGCAATGAACGTAAACTGAAGTCGATTCGATTGAGTAAATAACTCGGTAAGGTTTGTAATGCAGCTCTCGAAATTCGGTTACTCCAATTTCAAAGAGTTCCGGAGGAATATTGCTGCGCAGAGGTAATGTTTTGAGTTTGTAACACGTTCGTCGTAGTGCAGAATAGAGTTTGTCTGCACGTTCGACTGAATCATTCAAGGCTACGTAACCGTATATGTCAAAAAGATCATCTTCAGCCTCGATGTCAACTACAACGTTATACTCTTTCATCTTTAAATGCTCTGATCCGTTTCTCCAAGCTCGTGAAAGTGTCATCCAATGTTTTCACCTTCCCGCGTTTAATATTTTGCTTGCTGCGGGTCAAGATTTTCAACAACGCAAGGGTCTCCAACATACGCTCATAAGACCGTATGTCTTGAACGACGACCTTTGCCTCCCCATTACGGGTAATGACCAGAGCTTGCCGGGTATTTGTAATATCCCGGATTAGTTCTGACGCGTGAGCTTTCAGATAGCTGATTGGTTTAACAGCAGTGCTTAGTTTCATGATCGTTTCCCTTATATCGACTATAATATAGTCTTTATTTTAGTCATGCACAAGTGCGGTGTGATGCAATGTTGCACTGCCTCACGGAGAGGAGCTTCCGCCTTCGTCAGAAGAATGACTTCGGCGGACAGGTCGGCGCCATCACGCGAAAGGCGTGACTTGTCCCGGAGGGATTCCTTTCGGAACCTGCTTGCCATCTTTCCCGTCCGCCATCTTCTTGGCGGAGCGGCGGGGCGGCTGGTCAGGTGGCCACAGAATCATGTGCGGTTCATACGCTCGGCCACCATCGCCTAACCTGGCGGCAGTATGCTTCGTACTCTTGCCCGAAAGTTCGCCGTAGGGTGGGCTCCTCGTACCATACCACGAAGAGGTGAGCTGCGACAAAGAAGACGCCGGTATAACCCAGAAGGGGCAACGACTCATAGAAGAGCGCCGCGCTGGCGAGGGCGAGCCCTGCCCCAATGTACATGGGATTCCGCACGAAACGGTAGGGACCCTGAATCACCAGTCGGCGAGGCGGATCGAATGGGGCTGGAGTGCCTCTTCCGATAGATGCGAAGGTGAATACGCACCACAGAGCGACCGTGGCACCAGCGGCTCCGATAACCATGCCAGCAACCTGCGGTACTTCAATCACCGCGGGGCGGACAATGCCCGACCAAGACAAAAGGCGGGCCGGTACGTAGATGAGCAGGAGGCCGACAAAAAGCGCAGCGTACGTGACCGCACGGACAAGAACGAACATATTTACCTCTGATTCATTTTAATCAATGGCCGATGCTATGTACTATGCTCTCGATTGTACTGCCGTCAATTCACATAAATCCACAGCCGAGAATCCTTTTCGTAGTCGCGGACATAGAGCACGCCGCCTTCCTCAAGCGCGGATCCGATCCTGTCGATGTCATTGTCGAAGTCTTTCGATCCGATCATCGCCAGCAAGATGCCAACCGCTTCAATCGATTTCACGCGCAGTTTAGAGACTTTCGGCACGCGTCCGCTGTCGGAGCTTTCAATAATGAGGCGGTCGTGCATCTCGGAACTTTCTTTCATTTCCTGATCGAACTTTCCCCGGTAAACTTTCGTCTCGCCATTTCCGGTGCTGTCCTTTATTCGCATAACAGAACCGTCCCGGTATGCTTGCAGGAGCGATTTGTACGTCATTTTCACGCCGTCGACGTTGAAGTCTCCTCCCAAATCGGCGAGGAGCTTCACCATGGAGAACGAAACGCCGATCTTCTGGACAGGCGCACCGTCTTTTAGCTTGACGATCGAAATACATTTTGTCTGCGCGGCAGCCTGATTGAACACGGCAGCCATGAGCAGGATGCCCGAAAGCACGAGAATTTTGTGTCTCATAAGGTACCTCCTTTTTTCATCTTTTGTCTTCTTACAATATCACGAGGGTTATCGTTTATAGTTACGTGTATTCCGTAAAATTGTTGCTCGTGTAATTACGCGACATGTAATTCGTGTGTTCTAACGGGCTGAAGCTCCCGCCTACGGTGAAAAGATGCCTTTGGCGGATGAATCCGCCTGTTGTTTGCAGTTCATGCGCGGACGTTGAGGTATGATTTTCAAAATTGTAGCGCCTCGCGCGTTCGTCAGATCCGCCGATTTCTGGCAGACGAATCGCGCTTGCTCGCCGAAGCGTTTTTTTCGCGCAGGCGAGGACCGTAGTAGGAGGGGTTTGGCCAAACGCTCAAAAATATAAATGATACACTACCCATATCGGAGATCTGCAGTATGTCAACCGGTTTTCACATTGGCGGGTCTAATAGTTGAGGCGTCTATCACGCCGCTGTTTGAAATATTAGTAATTGACGTTACGCAAAACAATGTGGGGTCTTTGAAATCCGAAGCACCAAATCCGAAATTCCAAACAAATTCGAATCCCTAAATTCAAAACTGTCTTGAGAAGTCTGATTTTTGTGCTTTAAGCCATTCGAATTTCGTATTTGTTTAGTATTTCGATATTCGGATTTCGAGTTTTTCAGTAATAATCATGGCTCTGCGCAACATCACTTAGTAAGGAAGGAGAAAATCGCATGAAGTCATATCTCGTATTGGCCATGTTCGCGCTGGTGAGTTCGGGCGTTTTGTACGGATATGGCCCGCAGCATTCGAGAACCAGGCTGGTCATGAGTCATTCCAATGATGGCGGCTGGCTTGGAGTTTCCGTTCAGGATGTCACGAAACGATTTGCGGAGAGCAAACATCTCAAAGCGAACGAGGGGGCGTATGTCGTTGACGTCGTGGATGACAGTCCGGCAGACAAGTCCGGTATCCGCGAAGGAGACATCATCGTCGGGCTCGATGGCAAGAAGATTGCCGATAGTGAGGATCTCATCCGTGCAGTCCGGAAGACACCTCCTCGATCGGAAGTCAAAATCGACATCGTGAGGGGAGAAGAACAAAAAACGCTTACTGCGAAACTTGAGCGGGCACCTCGCAGCAGCGTTTACTCGTTCGGATTTGGGGGCGATGGTTTCTTCCCGAAACCGCTGCCGCGTCCACCGCGCATCAGGCTTCCGGGTTTTGGTTTTCACTATTCCTGGGGTCATGGACTTGTGCTGGAAGACCTCACCCGGCAGCTTGCAGAATACTTTGAGGTTCCTGACGGGAAAGGTGTACTCGTCGCTGAAGTGAAGAGTGAGAGCGAAGCTCAAAAGTCCGGCGTGAAAGCCGGGGACGTTATCACCAAGATCGATAGCGAAGAGATTTCTCATGCCGATGAACTCATCGATGCATTGAACGACGTTGAAAAGGGCACGGATGTCAGGCTCGGCATTATTCGGAAGGGGAAGCCATTGTCCATCGCGTTGAAAGTCGAGGCGGAGGACGACGACGATGATGTTTCAGACGATTTCACAGCACCCCGTGGTTATTTCCCAGATTATTCGCCCCGTGCTTTCCCTTTCCGGCAGTTCAATTGGGAAGGTATGGAACGTTTGCAGGAACAGCTGCAGAGTCTCCAGAATAGTCTCAGGGGTAGAATGTTGGATCTGCGATCCAGATTGAGTAAGGAGCTGATGGAACTCTAAATCGAGGCATCTGAACTATCGACAGATGTTGCCCATGAGGGCAAGAGCAAACCTGTCATTCCTGCTCGCCTTTTTTGCTCGTTCCCAAATTCCATTTGGGAACGATCTATACCACCGAAGATCAGTTTGAGGTAATCTCAGAAACGGTAAACCTTCGCAAGGTCGGGCAAAAGGTAACCTTCTGCGGAGTAAATTCGTTGCTGAAGGTTACCTTTCATGCTGGAAAACCTTGCGAAGGTTCAGTGTACGTTCCCAAGCGGAACTTGGGAACGAGATAATGACCGGGTGAATCCCTCACGGCCATTGGACTGTTCGATGCCTTGCCTACCCGCGACAATTTTGTAATCATTCCCAGAATGTTATATTAACTGAGTTTCCTCATCCGTCTGTTAGGGTATTCGTTTCATCCGTTTAATTCGTTGTGTTCGTTTCATCCGTTTAATTCGTTGTTTCGTTCAATTCGTTGTTTCGTTTAATTCGTTGTTCTAGCTCACTATTCTCAATAATTCAGGAGATTTTGTGATGAAGCATTGTTTCTGTTTCTTGTTGCTTATCGCCCTGTTATCCGTGCAAGTTGCGTTTGGACAGGCACGCCAGGAAAAGTTTGATTCCGTGGCGGTCGCGAAAATCAAGGATGAGGGTACGAATCACTCGAAGGTGATGGAAATCCTCAGCTATATCTCGGATGTCTACGGCCCGCGATTGACAGGTTCACCGCAATATATGCGTGCTGCAAACTGGGCAATGAAGCAGATGTCGGAGTGGGGACTGGACAACCCTCATCTCGAAGCGTGGGGACCGTTCGGAAAGGGTTGGTCGCTCAAGGCTTTTTCGGCCACGATGACCGAACCATCCGTGTCGCCAATCATCGCGTATCCAAAAGCATGGTCGCCGGGGACAAATGGAAAAGTCAATGCTGAAGTGGTTTTCCTGGATGCAAAGAAAGACTCAACGCTCGAGATCTATCGTGGGAAGTTGAAAAACAAAATCGTCATGCTCAGCGACCCTCGCGAACTCGAGGCCCACTTCAAGCCGGAAGGTTGGCGGCTCGCGGATTCATCCCTCCTGGACCTCGCGAACGCGGACATGCAGGGACGGCGGGGTGGTTTCAGATTCCAGATGCGCGCAGACCAAAGAGCAAGGGCGATGCTCTCTTATCGCAAATGGCAAATGTGCCAGGAAGAGGGTGCTGCGGTGACGCTTGAGATCAGCTTCGCAGGTGACGGAGGGACCGTGTTCGTTCTGGGCGCGACTGTTCCGACGCATCCTGATACTCCGTTCACGAGGCGAGTACAGGTGTATGACCCCAAGGCTCCCAAAATTCTTCCACAGATTGTCGTTGCGGCAGAACATTATAACCGGATTGTGCGCATGCTGGCGAAGGGTGAACAGGTGAAAATGGAGATCAATCTCGACGTGAGCTTCACGAAGGCGGACTCGAGTTATGACATCATCGCCGAAATCCCCGGAACCGACCTGAAGGACGAAGTTGTCATGATTGGCGGGCATTTTGATTCGTGGCAGGGCGGCACGGGAGCAACGGACAACGGGACGGGGAGTGCCGTTTCTCTTGAAGCGATGCGCATTCTGAAATCGCTCGACCTGAAACCACGGCGAACGATACGGATAGGATTGTGGGGTGGAGAAGAAGAGGGACTGCTTGGCTCAGCCGGGTATGTGAAGCGGCACTTTGGCGAACGGGAAGGATCGTCTAATGACCCGACAAGCAAAGTGACGCAAAAACCAGAAGCCGACAAGTTTTCCGTGTACTTCAACAACGATAACGGATCGGGGAAAGTGCGAGGAGTCTACATGCAGGGCAATGAGGATGTGCGGAAGATCTTCCGTGCATGGCTGGCTCCCTTTAAAGATTTGGGCGCGTACACACTGTCCATCTCCAACACCGGCGGAACCGACCACCTGTCGTTCGATGCAGTCGGATTGCCGGGATTCCAATTTATCCAGGACCCGATCGAGTACGGAACCCGCACGCACCATTCAAACATGGACGTGTACGACCGTGCGCAGGAAGAAGACCTGAAGCAGGCATCGGTCATCATGGCCGCATTTGCGTATAATGCCGCCATGCGTGACGAAAAATTCCCGAGGAAACCTCTCCCGCAGCCACAGGCACCCGCTCCCTCCGGCGGCAGGTAGACGCGATCACGAGCGATTCCTCGTTTTGAGGTTTTGGACTTCCCGAAAGCTGTGCGACTTTCGGGAAGTCCTTTTTTGTGCCGGATGCGAAGCACGGCATGAACACTCGGCTTTACAGCTTCCCGTATTCATGGATTGTCTCGTACAATGCAAAGATATTTTCGGTTCGTGTGATTGGTTGGAGGTTATGGCAGGGAGCGCATATCCAGCGGGCGGAAGAGAATAGGTCGATATTCTCAAGGACCTCGGCACGCACATCTGCTGCGGTTCCAAACGGCAGCGTCTGCTGGTTGTCCATCGCGCCATGAAAAATAATCGTCTTGCCAAAGTCGCGCACGAGCGCTTTCCGTTCCATTGAGGGGCACCGCCATTGAATAGGGTTGAGCAGTTCGATACCCGTTACGTCGATGAGATCGGGTATGATGGGGCGGACGTCACCGTCGGTGTGATAGAAAATGTGGATCCCAAAGCTTCGTGCAAGGTCAGCCATCTTTTTCTGGTTGGGAAGGATGAATCGTCGAATATGCGGCACGCTGAACAGCAAACTGTTTTGACCTCCAAGGTCTTCCGCAATATACGTCATGTCGATCCGATCCTTTCCTGCTTCGAAAGCGCGCTGTGCGACCTGATAGTGATAATGAAAAATGTGGTCCAGCGAAGCTTGTAGTATTTCCGGTGCGGTGAGGAAATCCATCATTGCCTGCTCGAGCCCGCGCAATGCCGCATACAGGAGAAACGGTTCAAAGTCTCCGGTTCTTACGACACGATGCTTTGGGGCTTTTTCAAGCAGCTTCCTGTATGCTTCATAATCGCAGTCGTTGGCGTCGGGCCAAAGATACTTGTGCACATCTTCGACGGTGGTTACATCGGCGAGCGGATGATTGTCGAATTCATCGTATTCTCCTGCCCCGTAGTTGATCCATTTCCGCCGCAGGCCCCAGATGTCGGCGAGGGGGTCTTCGGGGTGATGATTGGTTCTGTGAGGCGGCTCGATTTTCACAACTCCGTCGATGTGAAGCCTTTCATAAAGCTCTTCAACGTCGGCACATTTCAATTCCTTCAACAGGCGATTCGTAACTTCAGGTGTCGCCCAATAGTCCGTGGGGATACGGTCGGGTTTCTCGCGTGCGAAGAGAGCTAACCATCGTTCGCGTGGTGTCATGCTTGTTTGTCAGAGAATGTTCGATGCCGGAAGGTAATGTACGTCAATTAGGAAGATATTTCAACAGGCATGTTCCCCCATTTGGGACCTGAACTACTCATGAACTCAGATACTCATATACCGTGTGGCTGCTGTTGCACTTCGTTCCTTCTTTTTGTACATTATGCGGTCAATTTCCCATTCATTTCTGAGGTTTCTCGGTGAGTCTCTTGGTAGTCGGTTCGCTTGCGTTAGACACGATTGAAACGCCGTTTGGCCGGGTTGAGAACGCGCTCGGCGGTTCGGCGACGTACATTGCGACGGCGGCGAGCTATTTTGTCACGCCCGTCCGCCTTGTCGGTGTCGTGGGCGGAGATTTCTCGAAGGCGGCCATGCAGTTTCTTGAGAGCCATGGTGTCGACCTTGAGGGTCTGGAAGTCGTGGAAAACGCGAAAACATTCCGCTGGGGTGGACGTTACCACTACGACTTGAATATGCGCGACACACTTTTCACCGAGCTCAACGCTTTTGAAAAATTCGATCCTAAAATCCCCCAATCGTACCGGAACACAACGTATGTCTGCCTTGGGAACATCGACCCTGTGTTACAGCGCCGGGTCCTCGAGCAACTTTCCAAGCCGCGTCTTGTCGTCGGCGACACAATGAACTTCTGGATCACCGGAAACAGCGCCGAGCTTGAGCGAACGCTGAAACTCCTCGACGTCTTGATCGTAAACGATTCTGAGGCACGCCAGCTCGCGGGTGAGCACAATCTCGTCAAAGCGGCGAAGGCAATCATCCGTTTAGGCCCGAAGATCGTCATTATAAAAAAGGGAGAGCATGGAGCGGTGATGATCACGGAGCGCACAATGTTTTCCGCTCCTGCGTATCCGTTGGAAGACATCTACGACCCGACTGGGGCGGGCGATGCCTTCGCCGGTGGTTTTATCGGATGGATCGCGCGCACGGACGACCTATCCGAGGAGAATTTCAAACGCGCGGTGATTTACGGAAGCACTCTGGCGTCGTTTTGCGTCGAGCGATTTAGCGTGGAGCGCTTCAAGGATTTGACATCGCTGGGAATCAAGGATCGGTTCCATGAATTCAGAGAGTTGTCGAGATTTGAAGAAGTTGCTTGAGACCATGCCGTATGAAATCCATCGAATGGCTTGGGAGCTCGGTCAGGTTCATCGACCAGGCAAAACTTCCCTTGGAAGAAGCGTACATCACCACCGATGACTACTCGGTTCTCGCCGAAGCGATTCGGACGTTGAAGATTCGCGGCGCCCCGGCAATCGGGATTGCCGCTGCGTACGCTGTCGCACTTGCCTCTTTGAAATTCACTGATTCAGATGTTCGGGCATTTCGTTCGCATGTCCGGAAAGCCATGGACGAACTCGCGTCGACACGTCCCACCGCAGTGAACCTCTCCTGGGCCTTAAACAGAATGCAGCAGGTGGCCGGGCGCGCCACGACAGTCGTGGAAGGCCGCGACGAGCTTGTCCAGGAAGCCATCAGCATCCACCGGGAGGATGCCGACAAATGTCGGCGCATTGGTGAACACGGGCTTGCGCTCATCCCGCCACGAGCTTCCATTCTCACGTATTGTAATACCGGCGCGCTCGCAACCGGTGGTGAAGGTACGGCGCTGAGCATCATCACGACCGCACATCGATGCGCGAGAGTCATACGTGTTTTCGCGTGCGAGACGCGGCCCGCTCTCCAGGGTGCCCGGCTGACAACCTGGGAATTGATGAGAGCGGGGATAGAAGTAACGTTGATTACCGATAATGCCGCCGCGTCCCTCATGCAACAGAAGAAAATTGACCTGATCATTGTGGGAGCGGACAGAATTGCGGCGAACGGCGATACAGCCAACAAGATCGGGACCTATAACCTTGCCGTTCTTGCCCGCTACCACGGTATTCCACTGTATGTTGCGGCCCCGACAAGTACTATCGACGCCTCGATGGCGTCCGGAGAAGAAATTCCTCTTGAGCAGCGCAGCGGGTGGGAAGTAGCGGAAGTTTTCGGGAAACAAATCGCGCCGGCGGGTGTTCAGACTCTCTCCCCCGCGTTCGACGTTACACCCTCAGAGTTGATTTCCGTAATCATAACGGAGGACGGAATCTATCGCCCGCCGTTCAACTTCAGCGGGAGCGCATTGGCCGGCAACCCCTCCTCGACATAGACGACCCCGCATCCGATGAGCGATATTATTTCGACGGAAGCGGTCGTTCTCAAGTCAATCAAATACCGAGAGACCAGCAAGATAGTCACTTTTTATACCCGGCAGTTGGGCAAACTCAGTGCCATCGCCAAAGGAGCCCGCCGACCGAGGAACAAGTTCGCGTCCTCATTGGAGCCGATGTCCCATGTTGCGCTGGTGGTTTACAAGAAGGAAGGTCGCGAGATCCAGACGGTCTCCGAGTGTGAACTGAAGGGCGGTTTTCGTGGTATACCTGAAAGCCTGGAGAAAATGGCGGTCGGCATGTGCCTGATTGAGCTGGTGAACTGTGTGGCGCACGAAGAAGAGCAGAATGTGCGGTTATTCAATTTGCTTGTTCATTCGTTGACAATTCTAAACCATGCAACCAAAAACTTCGTGAATTTGTTATATAGCTTTGAGATCCATCTTGCCGGCATCCTCGGTTTTGGGATTTCTATGAAGAGGTGCGTGGGCTGCGGGCGGAATCTTCTCGCGGATAGTGAGGGATACAAAACCGTTGAGTTTCATCTGGACAAAGGTGGACCGTTGTGCGATGAATGTTCTGGAGTCAATGGACAGAGAGTGAAATTGTCCAGGCAGGTGTATATGATTCTTGAACATATTGCGTCGGAAGCGGATTTTGAAAGATTACTCAATCTTTCTGTCGAACGAAGGCTCCAAGACCAGGTTCAGAGTTTCTTGTGGAGTTATCTGAAGTTTCACGTGACAGGGATTCGACCTCTCAAATCGAAAGAGGTTTTTTCCGCAGTCATGGCGGCGTCGTGAGCGCTCATCATGCCGGTTGTTGAAACCGCCGGATGAAACAATTTTTCTTGTTTCGAGTATATCTGTATGTTCAACGTATAATTTAATATTCAAAAGGAGACGTATGTCAAAGAAGTCTGTTCTTGCTGCAATCTTTCTGATTTTCATCGGAATTGTTTTTGGTGCGGTCCTCGTATCCAGCTTCAAGGGAGGAGTCGAGCTCGGCTTTGCCGGCGACCAAACAGTCAAGCTAGGTGCTCCGGGCAAGCTTCACAACTCATTCGACTCTAAAGTAGTAGGCAAAGCATTCGTGGAAGTGGCCAAAGCGGTGACCCCGACTGTGGTCAGTGTCACGGTTACGACGAAAGGCAAAGGAAGCGCGGAGGACTTCAAGGATTTCTTTCATTTCTTCGGGCCGGATTTCAAGTTCCAGGAACCCCCGCCGCAGCAAGCCGGCGGGTCGGGAGTGATTATCAATCCTCAGGGGTATATCCTGACGAACAATCACGTCGTGGACGAGGCGGAGGAGAATAGCGTTGAGGTTGTGTTGAATGATACGCGCCGGCTGAGAGCAAAAATTGTTGGCAAAGATCCGACTACTGATGTCGCCGTTATCAAAGTCGATGCGAGTGACCTGCCCACTGCCGCATTTGGCGATTCAGATAGTCTCGATGTCGGGGAGTGGGTGCTCGCCATCGGTAATCCGCTGGGCCTGCAATCGACAGTCACCGCCGGCATCGTCAGTGCTGTCGGCCGCAGCATCGGCATTATCGGAACAGAGAAGGGATACAGCATTGAAAATTTCATTCAGACCGATGCCGCGATTAATCCCGGGAACAGCGGCGGCCCTCTGGTCAATTTGTCGGGTGAGGTTGTCGGTATCAATAGCGCGATCGCTACCACGAACGGCCGGTATCAGGGATATGGGTTCGCAATACCGATCAATCTCGCGAAAGTAGTCGCGTCGGATATCATCAAGTTCGGTAAAGTGCGGCGGGGTTACATTGGCGTCCAGATTGAACTTGTTGATGAAACGATCGCCAAGTCGGTTGGCCTCACCAAGGCGGGAGGAGTCTTTGTCCAGCGTGTCGACAAGGGTGGTGCCGGTGAAGCTGCCGGGGTCAAAGAGGGCGATATTATTCTCTCGGTCGACGGCAAGGAAGTGAACAAACCCAACGAACTTCAAAGCTATGTTGCGCGAAAGCATCCCGGTGACGACGTGGTTCTGAAGATCTATCGCGACGGAAAGACTATTGAAAAAACCGTTACATTGAAGTCTCATGCCACGGAAGACGTCGCGGAGCAGACCCAGCGGGAAGATAACGATAATACGGCGGCCGAGAGCGAGACCCCGACGAAGACCCTTACGTTTGACAATCTCGGGATGACAGTCCAACCGTTGACGGCGGAGCAAAAGAAGGAATACGATGTCCGTTACGGCATCCTCGTCGCGGACGTAAAACCGTACGGCGAAGCGTTCAATCGCGGGATTGAAAAGGGGGATATCATCCTGGAGATTGACAAGAAGGAGGTGTCTTCTCCGAAGGCTCTCCGCACGGTCCTCGACAGCCATAAGGCGGAGGATGCCGTCCTGCTCAGGATCAAAAAGACAAACCAGGGCGGTCAGACGATGTTCGTTGCCGTCCAAATCCCGAAATAGGGGCAGTCCATGGCAAAAAACGGGTCGGGAGAGCCTGGCGGGATGGAGAGTTGACAAAAAAGGTATTTTATCCTATATTCTGTTATAGTCAGGAATTAATAATACAGGATTTGCGGACATAGCCCGAAGGAGAGAATTGAGTCTTCAGTTATTACTCTCAACATAGTCTGGGAGGTTCCCTCAACAGCAAGGTCCTCATCCTCAATCAGAATTATGAGCCGATGACGATTTGCAATGTGAAGAAGGCGATCGTGCTGTTGTACCTCGGAAAAGCGGAACTCATTGAGGCGCATCAGAGCAAGCGCGTGCGCGCCGTGTCCATGAGCATGCCGTTTCCAAGCATAGTCCGGCTTGGCGTTTATATCCAGATCCCTTATAAGAAAATCATTCTTTCCCGCAAAAACATTCTTCGTCGAGATGGTCATCGGTGCCAGTACTGCGGTCGGACTGAGGTGCCACTGACCGTCGACCACCTGGTGCCCAGATCGAAGGCGGGAGAAGATGCCTGGGAGAATCTCGTGACCGCGTGCGTCCATTGCAACAACCGCAAGGGCGACCGAACTCCCGAAGAGGCGCATATGAGATTGTTGCGCAAACCCATGAGACCCAACCACCTCATGTTCATCCGCCATTATGTCGGTAAGATTGATGAGCGGTGGAAACCTTACTTGTTCATGAATTGATTCCATCCCGATTCTCCTTGTCAACAAAAAAACGAATCTTAAGCGGGATGCGCCCAACGGGTAAACTCCATGTGGGCCACCTTGTCGGGGCACTCGAGAATTGGGTTGCCCTCCAGCAGGACTATCAGAACTTTCATCTCATAGCGGATTATCACGCGCTGACTACGAATCTCGATACCTCGCGCCTTTATCAGAATTCTTTGGATATGTTGATTGATTGGCTGGCCGCGGGCATCGACCCAGAGCATAGCCCTATGTTCCGTCAATCCCAAATCAAAGAACACACGGAGCTTCATCTGTTGTTCTCGATGTTGATTACTTCGGCCCGCCTCGAGCGGAATCCCACCGTCAAAGAACAGGTGCGGGATTTGAACATCGAGAATGTTTCTTACGGACATCTTGGATACCCCGTTTTGCAGGCGGCAGATATTCTTTTGTACAAAGGTGAGCTGGTCCCGGTTGGAGAGGACCAGCTACCGCATATCGAGATCACAAGGGAAATCGCTCGCCGATTCAATACCCAGTACAAGTCCGTCTTTCCCGAGCCTGAGGGAAAACTTACCAAGTTTGCACGGTTGCCCGGGTTGGATGGCAAGCGAATGAGTAAGTCGCTGGGGAATGTAATCTTGTTGTCCGATTCTCCGGATGAGATCAAGAAAAAGATGAGTCAGGCAGTGACCGACCCGCAGAAGATCCGGAGAAACGACCCCGGACATCCGGAGGTCTGTTTGGTGTTTTATGCCTACCACCAGAAGTTTAATCAGGCAGAAGTCCCGCAGATCGAGCGCGATTGCCGAAGCGGCACGCTGGGCTGCGTCGATTGCAAGCGGAATGCCGCAGCTCGCATTAGCGATTATCTTGGACCAATACGTGAAAAAAGGGCATTTTACGAGGCCCACCCGAAAGAAGTTAAGAACGTGCTCTGCAATGGAGAAACTCGTGCAAGGGATGTGGCAAAAAAGACAATGGCCGAGGTGCACGATGCTATGGGGATAGGGTAGGACTAGAAAAGACTTGCTTTTTAATGATATTTTTGATAGCTTTGCAAAAGTAATCTATCCGAAAACTTGTAGAATTTCTTGAGGTAGCTATGGCCTTTCGTCTTATTTCTACTTCATTGGTTATCCTATTGCTAGTTGTTTCCACTGAAATGTCTCTCAGCCAAAACTTCTGGCAGCTTGATTCTATTCCTATTACTTCCACTGTGAGTGGCTTGGCAATCAAATCCAATGACCACATCTTTGCCGCTACGCTGGGGAGTGGGATCTTTCGATCCACTGATGATGGAACGACGTGGACGCAGCTAAACACAGGTGGTTCACAAAAGCATTTCTATTCCATCAACATTAATCACAACGGGACAATTTTCGCAGGTTCTTATTTAGGATCAATTTATCGCTCAACGGATGATGGGAGTACGTGGACTTCCACGAAGGTTGCCGATGGATCGATTGCAGACACCGCTAATTCTATGGTGACATCGTTCACCTTCGATGATTCAGGCAATGTCTACGTCGCGACAGGTCTTAACGGGATTTTTGCATCTACTGATGAAGGACACACCTGGCAATCTGTTCTTACCGGTTTCCAATATCCTTTTGCCATGGCATTTGATATGCAAAACAATTTCCTTGTAGGAACCTATGGCGCGGGCCTGTTCACCTCACCAAGTGCCGAAAGCCCGATCTGGTCATCCTTTGGATTTTCTATTTTTTCGTATTACCAAATTCGCATTCTTGATTCTTTGACCATTGATTCCACGGTCATCGATACTGTTAAGAATACTACCAGAACTATATCTACTACAGGACGGGATTCTCTAGTGTACACCCAGACACGCTATGGGGACAAATCTTTTAGTCATACGATTCGACCTGATACATTGAGGTTACAGATTGATAGCGTCAGATACGCAAAATCTATCATCAAAAGCAAAACTGCAATAGATACCACGAGTGCGAGTTATTTCTCGGGGGCTAATTACCTAAATTATCTGCGTGTCAATACGATCGCAATTGGTGCTAACGGTCAAAGCTATGTTGGAACAGATAAGGGCGTGTGCCGACGAATGACATCCATCGATTCCTCTAAATCAAAAACGCACCCCGTTACAGTAACGTATTGGCAAGAAGTCACATACCCGCTCGCGAGATACCCGCTCTGGTTCGAGTATATCTTGTCACTTGTAGTAACTTCTAACGGGCACATTTATGCGGGAACGATGGGAGATGGTGTGTACGGTTCTCTAGACAGCGGTGCTACATGGGCGCAGGTTGATAGTACCATAACATTCAAGAGTGGCACTACACCCCGCACTACACTTGCGAAGAGTCCGGCGGGCTTTCTCTTCTGCGGGACATCGAAGGGTCGAGTATACAAAAGCAAAACTCCAGTTTCGGTCGAGCCGCCGGTTACTATTGAGAAACACACTGCGATTCATTCTCAGTTTGTGTTGGAACAAGGGTATCCAAATCCCTTCAATCCCGCGGTAACAATTCCGTTCATTCTGAATCAACCGGGCCGTGTAACTCTGAAAGTTTATAATACACTAGGCCAGGTTGTCGCGACGCTGCATGATGGCATGCTCAGTGAAGGGCAATATAGGATTCCGTGGGATGCATCTCAATTTCCCAGTGGCGTGTATTTTTATCGAATGCAATCTGCTTCTGACGTTCAAACCGGCAAATTGATATTGATGAAATAATCCCCATCATCGCAAGTGCTGATGAGTGGGAAGTAAGATTAAGAAATATCCCGACGGCTTGGCGAGTCCATGTGTCAATGGAGTTCGGCAAGCCGTCTTTTTTTCTCGTGAACTTGTCCTCGTGACTTGAATTGACGTATAGAGTTAGACTCCAGACATTTGAAGGTCCACTCGACCTGCTTCTCTTTTTCATCAAGCGTGATGAGCTGGACATCTACGACATCCCCATTTCGAAAATCACCAGGGAGTTTCTCGAATACCTGCATCTTCTCCAGGAGCTCGATCTGGAAGTCGCGGGTGATTTTATCGTTATGGCGGCGGAGTTGATGCAAATCAAAGTCAGAATGCTCCTCCCGAAAGGGCCGGGGGAAGAAGAAGAAGAAGACCCCCGGGCTGAGCTGGTCAGAAGGCTGCTGGAATACAAGCGCTATAAGGAAGCCAGCACGATTCTTGCGACACTCGAGCATGAACAAACGAAGCTGTTCTACAGAAAGGACTTTCATTCCGATGCGAAAACGATCGCGCTGGAAGACCAGGAAGAGAGCCTGAAGGATATTACAATGTTCAACCTGATTTCTGCCTTCAAGAGGGTCCTTGACAGCGTGCCCAAAAAGGTGTATCACGACATCGAGATGCTGAATGTTACGATTGACGAGCAAATGAGCTTCATTGCCGATGTGTTTCGCCTGAGAGATGAGGTGACGTTTTTCGAGCTTGTATCGCATATGACGGAAAAAATTCGTATCATTGTTACTATTATTGCTATGCTCGAGATGGTGAAGAATAAGATTATCGGCATTCGTCCGACGGACTACGAGGACGATTTCATTGTTTACAGAATACGGAGCGAAAGCACCTGATGGAACAAGTTCCCTTATCGGAAAGCAAGCATCACATTGTTGAAGCCCTCATCTTCGGGTCGGATGAGCCGTTAACGGCAAAGCAAATTATCGAGATTCTCGGCTCCTCGGAGAATGCGGGCCCCCGGATTCGCTTGAAGGAGGATGAATTGTTCGGCATCATCCGCGAGCTGAACGCGGAGTACGTCCAGACGAGACGTTCGTACCGTATCACGCAGGTTGCAGGAGGATTTCAATTTGCCACCATGCCCGAGTTCGCGGAGTGGCTCGGACGGATGGTCAAGGAGAAGGCGAAACGAAAATTATCGCAGGCAGTTCTCGAGACACTCTCCGTGATTGCGTATAAGCAGCCGGTAACGAAACCCGAAATTGAAGCGATCCGCGGTGTCAACGCGGACTACGCCATCCAGAAACTGCTCGAACGCGGGCTTGTGACGATCATCGGCCGCGCCGTCACCCCGGGCAGACCGCTTCTGTATGGGACGACACAGGATTTTCTGAAACATTTCGGCATCAATGACCTGTCCGACCTTCCCAAACCGCGCGAGATCGAGGAGATCATGGCCGATCAGGGTTTCGAGATGGAAAAGGAAATACTCAAGCGTATGGGCAAGACCGACGAAGAAATTGAGGAGCAACTCGGGCGGACGGTCGTGACGGAAAATGGCCTGCTGCACGAGCTGCCGCCGGAGGAGGGGAGTGAACCGCCGTCGCCTTCAGTCGATGAAGGGTAACGGTTGGTGCATGTGCCGCCGGTCCGATATACCTGGAGAACAGGCAAATTGACGACCACGAGACGGTGGAATTGCAGGAAGTCAGGTTGAACGGAAGCGGCTTCCCTACGTATCTCCCCAACCACTCCGCATGAATCCCTTTAGGATCGTCTCTTCAGTACAGTCTCTCACCTCTTTGATTCCACTGACGTCCCGCGCAACACCATGAAAACTCGCGTATGATAGCAGAGATTACACAAGGAATGCTCGTCCGCTTGAACAAATTCATTGCGCATGCGGGAGTCTGCTCGCGTCGCAAGGCAGATGAGCTCATCCGGTCGGGAAAAGTGCACGTCAATGGAAAATCTGTCTCAAATCTCGGCATGAGAATCGATCCCCGAAAGGACGTGGTTTTTGTCAACGAAAAACAGGTTGTGATGCTGGATGAGCCCGTGTACATCGTTCTGAACAAACCGAGGGACTGTATTACAACAGCCAGCGATGAACGCGGCCGTGCGACGGTCATGGACTACGTGCATGTCCGTGAGAGGGTATTCCCCGTCGGACGGCTCGACCGCCATACAACGGGCGTTCTCCTCCTGACGAACGACGGTGAATTTGCCAACCGGTTGATGCACCCGAAGTCTGAGATCAAGAAAACATACAAAGTGACGCTCGACAAGCCGCTGAATCCGGGTGACGCTGAAAAGCTGGCGGGAGGAATTCGACTATCGGAGGCGACGACTGCGCCCGCGGAGATACACATTCTTCCGGGGGGCAAGAAAAAGATTGTCGGTATTGCCATCCGTGAAGGACGCAACCGGCAGGTTCATCGGATGTTTGAGGCGCTTGGGTATGAGGTTGAGAAGCTCGACCGCGTTTCTTATGCCGGCATATCGTCTGAGGGTCTGGCCCGCGGTCAATCGCGCTATCTGACGAAAAGAGAATTGAGAGCGTTGAAGGAGTTGGCTGGGATGGAGTAGGTCACGGCAAAACGTACGGAACGTTGAGTCAGAAGCTAAAAGCCAAAAGCTAAAAGCCAAAAGCTAAAAGCTAAAGACTCTGAAACCCTCCATCACCCATCCTCCATCTTCCATCATCTCCTACCATCTTCTCGGCACGTTCTTCACGCACCGCACCGTATCTCTTGCAATCAGCAGCTCTTCATTCGTCGGTATGACGTAGGCCTTCAGCCTGGAATCTTTGACTGAGATTTCTCCTTCGATGCCGCCCGCCATCTTGTCATTGAGTGGTTTGTCGAGTGTGAGTCCCATCCATTCGAGACCTTTGCAGATTCGCTCGCGGATGGCAGGACTGTTTTCCCCGATGCCGCCGGTGAACACGATTGCGTCTGCGCCCCCCAATTCCGCGAGGTAGGCACCGATATATTTTCGTGCGCGGATGCAGAAAATATCGATCGCGAGCCGGGCGCGTCGATCCTGTTTCTCACGTTCCTCGTCCATGAGCTCGCGCATATCGTTCGTCAAGCCCGAGAGACCCAGAAGTCCCGACTGTTTATTCAACATCGTGTCGATTTCCCTACCCGACATTCCTTCCTTGTGGCGGATGAATTCAACGAGAGACGGGTCCAGGTCGCCCCCGCGTGTTCCCATCACCAGACCCTCCAGCGGCGTGAAGCCCATGGAAGTGTCGAGCGACTCGCCTTTCCTGATGGCGCACGCCGAGCATCCGTTGCCGAGGTGGAGCGTGATAATATTCGTTTCTTCGCTTTTTATGCCGACAAGTTGCCTGTACCGATAGGCGACGTACCGGTGGGACGTCCCGTGGAAACCGTACCGCCGAATACGATGGCGCCGATAGAGTTGATACGGGATCGCGTACAGGTACGATGTCTCGGGCATCGTAGAGTGAAAAGCAGTATCAAAAACAGCGACCTGTGGCACCCCCGGGCCGAGCAGCTCGCGCGCAGCCACGATGCCTTTCAGGTTGGCCGGGTTATGAAGCGGCGCAAGTTCGATGCTATCTTCGATTTGTTCAACCACGTTGTTGTCGAGCAGCACGGACATCGTAAACTTCTCACCGCCGTGCACAACACGGTGTCCCACGGCATGTATGTCGGACAGCGATGTGATGTGCTCGATTTTTGATTCCGGAGAGATAATCCAGCGGAGGATATAGTCTATCGCGCTCCGGTGGTCTTTTATGGCCTCTGCGAGCCGCGTCTTGGGTCGGCCCACGACCTCCAGAGTGATGAGTGCTTGTCCGATGACGCGTTCGATGAGCCCTCCGGCGAGCCGGCGATCGGCGTTCTTTTCGATAAGGTCAATATCAGTCTCAATAATCTGAAATTTGACTGAAGATGAGCCGCAATTGAGGACGAGGACGTTCATAGCGAGGTATTTAAGAAGTTGAACATCTAGTATGCGAAACAGATCGAAAGATACAAAAAAAATTCCGAGAATGCTATTTGAATATCTTCAAAATCCTTTCTATATTTGACCGGTGACAATCGACACATGACCCGACTCTACCGATCGACGACGGAGAAAAAAATTGCCGGCATTTGTGGCGGCATTGCGGAAATGATGGACATTGATCCAACCATTGTCCGGCTGATTGCGATTGTCCTGGGACTTGCCACCGGGATCATTCCTTTTCTTGCCGGATACCTCGTCGCATGGTGGATCGTTCCGGTGAAACCACCCACTATGACCGACCGCTGACTCGGCTGATCTTCGCTATGGGGAAACTGCTCAAGATTCTGTTCCTTCCTCTCTGGCTTCCATTCAAGATTCTATGGGTTATTTCAAAAGTATTGGCTCTCCTCATCATGATCCTGTTGATTGCGGCTTTGATTTACATCGCTCTTCATTTTTTTTGATCGCATCGACGACGTTATTCTCTCATTCCATAAATCTCTCGAAGGAGTACCATCAATGAATGCTCTTCGTTTCTCTATCATGGTCTCGGGCTTGCTGCTCATCTTCTCGCTACTCTGCTACGCACAGCCTTTCGACCGCTTCTTCACCGATCAGACAATGCGCGTGGACTGTTATCATACCGGAACGAAAGGGTCGGAGGTCATCAGCCTTGACCAGGTCTACGCGGGCGGCCAATGGCCCGGCAGCAAGGTGAATTTGATCGATACGCTCAATCTTGGAGAGTATCTCGTGCGCGTGTACGACCTTGCGACGTCGGAGTTAATCTTTTCGCGGGGCTATTCGACGATGTTCAACGAGTGGCAATCCACGGATGAGGCAAACGACGGAATCAATCGGACGTTTCATGAGACCATTCGCATACCGTACCCGCGGCAAAGCGTGCAGCTCACGATATCCCGCCGCGACCGGCAAATGATTTTCCATGAGATATTTTCGACCCTCATCGATCCTCAATCTCCGAAAGATGTTCGTCGCGAGAAACGGAGCTCCGAATTCAAGGTTGTCGAGCTTGTCAACAACGGCCCGCCGGAAAAGAAAGTCGACCTTCTTATTCTCGGCGACGGCTACACGAAAAACGAAATGGAAAAGTTCCGCAAAGATGCCAGGCACTTTTCGGAACTTCTGTTGGGCACAAGCCCGTTCAAGGAGCGAAGGAAGGATTTCAACGTCTGGCTTATTGAGGTGGAATCGGCTGAATCAGGCATCGACAAACCGGATAAGAACGAGTGGAAGAACAATGAGCTCGGCACGAAGTACAACACCTTCAACACTCCGCGCTATGTGCTGACCGAAGAAAATCGTAAGCTCAGGGATATCGCCGATGCCGTTCCGTACGACTTTATCCATATTCTCTGCAACGGCGACCGGTACGGCGGCGGCGGAATCTATAATCTCTACGCGACATGCTACACAAAGACCGACAAGGAAGGAATGGAATGGCAAATGGATTATGTCTTCGTGCACGAGTTTGGACATTCCTTCGCCGGACTCGGTGACGAATACTACAGCTCGCAAGTCGCGTACACGGATTTTTACAAGAAAGGCGTCGAACCCTGGGAACCGAATATCTCCGCACTCACGGACAAGGATAATCTCAAGTGGAAGTATTTTGTCGAATCGGGAACGCCCATCCCCACTCCCTGGGGAAAATCTCAGTTTGACAGCCTCGAATCCGAACGGGGTAAACTCGACCGGCTTGCCCCCGATTACTATGAGAAGAGAGAGCCGCTGTACCAGTCCGAGCAGAAGATTATCAAGACCACAAAGTATGCGGGAAAGGTCGGCGCGTTTGAAGGAGCAGGATATGCTTCACAAGGTCTCTACCGGCCGTCGGCAGACTGCAGAATGTTCTCATTGAGCCTTGTCGGCTTCGACCCGGTTTGTACCGCCGCGATCAATCGAATGATCGACTTTTATTCGCGATGATCAGGATGGGGCGCGGATGACTCAACGCTTTGTTGGGGGACTCCGGCCATAGTCCGGAGTCTGGAGATTTCCAGGATATCAGACGGAACAGAGAAGAATGCGATGCCACCCGTTTCGGGGAGGCACGCTGCGCTTGCGAGCGCCCTCGCGCGTCAGTGGGCCGCTTTTTGAAGCTCGTCGAGATTCTTCAAGTAGTCTACCGCTTCCGGTCTTTCCGGTTCCAGTTCAATCGCTTTATTGAAGTACTCGCGGGCTTTGGGGTAGTTCTTCAATGTCTGCTGGGCTAACCCGAGCTGCACGGTCGTCTGGTAGCTCTTTGGATTCAAGGCGAGCGCGTGCTCGAAACTCTTTGCCGCATTGACGGGATCGCCGTCGCCCATGTAGCCGGCACCGAGGTTGTAGTTGATCTCCCAGAAATCGTTTCCGTTCTGCAGAGCCTGTGTCAGGATTTGGATCATAGGCTTGTAACTGCCGCTCTTTTGATAAAACCTGTATTCTTCCCGGTACGCCGGGAGGAAGGTCCTATCGATCTCGTACGCTTTTTCGAAGAAGGGGATTGCCCGGATCGCGAAACCGGCGTTCAAATAATATTCAGCGAGGGCGTACGCCGGGTATGCAAACGTGGGGGCAATGCTCATCGCCTGTTTGTAATGGTCGAGGGTTCCGCTCTCATCATTGCTGAGTTCCGACTTCTTTGCTTCTTGAAGCTGGCTGATCACGACCGGGGGAACCAAGGCGAGTTTGATATCGAGCAGTATTCTGAGTTGATGGAACCGCGGCAGGAGGTCCGGATTGTCGCAGGATCGAAAAACGTCCCTGAGTTCATTCTTTGAGCTGATAAAATCTTTCTTATAGAAGTTGTCGATCGATTTGAGCATCGAATAGTAGGGGAGTGCAAATGCCGAGGTGTCCCGCCGGAGGTTTGCGAGAAAATCCCCGGGGAATATCGGTAGCCTTCGCTGGAACCGGTCGGAGCAGACGCGCACGAACGATTCGTACGGTTCGCCGATATTGTATTTCGTGAGCGCCGTCTGCAAATCTTCCGTGAGAGTGTACCGCAGAGCAGTTGCGGTATCGCTGAAATCCAGCGAAGAGAAAGCGAATGCCAGAATCGGGATAATGTGCTGATACCGGTAAGCGTTCTCTCCGGTCAAATTCCCCTCCACGATCCATTGAGTATTCTGGTTGTCGAAGACGACCCGCAGGGAGTCGCGCCACGCCACGGCGCGGGCAATCGCGTCATTCGCCGTCACTGTGAGGGAATGGACGCTCGAATCCAAGGGACTGACCTGTAAGGCGACGCTCGGTAGCGAATCAACGACGAACCTGAATTCGGGCAGATAAGAGTCGAGTTGATCGATTTTTTCCTTCGTCCGGAGCGTTGGTTGGGCGACGGTCATTGCCAACGAGTGAATCGTCCCATCGAGATGATTTGTGAATTGCTGGGAGCGTAATTTTCGCATGCTGCCGAAGCGGGGAAAGATCTTCAATTCGCTATTCTGAATGATCCTGTTGTACACCTGGATGGCTTCCTTGTATTGTTTGCCATTGGCGAGACTTTCAGCCCTGGAAGCGAGCGATGTCAGAAGAGAATAGCCCGGCCATAATTCTTCCGGAACGCGCATTTCCTGCTCATTCGGCGTGTCGCCGATGTCGAGCTTGACAACGAACGGCTGATGCAGCTGAAGACTTTTTGGAAAGCCGAGAGCAAGAGTTTTTGAACCCTCCGACGGCAGATCCTCTTTCCACGTCTCGTGGAGTTTCTCTTCTCCCTGTTCGAAGACGAAGTTTGGCAGGTCGTCCTTTACAAAATCGGCATCGAATTGCCAATCACCTACCGTCTTGCAAAGGAAGTAAATGTACTTTCCCCCGTTGACATTGTCACAGGTGAGGGGACTCACCTTATTCTGGTTCGAGAGAGAAACTTCCATGAGCTTCGGGGATCCCATCCCGAACAACCCCGATTTCTTCTTTGCCACGATTTGAACGGATGGATTCTGACTTTCCGCGAGGCAACCAAAGGCTATCGAGAGGAGGCAGAGACTCAGAGAGAATGTGATCGTCTTCATAGCATATCCCTGTGGGATTTTGTAGTTTTTGATATTAAAACGCCCTAAATATAGATAAATCAATATCAATAAACAACAGAAATATTGCTACTTGACATTGAGGGAAAAAATGACGAAAATAGAAGTATCCAGGGGAACCGGCGGCATCCTCCACTGCCAGCTCAACTGTTCCGAGGGGTCTGTGGCTCTTGAGGGGTTCATACGAATTCGACAAGACCCGGGTAAAATCGACCATACTCATATCAGGTACCAAAGGATAAGTGTACTATGAATAAACTACGTCATGTTCTCTGGATTGCGCCGGCGAGAGTCTGGGTCATTCTGCTTCTCCCGCTTGTTACTTTCACCCGGTCCCCCGGGGGGGTACACCACGGTCTCTTCATGCAGGAATCTCGCTCCGTCTCAGTCTCCCAAACGGATCCCCCGCGGATTGTTGTGAGTTCATCCTCCAGCCGGATCGCGTTGGTAGCGGCGGACAATGCGCTGAAGCTCTTTGACGGCGCTTCCCTGGCCGAGCAAGCGACTCTCCAGGGTGCCGAGGGTCAGATTTCCGTCCTCAGTTTTTCATCCGATGGCCGCACGCTTCTCGCCGGGACAGTTGGCGGGACAATACATGCCTGGAATCTGGCGAACGGAGCATTGATAAGAACTTTGAAACCCCAATCTAATCCTATTGTCGGTCTGGATGCA
Organism: Bacteroidota bacterium; assembly: GCA_049515655.1. Lineage (GTDB taxonomy): Bacteria > Bacteroidota > Ignavibacteria > UBA10030 > SZUA-254 > JBEKTW01. Next base: position 225,735 of record JBEKTW010000001.1, read on the forward strand.
CTGAGAGGCAGTGTGGCAATCACTGCGACCAACGATGGTAGCATAGAATTCCGTGATTGGATTAGCGGTGAGAAGATATCCTCCCTTCCCGACTTCAAAGAACAAGCCACATGTCGGGCTCTTCATCCCGGCGGAAAGTGGATGGCAATAGGTACGTCGGACGGGCATATTCATATCTATGACCTTGTTCAGGCGACGGACGCCAAAGTTCTTGCGACGAACGGGGGGAAAATCACGGCAATGATCACGAGTCCGGATGGTCGTTTCCTATGTTCCGGTTCATCGGATGGATCCGTGCGGACTTGGGACGTGGGGCGTTGGATTCCAAGGAATAGCCTTCTTGGACAACATGGCGAGATCACATCGTTGAGTATCGATCCAAAAAGTCGCTGGCTCGTTTCCACTGCCAAAGACAGCTCCCTTAGGGTATACAACCTATTCACCGGCGAGCAGCTGAAATCGATTTCATGGCCGGGCGGCTATTACTCCTTTGCGTCCTTTGTGAGTGACAAGGCACTCTGCACTGCGACGTCGGACGGTTTTCTGAAAACGGTGCTCATGCTCGATGCTCCGCCGGATTCTATTCCTCCGACCATCCTCATAACTCGCCCGGTCGTCGACCCGAGCACGAATTCTGCAAAGATCTATGAAAAAGAATACACTCTCGAAGGTGTCGCGTACGACGACAGCATGGTGGCTCGAATTACGGTCGCCGGTAATCCCGTCAAGATGTTTGACCTCGACCCATCCGATACCCTGCGATTTCCACCGGGGGTGAAAACCAAGGGTTTCAAGGAAACGATGAAATTGGATTCGCTCGGATTTGGGCAGGTCGAACTACAGGCATTCGATGAATGTGAGAATGATGCGTTGTTGGATCTTACTACCCAGCGTTTGCCGAGTAACGAGGCGATCGAGGTCATCGCACCCATTGATTCCGGAGATGTCGACAGAATTTCGACCCGGTTGAAATTTAAGATCTGGCTCGAAGGCGCTTCCTTCACAGTCTCGAATAACCTTCTTGAGCTTGCGAACAGTCGTGAAATCAAGAACAAACTGCCGGGGGATTTGATCACCGTGGAAATTCCTCTCGTGTATGGATACAATCAAATCCAGATATCCGCCGTCGGAAAAACGGGGGGGAGACTATCAAAGACAATCGGCATCAATCGCAGATTGTCCGCTCTGAAGCAGCCCGCTGCACTGACCGCGCTGAAAAGTTCAACGAAACCGAATGCGATCAACCCCGGGGAAGACCGTGGAATTGGCATGCAACGGTGGGCAGTGGTTGTTGGGATCTCCCACTATGCGAATGCCGACATAGCGCAGTTGAATTATGCCGACGCCGACGCAAAATCCCTGGCGGATTTCCTTCAGACGCCGGAAGGTGGGAGTTTCGAAAGCGACCACATGAATGTTCTGTTGAACCAGGATGCGACTCTGGCGAATGTCCGCAATGCCCTTTATAATTTTGCGTCTCAAGCGATCGACAGTGATCTGGTTCTCATCTATTTTGCCGGTCACGGTGCGCCGAACCCTCTCAAGCCCGACCAGCTTTATCTATTGACGTATGATAGTGATCCGAGTCTCCTCCGGACGACGGCGTTCCCGATGTGGGATATTCAGACCGTGCTCGATCGATACATCAATGCCAGAAAAGTCGTCGTTTTCACCGACGCCTGCCACAGCGGTGGGATCAGCACCGAGATGGGCACGCGCGGGCTGGCATCGGGGAAAACTAATCCGATCAACCAGTACCTCACAAATCTTGCCAAGGCGAAAGACGGTGTAGTTGTGTTTACCGCCAGCGCTCAGAATGAGGTCTCCCAGGAATCCCCCGACTTTGGACACGGTGTATTCACGTATTACTTGCTGGACGGCCTGAAGGGGAAAGCCGATTTGAACAACGACAATGTGGTCACAATCAACGAGCTGATGACGTACGTTGAAGTGCAGGTGAAGAGGCACACGAAGGGTTATCAGAACCCGACGCGCAGTCAGACCAATTACGATAAAGAATTACCGATGTCAATTATTACTCATTAAACAACAAAAGGAGTCAAACTATGAAACGATATCGCAATTTGTTGAGGATCGTGCTCGTGGCACTCTCGTGTGCGGTTCTTTTTGCCCGCACCTCTGTAGCACAATCTCACGAGGACGATAAGGTCGGTTTCAAATGGGGATTTGCAGCGAAAGTCGGTCCTGAAGGCGACCGGAAATTCGTATCCGTCAGGAAAGACACTGTCATGCGCAGCGGGGATTCGGTGAAGATGGTGATTGAGCTGACGAAACCGTGTTTCGTCTACGTGGTTCATCAGGACCCCAGCGGGGAACTTCAACTGCTGTTCCCGTACTCCCTCACACAGTTTACGAAGGATTACACGGTTGGGAAGAACTACTTCATCCCGAAAGGACAGGATTGGAACTATCTCGACCAGAATCCCGGCAAGGAAATATTCCACGTCTTGGCTTCGGCGGAGCGGTTGACGGATTTCGAAGTCGCTTATACGAAGTATGTCGCGGCGAAAGGCACGTACAAGAATGACATGGCGAAAAAGGTCCTGGCTCAGATTCGAACCACGAAGAAACAATACCGACTTTACGCTTCGGCCGCCGAGCGTCCGATCAATATCGGTGGCAATGTGCGCGGTCTCGTGACCCCTCAGAACAAACAGCCGGATGTCACCGACATTGAAGTGGGTATTTCTTCGAAGAGTTTCTACAGCAAGACCTTTACCATCGACCATCAGAAATAACAGGGGCATTGGAGCCATAACGAAACCGCTCTTATGAAAATAAAAAACAAACGCATCGCAGCAGCCACGACCGCATTGGTCGTGGCTTCGTTTTTGTTTGTCTACGGACTTTTCTGGATCATTCCAAATGTTGTCGGGTCATGGAATGCTTCGCTTGTCGACCGCCTCTTCCAATACCGCTCATCGAGCAAGACGTTTCATCCGCCGTATGACACCGCGGTCGTCCATGTCGACATTACCGACAGGACGATTAAGGAATTGAAGGGTTCCTATCTCAACCGGGGGGATTATGCGGCGGTAACTCGTAATCTCGCCGACATGAAGATCGCGGCCCAGGTGTGGGACTTCATTTTCCCGGCGCGCATGAATCCGACGGAAGATAGTCTGTTCGCCGATGCCGCAGGTTACGCGAAGAACATGTACGTCGGCACGGCATTCAGTTCGTCGGGCGAGGCCGATACGGGCGTCGTGCCGGAAAATATTCAATATCTCAAAGGCACAAAGTGGAACGTCAAAGTCGAGGGAGATGCCGGGGACTACTACTATGGCTACAACCCGTCAGTCTCGTTCTCGGAGCTGGCGAAGAGGTTGAAAGGGATGGGATATCTGAATATGGAGCCTGACCCCGACGGATCTCAGCGTCGCATAGCCCTCCTCATTCATTATGATGGGGCTTTTTTCCCGAGTATTGCGTTTTGCGTCGCGTGCGAATATTTGAATGTTCCTCCGGAAAATATCGTTGTAAGACCGGGCTCGATCGTTCTCACGGGCGCGCACAGGCCGGGTGCTGAAGCGCACGATATTACCATTCCTGTCGACCGGCACGGCAACATGATCGTCAGTTACATCGGTCCCTGGGAGTCCCTTCAGCATTACAATTTCGTGACCGTTTGGAATCTCACCGACAATGAAGACGAGAAGGAGTTGATGGGAGATGAACTCTCGGGCAAGATTGTGATTGTTGATGAAATTACCACGGGATCCTCCGACCACGGCCCTGTTCCAACTGATGAAAACTTACCGCTCGGCGGAGTTCATTCGAATGCCATCAACACGATTCTCGAGGAAGATTTTCTGACGGAAATCTCCGAACCTATCATGCTCGGCATCGAAATAATCCTGATGGGGATCTTGCTGTGGCTCTCCTTACGATTTTCTTCCCTCACGATCTCCGTTGGCATGATCGCGCTGCTGCTGGTCTATCTCGCCGGCGCAGGATTGCTCTTCCTCTATGGTCATTTCATTCTGAACATGCTGCGCCCATCGCTCATGATCGTCACATCGCTGTCCGTCGTGGTGGCGTACCGGTATTTCAACGAGGAGAAAGAAAAGGAAGTCCTCCGGAGGTCGTTTGAAGCGTATTTCCCGCCGTCGGTTGTCAAACAAATCATGGCGAATCCGGATATGATCACTTACGCCGGACAGAAAAAGGAACTTTCTATCTTGTTCAGCGACATCAAGGGATTCACGACGCATTCCGCGAAGCTTAAACCCGACCAGGTTCGACAAATGCTGAACGAGTATTTCGACGCGATGATCGGTATCGTGTTCGAACACGGCGGAACGGTGGACAAATTCATGGGTGACGGGCTGATGGTGTTTTTTGGCGACCCTGAATCCCAACCCGACCACGCTTTGCGCTGCGTTCGAGCCGCAATAGCGATGCAGATCAAAGTCCGTGAAATCCGCGAGCGCTGGGTTGCCGAAGGAAAATTCCCTCTGCAGATTCGAATCGGCATCAACACGGGGCAGGTGATCGTGGGAAACATGGGTTCCGCGCGACGTCTCTCCTACACGGCACTCGGCGCCAACGTAAATCTTGCACAACGACTCGAGTCGAATGCGCCGGTGGATGGAATTCTTGTCTCACAGGCAACCTATGAGAAGGTGAAAGACGAGGTCCAATCCCGGTCCCTCGGTGAAATTCAGGTAAAAGGACTCGAACAACCGGTTCCCGTGTTCGAAGTACTCGTGACTGCCTGACGATCGCATGCAATCGTACCAGCCTGCTGTGCACTCTCCTGAGACAGCACAGCAGGTTTTTTATTTCAACTTCCTTGCTTCTTTCCTTCATTTTTGCTATTTTTTGAAGGAATTCAATCTCACATAAACCTAGACAGCCCGTGGAAGTTGACCAAAAGTCTCCAACCGACCAATCTCCTCTCGAGGATCTCAACGAGTTGATGCGGCGAAGGCGCGAGGAGCTCGAAGAGCTCTTGAAACGCGGCATCAATCCGTACCCGTACGCATTCGAGCGGACCAGTTTTTCGAAAGAGATCATCGATGGTTACAACGAGACCGCGCCTCAGCGGGATGTGGCCGTCGCGGGCAGGATCGTTTCCATCCGCCGGATGGGGAAAGCGTCGTTTTGCCATATCCAGGACTCTCAGGGGAGAATCCAGATCTATCTCAAACGGGACGACATTGGCGACGTCTACGATGCGTTTCGGCTCATGGACATCGGTGATTTCGTCGGGGTGGCAGGATTCGTCTTTCGGACGAAAATGGGAGAGATTTCCGTGCACGCGAGACGGCTGGAGATTCTCTCAAAATCGCTCCGGCCGCTTCCCGTCGTAAAAGAGAAAGTCGATGAGCAAGGGAACAAGCATGTGTATGATCCCTTCGCCGACAAGGAATTGCGGCACCGTCAGCGGTACGTTGACCTCGCCGTCAATGTTCAGGTTAAGGAAATATTTGTCAAGCGAGCCGCGATCATCAAGTCCATCCGGAAGTTTTTCGATGCCCGGGGCTATGTTGAAGTTGAGACACCAATTCTTCAGCCGATCTACGGCGGCGCGTTTGCCCGGCCGTTCATTACTCATCACAACGCCCTCGATATCGACCTGTACCTCCGGATTGCCGATGAGCTGTACTTGAAGCGTCTTATCGTCGGCGGGTTTGATGCCGTCTATGAATTCGCGAAGGATTTCCGCAACGAGGGAATGGATAGAGCCCACAATCCCGAGTTTACGATGCTTGAACTCTACGTTGCGTTCAAGGACTATCTGTGGATGATGGAGTTGGTGGAAGAGATGATCACAACCACCGCCGTTGAAGTCAACGCCTCGACCCGATGGCGTGTCGGAAATCATGAGGTCGATTTTGTCCGTCCGTGGAAGCGCATCGCTTTTTTCGATTCCATAAGGGATGCTATTGGAAAGGACGTGCGGGGCTATTCCGAAGAACAGTTGAGGAAGGTCGCAAGAGATCTTCCTCTGGAAGTTGAAGCGAACGCTGATCTCGGGGCGATGGTCGACCAGATATTCAGCGCGATGGTTCAGCCGAATCTCATTCAACCGACGTTCGTTACGGATTATCCGGTCGAGATGTCGCCGCTGGCCAAGAAACACCGGAAGGAAAAAGGCCTGGTGGAACGATTTGAGGTCATGGTCAACGGCCAGGAATTGTGCAACGCTTTCAGCGAGTTGAACGATCCGGTGGACCAGCGGCGCCGCTTCGAGGAGCAGATGACGCTACGAGCGCGGGGGAATGAAGAGGCGCAGGTTCTCGATGAAGATTTTCTGCGTGCCCTGGAATACGGCATGCCGCCCGCTGCCGGTCTCGGCATCGGTATCGACCGGCTAACGATGCTGTTCACCAACCAGGATTCCATTCGTGATGTTATCTTTTTCCCACAGATGAAGCCCGAACACTAAGAATGCGCTCAGGAGTCTTGCTTTTCGCCGTTCTCCTGTTTGTCAGTACCTGCGGTGCCGGGACAAGCGGCACCATAGAAGGAAAAGTGCGGGACAAGCAGACCGGCGAGCCGATCGTCGGGGTCAGTGTGGTTATCAGCGGAACGTCGCTTGGCACTGCCTCCGATGTGGAGGGTAACTTCCGTATTAGCAATGTGGAAGCGGGGACGTACGATGTTCGGTTTACGAGCGTCGGATACCAGCCGCTTGTCTACAGGAATGTCATCGTCCGTCAGGACCTCCGAACCCGGATTGCCGCGGAGCTTACACCGTCAAACGTCGAGCTGGGTGAAGTCGAGGTGATAGCGGAGCGACCCCTCCTTGAGAAGGATGAGACAAGTACCACGTTCTCTCTCGGCGGCTCCCAAGTTGATAAATTGCCGATTCAGAACGTTCAGGATTTAGTGACGTTATTCCCAAGCGTGACTCCCGAAGGAAATGTCAGAGGGGGAAAATCAACTGAGGTGGTTTACCTCGTTGATGGATTGCCCCTGCAAGACCTCGTCGAGGGGGGATTGGGAAGTTCACTGCCCAAGAGTTCCATTACGGAGTTCTCGATCCAGACCGGCGGGTTCGAAGCCGAGTACGGAAACGCGCTCTCGGGGGTCGTGAATATTATTTCGCGACGGGGGAGTGATCGACACTCGCAGGTATTTCGCGTCGAAAAAGACAACTGGCTGGCTGGCGATTGGAACCAACAGACTAGCCGGATGACGGAAGGCGAATTGACCCTTTCCGGTCCTATCGTACGGGAAAAGGTACACTATTTCAGCGCGACGACCTATCAGGCAAGCGATACACGGTGGTGGCAGGATTTTGACAAGTTCTTTGATTCACCGATTTCCCAGGACCTGAGCGGCCTGGCAAAACTCGATTTCACACTTTCTCCCAGGGTGCGGGTAACCACTCAGACCATCTATTCGTTGAAGTCATGGCACGACTACGAATTCAGCTGGCGATTCAATCTTAGCGGTCTACCGCCGAGAAGTCGTAATTCAATTCGCACATCGGCGATCTTGTCCCAGACACTCTCCGACGACGTCCATTATACGGCCAGCCTGAGCCAATCGTATCTGCGCTCACGGATCGGCGACGGAGCTAAGAATAATCTGGATCTGACTCCCTACGAGTACGACTTTTTCCTTGAGTACATTGTCCGGGGGAACAGGGCGTGGTGGTCGGATACGAAGCAGGGCATCTACACGCTCAAGACTGATTTTGACGTTCAACCGAATCAGCTCAACCTCATGAAATTCGGTTTTGAGATCAATCAATACGATATTTTTTCCGACGTTGTAAAGTATGACCCGCAGACCACGTACTTTGGGAAAGTCCTGACGGACCTGCCGGAACTTAATTACAGCACGGCCTATCACTATTACCCCCGTTCCGGGAGTGCCTACTTCCAGGACAAGCTCATCGTTGAGCACGATGGTGCCGTCGTGAACCTCGGCATGCGCTGGGATTTCCTGGACCCCCGGAGTGAGCGTCCTGTCGTGGAGTACTTGCCGCTCGACACAGCCACCGGCCGGTACCAATCCCAGGTCACAAACTACGTGAAGGCGTCGTTGAAGCAGCAAATTAGTCCCCGTATTGGTCTGTCGTTTCCCCTCGCGTGGAATATACTTCTCGTCATGAACTACGGTCATTATTTTCAATTTCCCCTTTTCGACTACCTGTATTCGGGGATAAATCCACAGCAGTTGCGAAACGGTGTGAGTGTCCTGACGGGGAATCCCGACCTTAAACCGGAGCGCACCCACGCCTGGGAAATCGGCGTCAAATACGGCTTCGACGAACATGATATGCTGAGCGTGACGTACTTCAAGAAGGAGTTCATCGACCAGATTGATTCGAAGACTCTCCTGCCGACAAACGCCCGCTCGGCCGGTGATTACGGATATGCCGAGTACGTCAACAACGCCTTCGCGAGTGCCGAGGGACTTGAGTTTGTTCTCACGCGTCACCGAGCCGAACGGATCTCCGGATCCTTGAGTTATACGTTGATGCAAACCGAAGGTGTCAGCGATTATGTGAATCAAGGACTCAATCTCTCGCAATGGGGATTTCCCGTGGCCAATACCCCCTATCCCCTGAGCTGGGATGTGCGCAATTCGGTGAAGCTGGAAGTGGACGCTACTCTTCCGTATGATTTCTTGGCGAACGTGGTGTGGTCATTTAGTTCCGGAAAACCATACACGTACTATCCGACGAAAGATGGTTTCACGCCGTTGGACTCGACCATGCCGTTTATTCCCAACAATGCCCGTCTGCCGAGCAACAGTACGGTGAACTTGAAATTCTCGAAAAGAGTGAGCCTTGGCGGTCTCACAAATCTGACGTTCTACGGATATGTGTCGAATCTTCTGAATGCCTTGAACGCCCGCTGGGCTGATTCGAACGGACGCATTGGGGGACAGCTCGGCGACCCTTCTGCGTACTATGACCCGCGCCGTTTTTCTATTGGAGTCAAGTATGAGATGTAAGTTCAGCGTTTCCAGGACGCTCGTCAAGGCCCTAACGGTGGCTTCGCTGGGGATGATATTCATCAGGTGCAACGAGTCTCTTCCCACATATAAGTTCCCGGACCGGGTGCTCTCACTGCAAACGACTCTGGTGGAACAATTGCCCGACCGTGTCGCCCCGCCGGGCCGTCAGGTCGTTCACGTGCGCCTTACCGGGGAGAATGTGTACACTGATATCTTCCAGGATTCGGTTGATGTAAAGGGGACGGTGAGAATCTGGTGGCAAGATATGCCGACCCGCCTCCGGACATTGTATCTTACAGTGAAGAATTTTTCGAATCGCGGCCTTGTGCAGAATGGACAATTAACGCTGCTTCCCGGAGAACAGTTTACGATGGATGTCTATTGGAACCTCAAAGACGATGACAGCATTTATATACCGAGTGTCGACTTGATTTATCAGCCGTTTCATCTGTGCGACGTTAATGTCATGTGTGGCGATCCGGTGATATTTGTCGTGGAAGCCTCGATCTCCATCTATGATCGGCTCGGTTTCATCGCTTCGCCGCCGGTTGAGTTTCCTTTCGTCAAGAGAGAGTGTGTGGGCACGGCCGAGATGCCTCTTCCCCCTTGTATATAACCGCGCCGGGGAGTGAAACTTGAGCGTCAAACCCGTTAGGCAGAGCCCGATGGCCCGTCCCTATCATCGAAGACAGACGTAAGCTCGGACATTGGAGAACCCAACCATAAGCATCGTCATCCCCACGTTGCACGAAGGCAAGCTCATCGCGCAAACGTTGAAGCAGTTCACGGATGAACTTCGCCGCACCCACCGTCTTGAAGTGATTGTCAGTGATGGAGGAAGTGCCGATGAGACCATCGCCGTGGCACGGGCGCACGCCGATTCCCTCATTACCAATGAGAGCGGTGTGAAACAAACCATATCGATCGGGCGCAACGCCGGAGCCCGCGTCGCGCGCGGTGATATCCTCATGTTCATCAACGGCGACACACTGATTGACGATATCGAATCTTTTTTTCCCGCCATGAGCAGCATCATGGACCGGCGGGACATTGCCGCAGCGACATGCAAGGTGTGCGTCTACCGCGGCGTAGAGAGCTTTTTTGACAGAGTATTCCATGGTTTCTACAACCTTTATTTCTGGTCACTCAACATCATCGGAGTGGGGATGGGCAGGGGTGAGTGCCAGGTCGTCCGCAGGGAATTATTTTCGAAAGTGGGTGGTTATAATGAAGCAATTGCGGCGGGTGAGGATTTCGATTTATTCGTGAGATTGCGCCGGGAAGGGAAAATAGCCTTTTCCCGGTCCCTTACTGTGCGGGAATCACCGCGCCGCTACCGCAAGTACGGATACCTCTGGATCACCTTGCTCTGGTTTATTAATGCGGTGGCGGTGCTGGTGTTGCACCGCTCGGTCGCGGATCATTGGAAACCCGTCCGCTAGCTTCGAATTCCCTCAAATCGATGCGTGTGACGCAGGGATTTGACTTTCACTCCTTTTTTAAATATACTTTTAAGATCAACATTAGGAAAGTTACGCATGAAAAAACGATTTTCGACGTATACAGTCGTGATTTTTTGCTGCCTCGCAGTCCTCACGGGGATGCAAATCAGTACCGTCATCTCCGGCGACAACATCTTCGAGCAGCTTGGGAAGTTCAAGGATGTATTGAGTCTCACGGAAAAGAACTACGTCGAAGACGTTGATACGCAGAAACTGGTCGAAGCCGCCATAAACGGCCTGCTGAATCAACTCGACCCGCACTCCGTATATATCCCCGCCGCTGCTTTATCCAGAATAAACGAAGAGTTCCAAGGTTCATTCGAGGGAATCGGCGTCGAATTTGACGTTCCCAACGACACATTGTTGATCATTTCGCCGATCGCCGGCGGACCGAGTGAAGCTCTTGGAATAATGGGTGGGGATAAGATTTTGAAAATTAACGACACTTCCTGCATCGGGATCAAGCAAGACGATGTCCCCAAGAAACTTCGTGGGCCCAAAGGGACCCATGTGAAAGTGTCCATTTCGCGCGCGGGAGTGAAGGACCTTATGGAGTACGATATTGTCCGGGACAAGATCCCTATTTACACCGTCGATGCATCGTTTTTGTACAATGGCGATGTCGGGTATGTCAGGATTAACCGTTTTGCACAGACGACCCACGATGAATTCGTCAGCGCTATCACGAAAATGCGTTCACAGGGGATGAAGAAAATGGTCCTCGACCTGCGGGGCAACCCCGGCGGTTATCTCGAGCAAGCATTCAAGCTGGCCGATGAAATGCTTCCTTCCGGTAAGAAGGTCGTCTATACAAAAGGACGTCGGTCAGAGTTCGACGAAGAATATGTGAGCAGCGGCAGCGGCAAATTGCTGGACGTTCCGTTGATCGTGCTCGTGGACCATGGCTCGGCTTCTGCGAGCGAGATTGTTTCCGGCGCCATCCAGGACTGGGATCGCGGGCTGATCGTGGGTGAAACAACGTTTGGCAAAGGTCTGGTTCAACGACAATTTGAATTAAGCGACAAGTCGGCGTTCCGGCTGACGATCGCGAAGTACTACACGCCGTCGGGACGGCTCATTCAGCGTCCCTACGGCAAGGACCATGCGACCTATCGCAGCACGGTTATCGAGGACCAGGCCGAAGGTGAAAACGTCGACCACAAAGAAGAGCGTGACTCAACCCGCCAGGCTTTCAAGACGGCCGGAGGAAGGATCGTCTATGGCGGGGGAGGTATCACTCCGGATTACATCATCAGGGGGGATACACTGACGCACTACGCCGCCGACCTTCGGCGCAGAGCGGTATTTGTCGAATTCACCACACACTACATGGACCGCAATGGGAAGGCTCTCCGGAAGGAATATGGTAGCGACCTCGAAAAGTTTGCCAGCGAATTTGTTGTGAATGACGACATGCTGAAAGAACTCACCGACCTTGCCGCAAAGAAAGATGTGAAATTCGACGAGAAACAGTACAAGCAGGACATTGTGTACATCCAGGATCTTGCGAAAGCCCAGATTGCACATGACGTCTGGGGATTTCCAGGTTCCGTGCGTGTCATGCTTTCGCACGATAGTCAATTCCAGAAGAGCGTGACCCTGTTTCCTGAAGCGGAGAAGATCGCCGGGCTCCGCTGATAATTCTAACTTATTACGCGTATCTTTATTGCTGCAGGACGTAGCCTTACATCTTACGAAGTGTTGTATCCCGCTTGCCCTCGTCCTGGGCATCGCAGTGTCCGTGAACGCGTATGCTAAGGTCTGGGCGCCTGGTGAAGAGGTTGGCCTACCTCTTGCGGCGGGAAATGATTCTGTTTTTCAGGTCGGAGAGGAATTGACGTATAATGTCAGCTATGCGTTCATCGACCTTGGCCAGGTTCGGATTAAAGTCGTGGACAAGATTCAGAAGGAGGGGAAAACGCTGTGCCGGGCGATGGCGTACATCGATTCGTACAAGGGAGTCCCTCTGGTAGACCTTCATACGACCTACGAAAGCTCAATTTCTGAGTCTCTCTATGCCCGATGGTTTCAGGCGCGTTTGAAGGTGGAGGATCAGCAGTGGAGAAAGTTCATTTATGATTTTGATTATCCATCCGGGAACGTGTACGTGGAGGTGGGTCTCGAAAAATCCGATACCGTCGAAAGACGTGATACGCTCAAGGTGAATACATGGTACCAGGATGGACTGTCGCTGTTTTTCTTCGCGCGGGGCATGGTCAACTCAACAAAAGGAATGACCATCCCGGTTATAGTGAATGAGAAGAAAGCCAGCACGTTTCTGAACTTCAAGAACGAGAAGCAAAGTCAGAAAATTGACGCGGTGGATTACCCGATCGACGTTGTTTATTTTGACGGCAGAGCTGACTTCGTAGGTATCTTCGGACTCACCGGCGATTTCGAAGGCTGGTTCTCGAATGACGCGGCGCACGTGCCGGTGCTGGCAAAGATGAAGGTCTTGATCGGAAACGTCCGACTCGAGCTGATGAAATGGAACCGGCCGGGCTGGACGCCGCCCCGGTATTTCGAGAAGAGCGGAAAATGATCCGCCCCTTCCGCGGTCGTACTCCGGATATTCATCCGTTGGCGTTCATTGTGGATAGTGCGGAGATCATCGGTGATGTGGTTATCGGCAGAGAGTCGAGTATGCAGACATGTATCGAAAACCATCATAGCAGGGGTGCTTATGAGAATAAAGTTCTGGGGAACAAGGGGTTCCATCCCCACGCCGGGTAAATCCACCGTTCGATACGGCGGAAACACGCCGTGTGTCGAACTCAGATTGCCTAATGATGAGCTCATTATCCTGGATGCCGGCACGGGTATCAGGAATCTCGGGGACGACTTGATCGAGAAGGGAGAATCGATCAAAGCGCATTTGCTCATCTCCCATCCCCACTGGGATCACATCCAGGGATTTCCGTTCTTCAAGCCCGCCTTTATTTCGGGTAATGAGTTCACCTTTATTGGAGGCGAAACAGACAAGGTCACACTCCAAAAAATGATTGCGGACCAGATGAACAAGATCTATTTTCCGGTCCAGCTCAATGAGTTGAAAGCGGCTCTCAACTTCCGTCGGGTGGAAGAGGAAGAACTCAAGATCTCCAACGCGACGATCAGAACGATCTATGTCAACCATCCGTCGTTTGCGATCGGTTATCGCATCACCCAGGGCGGAAGGACCATCGTCTATATCAGCGATAATGAACCTTTCGACCGTCAGGTCGCCCTGGCCATCCGGAATGTGGAAGAAGTGATCATCGACCATTACTCCCGAGTGAACGGTGATCCGAACCAGCGCATTTTCGATTTCGTGCGCGGTGCCGACGTACTGATCCATGATGCGACGTATACTCCGGAAGAGTACGTCGACCGCGTCGGCTGGGGTCACTCGCATTATTTGTTTACCCTCAGAGTTGCCGCCGAAGGGAATGTGAAGCGGCTCATCCTGTTTCACCATGACCCCTCGCACGGCGATGATAAGATCGACGATATCGTGAAGAAATGCAGGAAGGAAATTCAGAACCGTCACTATAAGTTCGATTGCCTTGCAGCCGCTGAGGCACTGGAGCTAGAAGTCTAAAAAACAATCGGTGATGCAGTCAGGATTTGACTTTGATGCGATCAGGGTAGTATATTTGTGCTGCGAAAAGGATAGTAGTAGAATTTGAAGCTGAAAAACATGGCAAGATCGCATACTCTTTCTCCCCCGTTGGCACGGCAGGAGACTGGGCAAGCAATCTGCAAATTATCCCCCGAGTGTTTGCCTCTCTTCAAGTGGGACCGACAGTCGGGTTTTTTATTGCGCATACAATGACATCGAACTGACGGATACATGCCTTTTGAATTCAAGAAGACCGATTTCAGGAAACTGGGCAAGGCACTGGGTGTTTCCGCAAAGCGTAAAGGGAATAGCATCCGCTATGAACTCGAGAATCCGGAGAGTCACCGGAAGATCGCACTGGAGATATATCCGAATATTCGGATCGGGAAGAAACGGGGGAACCTGGTCTCTGTGTACACGGCGAATGCCCATCTCCAGCTGCATTTTTGTTCGGGATTCGTGATCAGCGAAATGTTGAACGAGGTGACGTTCATAGGAGAAGACGGAGGAAAACTGTCGGGATTGATTGTGGAACGGGAGGGTGGATGTTCGCTCTATGCAAATGTGGACCGCGAAATTCTTTCGGGCGACTTTACGAGGCTTGGACCCGAGGTGATGTTATCCGGGATCGCGCTCTCACTCACCGAAACACTCCTGCCTGAAAGAAGGCCGTCGTCGAAGAAAAAGGTCCGATGAATTCAATCAGAGTCTTCAACACGCACTCGAAACACCGGGTACGGCGGAAGGAAACTATTGAGCTCGCCAGATATGTTCTCAGGGGTGAGGGCTGTTCGAACGCTGAGCTGAACGTCGTATATATCGGTGATGAACGAATGACGGGAATGAACGCAACGTATCGTAAGCACCGATATTCCACCGATGTTCTGAGCTTTTCCCTTGCCGAGGGTCCGGCGCGGCAGCTCGAGGGAGAAGTGTATGTGAATGTCGACAGTGCCCGCCGGCAAGCGCGGGAGTATCGGGTTTCGATTGCCGAGGAGACCAGGCGCCTTGTCACACACGGTCTCCTGCATCTCCTGGGGTACGACGATGCGACGCCCCCCCAAAGGGAGAAAATGAGCAAAACGGAAGATTTTTATCTACGACAATTCTCGAAGAACCATTCATGATTCAGGAACGGATCGTTGAAATATTGATGTACGTGCTGAATGAGGTCCAGAAGACCAAAAAACCGCTCGGCGAGATCGATCTGTCGTCGCTCATGCAAAAGGGATACACGCAGGAGGAAATCATCACTGCATTCACCTGGCTGCAGGACCGGCTGAAATCCGACGTGAAATTCCTTGAGGTAGCGTCGAGGCAGCAGTCTGCTTCCTTCAGAATACTGCATTCGGCCGAGAAGTATGTGATTCCCGCCGAAGCGTTCGGATATCTTATTCAACTCCGCCAGCTCAATATCATCACCGAAGCCGAGCTCGAACTTGTGATCGAGCGTTCGATGCTCAGCGGGTTCGAACAGTTGACGGTCGACGAAATTAAGGCGATCGTCGCCTCGATTGTTTTCGACATGGACCGGGACGATTTTAAACGCGGACGGATTTTCTTTAACTCGGACAACACTATTAATTGATCCCAGTTTACTCGACAGTACTCATTGATGGATAAATCACTTATTATCGTCGAATCGCCGGCAAAAGCGAAGACGATCAACAAATATCTCGGGAAGAATTTCATCGTGCAGGCCTCGGTGGGACACATCAAGAACCTGCCCAAGAGCAAGTTCGGAGTGGATCTGGATGGCGGTTATGTCCCCACATTTGAAGTGATGAAAGGCAAGGAGGAAGTTATCGAGAAACTGCGAGAGACGGCTTCCCACGTGAAGGACGTGTATATCGCGACCGACCCGGACCGCGAGGGAGAAGCGATCGCTGCCGATATCGCTGAGGAAATCTCCGGGCTCAACTCCAGAATCCACCGCGTCCTCTTTCACGAGATCACGGAAAAGGGAATTTCTCAGGCCATGAAGAACCCGCAATCCATCGATGAGCACCTCGTGGCTTCCCAACGAGCACGCAGAGTCATGGATCGGATCGTCGGATACAAAGTCAGCCCCTTTGTGTGGAAAACCATCTTCTATGGACTCTCGGCCGGGCGGGTGCAATCCGTTGCCCTCCGACTCCTCTGTGAACGGGAAGCAGCGATCGGGGCATTTATCCCCACGGAGTACTGGTCGATCGTCGGAGAGTTTACAACACACAGCGACAGGTCGTTCTACGCGAAGCTTTTCAGGATCGACGGCAAGGAGCTCATTGTCCCATCCCAGGACACATTGAGTGAGATCGAACATCAGGGAACACGCAGTCGATTTACCTTCATCCCTTCGGAGGCGGATGCGGATGGCTATGTTGAGGATATTAAACGACAGTCATTTTCTCTTGCCGATGTGCAGAAAAGGGACGTCAAGCGAAATCCGTTGCCCCCGTTCATTACGAGCACGCTGCAGCAGGAAGCCTCCCGCAAACTCCGGTTTTCCGCGAGCCGAACGATGATGCTCGCCCAGAAACTGTACGAAGGCGTTGAGCTGGGCGAGGAAGGTTCGATGGGATTGATTACGTATATGCGCACCGATTCCACGCGCCTCAGCGCTGAAGCGGTCCAGGCGGTGAGAGAGTACATCTTTGCGAACTATGGTAAAGAATACGTTCCGAAGCATGCCGTGGCATATAAGAAGGGGAAGGCATCCCAGGACGCCCACGAGGCCATCCGGCCGACGTCTGTGAAATATTCCCCGGGTGCCGTGAAGAAATATCTGGAAAAGGACCTGTTCCGGCTCTACGAGCTCATCTGGAATCGCTTTGTTGCATGTCAGATGGAACCCGCGATCATGGAAACCACAACGGTCATCGTGGAGGGCGGGAAGTATGGTTTTCGGGCGACGTCCTCGCGGTACAAGTTCCGCGGATTTCTGCAGTTGTATGATGACGCTGTCGACCGGGAGGGTGAAAAGATCGAAGACGAAGATCCCGAGGTCGTCGATGAGGTGTTTCCGGAAACTCTTGCCGCGGGACAAAAGGCGGATCTGGCATCCGTCGTGACTCACCGGCATGAGACGTCTCCGCCCCCTCGCTACACCGAAGCGAGCCTGGTGAAAACTCTTGAATCGCTTCGCATCGGGCGACCGAGCACGTATGCATCAATCGTCGGCACGATTATCGACCGTAAGTATGTTGAACAGCGCGACCGGAAATTGTTCGCGCTCGGGCTTGGCATGGAGGTGAACAAGTTGCTCGTCGCGAGTTTTCCCGAGATCTTCAACGTGAAGTTCACAGCAAAGATGGAAGATGAGCTTGACACGATCGCCTCGGGTAAGCGAAATTACAAAACCGTTTTGGATGATTTTTACCTTCCCTTCAGCCGTTCCCTGGAGAAGGTTTCAAAAAATACGGCTGCCATCAAGAAATCGATTCAGGAAGCAACCGAAGAAATTTGTGAACTATGCGGCAAGCCGATGATCATCAAATGGGGTCGTAACGGGAGGTTTATGGCCTGCAGCGGATACCCGGCGTGCAAGAACACGAAACCGCTGCCGGAGGACCGGGAAAAGCACCAGCATCTCGCCGGAATGAAGTGCGAATTGTGCGGCGGAGATATGCTCGTGCGCTCAAGCCGCTTCGGGACGTTTCTTGGCTGCTCGAACTATCCGAAGTGCAAGAACACGAAACCAATTTCGATGGATATCAAATGTCCGAAGTGCAAGGACGGGCAAATCGTTGAGCGGAAAACAAAACGCAAACGCACGTTCTATGGCTGCTCGCGCTACCCGGATTGCGATTTTGCGTCCTGGGAGAAACCCATCGGGCAACCGTGCGAAACATGCGGCTCTCCTTACATGGTTGTGAAGTACTCGAAAGAGCGAGGGGAGTACCTGAAATGCCCTTCGTGCAAGGCCGAGGTCATGAAGGAAGAGGCTGCCGCGGTGGCGTGACGTGAATGGTATGACCGAAATCGTGAAAACATATCTGGCGTATCTCGAACGGGAGCGAAACTACTCCGCTCATACGCTATCATCGTACGAAAATGATTTAAAACAGTTCCACGATTTTCTTCTGCGGCATTTCGAGAAAAAGAGCATCGACCTCGATGCGGTCGATCATCTTACTATCCGTTTTTTCCTCGGCGATCTGCGAGAACAGGGAATGAGCGCGAGGACGATCGCCCGCAAGCTGGCCGCTCTTCGTTCATTCTTCAAATTCCTGGTCAAACGAAAAATTTGCGGCTATAATCCCGCTCTGAATGTTGCCTCGCCGAGGCTTGCCCGGAAGCTGCCGGTTTTCCTCGACGAGCATGCGGTCGAAAGAATGATGGAGTTGCCCGACAGGACAACGGTAGAAGGGGTGCGTGACCGTGCACTGTTGGAATTGTTCTACAGTACGGGGATTCGATTAGCCGAGCTCATCAACCTCACTATTGACGATGTCGATTTCCGCAATGAAACAATCAAGGTTCTTGGAAAAGGGAAGAAACACAGGATCGTCCCTTTTGGCAGGAAAGCAAAAGGAGCCTTGACGGAGTACCTTCGCCAGCGGCAGACGATTGGGATTTCGACGGCGGGACAACGTGACGGCCGCACGGTCTTTCTTTCATCGCGGGGACTGCGATTGTATCCGAAGGGCGTCTACCGCATTGTCAGCAAGTATATCGGACTGGTTTCGGAATTGGAAAAACGAAGTCCACACGTGTTGCGGCACACGTTTGCCACACACATGCTCAACCGGGGAGCCGACTTGCGTGCCGTGAAGGAATTGCTAGGACACGAAAGTCTTTCGACGACCCAACTCTATACGCACGTCACGGTTGCGCGTCTCAAAGAGATCTATAAGCAGTCACATCCAAGAGCGGAATAACTTTCAGGAGGGAATGGTACGATGGATATACATTTTACAGCGAGAAGATTTAAGGCGCACCAGGAGCTGCGCGACCACGCCCTGTCGTCTCTTAAGAAACTGGACAAATACTACGACGGGATTGTCCGGAGCGACGTCATCCTGAGCTATGAACATAATCGCAATAGCACCAAGATTGCCGAAATAAACCTTCGTGTCTTCGGCGTGGTTCTGACCGCAAAGGAAAAATCGGAAGACTTTCGCAAGTCGTTGGACTTGGCCATCGAAAAATTGGAACGCCAGCTCGACCGCTACAAAACGAAACTTCGGGCAAAGGATAAGCGTACACTACGAAAGATGAAGGAATCTGTGCCCGGCGACGGCGGCCGGAGTGAAAACTCATGAAATTCCAAGCTAAACAGAATACCAAACGGGCGATCACGGTCGGATTTCTCTTCGAAGCGAACAAGGATCGCCTCCGGCTGAAATCCCTGACGGGAGATATCGGATTCGACAAGGAGATCAAGGACAAAAATGTTCATCGTCCGGGTCTGGCTCTTGCCGGCTACGTCCAGTTGTTTACATTCAACCGCGTCCAGATTTTCGGTAATACGGAAATGAAGTATCTTCAGCAGCTCAAACGTGAGGATCGTTTGCGAACTCTTGGGAAGATTTTTGAGTTCGACATTCCCTGTTTGATTGTGACGAACAAGAACAAGGTTGAAGAAGGATTCCTGGATATCGCCAGGAAACGCAAGGTGGCCGTTCTCGTAACTCCGTTTGAAACGACGAAACTCATCTACTTCCTTGGCGATTTTCTCGATGATCAATTTTCCCCCCAGAGTGTCGTCCATGGATCGTTCGTCGATGTGTACGGCATGGGTGTGTTGCTGGTCGGTCGTTCAGGGATCGGAAAGAGCGAGATCGCGCTCGACCTGGTTGAGCGGGGTCATCGGCTCGTCGCGGATGATGTCGTTACCATTACGAGGAAGGGTGAGGGAATCCTGATGGGTGCCGGGACCGACCTCGTCAAGCATTTTATGGAAGTTCGGGGTCTCGGTCTGATCGATGTGCGGAGCATGTTCGGTGTCCGGGCCATTCGATTCCAGAAACGCGTCGAGATTGTCGTCGAATTGATGGAGTGGAAACCCAACGAAGACTACACCCGAACGGGGCTCGATGAAGAGGCCGTGACGATCCTCGACGTCCCGATCACGAGAGTCAAGTTGCCGATATTCCCGGGGAAGAACGTCACCGTCATTTGCGAAGTGATCGCTCTCAACTATCTGCTCAAACACTACGGTTATGACGCTGCGAAGGCGTTTTCCCAGCGCCTCGACGCTGTTTTGGCCGAAAAGAGCAAGCAATCGCGGGAGCGGGTAATTAACTATTTTGAGCATGATTTTGAATAAATTTTAAAGAACTTCAGAAAATCCTTGACAAACAGCGAAATATTCTTTACCTTTGTGCATAATTGCTCAAAATGTCGGGAAATACCTGATCCTGCACTTTAACAGAGAATGAAGCGGCGAATATCATATTACACATTTTCTCCCGGGGACATGCGCTTCCAGGAGATACGATGGTTTCGGCTGAAGCTGACAGCAATTATTTTCTGCTCAGCGATCTGCATCATCATGCTGACCCTTGCGATTAATCATCTCTATTTTGATTTTCTGGGTCTGGGACATGATAAGATCGCGATGCTCAAACATGAGAACACTGTTCTTCAGGAACGGCTCATGGGACTCAATTCGGAGATGAAAGACCTGCAACAGACTCTTGACGACCTCCACCGTGAGGGGAACCGCATGCGTTTGCTGGTTGACTTGCCGTCGATCGATGAACAGACAAGAGAAGGTGGAAGCGGTGGCGCGGTTGCCACGACAGACCTTCGGTTTACTTCCGATAACGTCTCCTCCTTATTGCAATCGTCCTCGTCATTGGTAGACCGGCTGACGAGCGAGGCAAAACTCCAGGAACAAAACTATCGGGAAATCCTGCAGAAGTGTGATTTCAACAGGGACTACTTCTCTGCGATACCCGCACTCAAACCCATGGAGGGTTTTTATTCCACCAAAGGGTTTGGTATGCGGATGCACCCGGTACTTGGAATTTTTAAGACGCACGAAGGACTCGATATCATCAACGACGTCGGAACTCCTGTGTACGCCGCCGGGAACGGAGTTGTTGAGATGGCCGGGCAGAGCGGCGGTGGCTACGGATTGATGGTTGTTATCAGCCATGGATATGACTACCAGACTTTGTACGCTCACTTGTCGCGTGTGCTGGTCAAAGAAGGCCAGCGAGTGACGCGTGGCGACCTCATTGCCAAGAGCGGAAAATCAGGCTTGGTGACTGGTCCACATTTGCATTATGAAGTGTCCTTCAGAGGCGTTCGCCAAAATCCTATGGATTATTTCTTGGATGATGTGAAGGCTCAGGACTATCGGAAAGAAATCGCCGGCCAGACGAAAAACGGACATTGATGTTGGGCCGAAATTCTCTGTTGTCAAAATTGAACTTCCTTCTTTTGTTAGTTGTTTGCTTATTTAGATAACTGATTTGAAAGGGGCAACCAACAAACACTATGATTTGGACAATGGAATTAGCATCATTTCTCGACGATGCTCCATGGCCTGCGACCAGAGATGAATTAGTCGATTATGCTATCCGGACCGGGGCGCCGGTCGAGGTACTGGAAAATCTCCAGGAGTTGGAAGATCGGGATGAACCCTTCGAAAGCATAGAAGATATCTGGCCCGACTATCCGACCGAGTCCGACTACTTCTTTGGCGATGAGAGCGAGTACTGATCGTTACTAATTCATTCACCTTCTGATCGAACGAAGTCGATTTTCACTGCCTGTGAAGTTCAGTGTGAGACCCATCCCAAATTCTTACGGATGGGTTTTTTGTTGCTTGTGAATCATTTCGATGAGCGTGCATACGAATTTTCGATATTCCCCTGTCCTCCCTTTCCTATGGTTCCTCGTCTTTCTTGAAGTGTTTCCATCAATCGTAATTGCCCAGGAATCGCAGCCGGCGGTCAAGGAACTGTTGGAAATCCACAAAATTGAGCTCGTCGGTAACCATACGTTCGACGACGGTACGGTCAAAGACGTCATGCAGACGAAGGAAACGCCGGGCGTATTTCCCAAGTTGTTGTTTAAGGTCAGCGAAAAACTAGGTTCCAAACCGGAGTACTTCGAAGAGGAGAAGTTCGCGGCTGATGCAAAACTCCTGGAGGACTTCTACAGAGACCACGGTTTCTATCACACGAAGGTCACTGAAGGGTCTCACATCGATTCCACCGGACACACCATAGATTTGTCGGTCGAGATCGTGGAGAATGTTCGCTCCCTGGTCGACACTGTCGACTACCGCGGCCTCGACAGTTTGTCCATGGACCTGTTGGCAGAACTTTTCAAAGAACCGCGTATAGTGCGAGGGATGCCATATGAGGAATCCCGGGCCGTCGCGGAGATTTCCAGGGTCCTGGATTTTCTCGGGAATCACGGTTACCCGCTGGCGTACTTCGACCGCGAACGCTCGGGGAAATATGAATGGAAACCTACCGCCGCCTTCCGTCTCACCTTGACGTTCGTCATGGGGAGAAAGTATCAATTCGGCGAGGCGTCCGTCCATGTCGACCCTCCGCGTGAGGATATCACCGACGGCATCATCCTCCGCCAGCTTGATTTTCAGCCCGGCGAAGTATACAGTCGCGAAAAAAAGATATCCAGTGAGCGAAATCTGAATCGCCTCGACTTGTTTGAAGCCGTTCGCGTGGACAACCCCCGCCTCTCCGACACATCGCTATCGTCGACGGTCCCCATCGATGTGTTCGTCCGTCCCCGCGCAAGGCATGAGTTGTCTCCCGAGCTCAGCGTTTCCGACGAAAACAACGCCTTCAATCTCGGCCTCGGCCTTGGGTACACGAACCGGAATTTCTTCGGCGATGCGCGCCATTCCGAGACCCACGTTCGCGTCCGGACACAGTCTATTCAGGAATGGAACTTTCATGAAGTGTTCGGCGGTCGCGGATTTCGCGACCCGACCGTAGTGGGCGCGCTGGAACTGCAATTTCAAGTCCTCCAGCCGTATCTGTTCTCAAGAAATTTGAGTGGCTCGTGGACGACATCCATCAGCGCGGAAAAGCAGAAACCGTACATCCTGTCCATTCTCAGGAACAAAATCGGTTTGAGCAACAAGTTCGCGACGTACACGTTTGGCCTAATCGACTGGACACTGGAGCGCGTGAGCCCCGAAATCCTCGGCGATACATCCGACCAGGCCACTCGGACCGCGTTGAGTCGTGACGAAAACCAGGCCCAGTTCAATTCCATTATCAGTGCCACGCTGCAGCGCGACAAGACCAATGATATTTTTTCTCCGACTGATGGATTCTTCAACAGCATCACGCTGGGGGAATCCGGCATCCTCCCCAAACTTCTTCCGGGCATCCACACGGGCTTGCCATTCACGCAATACTATGAAGTAATGTTGCTCGGACGGTGGTATCAGGACCTGACAAGCACACGGTACAACATCCTTGCGATGAAAGCGAAGGTCGGGTACCAGGACAAATATGGAGAGAGCAGGGATCTTCCCGTAAACATCCCTCTCAACAGACGATTTTTTGCGGGCGGGAGCGGAAGTGTGCGTGGCTGGAGGGCGCGTGACCTGGGGGCTATGCCGGATTCGTTATTGCAATTTGGCGGCAATTTCATCCTTGAAACAAACGTGGAAATGCGCATCAACTATTTCCGCGGCTATGGAAAGCTCGGCTGGGTTCGTCTCGACAATATTTGGGTGGTGTATTTTCTTGATATGGGTAATGTCTGGACCAATGCTACGGACTTTAAACCGAGAGAGATTGCGATGGCGGCTGGAGTCGGCTTACGCTATGAGACATTCTTTGGTCCGTTCAGGGTTGATTATGGGTTTCGTGTCTACGACCCCAAAGAAGTTCCGGGAAAGCAAACTGTTTTCCAAAAAAGGCTTTTCGGCGATGTGCTTGGCAACGGCGTGGTCCAGTTCGGGATTGGACAGGCATTCTAGGAGCACGGCATGGCATGGAAATCGGTCATAGGTCAGGAACGGGTAAAGGATCTCCTCATTTCTTCCCTTCGTCAAAACCGGCTGGCGCATGCGTATCTCTTCTCAGGTCCCGGCGGAGTAGGAAAAGACGCCCTTGCGATTGAACTCGCGAAAGTGTTGAACTGTGAAAATGCCGTTTTCGAAGCATGCGATACCTGTTCCAACTGCGTGAAGTTCCAATCCCTCCAGCACCCGAACATTCACCTTATTTTCTCGCTTCCGGTCGGGAAGAACGAAGTCTCGGGCGACCCGCCGCTGGAGAAACTCACTGACGAACAGATCTCGACGGTTAAGGAGCAACTCGCGTTGAAGGCGCAAAACCTCTACCACGATATCGTCGTACCAAAAGCGACTACGATCAAAGTCAATAGCATCCGGGAGATAAGGAGAACCTTGTCGTTGAGGTCGTTCGGGAAGGGAAAGAGCGTATCTATCATTATGGACGCGGATCAGCTCAACGATGAGTCCTCGAATGCGCTCTTGAAAACACTCGAGGAGCCGCATGAAAATAACCTGCTGATACTGACGACTGCGCGCCCGGATTATCTTCTCCCCACTATTGTCTCGCGGTGCCAGCAAGTGCGATTCGACATCCTCCGCAATGAGGAGATTCAGGATGCGCTTGTCCGGCGCAAACAACTCGACGCAAGCCGGGCGGCAATCATTGCCCAGCTGGCCAACGGAAGCTATGCGCGTGCGCTCGAGCTGATCAGCACATCCTTGCTCGAACTGCGGAACGAAGCGGTCGAGTTCCTTCGCTCTGCGCTCCATCGGAAGAGAGAGGACTTCCTGCAGGCCATCGACAACATCGTTACGGGATCGAACCGACCGGAGATAGAGCAGTTCCTGTACCTGCTGCAATCATGGTTGAGGGACACGATGGCTGCACGCGAAGGATCGGGGCGCGTCGTCAACATCGATAACCTCGATGCACTCAAAAAATTTGTCGATCACTACCCTGAAATTGACGACGTGGCGGTTGCCCGCTTGATTCAGCGGGCAATTTCACTTCTGAACAAAAATGTGTATATTCCACTCATTCTCTTGAATCTTGGAATTGAATTACGGAAACTTATTCTTCCGAAATCTTCTGAATGCAATCGTACCGCGAGAACTGCGAGTTGACAAAAGGGAAATGTGAACAAGGTTCCTGAACGTATCCTGGTAACCGCTGCGCTGCCGTACGCGAATGGCAAGATCCATTTGGGTCATCTTGCCGGAGCGTACCTGCCGGCGGATATCTATGTCCGCTACCAGCGTTCGATGAAACGCGATGTTCTGTTCATCTGCGGGTCCGACGAGCACGGCGTCGCGATTACCATCAGTGCGGAACAAGAGAAAACGACTCCCCAGGAGATTGTCGACCGCTACCACGCTCTCAATAAGGCTGCCTTTGAAAAATTCGGCATGAGCTTCGACAACTACTCCCGGACCTCCCTTCCGCTGCATCACGAGACCGCCAGAGAGTTCTTCTCGGTTCTGCATTCTGCGGGTGTCCTGAAGGAAAAAAAAGAAAAACAGTTGTTTGACCTCCGCGCAGGGATGTTCTTGCCCGATCGGTATGTCGAAGGGACGTGTCCGGTGTGTGGCAGTCCCGAGGCGCGCGGAGACCAGTGTGAAAAGTGCGGCACTTTTCTCAATCCGACCGAGTTGATTAACCCGAAAAGCAAGGTCTCCGGCGAAACGCCCGTTCTGAAAGAAACGACCCATTGGTATTTTCCACTGGGTGATTTCGAGGACCGTCTCAGAGAATACGTCGACGAGAAAAACAAGCAGGATGGCTGGAAAGATAATGTGCTCCGGTACTGCGAGTCGTGGTTTAAGGTGGGACTCACTGACCGTGCCGTAACGAGGGATCTGCGATGGGGGGTCCAGGTTCCGCTTAAAGGGTATGAGGACAAGGTTATCTACGTGTGGTTTGACGCCGTTCTCGGATATGTCTCGTCGACGAAGGAGTGGGCGACCCGCATCGGACAACCCGATAAATGGAAAGAATACTGGTGCGATGACGCGACAAAGTACGTAGCATTCATCGGCAAAGATAATGTGGTATTTCATTGTATCGTCTTTCCGGCAATGATCATGGGGTGGAATGATGCCGGCGAGCCGAAATACGTTCTGCCCGAAAATGTGCCGGCGAATGAGTTTTTGAATTTCGAGGGTCAAAAGTTCTCGAAGAGCCGGGGATGGGGGATCGATGTAGATGAGTTTCTCGCCGAGTTCCCCGCAGATACGCTGCGTTATGCACTCACGATGAATCTTCCTGAGTACCGCGACGCCGATTTTTATTGGAAAGATTTCCAAGCGCGAACGAATAACGAGCTGGCCGATATTCTTGGGAACTTTGTGAACCGCACAATGACGTTCGCCCATCAGAACTTTGGCGGAAAAGTTCCAGCAGTACCATATTTTCAAAGACTTTACACGAAAGGCGAAGGTTCAACCGACGATGCCTTGGTAATTCAGGTGGAATCGACAAGAAATGCGGCGGCAGACTTTTTTGAGCACTACAGGTTCCGGGACGGAGCGTTAGAGACAATGAATCTCGCTCGTTTTGCAAACAAGTACTTCAATGACCAGGAGCCATGGAAAACTGCACGGGTAAATCCTGAACGGTGTGCGATGACTATTAATCTTTGTTTGCAGACTGTCCGGGCGCTGGCGATTCTTGTCGAACCCTTTTTGCCGTTTACGGCGCAAAGGATTTGGGGAATTCTGAATCTTGAAGGTTCTCCCTCGGCAGCCGGCTGGGAAAGTTCGTTCCTGCGTGGTTTGAGCGATGGTGATCAACTGGGCAAGCCCGAAATTCTATTTTCAAAAATTGACGATGAGCTCATAGAGAAGCATGTACAACAACTGCAGGTCTCGACTGCACTCAAATCTCAAATCCCACCACTCAAATCTCAGATAACCATTGACGATTTCAAAAAAATCGACCTTCGGGTGGCAAAAGTCCTCGCCGCCGAGAAAGTCCCGAAGTCCGAAAAGCTCATCAAATTGCAGATTTCTATCGGGGATGAAAAACGCCAGATCGTTGCCGGCATCGCCCGGCACTACGACCCCGAAAATCTGGTCGGCAAAAAAATAATCGTCGTCGCAAATCTGCAGGCGGCAAAATTGATGGGGCAGGAGTCACAGGGCATGCTGCTCGCGGCGTCCGACAACGACGGCAACCTTACGATCCTCACCGTTGCAAAAGACATCGCTGAGGGAAGCAGCGTTCAATAGCACCGACATCTTCCGGAAATGTCGGGCAGTCGCGGAATTGCAAGCTGAATGAATGGAAGGTGATGGATGAGCAAGTGTCCGGTTTGTGGAGATGATTCTCCCGGGATATTCCTCTGTAAGACGACTCTTTCTTCCGACCCTGTCTTTGACCTCGTCGAATGCCCGGGGTGCGGCGTTATGCGTTTCGACCCGCTTCCTACCTCGCCACAGCTTGCCTCCTTCTATAACGCTTCGTATTATGATTTTGACAGGTCGAGGGAGGAAGGAAAGGGGATGGCCTTTGCGGCAAGGCTCAAACGGTGGAAGAAGACCGGCAGGTTTCTTGATGTCGGCTGCGCAACGGGTTTCTTCATCAACGGCATCAGAAATAATTCCGATTGGGAGGTCTTCGGCACGGATTTCGGTCGAAGTGCCGTCCGGTGTGCGAGAGAAACGCTCCACCTCAATGTGGTGGAGGGCGACCTCGCCGATGCCGGTTTCCCGGACGCGTTTTTTGATTATGTCCATGTGAACAATGTTCTCGAGCACGTGCTCGACCCGCTCTCCCTGCTGAGGGAGTGCAGGCGTATTATCAAACCCGGCGGGATTTACTTTCTCTCCGTTCCCAACGGATACAACGACAGTCTGGACCTGATAGAGTTCTATCGCACCGAGCAAAAACCTGCAAGGAGCAAGAACGGCCATATATTCTTTTTTCCCGCCCGGACGTTGCTCGGATTGATGCACCGGATGGGTTTCGTGGTCACGAAGAAAAAAACCTATAGTGTCAAGCGGGGACTCAGGAGCGCCGGCTACCTGCCGAGAAAACGAGACTGGAAAACAGATTATTTCCCGAGAAAAGCAGAGGACATTCCCCGAACCACCGACATTCCGGTGCAGGACCGGAAGAAAAAGCATTCAGATATCTACTACAGGCTCCGGTTCATCCAGGGGAATCTGCAAATGATCCCCGGCCTCCATAAATTCGGATTGGATTTTCTCTTTCTGCTGAGACCGAGAGTATGAAGCCGTCCGTCGCGGGAGGGGCGCGCTCCGTTCATTTGTTATTGAATCGATCCTTCTCTATCTTGAGGCGGGTCCGGTCGCTCTCGGAGGGGAACGGCGGGGGGACGTGACGGCAGGGTTCAAAAGAAAAAGTACATGCTGACCCCGAAACTACATTACTGTCGAACATGAAAACACTTCATCTCTGCACGTCTGACTCGTGGGGGGGATTGGAGATGTATGCCTGCGGGCTGATGGATGCCCTCAGAAGTTCCGGCTGCGAAGTGGCGGCGATATGCAAACCGAACTCGAAGATTGAGGAATTCCTGTCCGCCAGGAACATCCGGTTTACCTACCTGCCAAGTTATTCTCCCGCGAGTTTAGCTTCCGTTCGGTTTCTCAAGTCGCTTCTTCGGGAACATGACGTGGATGTCGTCCATGTACATTTCCACCGGGATATCTGGCCTGCGTCGTTCGCTCTTCGTCGAGATCGACGCCGAAAGCTGTTTTTGAGCGTGTACATGGGTGCCGCCGACAAGAACGATTTCTGGCATCGCTACATCTACAAGCGGGTCAATGGTGTTTTTTCGTCTTCCACAGGCCTGAATGCACGGCTGGCTGAACTATATCCTATTCCAAAGGAAAAGATTCATTTTCTTCCATACGGACGACATCTGGAAGCCTATGCGCCGGACGAAGATAAACGTCGCGCGATCCGCTCGGCGCTGGGCGTAGGGTCGGGAGAGATGGTAGTGGGAGTGATGGTGCGCATCGACCCCGGCAAGGGAGTCATGGATTTTGCGGAGAGTTTTTTGTATCTTGGGAAGGAACTTCAGGAAAAAACAAGATTCATGATTGTCGGCGAGCCGACGCGAAAGGGAAACGTCAAACCGGGGGAGTCACCTTTTGAATCGCACTGCGAGGAATATCTCCGGCAGCTTCAGACTTTCGTTACAGAACATCATCTTGAAAACAAAATTCATCTTGTCGGATTTCAGCGAAACGTTGTTGGATATCTCAGTGCAATGGATGTATTTGTCTTCCCGAGCAGGGACGAGTTGTATTCGATCGCCGTTCTCGAAGCCATGTGCCTGTGTTTGCCGATTGTCGCGGCGCGCGCAGGTGGAAACATGGAGCAGATCGACGATGGAGTGAATGGACTGTTCTACGACGTCGCCGACAGCCGCGATCTGGCGAGGAAACTCTCTTCATACCTGAACGATCCCGGGCTACGGAAGAAGCATGGCGTTGCGGGACGGGCATTCGTCGAAGAGAACCATGATATGAAGAAAACTGTGAACCGGTTAGTGGAGTTTTATACATCAACATGAAAAAAGGGGTTTTGCCGGACTTACCGATGAACGTCTTCAACGATGTCAGGATTCCGTTTAACAAGTCCTCGGTCGACGTCCGGGTCGTTGATTTTATCAGACAGGTCATCGAATCGGGGAAGCTTGGCGGCGACGGAGTCGTGTGCAGATCTGTAGAACTCTGGTTCGAGGAGCGATTCAATGCGCGCCATGTGTTCCTGACGACTTCCGGATCGCATGCCCTGGAAATGGCGATGATGATGCTGGATCTGCGCCCCGGCGACGAGGTCATTACACCGAGCTTCACCTTCGTTTCGACAGCGAATGCCATCGTTCGCGCCGCTGCCAGGCCCGTATTCTGCGAGATCAATGAAACAACGCTGACGCTCGATGTGAAGGACTTGGAGCGGAAAATCTCAAAGAGGACCCGTGCGGTCGTTCCCGTGTGTTACGCGGGGGTGTCGGCAGAGATGGATGAAATCTGCGCAATAGCCGGTGCCCATGGCTTGAAGGTGATAGAAGACGCGGCGCAAGGCGTGAATGCGAAATACAGAGGCAAGTATCTCGGCACCATCGGCGATATGGGCATCTACAGTTTTCATGAAACGAAGAATTATGTGAGCGGCGAGGGCGGGGCATTTATCACCAGCGACAAACAGTTAGGCCGCCGTGCGGAAATCATTCGGGAGAAGGGAACAAACCGCGCTAATTTTGTGCGAGGGGAAGTCGACAAGTACACATGGGTCGACCTCGGGAGCAGTTTCGTTCTGTCGGATATTCTTGCGGCCGTTCTCATGTTCCAGCTGGACGACCTTGACGTGATCCAGGATCGCAGAAAAAAGATTCACCTGAGCTACCTGGCGGGACTTCGGGAATTGGAACAGAGTGAGAAACTCAGGCTGCCGGTCATCCCGGAGTATTGCGGGTCAAATTATCACATCTTCTACGTTTTGCTCCCGAGCGAAAAGGAACGGAATCGTCTTATGAGACAACTGAAGGAATCCGGGATCGGGACCGCATTCCATTACGTTCCTCTGCATTCGTCCCCCTATGCGAGGGAAAGGCTGGGGCTAAGAGATCTGAACTTACCCGTGACCGACAGAATTTCAGGTACGCTTCTTCGCCTTCCGCTGTATCCCCACCTTACGGATGATGATGTTCAGTTTGTGATTGAGAAAATGAGGGGCAATCTCAAGTAAACCGCCGGTTCATCGAGATGCGATATCGTTTTCCCTTCCCCGACGATGACGGCTGATCTTCCTGAAATCATGTTCTGAATATGTTCATCGATTCGCACGCACATCTATTCTTCAACGACTACAAGGATGACCTCGACGAAGTCATCGGGAGGGCGCTTGATGCCGGAGTCGAGTCGATCATCACCCCGGGGACCGATCTGGCGACCAGCAGGGAATCAATCGCTCTGGCGGAAAAGTATGATATGGTTTTTGCCTGCGTGGGTTTTCATCCCCATGATGCTTCGAAAGTCGACGACACCTCGCTCAAAGAAATTGAAGAGTTAAGCCGTCATCCGAAGGTCGTCGCTATCGGGGAAATCGGTTTGGATTATCATTACAATTTTTCCACACCCGAAAAACAACGGGAGGTTTTTGCGCGACAGATTGGAATTGCCCGGCGGAGAAATCTACCGATAGTCATTCATTCCAGGGAGTCGGAAAGAGATACGCTCCGCATCGTTGAAGAATTCGCGGGCGACCACCCAAATCCTTTTAAAGGTGTTTTTCATTGCTTTCCTGGAGATGTTGTCATGGCGCGAAAAGTTATCGGATGGGGTTTCTGCATTTCTATTCCGGGACCCGTCACCTTTCCCGTCAAACCGAACAAGCCTAATACCATGGCGGAAGTTGTCGCCGGAATTCCCATGGAACACATTCTTCTTGAAACGGACAGCCCGTACCTCACGCCGGTTCCGTTTCGCGGCAAGCGCAACGAGCCCATGCATATTCCGCTCATCGCCGGGAAAATTTCGGAGCTCCGGGGTGAATCAATCGAGGAAATCGGCCGGGTGAGCAGCCTCGCGGCGAAAAGACTCTTTGGAATCGGGAAAAACCATTGAAGAGGATGCCATGAGAAGTTTTCTTGCCTTCCTGTTCGTCCCTGCCCTGCTACTTGCTCAATCGTCTTCACAAGATTCCCTCAAGGAGCGGGAGTCGAAAATAGAAATTATTCTTCGCACGCAGGATTTGCGCACCCCGCACGACGGTAAGCTCATCAGCTTTTTGTCGGACGGCGACCCTGCAGTCCGCGAGAGGGCTGTGCGCGCCTACGCGAGTATTCAGGACACCTCCGTCCTTGCGCGGATTGTCCGATTACTGACGGACGCGGACCCTCAGGTCGAATTGTCCGCGGCATTTTCGCTTGCCCAGACGGCAGCCCAGCTCAGCAAGCCGTCCCGTCAAACGCTTGAGCACGACGTGATCTGGAATCGCCTCGACGCGATGCAGCCGCAGGCGGTCGAGCGAATGATCGAAGAGATCGGGAAGTTCGCGACGGATCAGGGTCTCGACGATCTTCTCCTGCGATTCACAGAGACATATCCACAGGTTCACACGCAATCGTTGGCGATGTGCGTCGCACGATGTGCCGTTCGGAATGTGACCACCTCCCGGGCGGTTCAATATCTCCTGCGGTTTATCCGTCCTCCCGATGCGATACCATGGCAAGTGATGTATGCCCTGCAGCGCATCGGCGACCGTGAAGAATCGCGGCATGAAATCGACCAGATTGCCCAGATCTATAGGCACCAGGATCCGATAGTACGCATGCATCTTGCCACCCTTCTCGGGAAGATTCGGGATGAGAGGACTTCTCTCGAACCACTCCGGAAGCTGGCGGAATCCGACCCGGATTGGAGGGTGCGCGTCAACGCATTGAAAGCATTGAGCAATTTCAACATCCGTGGCAAAGATGAGATTGTTGAGACCTTCAGGCGGGCCTTTTACTCTGAGAACATGTACATCAGCCTCACCGCGCTTTCTGCATTCGGAAACACGGGTTTGAGTCTCCGGGATTCTTCCGGCGCCGTGAAGGAAGCTTTTTCGGCAATCGAGCGAATGTCGGAAAACGCGGACCATCAATACCTGTGGCAAATCCAGGGTGAGGCGGTCATCAGTTTGGCCAAACTCGGGAAAAAGAATGTCCTCCGGTTCCTTCATCCTGAAAATTCGTCCCCGCCTCAGCTCCAGGCAGACATGTTGGAGGCCGTGGGCTCCGCCGGTACCCCGGCAGAATCGCGGATTCTCCTCGTTTTTCTGGACGAGAGCGACCCAATCCTGCACCGGGCCGCGCTGGAGAGCCTCCAGAATCTCAGCGAGAGAAATCCCCGCGACAGCGCGCTTGTCAATCAAACCTACAACGCCGCGCTTGCCGGATTGCAGAGCGGAGACGTCGCAGTTGTCACGACGTCTGCCGCGATTCTCGGAGATTCGCTCTTTCGACGTTCGGCCTCCGTGGGGCCCTTGCTCGAAACGCTCTCCCACTTGCGCGTACCGTACGACATCGAGGCGATGCAGGAGATCGCTTCAACATTGGGGGAACTTCGGGATAATCGTGCCGTTGATGCGCTCATGGAGCAGCTCAAACAAAGCGACCGATCCGTCGCGCTCGCCTCGGCGTCGGCGCTCGAAGCCATCACCGGGCGGGATTATTCCCGCGCGATGATGGAGTGGTACCAGCCGTTGGTCACGGATTTTGATTTCGGATACTTGCGCTCGCTTCCGGACACCGTACGTGTACTCCTTCAGACCATCCGGGGTGATGTCACGCTTGAGCTGTACAAGAATACAGCCCCTTTCACGGTGATGAGTTTTCTCAAGCTCGCAGGGCAGCGTGGTTTTTACCGCGGCCTGATATTCCACCGGGTTGTCCCGAATTTTGTCATCCAGGGCGGTGACCCGCGCGGCGATGGATGGGGCGGGCCGGAGTACACACTCCGTTCGGAATTTTCGCTGCTAACCTTTGACGCCGGGATGCTCGGCATGGCAGATGCGGGAAAAGACACGCCGGGTTCGCAGTTCTTTATTACGCAGTCGCCGCAGCCGCACCTGGACGGGCGCTACACGATATTCGGGAGAGTGATTTCGGGAATGGATGTCGCCAATAGCATGCAGGTCGGCGACCGTATATTCGATGCCAAAGTGACCAGGTAAGCGGTGCATCTCCGGTCCGGGGTTCTCATCACGCTGCAAAAATGTCTTTTGTTGGTCTGTTCGCTTCTCATGTGTTGTCCCGTCGGTCTTTCGCAGCAGAGGTATTTTTACAATGATAGAAATTTCGGGTCGGAGGCGCTCTATAACCCCATCTCCCTGATCCTCAATGGGAGCTATGACATCATTCAGCTTGACGGGCACGACCGGCACATCTTCAACCTTCCCTATGGCATAGCAACCTCGAACGTCCTCCGGAACCTGGGGAGTCCTTTTGGTCCGATATCAAGGTATGGATGGGGGAATTTTCTCGGCGACCAGATATTTCCAGTTCACCTGGCACAGAAGGACGCTGCGTGGTGGCCCAACTATCAGTTACATCTGATTGGCGGGGGCATGACGTATACTTCAATCCGTGAATGGTATACGTTGCACGATTTTCCGGTTCCGACCGTGCTTTCTCTGACGACGATGGCGGCCTACCATTTGCTGAACGAATTTGTGGAAAATGCCGGGTACGTTGGCGACAACGTAGACCCCATCGCTGACATTTACGTGTTTGATGTCGGAGGGGTCATTCTCTTCAGCTTCGACGGAGTGAACAGGTTTTTCAGCGAGGATCTGAATCTCGCGGATTGGTCGCTGCAGCCCTCATTCACGCTGACGAACGTTTCTCTCCAGAACAACGGGCAGTACTTTTCAATCAGATGGAAATTTCCGTTCTCAGACCGTTGGCATTTCTTCTATTACTTCGGTATGAATGGATTGACGGGACTATCGTATAAGTTTCCCGACCATTCGGCCATCTCGTTTGGAGCGGGCTTGCGTGCTAAGAATCTCGTGTCGGTTGATTCCGTGATTCATAAGCAGACGATTAATACGATCTGGAATGTAGGCGTCTTTTTCGACCGGGAAAATTCGCTCCTCGCTTCTCTCTTCGTGAGCGGATTGACCGACGAATTGGTGAGTCTGAATGTGTATCCGGGATTGTTCAATATCGGGCCCGTTTCTCCGGGAGTGTGGTTCAAAGTGAGAAAAGCCGGATATGTCCTTGCAGGTATAACCACTGTTTGGACCCCCGGTGTGGCATGTACACAGAAATAGCGGTGTATGTCCCCTTCAAAACTATGTCGGATAACTCGTGCAGGTCGGGTGAGATTACGCGGGATTCGAATGGTCCTGCGTCACCGCAAGCCCTGGCGCGCTTTTTCGTACGCCTGCTTGTGTGACGGGTCAACCACGATGAGCCGCTGAAAGACGTCCATGTCGGTATATCCGGTGAATGTGTCGGCGATCTCGAGATACTTCGTTTCGAAGAAAGTCCTGATGATAAGGCTTGGCTGGTTGATTTTTTGCTGAAGATTTCCTATCATTTCCAATGCGGCAAGGATAGTCTTTTTTCCCTTCTCGGGATACCTGAAGAGTTGGTCCAGGCCCCAGTAGTGGTACCGGTAAACCGCCTCCCGAAACGGTTGGAATTTCGTGTTGAGAAGCTCGTCGACGAACTGTCCGCGCGAATACGCGTTTTGGGCTACTACGTCCCATCCCTGTCCGGCGTTGCCGGCAGACCGCGCCTTGTTGACGATCTCCATCGCTTTCTCCAAATACGGCGTTCCTTCCGATGATCCCCAGGTGTCAGTATCGCAACCCAGAATGAGGTAGCAGTAATAGTCAACAAAACTCACGAGGGGGTCGAATTGAAAGTTCTCGTGCTGCATCGGTTGAGATCGCACGTAGTCGAATTCCCAGTTGTCGTCCTTGAGCCTCAGCACCGCCGTGTTCTTGTTCAGTTTGTGGATCGGCCGCTGGCTTCCGATGAAAAGCTGTGCGATGAAATGGTTCGACCCCTGGGAACCCTGAAAGTGAATTTCCAACGTGCACTTGATCTTGTCCTGGCCAAAGTCTTCTTTCGTCCACTTGTAGTTGTTGATGTAGTTCTTCAGCTGCTGGGCGAAGTCGCTGAGGTTGTCCCGCGCCTCGTTGGAAAGCTGCTGCGTGTTGATTGAAACATCGCAGTCGAACTCCTGCGCAAGGGATGACGAAAGCGAGAGCAGAACGACGAGGATGGGAAGGATAAAAAAGCGCTGCATAGTCGGACCTTCTTAATTTAACATGTGACGTCGCGCGGCAGTTCCCTGTCCGCCACGATTGTTTTATGCGGAATGAACATAAAGCTGATCGGCAAAGCAATACACGTGCAACGTGCGCGTCATGAATTAATATAAGGATTTCGACGGACTAGGTCAACAAATCCATAGTGCATCATTTTTAGTTTTGAGCGCTGTGTCCTCCTTAGCTCATTTCCGCGCCTGCCCTGAAAAGCTTTAGTTCAGGGTCCTCGCTGAAATGTACTGAGCGGGGTTGCACATCCGACCGCGTGCCCACCTGCGTCCCGACTACTGTCGGGACTTCGGTGGGTAAATCCGCCCACGTGCAAAACACTTCGGCGGGTACAAGACGCGGTCGGGAGCAAGGCCAGGATTTCGGACTGAGGCAGTACCAACAAATCCATCGTATCGATATATTTCCGGAGGAGGCATGGTGAAAATAGCATTTCTGCTGCTGGCATTGCACGGGCTGGCTGTCGGCGGGTTCGAACAAACGGAAGCCGGAGCTCGTCCGGCATCCATGGGTGGGGCATACATCGGGCTGGCAAACGATGTTTGGGCGATCTTCTATAACGTCGCGGGGCTATCCGATCTGAGCTCGCGTGAGGTATCCTTTTTCTACACGCCCGGCCAATTTGGTCTCAGTGAGCTTACAAGGAGTACGCTCGCGATCGGTTTTCCGACCCGTCTTGGCGTCTTCGGACTTGCTGCCAGACGTTACGGCTTCGACCTCTACCATGAAGTCACGTGGACGGCTTCTTATGCCAACAGGGTGTCCGGCCTCTCCGTCGGCGTAAACCTTAACTACCACACCGTCTCCATCCAAAACTACGGCTCGTCAGGGGCCGTCGGAATCGATGTGGGGGTCTTGCTTGGATTTTCCAGACATGTCCGATGGGGGGTTGCCGCAAAAAATGTCAACTCGCCGACAATCGGTGAATCCGGAGAGCCGCTGCCGCAGACGTTCTCCGCGGGGATTGCTTATTTGCCGACGCAGAGCCTTTCGCTGACGCTCGATTATGTCAAGGAAACAAACTTCGACCCGTCCTCAAGGTTCGGCTTTGAATACCGTATCATCGACGCGGTGGCTCTTCGCGGCGGAGTATCGGACCGCCCTTCCGAGTACGCGGGAGGGATCGGAATTCAGTATGGTATCGTTGCGATCGACTATGCCTTCTTCATGCATCAGGAACTTGGCATAACCCATCAGGGATCGATTCTTATCCGATGGTGAGGGAATGATGAAGAAGATGTTCTTTGCTATTTGTTCTTGGTTATTGGTGGCGGGTATGGCAGGCGCCCAGGAAAGGGAGGATGTCGTGTCCGTGACTGACTCGGTCTCGAACGAAATTGAAACATTGGTCGAGCAATCGACCGGCAATGAAAATTCACCGCTCCTTGACGATCTTGATGACCGCAGCGGCCCCAGGCGGGAGGGTGTGACCATTCGCTCGCGCTTCATGGAACAACTCCAGCAATCCAGGGGATATGCAGAGCAGAAGTACCTTGGCTCGCAATTAAAATCATACCAGCAAATGAAACTCTCCCGCGGCGAACACGTTTCAGCGGCGCTGATCCTGGAGAAGGATGCCGGTGAGCGGCGATTCGACGATTTCGCCGCCGGATATCTCCGATTCTCCTCGTTCGGCCCAATCGCGTCCATCATTGTCGGAGATTACCTCGTCGAGTCCGGACAGGGCATCGCTCTCTGGCGGGGGTATGAGGCTCTCAAGGGCGCGAACGTGGTAGCACCGGTGAAACGATCGGGCAGGGAGCTCGTGCCGTACGCTTCCGCGGATGAAAATTCATTTCTGCGGGGTGGAGCGGTAAATGTTGCGCTGCCGGGTACGTCGATGACTGTCTTTTACTCAAAGAAATCGTACAGCGGGACCGTCGATGCATCGGACAATGTGACCGGGCTGTACACCTCGGGTTATTTTCGAACCGACGAGGAGCTTGCCAAACAGAATGCATTCCGGGAAGAGCTTGTGGGAGCGAGGCTGAGGTACAATCATTCAGAAGTGAGCTCAATCGGATTGACCGGTTACACCGCCGCATTTTCCCGGTTTCTGAACTTCGGCACCACATTTCGAGGCAGCAGGGCCGGTATGCTTTCTGCTGATTATGATTTTCGGCTGGCCGATTCCCACTTCTTCGGTGAATGGGCGATCGCTAACGGGAGTGACCCGGCGGGGGTCTCCGGCATGATGATATCTCCGTTTCCGGAACTTGACCTTATTTCTCAGTATCGAAGTTATCCCCCGGATTTTTTCAGTCTCCACGGGAACGGTTTCGGCGATCAGGCAGGTACAACGAATGAACGCGGGCTGTATGTCGGCCTGCGGCTCACACCGGCCTCACATGTCACGATCACTTCCTACTTCGATCAATTTCAATGTCCGTTCCCAAAAGCAACATTGCTCTATCCGTCGGCCGGCAATGATTTCCTGGTGCAGTGCGCGTTTTCTCCGTTTCGAAGGTTTCACGTGGAGGTTCGTTACAGCCGCAAGGCGGGCGAGAGCGCACAGGTGATTCCGGATGGTGAGGGAAGGTCCACCCGTGCCGATGACAGAACACTGAAAACCGCGATTCGCGTCAACGGGGATTACCGGTTCTCTCCCGATGTCAACTTCCGCGCACGGGTCGAAGACGTAGATTTTGAGACGCAACTTTCAGGGCGACGTGAGACGGGAATGATGATGTACCAAGATGTTGCGCTGCACTGTTTCCAGGGGCTGATGGCAGACCTTCGGATCGTTTGGTTTGGTACCGACTCCTACGACGCGGGGATCGGGGAATATGAGACTGATCTCCCCGGTCAACTCTCCGTCCCGGTTCTTTACGGGCACGGCGTTCGATGGTATCTCGTGGCTGGGTACAGCCTTTCGGAGGAATGTGCGGTCTCTCTGAAATATTCCAACGTGATTCGAGAAGATGTGAGAAACATCGGTTCCGGACTCGACGAATTGCCGACCGACCACGACAATCGGATCGGATTCCAGATGGACGTTCGGTTCTAGAATCCCACGAACCAATAACTAATGACCAATGACTAATGACCAATGGCCAACAACTAAGAACCAATTAACCATTCAACCAATTAACCATTTAACCAATTAACCAATTAACCAATTAACCAATTAACCATTCAACCATCCAACCACCTGGCTTGGTTCTGCCTCGAGATTTTCGTATCTTGTTAAATATTTATGACCAAAAAGGATCAACGGACGGTTGTTGTGGCCATGAGCGGCGGAGTCGATTCATCCGTCGCAGCGATGCTGCTTCTTGAAAAGGGCTTCAACGTCATTGGGGTGACGATGAAGACCTACAACTTCGATGAGGTTGGGGGCAACGTCGGTAACGAAACGAGTTGTTGCGGTATCGACGCATTCAATGACGCTCGCATGGTTGCGGTCAAACTGGGAATTCCGCACTACGTCGTTGATTTTACCGCGGAATTTGGGCGCGAGGTGGTGGATAATTTTGTCGGGGAGTATATGCAGGGACGGACTCCCAATCCGTGCGTGATTTGTAACAAGAAAATCAAGTGGGGAGAATTGCTGAAGAAAGCCGACGCGCTCGGTGCAAGTTACATCGCGACCGGACATTACGCGCGCGTAGTTTTCGATGAGCGGGCGAAGCGTTACAACCTCCTCCGCCCGAGAGATTCCAACAAAGATCAGACGTACGCTCTGTGGGGATTGAGTCAGGAAGCCCTCGGCAGGACGCTCTTCCCTCTGGGAGAGTTGACAAAGCCGGAGGTTCGCGAGATTGCCCGGAAGCACGGCTTGAAGACGGCCGACAAGGAGGAGAGTTTTGAAATCTGCTTCGTGGCCGACAATGATTACCGCCGTTTTCTGAAGGAGCGTGCTCCCCATATCGAGGCGCAACTCTATGGAGGCGACATTACGCTTGCGGGTGAGGTAGTCGGCAAGCATCGCGGCTATCCGTTCTACACAATCGGACAGCGGAACGGGGTGGGAGCGCACGGCGAAAAAGTGTACGTCACAGAGATAGACGCGCAGTCAAACAGGGTAAGCATTGGACGGAACGACGACCTTCTCCGCAAGACTCTGGTGGCCCGGGATGTGAATTTGATCGCCATCGAAAGCTTGAACGGTGGTTTGCGCCTTCAGGCTCAGGTGCGATACAAAGATGTGCCGGCGCCGGCGACGGTCTTCGCCGATGGCGAGGGACAGATCAGGGTTGTGTTCGATCAACCGAAGCGTGCAATCGCTCCCGGTCAGTCGGTGGTGCTGTACGACGGCGATCGTTTGGTCGGCGGCGGGGTGATCGAGAGGTCCATTCCGTAGCCCCCGTTCTGCCTTTGGGTGAGAATCGCCAGATCACTTCCATCATATTTATCAGCGGTTAATTGAGCTGGTATAGAATTCAAATACGAGTGGCTGACCTTGTCACACACGACATTTACAAAGACTTCTCGACCGCAGTCGCCGGTGTCTTGAAGCAGCGTAAATCGGTATCTGGTGTCACGATGTTCACGGAACCCGAAGAGATCGACGGCTGTTACGTGTTTTATCTTACTCCCGCCGCCGCCGAGAATCTCCCGACACTGCTCAATGACTATTCGGCGGTCGAGTGCGACGCTCCCGAAGTTCACCGGCTGAGGCTTGCCGGCGGAGATGCCAAATGGTTGTCTTAATCATCTTTTTCGCAATCTACGAAAGCCACATATGAGATCGGAACACCTTAAGCTCAGCAAACCCATGATAGCTCTCTTGGAGAACCATGGCATCACAACTGCAACACCAGTCCAGAACGAAATTATCCCTGCCATTCTCGCCGGCCGCGATGTCATTGCACAGTCGGAAACAGGTTCGGGGAAGACGCTCAGTTTTGCGATCCCCATCATCGAGGGGCTCAAACGGAGCGACGGATTGCGCGCGCTCGTGCTTGTCCCGACCCGCGAACTGTGCATCCAGATTACGCAGGAGTTTACGAAGTTCTCCCACGGCAAGCACCTTGGAATCACAGCGGTGTACGGCGGCGTGTCCATCGGCAATCAAGTGAAGAAGCTGAAGACAACCAATATCATCATCGCGACGCCGGGCAGACTCATCGACCTCCTCGACCGGGGCGCGACGCGACTCGACACGGTCCAGCATCTCGTTTTTGATGAAGCCGACCGCATGCTCGACATGGGTTTTATCCCCGACATCGAACGTATCCTTCGCTGGATGCCGCAAAAGCGCCAGACGATGCTCTTCAGCGCGACAGTCTCGAAAGAGATCGCCCAGTTGAGCCAGAAGTATCTCCACAACCCGAAGCATGTCCAGCTCGCTTCCTCAGTGAAACCCGAATTCCTTCATCAAACCTATTATCAGACCACCACCGACCAGCGATTGCCGCTCTTGATCCACCTGCTCAAGCGCGAGCGCGATCTCGCGCTGGTGTTCTGCAACCGAAAGCATATCACTGCGAAACTCGCGAGAAAATTGACGGGACAGGGAGTGCATGCGAAATGCCTGCATGGAAACATGTCGCAATCCCAGCGCGAGCGTGTGACGGCAGAATTTCGGGAAAAGAGATTTAACGTGCTCGTCGCGACGGATGTCGCCGCCCGCGGCCTCCACATTGAAGATGTCTCTCATGTGTACAACTACGAGATTCCAAAGGACGTCGATTCCTACACGCACAGGGTCGGGCGTACGGCCCGTGCCGGCAAGAAGGGGGAAGCAATCTCGCTCGTTGTCGGTGAAGAAAAAAAATTCTTCCAGCAAATCCTCTTCTCGTACCGCGGAGATATCACGCTCAAAACGCTCGGCGACGTGAAGCTGCCATCGCTCGTTCAGGAATCTCACGATCGGCCGAAGGAGCAGAAGAGAAGCCCTAACCATTGGCGGAAGAAGTGGCAGAACCGCTGATGACCGCTGATACCGCTGATGGAATGATAGAACGAAAATCATGAAGGTCATCCCATACGAATCGTTTAATCACTCTCATCAGCTTTGAATATCATGGGAATCAGCGGTAAAATCAGCATACATCATTTTTATCAACGGTGTTATCAGCGGTGTTGTTGACATTGGGGAGCAAAATTCTTAATATATTCTCTACAAACGGAGTATTCTTTTCTTAACAAATGCGAGGGTGATATGAAACAATTAACAAAATCTTTTTGGCTCATTTTTGCTTTCGTGAGCCTCCTCATTGTGGGGTGTAATAAGAATGAATCCTCCCCCTCCGGTTCACAAATCGATCCGGCGAAGGCGAGCGAACGAGTCAATCAGGCAAACCAAATATTCATTCCGAGAATGGCAATGTTAATCAGTTCGCAAGGCTCGGACACCGCCGATTTCGATATGGCTGCCGCCACATCCTTGTACGAAGAAGCTTTGAGTTACGATCCGAATAACCTGGACGCACATTTTGGTGTCGCGCTCACTGAGGTTCTCACCGTTTTTGCGGACCCAACTCTTGTAAACCTTTTTGAAAGTTCTTCGTCCACGATTCCGGC
Source organism: Bacteroidota bacterium (assembly GCA_049515655.1). Lineage (GTDB taxonomy): Bacteria > Bacteroidota > Ignavibacteria > UBA10030 > SZUA-254 > JBEKTW01. Next base: position 268,001 of record JBEKTW010000001.1, read on the forward strand.
TTCCCATCCCCTGAACCTGCCGCTCTCGGTGTTCGGCAAACGGGGTGATCTTGTTCATCTGAGTTCTGTGTTGCGCGGCGGCGTATTTGCACGATTGAGCCTTGTCGCCGCTCCCGCCTCTCGCTTGAAAATGTATCGGACGATGAGGGTCGCGGACGCAAATCGGCAATTCAGCTACTATCAAGGCGTCGTAGAGTCAAAACTCCTTCCCGTGTTGTCCGATGCTCTCGCCCATCTTGGACGGGTCACGCAAAACACGAATTACGTTTTTTACGTTACTCCTCAGGAGATGGGACAAACTTCCGGCGACTCGATTCGCATTTCCTTGACGGAAATCTACATGCTCCTTGCATTCCTGCAGTACATCGATGCTGATGCATCCTGGCTCGTCGCCTATAATGTTGATTATACTCCAACTGATTCTGCTGCTGTTCTGGAGGCGTGGCAACTGACTTCCCCATTCCTGACTCTGCGTACGGGCGGGGCGCAGCGGATGAAGGATGTAAAATCCAATTTTCTCGGATTGGCAACAAGCATTCAGAATGGCATCGCATTCTTCCGCGGACACCCCGGCAGCGGCACCATCCAGTATAGTCCCGGAGACGACCCCCAACTAAACTCAATTGTGATGGCCATGGATACGCTGCAAAGATACTTATCCGGACCGACTCAGATCTATGGGGATTTTAACGATGACGGCATCTATCAGAATCTGACCGTGAATTTTGCCAACGTGTTCGATAATGCGATTACCAATTTCAAACAGAAGATTCCTGCTTATACGGCCGGAGTGCAACGCGATGGCAGCACCTTTGATCCCGTCTTAACGTGGCAGGCAAATTCATTCAGCAGTTGGACGTTCCCCGACCCGACGTTCAATGGCTTGTTCCCAACAATGGCATCGGATGCACAACTCAAAGCGACATTCGGTATCACCGCGGCGGATTGGTCGCAGCAAACCGTGGTTCATCCAGGTCAAAACATTTTTTCCGTGATCGATTTGTTTAATCTCAGCGAGTTGTTCCTGTACTTTGGAGGATTTTAAGCACGCCGGGATCCGGACCTCACACGCGGACAGAACGGTCGGGTCGCATGCGGGTCAGTGTGATCTTCAGAGTCTTTTCTTTGATGCTGCTGACCACAGCGGCGACTGAAGCCCAGGACCTGCTGGGCCTGTTTGTCTCAGGGGAACACCAATACGGGATGATGGGCGGCAACGTTTTTTCTGCGTTTCCATCCCCGGACCGTCAGCTCGCAGGGACTGGCGCGACCGTTCGCCCGAGTCTTCGCATTGACTACCAGGCGGACGATATTTATCATGAAGTCCATTCGGACGGAACGGAGACAGCTTTAGAACGGTCAGTCCGCTCGGTGGACTTTTCATTGCCTTTCCCGAACACTCCTTTGCATCCCAGACTTGGGTTGAGTATTCTATCCACGCAATCATCCGCGCTCGTGGATCAATCGCCTTCCGAACATGGCGCGTTCGAAGGGGATCGCGGGTTGTTCACTCTGAGTTATGAGATGTCATTGGGACGGGCGATGTGCATAGGAGCCGCAATGGGTCAATCGTACAACGGTCCTCAATCTTCCGGAAATTATGAAAGCGATGTATCGTTTCGCCTGCCGCAGGATGCTCTCCTCCACGTAAAGATCGGAAGCCGGGAATATGCACAGGTTCTCCAACTGCAATTCTCAGGGACCGATGGTACTCTGCCTCTTGACTATCTTCAACAGGGAGCTGAAATCTCTCTCTTGGTGCCCGTGGCGAACATCCCGACCGTTGTCGAAGCACGTCACGCAACCATCTCCTCTGTTCCCGACGTCTCGCGATCGCAGGATACTCATTTTTCTCCGGTCGGGATGACGAACGGATACGATGTCCATACCATGGTTCCGCTCGGTGGAGAATGGAAGTTTCTTTTGTCCATAGGCAGGGAGGCGAGTGGGGGAACCGGAAACTTTACGTCATACGGTCAGATTTATGGGATACTCAACCATTTCGATTTTGAAACTTCATCTGTGCAGGCGGCGGTACAACATTCCTTTTCATCGAACGGGATCATTGAGGCCGACCTCAAATGGCAGAACATCAGCGGAGATTTGGAAGGTCACGCTGAGGATTGGCCGTTCAAGAGCCTTTTTGTATCGCCGATTCCGGTGCGGGAGAATGTCAAGGCGGACGGTTCGCTGAGATTCTGGCAATTTCACGTCGGCGGGATGATGCCGATTGGAGAAAGGTTCGGCGTCGGTGTGGGGACAAGTTGCGTTCGCATTCTTCCACGACTTGAGCTGGATTCATGGGAATCAAAATTCTTGGTGTTTGGGGTGCGCGGCTACCAACAACGGGACCTCCCGGTGAGCTCCATTGATGCCGTGATCCTGTCCGGCGGATTTCGTTGGAGTGTGGCTTCCTTCACGCTCTCGTATTCGGTAACGCAGTTTGTGCCGTTGCAGATTGAGCGATCGGGTTCATCTACCTCCGGCGTGAATGGAGTGTTCTCTGCTATGCCGGCGACAACTTCCTCCACCCACACCTCCGGAGGGCAGTTTCACCAGGCAAGCGTAGCGTACGAATTCTGAGTGCTCATTCCCGGGATTGATCGCTTAGCTGACCTAAAGGTAGTGCTTCATTTTCACTTTTGAGTGCTGTGTCTCCCCTGGCTCATTTCAGCGTCCTCGCTGAAATGTACTGAGCGTGGTTGTATATCCCACCTCTTAAAGAAACCCTTGACTTTCTTCGCTGAAACCCATATATTTTATGATGAGATTTTTGACAAACCGGGACTGTAATTGAAAAGACATTTGACCATACTGGTGATCGTGTCGGTCTTTCTCGGCTGTTCATCCGAGAAAGTATCGAAATCTTCCTCTCAGGCTGAGCAACCTTCTCGAATCATCGCCGTGCCCGACCCCCCGGATACTCTCTCAAGGGCGGAGATCCACTCCGTCCTGACAGACACGGCCTCCACACTCTCGTACTCCAATTACGATTCCATCACCGTCCAGTTGCTCGAGCGTGCACGCCAACACTACCTGGATGCATTGAATGCCGAGCAGCTCGGCGATTCAGTACGCTCGGCGATGTATTTTGAGTACGCCATCGCAATCCTGAATGAACTGGGATACTATCCCAACATCGACAGCAATCAGGAATTCACGGACTTGAGTCACAGTATCATCGAAGACTACGGGAAGTACATTGCAAGTATCGATAGCCTGGGACCGCAGACCTCCGTATTTGCGTTGCGTGAAAAACTGAATCAGATTGATGAAGCGAACCAGACTGCCGGGGAGGATAAGCCGAAGCGGGTCATTACCACAACGACGATCCCGCTCGTTATCAACGGACTCGTCGAGAAGAATATAGATTTCTTTGAAAACAAAGGACGTGAACATTTCGAGAGGTGGCTGGCGAGAGGGCAACGGCTGTTTCCAGTCTTGCGGTCAATTCTCAAGGCTGAACATGTGCCGGAGGAGCTCGTCGTCCTTACCATGGTTGAAAGCGGAGTAAATCCAATTGCGCAATCGTGGAGACGGGCAGTCGGCTTGTGGCAGTTTATCAAAGGGACGGGTTCGCTCTACGGGCTGAAATCGAACTTCTGGTATGATGAGCGCAGGGACTTCGAGAAATCGACCCGTGCAGCGGCGCGGCACCTGAAAGACTTGCACGAGGAGTTTGGCGATTGGTACCTGGCTCTCGCGGCATACGATTGCGGCGCGGGGAATGTGTACCGTGCCATTCGCAGAAGTGGCAGTACCGATTTTTGGGAAATGAGGAAGCATCTGCCGCGCGAGACGCGTAACTACGTTCCGCAGTATATCGCGGCAGCCGTCCTGGGACTCGAGCCAAAGCGATATGGATTTGATGTCGAGCATGCGGATTCCCTCAAATACGATACCGTAAGCGTCAATGACTGCGTGGATATCGCGCTGCTTGCAAAGTGCGCCGGCACAGAGGCATCGACCCTGCAGGAGTTGAATCCGGAGCTTCTGAAAGGATGCACGCCTCCGGGTCTACGGGACTATGTGCTCAGAGTCCCCGTCGGTACATCGGAGATGTTCAGGAAAAACTATGCCAGTATTCCCGATAGTCAAAAGAGAAACTGGCTTGTCCACCACGTCCGGAAGGGAGAATCACTGGCTTCCATTGCCAGGAAATATGGTCTCACGTCCGACATCATTGCCGAGGCGAATCACCTTGCCAGCAAGCATAGGATTTCTATCGGCAAGGACCTGCTTGTTCCCGTTCCATCAAGTCTGAAATCCTACAATTTGAGTCTCGCCGACGAATCGACAGGTCACAGGTCAAGAGGCTCGAGGAAAACCAGGTTTGTGAATGCCGGCACAAAAGGAAAGGTGAAGCTGGCATATAAGATCAGGAAGGGTGACACGCTCGGGAAGATTGCTCAACTTTACCATGTTCGGGCAAGCGACCTTCGTGTTTGGAATGATATTCCATACGGAAGCCGTATTCGAAGCGGGGATGCTCTGACCATCTGGAGAAGACAGGAAAAAGCCGAAGAATTTTCAGGGACTGAGAAGTTTTCGGATGCAGGGCAGCAGCAACGGTTGGCGGCAAGGGTGAAAGCAGATTCGACGGCCTTCAGCGCACAATCCGAATCGGCGTGGACAAGGTACAAAGTCAAAAGAGGGGACAATCTCAGCAAAATCGCCAGGCACTTTGGAGCGACACCGGCCGAGATAAAGCAGTGGAACACGTTGGGGTCAAGTGTCATCAAGACCGGTCAGGTGTTGAAACTCACGAGGGGGGAGGGGCCGAGCGGTCAAGTCAAGCGCGCGTTGGTTTCCAAACCCGACACGACTCAGAAAAAGAAAGTGGTATCGTACAAAGTCAAGAGGGGCGACACGCTTTACAGTATCGCAAGCGCTTTCGGAGTATCAGTGAGCGATCTCAAAGCCTGGAACAGAATTCGCGGGAGCCGGATTCGAATCGGCCAGGAAATAGTAATTAATTCCTAAGAAAAATCGGTGGTGTCTCAGTTTCAAGTCGTATCGTCCTCGTCTGACCCCCTCTTGTGTTCTCCCCCTTGAAAGAGGGGGAGAAGTTTCCTCCCCTTACCAAGGGGAGGACGGAAGGTGGGGTCGGATGCAGGACTGGATGGTTAGAATGATACACCGAAAAATCCCCTCTGTTGCTTCATTTTTGCCGTTATTCCGTCCCGTATTTTGATTTGAAAGCCGGTTTTGCTACATTATTCGATGCTTTTTCGGGCAGAATCAGCTAAACGTGCATCATATGTAAGCTTCACGCGGCGTCCCGCCAAGGTTTCTAAGCTCCACTCGGCGTCTCGCCGAGTAATTGGCGGACAATAGGTATTCGAAGTATCGGAGAGGTGCTAGAGCGGTTGAATAGGCCGGTCTCTGAGCCAAAGGCTCATGCGCCTCTGGAGCAGAAAACCGGTGTGAAAGGGGCAGATGTACTACGTATATGTGCTTTGGAGTGAGAAGCTGCAAAAACGTTATATTGGCTCGACGGACGACATCGATCAACGTCTGATTGCACACAACTCGGGAAAGACTCCGTTTACTCGAAGGGGGATGCCCTGGGTTGTGATCCATCGTGAAGAGCTTGAGACGCTAAGTGAAGCGAGAAGAAGAGAGAGATTTCTCAAAAGTGGCATCGGCAGGAAATGGTTGGACATGAAATATCCGAAGTATCGGAGAGGTGCTAGAGCGGTTGAATAGGCTGGTCTCTGAGCCAGAGGCTCATCCGCCTCCGGCGGAGAAAACCGGTGTCGGAAGGAAACAGTTGAACAATGAATATGCAAAGTATCGGAGAGGTGCTAGAGCGGTTGAATAGGCTGGTCTCGAAAACCAGTGTGGGGCTTGCCCCACCCAGGGTTCGAATCCCTGCCTCTCCGCCAGACTGCGTTCCGCTAAAAGAAGGCGGGCCTGTCCGCCGAAACGACCTGTCTGCCGAAGCGGAGCGTAGGCAGAAGTGCAGGCGGAAACTTCGTTTGGCAGCCCCGACCGACGAGGTCACGCGGAGCGGAACGCAGTCGGTCCAACGACTGATGATCAATGACAAATGACAAGAAACCAGTAAGCGCCAAGGAATGACTCTCGAAGAAAAAACAAAGGCCCTGAAGAAAATTTTCTGGGATTACAACACTGAGAAACTTCCGTTGGATACGGCAGCGAATGGCAATTTGGGTTCTCTCGGTGAATACGAGTTCAATCTCATATTCAACCGAATGCTTGAACGCTTGTCATGGTACGAGCTTCTCGACATTGTAGGCGTGGAATCCTTGAAGCGATATCTCACGAAGGAAAGAATCGCGAAATTGCGATTCGCAGAAATGCGAGACAAATATGAATTCATACGAAAAATTCTATCGGGAGAACCTGTATCCCTTGCAGGATGGGGTGATGAATATTATCAGAAGATTAAACACACCCTTTTTTCTCACAGGTGGTACAGCACTAAGCAGGCACTACTTTAATCATCGTTACTCGGATGACCTTGACCTGTTTGTTAATTCGAATGATATGTTTCAGCAGTTGCTCGACAGAGTCTTGCATTCGTTAAGTACTCATGAAAGTGCAGAATGTGCACTGGAGCCGGGGAGTATAAGAAGATTTGAAAGTTTTGCTCAGGTTTTTGTCTACAAACCGTCCCTCCCGGACGTGAAAATGAAGATAGATTTTGTCAACGACCTTGCCGGGCGTTACGGTTCGTTCGAAGATAATGACAAGCTAGGAACAATCGACGGCTGGCAGAATATACTCTCAAATAAATTAACTGCACTATTTCGGTCTGAGCCTAAGGATGTTGCCGATCTCTGGATCATCGCGCAGAACAGGAAATTCAGTTGGCGCACAATTGTTATGGAAGCGAAAAACAAAGAGGCGGGAGTTGAGCCGGGAGTTTTATATACGATCTTAAAGTCGTTCCCGGTTGAACTGTTGAATTCGATCAAATGGACACGCGAGCCGGATTATAGACAGATCAGGGCTGACCTTGACCGCATTTCCGAAGACATATTCTACGGCCGCGAAAACTCACTGAAGAATAGTTGAAATAGTGTGGAATGCTTGCGGTCACACGGGCCCGATCATCCCGAGCCCCGCTGATAAGGGGGGAGGGATCTGGTCGCCTGCCTGCCCGCTCGCCGCTTCGGCGGGCGAGCCGAAGCGCACGCAGCCAAGTGAGTGATATGAATATTTTTCAAAATAATCTTTTTCAACTGCAGGGTCTAACATGGGAAAAATGATGAAATATCTTTTCGTAATCGGTTTGATGGTGTGCGCCTGCTCGCTGGCGTTCGGCCAGGGAACGATCGATAAGTCGAAACTTATCGAGATGTACAAAAAAGGAATGTTCGATAACATGAGCTCGTCGGACATTCACCAGATGCTGAACCAGATGGGGATCTCTGAAAGCGAAGCACTCCAGTATGCAAAAGATAACGGTATTGATTTGTCGAAGTTCATCCAGGGCAAAGGGGTCACTTCAGGTGCAGTCACTCCCTCCGCGACGGGTGTGTCGATTGCAGTTCCGGAGACGACGAAAATCGGCGTTCAGCCGCTGGCTGCACAGCCTCCACCGCCGGCGTTCCCCGATACAACGAAGGTGACAGGCGCCTACGGCCTTGAATACTTCGGCTACGATATCTTCAAGAATATTCCATCTGCTTTTGAGCCGAACGCTGTCGGTCCCATCGACCCCGGGTACCTGGTAGGCCCGGGTGACGCCCTGATGCTCTCCGTTTGGGGGCAGGCGGAGTTCCAGTATGAGCTGGACGTCAACTCGGAAGGCAATGTTTTTATCCCCAATGTCGGCCAGGTGTTCGTGATGGGGACGCCTCTGCGCGAGCTTGAACACAAGCTCAGGAACCAGCTTTCCAAGTATTATTCCGGCCTTGCTGCCACGCCTTCGACGGTATTTATGGACGTCACCATAGCCAAACTGCGACCGCTCAGAGTTTTCGTCATGGGTGAAGTGAAGCATCCCGGCGGCTATACCATCAGCAGCTATGCGACAGTGTTCAACGCTTTGTACGCCGTGGGCGGACCGTTGGTTCGGGGAAGCCTGCGCTCCGTCAAGGTGGTCAGAGACAAGAAAGTCGTGGCAGTCGTCGACTTATATGATTTTCTTTTGCGGGGTGACAAGACGAGCGATGTCCGCCTCCAGAACGACGACTTGATTCTCGTTTCCCCGAGGGGAAAGACAGTCTCAATCCGCGGCGAGGTCCGCCGCCCGGCCATTTATGAGTTGAAGGAGGATGAGAATCTCTCAGAGTTTCTCGACCTCTGCGGAGGATTATTGCCGACCGCCTATGTCGGTAACGCCCAGATCGACCGGGTGAAGCCGTTTGCCGATCGGACAAAAGGGATCGTCGACCGGATTGTTGTCGATGTCCCTCTGAGCGACCTCCTGAACAAGAAAATTAAAGATGTCGTGCTCTATGACGGCGACGAAACGGAAGTGTTTTCCATCCTCGAAGAGAAAAGGAACTACGTTTATGCCGAGGGTTCTGTCTGGAGACCCGGCAGATACGAGCTGGACAAAATACAGACCGTTCGTGACCTCATCGCAGCCGCAAAAGGGATACAGCCTAAAACGTACACCGACCTCGCCCACATCAGCCGACTGAATGACGACCGGCTTACCCGAAGCGAGATATCGTTCGACCTGAAGAAAGTTCTTGACGATGCACAGTCTGACATCAAGCTGATGCCTCAGGACACGGTAAGAATATACTCTACGGAGGCAATCGAGGTAAAGGACAAATACGTCAATATCTACGGCGAAGTGAAAAAGCCGGGTCGTTATCTATTGCAGGGCAATATGACGCTTGCGGACCTCATCCTCCAGGCGGGGGGGTTCACGCAGGAAGCCGACATTCTGCAGGCCGAAGTTTCTCGCCTGCGCCCGGGCGGCATCAAGGGTGATTCGCTTGTACTGATCCTGCATCCAAGACTGTCCAACGATTTTTCTCGGGTTTTGAAGAACGGAGGCAACCATGGGGGAGAATCCGACACCGCGCTCTCCAGCTCGGAGTTCATATTGCACCACAGGGATGAGGTTCTCGTTTTTCCGAATCCGGATTACAAAATACAGCAGGACGTGAAAGTCACCGGGGACATTATGTTTCCGGGAGTCTATGCTCTTAAGGAAAAGGGAGAGCGACTTTCGGAGTTGATCGACCGTGCCGGCGGCATGACGAAGACTTCGTACCTCGGTGGGGCCCAGCTCCATCGCGGCGGCCGTCGCATGCTGCTGGATTTCGAAAAGGCATATTTGAAGAGGGATATCGTTCACGATGTGATTCTCCAGAGCGGAGACAGCATTCACGTGCCTTCGGTTCCTCATACCGTACTGGTGTCGGGAGAGGTTAACAACCCCGGATTGCTTTCGTTTCTCGAGGGCGACGATGTCAAGGATTACATCAATCGCGCCGGGGGATTGACCGATAGCGCGAATTACGCGGTTCTGACACAGCCGACGGGCGAGTCGAAGAGAGTAAACTTCGGCTGGTTCCGCGCCGACCCGGAGGTAGCGGACGGCGCGAGTGTCGTCGTTTATAGAACTCCTCCGCCTCCTGTGCAGACCGGTCCCGGCTTCGATTGGGGGACAACGATCAAAGACACGTTTGCAATCTTGACGAGCGGCGCGACGTTGGCATATATCGTTTATCAGGTGACGAAAAAGTAGCACAAGTCAAAATTAAAAATTAAAAAGTAAAAAAAATCGTATCGTGGCACCAAGAACGAGGTACGAAGAACTAGGTGCCAGGAACCAAGAACCAATGGCCAAAAGCCAGAACTAAGAGGCAAGAAGCAAGAAGCTAGATGGGGAAGGGATGGAGGGATGAGTGGGAGAAAGGGTGAAACGGTGAATGGGAGAATGGAAGATTGTGAGATGATGAGATATGACAGAACCTGTTTTTTAATTTTTCATTTTTAATTTTGAATTGACAGCCAAGAACGAAGTACTAAGAACTAAGAACTAAGAACCAAGTCCGAATGACTAACGACCAAACAACAGGCTAACATCCATTGATGAACCACGACAGCAAACAAACTGAGAAGGAGACCTTCGTCACTTCATCAGACATAGGTACGAAAAATTCTTCATTGGGACTCACCTCATTGTTCGAGGTCCTATGGCCCCACCGAAAGCGAATTGGACTCATCGTCTTATGCACCTCGATTGTGATTGCGGGATTATGTCTCATGATGCATAGCACGTACGAAGCTCAAACAACCATTCTACCCGACCTTGAGCTCATGAATCTTGCGGGGAAATTGGGTGGGCTCCAGGAGATCGCCAGCGCTGCCGGAATAGGGAATCAAATTGTTTCACCGTCCCAGTTGTATCCGGATATTTTGGCAAGCGAACGAGTTCTTCAGAATGTCATTTACCACAAGTATAGGACAGAATCTTTTCCGTCGGAAGTCACCCTGATTCAGTTTTATGGTTATGACGATGAGGATTCCGTATATAATTATGAAAAGTGCCTGAAGAAGCTTCGTGGAAGTCTTATTACTATCGAGGTTGACAGGAAAACCACTATCGTTACACTCAAAGTGACAACTACGGAAAAACAACTCTCAGCGGACATTGCAAATCAAATCACTGCAGAACTGGACTACTACCAGAGGAATTTTCGGCGGACAAATGCATCAGAGCAAAGAAAGTTTTTGGAACAGCGGTTGTCAGAAGTCAATCAGGATTTGACAAAATCCGAGGAGAAGCTTAAAGATTTTCGCGAAAAGAATCGCAAGGTTGAGCAATCTCCTCAATTGTTGTTGGAGCAGGATCGGTTTGCACGGGACGTTGAGCTCAATTCCGCGCTTTTCATTGAGCTAAAAAAGCAGTATGAATTGGCGAAACTGGACGAAATAAAAAATACCCCGATTGTTCAAGTTCTTGATGTGGCAAGAGCACCTGCAAAGAAAAGCGGACCGCCACGCCGTATCTACGTATTCGCCGCAGCATTCTTGAGCTTTGTCGGTTGCACAAGTTGGTATGGCCTAAGTCATCGTTTGAACCAGCTTCGAGATGAAGACCATGCTTTTGCCCAGGTCTACGATACTGTTGCTCAGAGTCTTATCCAGACAATCTCCAAGGTAGGCAAGGTTCTACCGAAATCAAAAACCGAGAAGAGTGCAAGCTCATGATAGGACCTCATCGAAGGGGGTCGGTAGAGCTCATATGAAACCAACAACGTAAACGGAGCCGGCAGTTTGTCAAGAACCAAGGTGTAATGATATGGGGAATGAATTAATTTCGAAAATTCAGCAGCGAAAAGCCACCGTGGGAGTCATCGGTCTTGGTTATGTCGGTCTTCCCTTGCTGCAGTGTTTCGTAGAGAAAGCTTTTTCCACTGTCGGATTTGACATCGATCCTACAAAGATCGAATCTCTGAGACATGGGCGTTCGTATATAAAGCATATCCCACACGAGAGAGTGAGGAATGCCGTGGATTCGGGCCGTTTGAAAGTGACCGACGATTTCTCTCATATCAGAGATTGTGATGCGGTTCTAATCGCGGTTCCGACTCCATTAACCAAGAATCGGGAACCCGATTTGTCGTTCATTGTGTCAACTTGTGAGGCGATGGTTCCGTTTCTTCGCAAGGGGCAGCTCATTGTCTTGGAGTCGACGACGTATCCGGGAACCACGGAGAAAATCATGGTCCCGATCCTGGAAAGAAGCGGCCTGAAGGTCGACGAAGACTTCTTTGTAGCATTCTCGCCGGAACGAGAAGATCCTAACAATAGTGAATACACAACCGGGACTATTCCGAAAATTGTCGGTTCGACTTCCTCGGAAGGATTGAAAGCCGCTACAGAACTATATCAGCAGATTGTCGCCAAGGTCGTTCCCGTTTCTTCTGCAAGGGTTGCGGAAGCAGCCAAGCTCCTCGAAAACATCTTTCGAGCTGTAAACATTGCTTTGGTGAACGAGCTGAAGGTTACGTTCATGAAAATGGGGATCGATGTGTGGGAGGTGATAGAAGCTGCCAGGACAAAACCGTTCGGTTATATGCCTTTCTATCCGGGCCCAGGATTGGGCGGTCATTGTATTCCGATCGACCCCTTTTATTTAACCTGGAAAGCGCGCGAGTATGGTGTGAGCACACGATTTATCGAGCTTGCAGGCGAAATAAACACGGCAATGCCCGACTTCGTGGTATCGAGAGTTGGTGAAGCCCTGAATGATGTCGGGAAGCCATTGAAAGGATCAAGAATTCTATTGTTAGGGCTTGCCTACAAAGCAAACGTTGATGACGACCGGGAGTCCCCTTCCTATCATCTCATGGATAAGTTGGAGGCACTCGGTGCAATGGTAGCTTACAACGATCCTCATATTCCGGTCATTAGACTGACAAGGGAATTCCCGAAATTTGCCGGACGGAAATCCGTTCAAGTCTCGAATGACTTCGACCTGATCCTTGTAGCAACTGCGCATGATCAGTACAAGCAGTTAGATTTTTCCAAGTTCACGGTGCCGATTGTGGATACGAGAAACATAGTGAACGGTCGCTGCAAGAACCTGTATCGAGCGTAAACATCTGAGATATTCCGTGTCGAAGAAACAGCATTCTGCGACGATTTTTATTCCTGCCATGGGATCGTGTCATCATATTCCCAAGAAGTTCGTTCGGTTTCTGGACGGAAAACCCTTGTTATCCTATTCTGTTCAAGTCTCGAAGCAAGTGGCGCTAGCTGAGAATGTTGTTGTCCTGAGCGACGATGAAGAAATTGAGCTGCTGGCAAGACGGCTTGGTGTTCGCTCCGTTCTGGTAGCAAAAGCAGAAAGATTTCCAAGGAGATTTGGCGACACCATTACACTTGAGCTGCTGCATGAGCTGGAATCAAAGAACAAGTCGGCTTTCGATTTTGTCGTCTGGCTGGGCCCGTCATCTCCACTTCTTCGGGAAAGAGATCTTCGCGAGGCCATCGAGCATCTCGATGCTCAATTGAATGTCGATGCAGTCTTCAGTGTTTCAGAAGAAATTCAGCGGAGTTGGGTATACGAGAAAACCTACCGGCCAAGTTTTCACGAGATAGCCAGCAGTGGTGCAACGGGCTCTATGCATAAGGAGACTGGAGCTTTTTTCGTGATGAAAAGAAGTGCCATTGGTGAGCGTGGATACATAGGGAACGTCGGGAAACCTTTCTATCTTCATCAAACACACGCGGTCGAAATCAATACGTTTAATGACTGGTGGGTCGCCGAAAAGCTGCTGAGACGAAAACAAATTCTTTTCGTCGTTGCCGGATATCCCGCGCTTGGAATGGGACACGTTTATCGGAGTCTCATGCTCGCTCAGGAGTTGAACGACCACGAGGTTCAGTTCCTCTGTACAAAGGAGAGTTCCTCAGCGTATGATTATATCTCTGAATCCCTATTCCCGACTTCTATCCAGAAGAAGGACGAATCACTACTCGATGCGGTCTTAGGTTGTTCCCCTGATTTGGTTATCAATGATATACTCGACACTTCAAGTGAGTACATTCGCCCACTCAAAGAGAAGCATATCGCTGTCATTAATTTCGAAGATGAGGGACCTGGCGCGGAGAGCGCTGATATTGTCATTAATGCTCTTTACCAGGAATCTAAATCTCCAAACATGCTCGTAGGGCACGAATATTTTTCGCTTCGATCTGAGTTTTTCACCGCTCCGGCGTATGTGCTCCGCGAAAGTGTCACCAACGTGCTGGTATCGTTTGGTGGAACTGACAACAATAATCTTACCCTGCGCTGCTTGCGCGCCCTCCTGCCGTTGGCTCCTTCTCGACAATTTACGATCACTGTGTTGACAGGTCCGGGATATGTCCACCGAGACGAACTCAGCAGCTATATTGCCGGCCTGGACGAAAACGATAAAGAGAGAATAGACTACGTAACCAAAGGAACAAAAAAAATCTCCGAGTATATGGTCAATTCTGACCTTGTCATGACGTCTGCCGGCCGGACTGTCTATGAGTTAGCGTGGCTTCGGGTCCCCGCGATAGTGATTGCAGCAAATGACAGGGAGATGAAGCATATGTTTGCAAAGCAGGCAGGCATGATTTTTCTCGGGTTGCACAGTGACGTTTCTGACGGTGTGCTTGCACGTAGAATTGTTGAAGCGCTTGATAGCTCTTCCCTGAGAAAGAACATTTCCGACGGATTAAAGAAATACGATTTCTCGAAAGGGAAGGCCAACATACTAACAAAAGTCGTCCAATGCTTGGAAAAACTATGAACAAAATCACGCTCGGAAAGAGAGTAATAACGCCCGATTCGATGCCTTACGTCATTGCAGAAATTGGCGTGAACCACGAGGAATCGATGGCGAAGGCAAAAGAATTGATCGAACAGGCAAAGGAAGGCGGAGCTGATGCCGCCAAGTTTCAGAGCTACAAGGCAGAAACACTGGCGTCAAAGCACTCCCCGGCATACTGGGATACCACAAAAGAGCCGACCACGAGTCAGTATCAACTTTTCAAGAAGCATGACTCCTTTGGCGCCAGAGAGTTTGTGGAATTGGCTGGACACTGCAAGAAGGTCGGTATCGATTTTATCTCTACCCCGTTCGATGACGACGCAATAGAGTTTCTCTATCCACTGCTGCCGTTTTACAAGATTGCTTCTGCTGACATCACGAATTTCCCATTCATTCGGAAGATAGCGAAGAAAGGCAAACCGATCCTTCTGTCAACAGGTTCATCGACCCTGGGGGAAATCGAGACGGCAGTTCATGAATTACGCTCCCATGGCTGCAAAGAGCTTGCACTTCTCCAGTGCGTTCTCAATTATCCCACTGCCGACGAAAATGCCAATCTGCGCATGATCCATGGACTTCATCAGGCTTTTCCCGACCTCATTATTGGCTATTCCGATCATACACTGCCGGATCCGACCATGCTGACACTAACCGCGGCGTTCCTGATGGGTGCGGTTATCATCGAAAAACATTTTACCTATGATAAGAGTCTGCCCGGCAATGACCACTACCACGCGATGGATGTGAGGGACTTGAAAGTGTTCGTAAAGAACCTCGCGAAGCTTGACCGGCTGAATGGGTCGCTTTCCAAGTATCCTCTTCCTACTGAAATGATCAGCAGGAAAAACGCGCGCAGGTCCATTGTACTGAAAAAGAACGTTCCCAAAGGGACTATTCTGACTGAGGATATGATTACGTACAAACGACCGGGCATTGGTATTAGCCCTCAGTTCTGGGATGAAGTCATTGGCATGAGGGTTATCGCGGATCTGAAAGAAGATGACCTCCTCCATTGGCGGGATTTAGAATAGACAATCAACCGGTTGGCACTGAATTTCATGTCATCGAATATCTTAGCGTAGCAGCTATCAATGATAATCATATGTCAATGAATATCTACAACTCATCGTTTTTAACGGATGATTTTGCGTTTGTTCTAAGAACAAAAATGCGCTATGGGGTTGGCTCTGCGAATCTATTGTCTCAGTATCTGCGTGAATTGTCCCTTGATAGAGTCGGATTTGTTGTCGATGGAAATCTGCTCGACCGAAGCCAGGCAGTACGCAGAGTTGTTGATGAGATAAAAAAGGTTTGCAGGAGTGTCATTGTTGAGGAGTACCGGGAATCATTCGAGCCCACATACCAGTATCTTGATGTTGTCAAATGCAGATTTAAGAACGGCGATACGCCTTTAATCGACGGCATCGTCGCTATCGGAGGTGGAAGTGTCCTAGACACCGCAAAAGGAATTGCGATTTTATGCACGAACCACGGCGCAGCACTGGAGTATCGTGGTTTTCCCGAACACCTGAACCAGCCCCTCCCGGTGATCGCAATTCCATCCACTGCCGGGACGGGGAGTGAGGTGGTTTATAATGCGTCTTTTATTGATTTGCAGAGCAGAGTGAAGATGGGCATAAATTCGTCGCTTAATTATCCTGTCTTGGCGATTCTGGACCCGCTCATGGCCTCTGGTGCTCCTGGGCCTGTTGTGGTGTCATCGGGCGTGGATGCATTCGTGCATGCTTTTGAGAGTTATTTCAGCAAGAAAGAAAACTATTTGAATCGCCTCTTTGCGAGAGAGTCGCTGAGATTATCATATACCACGCTGCCGCTTCTGAAAAAAGATACCAACAATCTTGAGTTGTGCGGAAGGATGCAGCTCGCTGCGTATCTAGCCATGATTGCTCTCTCGAACTCATCGAGCGGTCCTGCCGCAAGCCTGTCATATCTTCTGGGGACACATTTCAACGTGCCCCATGGTGTTGCAGGCGGGGCATTGATCGCTAAAGTTGCCCGACTCAATCATGAGCTGGGATACTACGGCTATGCTGAACTGGCTGATGTCTTCGGTGGAGGCGAGTATCAAAATAAGGACACAAAGACGAAAAGCGACAACGTAGTCGTTTGCGTTGAGAGGTTTGTTTCGGACCTGGGGATTCCCAGTGACCTGAGCAGTTTTGGGGTAAGGCGAGAACATATTCCACAATTCTTGGAGTTTTGTAGGAATTCATTAAAGTCAGCCCGGGAGCTTAATCCTGTCGCGCTACCGGATGACGTGATGGGAAAATTCATTGAACGACTCATCACACATTAAACAATGACCGATTGGTTATTAAATGTAACTCATGCCCTAGAAAGTCATCTGTTGAGGTACTTCCAGAAACTTTACGCTTTCTTCATCGGGCAAGATTTAGGCCGATGATAAGGGTACATTCGGTGCTTTTGAGGACAAATCCTCGAACGGGAAATGCTTTTCGTGTATAATATATATCAAGAGGAAATTTTATGCCTGGATTTGAATTAATTGGATCTGAAGAACAGGAAGAGGTTAATGATCTTTTCAATCGAAGTCGCATCCTATTCCGCCACAGTTTTGACCAGTTGAGAAACGGTGTCTACAAGGTTCGCGACTTTGAGACGGCATTTGCAAAATACATGGGATGTGAGGATGCATTGGCAGTTACATCCGGGAGTGCCGCGCTGCGCGTCGCTCTGGCTGCTCTTGGAATAGGGCAGGGTGATGAGGTGATCACCCAATCATTCACTTTTGTGGCGACTGTCGAGGCAATCATAGAATCAGGCGCTCAGCCGGTGATCACGGAAGTGAACGAGACCCTCAATATGGATTACCGGGATTTGCAGAAAAAAATAACGCCGAAGACAAAGGCAATTATTGTCGTACACATGCTCGGCATACCGGCAGACATGGGAAAAATTGTGCCCGTTGCTCGAATGCATAACTTGCCAATCATCGAGGATTCGGCGTGGGGGTGCGGTGCGAAACTGAACGGACAATACCTCGGCACGATTGGAGATGCGGGTACCTACAGTTTTGATTTTGCCAAGACTATGACCACCGGGGAAGGAGGCATGGTTGTTTGCAGGAACAAGGAGGCCCTTATGAAAGCAAAGGCGTATCATGACCACGGACATGAGAACAACCCGGCTCTCCCGCGCTGGGAGGATTCCCGAAGCGGCAGCGGCTTCAATTACAGGATGACAGAACTTCAGGGAGCCGTGGGTCTGGCACAACTCAAGAAACTGGGCACCGTGATAGAAATGCAACGTAAGAACAAGGGTCGCCTTCTTGAAGAGTTAAGAGACTTCAAAAGCATTCAGTTTCGAAAGCGCCCCAATGCCACTGAGGAAACAGCGGATGCCCTGGTGTTTTTCGTTGATTCGAATGCGACTGCTCGTGCTTGCCGTGAAGCGCTCTTGAAGCAGCGAGCTGGTACGAAAATTCTTCCCGAGGCAATCACGTGGCATTATGCGGGGACGTGGAACCACATGCCAGCACTGGTGAGCAGATATCCCAACCTTGCGGAGGCTTTCCCGGAATCCAAGCGGATTCTCGATAAAGCGGTCGCCTTGCCGATCTTTGCTAAGATGGACGATGATTTCCCTCTGAGAGTCCATCGGGCATTGAAAGAAGTACTGGGGTAACGGTCTAATGTTCGAGTTATGAAGTGCGTTACTCATCGTTCAGTGGCAGATCCATTGCAGGACTAAGGAACAGTGTCGAAGAAAGAAAAGATTGTTGGGATAGTTCAGGCACGAATGGGGTCACAACGGTTCCCCGGCAAAATGAAAGCCAACTTGGCAGGGTGCCCCCTGATAGAATGGGTTCTCCGGAGGTGTTTGGACAGCAAATCTTTAGATGAAGTTGTCCTCGCAGTGCCGTATGGCCCAGAAAATGATTTTCTTCGGAATGAAGCCGGCCGGCTGAAAGTCACGTGTGTCAGTGGGGAAGAAGACGATGTGCTTGCACGCTTTGCCAGGGCAGCGCGATATTCCAGTGCTGACATAGTGGTCCGTATTTGCGCAGACAACCCCTTGATTTGCGCTTCTGAGATCGACAGAGTTGTGGGTCTATTCCTGGAAAGGAGGCCAGACTATGCTTTTAACCATGTGCCCAGGCTTGGAAACAACTACGTTGACGGCCTCGGGGCCGAGGTCTTGACATCTGAACTGTTGTTTCGTCTAAGTGAAACGGCGACGGAGAAACGTCAGAGGGAGCACGTAACGAGCTTCATCTGGGACAACCCTGGGGAGTTCACCATGCTGACTCTTTCGGCTCCTCCGGAATATGCTTTTCCAGAAATAAGGCTTGATGTGGATACAAAGGAAGATCTTTCTTTTTTGAATGATGCGATAGTTGCAGCAACGAACTCAACAACCCTGGTTCCGGCTCCAAGCAATTTCGACGTATCGACACTTGTACGCATCTTGATGCGCGGAAAATCTAGGAGGTGATCTTGCGTAAACAGGAGAATGTTTTGACGTGCTGTATGACGATAACGCACAACGACCGAAGCGAGATTTCCTGAAGACATGTTGTCTGTCCTATACATAGTAGTCTGTGCACTCACTTTTGGTTTATTCAAGATTCCAGATGCTATTGTAACTGACCTACTCTATCTTGTTTTGTTAACTTTTACTTTTCCGTCGTACTTGCGTCAACGCAAGAAACTTGCTGCGCAAAAAGGTTTCAAGCTTGTTGAGTTGTCCTGGGTGGTTTTTCTAGCCTACTTCGGCCTCCGGTTGATATTCGACCAGACAGAGTCTCATTATGGATCTTTTCTTAATCTCAGGCAGATGCAACCGTACTTGCTTTTTTTCCCGACTGTTGCGATTTTGGATTCGCCGCGAAGAGTTACATCTATGATCGCTGGGGGACTTTTTCTGGCCGTTGTCGGCTCCGTATTGTCAATTAGCCAGAGCTTATACGGCACACAGAATCTGTTTGACTCTCCTTGGTACAATATTGGCGCGTGGCCCGGGAACAAAGAGATGATGGGTCCTGTTGCTCGTGTAAATTTGCCGATATCGAATTGGGTAGCCATTGTTTTTCTCTTGCTTTGCGGCGCTACTCTTGTGCGGAGGACAGTGAGCTACATCCCATTAATGTCTGTATTCCTCGTGACAATTCTTTTGACGTTTTTCCGGAGCATGTGGCTGAGTATCTTCTTGAGTCTGCTGGTTCAGATCTTGATCTTGAGAAAACATGCAAGCCTTAATATCAGAAGAATCGTCAGGATTTCTCTACTTTTTTCCCTGGCTGCATTCGTAGCCTACTGGCTCGTGACTTTCTCCAGTGGAGATAAGGTGTGGGATGAATTGTTGAACCGAGTAGTTGAGGGGTTGTCTGATATACAGAACCAAACAGGAACTTTTGGCTCAAGGATTCACTCTATGTTTATTGTTCTTGCATTGTGGCTTATAAAGCCGTGGTTCGGACATGGACTCTCGCTTTATTCGGAGGGGACAATGCATTATGTGGTTGATGTGGGTTTCAGTTATGTTCTGGCCATCCTGGGAGTAGTAGGATTAGTTCTGATACTTTTCTTGTTTACCGTCAATTTCATAGCGGGCGTAACCTGTGCAAGGAAGGGGGCATCTCAACGAAATGCGCGTGCAACGATTGCAGGTTTGTCATTGGCGTCGACTGCAGTGTACCTATTCATATACCAGCAATGGCTTATTCCATTCTCGACTTCCATCATGGCCGTAACTGCCGGCTGGGCAATGAGCTCGCTAGCGACTCTGAACATGGACGATCAGGAACCTTCGAGTAATGCAATTCCTGCTTCCACACCGCTTCAAGGCCACATTTGATGAGTACGATTGCCGTTACCTGCCGAAGCCACCAGTTCCCTCAGGCGACATGCCTCACTCCGATATAGTCAATCCGTCAGGTACCTGACTTTATGGTAATGGCACTTCGAGAAATCAGAACGGTCGTAGCCAGGTTGAAGAGCAATGTGTTTCTGCGCAACTGGGCAGCTCTAACGAGCTCCAATTTTGCCGTTCAAGCCCTGACAGTCCTTTCGAGTATCCGCATTACACGAGCTTTGAGCCCCGCAGGGTATGGCGAGTATAATATCATTTTTGTTCATGTAGGATTTCTGGTAATTATCGCCGCGTTTGGGATGAGGCAGGTAGTGGTTCGATTTGTTTCGAGAACGCCTCTTTCGTCCAGGAATGTGCTCAGGAATGTTTTGGTGCTGAGGATAGCGACGACAGCGGTTTCAATAGCAGGGTTGTTGTGCTATTATCAATTCTTTGAGCCATCGCAGAAGAATTACTTTTTCCTTGCTTTTGTCCTCATAGTTTCAAATATCGTGTTCGATTCGATTGAGATCGTCGTGACCGGCTTGGAACACATGACGATTCCTGCTAAGCTGAACTTTTACTACACCCTGTTCTGGGTCATCATCGTGTACGTCCTGCCGACGAATTTCATCACTGTTTTCAACCTTGTATTCATTAGTGTCGCTCTCCAGGTAATCAAGACGGCGGTTTTTTACTACATGGTACTGAATGCCCGTATTCTCAAGTACAACGACGATTTCGATAACGACCGGAAATTCAAGAAACGGATGATTGGAGAAAGCATTCCCTATTTTTGGATCGCTTTGCTGACAGCCAGCACGAATCAGCTTCCGATGTTGTTCCTGTTCAAGCAGAGCGGAGCGTCGGAAGTAGGCTATTACAATCTGGCCTTTAAGATTCTTAATCCCCTTCAGCTTGTGTTGGCAAATGCCTTTACTGCACTGTTCCCGCGCGTTTCGGCGTTGGCTGTCAGAGATGAGGAACGTTTCTATCAAATCATGAAACTCTCCTACATTTTTCTCCTTGTCCTGGGAATATCCTCAGCCTTCGTGGTGACCTTGTTCAGACAGGAGGCGATACTGATACTCTACGGGAAGGCGTTTTTGGAATCGGCCAACGTCATTGCGATTCAAACATGGTTTTTTGTTTTGTTTAGTTTTGTGTGGTTGACCG
The DNA here is from genome assembly GCA_049515655.1 of Bacteroidota bacterium. Lineage (GTDB taxonomy): Bacteria > Bacteroidota > Ignavibacteria > UBA10030 > SZUA-254 > JBEKTW01. The sequence continues at coordinate 289,258 of JBEKTW010000001.1, forward strand.
GGGTCTTCTTTGGGGCTCTTGATAGGCAGAACTTGTTGTCCGTGATAACGACCATCAGGACAGTGGTTCAATTGCCCATTCTTTGGTACGCTGCCAGGTTTGGGGCATCAACATTTTCTTTGGCGTACGTTGTGTGCGCGGCGTTCGATGTTTTCCTGCACTGGTTCACATTCCAGAGAATTCTGAAGAAGCCGCTGCCTGTCAAGCTTCTTCTGGCGATCATTGGATCCCTTGCTGCCGGTATGTTCCTGACAATGACGATTCCTCCTTCGCTGAACCTGTTGATCAGGATCGCCATCCTGCTCGTCATTATGGCCGGGACGTACCTGATTTACAAGTACTATCTATCTGCACGTCTGATTAATCAAAGATAATGCATTGCGTCGGAAGACGGGATTTTCGTGCGGTGACAAAAATCGAAATTGAGGAACTCCTGAATGAGCGGTAAAAAGAAACTGCTTCTTGTTTCTGAGATCTTTCGGGCTGAGGTGCGGTGTGGTGCCGATAGGAGATTCTATAACTTACTTCGATCGGTCCTCGAACAATTTGAAGTGACGTGGCTGGGAGTCGTACCCGCGGATATCGGCAGCAACGTGGAATATTTCTTTAGACACGACAAAAGGTTAAGAATTATTGCTGCAAGTCTTCCGCGGCGGACTTACCTCCAACGACTGAAAAACAGGCTTGGAAATTACTACTTCAAATTTTTTGGCAAGTACTCATATGACGAGCATAGAGCTATCCGGCTTTTGACGCAAAGGATAGAAGATGGTATCGATTTGAATGATTTTGACGTTGTGCTTCTGTTTTATTTGGCCCACGACACGTTTATCAGCTACCTGAACAGGAAGAAGGGTAAATCGAAGATTGTCATCGATACCGTTGATGTTCAGTCTGACAGGATGGGCAAACTGTTGGCATTAAGATCAAAAGCTGCCGTCTTTCGTCGTGCCGTCTACCTGAAGAGAATGGAGGAGAGCGAGAAAAAAGCGCTGAAGTGGGCTGATGGCTTGGTAGCCCTGTCGAGAGAAGATCAGCGCTACTTTGAGGAAGATCTTCATTGCAAGTCTGTTTTTTATTGCCCTACGGGAATCGAAATGCCCAAGCTACAAAACGATCAAACGATTGTCGGCAACAACGTTCTTTTCTACGGTGCGATGAACTCTATCGCGAATGCCCGAGCGGCATCATATTTCAAACATGAGGTGTTTCCAAAAGTTCGACGACGCTTCCCTGATGCGAAGTTTCTCATCGTTGGGAGCAACCCTCTCCCTGAGGTGATTGCATTGCAAGACAGCAATACAATCGTCACCGGCTATGTGGAAAATGTAGCCGAGTATTTTCAGAATACAAAATGCTTTGTATGCCCCTTCCAAGTCTCGTATGGGGAAAGGACAAGAATCTATGAGGTAATGGGATTTGGCATTCCTTGCGTTGTGACAACGTCTGCGGTCAAGGGGATGGGATTGGAGCACGTCGGAGGAATCATTACTGAAGATGACCCTGTTCGTTTTGGCGAACAGGTTGTGCGTATAATGGAAAGCGAGGTATTGCGAAGGAGATTAGGAACTTCTGTGCGTAAGTGGGCTGAGGACCATGTCTCCATTGAACAGACATACGGCAAGCTGGTTTCGTATTTGGAAAGTATTAGTTCTTAACGATGAAAGTTGCTATCCTCGCAAATTACCCGATTGCGCCGTTTGTTCAGGCGAATGCAAGTTCATGGCCCAACGAGCATCCTTACCCGTGGGTGAAGAATTTAGCTGAGGGGCTCGCAGAGATCGGTGTCGAAGTCTCAGTCGTAGCCCTTCGTCGCGACGTCGTTGCTCCGGTAGTCTATGAGCGATGCAAGGTGAAATATCACTTTGTACCATACGCGAACAAGATTTTGCGCAAACTGTTTCCGCTGGAAGCGCCCCGGCGAACTATACTGCGTTACCTTCGAATGCTGAAGCCGGATATTGTTCATGTTCAAGGGGCTGGGATTTACAGCCATGCAATGTTTGGCTCCTCTTTTCCCGTTGTTGTCACTATTCATGGTATTGCCAGCGATTATCCGGCACATCTTGCGCAAGCTAACGATTTAGATGTTTTATTAGAACGTGAGGCAGTAACAAATTCGGAACACGTCATTTCTATCTCTCCGTATGTTTCCGATTGGTTGAAGAACAATGGGTACCGTGGCGCGTTGTACGATGTTGAAAATCCTGTTGACCCTCTTTTCTTTTCCGCCGCATCTGAAAAGGAGAATAGCGCAGGAAGTACTCCGGGGACGAACATCCTCTTTGTTGGCGGCCTTACTCCGCGGAAAAGAATTGAAGATGCCATTCTCGTTACTTCGCGGATCACCGATGCTCATCTTCATATTGTGAGTCAACTTTCTTCTTCGAGCGACTATAAACGGCATGTAGTAGATTTGATTGAAGAGCACGGAATGGTCAATCGTGTAATCTGGCATAAATATCTTGAGCCACATGGGCTGGTTATCTTGATGAAACGGTCGTCGTGTTTGTTGCTAACCTCTGAAGCCGAAACCGCGCCGATGGTGGTAGCAGAAGCGATGGCGGCTGGTCTGCCAGTCGTAGCAACAAAGGTCGGAGGGATCCCTCACATGATCCAGAACGGTGTTACGGGCTTTCTAACGGACGTTGGTGATGTTGAAAGGATGACTGAGTGTATTGAGCAATTGACCAACCGGGATGCGGGACAGATGCTCATTAAGTCAGCGCAAAAGGTGGCTTTAGAAAGAAATCATTATCTTTCGGTAGCACGGAAAACCAAGGATGTCTATGAAAAATTGTGAGTGTCGATGAGGGAAACTGTAACGCAGATCGTTCGACGATTCTTATCCTGGGTATCGGAATTATCTCAGATTAGGTTCATGGTGTATGTGATAGTTTTCAGCTCCCTTTTTCGTGGACTGTGGATTTCATTCTGTCCCCCAATCTTTGAACAAGATGGTTACGATTATCACAGATTGGCTGTCTCAATGGCAGAAGGAAAAGGTTACATTGATGAACATGGCACAGCTACGGCGTGGCGACCACCAGGTTGGCCATTGCTTCTTGCCTTGTCCTATATCATTCTGGGACCGTCGCAGGTCTGGGCAAGGTGCATAGGGTTGTTCATCTCTGTAGGTACCATCATTCTAACTTATTTCCTGGGTACGACGATCATTGGTAGAACAACTGCGAGAATAGCTGCCATACTCCAAATTCCATTCCTAGGTCAGTTCGGCGGTATTGCCTCATTACTCAGTGAACCCCTCCAAACCTTTCTTCTCGTCCTATTCCTTTTTCTGATAAAGGAATACTACAATAAATGGATGGTATCGTCAGTTGTAGCAGGGGGGATATTGGGATTGCTTGTTTTGACTCGACCCAGCCATGTTCTGCTTGTCATTGCCGCGTTTGTCTTCTTTGTTACGGAGAAATCGACAACGGAAGGCGTAAAGCGAATTTTTCTACTTTCCATCGTTGCTCTTCTGGTGTGCTTACCATGGGCTATCAGAAACTACTGTTCATTCGGGAAGCCCATGTTGGTATCAAATAACTCTGAAAGTAATTTCTTTATTGGAAATAATCCCCTTTCAAATGGTAGTTACAGAGCTATTACGGCAGACGAAATGCAAGAACTGAAATCACAAGGGTATTCAGGCAATGGTTACGAAATTGGGATCCGATTTTTTCTGCACCAACCTGTTTCAGCAGTAATTAATCTGTTTCGTAAAGTTTTTCACTTTATAGGACGAGATGACGGGGCTGTTTTTGCCTCGATTCAGGATCGGACAAAAGTGCCCAGGTTTATAATTTATGGTCTTGCGTCGTATGCTGATGGCTATTGGTATCTTCTTCTCGCAACCGCCCTGATTGGTATGGTGGGAATCAGTTTGAAACGCGAGGATGTTTTTCTGCTGCTCTGCACCGCAGGGACAATACTAATCACTGTACTTGTTTATTTTGGTGAGGGGAGATTTCATACACCAATTGCTCCCTTGGTCACTTTGTTTTCAGCAAGCGGTATGGTGAAGCTCTCTCGGCGGGGGGGCTATGGGGTTCGTGACAAGGACGAAAAACAAACGGTCAGTAAATGATCTCGCAATGCGCACGAAGTTAGAAATAAGGCCAACCAAGAATATCATGGTCGAGGTCCCAATTGCAGGCTGGGGGTTCGATGTTCGGTTTGGCTAAAGAAGCTCGTTCTCTTGACATTTTTGACCTCAATTTCATTTTCAGTTCCGAGAGGTCTGGCTATTTGCTGCTTTCGGATTCATCTATGCCGCGTCGCGGCATCGCCGTACGAATAGCTTCCTTTATGTGGCATTTTGGAAAAAGTCTTCTCGAACAATTGTTGTTGAGCAGGGGGGAAGAACCGACCGGAAAAGTTGTTTTTTTTGTCGCAACAAAGAATCAGCGGGATGCCTTGTCCCCAATAGCGAACCGGACCGGCGAGCAGGTCTTTTATGGCGTCGGCAACTATGGAGAACGCCGGTTTCCACTCGCAAGTGCGTATGCGGCATCGTTGTTCTTTCTTCCGTTGGTTCTGTCACGATTCATTGGGTCAAGAGGCTATCAAAGAAAGTCATTCGAGATCGCATTTGATATGTACTGGCTGTCGTACGGATTTTACATTGCTTCGAGGAAGCTGTTTCGAAAAATCCGTCCGGCATGTCTCGTAGTATCAAACGACCATTCGACATTGAATCGTACGATCGCCAAGGCGGCAATGGACGAGTGTGTGCAGACAATCTATATCCAGCACGCATCGGTCGCGGAAGGAAAGTTCCCGCTCCTATCCTTTGACTATGCTTTCTTGGATGGAAGAGACGCCTTAACAAAGTACGACCTTCTCGGAGAGTCGAAAACAAAGGTGTTCCTCACAGGGATTGCAAAATTCGATGCTTATAGTACAGCAATAAACTCAGCGAACAGTGTTAAATCGCTCGGTGTGTGCGTTAATACGCTTGATCCCGTTTCTCGTGTCGAAGAATTGTGTCGGCATCTCAAACAACACATCTCTTCTCTGGATATTATCATCAGACCGCATCCGGGGGACAAGAATTTTCGTGAATGGGAGCGCCTTTCAAAGATGACGGGTATCGGATTCTCTGATTCAAGGGCGCAGAATGCTTTTGATTTTCTCGGCACTGTCGACGCGATTCTCGGGGGCGAATCGGGCATACTGCTTGAAGCTGCACTCATGAACGTCTATCCCATCTATTACGCTTTTTCCGACTCGCCTGTCGATTACTATGGATACCTTCGTCATGGCTTGGTTGAAGAATGTCTGCGAGACCCGGCCGAGCTCGTCGAGACAATGAAGGAGCTCATTCGAGGAAAACCGCACGTTCGTTCTCGTGCAAAATTCTATTGCGACACGATTGGGACGCGATTTGATGGGAAATCGACGGACCTGATAAGGAACTTATTGGCTCAGATTGTGTTCGGTAGAGTAGATTACTCAGTTTGGGATGACATACCTTCCCTTCGGAACCTGGCTGCATATCGATTGAAAGTGGAAACGAATGAGTAGAAACCCTATTTGCGAATTTATTCTCAGTGGGACTTGGATGCTTGCGGACGCATCCGCCATCCTGCTGTCAGTGAAGATTAGTGACAACTAACCTACATTTTCATGAACAACGAATAGAGCCAAACAATGAAGAAGAAGCATTTGCTCTTCGGGATCCTGTTACTCCTGGTGAGTCAATCGTTGACAGGTCAAACGATCGTCACCAGGGATTCCCTCATTCATAGATATAACATCATGGAAGAGAATTTGCGCAGGTATTTCTTGATGAATGATACGGCGTATAATTTCACCGGAGGGTACGCATGGGGCGTTGCCAGCTTGCTTCAGGCGGAGGTCATTATGTACAAGGCCACTCTGAACCTAACCTATCTTGATTCGTTTGGAATACTCGCCGACGAAGTGGTCATTCATCGTGACGACAGAATGGGGCTGAAGGATTGGCAAGGGAAAAGCGGAGAAGGTTGGAGCTCCAGAAGACACTGGGATCTTAAAGTCGCAAAGAACGTGGATGGCGGTCTACCGATGCGTGACCTTGTCGAAGACGCTGTAATGTGTTCTTCCTTACTGTCTTTTTCGGAAGTTGTGATGCGTGACAGCGTGAAGCTTCGGTATCTGATGTCCAAGGCAAGACAATACCTCACTGAGGCAGAAGCAGTGATGAAGGCACATATAGCAGATGAGTGGAACGAAAAAACCCAACATTTCTACCTCCCCAAAGGGTCTCCGGCTTGGTCCGATGGAGTCAATGTCCCTCACAACTACGAAGCCCAGGCCGGCAGTGCATTCATACAGCTCAACCATCTTACTCATAACGACTACTATCGCAGACTGGCTCAAACTATTGCGACCAATCTCAAACGAGACCTGTCGGTGGTCGGTGACGCGTATCTCTGGTATTATTGGGGTGGCCAAGGATACTCCGGATGGAAGAAAGAGGAGAATGTTTCAGTGAATACCGTTGCATTTTCAGGACAAAAGACTGTCGAAGACGTTGGTCACGGATCGCTCGAGGTTTCGTTCATTCTGGATTGCGTTCACGAAGGGATCGTTTTCAAAGAGGACGATGTCCATTTATTAGTGAACACGTTCGACCGGAAGATTAACAAGCAGACGTATCTTGCCCATGATGTGGCCGGCAACGGTGGGTCAAAGGACGAACAATGGACCGCTTACCGTTGGCTCCTTCTCATTGAATACGATAGTTCCATGTATCCCGTGTTCTACAAATTTCTTTATCAAGGAGCGAAGTTACCTGAGAATTTTGGCTCTTCGTATCTGGTCGCAAGTCTAGTGAAATATCATCAAAAGTAAGTCCTAATACCATCCAATGTCCAAGTCTGCAGAAGAGACAAACACAAGAAGGGATTACGTTGTAATCACACCTGCACGTAACGAGGAGCAGTATATCCGCTTCACCATCAATTCAGTCCTGAATCAAGCGGTCAAGCCGAAGCTATGGATAATTGTAGATGACGGATCGGACGATAGAACTGCCGATGTTGTCGCCGAAGCCTCTGCTCGCGTCCCCTGGATAAGAGTTTTTCGCAACCAACGCACAGGCGTTCGAGCCCCCGGACGAAATGTTGTGGATGCCTTCAATCGGGGATTGGCAGAAGTGGATTGCCCGTTTGATTTCCTCGTCAAGCTCGACGCCGATTTAGATTTCGAATCCGATTATTTTGAAAAGTTGCTTCGGAAGTTCGAGGAGGATCCCAAACTGGGTATCGCAGGCGGATACTGCGCAACCACGAGTGGCTCAACAGTGAAGCTTGACTCATCACCGGAGTACCATGTCCGCGGAGCGACGAAGATGTACCGGAGAGAATGTTTCGAGCAAATTGGCGGGCTTGTCCCGGCGATGGGATGGGACGGCTTGGACGAGCTGAAAGCTATGATGCTTGGATGGCGAACGAGAAGCTTTCGGGATCTTATTCTGGTTCATTTGCGACCCACCGGTAAAGAGACCGGGTTGATGCGATACGCATGGAAGTGGGGGAAGTCCTATTACTTCATGGGATACGACCCTCTCTTTGTTTTCGGTAGCGGCGTCTTGAAATTTGCCAGGAAACCGTATGTCCTGTTCGGTTGCACGATCATCACCGGATACGTATTTTCTTTTTTCACCGGCGCGAAGGTCATCGACGACAAGGATTTGGTGAAATTCATACGTCGGTTTCAGCGAAGCCGCATCTTCCGATCGTTTCATTTTAACTCATGACATTGACAGGGAGTTTTGTGAGTGTCGAGTGTCCCCGATGGTTCGTATCGAGTTTGAGAAACCGGATGCTGAGAAAACATTCAATTGTCCACCCTGTGGACCGGAAGGGAAACGTTACCCACAGCGACGTTTCGGTTCGATCGGTGGTCTTTCATTGAAGAACGGCCAGAACCACCAAGCTTATGACCGTGAAGAGATACAAGCGTGTTACAAGGGAATTTGATGAACAAGGGAAATAGCGTATTGATGTTGGCATACGCTCAATACTACAACGACGCCCGCATTAAGGGGTATGTTCGAGCATTACTGGAAGCGGGAATTGCGGTTGACCTCATTTGTCTCCGTGATCCACATTCCACGAATACCGCGGTGGGGGGAGTGCCCTTGTCGATCACGTTTGTACAGAAAAAATACCAAGGGGAAAGTGCCGTGAGGTACTTAGTGAACTATATCCTCTTTTTCGCCCGCACGTGCTTTCTCGTGACGGGAAAATATTTCCATAAACGACATGAGGTTATCCACGTCCATAATCAGCCGGATTTTCTTGTTCTTGCGGCGCTCGTACCGAAATTTTTCGGTGCAATGGTTATTCTGGATATGCATGATGTCATGATGGCCGCGGTGCTGACGAAATTCCAGAATGGCGCGCGAACCTTTCTGTATCGTTTGACAAAATTTCAAACATGGATCTCTGTGAAAATGTGCGACATATTGATCTGTGCAGATCATTCGCAAAAGGAGTTCTTATGTGAAAATGGAATTGTTCATCCGTGCACGGCGGTTATGATGAATCTTCCCGACGACCAGTTATTCACGCGCCGAGGTACTATTCCTCATCACCCGATCATACGTCTCATCTATCATGGAACCTTATCTTACCGCCTCGGCCTGGATCTCGCAATCCGCGCGGTAGAAAAAGGACGTCAGGCGGTCCCTTTGACATTAACAATCATCGGGGATGGCGAGCAGAAACGCGCTTTGATCCGTTATTGCGAAGAGAAGAAGTTGCTTCATTCGATTGTCGAGTTCAGCGATTTTGTTCCCGTTGAGCAGTTGCAAGGTCTCATCGAAGAGTACGATATCGGCATAGTTGCTAATAGGCGAAGCCTTTTGAGTGAACGATGCATGCTACCCGTCAAGTTGATGGAGTATCTGGCCGTCGGACTTCCCGTCGTCGTGCCACGATTACCTGTAATCCAGCGATACTTCACTGAAGACATGGTTTCGTACTACGAGCCTGAAGATGTTAATGAGATGTCGGAACGGATTGCCGAGCTCGCTGCATCGCCCAACCTTAGACTGCAAAAGGTGCAAAACGCCGGTTTGTTTTTCAAGAAACACGCCTGGAAAGAACAGGCAATGGATTATCTCACGCTGGTCCAATCAAACAGAAAGGCGAGCCATTGATTTCACTAATCGATCCTTATACCGATGGGCGCTGGCTTGACTTTCTTTCGGGGCATCCTGCAGCGACGATCTTTCATCATCCGCAGTGGATTCGTTCGGTGCAAGAAACGTACGGCTATCGTCCAATGTGTATTGGCGTGTTTGAAGAAGAGAAGTTGTGTGGTATTTTACCGCTGCTTGAAGTCTCGAGCTGGATAACCGGCTCCCGCGCAGTATGCTTGCCATTTTCCGATGCCTGTGCACCATTGCTCCAGAACGAGGAACATCGAAATCGGCTAGGTCAATACTTGTCCGAGCTACTGCGACTGGAGAAATGGAAGTACGTTGAGATAAGAGGCGAATTCAATGATCGCAACTTTTCTCCATCTGCAGTCTTCAAGGTTCACCAATTGAGCCTTCAGAATACCGCGGAGGAAGTTTTCAAGGGCTTCAAGAAAACGCAAACACAACAACGCATCCAGAAAGCTGAGCGGGAAGGTGTAACAACCCAGCACAATTCCGCCGCCGGTACACTTGATGATTTTATTCGTCTAAACGCGTTAACCAGGAAAAAGCATGGGTTACCGCCCCAGCCCGACAAATTTTTCCTTAGTATCTATTCCAACATAATCAAAAGGGACTTAGGTTTCATCTTGACTGCGCATTATCGGCAAAGAGTTATCGCGGCTGCCATGTTCTTTCATTTTCAAAAGGTTATATACTACAAATACAGCGCCTCAGACCAGCGGTATCTTAATCTTCGACCAAATAATCTACTGCTTTGGTCTGCCATACGCTGGGGTTGCGATAATGGGTATGCGCTGTTTGATTTCGGGCGAACCGAAGCCACCAATGAAGGCTTGCTGCAATTCAAGCGAGGATGGGGTGCGGTGGAATCGGATCTGTGCTACTGTCGCCTTCAACCGGGTGGTAGTCAGGGGGTCATTCACTCGCCGGGTCTACTGGCACGGGCGAAGCCAATTTTTCAACGGTTGCCGGTACCCACACTCAAATTGATTGGGAAAATAATTTACAGACATGTCGGTTAGACCAAATCTGTCGCGGATCGAAGCGCCGCCCACTGGCTCATGGTTCCAACTGTTGCTGAAGCTCGAAGCCGGCGCCAGGTTAAGCGGGTCAAGTGAAATTGAGGTTGAAAAGTACCTTTTCGAAAAATATGCCGCTGATTCTTCCAGTTGGAAGCGAAAGATATATTACGCAGTTAAGCCTGTCATTCCACGGCCAATTCAGCTGCAGTTGAGGAAAAAATATACCCAGATGCAAGCAGCAGCTCAACAGTTTCCTGCCTGGCCTATCGAGCCGATTCTTGTCGATGCTCTGCACAGCTTCATTGGGAACACAATACAAGAAAACATCGGCCAAGCGGTATATCACATCCCGTTCTGGCCCGACGGCAAAAGGTTTGCATTTGTAATTACGCACGACGTTGAAGGGGATTCCGGATTGGCAAATGTCTTCAGGCTGACTGAGATTGAAAAATCTCTTGGCTTCAGTTCTTCGTGGAACGTAGTTCCCGAGCGCTATCCTATCGATTTCAAGATCATCGATAAACTGCGGGCCGATGGGTTTGAGATTGGCATCCATGGATTGAAACACGATGGGAAATTGTTTGAATCACGACGAGTTTTTGAAGAACGACTCATAAAGATTCATCGGTACGCACGCGAGTGGGGAGCGGTGGGCTTTCGCTCTCCTTCAACGCTGCGCAATGCTGAATGGATGCGCCTGCTCGAGTTCGAATATGACTCATCGTCCCCCGACACCGATCCATATGAGCCACAACCAGGAGGTTGTTGTTCCATCTGGCCCTTTTTTATCGGCAGTGTTGTCGAGCTCCCGTTAACCTTGCCGCAGGACCATACTCTCTTCGAAATTCTTGGCCGAAAGGATATCGGCATATGGAGACAAAAGGTGGATTGGATTCAGCAGCACCGTGGTGTAGCGGTCCTTAATGTTCATCCCGATTATATGCAATCATCAGATCGACTCAGGCTGTACGAAGAATTTCTCCTTTATATGAGGGAAAAGGAAAACATGTGGCATGTGTTGCCGCGGGTATCCGCACAATGGTGGAGAGAGAGAAGTGGTCTGCAGTTAACCAAAGTTGATGATGAGTATCGCTTTCATGGGAAGATAAGCGGTTCATTTAACTTCAAGGAGGAGCGTCTCTCGATTGTGTGAAAGAGCTGTGTGAGCCGTATGGCGCAGTGCACGCAAGCAGATTGGACCTGACGCGAAGCGTCATCCTGACACCTGTCCTGAGCGAAGTCCGCCGGCTTCACTGCACGTAACAGCTGTATCGTGAAGTGCAGAGGCGGACGAGGCGAAGGATGCTTTAAGTCGGGATGCATGGTTTGCCCGCTTAGTTTAGATGCTGACTAATCCCGTCCCGATTCTCATCGGGACGGGACAGCAAGACGGGAAGCCAATGGAGACTTTGGGAAAGAAGAATTTTGTTCGTATCATGCGAGGTGATTTTCAAGAATCTTGATAATCAAACAACCTACTAATACCGAATACGCTGTGAAAGCATCCTTATGAATATTCCTTTAGTCGATCTACAAGCCCAATATCGATCAATCAAGCCCGAGATAGACGCAGCAATTCAGAATGTCATTGATACATCTCAATTCGTTCTTGGGAAGGCCGTTCATGACTTTGAAGAAGCGTTCGCGAAGGCACACGGCGTAAAGCATTGTGTCGCCGTCGGCTCCGGCACAGACGCTCTCCATGTTGCCTTGTGGGCAGCCGGTGTAACGCCAGAACATGAGGTCATCACCGTTCCCTTCACATTCAGCGCTACAGTCGAAGCTATTATGTTGCTTGGTGGGAAGCCGGTTCTTGTGGACATTGACCCCAAAACATACACTATGGATCCGGCAAAAGTGGAACGGGCTATCACGCGGAAAACGAAGGCACTCTTGCCCGTGCATTTATACGGTCAGCCTGCCGCAATGGATGAGCTGGCAGAGATCGCGCGGAGGCGCAACCTATTGATTATCGAAGATGCTGCCCAGGCTCATCTCGCAAAATACAAGGGAAAGTACGTGGGCCAATTCGGAACGGCAGCCTGCTTCAGTTTTTACCCGGGCAAGAATCTGGGGGCCTATGGCGAAGCAGGAGCCGTGATTACCGATGATGAAAACCTTGCCGCGAAGATGAGAAAACTCCGGGACCATGGACAGTCGGAAAAGTACAAGCATGAAATGTGGGGCCACAATTACCGCATGGATGGCTTCCAGGGTGCCGTCCTGGGTGTGAAACTAAAGTACCTCCCTCGATGGACAGAGCGGCGGCGGCAGATCGCAAACCTGTACAGGAAACTCTTGAACGGCGTCGGTGACCTGGTATTGCCGTATGAGGCCCCGGGCGTGGAGCACGTCTACCATCTGTTTTCCGTGAGAACCAAGAGACGGTCCGATTTGCAGAAGTATCTTGCCGGAAAGGGGGTCGCAACGGGACTTCATTACCCCATTCCATTGCACATGCAGCCCGCCTATCTTCACCTTGGATATCGCAAGGGCGATTTCCCGGTCAGCGAAGCCGTTGCCGCCGATTGCCTGTCACTCCCGGTGTTTGCCGAGCTGACGGATGAGCAGGTCGGATTCGTTGCGGATTGTGTGAAGGAGTTCTACCGGCACTGACGCTCCCCCTCGCCGCCTTCCAAAGCTGAACCTTCGTAAGGTTTTCTTGAATGAAAGGTAACCTTCAACCCTGAATGTACTGAGCAGAAGGTTACCTTTTTCTTGACCTTGCGAAGGTTTACTCTGCATGGTTGCCATCACCGCTCCCGACCGCGTACGACGTACGAACTCACGCTGTAGTCCCTCTCTGAAATTAGAGAGGGACGTTGACCGCGGAAGCGCTTCCCCTTCTCTACTTGTAGAGAAGGGGGCAGGGGATGAGTTCGGCGTGGACCTGAACCTTCGTAAGGTTTTCTTGAATGAAAGGTAACCTTCAGCCCTGAATGTACTGAGCAGAAGGTTACCTTTTTCTTGACCTTGCGAAGGTTTACTCTGCATGGTTGCCATCACCGCTCCCGACCGCGTCTTGTACCCGCCGAAGTGTTTTGCACGTAGGCGGGCACGCGGTCGGAACCCAGCCTGCCAGCTCAGTACATTTCAGCGAGGACCCTGAACTAAAGCTTTTCAGGGCAGGCGCTGAAATGAGCTTTGAGGGAGGGAACGCTGAATTGAGAGTGGGAGAAGGGCGCACGGGCTGCAACGAGCCCGGGTGGCGGGCTCGCGGCATTCTGTAAACGACGGCATATTAGCCCCCGCTTCAAGTACGTCGCCAAATCATGCCTGTTTTTCGCATGAATTCGCCCGTCTCGGAATGTGATGGCCATTACGGCAGTTGTATTGACTTTTTGTATAATTCTATTAGATTGAGTATATTTAACGAGCGTCTTACCCCTTCGGGAAGTCGTCTCATTGGGAACTATTCAGCATTTAAATTTGTAACAGGAGATAATGAAATTTCCGGCGTATAAATATGTACTTGGGTTTCTCGACTGGGTGACCATCAATGTCGCCTTCATTGTCGCCGTGAAAGTGCACGCGGATTCCTCAAGCCCGGCTTTTTACTCTACTCCTCCTTTTGTTGCCCCGGAGTTCCTGGTGTTTATGCTCATTGCCGGAGCGGCGCTGGCCATGTTCCAATACAATAACCTGTATAAGATCAACGTCATCCTCTCCGTTGCCGACCATCTTGTCCGGCTGACGAAGTCCATCCTGTACCTTGTATTCGTTCTTGCAATTCTCTCATTTTTCATCAGGTCGCCTCTGATCATCGACAGCAGGCTTGTTGTCATGTACTTCTCGGTCATTTGCATGTCTTGCCTCATCGTGATGCGCCTGATCGTTTTCCGCTATGGGTTGAAGTTTCTCGTGCATTACAATCTCTACCAAAGGAACGGCGTGATCATCGGAGCAGGGAGAATCGGACGTCTCGTGGCCGCGCACCTATCTTTCGACAACCCCTACGGGGTCCGTATTCTTGGTTTCCTCGATGACTCATTCGAGGTCGGGACTCCCGTTTTTCAGGGTCTGAAAGTCAGGGGAAAGACCGACGATATCGGGAATCTGTCGAGCGAGTATGCTCTTGACGAGATTTTTGTTTGCGTCGATCAGGCCACGGCGGAGGAGCTGCTTGACATACTGGAGAAGTGTCAGCGGACAGAAGCTCACGTCAAGATCGTCTCTCCGCTGTACGACATTATCCCGACGTTCAGGTTTACCGAGCGTTACGGTGAATTGCCGGTGGTCGGCTTGGCCCAAACCACGCCGGGGGCCGTCCAGGAGTTCTACAAAAAACTCTTTGACACTGTCCTGGCCGCTGTCGGTTTGGTGATTCTGTCGCCCGTCTTCTTTCTTGTAGGGATCGCGATCAAGCTTGATTCGGCGGGCCCGGTTTTCTACCGGCAAGTCCGAATAGGGAAAAATGGAAGGCCGTTCATTTTTTACAAGTTTCGGTCAATGGTCATCGGGAGTGATGATGACGATAATTCCCGCAGGGAGAAGGTCGCACAATTTATCCGGAGCAGGGAATCGCCGAGCGGTGGTTCGACGAAAATCGTGGACATATCGAAAATAACGCGCTTGGGTCGATTCATTCGGAAAACGAGCATAGATGAGCTGCCGCAGCTTTTCAACGTCATCAAAGGCGATATGAGCCTCGTTGGCCCACGCCCGTGTTTGCCCTATGAGTGGGAACATTATGAAGAATGGCACAAGAAACGATTAAGCGTCATGCCGGGATGCACCGGTGTCTGGCAGGTCAGCGGACGCAGTGCCGTGGGATTCAACGATATGGTTATCCTGGATTTCTACTACATACAGAATTCCTCTTTGTTCCTGGATATTCAGTTGATCCTGAAAACCATCCCCGTGATGGTCTTCGGAAGGGGAGCGCATTGATTCGCACTAAACAAGAGCACGTATGAAAGTCGCAATTGTAGGATTTGGATACTGGGGTCCCAATCTCGTTCGTAACTTCGCGGCCACGGAGGGAGTGACCGATGTTCACTGCTTTGAGCTGAACCCGGTGAGGCGCAAGCTCATTGCACGACGCTTTCCCGCCGTGAAAATCCATGACTCCTTTGAGGACGTCATTGCGTCGGATGTAGATGCCGTTGTTCTTGCAACTCCGGTCTCGACGCATTTTGCGTTGGGCAAGCGGGCGCTCGAGCACGATAAACATCTTCTCATCGAAAAGCCAATGGCGGCGAGCGTCGCCGAGTGCGAAGAGCTTGTGAACCTCGCGGCAAAACGTAAGCTAACGCTCATGGTCGACCACACGTTCGTCTTTACGGGTGCCGTCCGAAAGATCGAGGAAATCGTCCGGAAAGACCTCGTCGGAGATGTGTACTATTTTGATTCCGTGCGTGTCAACCTGGGGCTGTTTCAGCATGACGTCAATGTCCTGTGGGATCTGGCCCCGCACGACCTCGCGATCATGGATTTCATCCTCCGGCGCAAACCCACCGCCGTTTCCGCCGTCGGCGTCCATCACATCAACGGCATTGAAGACGTCGTATACGTGGCGGTACATTTCGATTCCCAGCTCATTGCCCACTTCCACGTGAACTGGCTGGCCCCGGTGAAGATTCGCCGGATTCTCATCGGTGGAAGCAAACAGATGGTCGTCTATGACGACATGGAACCCAGCGAGAAGGTGAGAGTGTACGACAAAGGTGTGGAAGTCGATACACAGGAAGGCATTTATTCTACGCTGGTGCAGTATCGCACGGGAGACATGTATGCGCCTAAACTCGACAGCACGGAGGCCTTGAGTCTGATGGCCGATGAATTTGTGAAGGCGATTGAAATGAAGCGCCCGCCTATTACGGATGGAGAGGTGGGATTGAGTGTGGTGCGCGTTCTCGAAGCCGCCGACTTCTCGCTCAAAAATGGGGGGAAGGTCGTCAAGCTTTCGTGAGATTGCCCGCCTGAATGAGCATGGCTGAGCTAAAGAAGATTACCCCCGATGTCAAGCTGGGGAAGAACGTTAAGATTTTTGATTTTGTCAATCTCTATGGATGCGAAATTGGCGATGACTCAAAAATCGGGACGTTTGTTGAGATACAGAAAGGCGCAAAGATCGGCCGCAACGTAAAGATTTCCACTCACACCTTTATCTGCGAAGGCGTGACCATTGAAGACGAAGTTTTCATCGGCCACAACGTCTCCTTCATTAACGACAAGTATCCCCGCTCCACCAACGAAGATGGCTCCGTCCAAAGCGAGAAGGATTGGAAAGTCGTCCCAACGGTCGTCAAGCGACGCGCATCGATTGGAACCAGCACAACTATTTTGTGCGGCGTTACAATCGGTGAAGAGGCCGTCGTAGGTGCAGGGAGTGTTGTCACAAAGGATGTTCCTCCCCGTACGGTCGTCGCCGGCAATCCTGCCCGCGTGATCCGCTCACTGTAAGATCTCCAACATTTTTCGGTTCCATCGAAGGTGAAGATGATTATCTTCACCTTCTTTCGAATCTTCCCCTTCACTCTGCGTCCTCCGGCCCCGTCGGACTAATCTGGGAGGGAGTTTCACCCGAGACCTTCGCAAGGTTTTCCTGGATGAAAGGTAACCTTCAGCCCTGAATTTGCCGAGCAGAAGGTTACCTTTTGCTCGACCTTGCGAAGGTTTAGCACTCACCCTGTAGTCCCTCTCTAAAATTAGAGAGGGACGTTGGCCGTGGAAGCGCTTCCCCTTCTCTACTGGTAGAGAAGGGGATCAGAGGGGATGAGTTCGGATTGGACGGGGCAGCCGAACTGAGCATTGCCCCGGGCGCTCCCAAATGGAATTTGAGCACGGGAAAGGTGCATGGACTGCCACGAGCTCTGGTGGCGAGTGTACCTGAACGGATTGTTTTTCACGCAAAAAAAACCTATACTATTGCTTTCGCTGCTTAACAAATTCGGAAATCAAGTAATCTCGAGCCATGAAAATAAGCGTCATTGGAACAGGATATGTCGGACTGGTGGCGGGTACGTGCTTCGCCGAAAGCGGCAGCGACGTCATCTGCGTCGACATCGATGAAAAGAAAATCCGCCGCCTACGGAAGGGTCAATCACCAATCTATGAACCCGGGCTCGATGAGTTGCTGAAGAAAAATATCGCAGAAAAACGCCTAACCTTTACCACCGATCTCGAGCATGCGGTGAAGCACACCGATGTGATCTTCCTTGCGCTGCCCACACCGCAATCGGAAGATGGTTCCGCGGATTTGCAGCATGTTCTCGACGCGGCGAAGCAAATCGGAAAGTGCATGAATGGCTACAAAGTCATCGTGGACAAAAGCACGGTGCCGGTGGGAACTGCCGACCGGGTACGGGAAATCATTCGCCGTCAAACGGACGCCGAATTCGACGTTGTCTCCAACCCGGAGTTTCTTAAAGAAGGTAATGCTGTCAATGATTTCTTGAAGCCCGACAGGGTGGTCGTGGGCTCGGCAAACACTCGCGCTACCGAAATCATGCAGGACCTCTACGCACCGTTCGTCCGGACTGGCAATCCCATCATCATCATGGATGTTCGAAGCGCCGAGGTTGCGAAGTACGCAGCCAATGCGTTTCTTGCGACCAAGATTTCCTTCATGAATGAAATCGCTAATCTGTGTGAACGGGTGGGAGCGGATATCGACATGGTCCGAAAAGCCGTAGGTGCAGATCCACGTATCGGACAGCAGTTCCTGTTTGCCGGAGTCGGGTACGGAGGAGCGTGTTTCCCAAAGGATGTCGCGGCGCTCGCAAAAACTTCGAAGGAGCACAACTACGATTTCGAGATCCTGGGTTCCGTACAGAATGTCAATAAACGCCAGCGCAAGCTCTTCGTGGATAGGATCGTCAGGTATTTTGAGGGGAAACTCAAAGGCAGGACGATTGCCGTCTGGGGTCTTTCGTTCAAACCGAAGACAGATGACATGCGCCAGGCTCCTTCAATCACAATCATCACCGAGCTTTTGAAACACGGCGCCATTGTCCATGCCCATGACCCCGTTGCTCTCGACGAGGCAAAGAAACATTTCGGTAAGAAGGTGAAGTATTTCAAGAATAATTACGATGCACTTCGCGCTGCGCACGCCCTGGTCGTCGTGACCGAATGGAGCGAGTTTCGCCGGCCGGATTTCGAACGCATGAAGTCCCTTATGCGCAAGCACGTGATCTTCGACGGGCGCAACATCTTTGATCCGAGAATTCTCGCGGAAAAAGGATTCACATACTTCAGTATCGGCAGAGGGCCCGTCAATGGCGATAAATGAAACAGTGAGCGTTGTCACGGGAGGGGCGGGTTTTCTCGGCTCCCACCTCTGCGACCGGCTGCTCGCTGAAGGCCACCGCGTTATCTGTATCGATAACCTCGTCACGGGAGATACTGCCAATATTGCCCATCTCCTTGGCAACGAGCGTTTCCGCTTTGTTCGCCATGATATTACAGAATATATTTTTATCGAAGGTCAGGTTAAAAACATCCTTCATTTTGCGTCTCCGGCAAGTCCGATCGATTATCTCAAGCTCCCGATTCAGACCCTGAAGGTGGGCTCACTCGGAACCCATAAGGCGCTCGGGCTGGCAAAAGCTAAGGGAGCCCGGTTCTTGCTCGCATCCACGTCCGAAGTCTATGGCGACCCCCTTCTGCACCCGCAGCCGGAATCGTACTGGGGCAACGTCAATCCCATCGGGTATCGCGGCGTCTACGACGAGGCGAAGCGGTTCGCGGAAGCGATGACGATGGCGTATCACCGGTATCATGCCGTCGACACACGCATCGCCCGGATTTTCAATACGTACGGACCTCGCATGCGCGTCGACGATGGTAGAGCCATACCCGCGTTCATGTCGCAGGCGTTGAGAGGGGAGCCGGTGACCGTATTCGGCCAAGGAACTCAGACGCGCAGCGTGTGCTATGTCGACGACCTGATTGAAGGAATCTACCGGCTGTTGAACTCATCGGTGACTGAGCCGGTCAATATCGGAAACCCCGATGAGCTGCCGATCATCCGCCTTGCTGAAGAGATCGTCAGTTTGGCGGGAAGCAAGAGCCCGATCGTTCACACGGAATTACCAGAAGACGATCCGAAGGTGAGGCAGCCGGATATCACCGCGGCACGTCGGCACCTTGGATGGGAGCCGGTGACCACGAGGAGCGAAGGGTTGAGAAAGACGCTCGAGTACTTTCGGCAGAAAATTCTGATTCTGGAGTCCGCGAAATAATTCTCTGGAATGCTGCGTTCATTGAGATCCACGGGTTTCCTGCTGCTCTTCATTGTTGTTGGGAGCCGTGCCTACGGCGGGCTTCCAAAAGATATTTCCGGCAACGCAAGCGTGAGAATCTTTTATCCGGGGTTGAATTCTGTCCATCCCGTACAGATGTTCTCCGACCCGACTGACAGCGCGGCAGCCGGCTCGGTCCACGCGGTAAACTACAACAGACTCGCTCTTATCGGCGGTGGATTGTTTGGGAGCATGGCTTTCATTCATTTCTACCAACAAAGTGGCTGGTGGCGAGACAACCGCGCACCGTTCCACTTTCAGGAAGATCTGGTGTACGGCCTGAACGTGGATAAAATCGGTCACTTCTATGGCGCGTATACGCTGGAGTTCGTGATCGGCAACTGCCTGGAGTGGTCGGATGTTTCCGAAGAAAAAGCGCTATGGTGGGGGTCGGCCGGTGGCTTGTTGTTTCAAACCTATGTCGAAGTGGAAGATGGTTTTTCTGCGTGGGGATTTGACAGAGTCGATTTTGCATCGGATGTCGGAGGTGCGGCCTGGCCTATCGCCCGGTACTACGCGCCGTTCCTGCGGAATTTTGACCTGAAATTCAGTTACCATCCTTCTCCATTGCTCGGAAGCAAGGAGGGCATCGGATTCAAAGGCCAGAAGCATATCATAATCGATGATTATGAGGGACAAACGTTCTGGATGGACCTCAAAGTCCATAATCTTCTCCCGGCAGAGGTTACATCGTACTGGCCGGATTTCCTGTGTGTCGCAGTCGGGTACGCGGCTCGGAATGTCGCCGGTCCCAATCCGTATCGTGTATATTTCATCGGATTGGATCTGGACATGACAAAGATAATACCGCCGAAGACGGCATTCCTCAAGAAGTTAGGTGAAGCGTTGAATTTCATTCATGTGCCTCTACCCGCGATCCGCATCGTGCCGAATACCGCCTTTTATGGGTTTTATTTTTGAGAGGATAGTATGAAGCTTCCTGTTCGTTTCATTCTCTTGATTATGACGGTGACACTGTTCTGTTCATCGGCCTATCCGCAGGCGGAAAATGTCCCCACAGTTAATCCTGTGTATGTGTTCCTCAAGAGAATGGAGGTGAAAGGGATTATCGAGCGGTACCGCGATGCAATCCTTCCTCTCTCCAGGCGGCAGGTTGCCGAGTACTTGGTTGCAGTCAAAGCGAAGGAAGACCTGCTCACACAGGTCGAGCGTGACCAGCTCAGTGATTACTCTCTGGAGTTCCAATATGACATCACCCACTCGACGGAAGGGTTTTACAACTTTCTCGACTTTGGGGAGCCGGATGTGGGCTCCATGGCGAACCAGCTCTTCATGTCCGAGAGACAGAAGTTTCTGTATGCATACACTGATTCTAATGCAACCCTTTTTGTCGATGGACTGGCGACGATCGATGCGAGGAGGAGCACCGGGGATGCACTGCACGGTCAGAATGCCGAGTTCATTCAGCTCGGCGGGAGAATGCGTGGAACCGTTTACAACAAGGTGGGGTATTACATTCAAGGTACGAACGCCGCGTTCTGGGGGAGCAGGGCTGTTCTGCTACGGGACAACATTCTCAGCCAAGCTTATACGCTGGTTCACGATGCTGAAGTCCAGAACTTCGATTTCTCCGAAGGATATGTGAGATACGACGGCAACATTCTCTCGGCGGAAATCGGCCAGGAGCGGATGCTGTGGGGCACGGGCTATGGCAACAAGCTTATCCTCTCCGACAACCCGCGGGTGTTCCCGTTCATCCGCCTCGATGCGGAATACAAATCACTGAAATACACCTTCCTCCATGCATGGCTGCTGGGCACGAGGTCCAACCTCGTGTTCTCGCTCCCCTCCGATACTTCCGCGAAGTTTGTCGAACCACTTGACGCGGACAAGTATCTTGCGGCTCACAGGTTGGAGCTCTCGTTTCCGTCGTTGTTCGATATCGGATTTCAGGAAATGATTATCTATAGCAATCGCTCGATCGACGGAGCGTATCTTAATCCTCTCATACTTCTTGAATCCGCCCAGCGCTCGCGGGATGAACGCGATAATAATTTCTGGGCGTTCGATATCAAGACCCATTTCTTGAAGAATGTTCAGCTTCAGGCATCCATTGATTTTGACGATATTTTTCTTAAGGAATGGTTTAAGAATAACTGGGACAACAAGGATGCATTCCAGGTCGGTATGATGTTCACGGACCCACTGGGGGTGAGTAATGCGACGTTTGCAGTCGAGTACTCGCATATCGAGCCATTTACGTTCTCCCACGGCCGGTCGCGCGACGACAACTACGGAAGCGACGGGAGAATTCTGGGCGATTCCATCGGCCCGAACGCCGAGAGCTGGTTCTTCCGTCTTGACGATATGCTCACACATAAACTGTCGGCTTCCCTTCGATTTCAGATTCAGCGACACGGGAGAAATGTCTATGACGCACAGGGGCGATTGATCCAGAATGTCGGAGGTGATTACCTCCAGCCGCACCGCGATACCGACCCCGAGCAGAAGGACTGGCTCGGAGGAGACCTCGTCCGCACCTACATCGGTCAGGTCTATGTGACGTACCAGATTGTCCATCAGATCTTTCTCGACGTCCACTACCAGTATACCCACGAGATAAATGTCGGCCTGAGCACGGAGAACGTAAATCAAGATTTCGGTGGTGACATCCGCTTCGATTTCTAGTGTCCTGTCTCGCAAATATATTGACTAAGTCTCTCGGCTTTTTACCCTCACCCCTTTCCCCTCTCCCGATCCTTCGACTTCGCTCAGGACAGGTCCGGGAGAGGGGAATTGAAGGGGAGAGGGTAGTGAGAGACTCAAAGATCAAAGAACCTATTCAAATCATTTGAGAGACACGATATAGATCGATCCTGAACGTTTTTCTCCGAGTAGATGTTAGAAAGGTGACCCGTGCATGAGGATGCCGGCAGAACATCATTTTCATCTTTGAGTGCTGTGCAAGACCTCACCTATAATCCTATGTCTCCGGTCTATACACGTCTCCTAAGAGGAGAGGATGTTGTGGCTTCTCCACGGCCTGGCACTCTCGCCTATTAGGGGGAGTTGGAGTGGGAGTCAAGTCTTGACGGCACGGTTCAAATTGCGGCACCGTCAAGAAACCGTATTCCTTGACTTTCAGGCCTTGTTTTGCGTATATTATTGCGCAAATCTCGGCAAACAAAACTCAAGATCTCGCCGTCAATGTTCTTTGAAAGGAAGGTATCATGGCGATCAAAGTCGGGGATAAAGCCCCGGATTTTACTCTGAAGGACACAAACAGGAACGACCGCTCGCTAAGGGAGTTTGCGGGAAAGAAAACCGTGCTCGCATTCTTCCCGGGAGCGTTCACCGGAGTATGCACAAAAGAGCTGTGCACGTTTCGGGATTCGCTCTCGAAACTGAATGACCTGAACGCTCAGGTTGTTGCAATTTGCGTGGATTCTCCATTCGCGAATAAAGCATTCGCGGATGCAAACTCCCTCACATTTCCCGTGCTCAGCGATTTTAACCGGGAGACAATCAAGAAATACGGCATTGTTCTGAACGACTTTGCGGGACTCAAGGGATACGCGGCGGCTTTCCGGTCGGTTTTTGTCCTCGACAAGAACGGCATCGTAAGGTATTCCTGGATTTCGGAGAATCCGGGCGTTGAACCTCCCTACGATGAGGTCATGAAAGCCCTTTCTTCCATCAATTGAATCACGAAGGGAGAGTTGATGCTGAACGCCGGTGATCTGGCCCCCGAATTTACATTGCCCGATGAAAAGGGTGAACCGGTTTCTCTGAAGAAGTTTCGCGGCAGGAAAGTCGTCCTGTATTTTTATCCGAGAGACAATACCCCGGGATGCACCAGGGAAGCCTGTTCATTTCGCGATAATCTCGCGCGCGTTCGCCGGAAAGGAGCGGAAATTCTCGGCATCAGCGCAGACTCTGCGGCATCACATCAAAAGTTCATCCGGAAGTATGACCTTCCTTTTCCTCTCCTGAGTGATGAGAGCAGGGAAGTCATAATGGCCTACGGAGTATGGAAGCGAAAGTCATTCCTGGGAAAGAAATTCATGGGGATTGAGCGGACTACGTTCATTATTGATGAGTCGGGCACGATAATCCACATCTTTCCCAGGGTGAAGGTTGCGGGACATGCGGATGAAGTGCTGTCGTTCTTAGACACATACAAAAACATATAAGGGAAAACATATTCATGAATGCGACACAACTCAACATTGGAGATTTAGTCCCGGATCTTACGATCGAAGCGTTTGACCCGATGAAAACCGATTTCACCGAGATTACACTCGAGTCGATAAAAAAGAAAAAGAAATGGACCGTGCTGTTTTTCTATCCCGGCGATTTCACATTCGTCTGTCCGACGGAGCTGGCAGACCTTGCAAAAACTCACAAAGAGTTGAAGGACCTTGGGGTCGAAGTGATTTCCATGAGCACGGACAGTAAATACGCCCATCTGGGATGGTCCCAGGCCGAACATCTCTTGAAGAATGTGAAATATCTCATGGGGTCGGACCCCACGGGAAAGATATCACGGCTGTTCGGCGTGTATGATGAGCAGAGCGGTATGGCACTGCGCGGGACGTTCATGATCAACCCCGAAGGGAAACTCGTCGGATCGGAAATCAATTACTTTAATGTCGGAAGAGATGCCGATGAGCTTCTGCGGAAGATGAAAGCGAACGTCTATGTCGCGGAGCACCCGAATGAAGTCTGTCCCGCAAAATGGGAAGAAGGGGATAAGACCTTGAAACCTTCCGCAAAGTTGGTCGGAAGGGTGTATGAGGCTTTGAAGTGACCACATGGTGTATCTGACGAGAAGAGAATACTTTTGCGCTTCGCACCGGCTCTTCAATCCGAAATTCTCGGACGAGAAGAACCTGGAGATCTACGGCAAATGCGCCTATCCCAACGGGCACGGCCATAATTATGAGCTCGTCGTGACGGTGGTCGGGGAGCCCGACCGGGATACCGGCATGATTATGGATCTCAAGAAGCTCTCCGAACTCGTCAACCGGGAAATCATCGATAAGGTGGACCACCGGTATCTCAACATCGACGTCGATTTTCTGAAGGATGTCATCCCGACCGCCGAGAACCTCTCAGTCGCCTTTTGGGATATCCTCTCGCCCAGGATCGCTCCCGGAAGATTGTGGTCGGTCAGAATCTATGAGAATGCGAACAATTATGCCGAGTACCGGGGCGGACCGTCGGAGAAGGAGTAATGAAAAGCACCCCTGTTGAAAGAGCGGTCAAGGTGATCTTAGAAGCCATCGGGGAGGATCCTCGTCGCGAAGGTCTTCGACGAACTCCCGGGCGGGTGGCAAAGGCATGGGAATTCTTCACGAGCGGCTACGGCCAGGATGTGAAGGAAGTTCTTAACGAGGCTGTCTTCCAGGAGAAGTACAACGAAATGGTTCTCGTGAAGGATATCGATTTCTTCAGCCTCTGCGAACACCATCTGCTGCCGTTCTACGGCAAGGCGCATATCGCATATATTCCGAACGGGAAGATACTCGGATTGAGCAAGATCCCCCGTATTGTCGAAATCTTCAGCCGCAGGCTTCAGGTCCAGGAACGTATGACCCAGCAAATCGCCGACACGCTTTACGAAACTCTCGAGCCGGACGGCGTCGCCGTGGTGATTGAGGCGCGCCATCTTTGTATGATGATGCGCGGCGTCGAGAAACAGAATTCACTCGCGACAACGAGTGCCATGCTCGGCTCCTTCCGTGAAGATGAACGCACCCGCAACGAGTTCTTGAATCTTATCAGCAGCAAGCTTGTGTAGCAAGTCATGAACAGGCAATCCAGACTCCACATTCAACAACCTGTGGTGTGGGTGACGGGCGCCTCACGCGGCATCGGCCGGGAAATTGCAAAACAATTTGCTTCCGTTGGATGTGACGTGTGCCTGTCCGCCCGCTCAACCCGCCAACTGAAGGATGCCGCAAAAAGAATTATCGAAGTGGGAGGAAGAGCGTACCCCTTTCCATGCGACCTTTCAAGCAGTGCCTCGATTGCTCGTACCGTGAAGATCATTCAAAAGCAAATCGGGGAAATCGATGTGCTCGTCAATAATGCGGGCATCACGGTTTTCAAATCGTTCTTGAACACTTCTGTGGAGGAGTTTGACGATATACTCGCGACGAACCTGAGAGGACACGTCGCGTGCATAAAGGCGGTTCTTCCATCGATGCTCAAGCGGAAGCAGGGATGGATTTTCAATATCATTTCTACGGCTGCGATCAAGACATTTAAAGACTCCGCCGCATATACAGCGGCCAAAGCAGGTATGCTCGGATTTGCCAGGGTCCTTCGGCAAGAAGTTGGCGAAAGCAACGTCAGGGTCGTGAATGTTTTGCCGGGGCCGACGGAGACCGGAATGTGGAGCCGGCCGGATCGAAGGAAATTCTCCCGTCGAATGATGAGCGCGAAAAGCGTCGCTGAAGCGATCCTTTCGGTGTATCGAATGCCCGAAGATGTCGTCGTCGACGAACTAATCCTTCGCCCCGTCCGCGGAGATATCGATTGACCCTTCCCCGCCATCAACCAAGAACCGCGAACCAACAGCCAAGAGCCAACAGCCAACAGCTAAGAGCTAGTAGCCAATAACCAATGACCAATAACCAATGACTAATGACGACGAACCCTTTTGTAATGACCTTGACGGACAAAATCGCAGTAGTGACG
This sequence comes from Bacteroidota bacterium, assembly GCA_049515655.1. Classification (GTDB taxonomy): domain Bacteria; phylum Bacteroidota; class Ignavibacteria; order UBA10030; family SZUA-254; genus JBEKTW01. The sequence continues at coordinate 315,357 of JBEKTW010000001.1, forward strand.
GGCGCCGGCCGGGGAATCGGCAAAGCGATCGCTCTGGCCCTGGCGGAGCGCGGGGCCAATGTTGTCGTCGCAGCACGAACGCAGTCAGAAATTGACTCTGTTGCCGGGGAGATCAAGAAACTCGGACGGAAAGCGTTGGCGGTGAAAGCCGACGTCTCTGAGAAGGCCGATGTTCAACGGTTGTTCGCCCGGGCTGCGGATGAGTTTGGAACGGTTCATATTCTGGTGAACAACGCGGGCATCGGGTCATTCGCTCAGGTCGCAGATTTGCAGCTCGAGGATTTTGACAGAATGTGGCAGGTGAACATGCGCGGGGTTTTCCTGTGCACACAAAATGCCCTTCCGTTCATGGTGAAACAGAAAAGCGGCGACATCGTCAACATAGCTTCCCTGGCAGGGAGGAACGCCTTTGTCGGCGGCGCCGGCTACGGCGCCACGAAATGGGCGCTCATCGGGTTTTCGCGAAGCCTCATGCTCGAAGTCCGGAAGCACAACATCCGTGTCATAACGCTTTGCCCTGGTTCGGTCGATACGAGTTTCGGCCACCACACCACGGGGGCTCCAAAAAGCTCCGGCGAAATTCCAGGTGCGCAGGATATTGCACGGGTCGCTGTCGATACGTTGTCGATGCCGCGCCACGTCATGGTGAGTGAGGTGGACATACGACCTACCAATCCGACCGGATGACCGGATACGCCGCACCGCAGAAGTCACGACCGAAGACTCCGGTGAGACTCCCGTCCGGAGCATCTCATCGTCCCAACACTGATGGTAGGCATGGCTGACAGGAAGACCGGCAAAGTTATTCATGCCCGGGCCTTGTCCGCATCGCTCGAGATTTTTCGCTTGCTTCCGGAAGACAGGAGCACGTTTCCCGGCTACAAAGCGGGCCAGCATATAGCCCTGTCCAGAGACCGCTGCAAACTCACCAAGAAAATCCTCGGCGACGACGGCCGTGTCAAGTATGTATATGAGGTTGACGGGTCCGGGGTTCCCAAACGTGGGCCGGTGACGCGTTCATACTCGATTTCATCCGCTCCGTTCGAAACTCGGGAGAAAGGATACCTGGAATTCTACGTCGCGCTGGAAATGATCGAAGCCGGAATCCCCGGGCGGCTCTCCGAATCTTTGTTCAAGATTGAACCCGAGGAAGATGGCAGGATTCATTACGTGAACAAGATCGTAGGCGAATTCACGCTTGAGAAGAGAGTTCGCGATGAACGGCATGTCCTGATGGTTGGAACGGGGAGCGGTCTGGCGCCGTTTGCCTCAATGATCAAACAACTGCATTTCGAAGCCGCTCAGGGCAAAAGCCATCCGACACAATACACGTTATTCCATGCCAACAGGACCAGGGAAGAGCTGGGGTATCACGAGGAGCTGCTCTTGATCGAGAAGTCTCGAAAACTGGATTTTGTCTATGTTCCCTCGGTGAGCCGCCCCGGCCCGCGTGATTTCGACGACCCGTCAATGGGAAGGGGCCGGGCAAATAACATTCTACGCTCTATCTTTGACATGCCTGTAAAGGAACAAGAAGACGTCCAGAAAGCGATTGCAGGCGGCGGAGACAGGGTGAGAGCCGGGCGGGGACTGGAGAAAACGACGATACCGGTGCTGCCCCGCCGTCTTTCCCGGGAAGAGTTATCGGAAAGAATCCAACCACACAAAAGCGTGATCCTTACCTGCGGGAACGCGAAGATGATGGAGGACATCGAGTACATCGCCGGAGTACAGCACATTCGGTTTGAAAAAGAAGACTGGTAACAACGCGACCGACAACTAACAACCAAGAACCACCAACCACGAACTGACAACTAAGAACCACCAACCAGGAACCAAGTACCAAGAACCAATGACAAATGACTACTGTCTTCCGTCTTCTGACTTCCTGGTTCTTTGTTATTCGTTCTTGGTCATTGGTTCTTCATCATCGGTTCTTGGTTCTCTGTTATTTGTTTTTTGTCTCATCATCTCATAATCTCATCCCATTCTCCACTAATCCATTTCTCCATTCATCCATCAATCCATTGATCCTCTCGCCATCTCAAACTTTCACCCCTTCACCCTTTCTCCCTTTCACAATCTCATTGTCTGAAAAGTAACTATCTCTCAGAATCCCCGGCGGCAAGCCCTCCGCTCCCCGCTCCTAGCTCACCGCTCCCAGCTCAGTGCTCACAGCCTGACACTGACCGACACGCCGTCGCGGAGAGGGATAATCGTGGTGAATAACTCCTTGGAGGAATAAACGAGCCGATTGTACGTGAGGATGCCGGCGGTTCCCGCGTCGGGTTTGCGGTCGAGTATTTTTCCTTTCCGGAGAACGTTGTCGCTGATGAGCAGGCCGCCCCTGCGCAAACGAGGAAGCGCCTTGCGGAAAGCTTTTGGATAATACTGTTTCTCGATATCGTTGAAAATAATGTCGAATTCCCCTTCGACCTGGTCAATGAGCTTGAGGGCGTCACCGACAAGATATTTGACTTTGTTGGCGATTTTCCCCCGGCGAAAGTACTCCTGAGCACGGTCTGCGTTCTCCTGACTTCCTTCGGTGCAAATCACTTCGCCGTCTTTGCCGAGCGCCTTCGCGAACCAGAACGCCGAGTATCCGAATCCGGAACCGAGTTCAAGCACCCGCTTTGCCTGAATGGCGTGGGCGAGGAGATGCAGCATTCTTCCTACCAGCGGGCCGACGATGGGGAAGTCGTGGTCAAGCGCGTATTTTTCCATCTCCTCAAGGATCTGGCTTCGTTCGGGTGTTACGTCGAGTAAGTATTCTGCGATATTTGCCTGGACAATTTCCATTTCGTTGAAATATAGGAATAATCTTCCGAAAGTCAAAAGGCACAAATGTCCCGCGAACTTCGGTTCGCGTCCTCGCGGCACCATTGTTCTTTGGCAAGGTTTTCCAGAATGAAAGGTAACCTTCAACCTTGAACTTACCGCGCAGAAGGTTACCTTTTAGCCTCGCCGACCTTGCGAAAGTTCCATTCCCGGATCCACCATGCTCGGTTTGGCGCCTGCCCTGAAACGCTTCAGTTCAGGATCTCCGCCTTCGAAGCTCATTTCAGCGTCCCCGCTGAAATGTACGTAGCTGGCAGGCTGGGTTCCGACCGCGAGCCCGCCTACGTGCAAAACACTTCGGCGGGTACAAGACGCGGTCGGGAACAAAGGTGGGAATGTTGAATTGGGAAGTGCTTCTGATCTCTCCTCCACGCTCATTTCAGCGGCTGTCCTGAAAAGCTTTGGTTCAGGGCCCTCGCCGAACCGGCCGAAGGCAGAGACAGAAAAAGTTGCATCTGATCTTCCCTTTTTGTATTATATCAATGTAAATTGATGGATCAACATGGATGAAATTCTGACATCGATCAAGGCCGTATCCGAACAAATTCGCATCCGCTTACTCTTGTTGCTGCTCGACCGGGAAGCCTGCGTCTGTGAGTTGATGGCGGTATTCAACATGGCACAGTCGAAACTTTCCCACCATTTGATCGCCCTCCGCGACGCCGGTTTGCTGCAGGATGAAAGACGGAGGAAGTGGAATTACTATCGGGTCAATACAAAATCACTGAATCAAGTCAACAGGGAATTGCTTTTGTCCCTCTCACGATGGCTCATTGATGACAGCATCGTCCAGAGGGACAGACAGGCCTTGGAGGAGGCACGGGAGCGAATGCAAATCTGCTGTTGACCATGGACATTTTTTTTCTCCGGTTATATTAAAATCGTTTGATGAAAGGAATGCAAAATGAGGATAAGATCAAAAATCAAAGAGGCCGTGAAAGAGAAGTATGGCCGGATTGCAGAAGGAGAAATCGATGTGATCCCGTCGATAAGTTCCTGCTGCTCACCGTCGAAGTGCGGCTGCGGCGATAGCTCTGCTGTCGTCGATATGTCGGCGAAATACACCGATGCCGACAGAACGGCGATACCCGACGGGGCCGACCTCGGTCTGGGTTGTGGTACACCGGCCGCCTACGCGGATCTGAAGGAAGGGATGACCGTGCTTGACCTGGGCTCCGGTGCGGGCGTCGATTGTTTCGTCGCATCCAGGTACGTGGGGAAAACCGGTAAGGTGATCGGTGTCGATATGACGGAGGCGATGCTGAAGAAGGCGAATGAGAATAAGGCCAAAATCAGCGCCACCAATGTCGAGTTCCGGCTGGGCGAAATCGAACGCTTGCCCGTTGAAGATGATTCTGTCGACCGGGTGATAAGCAATTGCGTCATCAATCTCGTCCCGGATAAGGAAAAAGCGTTTATGGAGATCTTCCGGGTGTTGAAGGACGGCGGCAGATTCACGGTGTCCGATATCGTCGTAGACGGGGAGATCTCCGATAAGGAGCGCCGCGATGCTTCGCTCTGGGCGGGCTGCATAAGCGGTGCCCTGGACCGGAAGACATACCTTGACATTGTCAAAAGGGTCGGATTTCAAGAAATTTCCGTCGTCTCTGAAAAGCGGTACGATTACAAGCTCAAGAGCAATGCAGGTCTGTTTTCGATCACAGTTTCTGCCATGAAGAAATAAATCGTACACGTCCACAATTCACCACTCGGAAGGATTCATGGAAAAGAAAAAAGTGCTGTTTGTCTGTGTGCATAACAGCGCCCGCAGCCAGATGGCGGAAGCGTTTCTCAAACAAATCGGGGGCAGATATTTCGACGCAGAGAGTGCAGGAATCGAACCGGCGATGCTCAATCCCCTCGTGGTCGAATCGATGGGGGAAATCGGGATCGACATCTCCCGCAACAAGGCAAAGGATGTCTTCGATTTCATCAAGGCAGCTAAAAGATATCACTACGTTGTAACCGTATGCGATGAAGCACATGCGGAGCGTTGTCCCATTTTCCCCGGGGTTGCGGAGAGACTCCACTGGAGTTTCGCAGACCCTTCCGCGCTGACCGGAACAAAAAAAGAAAAGCTCGCGCGCATCGGCGCGATACGGGATGCAATCGGGCAGCGCGTTCGGCAGTTCGTGTCCGAGTATTCTGTCCGAGATTGATAGCGAAGTAAACGAAGCGCGGAACCGCATGGAACACGCACGCTTGTCCTTCTTCAACCGCTACCTCACGTTCTGGATATTCCTGGCAATGCTTGCCGGAGTATGTGCCGGCTACCTCGATCCGCGGATATCCCTTTTCTGGGGATATTTCCAGGTCGGCACGACCAATATCCCTATCGCTATAGGATTGATCCTGATGATGTATCCCCCGCTCGCAAAGGTGAGGTACGAAGAACTGTTGGAAGTTTTTCGAAACGTGAGAGTTCTTTTGTTATCGCTGGTGTTGAACTGGGTCGTCGGCCCTTTGATGATGTTCTTCCTCGCGGTCATATTTCTGCGGGATCAACCGGCATATATGGCAGGATTGATTCTCATCGGTTTGGCCCGGTGCATCGCGATGGTGGTGGTCTGGAATGATCTGGCAAAGGGCGACACAGAATACTGCGCGGGGCTCGTGGCGTTGAACTCCATCTTCCAGGTTTTCTTCTTTTCGATATATGCGTACATCTTTCTCACTATCGGACCATCCTGGCTTGGTTTGAAGACATTCGCGGTCGATATTACAATCGGACAGATAGCGAAAAGCGTCTTCATCTATCTCGGAATACCTTTCCTTTTCGGCATCATTACGCGGTTTATGTTTCTCCGGCGGAAAGGCAGGGAATGGTACGAGAAGAAGTTCGTTCCGAAAATAAGCCCGGTAACGCCGGTTGCCCTGCTCTTCACAATCATTGTCATGTTCTCATTGAAAGGCGAAGTCATTGTTGCCATTCCCTTCGACGTTGTGAGAATTGCCATCCCTTTAGTGTTCTATTTCATCGTAATGTTCTTTGTCTCGTTCTACGTCGGCAGAAAATTCGGTGCCGGCTATCCGAGGAGCGCGGCATTATCCTTTACCGCCGCCAGCAACAATTTTGAGCTGGCAATAGCCGTAGCTGTTGCCGTCTTTGGGATCAATTCCGGGGAGGCGTTTGCTGCGGTGATCGGTCCGCTTGTGGAAGTGCCCGTTCTCATCAGCCTCGTCAATGTTTCACTGTGGCTCCAGAAAAAATACTTCTCTCCCATTGAACAAAGCGTGGAATGAGCCACAACCACCGCCGATTGCATCTTTCCTGAATTTTTCCAATCTTAAGAGTGACGAATGACCAGTGACTTATGACGTGTGACCACTGGCCACGAACCAACAACTGTCAACTGTTAACTTTCAACCAATCATCATGAGCCGAACCGAATCTCTCGCGCTTCTTAAAGAATACACAAAAAACGACGCACTTCTCAAACACATGTACGGTGTGGAAGCGGCAATGCGCGCCTACGCTCGCAAGTACGGTCAGGATGAGGAGACATGGGGCATCGTTGGCTTGCTGCATGATTTCGACTACGAGATGTATCCGACGGCTCCCGACCATCCTTTGAAAGGATCCGAGATTCTCAAGGAGAAAGGGTATTCGGAAGAAATCCGCATAGCCATCCTCGGCCACGCGACCTACACCGGCGTTCCGCGCGTTACCCAGATGGCCAAAGTCCTTTATGCGTGCGATGAACTTTGCGGCTTCATCATCGCTTGTTCGCTGGTGCGTCCCAACAGGATATCCGACCTCGAAGCGTCGTCCGTGAAGAAGAAAATGAAGGATAAAGGATTTGCGCGCAACGTCAGCCGGGATGACATTCTGAAGGGCTGCGAGGAGCTTGGCGTTCCGCTCGATGAGCACATCACGTTTGTCATCGGAGCCTTGAAGCCTATTGCATCCGAGCTGGGGTTGGGATCTCCTGGCCGCACCGACTGAGGTCAATCCCAGTCCATCGTGAATCCCGCGCCAATGGTAGTAATCCTTTCGTCGTAGTACTCCGCGAACATGTGCTGTCCCGTGTAATAGGCGAGGTACAGTGTCGGTCCTTTCTCGTACCACTTCCCGAATTTGCATCCCAACTGGATTTGATGCGTTGAGGCGTATGTCGGCGTTCCCCGGATATCGATCTGGTACGCAACGAAAATGTTGGTGGGGGCACCGGAGACCGCGCCCAGGATCTTATCGGTGGAGGCCTCGATGCCTGCGAGATATGAGAGGCGCTGTATTGCGGTTGGCCTCACGAGGGTAGCGTAGGCAGTCCCCGCATAGTATCGCGTCCTCCAGTATGGTTGTTCGACGTCGTGCGCGACCGTCAACTCTCCAAAATCCCTCGTGAAGGGGATAGGTTTCCGGTTGTCAATCCAGGAATTCGTGTTTTCAATATAATGTCCGTCGACAAGATGCGCGCTCTGGTGAAGAATCCGCAGTCGAGCCTCCAACTGTTGATTGCCGTAGTCCCTGGAGACCGAGAGATTGCCGCCGAAGAAGCCGTCGACGGCGTCGATCTGAAGGCGCAGACCCTGAGCTCCGGTCGTGAAGGCGTAGGCCCAGAAATCGATGCCGACCCTGAATTTCACGTCCGAGGCCGGAAGATCGAGGCCGAAAACATCGATGGCATTGCCGATGTCGACTTTCATCTCGGAAGCGTCGAGAAACTTGAAGACGCCGATCCGCGGTTCCTGGATATTGGCTTTGAGCGGCGTGAATTGCAGCCCCGGCGGCAGAAAGATGAACTGTGATGGGCTTTCATCGGGTGTTTGTGCAATTGCACCATTCAAAATTGCCGCCGTCAAAAGGAAGAGGTAGAAGAATTTCATAGACATACTTAGAAGTTCTCGTCAATATAGAAAACCCTGTAGCAAGAAGCAACGATACATTGAATTTTTCACGGACGAAGGCTATATTATGAAGTGATGTTATGCAGAGCCATAATTCTCAGTGAATGTTCTAAATTCGAATACTTAAAACCTAAACAAATACTAAATCCGAAACGCTAATTTCGAAACAATTACGAGGTTCTTTTATTATTGCACAAAAAACGTTCGTCAGTTCAGGCGAGTCCTGAGTGATGTTTTTAAATTTCGGATTTAGTGCTTGGAGTTTGTTTAGGATTTCGGGTTTCGTGCTTTGCGTAACATCAGTTATGAAGAAGGATATGGAAAGACATCAGGCGGTTGGAAAGGAACTTCATTTCTCCGACGATGAGTTGCAGCGGTACAGTCGCCATCTCGTCATGCCTCAGGTTGGACCAGAGGGACAGGAGAAACTCAAACGGGCAGGCGTCTTGATCGTAGGCGTTGGGGGTCTGGGCTCACCGGCAGCCATGTATCTTGCCGCTGCGGGCATTGGCCGAATCGGGCTGGTCGATTCCGATGTTGTCGACATAACGAACCTCCAGCGCCAGATTCTGCATTCAACGAAGTCTGTCGGGAAGTCAAAAGTGGTATCGGCCTGTGAAACACTGGAACGCATCAACCCGTTCGTTCGTATCGATACGTTTGAGACGCGACTTACATCTGAAAACGCCCTCGAAACCCTGCGCGAATATGATGTGGTCGTCGACTGCTCCGACAATTTCCCTGCGCGCTATCTCATCAACGACACGTGCGTTCTTCTTGGCAAGCCGGACGTGTACGGCAGCGTTTTCCAGTTCGACGGCCAGCTCAGCGTGTTCTGCGTTAAGAACGGAAATCTGGAGCAGGGTCCCTGTTACCGTTGTTTGTATCCATCACCGCCGCCGCCCGGACTGGTGCCGGACTGTGCTGAGGGAGGGGTCCTTGGTGTTCTGCCGGGAATCATCGGTTCACTCCAGGCTCTCGAAACGATAAAGCTTATTCTTGGCAAAGGCGAGATTCTACGTGGGAAACTACTCCTGTTCGATGCAATGAAGTCGGAATTCCGCGAACTCAAGGTGAGAAGGAGAAGCGACTGCCCGGTATGCGGCGACCATCCAACCATCCGTGAACTGATTCCTGAAGAGGTCTCGTGCGGTGCCGAACCGAAGGATGAAGCGAAACGCGAAAATCACGAGATCACAGTCGAAGAGTTGAACGCAAGCCTCCGCCGGGGGAAAAAAGTATTCCTTCTCGACGTCCGCGAGCCATACGAATACGAGATTTGTAACCTGGGCGGTTATTTGATCCCGATGAATCAACTTCCGGATCGTCTCGATGAGCTGGACCCCTCGCATGAGATGGTCGTATACTGCAAGAAAGGTATCCGGAGTGCTCGAACGGTGAAGTATCTTCAGGAGCATGGATTCAGCAATGTCAAGAATCTTGTCGAAGGTATCGACGCGTGGGCGCAACGTGTTGACCAGTCGATGCGGCGGTACTGACCTTGAATCTCGTGCTATTTTTTCCTAAATTCAACAGAATCTTTTGAATCGTTCCTAACAGACTGGAGTTTGTATGCATCGACTATTCGCATTTCTTTCAGTCATAGTATTGCTTTTGCCCTTGAACCTATTCGCACAGGAGCAGGAGGAAGAGCCGCTCCCGCCGAGGCATGCGGCGTCAAAATTGGGTGGTGGTGCCGGATTCACTCCGTTCTGGTTGTTTTTTGATCCGTCTCCGCTCAATCAGGTTCTGGGAAGCGCCAATGCCGCGGCATTGGCTAAAGGCGGGATGCCGTTGTACGGCGGACAGGGATACGGCTACATCATGTTTCTGCCCAATGTTCGTGTCGGAGGTATGGGGGCAAGCGGTTCGATGGAGACGAAAATGCTTGACGGCAGCAATACACTGCGGGACGTGCAGCTTTCGGTCGGCTTCGGAGGTGTGACGATCGACTACGTTGCTCCGATTACTCAGCGCCTCGATGTGACCTTTGGTCTCTTGCTCGGCCACGGAAGCATGGAAATCATCATGACGCGGGACAACGGTGCGCCGAAGGTCTGGGATAGTTTGTGGACTGAATACGGCAGCACAAATCGGGCACAGAATTTCACGCGAAAGTTGACGGGTTCATTCTTTGCATACCAACCGTCCGTCAATCTCGAATATGCGGTCCTGCGTTGGCTGGGAGTTCGTGTCGGCGTGAGTTATAGCGGAATGGCAGCCGCGTCCTGGAAGTTGGATGATACGTACGACATCTTCGGAGTTCCCGACAACATCAGCGGCAAGGGACTGATGATCAACACTGGTATCTTCGTCGGAACCTTCATGTTTTAGCCGCAAACCGTAGGACAGATATCCCTATCTGTCCTTCTGGTGTATAAGCATGCCTGTCTGTCCTTCTTCTATGCATGTCAATGACGGCTGCAGCCCTTTTCTATTTTGCGTTCGTCAAAATAATTGTGTGGTCAACAAGATTTGAAGTTGAGACATCGGTTGAACCGTACCGTGTTGTCGTGAACGCGTACAGGCGATGAGTGTCTTCAAACAGTAAGGTGTCGGGTGATCCATTGGTTGAGGCAAACAACGTGTCCTCGACAGGAAGTCTCGATAGGGGTATCGCGAATCTACCCTGGTCATCGGTTCTCAAGAACGGTGAAGGATTCTTGGAAAGATGTTGAGGTATAAGCAGAAAGAACTTATTCGTAAACGTTACCGCGTGTTGAGGATTATCGAGAGGCACGAGTGTAACCTGATAGAAATACATATCACTGTACAATGTTCTACCTAATGAATCTTTGATTGTAAATTGAATTTCATACATACCTGCTTCGACCGTATCATCGGATATGGTTTTGATATACTGATGGATGTAGTTTTCAATCACGACGTGGGCATGGCTCTTCACTTGAACCTCGAACCCAAGCCTTACCGTGACGTAGGAAGTGTCAGGGCTGGGTCCGTTTAACTCACCGCCAATAGTCCCGCCGGTTTGTTCGTCACGCAAGCGATAACCGATATTGAGAAAGGCGCCTGCCACCGGATTGCCGGCGCTATCTCTCACAATTCCGGTTATATATTTTTCGCTTGGAGGACCAACGCTATTTGAGTTACAGCTAGCAAAAATAGCTGCCAGAATGAAGAGAAATATGAATGTCGCTGTTGGCTTCATATGGTTTTCCCTTAAGATATTAGTTTCTTACGAGTCACAGCGCATTTCCCACAAAAAATTCAGTGTAATGGATGTCGTTGACCGTCAGGAAGTCGTGTCCCTCGTGCTTTCTCGCATCGTTGCCGCTTGGGGAATGTGTGTCATCTTGTTTTCCTTCAATTGCGTTGAAATTCCAGATGAGATTCTGATAAGATCGTTTTCAATGCTTCTACCAGCAATTGATTTTCCTCATCCGTTCCAACGGAGATACGCAAACAACGGGGGAGCCCGAACGACTTCAGGGGGCGAACGATGATCCCGTGTTGAAGCAGTCGCTGGTAAAGGAGATTTACGTCCTCTTCGGAAAGGAGTACCACCATCACGAAATTCGCTTCTGAGGGAACCACGTCCATCCCCAGATCCTTGAGAGCTTTTGTCAGGAATTGAAGGCCGCGAGAGTTCACGTCAAGAGAGCGACGCAGGAAGTCCTCGTCCCGTAACGCGCCGATCGCCGCGGCTTGAGCGAGAGTACTCGGTTCAAAAGGCAGTTTCACCTTCAGCAAATTACGTATCAGGTTCTCGTGCGCGAACCCGTAACCGATGCGGACCCCCGCGAGCCCGTAGATTTTTGAGAAGGAGCGTAGAGTGATCACGTTATCGTGGCGATAGTGCATCGAATCAGGATAGGCGGGGTTGCCCTTTGCGTATTCAAAGTATGCTTCATCGAGGATGATCAATACGCGCTCCGTTACTTTCTTGTAGAAAGACTCGAATTCCTGCCTCGTGAAGATTGTGCCCGTCGGGTTGTTCGGGTTCGCCAGGTAAATGATCTTCGTATGTTCGTTGATTTCGCGTGCGATGCCTTCGAGGTCGTACCGCCAGTCTCGATACGGGACCGCACGGTAACGTACGCCGCGAGACCGCGCGAGCACCTGAAATCCGATGAACGCCGCTTCCGTCGTCAGGACCTCATCGTCGTCGCACAGGAACGTGCGGATGATATTCGACATGACGCTTTCTGAGCCGCTGCCGGGTATCACATTCTCCACCTTGAGACGGAATTTCTCCGCGAGAGCTGTTCGGAGGTCATAGCCGCCGTTGGGATAACGATGCAGTTCCCTGGTGTGCTTCACCATTTCTTTCACGGCGAGGGGGGATGGCCCCAGCGGGTTCTCATTCGAGGCCATCTTGATGACACGCCGCAATCCCAGTTCTCGCTGAACTTCGTCAATGGGCTTGCCGGGTTTGTACGGCTGCAGCGATTCAATATACGGTGGAACGAGTGGCATGAATTGTGTATCCTTTCCGGTGTTCTCTTCGGCAAAAAGATAGCGAATGCCCCTTAGAAAACCAACCGCCTTTGTATCTCAGTGAAATTTTCGCTAACATTTCAAGACGATGGGATTCGTTCGTCATAGCTCCTTTTTGTTCGTGAGATCGACCGGCTAAATGCGTTCCAACTTCTTCTCTTCACGCTCGATTCTCCTTGTCTGCCTGCTTGCGGTTTTCTCTCCGGCGGCACGTGCCCAGGCAATCGATTCTTCCCAATCGGGCAACTCACATCAATCTGTATTTGTCGTGACGGCACATGACTCACTCTATCAGGTCGGCCGCCAGTTCATCATTGAGGGCAGCGATTCCGTGTGGCTCGATTCGACACGGCTGCAGTCCGGACGGGATTATCTCCTGGACCGGCGATTTGGCACTGTGACGATCCGTAGGTCAAAGCTGCTTCCGGAGAAGGCTGATACGACTGCCCGGCATGTTCTCACGGTGCGGTACAGCTCACTGCCGTTCACATTTCAATCGAAGTATCAACACCGCGAACCTTTTGTGAGGGTCGATACCCTGACAAAGGAGGAGCGGACGGTCGCAAAACCGACCCGGCCGTTTTCCGTGGATGATCTGTTCGGATCTAATCTCCAAAAAAGCGGGAGCATTATTCGCGGACTTTCCATTGGATCCAATCGTGACCTCTCGCTGACCTCCGGCTTCCGCATGCAAATGTCGGGCAACATTTCCGACAACGTCGAGGTGATAGCTTCGCTGACGGATGAAAATACGCCGATTCAACCCGAGGGAACGACGCAAACACTGCAGGAGATTGACAAAGTGTTCGTGCAGATACGGGGAAGCGATCTGAGCGCCACACTGGGGGATTTCAACCTCAACCTGGATGGCAACGAATTCGCGCGGCTCAGCAGAAAGCTCCAGGGCGCACAAGCAATGGCCGACTACAGAACGAGTCTGGGGAGCGGCGACGTGCTCATCTCCGGAGCGACGACACGGGGCAAGTTTGCGACAAATCAATTTCAAGGGCTTGACGGTGTGCAGGGACCCTACCGGCTGACCGGCCAGAATGGCGAGCGCGATATCATCGCCATCGCCGGCACCGAGCGGGTGTATGTCGACGGTGAACAGATGACGCGCGGTGAGCTGAATGACTATACGATCGACTATGCGAACGCGGAAATAACGTTTGCTTCCCGGAGATTCATCTCCGCCGCCTCGCGTATAACAGTGGATTACGAATTCACAGACCGGCAATTCACGAGAAATCTCTACGCTATAAAAACTGACAACAAGTTCCTATCGGATAAACTAACTCTCGGTACCACCTTGCTTCGCGAAGGCGATGACAAGGATTCGCCGATCGACGTAAGCTTGAATGATACGGACAAGACGATACTGCGCAACGCCGGCAGCAATCGCATGGCCGCGACTGAATCGGGGGTCGATTCCGTCGGCCCGGGGAAAGGCCAATATTCTCGGCTGGATACAACGGTCTACTCAACCGATTCACTGAAATTCGTACCGATGACGATCTACAAATTTGACCCCGGGGACAGTCTGAACGCACTGTATACGATAACATTTTCCGATGTTGGCTCAGGCAACGGCGATTATAACAGAATTGCGCCGGGGGTTTTTCAGTTCACCGGTGTTCGACAGGGGAATTATGCGCCTCTGCGTCTTCTGCCGATGCCGCAGGAGTATTCCTTGGCGGACATTGCTGCTGGCTATGAGGTTGTGAATGGCGTCACCGTCACCGGTGAGTACGCAGCATCAAAGTACAACGCGAATCTTTTTTCCGACAAACCCGGAGTCGAACAGACCGGATCGGCCTCAAAGTTCGGTCTTGCTTTATCGCCGAAGAACATCCGGTTTGGAGAATTGAATCTTGGTTCCCTCGATGTCAATCTCAACGAAAGGTATGTGAACAAGGATTTTGTCGCGCTCGACCGGGTCGATGAAATAGAGTTTGCCCGAAAATGGAACATCGTCGATTCCGCGAAGGTCGATGAAACGCTCCGCGAGGGTAGTGTGACGTATCGTCCGTTTCAGTCACTGGCACTGGGTGGGGGAATCGGTTCACTCACGCGCGGCAATCAGTTCTCCTCAGACCGCTCCACCGCGACCTTCCGGCTGGCCGGGGAAAATCTTCCGAAGGTCGACTGGAACCTTGAAGTCATCAACAGTGAGAATTCGGCGCTGAGTAATTCCGGTTCGTGGCTGCGCCAGCGCGGGTCGGCGGACTACGCCATCGGAAAATTCACTCCCGGCATCCGGTACGAGAGTGAAGACCGTGAGACGTGGTTCCATGGGCCGGGACAGGACTCTCTCGTGTTTGGGAGTTTTCGCTTCCATGAGATTGACCCGAAGCTCTCTCTGGACAATATCGGACTGATGTCGCTGAACATGGAGATGGGCTGGCGGTTGGAGGACTCTCTGGCGGGCGGAGCGTTGCGGGAGGCGTCGACCATTTTCTCTCAACAGTACGGATGGAAACTGAATGAGTGGAATTCGCTCTCTTCTTCGCTGGACCTGCGCTTACGCGACCGAACCTTTACGGATGTTTTCAAACAAAGGGGCAACACGGATATCAGGACCCTTCTGGTTCGTTCGCAGACGAGGTACAATCCCTTCAACCGCGCCATCGAGTCGGAATGGTTCTATGAAGTGGCCTCCGACCGGACCACGAAACTGGAAAGAGTGTACCAGAGTGTGCCAAAGGGAACCGGAGACTATATCTACCTGGGCGACGTGAACCACAACGGCGTCGTTGACGATCCTGATTTTCAGCTTGTCCGATTCGACGGGGACTATGTCGCGGTGACTGTTCCCTCCGACCAATTCATTCCTGTGACGGATCTGAAGACAAGTTCGCGAATCCGGATCAACGGTTCTCGCATCATGGCGTCGTCGACGGCGTTTGGAAAGATTCTTTCGACGCTTTCCACGGAGACTATCGAGCGCGTCGACGAGAAAAGCAGCGAATCCGATGTAAACGAAATCTACTTTCTCCATTTCAGCCGTTTTCTCAACGATTCGACGACGCTCGAGGGCAGTAACCTCTTTTCACAGGACGTTTATTTTCTGGAAAATAACCCCGCCTTCTCGATGCGGTTGCGTTTTCTCCAGCGGAAAGGATTGACAGAATTCACGCTCCAGGACGAGCGAACCTATAGCCGTGAGCAGTCCGTCCGCGTTCGATGGAGTCTCGTGAAGGAAATTGCCAACCAAACGGATATTGCCCAAAAAACCGACCTGCTCGCTTCGACCGGAGCCAGTTTGAGAGTCCGCAGCATAACATCCAACAGCCTGACCACCGATTGGTCATACCGGCCGGAACAGAAATTTGAATTGGGATTCAACATCGGGGTCAGCAGAGCCATCAATTTTGACACGTCGGTCGCAAACATCAATAATCAATCGGTCAGGATTGTTTACTCTTTTGAAGCAAAAGGCCAGGTGAGGGTGGATTTTTCACGGGAAGAGGTGCAGATGAACAGATCACTTCTTCTTCTTCCTTTTGAGCTGACGGGCGGCATGGCAGTGGGCAAGACCTGGCTCTGGCGAGGGAGCTTTGATTACCGCTTCACACAGTTTATCCAGGCGACGATGAGCTATGATGGACGGAACGAAGCCGGCGCCCAAACAATTCATACTGCCAGAGCGGAGGTTAGGGCGTTTTTTTAGAGATGTTACTTGAAGTCAACGAGCATGGCGTCGACCGAATGCGCGTTCATCTCTGAGAGCTGTTTCACATCGTTTCACGTCACCGGAGAACTGGAACAAAATTTGTCTTGTCGGTTTCGTTCGCTAATTTTTTTTGGTTGTGATAATAGAAAATATATTTTCCGAAAACCGATTTTTCTCTTGCTTTTATTTATGATTCTGATTATAATTAACGGCGTCTTTTCTGACTCGTAGTCGTTGACTGAGGTCACCATGGATGTGAGAGTTGTACCCCCGACGAGTCAACCGATTCTGTATCGCTCACCAGGTGCAAGGACATTCACAGGGAAGATAAGATCCCGGTTCCTCTTGTAGCTCACACGTTGAAGAATCGGATCGAGGAAGAAGTTTCAATGAGATACTTCATGACGGTTTTCATCATAGGAATTTATGCTTGACGACGTAGCCACCGTCGAAACGACAAGAGTGCTGAATGCTCTTAAGAGGAAGGTAAAGTCGGCTGATTTTCCGGAGGGCGGTGAAGACACTAAACGAAGCGTGTCAAGGATCTATTGTACATCTTTTGATTCCCGGATAGGCAGAATTTACATCGCCTCAACGGACAAAGGAGTGTGTAAGGTCAGCGTCCCCAGGGAAACTCGAAGAGACTTTGTCGGCTGGCTCCGGCAGCACTTCGACCTGGACAGCGTCGTTGACAACCGCTCAAGGAACAGGGATGCGATCGACCAGCTCTCGCGCTATTTCAACGGAAAACTGGTCAAATTCAACTGCCCTATTGAGCCGATCGGAACGCCGTTTCAGATGCGCGTTTGGTACGAGCTGTCGAAAATCTCGTATGGGACTACTATAACCTATAAACATCTCGCCAAGCGAGTCGTGGCTCCCACCGCGTACCAGGCTGTAGGACGGGCAATTGCATCGAATCCTCTGCCAATCATAATTCCGTGTCACCGCGTCATGGGCTCGGACGGCTCCCTGGTCGGTTATTCGTGCGGCATCAAGACGAAAGAGTTTTTGCTGCGGTTGGAAGGAGCGATCATTCTCTAGACTCGCGGTCCTGCCGCGACATCTTTCTTCCCGGGACGGCACAGATGGTGGAGTGTAGTTCCTGCAGCATTTCCATCGCGAGCTCATCCTGAGATTCCGGGATGGGCTATTTTAATTTCAACATTGTCCTCAATCAGAATTCGTGTCATTCCTTAGCGACCTCAATCCAAGTCAGCGAGAGGCGGTCAAGAACCTTGAAGGTCCCGTGATCATCGTTGCCGGAGCCGGCAGCGGGAAGACAAGGGTCTTGACGTACCGCATTGCCCGTCTCGTTCAGGTGGGCGTGCCCGCGTATCAGATTCTGGCGTTGACTTTCACCAACAAGGCCGCAAAGGAAATGAAGGAACGGATTGTGCAGCTGGTCGGGTCGTCCAGTAAATCGATTTGGATGGGGACCTTCCATTCCATGTTCGCCCGTGTCCTGCGGCTGGAGTCCGAGAAGCTCGGCTACGGCAAGAACTTTACGATTTACGATGAGCAGGACTCGTTGAGAGTCGTGAAGAACGTGATGAACGCTCAGGGGATCTCACTCCAGCAATTCAACCCCCAGGCAATACGTTCCCGCATCAGCAGCGCGAAGAACCGGCTCCTCGGGCCGGAAGAGTTTGCATCCCAGGTGGTGGACCAGTTCGACGAAGTGTCGGCGAAAGTATTCGCTCGATATCAGAAATTGATGAAACGAAACAACGCGATGGATTTTGACGACCTGCTTGTGCTCCCTATTCATTTATTTGAACAAAACAAGAAAATCCTGAACGATTACCAGGAGCGATTCCGGTTTGTCCTTGTCGACGAGTACCAGGACACGAACAAAGCGCAGTACGTCCTGTTGAAACAACTTGCCGCGAAATACAAGAATATCTGTGTCGTGGGGGACGACGCTCAAAGCATTTATGCGTTCCGCGGTGCTGAAATCAGGAACATACTGGATTACCAGGTCGATTACCCGGAGGCGAAGTTGTTTCGGCTGGAACAGAATTACCGGTCGACCAAGACGATCCTGGCGATAGCCGATTCGGTGATCAAGAACAATGTCGATCAGATTCCGAAAAATCTTTGGACGGACAACCAGACCGGCGAGCCCATCACAATCCTGGAATGTGCCGACGACAAGGACGAGGGAATCCAGATTGCTCAAAGAATTCTGGAGGATATCTACCGGCTCAAGCTGGACTTTAAGGATTTTGCGCTGCTCTACCGCACGAATGCCCAGTCGCGTTCTCTCGAAGATGCGCTCAGGAAAAATGGAATTCCCTACACGATCGTGGGAGGGATTGAGTTCTACCAGCGAAAGGAGGTCAAGGACGTCCTTGCGTTTCTGCGGGTTCTCACCAATCCGCTCGATAACGAGAGTTTTTTGCGCACTCTCAATTGTCCCAACCGCGGCATCGGCGACGTCACGGTAGAGCGTTTGCAGGCTTTTGCTGAACGGAAAGGCCTTACCCTGCTCGATGCCGTCGACCATGCCGCGGAAATCCCCCATCTCGGTGCCAGAACGAGGGAAGCGCTCCTCTGGGTCGGGGATTTCTTTAAGCGCCATCGACACTTGAAAACGATCATGTCGATGAGCGAACTCTCAAGGACGATGGTCGATGAGCTCGGAATTCTCGGACAGTTCAAGGAGGAGGGGACTCCAGACGCCATCTCCCGCTGGGAAAACGTCCAGGAACTGCTCTCCGCTATTTCTGAATTCTCGTCGGAGCGTCCTGGAGCGAGTTTGGAAGATTTTCTCGAAGAAGTCTCTCTCGTGTCGGACATCGATTCGTGGGACGATGCGCATAATGCGGTTACGCTGATGACTCTCCACAGTGCGAAAGGATTGGAATTTCCCGTTGCGTTTATCACCGGCTTGGAGGAAGGCCTCCTGCCGTTGTTCACCACAGTGCTGAGCAACAAAGAGCTTGAAGAAGAACGCCGTCTCTTTTATGTCGGAATCACACGGGCGATGCGAAACCTCTCTCTGAGCTTCGCCGGCGTGCGGTACCGTTATGGCGATGTCACGTATCCCTCTCCATCACGGTTCCTCGATGAAATTGGGAACGAGCGGATTCAAAGGATCACATCCGAAAAACCTTCCTCTTTCTCGGGAGATGAGTTCAGCGGAACTCGTAGGAGGAACCGGCGTGTCCGCGCCGAAGAATCCTCCGACTACTTTTCCGACCCGATGCCGGACTATGAAAATGCGACTGATACCGTTCAAGGCTTCCAAGTGGGAATGACCGTCCACCACGATGTATTTGGAAAGGGGAGAATCGTCTCGCTAAGCGGTGCCGGTGAATCGATGAAAGCTTCCGTCGAGTTTTCTTCAGCGGGCAGGAAACAGCTTCTCTTGAAGTACGCCAGGTTGAGAGTGGTTTGAAGCCGGTGAGGGCGTTATGCTCATTTGCCTTGATACGGCAGGTCCTGTTGCATCACAAAAAAGCAAGAATTTTGAGCCCGCTATTGCTTCTTCAAGAATTTTTCCTTAAACTAAGGAAAATAATTTCCAGAACAAAAGCCGCAATATCCTGCTGAAGCGAATGCAAAAATTCGTGCTTGTTGCGACATATCCCGATGACATGGAAGCTCGACTTGCCCAGGCGACGCTTGCGGCCGCTGAGATTGAATCCTTCATTAAGGCAGATGACGCGGGTGGCATGCTGCAGTTTCTCGAGTACACAAAGGGAGTTCAGTTGCTCGTGGGTGAAAAAGACCTCGAAGAAGCGAAGGTGGTGCTTTCAACCAGGGCCACCGGGGAAACAAATCCATAGGCTCCTTGCTCAGACCGACCTTTCCAGTTTAGGCTAACCCCCGTGCTACCAGGGAATAGAATGCTCAGTAGGCTCTTCAAGACAAAAGACCTTGATGCAATTATGCATGATAGCGAGGTCGCGGAGCATAAGCTCAAACGCGTGCTCGGTGCGTTTGATGTCGTCATGCTGGGGATCGGTGCGATTGTCGGCGCGGGGATTTTTGCCACGATCGGTACCGCTGCCGCGGGGGATCTGGCGCGGCCCGGAGCGGGACCCGCGCTCATTCTGTCGTTTGTCATTACGGCGGTCGGATGCGGATTTGCGGCCCTTTGTTACGCAGAGTTTGCGGCGATGGTCCCTATCTCCGGGAGCGCATACACGTATTCCTACGCGACGCTCGGCGAACTTGTCGCGTGGATCATCGGCTGGGATCTCATCATCGAATATGCCGTTGGTAATGTGGCCGTTGCAATCAGCTGGGCGAATTATTTCAAGACGCTCGTCGCCGGATTCGGGCTGTATATTCCCGACTGGCTTTCGACAGATTACCGGACGGCCGCGAAGATTCCGGGTCTTTTTGAGTCCGCGCCGCACATCCTCGGTATTCCTATCATCTTCAATCTGCCCGCCGTCTCAATTGTGGCACTGATTACCATCGTGCTTGTGGTGGGTATCCGTGAAAGCGCTACGACCACCACGGTGATGGTGATGCTGAAGCTGGTTATCCTCGGTTTCTTCATTTTCGTCGGGATGAAGTACGTCAAGCCCGAAAATTGGAAACCGTTTTCACCCAACGGCTGGGCCGGAGTTCAAGCCGGGGCCGCGATTGTCTTCTTTGCCTATATCGGTTTCGACGCCGTCTCGACCGTCGCGGAAGAGGTCCGCAATCCGAAACGCGATCTGCCCATCGGGATCATCGGCTCCCTGATCATCTGCACCCTTATTTATATCATTGTCGCGGCCGTGTTCACGGGTATTATTCCGTACTCCCAGTTGGTCAAAATGCTGGCGACGCAACAGGCAGAACCGCTCACTCTCGCGCTGCAATATGCCAACATTCAAAAATGGGGAAATCTCTTTGTGGGAATCGTCGCCTTCGGTTCTGTCGTGGCACACACGGCGGTGCTGTTGGTGTTTCAAATGGGCCAGCCTCGCATCTTTTTCTCAATGGCGAGGGACGGGCTGCTTCCCGCGAAGTTCGCAAAGGTGCATCCCAGGTTTCGGACACCGCACGTTACGACAATCCTGACGGGAGTGGCAGTCGGCGTGTGTTCGAT
Organism: Bacteroidota bacterium; assembly: GCA_049515655.1. Classification (GTDB taxonomy): domain Bacteria; phylum Bacteroidota; class Ignavibacteria; order UBA10030; family SZUA-254; genus JBEKTW01. Next base: position 336,227 of record JBEKTW010000001.1, read on the forward strand.
GTTCACGAGCATCGATGAGATGGTGGACCTGACCAACATTGGAACGCTTTTTGCCTTCAGTCTCGTCTGCATAGGAATTCTCATCCTCCGCAAGCGCGACCCGGACCGGCCGCGAGCTTTCAAAACACCGTGGGTTCCCCTCATTCCCATTTGCGGTATCGCTTCGTGCGTTTACCTGATGATGGGCTTGCCCCGGGTGACGTGGGTCCGGTTTGGCCTGTGGCTTGTTGTGGGAATGGTGATTTACTTCCTCTACGGCTACAAAAAGAGCTTATTGGGCAAGTCATAGCACACGAAGGATCCGGCAGGAAGCCTCACCGGAAGAAAATCCCACTCCGAAGTCCTCTGCGTGGGGATCCCTCCCAGAAAGCGCCAAACTCGTCTCACGTTTCAAACTCCATGATCTAGAAAAGGCCAATGCACTCTGCATCAGGGAAGTCTACGTTCAAATCCAAGTTGGGCAGCTCCTTTTCCGTGTATATTAAAGCCGGGTGGTCGCGCCATGTACCAAATCTTATACTCACCAAACAGCCGCTTCGCGTCTCGCAGGCATGAGCCGCTGGAATGAGTAGTCCAATCCGTCGCGAGTTGCCGGCGCTCTAGTCAATATTTCTGAATTGGCTCGCAGGTTGCGCTTAGTGCATATATTGAGGCTAGAAATGCCGAGTGGTGCCATTTTCGGAAGAAAATGCGATAGAAAATGATTTCGAATCACTTGACTTTCTCAAAGCCGTTTATTAGATTTCAAGTAATTGTTGGGAATGGGTGGGGAGAGTTGTCAAGAAGCGAGGTGATTAAGATGCTTCTCGTTTCAATCGAGCAATTGGTAATAGTAGATTCAGGTTCATTGAAAAACCCGCGTGTCCTGATGCAAAGGGATGGGGCGGGTTTTGTTTTTCAACGAGATCCTACCTCGATGCAGTGACTAAGGGAAAGCAGGGAACCGAATGCGTTGAAAGATGCTTTCTTGAGAAGAGAATTCAAAGGGTAACCGACATGAAAACCGTGATTCTGTTCTTATGCATGACAATCTCTCTCACGGCAGTCGACTATGGCCAATCATACAAAGTTCCATGGGAACCAACTTGTGTCACCGTAGCGGACGTCAACCTGGATGGATATCCAGACATCATCTTGGGTCACAACCTGAACATCGAAACCAGGTGGGGTGGAATTTCAATTCTCTTAAACGATGGGAAAGGAAATTTTACCTTAAGAGATTCAATAAATCTCTCTACGGGACAACCGGCCGTCAGGGCAAAGAATATTGATTCGGATCCTCATCCGGAAATATTTGCATTAACTTGTGACAGCGCAAACACCAACGAGTACATAGCTGTCATTTGGAATGGCAATCCCGACAGCATATCACTGTTTCCATTGAACAGAACTGATGCAATTTCAGGATTACAAGTTGATGATCTCAACGGCGATGGTAAGGTTGATGTAATCGTATGGTCAAGTAGCGGGATGTTCTGGGCGATCCTCTACAATAATGGAAATCGAAGCTTTTCGCTGCCGAAATACTTCGATTTGCCTTACGCCCCGATCAGTCTCGCAATAGGGGACCTGGATGGAGACGGAAGAGATGATATAGCAATTTCAGAGAGCGGTGAATTTATACAGATGTTTCTTAACAAATCGTCTGGCTTTGACACTGTCAGAATAGATACCAGTCCACTTATTCTCTTTAACTTCAAGATCGCAGACGTGAACAATGATGGGAAGGATGAAATCATTGCGTTTGACGGACAAGCCGTTGGCACGCCGACGAGAATCATGATTTACTCAAGGAATGTTGACAGCGACTTTGTATTGACCTACACTAGTCAGTGGATGAGCGAGAAAATGCAGAGTGTCTTCTTAGCTGACGTGAACAATGACGGGTATCCTGATATCATTTCGAATACGTCCGTGTGGTTTCCCAATTCAGATTACGAACTATTTCACACTTACGTATTGCTTAACAACGGAGAGGGAACATTTCCGAATCAGGTCGATTACTATACAGGCGTCTGCTCGCAGGGATCCATCGCTGCAGACTTGAACGGGGATGGATGGAATGACCTTATTACACTCAATACAGATATTTACAACCCCCGGCCTGACACGTCCAGTATTCACATTCTTTTCAACGACGGAACCGGGAAATTCATCGACAATTTCGCGACCAATGCATTCTGGCGCCGAAGCACTGAACTAGGTCGAGATGCCGTTTTTGTCCTTGCTGTGAAACAAGGGGTAGGAATACTTGCAGGAAGCGATGTAGGAACATACCATTCGACGGACAACGGGGGCACATGGCTCCCACTGTTTGGTTTGGTGACCCATGCATTCACTTTGGATTCAGCAGGGAATATTTACGCTGGAACTGAGGACGATGGTATATACCGATCGACAGATAACGGTGCCACCTGGGTATCGGCAGATTCCAGTTACAACTGGGTCAATGCTCTGACAATAGACAAGAATGGAGACATCTTCGTCGGCTGTTTTGTAGAAGGAATTTATGTTTCAACAGACGGAGGAAGTCATTGGGAAACAAGAAATAATGGACTGACAAATCTCTGGGTTCAGTCTTTATCAGTCGATGACAATGGGGACGTGTTTGCCGGAACGGGAGGAGGTGCATTTCGTTCGACAGACTACGGAAACAGTTGGACCTCGATAGATGTCGGGCTGGAGGATTCTACGATTAACTGTATCGCCGCGATCAAAAACGGAAATGTTCTTTGCGGCACGAACAATGGACTATATTCTTCCACCAACAATGGAAACAACTGGACCAAGACAAGTTTGCCAGAGAACAGTGTTCAAGCAATACTCATGACCGCTCCGGGAGACTATTTTGTCGGCACCTTTAGAAATGGGGTTTACCGTTCCACCGATAGTGGAATTACCTGGACACAGGTGAACAGTGGGTTTTTGGATCCATCCATCTTATGTCTTGCAATTGATGGCGAGGGTTATTTGTGGGCCGGAGGAATGGGGGGCGAATTATATAGAAGCTTGAATTCAGTGACATCTGTAAGTAAATCCGGTCCATCGATTCCTTCAGAACACAAGTTGTATCAGAATTATCCAAATCCATTTAATCCCAGCACGGAAATCAGATATCAGATTGCAGCCGCGAGTCAGGTAACATTGAAAGTGTATGATGTGATCGGACGAGAGGTAGCGATTTTGGTGAATGAAAAACAACCAACTGGCGGGTACTCAGTAGTGTTTGATGCCAACACGTATAAACTGAGCAGTGGTGTTTACCTTTACAGACTTTGTGTCGGTGGTGAATTCTATTCAAAAAAGATGTCCTTAATCAAGTGAGAGAGGAGGTGTGTGGCCTTAGTGATACCTTGTGCTAGGAAAATCTGAGCGGCGGTGTTTGCACCACCGCCGTTCAGCCGAAACGGCAAACCAGCGGGTCATCGTCAAAAAGCACTGTCGAAAAGTCGGCAGCAAGACGCCATCGTGTTTGCGTAAGTGCAATATACACAAGTCAACGCGCATAATCAATAGTTTTCGCAAAAGGAGAGAGTTCACATGAAAAATTCATATTTCATCTTTTGGGTACTTCTTTGTGCAGCTGCTTTTGCGACTGCACAACAGACGGTGAACGTCTCGAAGACGGATGCTGCAAACCTCGTGCTCAATAAGATTCTTGCAACTGATGTAGGTAAAGTTGATATGTTCATTTCGAAGAGTCCAATTTCCTCAACTGCGGGACTATCTTTGCCTAGAAAGATCATCCGATGTCCATACACCTCAAACTGGGTGGTTTTCGTCGATGACAACGTATTCGCAAATTGGGAACATCCATGCAGGTACGTCTTCATAAACTCCGAGACGAGTGAATTTCACATCATCAACGATGTTATATTTCCGGAAAACATGGGAGACTTCGAGAGCATTTCAGCCATGAAACGCCCTGAGCCAAAACTGTTCAAGTCGGCCCCGATGGGCAAGCCAACTGTTCAAACTGTTACCACAAACCCTCACTGTTATGCAGTCATAATAAACGGCGGTAAAAACCCTGACAATAATAAACCACGATATTGGAACGACATCTCGGCCATTTATTGTACTGTGACACAGGTGTACGGTTACCCGCCGGGAAACATTTACGTACATTCCACAGATGGAACCCTCGCTAATAACCGTTCGCTGGACTTGGATAATGACGGTAACCCGGACATCAAATATCCCGCTTCCTTCTCGACGATCAGCAGCACATTTCAAACGCTCGCCAATAAGATCGGTCCAGATGATCAGTTGTTTGTTTTCGTGACGGACCACGGCGGCAGGGATGCCAACGGTTCGTACGTATACCTATGGGGGACTGACATCTTGCGCACCTCTGATCTTAAGAATATGCTTGCTCCAATCAACGCATCAGAAATAATCGTAGTTATGGAGCAATGCTACAGCGGTGGCTTCATTACAGACGCTACTAACATAACCGGTCCCCACAGGGTCATTGTAACAGCATGTGGTTCAACTGAGTTGTCATATGAGGAGGATTGGATTGCCGGTGGAAACTATGATGAATTTACTTTCTATTGGACTGCGGCAGCAAGAGGATACTATCCGGGCCTTCCGTCGAGTGAAGCGGGCCTTCGGTCGAGTGAAGGCATTAATAGCACCCCGGTAGCACCTTGGAATACATCCTATGCTGTCGGCAGCTTCCCCTTCACCCCCCATTATTTTTCTTCCCATCCTGCTGATTACAACCCGGATCTAGACGGTGACGGCATTGTTGGAATGCACGAGGCGTTCGATTACGCAAACAATTTTGATACATGGTCGAGCTATGAGTATTATTATCGCTATGATAATACCAAGCCCCCTGAAACTCCAACGCCGAGCCTCAGCATTGGGTTCCAAGAGGATCTGCTTGCCCTCAACGGCATATCGGGCAGTTTCACAACTAGTCAAACCGTTGCGGGCAACTTCTTAGTTAATGGAAATTTGACTGTACAAAGTGGAGTTACTGTCACTATCAATCCGTCATCTAGTTTCTACTTCACCAACTCAACTTCACTCATTGCAAATGGCGCGCTTGTTGCCAACGGGGTTTCATCGCAGCCCATCACATTTACTTCAAGCAACGCAACACCAGTTCCTGGCGACTGGAACACCATCGCCCTGAATGGAGGTCCAAATACACTAACATACTGCAACATCAATTATGCGACAAATGCAGTTACAATTAACAACACTTCGACGAGCACGCTGCAAAACTGCAAGCCCCAGAACAATTATGCTTGTGGTCTCCTCGTCATCACTGCCTCGACCAGTCAGAACTCTGTCAAGGTCGCTGATTGCAGCATCAGCAGCAACCTTGCTGGCATCGATGGACAACAGGGGAGAATAGATGTTTCACAAACAAGCGGTAGTTACGGTATTAACGGAAATGGGAACGGAATTGTCCTCTATCAAGGTGCCAACGTCTACCTGAACCAGGCTTATGTCACAGGAAATAGTAGCGCTGGAGTTTGGCTGTCCGGCCCAACCTCTTACGCAACATTTAGCCCCAATGGCATCTCGCCAGGGTACAATCACGTAGAGACCAATACCTTGCAGCAGATCTATGTCAGTTCGGGAGGAGCATACCTAGGTGAAGTCCGCTGGCGAAACGTTTGTGTTTGTCCTGGTCAATCTCCCTCGGGTTTTGGACCTCTCAGTCCGAGCTGTCCGCCACCGTGCTATTGGCAGCAGCAAAGCACGAATTACGCGGGGTATAACTATGTCAAGGGTACCAATCCATGGGTAAATAACTACACGTCCACGACTGTCAAGGCAGAACTGACATACTGGGGACAAGCACCATATGAATGCCCTCCGTTGAATCCTACGCACGAATTCTTCGGTCCAGTCGACTACACAAATTGCCTTACGGGTGGTGGCAGTGTCGCCGCAATGGGGAACGCAGGGGGAACGGAAGTCCCATTAAGCACGGTTGGTGGAACGCACTCTAACCACGAAAATGGAATTGGGGCAACTGACGATTCGGTGTTCGTAGGTAGGATTCAGGATTTAAGAAGTCAAATAGAAAAGGATCCCGATGCGTCTCTAGACGCACTTCGCCTGCTCGCAACACTCGTTGGACCTGGGAGAAGATGGTCATATGCACTTGGAGTCTCCTGGGATGATTTCTTGACACAAGTAACCTCGGCGTCATCTTCGGCTCGTCTCAAATCGCTCGTGACGGAGTTTCAAATTCAGTCGAAGATGGATCAAAGAGACTTCGACGGGGTCATTACGCTTGCTAACAAGGTGTTTCAAAGCCATCCCGCGGACGATGTCTGGCTACAATGTCAACTGCAATCTATCTGGGCCTTAGCTGAAAAAGGGGACATCGTGGACGCCCGGGCAAGGTTTAACACGACGAGAAATCGAGGGTTTGCCATCGACTCAATGAGTACTGCTCATCTTGGACAATGCCTTGACGTCGTTGCCCGAATTGGAACCCCCGCATCCGCTACGCCTCAGCCAGCGTTCGAGGAACACGCCACTCCGGGAAATGCGAAGCCTACGTCCTTCGGTATGTCACAGAGCTATCCGAATCCTTTCAATCCGATATCCCGCATAAGCTATAATCTTCCGACCGATGCGTATGTCGTGTTAAAAGTGTACGACGTGATCGGACGCGAAGTTGCAGTACTGGTAAATAGCTATCAGGAAGCAGGCCTTAGGTCAGTTGAATTCAATGCGAGCAGCCTACCCAGCGGCGTATATTTCTACCACCTGCAGGCGGGGAATTTTTCCGACGTAAAGAAGATGCTGTTGATGAAGTAACCTTCCGCAGATAAGAAATCAAAGCCCGGCTATCGCTAGTCGGGCTTTGTTGTGTCTCGTGAAGCAAAACATCAAAAACACCAGCCTTGCCAAAATCATATCACACCCGTTGCCACGTTCTTGGTGTGAATTTAAGCTGCTTGTGTGACTCTAGGTCAGGTTGCTCCGATTGAGATCCCTGATCCTCGATGTTCTGAGCAATACCAATTCCCCTGCTGTCGCACGCAGTGATGTGTTTAGAATTTCGACGCGCACTAACTCGTTTTCTTTGAGGCGATTGCGTAGAATATAAGCAATCCCACGCCGACAAATAAAGGTACCAATCCGAGCATGATCTCTTCCTCAACGTAGTATCGGTCGTGGAGAAAACGTCCAACGAGGACGGCTAACCCACCGAGAATGAGAAGAAGTCCCCATTTAAGCGAGGAGAGCGGATCACGCCGGAGATCCTTTGCGTAGATTGCCTTGATTTCTTCGCTGGAGATCCCCTTTTCCAGAATTGCCATGCGTTCGCGGTGACGGTTGACCAGATGCACTATCCACGGTACGGCCAAGGCGCAAAACAAGAAGATCGGGACAATAACTTCATCGGCGTGCATACGTTATTCCTTTCTAGTGAGTGTGTTTTTCCTGATTCTGCTACTTTTGACCCGAACATCCGGACTAAGGTTTCGTTCGCCCGACCCCTGTAACCCGGGGATGCCTTTCACCGTCTAAATAACTAGGTGATGTTATGCAGAGTCATTAGTCTTAATGAAAAATTCTAAATTCGACATCTAAACAAATCTTAAATCCGAATATCTAAACTCTAAACAAATCCTAAATCTTAATATCTAAATTCGAAACAATCACTAAGTACCAGCATCTAAACCAAGACATCCCAAAAATAAAAAAATGTTTGTCGTTCTGATTGATATTCTGATTTTTGGATTTGGAGCTTAGATTTTGTCCCGCTTCTGGATTCCGCTGGGTAGCGGGATTCTGAGAGGCGGAATTTGAGATTTCGGATTTCGTGCTTCGGATTTAATTATGATTTCGTGCTTCGGATTTTGGACATCGAGAATAGTTTTGGGTAACGTCACCAACTAGAAGCATTATGTCCCTTTCTGACAGTGAAATCATCGAGTCGGTCCGGGGTGGCGCACCACGGCACTTCGCCGTCCTCATCGACCGTTACAAGGACAGGGGGTTGACGCTCGGGCTTCACATGCTCAAGAATCGGGAAGACGCTGAGGAGGCTCTGCAGGACGCCTTTATTCGAGCGTATAACGCTTTAAACCGGTTTGAAGGTGCTTCGAAGTTCAGTACCTGGTTCTACCGGATTTTGTACAATGTTTGCCTCACCCGGCTTGAACGGCGCAAACGACAGATACCGGAGTCCAGCTACGACGACGAACAGTTCCGCCCGGGAATATCTTCGACTGAGGCTCTCCATCTCGACACGGAATTTGAGCGGAATGACATGGTCCAGTATCTCAAAGCTATCATCAATGAAATGCCGGCGAAATATTCAACTATTCTTTCTCTCTTTTACTTTCAGGATTTGTCCCACAACGAGATCTGCGAGATTACTCAACTATCTCTGGGGACAGTGAAGGTACATCTGTTCAGGGCAAGAGCCATATTGCAGAGAAGGTTGGCGAATGAATTTCAGAAGGAAACCGCTCCATCGTATGAATGAGGTGAATATGGAACATCCGACAGAAATAATGCTCCAGGAATACTCGGGTCGTATGCTCGACCGTGCGATCCAAAACGCACTTGACGATCATGTCCGGTTGTGCGAAGAGTGCGCGCTCAAACTCCGGGCGTTACGTTTGCTCGACGAGAAGCTCCGGGAAATTCCACCCGACAGCGCAGAGAAGGATTTTACCCGCCGTGTGATGGCAAGCCTCCGCATCGACCCGGCACCCGCGGTGTATTGGAGTATCGCGAAGTACCTGGCGCCAGTACTCTCCCTGATCCTGGTACTGGTTGTCGTTTATGCCGTGTTCTATTTCTCGGGCGCGATCCAGGGGCCGGAGAACCGGCAATCGGCCGGCAGGGTGTCGGCCATGGGAGAATATGCCGGAACAATGGCTACCGACGGAATAAAAGCGCTCAACGCCTGGGGCGGGAAGTACTTCTCCTTCGTGATTGCGAAGGGGAGTATTGATTTGACAATCTTTCTGTTGATAGTTTTTGCGGGAGTTGCAGCGCTCGACAAGTACATCCTCGTGCCGATGATGAGAAAGAAGAGTTGAGGTTTTCTCCTCACTCCTCCAGGCTCATAGCTCCACGCTCACCGCTCAGTCGTTACTTCAATGATTCCGGGCGTACGCCAGAGTTCGGAGAGAAACCGGTGATGGGAGGGATGCGTTGTGCAAAAACTGAACGTCAACCGGGAGGTTTTGTGGTCGACCTTCTGGACATCGAACTTTGCAAAATCAAAGTCGTGTTCGGAAAAAATGACGGCCAGCTCCGCCCGGGTTCGTCCCCCATCGTCGACGAAGACAACTTCGCAACGGACGAAGCGACAACTGCCGAGGAGTTTCGGTTCGAGCTTGTGCAGGAGAATGAGCGTCCCGAGGACAACAAAAGTGCAGATGAATCCTATCCAGGGAAATCCCGCCCCGATAATTAATCCGATTCCCGCCACGACCCAGATCGTTGCGGCGGTCGTCATACCCGTGATGGTGCCCCGTGACTGAATGATCGCTCCCGCGCCGATGAATCCGATCCCCGTCACGACCTGGGCCGCGATGCGCGTGGGGTCGATACCCGGGATGTTAAATCTCTGATAGCAGAATTCTCCGATGAGCATGTAGATCGTTGACCCGAGGCAAATCAGGGTCATCGTGCGGAACCCCGCCGGCTTGCCGCGTCGCTCGCGCTCCACCCCGATGATCGCACCGCACACCACGGCAAAAATCGTCCGTGTCAGAAATGTCGGCAAAAACAACTGCAGAAGATCCTTGGTTTCCATTGTCGTTACCTCGTCGAGACCGGTTTCGTGGAGAGAACTTTTTCGTAGTACCGTTCATAGCGGTCGATCACGTTCGTGACGTTGAACGCCTCGACAGCACGTTTGCGGCTTGCGGCTGAGAACAACCTGTACCGCGTTATGTTCGTTAGTAATTCGACGGCGTATTTTGCCATACGCTCGACGTCCCCGATCTCGGCAATGTAGCCCGTTTCTCCGTGGACGACCAATTCAGGCAGCCCTCCGACACTGGAGGCGATCACCGGAACCTCGCAGGCCATAGCTTCGAGAGCGGATAGTCCGAAACTTTCCGACTGGCTGGGTATCAGGAAAAGGTCGGATGCCGACAGGAGAGGAATAATCTCCGCCTGCTTGCCGAGGAATTCGACATCATCACAGATCTTCAGCTCCCTGCAGAGCTGTTCGCAGCTCGAACGGTCGGGTCCATCGCCCACGAGTACCAATTTGGATGGGAGTCTTTTCCTCACAATCTGAAAGATTCGAATGACGTCCTGTACGCGCTTCACGAGGCGGAAATTCGATATGTGAATGAGAACTTTCTCGCCGTTCGGGGCAATATTCTTGCGTATCGTCGACGCATCGACTTTCCTGTACTTGGCGGTATCCACAAAATTAGGAATAACCTCGATGTCCTTGTTGATGTTGTAGTTTGTAATTGTCTTTTCTTTGAGGAACCGTGAGACCGCGGTAACCCCGTCGCTTTGTTCAATGCTGAATTTCAGGGCGGGGAGATAGCTTGGCTCCAATCCGACCAGGGTGATATCAGTACCATGAAGAGTGGTTACGATCTTGAGGGAGTTGTCGCCCAGGATCTGCTTGGCGAGGTATGCGCTGATGGCATGCGGAATCGCGTAGTGGGCGTGGAGCAGATCCAGTTTCTCGAATCGTGCAACCTCGACGATCTTGCTTGCCAACGCCGGTGTGTAGAGGGGAAAATCGAACAGCGGGTACGTCGAGATCTCAACTTCATGATACACAATGTTGCCGACAAAGCCACCCAGACGGATTGGCATTGCGTAGCTGATGAAATGGATTTTGTGCCCCCGCTCAGCGAGAGCCTTGCCCAGCTCGGAGGCAACAACTCCGCTACCGCCGTACGTCGGATAACACGTGATGCCAATATTCATACCGAATCCAGTGCAAAGGTAAAGAGAAAAGGGCGGAAATACAAATGGATCACATGAAACTTACCGTATAGAACATCGTAGAGAATGTGGAGGGAAGACTCTGAATTCGCCCGGACGAGAATGTGATGCAGATAATATTTTTTTCAGGGGGATTTATTTTGTAGTTGAAATTGTTTATATTTGGATCGTAAAAAATCATGAAGGCTATAAAACCTCTTAAATCGACTTAATTTAGCGATTATCATAATATGAAAAAGGAAGGCCCAGCTGTGAAGCACAAGGCGAGAGTAATCGGAATCGTTATTACGAGTTGCCCTTGTTGTGGAAATCCAATCAATTTTGACCGTCAAGTCTCCAAAATATGCGCATACTGTGAAGAATTGGTCCACATCGACCTCGACAAAGTTGAGGTGAGCTTGCATGGACCCGTTGTTGAAGGTCGCAAAATGAAAATCAGCATGAATTGATTCTCTTAGAATCTTGACGTTGTCCTGATTTTTTCATATATTTTAATTGATCGATGATTCCGCAACGCGCGGAATCTTTTTTGGACTAAAACTGGACTCAATCGGTCGTATTTAAGTTAAGGATAACGGGATGTTTCAGCTATCGAAAAAGGTGGAGTACGGGTTAATCGCGATTCGCCATATGGCAAGCGGTCCCCCGCATCATGTTTTCACCGCAAAAGAAATTGCTGACGCATACCATATTTCCTACGAGCTCCTCGCGAAAGTAATGCAGAAACTTGCGAAGCAAAGATTCATCGGATCGCACCAGGGAGTGCACGGCGGTTATACCCTCTTGCGCGATCCGCACGAGCTGAAGGTCTCGTCGATCATCAATGCCATCGAAGGTAAGTTGAATGTCACGATCGTCCAATGTGAAGCCAAGGAGGCGGAGAATTGCGCGATCTATACCTCGTGTACGATTAAATATCCACTGGTGAAGCTGCAGGGCAACATCAATAAGGTGTTTGAAGAAATGACCGTCATGGAGATGGTGTGATACGGACTCCCGTTTATATGGATTATCACTCGACGACCCCGGTTGACCGCAGGGTGGTCGAGGCCATGCTGCCTTTTTTTACCGAGAAATTCGGTAATGCAGCGAGCCGCCAGCACATGTTCGGCTGGATCGCAGAAGAGGCAATCGAATCTTCACGCGCCCGTGTCGCTCAACTGATTGGGGCTGAGCAAAAGGATATCGTTTTCACGAGCGGCGCAACAGAGTCGAACAATCTGGCGATAAAGGGAATTGCCGAGATACGGCGGCAGAAGGGCAATCACATTATCACCGTCCAGACGGAGCACAAGTCGGTCCTCGACACGTGCAAAAGATTGGAGAAGCAGGGCTTCGAAGTAACTTATCTCCCGGTGGATTCTTTCGGCGTCGTGGATGTCGACCGGCTTAGAGATTCACTCAGGCCGACGACCATACTTGTCACCGTCATGTTTGCGAACAATGAAATCGGAACGCTGCAATCGATCGCCGAGATCGGCAAGGTTTGTCGAGAGCACGGGGTTATTTTTCACACCGATGCGACACAGGCAGTGGGTAAGGTGCCCGTCAACGTTTCGGCAATGTGTATCGATGCGATGTCGTTCAGCGGCCATAAGATCTATGGTCCGAAGGGTGTCGGCGCTCTCTATGCGCGCCAGTCAAGCCCAAAGGTGAAGGTCGCCATGCAGATGGACGGCGGCGGGCATGAGCGCGGCATGCGCTCAGGTACCCTCAACGTTCCGGGGATTGTCGGTCTGGCGAAAGCACTGGAGTTGTCGGTAGAACTCATGGCCGAGGAATCGAAAAGATTGAGTGGGTACCGCGACCGGATGTTCCACGAGTTCGTTACCCGGCTCGACGGGGTTTTGTTGAATGGTCATCCGACGGATCGTTTGCCGAACAATCTGAACGTGAGTTTCGCGTACGTGGAGGATAACGCTCTTCTCATGAGCATGAAGGATGTTGCCGTTTCGACCGGGTCCGCATGCAGCACGGCCGACCCCGAACCGTCGCACGTTCTGAAAGCGCTGCGGCTTCCGCAGGAGCGATTACATTCGTCTCTCCGGTTCGGATTGGGCCGCTTCACGACGGAGGAAGAAGTGGAGTATGTCATAACGCGCGTCGTCGGGAGTGTCCGCAAACTGCGTGAGCTCTCCCCGGCGTACCAAGCGCTGGTGAAAAAGCAGCACCAGACCGTTACCGTTTAACAAAGAGGAAAAAACTATGAACGAATTCGAATTCATCGCGAGCCACAAAACGGAGTTTCTTAAGTACCTCAAATCGAAATTCCCCGTCTACCATATGTCGAATGTCTTTTTCCGGGATTTTCATTTTGGCGTCATGGCCTATCTTAAAGAACATGGCAAAAGAGTCATGTACCCGCATGGCGAAAAAATTGCCCGCGAGTTCGGACTCGAATTCGAAAAGGACGGTACGTTCAAGAAAATCGACCACCAATCGTGGCTGCTGAACTACCCGGAATTTGCATTACCGCGAGTCGAGAAAAAAGCGTCATGAACCAGGATTCTCCCATGCCCTTAGAATCAAACTCGATTGAAACGTTAGCCACTCAAGAGTACAAGTACGGCTTTGAGACCGAAGTCGAGTATGACTCCTTTGAAAAGGGTCTTAGCGAGGACGTCATCCGGTTGATCTGGGAGACAAAGAGCGAGCCGGCGTGGATGCTCGAATGGCGTTTGAAGGGATACCGCCAGTGGGAAAAAATGCGACAGGAGGGTGCTGAACCTACGTGGGCCAACATCAAGTACGGTCCAATTGATTATCAGAGTATTCGTTATTATTCGGCTCCGAAGAAAAGACCGAAGCTCAGCAGCCTGGATGAAGTCGACCCTGAAATTCGAAGAACATTCGAAAAACTCGGAATCCCGCTCGAGGAACAGAAGCTTCTTTCCGGCGTTGCGGTCGATGCGGTGTTCGACAGTGTTTCGGTTGCGACGACCTTTCGGGAGAAATTGGCCGAGCTTGGAATAATTTTTTGCTCGATGAGCGAAGCGATCCGCGAGCACTCGGACCTGGTCCGGAAGTATCTTGGATCGGTCGTTCCCTCCACGGATAACTTCTTTGCCGCGCTCAATTCGGCGGTGTTTAGTGACGGGTCGTTTGCGTACATCCCCAGGGGTGTGCGCTGTCCGATGGAGTTATCGACGTATTTCCGCATCAACGCGCGCGACACCGGTCAGTTCGAACGAACGCTGATTGTCGCCGAGGAAGGCGCGTACGTGAGCTATCTCGAGGGATGCACCGCCCCGATGCGCGATGAAAACCAGTTGCACGCTGCTGTTGTTGAGCTCGTCGCTCTTGACAATGCCACGATCAAGTACTCAACCGTGCAGAATTGGTATCCGGGAGACAAACAGGGAAAAGGCGGGATTTATAATTTCGTGACGAAACGTGGAAAATGTCTCGGCAAAAACTCAAAGATCACCTGGACACAGGTCGAGACCGGCTCCGCAATCACTTGGAAGTACCCTGGCTGCATTTTACTGGGCGACAACTCCGTCGGCGAGTTCTATTCGGTGGCGGTGGTCAATAATTATCAGCAGGCCGATACGGGCACAAAGATGATTCACATCGGGAAGAACACAAAAAGCACGATTGTGTCCAAGGGTATCTCCGCGGGCCACGGCCAGAATTCATACCGGGGCCTGGTCAGGATCTCCAAAAACGCCACGGACGCACGTAACTTCTCGCAATGTGACTCGCTGCTCATCGGCGACAAATGCGGCGCTCATACGTTTCCGTACATGGAAGTAAAAAACACCTCCGCGCAAATCGAGCACGAAGCTTCCACCTCGAAGATCGGCGAAGACCAGATTTTCTATTGCAAACAGCGCGGTCTTTCCACGGAAGATGCCGTGAACATGATCGTCAACGGATTCTGCAAAGAGGTGTTCCGCGAGCTGCCGATGGAGTTCGCCGTCGAAGCTCAGAAATTGCTTGGGATAAGTCTGGAAGGAAGCGTAGGATAGTTGAGTAGTTGGATAGTTGAGTAGTTGAATCCTTGATTAGTTAAATAGTTAGATAGTTGAATCGTTCGATCGTTGAATCGTTGGATAGTTGAATCATTGACTGATTGACTCATTGCTCAAGGCTCATTGCTCAAAGCTCATTGCTCATTACTCATTGCTCAAAGCTCACTGCTCAGACAATACGACATCAAACTTTGTAACGAATTAAGGATTAATTGATGCTTCAAATCATCGATCTTCACGCGAGCGTTCAGGGAAACGAAATTTTGAAAGGGATCGACCTTCGGGTCGGTGTCGGTGAGGTTCATGCCATCATGGGACCCAACGGCTCGGGGAAAAGCACGCTCGCCCAGGTGCTTGCAGGCCGCGAGTCGTACAACGTCACCGGCGGGCAAGTGTTGTTTGAAGGCAAGGATTTGCTCGCGATGAAACCCGAGGAACGCGCCCGTGAGGGAGTGTTCATGGCGTTTCAGTATCCGGTTGAGATTCCCGGTGTGAGCAATACGTATTTCCTCAAAGCGGGGTTGAACGCAATTCGAAAACATCGCGGGCTTGAAGAACTCGACGCGATGGAGTTTCTGAAACTGGTGAAGCAGAAGGCAAAATTCGTCGAGATGGATGAGAGCCTGCTCAACCGACCCGTGAATCATGGATTCTCCGGCGGTGAGAAGAAACGAAACGAAATATTCCAGATGGCTATTCTCGAGCCGAAGCTTGCCGTGCTTGACGAAACCGACTCAGGACTGGATATCGATGCGCTGAGAATCGTCGCTGACGGAATCAACAAATTGAGAAGCAAAGAGAATTCGGTCATCCTGGTCACGCACTATCAGCGGCTTCTGAACTACGTCGTTCCGGATTTCGTGCACGTGCTCGTCGACGGACGGATCGTCAGGTCCGGCGGGAAAGAACTGGCTTTCGAGCTCGAGGAAAAAGGATACGATTGGTTGAAAGAAGGATTCGAAACAGTTGAAGCGCGTGTGTAGAAGCTGAAGAGACGATGATGCGAAGCGCCGATCAAAATAAAAACTGGTACGTGTCGAGGTTCGAGTCGTTCGAGAAGAGTCTCAATGGCGAGGCGAGCTCGAAAATCCACACCGTGCGCAAGGCTGCGATTGCCCGGTTTGCAGAACTCGGCTTTCCTACAACACGCGACGAGGAATGGAAATATACCGACATTTCATCCTTCACCGGCGTGCAGTTCGACCCGGTCGTAAAGGACAAGCAGGACCATCCCGCCATTGACGATGTGCAGAGATTCCTGTTCAAGAATGAAGGGTATTCGCGGTTGACGTTTATTAACGGTCAATACGCGAAACATCTCTCATCGATTCCTTCGCTGCCGCACGGCGTCATCGTGGGAAGTCTCGCCGAGGCGATGAAGAATGAAAACGGGGTCGTGCATGAACACCTGGCGCGTCATGCCCGGTACGAGAAGAATGCCTTCGCCGCCCTGAGCACTGCGTTTCTGAAGGATGGCGCGTACATCGTCATCCCGAAGGGCGTGATCCTCGGAACCCCGGTCCATGTGCTCCATGTCTCGACCGGCGCCGGGAAAGAACTGGCCTCCCATCCGCGAAATCTTATCGTCGCCGGGTCAGATAGTCAAGCAACGGTGATCGAAAGTTATGTGAGCCTGTCGAACGACCGCTATTTCACAAACGCGGTCACGGAGATTGTTCTTGGTGAGAATTCCGTCATCGAGCATGAGAAATTGCAGATGGAGAGCCCGCGTGCACTGCACGTAGGATTAACGCATGTCCAGCAGGCCCGAAACAGCCATCTTATTTCCAATTCAGTGAGCTTTGGCGGTGAGTTGGTCCGTAATAACATTACGGCCATCCTCGACGGAGAGGGAGCAGAATGTACTCTCAACGGCCTCTACCATGGTTCCGACAATCAGCTTGTCGATAATCATACGGCTATCGATCACGTGAAGCCCAACTGCAGCAGCCATGAATTGTACAAGGGGATCATGGAAGGAACGTCGAAAGGTGTCTTCAATGGAAAGATCATTGTACGGGAAGAGGCGCAAAAAACCGACGCGAAACAAACGAATAAGAATCTCATTCTTTCCGAGGGCGCAACGGTCGACACGAAACCGCAGCTCGAAATTTTTGCGAACGACGTAAAATGCACGCATGGCGCCACGATCGGACAACTGGACGATGAATCCATTTTTTATCTGCGTTCGCGTGGTGTCGGCCTGGACGAAGCACGTACAATGTTGATCTATGCATTTGCCGGTGAGGTTGTGGAGCGCGTCGGTGCTGCGGCCGTACGTGACCGCGTTGACCGGATTCTCCACGAACGGCTTGCACGGTAATGCCGATGTCTGCTCTTCGAGAATTATATCAACAAGTCATCCTCGACCATAACAGGAGCCCGCGGAATTTTCGCAGGATGGATGATGCCACCCGGAAGGTGGAAGGCTTCAATCCTCTGTGCGGCGACCGGTATATGGTGTACGTCAAACTGGAAAACGATATTATCAAGGACATTAGTTTCGAGGGGGCCGGATGCGCGATTTCGAAGGCGTCTGCGTCGGTGATGACGTCCGAGTTGAAGGGGAAAACGGAAAAAGAAGCAGAAGCGTTGTTTGATAAGTTCCATAAGCTGGTTACGGGGGAATTGCGCCCGGATGACGTAGATGATGACCTCGGTAAATTAGCGGCGTTCTCCGGCGTTTCTGAGTTTCCCACAAGAGTGAAGTGCGCCATTCTTGCATGGCATACACTCCACGCGGCGCTTCGATCGAAAGATCAAATTGTATCGACAGAATGATATTTTCTCAAGAATTAAACATGGAATCGACAAATCCACAGCAGCCGCAGGTCGCGGTAATCAGCTCAATCGAAAAAACGGTCATCGAAGCGCAGGTCGTCGAAGCTCTCCAGTCGTGCTATGACCCGGAAATTCCGGTGAATATCTATGAGCTCGGATTAATCTATGGAGTCGATGTCGACGACACCGGCGGTGTGATCGTGAGGATGACGCTGACGAGTCCGTACTGTCCGGCGGTTCAATCGTTGCCTTCGGAAGTCGAGACGAAGGCGAAGAAAGTCCCCGGGGTAACGTCGGCGAAGGTGCAGGTGGTTTGGGATCCGCCCTGGAATCCGAACATGATGACCGAAGCTGCAAAACTTGAACTTGGAATGTTTTGATAAGAAACATGCTCAACGCAAACGAAATACGCGAAGATTTTCCAATCTTCAAGCGCCTGGTGAATGGAAAACCGCTGGTGTATTTCGACAGCACCGCGACAACCCAGCGACCGAACGCCGTCATTGAAGCCATGGACGATTACTATCATAATTACAACGCAAATGTCCATCGCGGCGTTTATACCATCAGCGATGAAGCAACGCAAGCGTATGAGAACGCCCGGGATAAAGTCAGCCGCTTTATCAACGCGAACAGGAGGGAGAGCGTCGTTTTCACCCGCGGCACGACAGAGTCCATCAACCTCGTCGCGAGCAGTTGGGGGCGGACGAATCTCAAACCGGGTGATGAAATCCTGCTGTCGGTCATGGAACATCACAGCAATCTCGTTCCATGGCAATTGATAGCACAACAAACGGGAGCCAGGCTTCGATTTATTCCATTGACGCGGGATGGCCGGCTCGACCTGGAAAAACTCCCGCAGCTTCTGTCGGCGAAAACAAAAATTGTCTCGCTGACGTACGTCTCCAACGTCCTGGGAACGATCAATCCGGTCGCGACTATCATCAAACAGGCGCACGCGGTTGGAGCTATTGTCATGATAGACGGAGCACAGGCTGCGCCCCACATCAGGATCGATGTTCAGGCGATAGACTGCGACTTTCTCGCATTTTCCGGGCACAAAATGCTCGGGCCGACCGGTACTGGAGTTCTGTACGGTAAGCTTCATCTGCTCGAATCGATGCCGCCGTACCATGGCGGTGGAGATATGATCACTGAGGTGCAACTTGAGAGGTCAACGTACCGGGAGCCGCCAGGGAAATTCGAAGCCGGCACGCCCAATATTGCCGGTGTGATCGGTCTTGGCGCGGCGATCGACTACCTGGACCGTCTTGGGATGGAAGCCATCCAGGCGCATGAACGCGCCCTTGTCCGGTTCGCACTGGATGCACTGAAGGGGTTCAATGACATTGATATCTACGGACCGATTCCTGAACGGAGCGGTGTCATCGCTTTCAACATGAAGGGGGTGCATCCCCACGATGTCGCAACAATTCTCGACCAGGAAGGAATCGCCATACGCGCCGGCCACCACTGCGCTCAACCGTTGATGCATTGGCTGAATGTTCCGGCGACAAATCGGGCCAGCTTTTACATCTACAACACTGAGGATGACGTCGAGCGTCTCGTTTCAGCTCTGAGGAAAGTTCAGGAGATTTTTTCAGCTGCATCCGTTGCATAGAATGTTCCCGGAAGCGGTTCGCGGCCGCTGGAGGGATTGCGGATTGGGGATTTAGGATTGCGGATTTGGGATTTGTTTAGGATTTTTAAGACATCTGAGTTATTAGCTGTGCTCAGACACATAAGCAAAAGTCAACACGTCATTCCCGCACGTTTTAAGCGGGAATCCAGTCGTAGATACGTGATTGAGGAATACAGGCATGGCGGGATTTCGGATTGCGGATTTGGGATTTCGGATTTAGGATTTGTTTAGAGCTTAGATATTCGGATTTAAGATTTGTTTAGGTTGTAGGTAGTCGTATTTCTTTTCTAGATAAATAATCCAATTCAAACAATCAAAAGGAGTCAGAAATAATGCCATTCACATTAGCAAATTTACCTTATGCGCACGATGCGCTGGAACCGTATATCGATAAAATGACGATGGAAATCCATCACGGCAAGCACCATGCTGCCTATGTCACCAATCTTAACAAAGCGATTGAGAATGCCGAATGGGACAAGAAACCCATCGAGGAGATTCTCAAGAGCGTTTCCAAGCTGTCGGCTGCGATACGAAACAACGGCGGCGGGCACTGGAACCACACTCAATTCTGGCAATGGATGAAGCCGAAGGGCGGAGGCATGCCGGCTGGAGAACTCGCGAGCGCGATCAATCGCGATTTCGGGTCCTTCGACAAGTTCAAGGAGCAGTTTTCGAATGCCGGGGTGACGCGGTTTGGGTCCGGTTGGGCGTGGCTGATCGCCCAGCACGGCAAGCTCGTTGTCGCATCCACACCGAACCAGGATAATCCTTTGATGGATATTGCTGAGACGAAGGGAGTTCCGGTACTCGGGCTTGATGTATGGGAGCATGCGTACTACCTCAAGTATCAAAACCGTCGTGCCGATTACATTGCGGCATGGTGGAATGTCGTCAATTGGGACGAGGCCGCGAAGCGATTTGCTTCGGCGAAATAAGTGAATCTGCAGGATTCACTCCGTTCCCGACGTTGATCATGAGAACCGTCTAGAAAACTCTATTCATGGCCATCGTAAGCCGGCAGTCGGCACCGCTCCAGCGAGAGAGGTGCGACCGCCGGCTTTTGGTTTTCCGGGCGGTGTACAATTCCTTCGGAAATGAGAGCTGTTGAGACTCTTTAGAAATGTCAGGTAAATTAACTCGTTAGAAATGTCATGGTAACTGGGTTTTAGAAGATACGGTTTTTTGCATTTGTTTTGTTCTCAATTTCTTTGTGTGTATCTCAGCGAGGTAACGCCCCTTTCGACCGATGGGTCTCTTGTGTCGCCAGGGATGACCAGGGTCTAGACCGGGATTGTGTCGCAGCCGAGGAGATGTTAGTCTGGCAGAGACAAGCGTGTAGCTGAGTTCACCTTCGTTCCAGAAGATGTGTAGAGAGCCGTCAAGCCATCGACGAACGATCACGTGCCGGCCTGGAGGAGGCAGCGGAGCATCAGGAGACTTCTGGAGTTGGATGAACTGTGCGTTGAGGGTAATGGTGTAATCGTTGTAGACGCAGCGAGTAGTTTCAAAGCATAAGATATTATCGAGGTCAAGTCCGTCGGACGGCCGGTGAATGTCACTGAGATGGTCAGTGCTGGCAAATCGGGTGTTGTGTTCGTTGAGATACGTTTGTTCAAGAAAGCGATTAGCAGCATCGATGGTGCTGATCCGGTTTCGACGGAGGGCTTTGACGAGACGGTCTTGATGAGTGCGGTTGCTTCGTTCGACCCGTCCTTTAGCTTGGGGTGAATGAGCGAGAATCATTGTGACACCGAGACGGTTGAGAGCTCGACCGACATCGGTAAGCCGTTGCCCTCTGCTTAGGGGATGATAGATATTGGCTTTATCGGTGTAGATCTCACGAGGGATGCCATATCGCTCGACATAGAGCCTGAGAGTACCCAAGACATCGCGAGCGTTCTCTGACTTGGCAAAGCGCATGAAGACGCGTCCTGAGGCATCGTCGATGGCCACTAAGAGACAACAAGCAGGACCTCGCCCTTCGAACCAATCGTGATCACTTCCATCGAATTGAATGAGTGATCCGATCTTCTGCCTGCGGTCCCGTTTGCGGCGATGGGCTTTCCGATGACGAGCTGGAGACCAAAGGGATGCTTTCAGGAGCCAGCGCCTGATGGTCTCATGGTCAACCTGCGGAAGGGTATCTGCATGAGTCTTGCCGATCATCTCGGCAAACAGGGTCGGCCCATAGTCGCTGTACCGTTCACGATACAGCTCCAGGATGCGGGTGCGAACCTTTCGGGGATAGCCCCGATTGGAGAGGCATCCGCGAAGGCGATGGATCAAGCCTTCATCGCCTTCGGCGCGGTATCGTGCACGAAGGCGGTAGAAGTGGCGTTGGGTAATACCCAAGCTTTCTGCAGCATCACAGCAGGAGAGTTCTCCCTTTTTGATGCGAGTCAGGACTTTCAGGTATTCTCGTTCTTTGTAGCTCATTGTCAGGGTCTTTCGGTTGTTTTGGTCCATCTTCGGGATCCTTTCGTCTGAGATCCCAAAGATGCCTATACCTGACATTTCTATCGAGTCCGAACCCTGACATTCTTAAAGAGTTATTACACTTCGGAAATGAGAGCTTCCCCGAAATTGACAATGCCGGGAAAGTTTCGTAGATTCTCGAAGTAAATTAAGGGCACTGGGAATGGGCAAACTTACCATCGATTCTTGCTTTGCTGGTTCGACAATCAAAGGGAATAGAAATGCAATCTTGCGTCAGTACAGATCTTAGGCAACGTTGCAAGCAAACAGTACATCGGTCAGAATGGAGTAACAAATGGAAATCGACAATAACCTCCAACAGAATCAAAAATCACTGAAGACCACGACAACTATCGTTTTAGTGATTCTTCTAGCCGGGCTAATCATCTTTCTTCTTGCTTTCCATATCGTAATAGATGGAGGCATTACTTTTGTTGCCAAGGACCATCTTACTTTTTCTGAAACAATCGTGAACGTCGAGGACATAATTCGACAATATAACAGCCTCAATTTCCTTGAAAGGATGTCAGGTCAAGGCATCGATCAGCATCTCGTACAAAAGCTGATTGAGAAGGGGCTTATCGTCAAACAAGATGATAAGAAGGAAAACACACCTCCATTCAACAGCTCAATTCCAACTTCCACTGAACCCAGCCAACAGATTCAAGAATTGTCCATCGAGAATTCCTCTTACAAGCTGATGGAGACAAGCGATATCCTCGGAAGTAAATATGCTTGGAAAGCAACAATTAGAAACCATACAGATCGCCCCATAATATTCACTATTCAAGTTACTTTTCTCGACGAAGATGGATTCGAAATTGCGACTGATTCTCAATATCGTGAGACCCTCCAAGCTGGTGAGCAAAAGGGATTCACAGGATCCAGATACCTTAGCAAGAATCCAAAGCAGATTTCTGTTCAAGCCACTCCCCGCGGCTATTAGTGCGTCATTGGCAAGACGTGGAATTGAGCAGATTCATGGACTCGTTTCTTGAAATCTCTAAGAAGGAGCTAAACATGTCGCTAGCATTGAAACTGCTGCCATATTGTTTTTGTTTGTGTTGGGCATTCTTGCCATCCTTGGCATTTTGCCAGGGTCGAGATGATTGTGTCGAGAGTCCACAGATATTTCTGATTCTTAATGGCATTCCCCGCACTGGACATATTCAACTATGTAGGAATGTTTTTGGGAACAAGGAAGACAATGCGAATATGGTCATGTTCAGTACCGAAGTTTCCAACGGTGGCGTTTCGGGTGCATTTTCGAAAAAACAACTGCGATCATTATTGCCCTCATTGAACAAGATACTCGGAATGTTAAAAGAACAGTCTTTGAAGCGCAAGAGAGAAGGGGCGGAAGGTCGCATCTCCGATGGCAAAGGGGATTATCTGATAGCTGATGCTTATTCTCATGAAGATGACTATGGCGGGTATCACGTCACATGCAAGCTAACTTTTATCTGGTCGGCAGGTTCGGGAATGAAGACCATATTCCTCCTAGATGATAAGGACTTGGAAATCTTCATTAAGAATTTGAGAGCTGTTTTGAGTACAAAATGACTCCAATACCCTTGTTTGATTAGTGACTTTTAATGGTTGATGGTTTCTCAAGGGCGATTGGTGTATGACTGGAATCGCGGAAGTGATGCGGTGTAACTCTGGACGTTTTGTGTCATCTGCAAAGCTATATGCAGGGAACTGATAAAACATACCAAGGGATCCTTGTTTTTCTGACAGTCACTTTCTTCCTGTCGTCGATATTTTACTTCTTCATTATTTCTGCCGGGAGGATCCACTCAGCAGGAAACCTATATGTCATAGGCTTGATGTGGTGCCCAGGGGCTGCCGCAATTCTGACCTGTTTTTTACTCAAGAGAAATATTTCCAGTCTGGGATGGCGATGGGGGAAAACGAAATACCAGCTGCTGAGTTACTTCATACCTCTCGCATATACCTCTTTAACCTATGCTATTGTATGGGCTCTAGGATTTGGCAGCTTTGGTGATTATCATATGTTTGTCGAAGGAGTAGCAAGAAGGCTTGGCTTAGAAGGAGTGCCATCAGTGTTGGTAATAGTACTGTTCGTAACAGTAGGGATGGTGATTTGGAGTTGTTCAACTGCTATCGGCGAGGAGATCGGATGGCGTGGATTCCTCGTGCCAGCATTGGCGAAGACAACGACGTTCACAAAGACTGCACTGATCAGTGGAGTCATCTGGTCAGTATGGCATTATCCCATTATTCTCTTTGCGGATTACAACAATGAGACCCCATGGTGGTATGGTTTACCATGTTTCACGGTCATGACAGTAGGTTTGAGTTTCATCTATACTTGGTTGCGGTTGAAATCTGGCAGTTTGTGGACGGGCATGTTCCTCCATGCTAGCCACAATTTGTTCATCCAGGGTGTCTTCAATCCTCTTACGACGCATGCAGGGATTACTGAATACATTATCGGTGAATTCGGAATTGCCTTGGCATTCACATCATTGCTCTTCGGATATATTTTTTGGAGATTGAGATTACAGATTGCAGTCGAAACATCGAGTTTGAGTCTTTCACTTTCTTGAAAAGCTGGAACTTGTGTGAAAGTATATTTGAAGCTATGGGAATTGGCAAACTTACCATCATTGTACTTGCAAAAGAAAGCTGTGAAGGCGCTGCAAGAAGAAGGAATCGATATTACAATCGAATGGGCAGGTTAAAGGCTCTATCTCGGTACCAACTCACGAATGTTAAACTCAAACCAAGGCGACTCAAATGGCTGAATTTCTCAAATGTATGAAGTGCGGAATAACGAACTCACAGATATCGGGATTCTTCAAATGCTTCAAATGTGGCTATATCATATGCTCGCAATGCAATCCAACGAGCACGAACAAGTGCCACAATTGCGGAAGTGCTGAGTTGAAAAGGATTTCTTAAGATTTGCTCCTATGTAGGTGTGCAAACGAACGCTTAAAAGGTATCACGACCATGATAGAAACCAGCTCTACAGTTTTGCTTGCGGGCGATTGGTGTATGAGTTGATTCGCGAGTGAATTTATATTCGGACGGCAGTTACTAGCTGAAAATTGTTTTGCCAAATGAGTGATCTATTTAGACCCGGTGGCCCACACAATATTAAGCGTACAGGCCCTGATAAATACACGATGAGCATTAGTCTTCCGAAAGATCCTGATGGTATGATCGCTCGTGAATGCCCATCTGACGCTTGTTCGCCTGCATACTTCAAAGTGAAGAAGGGCACTGGAATAACAGGGGGACAGACACAAGCATTTTGCCCTTACTGCTATCACAAGGATGAGCCCAAGAACTTCACCACAAAAGGTCAGATCCAGTACGCAAAGCAAGTGGCAACACGAGAAGCATTAGATGGAGTTGATCGGATGATCAACGACGCGTTTGACCTTGGTCCATCGGGAGAGAAAACAATTGGAGGCGGATTCCTCTCCATGAAGATATCCTATAAGGCCGGTTCAAGGTCTCCAATTTGGCAACCATACGAGGAAGTCCTTAGGCGTGATCTTACTTGTCCAAAGTGCACACTAGAACATGCGGTCTTTGGCATTGCTATTTGGTGTCCAGACTGCGGGGCCGACATCTTCTTGACCCATGTGTCAAAGGAATACGAGGTCGTAAGGCTGATTCTCTCAGATGTCGAGAATCGTAGGGAAAGACTTGGAGCCCGAGTCGCAGCTCGTGACCTTGAGAATGCACTGGAGGATACTGTGTCTATCTTTGAGGCTGTCCTTCGTGCTATTACCCGAAGACATTTAAGAGCTACACTTTCATTCGAGGAGACTGAAGAGATTCTCAAGAAACGAATTGCCAGCAAATATCAGAGCATAACACTTGCGGGGGAAGTTGCTCAGCAACAGTTCAACATTCCACTTTTCTCGGCTCTCAATTCCGATGAACATGAGGTTCTCAAACGAATCTTCGAGAAACGACACCCCATCACTCACAATCTTGGTATAATTGACCGCAAGTACCTCGAAAAGGTAGCTTCGGGAGAACTCGAAGGCAGAGATGTTCGTGTATCAATTGAAGAAATCTCGCAAGCAATAGACCTATGTCTTAAGGTGTTCAATGATTTTTATCCAAAGGTCTTTCCTTTGGCTGTTCCTTTGTAAGGCTGCCAATGAACTTGAAAGCGGCCTTCTTTGAAATCTCGCAATGCAATGAACACATGACAGCGGCACCATCGACGCCCCAGCATCACGATGAAGCAGGTTGGTGGGATTCTGAGTATATTAATTTTCAAGGTGTGAGAGTCGATGTTGTACGAGGCAGCTACGACTGCCTACAGCGATAGTAGCATATCAGAAAGGACTCTGTATGAAGTGCCCATCTTGTAACCAAACAGCTTCTTCGTTCATGCGTTATCCTTTTTCTTTGCAGGGTTTTCCTTTTTCGAAAGCAATACAGGGTTATCTGAAGTGCCAAAACTGCGGAACCAGTCTGCGTATAGCCGGCTTTGGCAAGCAAGTCTGGTTTCTCTTCACTGTTGCCGTAATAGCCATGGTGATTTATGTGTTTTCCAATCGAACCTTTTTTTCTATCATTGGATTCAGTGCGACGGTGATCTATCTGATTCTTCTTATAATGCTATTTGGCTATGTTTTCATCTATGGAACGTGGAGGCACGCCATTCTGAAGAAGATTGATGCTGACGCTACATCGAAGACCGATGCATCTGTCTGATCGGGAGATAAAAGGAAGCCGTCGTAGCCCAAATGCAACCGACGACCCGAAATGTCATACCAGAAACTCACTCAACACCTTTGCCACGGGCGATTCGAATACGAATAGATTTGCAAAAGCATTGCCCGCAGTAGCGGGACGTTATCGGAATTAGCTGCCACCCAATCGTGGCGCGTGCCAGCATTATGAAAGGAGCCGATTAGACAATGGCTTATATCGAGCAAAATCTTATTGTAGGGGAAAACGTTATCTACCGTGCAAAACTTCATTGGATAATTTTCCAATGGACGATAATTTGGTTTGCCATTTCGATGATATGCTTCTCAGGAAACGTAAACTCAGCCGGGATAATTTTTCTTGCCCTTGCCATTGTACTAGGTATCTTCAGGATTCTCGACTACACTACGTCTGAGTTCGGTGTCACAAACAAGAGAGTACTCATTAAGGTTGGATGGGCTCAAAGACGCTCTCTCGAGCTCTTGCTTACAAAAATCGAGAGCATCGCTGTAGTGCAAGATCTCCAAGGCAAAATGCTTGGCTACGGAACGATAATCATCACCGGAACCGGCGGATCAAAAGAAGTCTTCCCGAGCATTACCAATCCTTTCGAATTCAGAATGAAACTGCAAGAGCAGATTTCGAATGTCCAGGAATCAAAATAGATCAGTTGGTGGCCACTTCCGCTTAGATACAAGAAATGACACTGGAAAATATCGAAGTCAGAAAATGCCCCCCTCACCACTTTTGCCGCGGGCGATTGGTGTATGTGTGGATTCGCAAGAGTGTTGCATGTCTTTGCGGGGCCGTTCTGCGCCATTGTTTCGCGCCCCAATTCATGACCTGAGAAATTCATGCGCTTCTACTTACACGACGTAACAGGAATACGGACCCTTACTCGGATCGCTTTTGATGAATCGTTCGCTGACATAAGCACACTGGTTGCTCTATACGATGAACTCACGGAATCCCGAAAGAAGCGACCCGATATCAAATACGAGGCTCTAAAAAGATCAGCTATCTTCTTGATAGTAACTGCATGGGAGACTTTTGTCGAGGACACTATCCTCGACTCATTTGAGGAGCGTCTCAACTCTGCACGGACAGCAAAGGTTATCAAATCCACGTTCGAGGCCGCTGCAGATTCCTGGCTGGGTAGCCATAAGAATAGAGTTCCTCTACCCTCAGAACTGGCCGACTGGGCTGGCTCAGGATGGAAGAAAATACTTACTGCGCAAGCACGCAAGGATGTCAATTCACTGAACACGCCAAATTCCGACAATCTTGAACACCTCTTTAAAAAGTACTTGGGCGTCTCTCTTGAAACGGCCTGGAAAATGCCAAAGAAATCATTCGCGCAAACCCGACGTCAGCTCGATTTATTGATAATGCTCAGAGGCCGGATCGCTCATATCTCAAAGCGGGTTTTTGCCCATTACCGTTCCGTGTCTCGCAAGGAGGTCACTGACGCAATGAAACTCATACTCTCTTTAGTTGATGCCATCGAGAGGAACTTAGGGATTCAGAGAACACAAGCATGACGCCCTCCACTTCTGTTTCCGATCCGCGCGCGAAACAACGAGCGCATAACAAGCACGAATACGTCGCTGGTAAACAAAGCCGATGACAATAAAGCCTCACTCACCACTTCTGCCACTGGCGATTGGTGTATGAGTAGATTCGCAATAGGATTGTGTTATCTTGCAGGACGTTATGCGTAAGTGGCGCACTATTCCACAACTAAGGACACAACCAGAGATACTACAATGAAAACTGAAGATGGGGTCTTCATCCTTGAATGTCTGAGGGAATCCGATCCCGGTTCCGAGGGTCAGTTGCTTTCCAACCTCTTCCGAATCATGAGGGTGAAACATCAGTATATCGAGGTGCGAACCAAGTATCAATTCTTGGCATTGATGAAGCAGTCGCCATTCACCACGATACATCTCACCACGCATGGTTCCGTTTCCAAGAAAGACGCATTCCTCGGGCTCTGGGCGCACGATGGCACTTTGACGCAAAAGCGATTCGACCTTATCAAAGACAGACTGCAAGGTATCACTGTTGTCTGTACAGCTTGCAAATCAGGCGACGAGGCTTTCCGTAAGGATTTCATTCAAACGACCGGATGCGCTTGTTTCATAGCTCCCAAAGGAAGCCCGAAGTTCCACAACTCCGTCTTTTTTTCTCACATACTTTATCACAAGCACTTCGTGCTCAAACAGTCGTTCGAAAAAGCCGTAAAGAGCTACCGGTCGCTATATAAGAATCCTCATGATTTTCAGATTATCAAACGAGAGACTTCGATACACAAATGACTAACTGAGTGCGGGCCACTTCGCCTAACATTTTTAAAAGGGTGAAAGTCAAGTAAAATATTCTTCAGCCCACGACGCCCACCATCAGGATGAATGGCGGGTGGGTGGGATTCTGAGTATATTGCTCTTCAAGACATGACACTTAATGTTGTGCATGTTGGCATTGATGTGTGGAATATATGACTTCGGATCCAATGTCTGAATTACATTTCAGAGAAATTCCCGATGAACGTCTTCGCGAAATTCTCTCTCAACTCTCTCTCGGCCTTGAACGCACAACAGACTTCGGCATGCATTTGCTCAAGTGGTTTGCAGAAGTGGATTCGTCGGAAAGACATCGTATTGTTTTCATGATGCTCCTTCGCCAGTTCCTTGAACTTCTCGATGCCATTTCAATCCTAGTGCGTCAATCTTCGATCGATCCATGCAAGCCGGTACTTCGCTCGATGTTTGAAATCTTCCTTTCGTTCGAATACATGCTTCAAGAGGACACCAAAAAACGGGCTAACGCCTTCGTTGTAGCCTACATCTACAGTGTCTTACGAGACTATCGAAAGGCCGATCCTTCAACAGCAGAAGGGAAAGAACATATCCGCAAGATCATGTCAAATCAAAAATTCCCTGTCAGTTCCAGCCCGACCAATCCGGACTGGGCTACCAACATTCAAATGCTTGAGACGGAGCTTGCTCTCCCTGACTATGAGGAGACAAGGAAGGAATACATCAGCCTGCAAGCAAAAACGCACGGATATCCACGATGGTATTCTCTGTATGATGGTCCGAGGAGTATTGAACAGCTAGCGGCGCGAGTTAAACTCTCAGCCTTGTACGAGTCGCACTACAGAGTATGGTCGGGTCCGTTACACGGCACAGATGTTTTCGCGAATAAGTCTTCCCCCATTGGTCAAGGTAAAGTTGGCGTCGTCCAAATTCGCTATGTGAAGGATGCACAACTCGTTTGCGCGAATGCTTTCACGATTGCGCTTGGCCTTTTTCGCACGTTTGTCGATGCTCTTCTACCCGAATATCAAGGTCAATTGAAGAGCTGGTTCCAGACGATGTTTGAGTACGGCGCAATAGTAAACGGACCAGATTTTATAAATGTGATAGTGGAGCCGCCATCGAGTGGCAGCTAACATGCCAAGCACTCGACAATGAAACTATGACGACCAGATGCAGCCACGCTCAAGACCTTTGCTCACATGAATGACAATTATAGTCCGCTCCAGCGTTGCGTTGTTACGCTGAACCATCATGCGTCATATGTTTAGAAAGGTCTGACCAATGAAAATCCTCGGTATCATTGATCCATCCGCTCTAGCCTTCTTTGACTTCTGTCTTTTCCTGACTTGGATCGGCTTTGTTGTAATTGGCCGCGATCTCGCTACCTTCAACTCAAAAAGGACAAGAATCACCGAATTCCTTGACAACCTGAAAGCATTCATGGAATCAAAAGGCACAGACCGTGAAGCGTATGGCAAGATGGTATACCAATCAGCCTTGATCCAAGGTGATCTTGGCGATTTTGGAGTCATGTCATACAAACCTCCAGGGGCCAACTATTTTATCCACAATTATCAGCTCGTCGTAAACATGCTCTCCGAGTTGGATCAGTGGATTCACACTGATGACGTTTTTCATGTCTTCCGCCCCGGCCAAGGTTTAGCTCGTACAATTCATGAAGCCTTGCTTCGCTATCTCGGTGTACTCGATCAAAGAATCCGGCAAACGAAGAGCAACCAGAGAAATCCGCTATTAGTAATGCGCGAAGGAATTTCGTGGCTCTTGTCATTACCGATAGCAACTCTCGCATTCCTCGGACTCGCTGGAGAAAGCTTATTCATGACCCTGAGACATAGTCTTTTGATGCGACTTGTTTCTGCGGTGCTGACACTAGTAACCATCTTATCTGCCATCGTCTCTCTTTTTGCGGGTTGGTCTCAGTTTGTTGCAATTATCAAAGGTTGGCTTTAGATATACGGCAAAGAACACGTCGTGAGTAACGTCGTCTAGAAGTAAAAGAAAATCATGATCTCGAACGCCACAGCGATAGCCAATAAAGTTCTTGCGTCCCATAACACGATGTTGTGGCAATTTCATTCTTCTCTCAGCAGGCAGGTAGCGCTTGCAACTTCTGCCACGAACGCAGATGAGTGCAGACAGAACGTCGCAGTTTGCGTTCTGCTTTCCGTATCACTGGTAGAGACGTTCTTCAATATGTTTTTTCGTATCGTTGTAAGCGAGGTTGGGTTCACTCAATTTAGCGCGCAAATCCTACAGGACTTTAAAAACCAGGTGTCACTCGAATATAAGATTAAGGAATGGCCTAAGTTGATATTTGGTAAGAACATCGACTTTAGCCAAGGGATGGGACAGAAATTCATTCAACTCAAAAATATGCGTAACTGGCTAATGCACTTCACGAGTACATTTGAATCTTTTAGCTTTGATAACATCACCGTTCAAGGATTGGCGGATATCTCAAAGTATGAAGCACTTAACGCTCGCGATGCTGCTGAGGCTCTAACCATCGCAGAGGGTTTTATCGCAGAACTTTTGAAGCTGCGTGGCGTACAACCTGAGCATATGCCATTCCAATTACAGTTTTGGCTTGGCAAAGGATAGGTATGTCCGCATTGCAATCCCCTATATCAGACCAATGGGATCGCGTCGATCAGACTCCCGTTTAACGGATGATTCAAGCTTGGATCCCTCAAATTCTATATTGTGGCGTTCGCAGTCGAATATTTCTCACTCAATAACAATTGGGCTCCCGAGCTGAGAGAGTACTGATGACTTCATTAGATCTAGTAGGAGCGTTCGAGGGTCTTTGGGTTGATATCGAGTGTCCAGATTGCAAGATTTCGACTCGCGTGCATCTTAAGGAAATAATAATCCAATCTTCGATTATCTGTAGGGGTTGCTATAAGAGCTACGACCTGGTTCAAAGTGGTGCAAGTGGAACAAAGTCCGAGAGGAAGATCAAAGCATTAGAAGGCGAAATGAATTCTTTTGACAAAATGATCAAGATAAATCTAAAATTTTAACGACTGAGGTATGAAATGCCGATGTTTGCTCCTTACTTGAAAAATCTACGCGTAAAACTACAGGATAGAAAAGATGCAGTCCTAAGAGCGAACATGGACTATTTGGACAGTCATCTAAGAACTTTTCTCGATTTTGTTTCCACTCAGTCACTATTATCAGCAATTACAGCTGAATTGGATAATTTGTTGCCAGCGGATGAAAGAAAGAAACTCTTCGAGGATTTAGATTCAGCTCATAATCAGATCAAACTCCCGGATGAAGAAGAGAAAATGGCTGCGCACTTACTGATAATTTTGAGGTATCTTATTGACCGATCATACACAGGAGAACTTTACCAGAAAATGACAGCGATGTTGGGTAGCAGTAATTTCAATGAAAGTGTAAGTGAATACACTGACCAACTATTCCTACCATTATATCACTACTATGACGAACGAATAGACGATGGGGATTTATTGCTGTATCTTCTGCTTAAATATAAGCGGGTATGCGAATGGTTCGACAGGGACACACTTTTCAACTTGACGATGGAGGATTCAGGAAAAAGAGAGGCGGTCCTTGATTCACATCTCCGCAGATTTTTGATGCTAGAGGGTTTTGATTATCCTTTTTCGACCCCCCTCTCACCCAAGGGAAGACCTGACATCATGGTACAAATTGAAGAAAAGCCATTGTCATTGGAGATTAAGCTATTTGACGAGGGAGCTTATGGCAAGAGTTATTTGAAAAAGGGTTTCAATCAAGCACTCAAATACGCGGAGGATTACCATCAACCAACGGGTTATTTATTGGTTTTTAATCTAAGCGAAAAGCTGTTGCAGTTTGGCAAGAATTCCTCGGACGACTATTTCCCGAAGATCCAGGTGCAGAACAAAACGATTTTCTTAATC
This sequence comes from Bacteroidota bacterium, assembly GCA_049515655.1. Classification (GTDB taxonomy): domain Bacteria; phylum Bacteroidota; class Ignavibacteria; order UBA10030; family SZUA-254; genus JBEKTW01. The sequence goes on from JBEKTW010000001.1 coordinate 368,988, forward strand.
CCTGTTAATCTTCACCCCATCACCATCACGGCGAGCAAAGAAAAGGAAGCACAAATTGTCGTCTTCGAAGAAGAATATCTTGTTTCACCTGAGACCCAGTAGATGAGCATTAAGTGCCAAAGTGGTGTGCTTGAAGATCAAAACTCAATCATTAGAAAACTCAAAGGCGTGGATGCCATCGTTGGGTGAATCGCCCCGACGCGTTATCCGACTCTCGTAATGGGTCCGATCCGAAGGTACTGTTACAGGAGATCCTACCGGATAGGGATCTACGATCTGAAGTGTGAGTTGGATGTAGAAGAGAGATCATTATCTATACTAGGTGCCGTATGAAACTACCGATCATCTTTTTCGTCTTCATGTTCTCTGCGATCATCGGATGCCACTCAGCAGAAGTGACTACATTTGGTGAAAGAAGATACCCTCCGACATATAACTATGATGTAAAAGTGTATACCGACTTAACGACTATACCCGGAAAATATGAAGAAATAGGTTATGTCGAGGCAAAAGGTGGAATTACGGTTAGCAAACAGGCTTTGCTGGATGATATGATTGAGCAGGCAAAGCAACATGGAGCACATGCACTTATAAAGGTTGAGTTCTATGACCGTCCTGAATATAGCAGGCAGATTGGTAATTTTGAAAAACCAGCAGCAAAAGGCGTTATGATTCGCTATTTATCAAATGTATCAAATAGGTCCGAACCTTACAGTACAAGCGGCCCCATGACAATACGCGCTTTGGGATTTTCAATTACTGAAGATGGGACGATAGTAGATGTTGAGACAAATTCACCCGCTGAAAGCGCAGGGATTAAGAAGGGCGATAGGATTTTAATAGTAGATAAGAAGCCATTCCCAGTGGGGGACAAATTAATGTTGTTTCAATTACTCGATGGTTATGCCAATACGATTGTTGCCTTCGAAATCGTACGCGATATGAAATCGATAACTGTTGAGGTCACAAGAAGATGACGAAGCGAGGACGTTAAAGAAGATCTGACAAACGATAGATAGAAAAAGGTGGCCCGCCTCCCGTTTATAGGGACCTTGCCTTGTTGAATCTGTGTAGCCTAATCCTTACATTCTGTGGCAAGTCGTCTTCACAGGAGAACAGGCCCATGCGAAAGTACCATCACTTAGGAATACCAACGACCGCCAAGCGGGACAACGAGACATATCTGGAAAAGTTCAAGGTCTATGTTTCGGGATACGAAACGAGTCCCTATAGAATCGAATGGATGCGCTACGAAGCGGAGTGTCAGGTTCCGGATCTGGTCAAGACGGTTCCACATGTCGCCTTTGAGGTCGACGACCTCGAAGCCGAACTCGCTGGTAAGAATGTCCTGATAGGGCCGAACAGCCCTTCTGAAGGCGTGCTCGTTGCGTTCATCGTCGATGACGGTGCGCCGGTCGAGTTCATCCAATTCACGGGAGGGAAGTAGGAAAGCCATGTCCACCGCACCATCGCCCTCCCGGTACAACGAGATGCTCTATCGCCGTTGCGGTCGCAGCGGATTGAAGCTACCGGTGGTTTCTCTCGGATTGTGGCACAATTTCGGGGCAATAGATTCGTTCGAAACCGCCCGCGCTATCATCCGCAGGGCCTTTGACCTTGGCATCACGCACTTCGATCTGGCGAATAACTATGGTCCACCTCCGGGGTCCGCGGAGGAGAACATCGGGAAAATTCTGAGGCAGGATTTGAAATCGTATCGCGACGAGCTCATTATGTCAACAAAGGCCGGATATCCGATGTGGGATGGTCCCTACGGCGACGGAGGTTCCCGAAAGTATCTCATTGCAAGTCTCGACCAGAGCCTCAAGCGTATGGGGTTGGAGTACGTTGACATTTTTTACCATCACTGCCCCGATAAGAATACCCCGGTGGAAGAATCGCTGTCCGCGCTCGACCACATTGTCCGGAGCGGGAAGGCCTTGTATGCTGGCATTTCTTCGTACGACGCAGAGCTGACGCGCAAAGCTGCGGGGATTCTCCGTGAACTCGGTACCCCTTGCCTGATTCATCAACCGGTCTACAACATGTTTAATCGCTGGGTGGAAAACGGATTGCTCGACACGCTGAGAGATGAAGGCATCGGCTGCATTGCATTCTCTCCGCTGGCGCAGGGTCTGCTTACGGATAGATATCTCGGCGGGATTCCCGGCGATTCACGTGCAGGTAAACCGCACGGGTTTCTCCGGCCCGCGCAGGTCACGGAAGAAAAGCTCGCGAAGGTGCGAAGACTGAACGAGATCGCTCAACTTCGAGGTCAATCCCTGGCGCAGATGGCGATTGCCTGGCTTCTCAGGCATGATGTGGTCACGTCCGTGATCGTGGGCGCGAGCAAGGTTCGACAAATCGAGGACGACATTGCCGGACTGAAGATGATGAGCTTTTCTGCGGAAGAATTGAAATCCATTGATGATGTATTGAGATAATGCCTATTTCTGCGGAGTTCTAAACCTAACTGGCCAACACTAATTTATCCCAACTTATTATACGTATCCCATGTCCACTATTCCTTCAGAACCAACCGCCCTTCTCAATCTGGTAGCTTATCAGGAGGGTACCGTTGTGAGCCGGACCATCCTGAACAAGAAGACCGGGACAGTCACACTCTTCGCGTTCGACGAAGGGCAGACCCTCAGTGAACACACGGCGCCCTATGACGCTCTGGTCTGCGTGATCGACGGCGAGGCCGAAATCACCATCACCGGCAAACCATTTCAACTTACGAGCGGACAAATGATCATCATGCCTGCCAATGAGCCCCATGCGGTTCGAGCGACCAGGAAATTCAAAATGATGCTCACAATGATCCGGGCGTGACTGTCGCGCCTGCTTCGAGGCAAAGGCGTGAAAGGTTCGGGCCATCACCGAACATAGAGGTTTAGTAGTGGATCATTTTCATTTTGAGTGCTGCGCCGACCCCGGGTTCCGTCCTCCCTGGGAAAGGGGGAGGATTTGAGGCTGGCCTAAAAGTAAGCCAATCCGTCATCCCGACATCCTGAGCGAAGTCGAAGGATCTGGTCGGGATCTGAACCGAGCATACCGCTGCCGACCTTTAGATGCCGATCAGAAGTGAGCGCCTTGCCGCCATCCCGCTTCGCGGGACATATCGGCAAGACGCTGGGAGTTTCAGGACAGCCTCAATACAAGAGGGGGTGGAGCGTCGACGACACGATTTCGAACTGACGCACTGCGGGATGTTTTGCTTCCTTCCGAAAAAACTTGTATTTTCCTTCCATAATCAGTCATCAATCATCGAAAGCCGTTATGAATAAAAAGACAATGAACGTTCAGAAGAAGCACCATAAGAAGACCAAGAAGATCAAGGCCAAAAGGCGGGCCTTGTATGCGGCAAAGAAACAGCCGGCATAACGCTCTGATTGGTATTCCACACTCCGGGATACCTGTTTTCGCAGGCCGCTCAACGATCACATGTTCGCCGATTCTCCGTTTCTCCCCTTCGTTTGTTATGGCGGCCATGCCGCGAGCCTCTGACAGAGGGAGAAAAGAAATATAAGGTTTGTGACGATTCCGGAAGATGCAGATGAACGTCATAGTGAAACCATACATATTCGGTCCGGTCACGTACGATCTTTTTGCAAGAACCTACATCATGGGCGTTCTCAATGTAACGCCGGACTCGTTTTCGGATGGGGGAATGTACTACGATTCAGAAAGGGCGGTCAGACGGGGATTGGAAATGGTTGAGGAAGGAGCCGATTTCATCGACGTCGGCGGCGAGTCGAGCCGGCCCGGCACTGAGCCAATCTCGACCGACGAGGAACTCCGGAGAGTGATTCCCGTGATCGAGCGGCTGGCAAAGTCCGTTGATATTCCTATCTCCATCGACACATATAAATCCGCGGTGGCTGTGCACGGGCTGGACGCCGGCGCTGCCATCGTCAACGACATCAGCGGGTTGCATTTCGATGGGGAGCTCGCCGGAGTTGTCGCCAAACGGAATGCTTCCATCATTCTCATGCATATCAAAGGAACACCGCGGACCATGCAGCAAAATCCGACGTATGAAAATGTCATCGACGAGATATGTTCGTATCTCCAGGAAGGAATCCGGTCGGCTCAAGAGGCGGGAATCGTACAAATCATCGTCGACCCGGGAATTGGATTCGGCAAAACACTCGGCCATAATTTGACGATTCTTCGGAAGCTTCGAGAGTTTCGGCGGTTTGGCATACCCGTGATGGTCGGCCCTTCGCGAAAATCATTCATCGGCGCGATTCTTGACCTGCCCGTCGGTGAGCGCGTCGAAGGAACGCTCGCAGCGCTCGCAGTGGCAGTCATGAACGGAGCGAACGTCGTCCGTGTGCACGATGTCAAAGAAATGAAGCGTGCTGCGAAGGTTGTCGACGCACTTATGCGAAGTGAATCCTGATGAACGTTGAACTGTTCCATATCGGATTTCTCGCCGTCACGCTCGTCGACCTCATCGACGTGGCCCTGGTTTCCTTTATCTTCTACAAATTGTACACTGTGATGCGGGGGACGATTGCGGCTCAGATTTTTGTGGGGCTCGTGCTCATTATTGCTTTCTCGTTCCTTGCGCAGGCGCTGAACCTCAAAGCGATGGGGTGGATTCTCCGGACGCTCACGGATATTTGGGTCATAGCTTTTATCGTTTTGTTCCAGCCGGAGCTTCGCCGGCTCCTCATTCTCATCGGGCGCAACCCGATCGTCAGGATGTTCTTCCGCGTTGACGTTGAAGAGGCGATTGAAGAAATCGCCGCCACGGCATTCGAGCTCGCCCGGAAACACCACGGTATGCTGGTGGTGATCGTTCGTACAACAGGATTGCGCACATTGGTTGAGACCGGCGCTCAACTCCAGGCCCGGATCAGCAGGGCCTTGCTCATCTCGATATTCAATCCACGCGCGCCTCTCCACGACGGGGCGGTCGTTGTGCATGACCGGACAATAGAAGCCGCGCGGGTGACCCTGCCGCTCTCTCAAACGGCAACGATCGGCGATGTCGTCCTTGGAATGCGTCACCGTGCGGCGCTCGGAATCTCGGAGCAGGCGGACGTCGTCGTCGTGGTGGTGTCGCAGGAAACCGGGACCGTTTCGATCGCCGACAACGGCGTGCTGATTCGGGGACTTTCGTCACAGGAATTGAGGCGAGAGCTGCGTTCCCGGCTGTCCAGCACCCAGGATGGCTCAATGAAATCCATCTGGAGTGTATTGAAAACGCATGAGTAACCTGCGCATCCCGTAATTCACATTCGACATGCAGAAGCCACATTTGCGAGCGTCGTCCGCACGAGTGAACGCTGAACGTGAGGAGATGATTCAACTGCTGCGGGAACGATGCATCCTCGATGAGCGATTGCTGGAGGCCATGGCCGCCATCGACCGCAGGTTGTTCGTCAGCGAGCCGTTTGCCAATCGGGCATACGATGACTGTGCTCTTCCAATTGGATTCTCACAAACAATTTCCCAGCCGTATACCGTAGCCTGCATGACGGAATGTCTGGAAGTGAGACCAAACAACAAGGTTCTCGAAATCGGGACGGGGTCGGGATATCAAGCCGCAATTCTCGCCGAAATGGGGGCGCGGGTATTTACGATCGAACGTCACCTCGGGCTGCTCACCGAGGCCCGGGCGAGATTCGAGAAACTCGGCTATGACATCGCTTCGAAGGGCGGCGACGGAACCATCGGTTGGAAGGAATTCGCTCCTTTTGACGGCATCATTGTCACCGCCGGCGCGCCGGAGGCGCCGGAACCACTCCTCCAACAGCTTGCGGAAGGCGGTGTGATGGTAATTCCGATCGGAGATTTGGACTTGCAGAATCTTCACGTCATCCGCCGGGTGAATGACCGCTATGAACAACGGGAAATGGGAGGATTCAAATTTGTTCCTCTCATTGGCAAAAAAGGCTGGAAGTCCCTCTGACAAGGGGGTCGCCGGTATGGGGTATGAGTAATCCGGATAACTCACATCTCATTTCGCAAGGGAAAAGGGACGTTCTCGTCCTCGTCGGGCCCACCGCTTCAGGCAAAACTCCCGTCTCACTTTTTCTCGCACGGCAGCTCAATGCGGAAATTATCTCTGCAGACTCCCGTCAGGTCTATCGGTACATGGATATTGGAACTGCCAAGCCGAAGTCCGAGGAGTTGAATCTCGTACCACATCATTTTGTGGACGAGCTGTTGCCCGACCGGGAATTCAATGCGGGCGAATTCGGTAAGCGTGGGCGTGCAGTGATCGAGGATATTTTCTCGCGGAAAAAAGTCCCGCTCGTGGTAGGTGGTTCAGGATTATACGTGCAGTCGCTCGTGGATGGATTTTTTGAAGGTCCGCCGGCAGACAAGACTCTACGGAAAACCCTGGTCGAGCGGTTGAACGCAGAAGGGGCCGAAGCGCTCCTCATCGACCTGAAGCGAGTCGACCCTGTCGCTGCATCGGGAATGCTGCCGAGCAACAAAAGGAGGATCGTCCGCGCCCTTGAAGTGTACCAACTGACAGGGATGCCGATTTCAAAACTTCACGAAGCGCAAATCGAAATCAGTTTCACATCTTGCCTTGTCGGCTTGCAGTGGGAGAGAAGGACGCTCTACGAGCGTATTAACGAGAGGGTCGACCGGATGGTGGAACAGGGTTTGCTGGATGAGGTGCGACGGTTGCAGGGCCTTGGCTATTCTCCCAAATTGAACTCCCTGCAAACTGTTGGATACAAGGAGGCTTTTGAGAACATCGAAGGCAAGATTACCCATCAGCGGATGGTCGAGCTAATCAAACAGAACACGCGAAGATTTGCCAAACGTCAGCTAACATGGTTCCGAGGGGATAATCGCATCCGTTGGTTTGAGGTGAAGGGAGAGGATGACTTTCCGGAGGTTGCAGATGGGATCTGCCGGTTTTTCCTCGGGGATTTATGATTTCCGCATTCATTTTCGTATCTGTTGGCGGTTCGAATAGCCTTCGGCGGGTTAGTTTGGAAACTTTTCAAGTTGTTCCCTGAGGTGTACTCTCACTTGGCGGCCGGCGAGCTGCACAGCGCGGTAAAACAGGATCAGCCTTCCTCTGAACTGCCTTTGCCACCTTGCCATTTTGCCAAAATCTTGTACATCCCCCCTTGACTCAAGGCCACAAATTCGTTACCTTGTCCACGACAATGACTTGGGGCGAATCATGAAGTTATCACATCTTCCAGCGCCCAAACCAGAGTACCGGCTCGTGTTGCAGTATATAGCACAGTGGGTCTTGTGCTTGAGGATGGTATGATCGGAAGCACGATCTTTCATTACACTATACTTGAAAAAATTGGTGAAGGCGGTCCGACTACGTACCGCCGGTGGCGATACTTCGTCGGATTGGGCCTGCCCGCCGAAACACATCTACATTATGTAAACTGAGATGATCGGAAGCACTATCTCTCATTACACCATACTTGAAAAAATTGGTGAAGGCGGTCCGACTACGTACCGCCAGTGGCAGTACTTCGTCGGATTGGGCCTGCCCGCCGAAGCATAGCCTTCATTGTACGGTGACTTATGATTGGAACCACGGTTTCACATTACAAGATCTTCGAAAAACTCGGTGAGGGCGTCCCGACTGCGCTTCAAAAGAAGAAGCTACGTCGGGCGGGACCTGTCCGCCGATTTATCCGCCGTAGTTCCGCTGTGCGGAACGCAGGCGGAAACATTTCTCTTGTTCTCCGGTGACCTATGATCGGAAGCACTATCTCTCATTACAAGATACTCGAGAAAATAGGTGAAGGCGGAATGGGAGTTGTTTATCGTGCCCACGACACCAAACTCGATCGTGACGTTGCGCTGAAGTTCCTCCCGCACTACCTCACGAGCGATCCAACCGAGAAAGAACGCTTCAACCACGAAGCTCGTGCTGCTGCTGCATTAACACACTCCAACATAGCTGTCGTCCACGAAATCGGTGAGCACGAAGGTCAGATCTTCATTGCTATGGAGTATGTGGAAGGTCAAACATTACGCGATCTTGTAGGGGCGATTCATGAATCGCCCCTACCGGTGAAAAAAATCCTCGACATTGCCATACAGGTGTGTGAAGGACTTGCAGCAGCGCATGAGAAGGGCATTGTCCATCGCGACATCAAATCAGACAACATCATAGTCACACGCAAGGGACAGGCCAAGATTACAGACTTCGGGCTTGCCAAGCTCAGGGGTGCCACCAAGTTGACCAAGACCGGTTCAACGTTGGGAACTGCAGCATACATGTCTCCGGAGCAAGCACAGGGAGAAGATGTCGATCATCGATCGGATATTTTCAGTTTCGGTGTCGTGCTGTACGAGCTTCTAACTGGAAAACTGCCATTCAGAGGTGAGCACCAGGCGGCATTGATGTATTCGATAATGAACGAAGATCCCCAGCCCGTAGCGAGGTTCAATGAGAAGGTGACACCGGAGATTGAGCACATTGTGACAAAAACCCTTGCGAAGGACAAAGAAGAGCGATATCAGCATGCAGACGATTTGCTGGCAGACTTGCGGCATGAGCGCAAAAAACTCGAGTATGCAAAGGCGGGATATGCAACGGCAACCATTCCGCCTGCCGCAGCCGCTCCGGTTCCCAAACGTCCGTCGAGGGTCATTGTTCCCGGTGCTGTGGCGGTGGTTTTGATTGCCGTTCTCTGCATCTATCTTTTCTATCCCAGGTCAACGCCGGCTCCTGGAAAAGGCAAGTCCATTGCCGTACTTCCGTTCAAGAATATCAGCGACAATAAGGAGGATGAGTTCTTCAGCGACGGCCTCACGGAAGATATCATCACCCAGCTTTCGAAGATTCAGGATATGGACAAAGTCATCGCCCGCACGTCGGTCATGCAGTACAAAGGAGCGAACAAAAGCATCCGCGAGATCGGGAAAGAGCTTGATGTGGCGACCGTTCTCGAGGGGAGCGTGCGCCGCGCCGGCAGCAAACTCCGGGTTGTCGCGCAGCTGATAGACGCATCGAACGAAGGACATCTCTGGGCCGAAACTTACGACAGGGAGATGACAGATGTGTTTGCAATCCAGAGTGATGTGGCTCAACAGATTGCGGCGGCGTTGAAAGTGAAACTGACTCAAAACGAAAAATCGCGAATTGAGCACCAGCCGACAAAAAGCATTACAGCGTACGAATATTACCTGAAGGGCCGTGAGTATTACTACCAGTACACAGATGATGGTCGTTATAATGCCATTAAGATGTTCAACGAGGCACTTCAGATTGATTCCAACTACGCTCTTGCGTATGCTGGTTTGAGCGATACGTATGGTTACCTCGGCAATCTCGACACGACCTTCTTGCTAAGTAGTAAGGCGATAGCGCTGGATCCACAATTACCTGAGGCACATAAAGCAAAAGGAAACGCATTTGGTTGGCATGGTCGGATTCACAAAGCAATAGAGGAATACCAGAAGGCGATCGAGTTGAATCCGAACTATTCAATTGCCACAACGGCTCTTGGGAATGACCTACGCTATTTGGGAGAAGTTGCGGAGGCGTACAAATGGCACAAGAAGGCAATACAACTGGAGCCTACGCGAGGTTTTCTCTACTCAAATCCCGCATATGATTTTCTAAATCTCCTGATGGACGAGAAAGCAGAGTATTATTTCAGGAAAGCTGCGGAAATCACACCCGACTTTCTGGGGTCTTATGAAGGTTTGAGACAGTTGTACCTGCAACAAAGAAGGTTTGACAGAGTAATTGCGATTACTGATACGATACTGCAACGTTCTCCCAAAGATACCGGGTTGGTGTATGAAAATTACTTTTACATGGATAGCGTTCGGAAAGCTTTGAAGTACTATGAACAGACGGAAGGGCGGGACACAATGACTCCGCCGACGCTTCTCTGCTACTGTTACTGGAAGCTGGGCATGAAGGAACAAGCGGATGAGATGCTTAGTCGTCTGGAGAAATGGGCAACTTCGCAATTAAAAGAGGGGAATGAGTCGGTTGATATTCCCATAGGACTAGCCTGGTGTGCAGCTCTCCGCGATCAAAAAGATGAAGCATTCAGGTGGCTCGAGAAAGCAAACGAAGGGGCAGGTTTTCAGTATTATCGAATGATGACATATCCTCACTGGAAAAATCTTCAGAACGATGAGCGGTTCCCGAAGATACTGGGGCAAATGAAAGCAAAGATCGATGAGCAGCGGAAACTTGTTGAAGAAATGGAGAAGGCGGAGAATCAATGATCGGCCAGACGATCTGGTAGTTCCGGGAGGTCGACTGAGGGTGCGGCTCTGCCTTTGTCGGTACAACACTCGGCGACGATGTTAAGAAATAATATGAAAAAATCAGACTTTAAGAATAAGGTGACTATTCCCAAGAATATTAAGGTTCTAGAACTCGGGTTTGTTAATGCTTACCTCATCAAAGGGAACGGTGAATTTCTTCTTGTTGATACGGGTCTCTCAAAAATGTGGCCGGAGCTGGAAAAGTCATTGGTTGATGCCGGTTGTCTGCCGGATAAATTGAAGCTTGTAATCTTAACCCACGGCGATTCTGATCACACTGGGAATTGCAGAATTCTTCAAGAGAAATATAAGGCTAAAATCGCCATGCATGCTGATGACCAGGCTATCGTCGATTCCGGGTTTTCGGGAAAAAGAAAAATGAAATCACGCATAATGAGGATCATGTTCTTTGCAATTAGGCTTTTGAGATTACTTAAGTTAATGGGGGCCGCAAACAAATTCAAAGCCAATATTTATTTACACGATGGTCAGGACTTGAAGGAATACGGTTTTGCCGCTTCTATTATTCATCTTCCCGGCCACACCAGGGGTTCGATCGCGGTTTTGACTGAGGCGGGAGATTTGTTTATTGGGGATACCATGGTGAATCGTAAGAAGCCGGAGCCGGCGAATATTATTGAAAACGAGGGAGAACTAAGACGTAGTATGGCAAAACTCGGGAAGTATGATATAAAAAGAGTCTATCCCGGGCATGGTTACCCTTTCTTGATGACAAGTCTCGAAGAGTTCCTGAATCCCTGACCGTTACGGCTGACCTGCACCCGATTGAAGAGAAGAATGACACGACATCGGATGTTAATGGTGATCCTCCCATTTCTGATGTTTTACCGGGGGCTGGTGGAGGGAGAGGAGGATCATGGGAAACGGCCATCGGGGACCGGTAATACATTCAATACAGGCTGGGAGTTCACCCGTGTCGATGAAATGGAGGATGCCCTCGCCGGGAGGAAGGAGATCCCGAAAAAGGAATGGAAACTCATCGCGGTCTCGAGTGAAGAAGAAAAGACGGAAGCAGTGAAAGCATTCGATGGCGATGATCAGACGTTCTGGCACACGGAATGGATCAAAAGGAAAGTACCGCTTCCCCATGAGATGAAGATCGATCTCGGACGATCCTATGAGATCAGTGCGCTGACATACCTCGCGCGCCAGGATGGCATTGAAAACGGTATGATAAAGCATTTTGAATTGTACGTCAGCGAAGATACGCTGCAGTGGGGCGCTCCGGTCATTGCTGGGACATTCAACAGCGGTCATCGGATGCAGGTCGCGAATTTTTCCCAGCCAAAATCAGGCCACTATATCAAGCTGATCGTAAGATCCAACCACTCCGGCAATGAATTCGCGAGCGCGGCCGAAATAGGACTGCTGAAGAAATCCCCCCGGATCCTCGGTAAAAACTGGACAGACCAATTCCTTACAGAATCCGTCGAAAAATCGGCGGATACCAGGATTGCCGACTTTTCGCTTCGGGAAGAATTGAACAAACTGACAAAGAATAAGTGGCAGAAGGTAACCTTACCGCACACCGCCGTCGTTGAACCGCTCGTCATTGCGAATCCCTGGGAGGGTATCGCATATTACCGTAAGACTTTCAGCCTCGACAAATCGCTCCGGGGTAAGCGCGTCACCATAGAGTTTGAAGGAGCGATGCAATTGACCGATGTGTGGTTCAATGGAAAACATATCTTACAACAGGCCGGCGGATATCTCCCGTTCACGATCGATATCAGTGGATCAGCCCGGTACGGTGGAAATAATACATTCTTCCTGAGAGTCGATAATCGTGATAATCCCCTCATCCCCCCGGGGAAACCTGTCCGGCAACTTGATTTTCTCTACTACTCGGGGATCTATCGCGATGTCCGGATGCATGTGACCGATCCCCTCCACATTACCGACGCCGTTGTTGCGAACATCCCGCGCGGGGGAGGAATATCTGTCACGTACGAAAATGTTTCCGGCCTCTCCGCGCAGGTGAATATCAAGACGCATGTCAGGAATGATGACAGTAAAGACCGTCCATGTACGGTTGTACAGGAACTCATCGACGACGCACAGAACGTCGTTGCGCGCCAGGGAAGTGAACCTCTGAAACTTAACCATAATGCCGATGAGCATATCGGACTTGCACTTGTCGTGAAGAATCCACGTCTCTGGCATCCCGACCATCCGTACCTCTATACATTACACACAGTCGTGAGAGATGGCGGACGAACGATAGACGAAAGGAGTACGCGCATTGGCATCCGTTCATTCACCGTGAGCCGTTCAGAAGGATTGAAGATCAACGGGATCCCGTTCCGGATACGTGGAACCAACCGGCACATGTCCTATCCCTGGATCGGGAACGCATTGTCGGATAATGCCAGCTATCGTGACATCTGGCTAATCAAGAATGCCGGGATGAATTGTGTGCGGCTCGCGCATTATCCGCAGGATCCGTCCATACTTGACGCGTGTGATGAATTAGGGCTCCTTGTGCTGGACTGTATCCCCGGCTGGCAATTTTTTAACAAGACACAGGTCTTTATCGACCGGGTGTTCCGCGATATTCGTTCAACGATCCGACGTGACCGGAATCATCCGTCTGTGTTTCTGTGGGAAATGAGTCTGAATGAGGCGTATCCACCGGCAGAATTCCGGTGCATGCAGGCAAAGGTGGCAAAGGAAGAATTCATCGGCGAGAATTTCTTGACGAGCGGTGATTCGTATTTCACGAAGGCCTGCTGGGATGTCCCTTATGATGATTGGGATGAAGAGACAAAGGGGCGTGATAACAACACCTATCCGGACCGGCCGTTTCTGATCCGCGAGTACGGGGATTATGAGTTCGGTGGCGGCTCAAGTACAACCCGTCACCTGCGTGGTGACGGCGAAGAAGGACTGCTGCAGCAGGCGTGGAATCTCCAGTGGTCCCACAATAGAAATCGTCTCCTGTATCCGCGCTGCATCGGCGATCTGAACTGGGCGATGTTCGACGGCGTTGCCGGCATCATGAACGGTATTGAAGGTTGGGGACCGGTCGATCTTCTCCGCCTCCCAAAATTCTCCTACTATTTTTTCCAGAGCCAGCGCGATCCGGGTATGAGGCAGCCGTTCGACATCGAACAAGGACCGATGGTCCGTATCGCAAATTACTGGATGAAAGGTGCGCCGGTCCGCAGAGTGGTTGTCTATAATAATTGTGATGAAGTGGAATTACTGGTGAATGGGAAAAGGGTCGCCCGGCAAAAACCTGACAGCGGGCCGGATACACCGTACGGAGTCGACTATGACAAGGGCGGAACACCGTTCGATGGCGGGAATTGCCGGAACATCGAACACGCTCCGTGCACATTTGATAAGGTAGCGTACGAACCGGCTGAACTGAAAGCGATTGGATATCTGGAAGGGAAGGAGGTCGCAGTCGATAGTATTTTCAGTCCCGGTGATCCCGCACAATTGAAGATTGTTGTCGCGACGGGCCCGAAACCCTTTTCTGCGGATGGAGCTGATGTCGTTTTTGTCAGGGCGTACGTACTTGATTCACAGGGACATCCGGTCCCGGATGCGAGAAACACTGTGACGTTCAAACTTGAGGGGAATGCCCGTTTCATCAGTCCATCGATCGTCGATGCCGAAGCGGGGATCGCGACGATATTGATCCAATCGACAACAAAAGCTGGAGAAGCGATCATCACCGCGGCTGCGGATAAGCTATTGACGGCGAAAGAGATTATATTTTCACAATGAATTTCTAAGAAGATCACCGATGACGAAAAAGCAGTTGAAGTGCAGAGATATCCTCTTGGTTGGCAAACTTTCACCCCCCCCTTGGCTGTTGTCGGCGCGGAATTTTTATTTTCAATCGTTTTTTTGTACCTTGGAAGTGCAGCAAACATCATTCAAATTAAGAGCTTCTAAACAACTCAGTTTTATTCGGGGCGTGGCTCAGCCCGGCTAGAGCGTGGCGCCTCCGGCGCCAAGGTCGGCGGTTCAATGAGCCTTGGGCTGTTTGGTTTGAGAGTTTTTCAAGAACTTCATGCATAATTCACATTCGGGGCGTGGCTCAGCCCGGCTAGAGCGTGGCGCCTCCGGCGCCAAGGTCGGCGGTTCAAAGAGCCTTGGGCTGTTTGGTTTGAGAGTTTTTCAAGTACTTCATACATAATTTACATTAATTTACATTCGGGGCGTGGCTCAGCCCGGCTAGAGCGCTTGGTTCGGGACCAAGAGGTCGGCGGTTCGAATCCGCCCGCCCCGACAATGATCTTCGTATATATCTTGCAAAGCACAGTGACAGGTAGATATTACGTGGGTCATACCAAAGACAAAGAGAACAGGCTCCATGAGCACAATGCCGGTGAGACGCGGTCGACACGCTCGGGGATACCATGGAGAATTGTCCATGTCGAAGAGTTTGAAACACGTGCCGCAGCCATGGAAAAGGAGCGCATCATAAAATCGCGGGGTATTGAAAGATACCTCACGTCGTTGACGGGTGTGTCCGGCTAGAGCGTGGCGCCTCCGGCGCCAAGGTCGGCGGTTCGAATCCGCCCGCCCCGACAATGATCTTCGTATATATCTTGCAAAGCACAGTGACAGGTAGATATTACGTGGGTCATACCAAGGACAAAGAGAACAGGCTCCGTGAGCACAATACCGGTGAGACCATGGAGAATTGTCCATGTCGAAGAGTTTGAAACACGTGCCGCAGCCATGGAAAAAGAGCGCATCATGAAATCGCGGGGTATTCAAAGATACCTCACGTCGTTGACGGGTGTGTCCGGCTAGAGCGTGGCGCCTCCGCCGTCAAGGTCGGCGGTTTCCGTTCTAACATCGTTTTCAACTGTACTCGTGAAGGATCAAGCCATCGATATCCTCATCGTTGAAGATAATCTCGCACACCTCCAGCTCACTGAATATATCCTCCGCCGCAATAATTTCCCTGGAACCATTCATGTTGTGCGCGACGGGCAGGAGGCGCTCGATTACCTGTTCCGGAAACTTCCCTTCTCCGATGTCGCGAAATTTCCGATTCCCGATCTGATTCTACTCGACCTTAATCTGCCGAAGCGCGACGGCCGGGAGGTACTGAAGATTCTCAAGGACGACGCATCGCTGAAAGATATTCCCGTGGTTATCGTGAGCACATCGGACCGCGAAGAAGATGTGGCGTTCGCGCTTCAGCATGGCGCCGCCGCCTACATCAGTAAGTCGAGCGGATTTGAAATACTTCGCGAGAAGCTCGCGACCGTCACACAATACGCTCGTCGACCGTAGAGGGAGATGCACTTTTCTATTCAATGGGTGATGTTGTGCACAAATTTCAATGGATCCAACGATGCGAAAAATACTAAACACGAAGCACTAAATCCTAAACAAATCTTAAATCCAAATATCCAAATTCTAAATTCCGCTTTTCAGAATCCCGCTACCCAGCGGAATCCAGAAGCGGGACAAGTCTTAGATCCTGATACCTAAACACTAAATCCGCTCTCGGAAATCCGCCATGTCGCTATCTCGATTTGATATTTTGAATTTGGTGCTTCGAATTTGTCTAGAATTTCGGATTTCATGCTTACGATTTTTCTATGGTTTCTTGCTTCAGATTTTGGACATCGAAAATAGATTTGCGTAATTGCAGTCACTAACTAGCAGCCAGGATTCATGTCTCATATCGTTGCCATTGTCGGACGACCCAGTGTCGGAAAGTCTACCCTGTTTAACCGCATTCTGGGTTCGCGCCATGCCATAGTGCACGACAAACCGGGGGTGACGCGCGACAGGAACTACGGAACGGCCGATTGGGCCGGCAGGTCGTTCACGTTGATTGACACGGGAGGTTACGTCCCGCAATCTCAAGACGTCTTCGAGCAGGCAATCCGCGAACAAGCAGAAATATCGATCGACGAGGCGGAGATTGTGATCTTTGTCGTGGACGCGACCGCGGGGGTAACTCCACTTGACGACGGAATTGCCGCCATCCTGCGGAAGTCCCATAAGAAGGTCTGCCTGGTAGTCAACAAGGTCGACAACGAAAAACGAGAGGCGGATGTCGCGAATTTTTACAAGTTTGGATTCGGCGGCCCGATCGCTTTGTCGGCCCTCGTCGGACGTAAGGTTGGCGATTTTCTCGATGAGCTTACTGAATCATTTTCCAATGACCCTCCCGAGAAGCAAGGCGATAATCGTCTTAAGCTCGCGATTGTCGGGAAGCCCAATGTCGGCAAGTCGTCGTTGGTTAATGCACTGCTGGGCCAGCGGCGGGCGATCGTCACCGACATTCCGGGAACCACCCGTGACTCGATTGATACGATTCTGAAATATCAAAAGGAAGAGATCGTTCTGGTGGATACCGCGGGCTTGCGGCGAAAAAGCAGGATCAAGGAAAGCATCGAATACTACAGCATGATCCGCGCTCTCAAGAGCATCGACCAGTGCGACGTCGCGGTTCTCGTCACCGATGTTCAGATGGGGTTCGATAAACAGGATTTGAAGATCATGGAGCGGATTGCCGAATGCCGGCGCGGCTGCCTCATAGCGGTTAATAAGTGGGACACGGTCGAAAAAGACGATAAAACCGCGAAAGAATACGAGCTTGCGGTCCGGCACTATCTCCGTATCTATGACTACGTACCGATCATGTTCATTTCAGCTTTGGAGAAACTCCGGGTCTACAAAGTGATCGATAACGCCAAAACCATTTTCGCCGAGCGCAAGAAGCGGATACCGACAAACACACTGAATAAGGTTCTCCTGAGGGAGATACAGTCTTCTCCTCCTTCATCTAAGAGTGGAAAGGAAATAAAAATCAATTATATTACGCAGGTGAAGACCGAACCGCCGACATTTTCATTCTTTGCGAATGAGCCGGAGATGATAGAAGACAATTACAAACGCTTTCTTGAGCGCAAATTGCGCGACCATTTTGGTTTTGAAGGCGTGCCGATTTCGTTTTACTTTCGCAGAAAGAATTGAGGGTGCGATGAAAAAAAGACGCATCCTCATCGTCGGCGGTCTCGCGGCAGGCCCGAGTGCCGCTTCGAAGGCGGTCCGGACAAACCCGAATGCCGAGGTTATCCTGTTTGAAGCAACTGAAACGGTGTCCTACGGGATCTGTGAGACACCGTACGCGATCTCAGGCCTCATCAGTGACGAATCGAAGCTGGTTGTGTACACGCCCGAACGATTATCGGAGGCGAAAGGGATCCAGGCCAAAACGCTTCACCTCGTCGAAAATATCATCCCCTCAGAGCACAAAATTGTGGTTCGTGACCTCCGGAACCGGAGCCTCATTAAATATGAATACGACAAACTCATCCTTGCCACCGGTGCGACGCCCAAAAAGCTCGGGGTGAAGGGGGAAGACGGACGAAACGTCTTTCCATTGAGCTCGCGTGAAGACACGCTCAATATTCTCAACTATATCAAAGACGAATCGCCGAAGAATGCCGCCATCATTGGCGGAGGATATATTGGCATGGAAATGGCGGAGGCGCTTCGCGCAAAGGGATTGGATGTCACGCTGCTTCACCGACATCGGTTGCCAATGTCCGGGCTCGAGCTTGAAACACGTGAACGTATAGTCGAGGAGTTGGAGCAAAACGGTGTTCATTTTGTGACGAACGCGAAAACAGAAGCAATCCTGCAGAACAACGATGGGAGAGTCCGGCATGTTGTTACGAATCGCGGAACATTTGACACCGACATCGTGATCGTCGCTGTGGGCGTTGAGCCGAACGTTTCCTTGGCGAAGGGAGCAAGAGTGCGGCTCGGTCCCACCGGCGCAATTGCGACCGATGAACGGCAGCAGACAAATGTAGACGATATCTATGCCGCGGGTGATTGTTGTGAAGTGAAGAACATTGTCAACGGCAAGCCGATGTACCAGCCGCTCGCGACGATTGCAAGCAGGGCGGCATGGGTTGCGGGGGAGAATGCCGCCGGCGGCCGTGCCGTGTTCAAGGGTGCCATTCGCGCGATTGCCGTAAGGGTGTTCGGGATGGAAATCGCTCAGGTCGGCCTCAGCTCGGCAGAGGCGAAAGATTCGCGGTTTCAGGTCGTCACGCAGACCATCACGGCTTCCTCGAAGATCAGCATGATGCCAGATGCGCGGAAGATCACTATTACTCTTATCATCGACCAGCGATCCGGGCGATTGTTGGGTGCCAACATTTTCGGCGGAGAAGGTGCCGTCCTTCGTGCTAACACGCTTGGTGTTGCGATCCAGCACAGGCTCACG
Source organism: Bacteroidota bacterium (assembly GCA_049515655.1). Taxonomy (GTDB): domain Bacteria; phylum Bacteroidota; class Ignavibacteria; order UBA10030; family SZUA-254; genus JBEKTW01. Next base: position 387,475 of record JBEKTW010000001.1, read on the forward strand.
GTCGATGACATTTCCCGGTTGGATTTGATCTATGCTCCGCCGTTTGCGCCTCTGTGGGATCCGATACTGGTTGCTGCAAACCAGGCAAAGAAGAAACTATGACGCCTCAGCGCCCAACAACAAAGAACTAAGAACCAACAACCAATCCCATGAAAAATCTCATCATCATTGACCATCCATTGGTGAAACGCGACCTTACTGTCTTGCGTGACAAGCGCACCCCCAGCAATATCTTCCGTGCGGTTCTTCGACGAACGGCCAGTCTCATGGCGTATGAAGTCACGAGGGACCTGGTCGTCCAGCGCGTCGGCGTGTCCACGCCGCTGGAGAAAACCACCGGTTGTGTTGTGAAAGATGCTGTTATTCTCGTTCCCATTCTTCGGGCGGGGCTCGGACTCGTCGGAGGATTTGTTGAGGTTATGCCCGGCGCGCGTGTGGGTCACATTGGCATTTACCGCGATGAAGAAACGCTCCGGCCTGTCGATTACTATCTGAAGTTGCCGAAGAGACTGAGCCAGGCGCTGGTGCTGCTTCTCGACCCGATGCTTGCCACGGGGGGAAGCGCGGTTGCGGCAGCGACATTTCTGAAGAAGAAGGGAGCCCGGAAGATAAGATTTGTAAGCCTTGTCGCAGCCCCGGAAGGGGTCGGCACGTTGATGAAAGCGCATCCGGATGTCAAGATTTATACATGTTCTCTCGATCGTGAGCTGAACGACAAGGGATATATCCTCCCGGGTCTTGGCGATGCCGGCGACCGGATGTTCGGCACCGAATAACGTTCCTGTCTTTTCTCAAGGCCGGCATTCATTCTGCACAGGGAGCGACGCTCTTGACATTCATTCCACTCCTGACTATATTTAAGTAGTAAGTATTGGATTTTTATGAACTTACAATGTTCGCTGTCATTGTAGGTATGCGATGTTGCCGGTTCCCCCATGCGCGACGGACTTTTCCGAAAGAAATATGACGACCTGATTGCGGTGTGCCGAAAGAACCTTCGTTCCGTTGACGAGGATCTGATCCGGCACTCTTTTGAATTCAGTCTGAAGGCACACAAGAACGACATGCGTGCCTCGGGTGAACCTTTCTTCAACCATCCCTACGAAGTCGCGATGGTCGTCGCCAAAGAAATTCCTCTGGACGATGTTTCCGTCGCAAGTGCTCTCCTCCACGATGTCGTGGAAGACACGGAATATGAAATCAAGGATATCCGCGCCGAATTCGGTGATACAATTGCCGATATTGTCGATGGAGCGACGAAAATCTCCGACATCTTCCGCGGACATGAAGTCACACAGGCCGAGAATTACCGCAAGATGCTTCTCTCTATGGTGAACGATATTCGGGTGATGTTGTTGAAGTTCGCCGACCGGCTCCACAACATGCGAACCCTCGAATACCTTCCGAAAGAAAAGCAGGAGCGCCTTGCGAAGGAAACGCTGGACATTTACGCTCCCTTCGCAAATCGTTTTGGGCTCGCAAGAATCAAATGGGAGCTGGAGGACCTGGCCTTCAAATATTTATTCCCGAAAGAATACGATGATATTGCCCGGCACCTGAAAGCGAAGCGCAAGGAACGGGAATCGTATATTAAGAAGTTCATCGAACCTCTCGAAAAGCAGTTGAAGAAGGAGAATCTGAAGTTCGAACTAGAAGGGCGCCCGAAACACCTCTACAGCATTTACAATAAGATGATGAACCGCGCCAAGCCGCTCGACGAAATGTACGACCTGTTCGCGGTGCGTGCTATTCTCGATACCGATAACACGAATGACTGTTTCACCGTCTACGGAATTCTGACATCTATCTACCTTCCCATTCCGGAACGATTCAAGAACTACATCTCGGTTCCCAAGAAGAATGGCTATCAGTCCATCCACGCAACCGTGGTCGGACCTGAGGGAAAGATGGTCGAAGTGCAAATCCGGACGCGCACGATGCACGAGGTCGCGGAAAATGGCGTTGCAGCTCACTGGAAGTACAAGGAGGACATCACCGGTCTGGACGAAGAACTGGAAAATTGGATTTCCTGGGTTCGGGAAATCTTCGAACACGCGGACGATGAGACTCCCGCAAAGCAGTTGATGGAGAGTTTCAAGCTCAACCTGTACCAGGACGAAATTTATGTCTTCACACCGAAAGGTGAGCTGAAAATCCTGCCCAAAGGCGCGACGCCGGTCGATTTCGCGTTTGCCGTGCACTCGAATATCGGCTTTAGTTGCCTGAGCGCTAAGGTCAACGGTCGCATCGTTCCTCTCGACCACCTGCTCGTCAGCGGCGACCAGGTTGAAATCATTACGTCCAAGAAACAAACTCCGAACACGGACTGGGAACAGTTCGTCGTTACGCACAAGGCGAAGGAGCATATTCGAAGGTGGATCAAGGATGAAGAGCGAAAGTCTGTCTCGGACGGACGCGATCAATGGGAAAAACGGACGAAGAAGCATAAGGTACACCTTAATGACGATGAACTCATCAAGAGGTTGAGCGACCGATCGTTGCCAAGTCTCCGGGAATTTTTTCTGAAGATTCACACAGGCGAGCTGGACCCCGACGCCATTGCGGAAGACCTCGCCTCGAAACTCAAGCACCCGCCTCAGGAAACACCGCGCGAGGAGAAAAAACCCGGATGGGTCGAACAGTTTATTCGTACCGCAAGGAACATCACCGGAGGCATCTCACTCGGCGGTAGCGAAGACACCTTCATGCACACCTACGCTAAGTGCTGCAACCCGATTCCTGGCGATGAGATTATCGGTTTTGTGACCACCGGTGAAGGGATAAGAATTCACAGAAAAACGTGCAAGAACATCGAAACCGTCGCGGCCGCCGAACCTCAGCGCATTGTCGAAGTGAACTGGCCTCAGGCGAACGGCGCGGAGTTCGCCGCTGCGATCAGGGTTTCCGGGGAGGACCGGTCGGGCATGTTGAACGACCTCGCGCATTCCATTTCCACGTATCAGAACACCAACATACGGGGCGTGAACATCGACGTGCGAGATTCCATGTTCGAAGGTCTGGTCTTTGTGAGCGTCAAGGATACGGAGCATCTTAATCGGATCATCGAACGGTTACGGAAAATCAAAGGTGTATCGCGCGCCGATCGTCTACTTGAATGACAAAAGGGGATTGTATGGAACGAAAGAGTAACTCACCAACCTATACGAAGAAACATCTCGCGCAATACCTCGCCAAATCGTGCAATACCAACCTTGCCGACTCCGCCCAGTGGGTCGATCGTGTGCTCTGCTCGCTTCGCGACATCATGGTCAGCGCCCGCCCCGAGTTGCGTATCGAAATTCGTGATTTTGGGGTGTTTGAAGTGAAACTAACCAAATCGAAACCCAAAGCGAGGAATCCGCGCACCGGCGAAATAATCTGCGTGCCTCCACGGCGCAAAACACACTTCAAGCCGAGCAAACTGCTCAAGAGCTTTCTTTCGAAACCTCTTGACGGCAAGTTGGGTTCTTCTGTCGCGAGGGATTTCCCATCCGCGGGCTCGATGAAATAATCCCGGTGCCGCACGCGCGTCGTCATCTTGGAATTGATTATGGAAGCAAACGCATCGGCGTTGCCGTCAGCGACCCGCTCAACATTGTCGCGCGTGGGATTCGTGTTATCCCGTATTCTCAAAAAGCTGTCGGGGACATCAAACGCCTGGCAGAAGAATTCGATGTCTCAACAATCGTGGTCGGAATGCCGCTGAATCTCAAGGGAGAGAAAGGGCAGAAGGCACTCGAGGTTGACAGGTTTATTGAATTGCTTGAGGCTGAATTGAACGCCACCGTCGTGAAATGGGATGAGCGTTTTACCACTCGACGTGTTCATCAAACGCTGCGGGAACTGGGTTTGAAGAAGAACAAACGACAGGCGAAGGACACGATCGACGAGATGGCTGCCGCGATGATCCTCCAGTCATACTTAGATAGTCTCAAACACCGCCAGGCCTTGAAATAGAAAGGGTTTGAACGATGGCTTATCGCGACGTTGAAGAATTCATAGAAGAAGGGGAGGGGTTTCGGGTGGAGTTCAAGCGGCGTATTTCGTCGCCTGAAAAGATATCGAGGACACTCATCTCATTTGCGAATACGAAGGGCGGGACAATCCTCTTTGGTGTCGACGATGACGGTTCCATCGTCGGAGTCGAAAGTGAAAAATCCGAAGTCGATTTGATCGAAACCGCCGGGAGAGAATACTGCGACCCGCAAATTCACCCACGGATCGATATCGTTCCTATCAATGGGAAAGATGTCATCCTCTGTCACATCGATGAAAGCAGGACCAAGCCGCATTATTTCCTCGGAGAACACCGCGAAAATGAACGCGCCAATGGCGACCGCATGGAAAACACGCGCGTGTACATTCGCGTCAATGACAAGACGATGATGGCCAGCCGGGAAACTGTTAGGATTCTGCAAAATGAGAACCCCGACGCACCGCCTCTCATAGTCGCGATCGGAGAGAACGAGCGGCGGTTGTTCACATACCTCGATCAGCATGAACGGATTACACTCCGGGAATTCGGAAGACTCGTGAACGTCAGCGATCGTCGCGCCTCACGGATTCTCGTGCGGCTCGTCCGCGCCGGAGTCATTCGGATTCATACTCACGAGCGGGAGGAATTCTTCACGTTGGCGAACGACCCAACGCACTGATGCCGGATCATATACCCCGCGTACTCGCTCATGAGTGAGCGTGAATCCTCCGCTTTGCCCGCCCCACCTGCCGGCTTTGCCAGAAAGTTGGGCCCGTTCGATGTAACGATGATCGTCATGGGTGGAATCGAAAGGAGAGAACAAAATGCCCCGGGTCATGAATTCTGAGTACATGGAGTGGGCAAAGATCCATTCACACACCCGCTTCAATCTTTGCAACAGCGGCATCCTCCATTACCCTATGGCTGATCTCCCCGTCGCGATAGGAGAGCTGGAGCTGAACGGGGGCGGCCCTTATGGATATGAACCTCTCCTCAACGCAATTGCAGCGAAATATGAAGTCAGGACGGAAAACGTCATGACGACTCTTGGGACATCCATGGCAAACTATTTTGTGATGGCGGGAATTCTTGAGCGAGGAGATGAGGTTCTCGTTGAACATCCGACGTATGAACCGTTGTTATCTACAGCCCGATACTTCGATGTCGCCGTCAAGAGATTCCATCGACGCTTCGAGAACGGCTTCCGGCTTGATGTCGATGAGATCAAGCGGGCTGTTTCCCCTAAGACAAAGCTGATCGTCGTGACGAATCTTCACAATCCCGGCGGCGTGTACGCCGACAACGGAACCCTGGTGGAAGTCGGTAAGATCGCCCGGAGTGTGGGCGCGCACGTCCTCGTCGATGAGGTGTATCTCGATGCGATGTTCGAAAAGACTCCACGGTCTTCGATTCATCTCGGGGAAGAATTCATCGTCACGAACAGTCTCACAAAGGTGTACGGGCTGAGCGGCCTGCGGTGCGGATGGGTGCTTTCCGAGCCCGGCTTCATCCGGAAACTGTGGCGGTTGAGCGATTTGTTCTATGCGAACGCTCCATTTCCGGCAGAACAACTGAGTGCTATCGCTTTTGCCCATCTCGGCCGGATTTCTGCACGCTCTCAGAAGCTGCTCGGCACCAATCATGCCGTGCTGAATGCATTTCTGGACTCCCGGAAAGATCTTCAGGTCGTACGGCCGGACTTCGGAACGGTCGTCTTTCCCCGTTTGGTGAAGGATGAAGTCGGAAAATTGTGCTCGCTCCTGAGGGAAAAATTTGAAACCTCGGTCGTCCCGGGACGCTTCTTTGAGATGCCCCGTCATTTTCGTATCGGAATGGGATGCGACACGGAGACGCTGAAACTCGGACTGGAACGGCTAGGGGCCGCATTGGATGCTTACCCGTTCGAGGGTTAGTGTTGCTTCTCAAGCTCTGCTTCGCTATCTTACAAAGGTAAGCGTTACAGATATGTGAGTTGCGTTTTCATGCGCCTCAACAGCGATGGATTAGATATTGAACCACCTTTCATGGATGTCGACAAGTCGAGAATGAACACTCTAAAAGCACATACCCTTCTCACGCAGAGATGGTGGATAATTGTGGACGCTCGGTCATGAAGAAGACCGATGAGAAACGAGGCACGGAGACAATCCTCCTTGTCGAAGATGAAGAGATGTTGTTGGATTTGATGAAGACTCTTCTAGAGGCAAAAGGGTATCACGTGCTGACTGCTGAGGACGGTGTGGAAGCCGTCGAGGTGTTCACCCGTCACAAAGACGAGATTGCCGTCGTCATCTCAGACATGGGATTGCCCAAACTCGGGGGTTGGGAAGCATTTCAGAAGATGAGGGAAATTCGAGGTAATGTCAATGTTATTCTCGCCAGCGGCTATTTCGATTTCAATCTGAAAGCGGATATCATCAAGGCCGGGGCGAAAGATTTTGTCCAGAAACCGTACGACCCCGAAGAGATCACGGAGAAAATCCGGGAAGTTATCTCCAATTCAAAAAAGTGAGGGATTGAGCTTTAAGAATTCAGGATCCTGACAAGTTCGAAGACCGCGATACCGTACGCCACCGCTGCATTCAGTGATTGCTTTACACCGAACATGGGGATCTCAATCGCGGTGTCCGCCCGGGCGACGATTTCTTTGGAGACTCCGGTGATCTCGCCGCCGATTACCACGCAGAGGGGGAACTCATTCTTCGTTATTGAGTGGTAGCTCCTGCTTTCGTCCGTATGTTCCAGGACGCACAATCGGATTCCCATGGACTTCATTTCGGCGATCACCGTCATGGGGTCGGGGTGGTACTCCCACGGGACAGTCAACGTAGAACCAAGGGCGGTTTTCTCGATTTCTCTTCGCGGCGGATGTGGAGTATAACCGCAGAGGAAGAGCTTGCTGATGCGGGCCCCGTCGGACGTACGGAAGATCGAGCCGACGTTGTAGAGGCTTCGGATGTTGTCCAGCAGCGCATAAATGGGATAGCGCTCGGCGTTCTTGAGTTGCTCTGCTGAAAACCGGCGTCGGACAATTTCATCGTGTGATAATTTACGCATGGTGAACAAATATAGACAAATGGATTGAAAGTTTCATTGCACTCCTCGGTCCTCTACGAGGTTCCCGTACGGGGCCGGGGGTGCTGTCACCAGCGACACGAATCGGTGCATTGATTCCCTTCGTGAAATTTCGTATATTACCAAGCTCAGAAATAGTTGATTCCGCATTGAAATCGAGGAAATTGGTCATCGCCATCGACGGTCCCGCCGCCTCGGGTAAGAGCACTACCGCGAAACTCACAGCCGAACGACTGGGGTATTTGCACATCGACACGGGGGCTATGTATCGGGCAATGACCCTGAAAGTGCTTCAGGAAAAAATTTCTCTGGACGATCACGCAAGAATCGGAAGACTCGCGGAGAGAACCGGGATCAGATTCCGTCGTGAACATGGTGATGTGCGGGTTCTCCTGGACAACCAGGATGTCACCAAAGCCATCCGTAGCCGGACGGTGACAAGCGCGGTGAGCGCGGTGAGCAGCATTAAGAAGGTGCGTGAAGTGATGGTGCGTGAGCAACGACGCATGGGGGAAGAAGGCGGAATCGTTCTTGAGGGAAGAGACATTGGAACGGTGGTGTTTCCCGCCGCCGACCTTAAGATTTTCATGGTGGCTGATGTGGAAGAGCGCGCTCGCCGCCGGCAGCGTGAATTGAAAGAACAGGGTGTCGAAGTAGATGTCAGTTCATTGAGAGAAGAGCTCGATAATCGCGACCGCCAGGATTCAAAGAGAGATATTAGTCCCCTGAAAAAGGCCGACGATGCGATTGTTCTCGACACGTCGAACATGACAATCGACGAGCAAGTCGAGTTCATCGTGAAGAAGGCAAGAGAAGTTATTGGTCAACCGGAGAAAAAAAATACTTGAACGTCACTGTCGATAAAAGCGCGGGCTTTTGTTGGGGGGTCGTGCGGACGGTCGATATCGCCGAATCGGAATTGAAATCCCTGAAGCAGGGGCAGGAGTTGTATTGCCTCGGTGATATCATTCATAATCCGATGGAAATCAAGCGGCTCGAAGACGAGGGCCTGAAGACAATTACTCATGCCGACCTTTCGAAGATTAAGAACGGCAAGGTGTTGATACGCGCACACGGTGAACCCCCGGAAACCTACGCGTGGGCCCGGGAACTGGGTATCGAGCTGATCGATGCGACGTGCCCGGTGGTGTGGAAAGTACAGCAGCGCATCAAGAAATTCTACGACCAGGGCTTTCAGGTTGTGATCTACGGAAAAAGGGACCATGCGGAAGTTATTGGATTGGTCGGCCAAACGAACGGCGAAGCAATCGTCATTAAGTCGTTGGAGGAAATCAGCAAGGTTGATTTGACTCGCAAGACCGTGCTCTTCTCCCAGACAACGATGGATAAAGAGACGTTTTACAAGTTGCGGGACGAGTTCAAAAAGCAGATCAATGAGCTCATCGTCGACTCCTTCGACAAGGAAGCACAGGATTTTCACGCAAAAGACACTATTTGTGGACAGGTTTTCGGACGCGACAAGAAGCTGAGAGATTTCGCGGGTCAGAATGATATCATGATTTTCGTTGCAGGCAAGAATAGTTCGAACGGCAAAGTTCTGTATCATATTTGCCAGGAAGCCAATCCACGAACGTATTTCGTAGAGGTTGAATCCGAATTACGGCCTGAGTGGTTTGAGGGCATTGAAACGGTGGGCATCAGCGGGGCCACCTCAACTCCCCAATGGCTAATGGAACGGGTAAAGGTCAAGATCGAGGAGATGTTCTCCGTCCTGCAGCCGGCGCCCATGTAAGAATTTGTACCAAGTCATCCTAATTAACATTCTCACAATAAACATATCCTCATCGGTGTCCGGCGCGTTGATGACTTGCGCGCGGTGACGATGATGGATACCTGAGAACGATCAATGAGCCAGATGGTTCTCTTTAGAAGGAGTATGAATGGCTGAAGAGCAAAAAGAAGCACCGTACCAGGAAATACCGACACAGACACTGGAAGGCACAACCCGTCGAAGGACGAACCTTTCCACCCCGAAGAATTCTCCCGCGCCAAAAATGAATGGTGGAAGGAGACGTGCGATCGCTGAGATCGAGGAACACGAATATTCGAGCCAGGAGTATCAGGAGCTCTCAAAGCTCTACGACCAGACATTCGGAAGCGTCCAAGAGGGACAAATCGTCAAGGGGAGAGTGGTCTCCATCAATGACCACGGCGTTTCGATCGATATTGGATTCAAATCGGAAGGCATCGTCCCGCTCACCGAATTTCCGAACATTGATGAACTCAAACCGGGAGATGAAGTCGAGGTATTTCTTGAGAATGTCGAAAGCAAGGATGGTCAGCTTATCCTCTCACGCAAGCGGGCGGACTATATGCGCATCTGGGAACGCATAACGAAAGCGCATGAAACGGGTGAAGTTCTCCAGGGGAAAATCACCCGCCGCATCAAAGGCGGCTTGGTTGTCGACCTGATGGGACTCGATGCGTTTCTTCCGGGCTCGCAAATCGATATTCGACCGGTTCGCGATTTCGACCTCTTCCTCTCCAAAACGATGGATTTCCGCGTCGTAAAAGTGAATACTCCCAATGAAAATGTTGTCGTGAGTCACAAAGTACTGATCGAAGAAGAGATCGCAGACCAGCGCAACGCGATTCTTTCACAGCTTGAAAAGGGACAAGTTCTCGAAGGCAGCGTGAAGGCGATTACCGACTTCGGTGTGTTCATCGACCTCGGCGGCGTCGACGGTCTTATCCACATCACGGACCTCTCATGGGGCCGTGTGAATCACCCGTCCGAAATCGTTAAGCTTGACCAGAAGATCAACGTCGTTGTGCTTGATTTTGACGAGACCAAGAAACGCATCTCCCTTGGCTTGAAGCAATTACAGCCGCATCCATGGGAAAATATCGAAACGAAATATCCCGTCGGGACGAAAGTGCTCGGCAAGGTCGTTTCGATGGCGGACTACGGAGCCTTCATCGAGATTGAAAAAGGTATTGAAGGTCTCATTCATATTTCTGAAATGAGCTGGACGCAGCACGTCAAGCATCCATCACAAATCGTCTCCATGGGTCAGATGGTGGACGCTATCATCCTGAGCATGGACAAGGATAACAAGAAAATCTCTCTTGGCATGAAGCAGCTCGAACCCGACCCGTGGCTCAACCTGCTCCAGAAATATCCTGTCAGTTCAAAACACACCGGTATCGTCCGGAATCTGACAAACTTCGGCGTTTTCGTCGAGCTCGAAGAGGGATTTGACGGACTCATCCACATCTCCGATCTGTCATGGACAAAAAAGATTCGCCACCCGGCGGAGATCGTGAAGAAGGGTGAGAAGATTGACGTGGTGATTCTCGGCATCGATGTCGAACAGCGAAGGATTTCTCTCGGCCATAAACAGGTCAGGGATAATCCGTGGGATTCCTTCGAGCAGGCCTATAAGGTCGGTACTGAAACGGAGGGCAAAGTGGTCCGTATCATTGAAAAAGGCCTGATCGCTGAATTACCGCTGGGTGTCGACGGCTTCGTGCCCGCCTCACAGCTTTCCACGATTCCTGTCAAGAAAATTGCCGATGCGTTCCATGTCGGCGATTCGCTCAACATGAAGGTGATCGAGTTTGACAAGGAGAGCAAGAAGATCGTCCTTTCAGTTATTGATTACCTGAAAGGCAAGGAGCAGAAACTGATCGACGACTATGTGAAAAAGCACAAGTTGTTGCCGATGACGCTGAAGGATGTAGCGGTCGTTGAGGGCAAGTCCATTGAACTTCCACCGGACCTTCTGAACGAACAGCCGCCTCCACCAGAGTACTTGCTGTAAACTTCTTCCATTTTCAAAGATCTACGGTCAAAGAGTTGTCTTTGTGGACAACTCTTTGTATTTTGATACGATGTTGAAAGTTGCTTTTCATACGCTGGGCTGCAAGGTGAACTTCGCGGAGACCTCGACGATCAGCCGGCAGTTCCTTGACCGCGGATTTGAGGTTGTCGGGGCTGGCGAGCCGTGTGATGTTTACGTCTTGAACACCTGCAGTGTCACGGAACGGGCTGACCGTGAATGTCGTCAGATCATCCGTCGGGTGCTTCGCCATTCTCCCCATGCATACGTCATTGCCACCGGCTGCTACGCGCAGCTACAGCCCGATGAAATCGCTTCCATTGAAGGCGTCGACCTGCTTCTCGGTGCGAAAGAGAAATTCCGCGTGTTCGATGTTGAGCAGAACTTCGCCAAGAGAGGATTACCCCAAACGTTCGTTTCCTGCATCGATGAAACGCTGGAGTTTGAACCGGCATGCTCGGGGGAAAACGACGGCCGCACACGCGCCTTTCTGAAGATTCAGGATGGATGTGATTACGGTTGCGCTTTCTGCACCATCCCGCTTGCACGCGGGGCCAGCCGCAGCCAATCATTCGGCACAGTCCTCCAGCAGGCACGGGTGCTCGCGGATCGGGGGTACAGAGAGATCGTTCTCACGGGCGTGAACGTCGGAGATTACGGGAGAATGATCGGAACCAACCTCCTGAAGCTCCTGGAAGCGCTTGACACGGTTGACGGCATCCAACGTATTCGGATCAGCTCCATCGAGCCGAACTTGTTAACCACGGAGATGGTCGATTTCATCATGCGCTCCGATAAAATCTGTCATCACTTTCACATCCCTTTGCAGAGTGGGAGTGACACGATGTTGAAACGCATGCGCCGGAGATATCTCACCGGGGATTACAGAGAGATCGTGGAGTACGTGAAGCGGCGGGATCCCGGCGCAGGTATTGGGGTTGATGTCATTGTTGGATTCCCCGGCGAAACCGACGCATTGTTTGACGAAACACATTTGATGCTGGCCGATCTACCGGTATCCTATCTCCACGTCTTCACATATTCTGAACGCCCGAATACATACGCAGTTGCACTTCCGGGAAAGGTTGAACCGAAAGTCCGCACTGAACGAAGCGAAATGCTGCGGATTCTCAGTCAGAAAAAACGCCGTGCGTTCTTTTCTTCCTTTGTCGGCAAAGAACTTGAGGTACTGTTCGAAACTGTTTCAGCGAACAACCGTGTGTCAGGCTTGTCGTCGAATTACGTCCGTGTCGAAGTACAGGCGGATGAGCCGCTCTCAAACGAGATTCGAAACGTCAGAATTGTCGGTCTGGCAGACGATCGTTGCCGGGGCGAAATAGTTACCGCCGGCCGTGAAGAGGCGATCGCGCAACCGCTTTCCTACGAGTTTGCCTTGTCATAGCGGAGGAACACGTCCTGCTTCCCAATTCATGTTGAACGAAGAACTTCTGGAACGCTTATGAGATATGTCCTGCTTTGCACCGTCATCATGTCACGGATTGCCTTTGGTCAGTCCTTCGACGTCCGTTCCGGATCTCTGCTGGCTTCTGACCGGTCGCTGTTCGCGCAGCCCTCATCGGCCACAGCTTTCGGGAGGCCGCTCGGGGTTGCGAATTTTGAATCGGTTCGCACGTCCGAGGAGAAGAGCGTCGCTCAGTCGGTGATCTATTCGCTGATATTACCGGGCATGGGCGAACTCTACGTGGGGGACTACAGCGTCGGCAAATATTTCACGATCGCGGAGGTTTCGTTGTGGATTACGTGGACAGGTTTTCAGATGTATGGGAACTGGATTCAAACGGATTCGCGGAACTATGCTGTACAACACGCCGGCGTGATTACCGCTGGAAGGAGTGACCAGTATTTTATCGATATCGGCAACTTTCAAAGTGTATATGCATTCAACCAGGAAATGCTGCGGGAGCGCAATCAATACCAGACCTACGACGTCAATTCATCCAGTTTCTGGAGCTGGGACACCGATGCGAACCGCGAGCACTACCGTCAATTGCGCATCTCCAGCGATGAGACGTTTAATAACTCCCGGTATGTTATCGCGGCAGTTTTGATCAACCACCTGACGAGCGCCATCAACGCGGCGCGCAATGCTCTTGCCCATAACAAGAACGCTGCACAATCGTCACTGCTCGATGTTCATGCCAGTCTCATCGGAGGAATCCAGCATACGAATGGGATTCTAATTACGTTTTCGCGAAATTTCTAACGTCGGCCTCGATCGCCGTTTGCGAACCGATGATGAAGCCAGGTTCTTCCCATGCGCAATATCAAATTACTCCTCGAGTATGACGGAACCGGATACGTCGGCTGGCAACGACAAGCCTCCCGTTCCGACTCGGTTGAGGAGAACGGCAGGAGTATCCAGGGGGAAATAGAATCGGTTCTGGAGAAGATACTCCAGGAGAAAGTGAACATTGTTGGCGCCGGCAGAACCGACGCGGGCGTTCACGCGCGTGGACAGGTGGCCAACTTCCGGACCGATTCCAACCTTTCCGCGGACCAGATCAAGGGAGCGTTAAACGGTCTCCTGCCCGAAGACATCGTCGTGCATTCCGTCGAAGAAGTGGCGTTCGATTTTCACGCGCGCTACAGCGCGAAAGGGAGAGTGTATTCGTACCTGATTACTCTGAGTCCTTCCGCCATTGCCCGGAACTATTCCTGGTATGTCAAGTATTCGCTGGAGTTCGGGACCATGCAGACGGCTGCCCGGCAAATCCTCGGTACTCATGATTTCGAATCGTTCTGCAAAGCAAATTCAGATGTCGAGCACCATCTCTGCAATGTCACGCATTCGTCGTGGTCGGCACAGGTCACGACCTTGAGGTACGAGATCCAGGCGGACAGATTTCTCCACGGCATGGTTCGTGCGCTGGTTGGGACGATGGTTGATCTCGGGAGGGGATACACGTCCCCGGGGGACTTCGAAGCTATCATGGCGAAGAAAGATAGAAAGGCAGCCGGCATGTCGGCTCCGGCGAGAGGGCTGGTGCTCGAAAGGGTCGTTTACTGACAATCGTCCTCGCCAACGGCATTCCTTTCATTGTTCGCCGCTTACGTCCGCCGGGGCGTTTGACAATCGTTATCCTTTATGATACATTAATTGGATGGAAAAGAATTCTTTCGAAGTTTTATAGGGGTTTTCGCTAACGTAAGATGGCTGAAGTACTTGGCGACATAGTGTTTATCCTCTTTCTTGTTCTGGCGAACGGTTTTTTTGTTGCCGCCGAATTTGCCATGGTCAAGGTGCGATTATCACAGCTCGAAGAACGGATCAAACAGGGATACCGGCGGGCAGTCGTAGCAAAGCACATCGTCGAACATATTGACGCGTATCTTTCTGCTACTCAGCTTGGAATTACTCTCTCCAGTTTGGGACTCGGCTGGGTCGGCGAGCCGCTCCTGGCGGAGCTGTTGGCCGGGCCGTTTGTAGCGCTCGGGATTGTCAGCGATAAGGCGCTTCACGCCGTTTCGTTCGCGGTTAGCTTCGGCATTTTGACTTTCCTGCTGATCATCCTTGGTGAATTAGGTCCGAAATCCTACGCGATCCGCCACCCTGAAGCCACGTCGTATATGACGTCCCTGCCGCTGCAGCTGTTCTACCAGGTTTTCAAACCCGCCATCTGGGTCTTGAACCGTTCGGCAAACATCATGCTCCGATTTCTGGGCATTCCACTCACGCGCTCGGGTGAAATGTATCACTCGGCGGAAGAATTGGAAATCATTGTTAATGAGGGGGCAAGAAGCGGCGTCCTGAACAAAACGGAGCAGGAGCTTATTACCAGCATCTTCGAGTTTTCAACGACGACGGCCAAGGAAATCATGGTTCCACGCACCGAGATGGTTGCCCTCGATATCAACAAGCCGCGGGAACATCTCATCCGCGTCGTCACTGAAGAGGGATACTCCCGCTTGCCCGTGTTCAAAGAGTCTCTGGATAACATCGTCGGGATTATTTACACGAAAGACCTCATTAACCTGCTGGAAGATCGGGACTTGATCGTCATACAGGATATTCTCCGTCCTCCGTACTTTGTGCCGGAATCCGTCAAGATCAGCAAGCTCATGCGCGACCTCCAGGAGCAGAAAATTCATATGGCGGTCGTGGTCGACGAATTTGGAGGTACCCAGGGACTCGTGACGATGGAGGATATTCTCGAAGAAATCGTCGGTGAAATACATGATGAGTACGATGAGGTTTTGAAGGACGTTGAGCAATCGGCGGATGGAGCCGTGCTTGTCAACGCCCGGATCAGTATCAAGGATTTTAACGACCGGTTCGGAGAAGTCATTCCGGAAGACGCCGAGTATGACACGCTGAGCGGATTTCTCAACAAGATCACGGGGAGAATTCCGGAAATGCACGAGGAGATCAAGTACAATAACCTTCAATTCACGGTCGTGAAGAAAAGCCAGCGGCGCATCAGGCAGGTAAAAATGCGGAAAGTCCCTCAGTCTTCTGCCACGTCGTAGCGCGGCGTGGCCCGCCGGACGCGCGTTTTCGAGTCCGACGTTATGTCTCAAAGATGAGGTTCAGGTGAGGGAGAGCGACCAGGAGATCTCTCATGCCATCACACTCTCAAAAACAGCCAGCGTGTCTTTTGCGTTCTTTCTCTGATCGAACAATTTGAGTCTTTCAAACCCCCGCTCCCGCAATGTCGATTGCAGATCACCGTCCGAAAGCACCTTTTCCATGGCGGCGGATATTTCCCTGACGTCATGAGGATTAACGAGCAGGGCGGCATCGCCAACCACATCCGGAATTGCGGAAACGTTTGAGGTTATCACGGGGGTCCCGCAAGACATTGCCTCCAATGGTGGTGACCCAAATCCTTCATAAAACGACGGAAAAGCAAACAGGCTGGCAAGGCTGTATAGTGCCGGCAGATGTCTATCCTCGACATAGTCGACCATCGTTACAGATCCGTGAGTATGCAACGCTTGCAGTTGTGCGACAATGGTATCAGCATACCAGCCCATCCCTCCCGCGAGAACGAGAGAGAACTCATGCTGGATGTGTGGCGGTAACAACGAGTACGCCTCCGCTAGCCCAACGATGTTTTTCCTCGGCTCTATGGTTCCCAGATAGAGAATGAATTTAGGAGGAAGTGAATATCGTTCCCGAACTTCCGCAAGACTCTCGGGGTCGGTTACCGGATGAAACTTTTCATCGAACCATGGCCAGACGACTTTCACTTTTTCGCTCTCGACGCCGAAGAGCTTTATGAGGTCCCGCTTGGTCGTATCCGAGACCACGATGACCTTATCGGCTAATTTCAGGGCATTCGGCACGAACAATTTTGTCCACATCCGCATCTTGGGTGTGAAGTATTCCGGATGAATGTACGCAATGAGATCATGGATCGTGACGACATACTTAAGTTTTCGGTCGGCGTTACAGAACCCGTGAATGCGCCGGGGGAGCGGAAGCCAGCGGATGCACCTGCCGAGGCGTGGAAGGAACGGCAACGCGAATGCAGGAGAGAAATACAAATCGATGGAATATGTTTGCACATACCGCGGAAGGATGAGATTCTCCCAGACTCGGTTGAGGATCATGCGTTCGTAGCCTTCGATGAGGATCTTCGTGAGATTGGGAGCCTCGAGAGTGTCGTTCGGCTTCGCGAGAAAAAGAATGTAATTGTTCTCGCGGTCTATTTTTAGAAGAGACCTGACGAGAAACTCGGCGTACTGACCGACACCCGACCTCCGGGGCTGAATGGTTCTGCCATCAATCGCAATTCGCATCAGAATGCTCTCGGTGTCTTTCCTCTTTCTGATAAGACAGGATGAAAGGTGAAATCTTCCATGGATGGGAAAATCAAACTCCCTCGCATTCCGCCATATTTCTATAGTATCGTGACAAACTCCTTGTCTTTGATTGTTTCAAATTGTCTCTCCCATGTCGCCCTGAATTTCTTCAACTGAGAGAAATTTTCCTGAAACTGCGATCCGCGCAAATTCTGGACGAAGTCTGTACTAAATTCCTTTGGGTTCACAAAAAAGGCATTGACCCCCTGCGATTCCACTGTAACGAACTTGTACTCAAATCTTTCAAATAAGGATTTCCAGCCTGCAATCGATGCACCGTAGTACAATCGGTTCTCGCTTTGCTTGAGAAAGCCAAGATTCTCTTGATACGAAATAGTCAAACTCTTCCTGGGTCCATATGCCGAATTATACTCGACAACGCAAATCTTCGGCCTGAGTCCGGATTCGAGAAACGCCTTGGCTACATAGTAGTCGTTGCCGTCAATGTCGAGTGAGAAAACGTCCGGATCCTTGAACAGGGTGATGGCAAGGATCTGGTCCACGTTCTTTGGCGTTACCATGAGCTTCAGACATTGGACGTCAATTCCAAGACCCTGAGAGAAAAGTAGCGAGAGACGGGCAAACGCTTTTTCGTCGGCCTCGATCATCAGGCCGTTGTACTTGCGAGCGATTGCCAGCCACGACGTGTTATTTTCTGTTCCATAAGAGGAGCCAACTTCAATGAAATACCGATTAGGTCGAATGAGTTTTCGCGTAAGGAAGTCAATTATTCCATCTTCGCAGTTTTGGCTGAAACCGCAGAATTCCCAGGACAGAGGGTTAGTATCGTCGATTGTTCGGAGCGAGCTGGTCGCGGCCGCCCTTGCGAGGGCTCCATTGACACGCTGCAACGCGAGGCTAATTCTCAGGTACCGTCTGATTCTGTTCAGCATATGCTCTTTCCACTAGTTCTCCATTTTGAAGGGACGAAATTGATCAAGCCTTTGGGATCATGATGTAGTAATTACAATCGACCCAATCGCTCTTTCTCGCTCGTATCCACCGGTCAACGTCCGAAGCCGTTACAGACGCGTTCTCTTCGTTTGCTGTGTGCGTCTCATATCCGTATTTCCAAAAGAGCTCGAATGTTCGAGCGAAATACGGATTCAGACCGCCCGGATGGTGCTCGCTCAAGAAAATTTCAACGAACCATAATGGCTTTGGTGACAGCTGTAGAAGTACTTGGGCTCCCGAAACGACAAAGTATTCCGCCCCCTCCACGTCAATTTTGATTAGCAGCTTTTTCCCCCTGAATCGCTTCCCGAGCACATTATCCAGTGTCGTAACCGGAATTGTCTGTTTGAACCTTGTGCTCAATCCTGCCCAATGCTCGATAAGTGAGGCACCGGTTGTGGAGGCTGTATAGAACGGAGCTACGTCGACGTGTGAACCTAATCCCAGAGGAAATACTTCGACGTCCTTCCAGCCATTGAGCACGAGGTTCGTATACAAATAGTTGAGATTACGATTGAGGGGCTCAAACGCAATGACCTGTTTTCCTGCCGCACGAGCGAGACATGTGTAAAAGCCGATGTTCGCGCCAGCATCGATAAACACATCCACAGTGGTGAGATGATGTTGGATGACCTTGACCTCATCCAGTTCGAAGGATCCATCCAACATTGCCTTGTGATACATCGATCGAGTTGTGACCATTTGAAAGCCGTATGGCGTGCCCACGGGTGGTTGGCTCCTTGAGAAGTAGATTTCTAAGATATCATTGAAGTTGTTCCACTTGTTTCGAAAACTTGTTCGAAGCGGGCGATAGGTTTTCACGAGTGTCTCAGATCGTTTTAGGAATGATCTCAATTTCTTAAACACGGTGCGCACTCGCCTTCGACAAGTATGAAAATGCCATCCCTCGTATGCGCGGAGCTGCCAGAACCGCAGAGCACATTGCTGCGATGAAGACAATTCCTAATTGAGTGATTTGTGTGATGACGTGCGGAGAACTTGAAAACATCCATCGGCCTATCAGGGTGACAGCAATAACAGCCACAAGAACGAGGCCGGTGTCTTCGCCATACCAGCGCAACGCCTCGCCGCGGAGGAGGCGACGGTGGGTGAGCGGAACCCCAATCAGAACATAGATGAAGTTCAACGCAATCCACACCGATGCAGCGCCGATTGCTCCATAGTAAGTCGTCATCAAAAATATTGCCGGAACCATTGTCATGATGAAGAAAATGCTGATGCGCAAACCTATGCTCGTCCAGCCATACGCCAATTGAAGAGTGAATGGCAAATACATCAGTCCGTTGAGCGCCGTCCCGACCACAAGAAGGCTCAGGATAGGTGAGGCGATGCTGGCGGCTTCCGGGCTCCGAGTCCATAGAAACATGATATCGGACGAGAAGAGCGCGAGTATGGCTGCAAGCGGTAACACAAGGATGGCCATCAGTTGAGAACCAAAGTGGTACAGGCGTCTTAACTCTGCCTCGTCGTTCGTCGCTGCCAATGCCGAGAAACGTGGAAACAGGGCATTGAATAATGGAAGGATAAACAAATTCAATCCATTACTGACGAGATAGGCTAAGGTGTAGTATCCAAAAAGCTTCAGAGTCAACATTTTGCTCAAAATAACTTTGTCAAGTTGATTCAGAATAATTCCTGAGATCATAATCCCGGTCATCCCTGTGGCAAAACTCTTGATGCTGGCGAGCAACGTCCCGTCATATCTCGTGGAAGTGGAGGCAGCTGGAAGACACTGCCAGAGGAGTGTGCTAAACAACGTTACCTGGATGGCGCTCATAACCACTTGCCAAATAAAAAAATAGACGATGCTAGGAGAAATCAGCCACAAAATAAGTACGGCACCACCGCCAGTCAATGTACTGACTGCTACACGAATGCTGTTCACGAGAACTAATCGCTGTAACCCCATCAGTCCACCTTGATAGAGACTGACCGGCCATTGTACCGCCGCGACGATTCCCATGACCATGACAGCGTGTTGGACAGTACGAGGCGGGAGTGCGCTGGCCTTGATCCAGTGTTGGGCAATAAATGGTGCTGCAGCACAAACTGCTATTCCGATCGTTATCCCGATGGCCCAATAGATTATTTCCAACGTGCGAACAAAATTTCTCATCTCCGCGGATTTTTCAGGTGCCGTTGAGAACCGAGCCAATTCCCTCGTCATCGTGGAACTCAGTCCGAAATCCAGAACTTGAAGAATCCCTTGCAATACTGCACTGAAGCCGATAAGCCCGTATGCCTCAACTCCAAGGAACTTTATGTACAACGGGATGAATAAGAGTTGCATGACGGCAGCCCAACCTTGCCCGAACAGATTCGCGAGGATATTATTCCTCAAACGGTTCATCTATGATCCCGCGCCCGATCTGAGGGTGCCTCGGGCATTGTCAAAGTTTCTGAAGCGTAGTCACGGAATAGCATAACAGACGAAACTCTGCGGATATATCATTCGAGGATGCGCTCTTGTTTCAAGTGCACATCCCGTGCAGTCGATTTCCAATGCAACGTGGCCGGATGCGATATCACGGAGCGCGAGCGGATGAGAGACTCCGAACCTGGCATTCCAAACCGAACGTGACGCAGAACAAAATTCCGCGCTACAGACTCGGGCCGAATCAGTTGCTGGTACAATACGTTTGCTCCCGGCGGTAGTGAAGCATGTGAAAGTCCGGCGATAGGTTGGGTATCTGTCATGATGTTGCAATAGTATACAAAAAGATTTAAATTAAATCAACGTATACCTTTTCGGAGTCTTTTCCACAGAAAATGGCAGCGATGAAGATACTTGTTGTGAAGCTTTGTTGTATAGGCGACGTCATATTCCTAACTCCCGCACTCCGTGCGTTGCGGCATTCATTTCCGTCGGCAGAGATTTCCTATCTTGCGACATCCTGGGTCAAGGATATCGTCGAGCAAGTTCCCTTCGTTGATCGCTGTATCCTCTTCGATGCCCCGTATCAGGAGCGCTCTTGGTTCTGGAAAGCAAGAGAAGCATTCAAACTGATCCTTCTTCTTCGGCGCAACCATTTTGACATCGTGGTCATTGGTCACCGCAACAGGTTCTTTGCGGCTATAGGTTGGCTGGCAGGAATTCCTACACGTGTCGGATTTGCGGAAGGATCTCAATGGCCTCTGACACATCCGGTGAGGTTTGATTCGGACAAGCTCGAGGTAAGCCGATACCTTGACCTGGTTGAATCGATCGGAACGATCCCCTCCAACGTGAGTACCGAAATTTGCCCTTTGCCCGATCAATGCCAAGTCGTTGCGCAAGACTTTTCGAACTGGGGAATTTCCAATGGCGACGTGGTAGTGGGAGTCTTTCCCGGTGGTGGGAAGAATCCCGGTACAATGATGACCATCAAGCGGTGGGACCCTACGTCTTATTCCGAATTGTGCACGAGGATTCTGCGGATTCCAGCAGTCAAGATTCTGCTCTTAGGAGGGGCCGATGAGCGGCCTCTGAATGAGGAAATCAGGCAACGTGTGACTGAGAACGCTGAACGAATCATCAACGTTGCTGGTGCGGTTCCTATGCGAGCACTGCCGGCCCTCTGTGAACGATGCTCGGCTGTGATCGGTGGGGATACAGGCCCGGTACATCTCGCGGCGGCTGTGGGGACGGCTACCATCTTTCTGTTTGGTCCGTCGGATCCTCGATTGGTTGCTCCGAATCGACAAAATTCAGTATTTCTCTGGAAGCGCGTCTCCTGTAGCCCATGCTACACGCCAACAACTGTCAAGCAACGCACTTATTTTCGTGGAAAGACATTTTATTGCTGGACCGGCACGCACGAATGTCTTGACGCACTTACAGTTGAAGATGTTTTCACTGCCTTTCTTGGCCTGATTGATCCGCGCCGGCCGAGAGCTGCGGCACAACAGAAAATCTCGTGAGCCCCAATGTGATCTTCGTTCTTGCATTTGTCGTGCTGCCTTTCTATTATTGCTATTGGTTTCTTCGCGGTTGGTTTTTACTTCAAGAATTTCGGAGCAATCATTTGAGATCTGAACATGGGAAACACTAGCGCAGTCATACTGTTTACTGAACCCGCGTCCTTTGCTGCCGGGCATGACGGTCAAGGTCTCATGGGCCTGCAGCAGAGCGACTGTGTGGCGTTATCCGGGTCGATGTTTGAGGATGTCGTGGAACGGGTGCTGGAACTCGGAGATACTGATGTTATAGTGTATCACGACGGAGTGGAATTCTCCGAAGACTTTGCCGCCAGGTTTCTGAAACGGGTTAGATGCCGGGAGGTGCAGGGAAATACTCCGGCTGAGAAGGTTCGCAGCGCGTCGGAAAATGCCGTGGCAGACCATTACGAACGGTTCATCGTTCTCACCGAAAACCAACCGGTCCTCAGTAGGCATTTTTTCCGACACGTTCTTGACCAATTAACGTATGAAGATAATTGTGCGGTCATCGGTCCGACGTTCAACAAAACTTGGTATCTCCTTGGAATGAAATCCGACCACAGCTCCTTGCTGGGGTCACTCCCCGGTGACTCGTTCTTGGAATCCGCTTCTCTCGTTCAGTGGCTCTGCTGCTCGGACGCAGTTCTTTTCCCCACACATCCGAGATATTCATTGAATTCTGCGGGCTACTTGGAACGACTCAGCAATGAGGTGAAGAGCCTGCAAGACAACGGTTCGGATTTCCCTCGCAGGACGTTTGCGACGCTCAAGATGCTGGAGAAGAACCATAAGCTCATGCGGGGGACGCCATGAACATCGGGATTTATGGGGGTTCCTTCAACCCTCCGCATTTCGGACATCTCATCGTTCTGGAGAGCGTTCAGGACCAGCTGCGCTTCGACAAGGTTCTATTCATCCCGGCCGCGAGCCCACCCCACAAAAATGACCCAACGCTCGCACCCGCGGCCGAGCGGCTTGAGATGACGAGACTGGCAATCGAAGGCAATGCGGCGTTCCAGGCATCCGATATTGAAATCAGGCGAGATGGCAGGTCATACAGCATCGACACACTCGATTCCCTCGCGGCTGAGCATCCCGGCGACAAGTTTTCACTCATTATCGGTGCCGATAATTTTCTGGAGTTTGAGACTTGGAAATCGGCGCGGGAAATTCTCACGAAGGCAGAGGTTGTTGTCATGAATCGAGAGGGGTTTTCGGCCCACCCGGAGAAGAGCGAATTTGTCCGAATGGTTCGCTTTGTCCATGTACCGAACATCGGAATTTCCAGTACTGATATTCGTCGTCGTGTCAAGCTCGGTCGGTCGATTCGATATTTGGTGCCGCAATCGGTGGAGAACCATATCCGCCGAAAAGGGCTCTACAGAAATTGATTTGGTGGTTGGGAGATTTTTTCTTATGATGTAGTAGAGGGGTAATACCAAAACAGAAAGGTCAATTATGAAAATAAAATTCATCGTTCTTGTCGGCCTCGTCTCGTGCCTATACATGAACGACACTCGGGGGATGATGAAATCATCTGCAAAAGCAAAAGTTTCCCCCCGGAAGAACGTCCCGGCAGGCTTGATGAAATCCGGCGCGACCCGTCAGTATCTTCCTGGCCGGGTCATCGTCAAATTGAAGCCGAATAGGGGGCTGGCGAAAGCCACCCACTCTTTTGGTGTTGCGAGCCTGGACGAATTTGTCCAGCGGTATTCAGTGCAGTCGGTTTCGCAAGTTTTCGAAGGTCATAAAGCACCTGCGAATTCGGATGAGGTCGATCTGACAAGATTCTATGTGATGAAGTACTCTTCTCCGATGGATGCTTTTGTGGTGTGTAAGGAGCTCTCCCAACATCCGGATGTAGAGTATGCCGAGCCGTGGTATATTTATGCAGTGGACGCATGCCCTACGAACGACTCCCTGCGGAGCCAGCAATGGGCTCTGACCAAGATGATGATGGATAGCGCCTGGTGTATCTCAAGCGGTGATACCTCCGTCATCATTGGGATTATCGACACCGGTGTCCAGTGGGACCATCCGGACCTTGCCGCGAACATATATATCAATCCGGGGGAGTATGGACCGGACGGGCACGGCGGTCGCAAGGAGAGTAACGGAATCGATGATGACGGCGACGGGTATGTCGATGATTGGCACGGCTGGGATTTTGGCGGTGCTGACACTCTCAATCCGATCCAAGACAATAATCCTGCCCCTACAGGATCGAACAATGGCCATGGCACTGAAACTGGCGGTGTCGCGTCAGCCGCAACGAATAACCACACCGGCATTGCCGGAGTCGGGTACAAATGCAAGATTCTCCCAGTGAAGACAACGTCGGACAACGATACCCGGGCGAATGGCCAGGCATATATCGTGTTCTGGCTTCAAGGGCTCGTCTACGCGGCCGACATGGGGGCCACGGTTGCCAATTGCAGCTTTGGAGGAGGAGGCGGTGCCTCGCAGGCCGAGCAGGAGATCATAAATTATGCGACGCAGAAAGGAACACTTGTCGTTGCAGCCGCGGGGAACGATGGCGTAATCGATCCTTCGTATCCCGCCGCGTATGATAATGTGATTTCTGCTGCGTCGACGAATTCCGCTGACCGTCTGTCAACCTCCTTCTCAAACTACGGCCCTACGGTTGATGTCTGCGCACCAGGAGAGGCGATCATGACGACGGTTTATCCGAACGGTTATGGTTCGGCCACGGGAACATCATTTTCAGCTCCGAATACCTCAGGAATAGCAGCGCTCGTGAAGTCGCTGCATCCCACATACACAGCCCTCCAGGTCGGTGAACAGGTGCGGATATCGTGCGACGACATCTATCCGCTCAACCCCGGATATGAGGATTATCTCGGTCGGGGAAGGGTCAATGCCGTGAATGCGCTCACCGTTTCCTCGCCGTCGGTTCGAATGAGTTCGTATACCATCAGTGATTCCGTGGGCGGGAACAACAATGGAATTCTGGAGCCCGGGGAAACCATCGCCATTTATGCAACCTTCACGAATTATCTTGCGGCGACGACTTCGAACGCCAAGGTGATGCTCATTTCAACAAACGATAATGCTCTTCACGTGATCGACACTGTTTTTACTATAGGAGCGCTCTCGACGTTAGGAACTGCGACGAATAATGCCTCGCCGTTCCGATTGAAGATCAACAGCGTGATCGGTGTTAATGCCCAGATCTATTTGAAATTGATTTTCCAGGACGGAAGCTACAGCGATTTCCAGTTCTTCCGGGTTCTAGTCAACCCGCTCTATGCGACCCATAATGTGAATAACGTGGTGTTCTCAGTTTCGAACTTCGGGTCGTTGGGATACTATGATTATGTTAACCAGTCGTCGTTTGGCGAAGGATTTCAGTATCCCGCGGGAACGCCATCAGCGTTGTATCATGCGACGTTGATGGTGGGCACCGACCCGAATCACGTGTCGGACAATGCCTACGGAGATTCTCTCGATAACGCAGTCGATTTTCGTGTCGCCGCCCGTGGAAATTTCGCCCTCTTGAAAGAACATTCAGCCGATCAGGTTTTCAAGTGTGCTTTCACGGATTCGGGTGTGACACCCTTGAGCAAACGGCTCGGTCTGTACGTCACTCAACGGTCTTATGCATACAAGAATTCCCCGGACGACGCGTATGTTACTGTCCGGTACGACATCCGGAACATCTCTCCCTCGGTCATTTCGAATGCTTACGTGGGAGTCTATGCCGATTGGGACGTCGTCGACGCCAGCACGAACCTTATTGATTACGACGCGACCCGGAGGTTAGGCTATCAATGGGATCCGAACGGATCGGCGTACTATGGACTGTGTCTTGTTAATCCGACGACTGCGGCGTCATACCGGGCGGTTGACAACAGTTCGTACATCTACAACGGTTTCTCCGACCGGAACAAATATCTTTTCATGTCGCAGGGATTTGGAGTAACCTCAGATGCCACGGCGGGCGACTGGTCCATGGTCTTGAGCGCAGGGCCATTTACCATCAACAGTGGTGACAGCGTAACTGTCGGTTATGCTTTCATCGGAGGAGATGACCTGGCGGGCCTTCAAGCGCATGCCGATGCTGCCATTGCGAAATGGCAGATGATCATGGGAGTCAATAAGGACGGACGCAACGGGATTCCCATCACGTATGCGCTCGGTCAGAATTATCCCAACCCGTTCAATCCGACGACGGAAATCACCTACGACCTTCCGAGTGTGAGCAGGGTATCGCTGACGGTGTTTGACGTTCTTGGACGAGAAGTGGCGACCCTCGTGAATGGTGAGCAGCCGGCTGGCAGTTATCGTGTCCCGTTCAACGCCTCTCGCCTCTCGAGCGGCGTGTATTTTTATCGCCTGACGGCCGACGCAGTTTCCTCAAGCCCTCAGCAATCGTACACGAATGTGAAGAAACTGCTACTCGTACGATAGTCTGCTGAAAGCTTCGTCACAGGCTCCGCCGGGAAACCGTCGGAGCTTTTTTGTTGTTCTGCCACGGGACTATGCGCCTTTCATTCTCGCGTTAGACGGTCACCTGAGTTGAATTCGGGCGCGTGCGGGGGCATCAGAAGGAGAGTCTTGTTTTCCTTATCAAACTTTTGTAAATTACTTTCCGGCGCTGAAGCACCGCCGTAGTGGGAGCGTGAGTTTCTTGACCGACAGACGAATGTGGGTGCCGGTTGGAACGATCAATAGCATGCGTTTGCTGAGGGTCCTTTCATCTCGCGTGGTTGCAGGAGTGCCCTGGCTGGCGACTCACCGGCGATTGGCGGGTCAGACTTGGCGGGATGAAGCACGGTGAGAAAATTGACCGAGCAAGCCCCCGTAGCTCAGTATGGATAGAGCAGCAGTTTCCTAAACTGCGTGTCGGCGGTTCGACTCCGCCCGGGGGTACAAGAGTGATTTCGAATTGCGAATTGCCAAAGTTCAAATGATACTCTGGGTTATTTTCAGAATGTGTAGTTGCCGATAATGCCAATCATCCCACGTTAAATGAGACTAAGTAAGTATTTTATACCGACGTTGAAAGAGGTACCTTCCGATGCGGTGATGCCGAGCCATCAGCTCATGCTCCGCGCGGGTATGATCCGGCCGCTGGGGGCGGGAGTGTATTCATTTTTGCCACTCGGGTATCGAGTGCTCAGGAGAGCAATGGAAATCGTTCGTGATGAAATGGACGCGATCGGCGGGCAGGAGTTTTATTTGCCCGCGTTGAACCCGCTTGAGCTGTGGGAGGAGACAGGTCGTGTGAAAGCGTTCGGAGATATTCTCTTTCACATCAAGAATCGACCACTCGTCCTCGCTCCGACGCATGAGGAAGTCATCTGCCACATCGCGAAGCATCATATCCGATCCTATCGCGACCTGCCGCAGATCTGGTATCAAATCCAGACGAAGTTTCGAAATGAGCCTCGTCCGCGTTCTGGCGTTATCAGGGGTCGACAATTCATCATGAAAGACTCCTACAGTCTTGACGCTAGCTGGCCGGGTTTGGACAAGAGTTACGAACTGCACGCGGAAGCCTACAAGAAGATCTTTACACGCGCTGACCTGAAATTCTTCATCGTCGGCGCGTCGAGCGGGTCGATGGGCGGTAGCGCTTCACAGGAGTTCATGATCGAATCGGATGCGGGAGAGGATACATGCGTTCTCTGTGATAGCTGCGTGTACGCTGCGAATCTCGAGGTGGCTGTCTCTGGTGTTTCAAAGGCGCATCGTGACGGACAGAGCCGGCCTCTCGAGGAGATTCACACTCCGGACATAAAAACCATCAACGACCTTGTGAAATTTCTTAAGGTCGATGAGCAGCGGCTTGCCAAGTCCCTCGTCTACATGCTGGAGAAGACGCCTGTTCTCGTACTTATGATGGGAAATGACCAACTCAACGAATCGAAACTATCGTCGGTGTTGGGTGGCGAGGTACGCCCGTTGCAGCCGGAGGAATTGCAGGCATTGACCGGCGCTGATGCCGGCTCGATCGGGCCGGTCGGGCTCAAGGGTTTTCGGGTTATCGCCGACAAGCGACTCGAAGGTGCTAATAATCTTATCAGCGGAGCTAACAAGAACGATTATCATATTGCGAATATTGATCTTCAGCGTGACGCGGTTGTCGATGGCTACCACGATTTGCGTGTCGTTCTGCCCGGAGAACCGTGCGGAAAGTGCGGAAAACCCTTGCGCGTCGTCAAAGCCATCGAGCTCGGGCACGTGTTCAAGCTTGGGACGAAATATGCTGACGCCATGAAGGCGACGTTCCTGGATGAGCATGGCAAGGAAAAGCCGATCGTCATGGGGAGCTACGGTATTGGCGTCGAGCGCATCGTCGCCTGCCATATCGAACAGCACCACGACAAACACGGCATCGTCTGGAGCAAGGTCCTGGCGCCGTTTCAGGTCCACCTGGTCGTGGTGAATGCCGATAACGAGAAAGTAGTCGCCGTTGCAGACAAGCTCTATGAACGGCTCCAGGAGTCGCTCATCGACGCGCTGTATGACGACCGCAATGACGTAAGCCCCGGATTCAAATTCAAGGATGCCGACTTGCTCGGGATGCCTTGGCAGATCATCGTTGGAGAGAAGCATGTCGTCAACGGCAATGTTGAAATCAAAGAGCGGCGGACGGGGAAGCGGGATATCATTGAAATCGGTAAGGCCGTCAGCCTCATAGAGAAGTACCTGGAGACGTAGACATTGGTCATTTCCCGACCACTAAGGTCGGGAAGCTCGGAAGTTTCTTTTTCCCTTCGTTGATTTCGTACTCGGTGAGATCATAAGACACTTCATGCCGGAATTCATTCATCTCCATAACCATTCACACTACAGTCTGCTCGACGGTGCCGCAACCATCGAGGGACTGGTCCAGGCCGCCGTTGAAAACGAGATGCCGGCGGTGGCGTTGACCGACCACGGAGTGATGTTTGGGGCAATCGAGCTCTATAAGACGGCGAAGAAAGCCGGTATCAAACCCGTCATCGGCTGTGAAATGTATATCGTAACAAAGGGGTCGCGCTTCGACAAGGAAGTCAACGCGAAGAGCATGGCGCAGGGCCAGGGACGCGGCATCTATCATCATCTCGTGCTGCTGGCGAAGAATATCACCGGCTATCACAATCTAGTCAAACTGTGCACGCTCGGCCACACGGAGGGATACTACTACAAGCCGCGCATTGACATGGAATTGTTGCGCCAATACTCGGAGGGTCTTATCGCACTTTCTGCCTGTCCGGCCGGTGTTGTGGCGGCTCATCTTGTGAACGGAAACTATTCTGCAGCTCGAGAGATGAGTATTGAGTTCAAGGAGATTTTCCGCGATAATTTCTATCTCGAGGTTCAGAATCACTTCCTTGATAAGGAGAAGCCAATTCTTGAAGGAATGCCGAAGTTGGCAAAAGAGCTCGGCATCAAGCTGATTGCAACGAACGACATCCACTATCTCCGCCAGGAGCACGCTGTCGCTCACAACGTCATGCTCATGATTCCAGATTCGAGCGCGTTGAACACCACCGATTATCACCAGCTTCGTTACCAAACCGACCAGATTTATTTCAAATCAGCCGAGGAGATGTGTCGCCTGTTCCGCGATTATCCGGAGGCGATAGAATCGACTCTCGAGGTCGAGGAGAAAATTGAACGGTATCCAGTCGGTCCCGAAAAGCCGTACATGCCCAACTTCCCCATACCGGCTAATGCCGGAGTGACGACACTCGAAGGGTATCTTGATGAGCTTGCCCACAAAGGTTTGGAGAATCGGTATCCGTCTGTGACGCCGGAAATTCACGCCCGTCTCGAACATGAACTGGCCATTATCAAGAAGATGGGCTATGCCGGGTACTTCCTTATCACGCAAGATTTCATCAATGCGGCAAGAGGGATGGGAATCAGTGTCGGTCCAGGCCGCGGAAGCGCGGCGGGGAGTCTTGTGTCGTACGCGCTCGGGATTACCAATGTGGACCCGCTCAAGTATGACCTTCTGTTCGAGCGCTTTCTCAATCCCGACCGTATCAGCATGCCGGACATCGACATCGATTTTTCGGATGACCGGCGGGATGATGTCATCAATTACGTGAAGCAAAAGTATGGAGCGGATTCCGTTGCGCAGATCATCACCTTCGGCACCCTGTCGACGCGCGCGGTCATCAAGGATGTGGCAAGAGTTCTCGGGGTTCCGCTGAACGTCGCCGAGTCGATTACCAAGCTCATACCGGTTTTTCAGGGAAAAGTGACCCCGCTCGCGGAAGCGCTGGCCACAATCCCGGAATTGAAGTGGGTGAAGGAAAGTCCCGATGAGAAAATAAAAGAACTGATCGATATTTCCCTCGTCCTTGAAGGGATGAATCGAAATTCTTCGACGCACGCGGCCGGCGTTGTCGTCGCTCCCGGTCCGCTCAGTGATTACGTCCCGCTCTACAAAACGCCGCAAACAGAGGTGATGACGCAATACAACATGATCGACCTTGAGGACGCGGGTCTCTTGAAGATGGATTTTCTGGGATTGCGAACGCTCACGGTTATTGACAATGCTCTCCGGCTCATCCGGCAAAACCATGGTGTCGAGCTCAACCTGGACACGCTGCCGGAAGACGACCATCTGACCTTTGAGTTGTTCGGCAAGGGGCATACCGTGGGAGTATTTCAATTTGAATCTTCGGGTATGCGCGACTGGCTGCGAAAACTGAAGCCGACGTCGATCAGCGACCTGGTCGCCATGAACGCGCTGTATCGTCCCGGGCCGATGGAAATGATCGGGGAGTTCATTCAACGCAAGCAGGGCCTTCAAAAGATCGAGTACGTTCACCCGAAGCTCGAGCCAATCCTCAAGGAAACCTACGGCGTCATTGTCTATCAGGAACAGGTCATGAAGATCGCGAGTGAGGTCGCGGGATTTTCGCTGGCGAAAGCCGACTTGATGCGCCGCGCAATGGGGAAGAAAGACAAGGAGCTGATGTCAAAGCAGCGGGAGGAATTCGTGACAGGAGCGGTCAAACGCGGTTTCGCAAAAAAAATCGCCGGCGAGATCTTTGATTTGATCAACAAATTTGCCTCCTACGGGTTCAATAAATCTCACAGTGTCGCGTATTCTGTGATCGCCTATCAGACCGGATACATCAAGGCGCATTATCCCGCAGAGTTCATGGCGGCGACGATGTCTGCCGAGATCGGCGATATCGATTACATCGTGCAGCTGATCGAGGAGTGTAGGAAGATGAACCTGCGTGTTTTTCCTCCCGACGTCAATGAGAGCGATGTCCATTTCGTGGCCGGACAACAGGGAATTCGCTTCGGAATGAGCGCGATCAAGAATGTCGGCGTCAGTGCGGTGGAGACAATCATGAAGGCACGAACGGAAGGTGGTCGTTTCGAGAATGTATTCGATTTTTGCCGGCGCGTAGACCTCAGATTGGTCAATAAGAAAACACTGGAATCCCTCATCCGGGCGGGCGCGTGCGATTCGCTGGGAGGACATCGGGCGCAGCTGTTTGAATGCGTGGAAAAGGCTATCCAGTTTGGTCAGCATGACCAGGGGTATCAACTCGTGGGGCAGTCCACGCTTTTTGAAGGAGGAGTGTCCGCGGCAAGAGTCTCCCATTTCCCGCCACTGCCGGAATGCGCTCCATGGACAGAGAGCGAGAAGCTTCAACGAGAGAAAAATGTGCTCGGGTTCTATGTATCGGGACATCCCTTGCTGAAATACGAGATGGAGGTAACCGCGTACTCGACGGCGACACTCGGAGACGCCGCGACCGTCAAACCCGGTTCCGTTGTCCGAGCATGCGGGATCGTGACCGCTCTTAAGAAAAAAGTGGATAAGAAAGGGAACATGATGGCGTTTGTAACGTTGCAGGATTTTTCCGGCAAGGGCGAATGCATCGTGTTTTCCGACGCGTATCGACTCCACCAAAATCACCTTCATCCCGAAGCAATGATCATGGTTATTGGGAAAGCTGAGCATGCGGGCGATTCGCTCCGGATCATTGTCAATGAAGTGTACCCCATGGAGCAGGTGCGCCAGAAGTTCACGAAGAGCATCACTCTTTCATTGAATCTCAATGACGTGACGGAACAAACGATCACCCGTTTACGGGAGGTTGCTGAACGACATCGCGGTAAATGCTCCTGTTACATCAGCGTGGCGGCGGGAGAGCAGGTACCCCCGGTCCGGTTTAGATCCGTAAAGTTCTGCATCGAACCGACCGACCAGTTTATATCAGATATCGAGAATATCCTCGGTCCCAGGAGTGTTAGGATTTCATTGTAGTTTTTCTTAAATTCAAAAAATTTAGCTTGTGAATTGTTCCAGGAAAGGATAGTGTAATGAAACCAGTTCAGGTCGAAGATACAAATTTTCAGGCCGAAGTATTGAATTCAAGTATTCCGGTGCTCGTTGATTTTTGGGCGGTCTGGTGTGGACCATGCAAGATGATAGCTCCGGTCGTGGAGGATCTGGCAAAAGACTATGACGGGAAATTAAAAGTTATGAAAATGGATGTCGACTCGAATCCGAAGACAGCTATGCAGTACGGCATTCGTAGTATTCCTACCTTACTCGTTTTCAAGGGCGGTCAGGTTGTGGAGCAGATCGTCGGCGCAGTGCCGAAACGACATCTCGTTGATAAAGTAACGCCGCATCTGGGCTAATGCCCGGGGCGGTTTTTCTTGAACGTAGCGGAGGCAGAAGGGGAGGCAGGCGAACTCCCGATTCCTGATTTACGCCAACCAGAAGGGTTCATTTCTTACCGAGTGACACAGCGCACGCAAAGGAGGGTCATCCCTAACCCTTCAATTTCAAGTATTAGCGGCGAATAAGTCGATATTTTTAGCGAGCGATTAGCCCGATTTGAGCGACTAAGATGAAGAATTGGTTAATCGCAAAATTTCTATGTGTTTATAAAAAAAATCATTTAAGGGAATCTAACCTTCCGGGTATTGACTTGTTCCGTAATTTGAAGTAAATTGTGCTTAAGGATGCTGTACTCAAAGAAAAATATCGTCGGCTCGATGATTGTGAAAACGTGTTTTCGCGGTGATTATAGCACCCTGACAGTTGACGGATCATGAACTTATAGAAGGATTCTCTTGGCGGCCATAATCCACCAGACATCGGTTGCATCACTAGGTTGCCTGCAGCCATGCAGCATGAGAATGCCTTTTTCCCCCTCCCGTGGTTCACGGTCTACCTCTTTTTTCCCCAGGCATTAACATCTTTTCTTGAAGCAATGCTCGAACACGACCCGAATGGAATCCTCAAAGCGTAAAACGTGCAAAACCACATATACCGTTCAAAACAATATGGAGGGACTCTGCCATGAAGAGATATAACCCGCTGGAATCAGGTCGATACTATTCGACGCAGGAGTTGGCTCGACTGTTTCGTGCGAACGAATCTACAGTGAAGCGATGGGCCGACACTGGGCGACTCCAATGCTTCAGGACTCCCGGCGGCCACAGAAAATTCACGTTCGAGCACGTCTCGGAGTTTCTCAACAAATATCATTATGAGATACTCCCGCCCCGCCTCCCCTTGTCCCGGGAAAACGGTACCCAGAAAGCAAGAGTGCCCGTTCACGCAACGCTAGATGTTGTCAGGGGAGCGTACCTGGGAGAATCGACACGCCACAATATCCAGAGTCTTGAAGACGTTATCCATCGACGGTACAAACAAGGTGTAACGCTCGTCGAAATCTATGATAACGCTGTATTGAAAATAGCACGGGAGATAATGACCTCGCGGATCAAGGGGATTATCTCTGAAGTAGAGAAGCACGTAGCCACCACATCGATCTTCGAGACACTTCTCCAGTTCACGTTCACCACGTTCAAACTTCCACCCAACGGCAACGTTGCGGTCTGCGGCTCCCGAACAAACGGCTTGCAGGAAGTTGTCCTGTTTGGGACGGTACACTTGCTGGAATCGCTCGGGTGGAAGGTGTATAACCTCGGCTCCCACACTCCCGAGCCTGTGTTGAGGCATGCCGTCGAGACGTACAAGCCAGAGGTTGTCTGTGCTTCGATTGACTATCTCATTGCGCTCAATGATAAATCAAGCCTGCCTGCAGACACCGCGGGACAAGCGCAATATCTGTATTTCGATTTTTACGCTCAGGCCGACTACATCAGTGAATTGACCGGAATTGCATATCCGCAGAACGTCATACGGTCATACCGGAGCCTGCTGTCTCATCTTCAAGAAGTGCCCGCGCGCAATATCGAAAGTGATGAAGCCGATGCATTGTGAGCCCATGCGTGCAAGAAATGAACGGCAGTACAAAATTCTTAATGATAATTATCTGTCGTAAAATCAGTTGAAGAGAGTTTTCTCCATAGCGTCTCACCTGTTCACGAAGCAACTCGAAAGAGGCTGCGGCTCCGGGAATTGTCTTGCCCGGCGCTGGCTGCCAGTGGTTGCAGAAGTTGCTGCTGGATTCCTGCTGTGGATGGCCTTGACCACGGAGGCCGCAGCCCAGAGTTGTGCGAACTACGCACCCGTCACGAGGACGACGGGAATAACCTATAATT
The DNA here is from genome assembly GCA_049515655.1 of Bacteroidota bacterium. Taxonomy (GTDB): domain Bacteria; phylum Bacteroidota; class Ignavibacteria; order UBA10030; family SZUA-254; genus JBEKTW01. Next base: position 421,561 of record JBEKTW010000001.1, read on the forward strand.
CGATCTTTGGCTCGAGTCCGTCGTATTTCACGTGGAGAAACACTGCTTCAAACCAGAATGATGACAACAGAAGCTACCAGGCGCCCATCGGATTCGATTTCTACTACCTCGGTGTTCGCTACACCCAGTTCTCAGCAAACCTCAACGGGACAGTAGACTTTTCTGCGTCTGCGTCAGACGGCAACAACGGAGGGACGGGTCCGTATGGTCCAAACTACAACCACCTGTTTTCGACGGCGGGTAACACGAATCTGGCGCTTGCTCCGCTGTATGCCGACCTGTGGACAGCCGACTCCGAAGCGGTTCCTATTGCAACGTGCCTGGCATACATGGTCACCGGATCCGCTCCGAACAGGGTCTTGACTGTTGAATGGTTGAATTTTGATGAGTGGGATGTACCCATAAATTCGCCGGCCTACTCGATAAACATGCAGGTGAAGATATACGAATCCACCGGGGTCATTCGGTTTGTTTACGGAACCATGACTACCGGCACTGTCCACGGTTCATATCCGTTGAGCTATACCTGCGGCATCAACGGCACGATTTCAGGTGCGCCAACGGCCGCTACGCTGCTCACTCAACAGACCGCCAATACGACCAATTTTAACAGTACGCCGCAGGATGCGCTCAACGCATTGCCTGCGTCCAATTCCATGTTAACGTTTACACCGCCCGCTCCTTCGGCGGCGCCAACGGGACTAAACTTTACCGGGGTATCCAAGTCAGGGATGACGCTAAACTGGACGGACAATGCAAACAATGAAGACGGATATGTGATTTACAACTCGACGGACAATATAAACTTCACTTTTGTCTCACAGGTGGCGGCAGGTTCCACTTCTGCGCCGGTCGCGGGTCTCCTCTCAAATACAATGTATTACTGGAAGGTTTACGCCGTCACGGAAGGTGCCTTGAGTTCCCCCCTCCCCGGGAGCAAGGCTACATTACCAGGTACAACATTCACGTCGATCCATAACACCGGCTGGGGCACAGCATCAACGTGGGACAAAAGTGCGGTTCCCGGTCCGGGCGACACGGTGATTATTGCAAATGGGACTACCGTGTCGGTAGATGGCCTTGATTCATGCAAATTCCTTACTGTTGGCCAGGGGACCAGCGGGCAACTTACGATTGGGAACAGCGGCGTCGCAAGGACCCTCACAATTGGAGCGGATCTCACCGTGAACGCAGGAGCGACGATGACCATCGGCGCAACGGCGGCAACGCACACGATGACCATCGGCGCAAATGTCGTCAATAACGGTACGCTGAACCTGGCACCCGCCGCGAACCGCGTGTGCGACGTTACGTTCAACAAGAACGGGAATCAAACCATCTCCGGCACAGGTGCAACGACCAATTTCGATAAGATCACGCTGAATATGGGGACATCCGTTGCCAATGTACTTGAAGTGGCTTCGACTAATTTCAGCGTTACCCCGACGAATTTTCTCACTCTCACGAACGGTATGTTCAAGCTGTCTACGGCGGCCACCATTACGCCGTTTACGGGGGCCGTGACCATTCCGCTTTCTGCCGGACTCTGGGTGAACAATGCAGGAGCGACCGTTTCGATGACAGGGGGAACAATCACGCTCTACGGAACACTGCACGCTACCGCAGGAAAGGTCAACATCGGAACTGCATCCGACCAAAATCTCACATCCTACGGAGGAACAGAAATCATCGACGGAGGGACTGTGGACATCGCTGGCAGGTGCGATAATGCCGGTACAACCGTGCTTACCTATTTCACGATGTCTTCGGGAACCCTCGTTATCGATACTGTTGGCTCGACGACGGCAGGCATCGCCCCCTTCAATATCACTGAAGTCGGGTCAACCTTCAATATGTCCGGCGGAACAATCATCATTCGAAGGCCCGGCAATGCGAATCTGGGATATGTGAATACGGGCGGCACCAATGGAACGGTGAATGGCGGCATTGTACAGGTCGGGGACGCATCCACTCCGGCGACCCAGACAATGCAGATCAATTCGAGCATAACCGTACCGAACCTTGTCGTGAGCAATGGCATCGCGGTCACCGCGCAGCTTGTCACAAACCCGTTAACGGTCTACGGGGGTGTAACGACTAATTCGGGAACATTCAATTCGAATGCTCTCAATATTTCTCTTGGTGGAAACTGGGCGAACAACGGAGGCTCATTCCTGCCAACAACCGCAACGGTTACGTTTACCGGGAATTCTTCGGCCATCAATGGAACAGCGGCAGCGCAGACATTCAACAACATCGTAGTGAATAAGACTACCGGCCAGACGGAAAGCGTCGGAGGGAGCACGACGAGTCTAACCGTCAACGGGACGTTTACCGAGACGGCCGGCAACTTTACCGCTCCAGCCACTATGACGGTCGGCGGAACGGCGACACTGAGCTCGGGGACATTCACCGCAGGAACGAGCCTGAGCGTAGCAGGGGACTGGATCAACAACGGCGGGACGTTGTCTGCCGGCGGGGGAACAACAGTCACGTTGAATGGAACTGTCGCCGAGGCGATCGGCGGAAGCACGCCAACAATCTTCAATAATCTCACTCTTGCGAATACATCCGCATCCGTTTCCGGGAATACAAATTTCAATGTTGCAGGAACGATGACGGTCAATGCAAGCGCACTCTTTACTCCAGGTGCAGCGGTCGTTATCAACAACGCCGCTGCCGCCGGAACGATCACAGGATCAGGGACGGTGCAGGTTACCAGAACCGTGGCGACGGCAGATTACCTGAACCAGTACAAGTTTCTCACAAATACGTTGTCATCTCTGACCGTCGATTATTCCGCAGGGGGAGCCCAAACCGTTGACGCTCTAAACTACAGTAATTTGACAATTAGCGGCACCAGAACAACTAACTCGGTTACGCTCGCTCCGAGCGGGACGGTCGGAATTGCCGGAGTATTCAACATGACCGCAACGTTCACGTCGGGCGGTTATATCACCACGGGCAGCACCGTCAACTTCAACGGCAGCGGCGCGCAAACTATTCCGGCATTCAACTACTACAATCTGACGACGAGTGGTGCGCGCACGACGTTCAGCATAACTCTTGCACCGGCTGGAACGATTGGTATTGCGGGGGCCTTCAATCCGACGGCGACATTCACTTCGGGTGGATATGTCATTACGGGAAGCACGATCGATTTCAATGGCGCAGCCCAGAACGTACCGGCGTTCAACGGAGCTACGGGGTATAACAATCTAAATCTCAGCGGTGCTGCCGGCACGAAGACCGCCGCGGGGAATATTGTTGTCTCCGGGAACTTCGATAATGGTGGAGGCTCAAACAACGCGGTGACGTTCAGTGTCGGAACAAACACGTTGACAATAACGGGCACAAAAGACAACACAAACGCCTTGATTCAGTTCGCGGGCGCTGCGAATGCCATCGTGTTCAACACGGGCACCGTCGAATACAACGGGACGGTGGCGCAAACGGTTACGCCGGGGACGTACAACAACATCATCTTTTCGAACACGGGTGCCAAGAATGTTAATGCCTCGACGACCGCCAACGGATATGTAGCGATCGCCACCGGCACGCCTGTCACAGTCGCTGTCGGGGTAACAGTGCAGGTCAATGGAACGCTGACGCACGGCGGTGCTATAACGAATAATGGAATTATCAATGTTGGCCCATGAAACGAGTATTGAAATAAGCAATAATTACAAACAACTAATAAGGAGTAATCAACCATGACAGGTTCAGGCAAGAATTGGCAGAATGGAAAACAAAGTGCCATTAAGACGAAAACACAATTACTAACTATTACATCATCCACAAAACAAAGGAGCGTCACAATGCATAAATCACTGATTTTTTCACTCGTCGCCTTGCTTCTTATTGCAAGTGCAGCCTTCGGTCAGCACCTCATTATCAGAAATGGGTCGAGCTTCACCGGAACAGGCACGTACAATATCCACGGCAACATTTATGACACACTTGCTGCCGCAAACTCTATCCTCATTCCCGGGACCGTGAATATCAACGGTGCCGCTGCTGAAACGGTAGGCATCGCGGGTAATGGCCCCATCAACTTCCAGAAGCTGCAAATCGGCGGAAGCGGAGTGAAAACGACTGTCGTTAATGATACGGTGGCAAATCTGCTTGATGTGACGGCAAACGGACCTAGCTTCGACATCAAGGCAAACAAGCTAACGCTTCAGGATACGGTACGCAACAGCGGTGCCGGCGCCAGCCCGTATAATTTTTCCAATGTAAACAGTGAGGTCGTTTATGCGAAGGCCTCCGGTAACCAGCACATTTTCGGAGCAACGTACGGCAAACTGACTCCCAACGGCGCATCGACGTTTGACCTTCTTGGACCGGTTGTGGCCGGCGGTGTGGTTGGCCATACGGGCGGCGCTTTGACGGTGAATCAGAACTTCTCGGCCAATGCAGGATACACGTTTAATTCCATTGCCGATATCAGCGTTGGCGATTCACTGAAGCTTTCGGCCACGGGCGGTTCCATCGCGACGGTTACAGACGGCCACGGAGCAATCGTGAACGGAAGCGGAGCCTTGACGGTCACAAATCTTTCCAATCTCCACGGGACGATCACGGCCGCGGCGAACGGAGGGTCGATGACCTTCACGAACGCCGCCGTCAACAACGGCATCATCCTTGGCGGCACCGGTCTGGTAAACTTCCAGAATACGCTGACGACGAATGATTCGTTGCTCGCCGGCACTGGCAACATGCAGTTCGGAGGAGTTGTGACGAACAGCGGCGGAATAGCAGCTAACACAAACGACAGTCTCTTCTTCAACGCGAATATCGGCAACACCGGACGCATCGAGTTGTTCGGATCGGGCTATGCATCGATGACGGGTAGCTTCACCTCCGTCGGAACGGTCAATCTGGCCACGACGTCAACGTGGAACTACAATGGCGCAAGCCAGTCAATTGCCGGCGCTGCGTCGGGCGTAACGTATGGCAATCTTCTCACGACCGGCAGCGGAACGAAGACGGCCCTGGGTAACGTGACCGCCACGGGCAACTTTGACAACGGCGGACCGGGCAATCTCGCCATTACGACGGACATGAGCACGTTTTCGCTGAGTATCACAGGAACGAAGGAGAACACGAACAGTACCATGCTCTTCGGCGGAACCAATAACGGCCTGCTCTTCACCACCGGTACGGTCAACTACAATGCGGCATCCGGCATGCAGCAGGTCGCAGGCGATCCCGCTCTCAACTACAACTTGCTGATTTTCAGCGGCGGCGGGACAAAACAGATCGCAGCGGGTATCCGCGTCGGTACGGCATCGAACCTTACGATCAATCCGGGCGTCATCGCCGACGTCAATGCGGCTACCTCCCAGTTGATCGTCCTCGGCAACCTGATCAACGGCGGTACGCTTAACAACGCCGGTACCGTAACGGTCGGTCCGTAATACCAGACCAATGAGCAATGAACAATGAGTAATGACCAATGACTAAGAACAAAGAACAAACAACTAACAACTAATTAACCAGTTAACTAATTAACCATATAACCAAAAATAAGGAGACTGACATGAAAAAGACTCATGCACGACCACCGTAAGAAACACGGAGTCTTCCGCCGAACCCGATGTGAGCAGTCGGATAAGGCGGCAAATAATAAACGGTTAACCGTTGATAGCGAACAGCTAATAGCTAAAGGCCAATAGCTAACAGAATAATCACAATGGTCATCAATCGGTTAACCACAACTGACAGCAAAACAAAAGGAGCAATACGATGAAGTGCATAGAATCACACACGCGAGGCGGAATGAGTTCTGCCTTGGATAGCAGTATTCAAAACACAATAAACCATTATTCACAAACAATCAATACAAGGAGCACTACCATGTTTAAATCAATCATTCTCTCGCTCGTTGCCATGTTTGTCGTGGCTGGACTGACCTTTGCCCAGGACCTGGTCGTCCAAGGCACTGCCAGTTTTACTGGAACCGGTAAGTACACGGTCAAAGGCAACATAACGAACGCTGGTGTTTCCAGCGCAAAGAAGATCACCGGCAACGTCCAACTTGCCAAGAACGGTGCACAGTCAGTCGGTAACAGTGGACAGGGACCGATCAATTTCGACACGTTGGTAGTTGTCGGGTCAGGTACAAAGACGACGGCAGTTAACGATTCTGTTCAGGGATTGCTGGACGTTGCGAATGCTTCAGGAACGTTCGACATTGGTGCAAATACTCTGGAGTTGCAGGATGCGATAACAAACACCGGGGCAGCAGCTTCGCCGTATGCGTTCTCGACATCTGGAAGCGAGGTTCGATACTCAAAAGTGAGCGGCAACCAGAGCATCTTCGGGACAACGTATGACAAGGTGACCGCAAACGGTGTCTCTACGTTCGATCTGCAGGGCAATGTGACTGCGAACAACACTGTCAGTCACACTGGCGGCAGCATGAGCATTACTAACAACTTCAACGCAAACGGAGCCTATTCATTCGCTACCATTTCCGACATTACGACGGCAAAAGCGTTGACCCTCTCAGCGACCGGCGGTTCGATTGCCACCCTCACTGATGCTCATGGCAACATTGTCAACGGCAGCGGAACGTTAACAGTGACAACACTCACGAACAACCATGGAATAGTCACGGCTGCCGCCAATAATGGTCCGATGTCTTTCGTTAATCCAGCAACCAATAGCGGTGTTATCCTCGGCGGCAACGGATTGGTGGAATTCAAAGACAAGTTGACGACCAACGATTCACTCCTAGCCGGCCTGAAAATGCAGTTTGACAGTCTCGTCACGAACTCCGGCGGTATTGCAGCTAACGCAACCGATACCCTGAACTTCAAGTACAACATTGCCAACACCGGCCGCATAGAGTTGGTCGGCTCCGGCTATGCGTATATGATGGGCAGTTTCTCCTCTGTCGGAACCGTAAATCTTGCAACAGCATCAACGTGGAATTATGACGGTGCCAGTCAGTCGATTGCCGGTGCTGCCTCTGGTGTCACCTATGGCAACCTGTTGACGACAGGCAGCGGGACCAAGACGGCGTTGGGCAACGTTACATTGACGGGCAACTTTGACAACGGCGGACCGGGCGACCTTGCTATCACAACGGACATGAGCACGTACACCCTGAGCATCGGCGGAACGCGCGACAATACCAACGGCACGATGTTGTTCGGCGGTACAAACAATGGACTGCTATTTACGACCGGAACAGTTAACTATGACGCATCATCAGGTACCCAGCTCGTTGCGGGCGACGCGACGAACAACTACAACTTGCTGATATTCAGCAACGGTGGAACGAAGCAAATTGCAGCCGGTGTGCGCGTCGGTACTGCGTCCAACCTGACGATCAGTTCGAGCGTCATTGCTGATGTGAATGCAGCAACATCACAATTGATCGTTCTTGGCAACTTGATCAACGGCGGCACGCTCAACAACGCCGGTACTGTCCAGGTTGGTAACTAAGACTCGGTCGAGCTCAATGCTTGAAGAGTGTTATGTAACACTATGACGAACATAATGGTATGATGAGGACGGAGTAGTCGACCCTTTCCCGGCATTCCCGCAATGGTGCGGGATGATACCGGCAGGGCAGATGATCCGTCCGAAAGGTAGTCGATAAATAACGCGTGCAGTCTGTATCCGTCGAGTGCGGATACCGGGCGAGCACGATAGCTGATAATCACTTTTGCCGGGTTAACGTTATGGCAAAGAGCACATGGGCAGACCAGGAAGACACGGGCAGTTTGTCAACCGACCGCGTCCTCTCTCGGTCATTCTGGAACACGCAGAACGGCTATGGATGATGTCTCATGAACACACGAGCACGCCATATCGCTCTGAAGGAGTTCTTTGTATGCTCTCGGCTAGATGTTGTCGGGTCATCCGCTCTGAACGAGTGGATGAGCTCCTCACTCCCGGGCAAATGGGATCATCGAATGACTCGTATTCACGCGGTTCAAAACGTAGAAATGAAGTGAAGAGAGAAAGAATAACTACTGGAAGACCGTTCCACGCCGCAAGGGACGGACCGTTGAGAGAATCGGTCGGGTCTCGGTGTCGGCACGTGGATCGTGGCTTCGAGATAACACGGTCAAAAGAATGGCGCAAACTGGTGGCAAGACCTCCACCAATGATTGTTCGGTGGAGAAATCCGGCATTCAGACGGGTCCTGTCTCAAAATGCGTCGCTATTGGGGCTGATCCCGTATGACCTTTGCCAGGATTGGACCGTGCTCGGATGACAAAGATGAAGTAAAGGATGAAAAATGAATAATGGAATATCAGCCAGTATGGTGATCGACCAACAGGATACGCTCCTATCCTTATGGCCCGGTCGCCAGCGTGCCCAACTTCGGCGGGCAAGTCTGAATCTAGACGTTGTCCAGAAGGATGGCAGGCTGAATTACTACGGACAGAAATGCATCGGCACCATCGCAGTTGTGTGCTCAACAACTGCGGTGGCCGCGGAGAGGAACGTGCTTGCTCCTTTCCCGCACTGCGCGGGTTCACCTCTTCGCCGCGGATGCGCTCCGCCGCGTTCGATGTGGAAATATTGGTGGTACCATGGTAAGGAAACAGAAATGACGTATGGCAAGATCACAGGTGATGAGAAAAATGTTGAATGGTCGTGCGACCTCATCACCATTGTTCAATATAAGAGTCACACACTGACGGTATCATTATGAATACCTTGAAAGAACGAATGGCCTGTGTCCGTGCGGGGGTAGGGTCGGAGAGTCACTCCGGCTCTGCCGCCGCGCGCGCTCACGGAAGGCCGGTCGACTCGGGGCGCCCGTGGCGGTATGCCGCGATGGCGATACTCGGCATGCTCTTCTTTCTGCTTGAGTCTGCCATGGCGCAGGATTTGATCAACACCGGTGCGATCAACAACACCGGCAACATACGGGTCAAGAATCGTGCGACCGGACTGCCCGACAGCGTCGGCGGCAAGTTCGATTACTTTGGCAGCGACCAGGTTCTTTGGGCAAAGCAGTACAACTATCTTACGCTGACAGGTTCGGGGACAAAGTCGACCGTACCCGGCAATGTCACTGTCAACGCGGACGTGACCATTTCAAGCAGTGTGACTCTTAAAGTCGATTCAACTTCTATAATGATTTTGGAAGGGAATTTATCTGAACAAGGATACCTTAGCGGAAGTATTCAAAAGACGGTCGACCTTTCGGGGGTGACAACCTCATCGAATTTCGGAGCTATCGGTTCTTCAATCTCCTGGCTGACGACACCTCCGGGATTGACGACGGCAACCCGAACGTCCGGCGTTGTTTCGCAAGGGAATGGAAATCAATCCATTAAACGATTTTATGATATCGTGTCTGCCAGGAACAGCGGACTCGATGCAACATTGGTTTTTGGATACAACAACATTGAACTCAGCGGTCAGAACGCGGCAAAACTGGTTCTGTGGAAATCCGTCGACGGCGGATTGAACTGGAGGCCCCAGGGTGGAATCGTTGATACTAGCGCAAAGACCCTCACAAAGTCCGGTATCACCTCCTTCGGCCGATGGACGGCCTCCGATTCCTTGCATCCGCTCGGACCACTCAAGAATTTTGCTGCAAAGATGTTCGCCGCATCGGTTGTGCGTGACACGGCGGTTGTGCTCTCTTCTGTGCGGCCATTCGTTGTCACTGTCACGGATCAGAACAACAATCCGGTGGAAGGGGAGACGGTGGTTTTCGTGATCGATTCTTTACCGAATGGCGCTACCGGTCAGACCCTCAGCGCCGCGAGCGCGGTCACCGATATCGCCGGCCACGCCTCAACGGTCCTGACGCTCGGAAACAGGATAGGGACGTATTTCGTGAGCGCCACCGCAGACACCATCAGGCCCGTCCGGTTTACTGCGATAGCAAAGCCGGGCGCTCCGTCTGTGCTTGCGCTCGCTTCGGGTGACAACCAGAACGGTGTGGTAGGCTCCGTAGTGACCAATCCATTTGTGGTCACTGTGACGGATTCGTCGGGGAATCCCGTCAAGAATGTGAACGTTCAATTCACTCTCACGAACTCTCCGGCCGGCGCGACGGGTCAAAGCTTGAGTATGTCGGCCGCCACGACGGATTCTCTCGGACACGCGTCGACGTTGCTGACGTTTGGAAACAAGCCCGGGACGTACAACGTGCAGGCCTCCTCTATCGGTTTGAAGAACAGTCCGTATACTTTCGCAGTGAAGGCGGCTCCGGGCGCCGCATCTGTCCTCGCGCTGGCATCCGGTGACGCTCAAACGGGTATGGTTGCGACAACTCTCACGGCTCCGTTTGTGGTGTCCGTCTCTGACTCGTTCGGGAACGCCGTTAAGGGAGCGAGCGTGCAGTTCTCGATCGTCTCCGCACCCGTTGGATCGGTGGGCGATAGCTTGATCGTGTCGGCAGCGCACACTGATTCGCTTGGCCACGCGTCGACCCTCCTCGTGCTGGGCACCAAGGCTGGCGCGTACACTATCCGGGCAACATCGTCCGGATTGAAGAACAGTCCGGTGACCTTCAGCGCGAGAGCGACTTCCGGATTGGCGAACATGCTGCTGCAAACGTCCGGTCAAAACCAAAGCGCCAATGCTGGCCATACTCTCGCGAATCCGTTCGTCGTCAGCGTGAGTGATTCATTTGGAAATCCGGTGAAAGGAATATCGGTACAGTTCGCGATCGCGGGTGTGCCAGTCGGTGCCATCGGCGAGAGTTTAAGCGTTTCGACGATGCTCACCGATTCTCTTGGATATGCATCCACCATCCTGACGCTCGGGAACAAAGTTGGACCGTATGCCGTCCAGGCAACGTCCAGTGGCTTGCGGAACAGTCCGTTGACGTTCATGGCGAACGCGAACTCCGCTGCCGCTACCATGATTGCGCTGACGTCGGGAGACAATCAACGCGGAACGGTCGGCACGTCGCTAGCGAGTTCGTTCGTCGTCACAGTGAGCGACTCGTTCGGGAATCCGGTGAAGGGCGCCAATGTCCGGTTCGCGTTCGCGGGCGTTCCTGCCGCCGCGACAGGAGAGAGCCTGAGCGTTACGACGGCTGCGACAGACTCGCTCGGTCATGCGTCGAGTGTCCTGAAACTCGGGAACAAAATTGGTACGTACACTGTGCAGGCGGCGTCGAGCGGGTTGGCCAATAGCCCGATAACCTTCATGGTCCACGCCACTTCAGGGAACGCGGCATTCCTCGTACAGATGTCGGGTGACCATCAAACGGGCGCTGTAACGACCTCGCTTGTGAACTCATTTGTTGTGACCGTGACGGATTCTTTCGCGAATCCTGTGGCAGGGCGGACCGTGAGCTTCACCATCGCAGGCGCTCCCTTAGGTGCGACGCGACAAAGCCTGACGGTAACGAGTGCGGTGACGGATACGGCGGGCCAGGCATCGACAAAATTGCAGTTAGGAACCAGGGCCGGTGTTTACACTGTTGAAGCGGTCTCGAACGGTCTCTCGCCAAGCCCGGTGACGTTCACAGCCAGGGCCACTGCCGGCGCGGCTGTTGTCTTCGCAATGAACTCCGGCGATGGCCAAAGTGCCGCAGTGGGGTCGAGCTTGCACACTCCATTCACAGTGACGGTTACTGACTCCTTTGGCAATGCGGTGCGCGGGGTTGCAGTCACCTTCGCCGTAACCAATAGACCTCCAGGAGCCACTGGAGACAGTCTGACCGTGACGAATGCAACGACTGATTCTCTTGGCACGACTTCGACTCAGCTGAGACTGGGGAGCAAGGTCGGAGTATATGTCGTCACCTCGACCTCGAACGGTCTGGTGAATAGTCCTCTCTTGTTCAGGGCAATCGGTCTTGTGGGCCAGGCAGTTGCCATCCTCAAGACCTCGGGCGACAATCAGTCGAAGTCTATCCTGGAGAGTCTGGACCAGCCGTTCGTCGTAACGATCACCGATGTCGGTGGCAATCCGGTCCCGGGTATCAAGGTCGATTTCGCCATTGACAGCATTCCGGCAGGATCACGGCAGCAGAGCTTGAGCGTCACTTTGACCTCTACAGACTCGAACGGTCAAGCTTCAACCGTGCTGACGGCTGGAACGCAGGCCGGAACATACGTCGTCGCGGCCAATTCCGCCGGGTTGCTCGGGAGCCCCACGTCGTTCAGGTCGAGGGCCACCGTTCTCTATGGTGATCCGAACAATGACGGTGCGGTTAATATCGCCGATCTGACGACCGTCATCGACGCGATACTGCATAGAGTCCAGCTCGGTGAAGCGGATTCCATCAGAGCCGATGTCAATCGAGACGGAGTCATCGATGTCAGGGACGCGGTGGCCATGCTCAACGGGCTCCTCCACGGCACATGGGATACCGTGGCCGTAGGTTCAGGGACACTGGCTGAAGTTGAGCGTGCCGCAGGGAAACTCAAGATGTCCAATATTGGAAAGCCAGCAGGTGTGCCCAGCCACCTGGCAAACGACATCCGGGCTGAATTTGACGTTACTCCGAACGGGTTGCGGTTCAATTTGAGCAACGACGTTCCGGTCAAAGGCATTCAAATTGTCATGAGGTTACGGAACCATACTGCTCTTCAGAAACCGGATCTCATTTTCGACCGGGCGGAGGTAATGCAGGTTCCGCTGGATGATACCCTTGGTCTCCTCCATATTGTCGTGTACAATGGTGCCAATGAGATCATCGACCAGGGTTCGGGCTCGATCTTCAGATTGCCGGTGGTCCTTGCAGACACGGGCGATTTCGACGTGCGAGCGGTCATCGTGAGCACGATTGACAATCAAGGAATCAGCATTCCATTCTCGAAGGTCAATGCTTCAGGAAAGTACCCGAACGCCTACGTGCTCGAACAGAACTATCCCAATCCGTTCAACAACGAAACGAAAATCCAATTCGTCGTGCCGGATATGGCCGGCACATTGGCATCGGTGCTGGTGCAGATCTATGACATCACCGGCCAGAAGGTCGCCACGGTGGTCAACGGGAGTTACGAGTCCGGGCGCTACACAGTAACCTGGAGAGGTACGAACGACCAGGGTCAGCAGCTCGCTTCCGGCATATACTTGCTGCGCTTGTGGGCGCCGGAACCTAGGCAGTTCATCATCAAGAAAATGATATTGATGAAATAATTCGTTATTATGCCAATAAACGAGTAAAGGTCATGACGTACATGCAAATAAAGACTGGGAAATGGCCGGCGCAGTTGATCTTTGCCGTGATTTTGTCCTTCATCTGGACATCCTGCGGCCAGTTGCCGTTCCTGTCTTCCAATCCTGGGAATAAATATCGATTCCAATACAAGCTCACCTCTCCGGCCGAAGATTCTTCGCTTGTGTTCCGGGATGAGTTCATCTATGTTCAGTTCAAAATTGACGATGCGGCAATCAAGTTTCAGCTCCAGAATATTTCGCCCGACCCGCTGGAAATCTATTGGTCAAAAGCATCGATCGGCGTGAATGGAAGATTCTTCCCGGTACGCCATGCAACCAACCTGTACGCGGAGAGTTTATTCTGCAACACATCCCCGCTCATTCCGTCCCTGGGGTATACGACCGACCTGGTCATGCCATCACAGGGTATCTACTATGACGGGACAAAATGGAAGGAAACCGACCTGCTCCCGACCGCCGACCGGAACTCACGGGTAGAGCGCGAAAAAATTGAGCGCCTCGCTGGAACTCCCTTGACCTTCATGCTGCCCGTTCGGGTCGGTGAGACCGCGAAGGATTACCGATTCACATTTGCCGTGTCATCCGTAACGCAGATTCCCTGGGATCGAGTTCAACCGCCGCGCCGTCCACCGCCGCCCATCCCTCAACGTCCAATGCTCACGACCGACCAGATGATCGTTGCCGGAGTCGTCGTGGGGATAATCGGATTGGCTTCCTACTGGCTGACACTCAGGAAAATACAGCCGTCGCCATAGGCCGCTCCACTGAGTCAAACAAATCATGAATTCCGGCATTACAACGACATTGCTATAGGACTATGAGGTATTTGAATATGAAGCGGTTTTTTCTTGTACTGATATTGTTCACGGGAGCAGGTGCCGTCGTACTGTCAGGATGCAAAAGTTCGAAATCCTCGACGACGGACGATGAAAAATACTTCACACCCCTGGACTCCTTGCCGGGTTTTGTCGTCCGCAAGAACAAAGAAATAGAACGCTTCGAACAAGAGTTGAGGTCGAGGGATTCGACCATTGATTCATTGAAGCTCGCGAACATTGCACTTCAGGATTCCGTGATCCGGTTGTTGAAAAGACCCGAGCCGAAACCTGAGGTGATTCTGCAAAAGGGAACGTCCGTCATCCTTGGCGGAATCACGTTCGGAACGGGGAGCGCTAAATTGAAAAAGGAGTCTGAGGCGACACTGAATCAGCTCTACAATGCTCTGATGGACAACAAGGAATTAGAGGTCGAAATTGCCGGATACACCGACAACCACGGGAAAGAAGTAGCGAACCAAAAACTCTCCCTCGCGAGGGCACAGGCAGTGAAGGATTGGTTTGTCAAAAAGGGAATCTACGAAAAGCGGTTCACCGTCGCCGGGAAGGGTTCGCAGGACCCCATCACCTCGAATGACACTCCGGAAGGACGTGCCAAGAACAGGCGAATCGAATTTCATGTCAAATAAGTGGGGAAGGCCCGGAATGCGTTTCCCCGAGGGCAGTTTTTCTGAGATGACTAAGAAGTTTTGATGAATAGATAGAGGAGGATATTTCGGAATATCACGAAAGCATTGTAGCAGAGCGATAGAGTTTTGGAAAACTCTCTTGAGAGCCTTCATGGTGGCAATCAGAGCATCCCCATAACGGCCGAATGTGAACCCACGCGGGATCGCATTCCAGTGCGAAAGGCGACCGTATGGCCGTCTTCAACCGATTCCTTCTCCGGTTGCTATCGGCCGAGTCTACGATGGAATTCTTCAAAAGCCTGCTTGAAGGCCGTCTGAAATGCTTGTGGCTCACCTGGAGTGAAGAGAATCCGCTTGATCCGGCCTTCGTCCTTGTCCAGGACGATGTGCTCTTGAAAATTTGCCCAGTCCAGCTTCAGAGCTGGACGGAAACCACTCAAGTGAAGCTCTCCCTTGGTCACGAGTTCTCTCACGTCGGATGGTCGTATGTCCATTCTCTCGATCGTCTCGAACGGTATTGCGATCATCCCGAAGTGCGTATCAAGCTCAATACGATCGTCATAAATCCGGTACTCCTGCCACAGGCTTTTCACCGTTGACGGGGACGTATACCGCGGTGCTGGATCCGTCGACATCGTCTTGTCATCTCCTTTTCTCTGACCTGTAAACACATGGGTTTCTTGTTGATTTAACCTCGTCGCGCATGACGGTCTGCAAATGACCGCAACAGTCTTGTCCCGACGGGATGGAGACTGATTTAGATTTGAGACTCTTCGTCCCGCGAAAGCGGAATTCAGAGTGACAATCGGAACTTTTTACACAGTCTCGATGCGTTTGGCATTTGCGGTGTTCTGCGCAGGCAACCCCGTCATACCTGACGAATATTGTTATCAGTGTTATACCCTCTCTCGCCGAACGGCCGGACTTTCTCAAGCCAAATTTGCTCAAGGAGTGTCAGTTCCACGCTTAGGTCGAAGTTCGGATCGTCTCTGAGCTTTACAACTTCCAGAACTTCGAAGACAAAATGAGCTGGCCCATATTCATTCCATTCCTGTTGAAGCGTCGCGTTGCGATGCCGCCCGATGGTGAGCATGAACTTATGACCATTCAACGGTCCTTCAAGATTCAGGCTGCTTCCAAGAAGAACTTTGCCATTAGCCGTATTCTTCACCTGGAACACCCCGGCGGGCTTCTTCCGTTCTTTGTATTCTCTCTTGATTTCTTGTTGTAGTTTAACTTTCCTTGTTCTCATCGGTCGTTTCTCCAGTGCGATAAGCCGCTTTACCTAATGATGATTGTTCCGCGTTCCGGTTACTAGCGTAATGTCTGGCAAAATAATCTAGTCCGCCTTTTCGAAGGATCCCTTTTGGGGCGCATTGAACGGGACATTTTGTTCATGGGCCTTATTTTCCAGCGTCGTTATCTTGTCTTTGGGGCGTCCGTTGGTTTGCGGGAATTGTTTGCAGGTCTTAAATGCCACAATTGAAGTAGTGGTTTCAATAGATGTTCTACAAACTTAGACGATTCGCTCTTGGTGGCTGCCAGGAGCCCTTTGGTGAGAGGCATCCCCCACCATTGGCCATTCACTTCACCTCGAACCATCATAATTGTAACCCCGGAATTCAGCGTCTGCTTGATGTCGGACGGGCCTTTTGCTAGCCAGGACTGTATATTTTGTACATCCGACTGCCCGGCCGCGGATATGGTGCTCTTTGATTTAATCCAGAGGCAAGGGTCGAATGTACCGAACGGCACAGATACACTCACCGTGTCTTGCAGGCTTTGTTCAACCTTTAAAGAGTAGCTGTAATCCTGAGACGAAAAAGAGGCCTCTGAGGTAAAAGTCTGAGTGAAGATCATCGTGTCCGGCAGTGAAGGCATCGGCCTATCGAACAAAATGAGGGACTGCTCTTGTGGCTTGAAGCCCGCATAGCCAAGCACGCTGTAGTAATACTCATAGCCATCATTGGTGATCACTGTAACGTATGTTGTGCCGTTGACCGTCACGATCTGATTGAATTTCTCCCAGGAACTATCCGACCACACTCTGTCGAATGAGCTGTCTATCACAAAGCCATAGCCCGCCAACGCCATTATCCTCTGTGGCGTGAGCGTCGAAACGGGAGAATTCTCCTTCTTACATGAAAAGGAGAAGAGGGAAGAAACTAGAAGGCAAACACTAATGAACGTTTTCATGTTGATTCCTCAAATCGGTAGATTCTTCGGATCGGCATTGTGTTTATCAGCTGCAGCCGCAGTGCAACTATTTTGACCAGAGCATTTCACGAACTTTCTTGAGTACTCCTTCTTCGGCAACAAAAGGCGCAAGTTGACTCGACTTGACATCGTAGACATAGATTCTCTCGCTCCAATCGGCTTCTGGAATCTTGGCGCCAGTTGGACGGATTTTAGCTTGGATATACAGTTTGTTCGCGCGCAGTGATTTTGTATAGCGAACGATGCGGATAGAGTCATTGGTCACTTGTCGCAGATTGAGTCCGTTCAAATCGGAACAGTATAGGTCAGACCTATCGAGTCGGGTTAGACGGCCATCGCCATCGGTATCATAAAACACAAGACGGTAAACATTGACCTTTTGAATTGAATCTCGTTCGTTGGGAATGTCGGCACTGAGAATGAAGCCCTTCTTATCGAGAAGCAAACGAGGTTCGGAGCCGTCGGCTTTTAGAAAGAGCAGGTTGATGGTACCAGACTCGCCCAGCACATTGTTCTCGTAAGAGTAGTCTGGAACTTTCATCTCTGAAGGTGGTACGCGCAACTCCGAATACTTCATGATGCGAACTGGCGTTGTCAAATCCTTCGCAGTAACTTGAATAAAACGATACGGGGTGATACCGATGGATCGGGGAAGAGTGAGTGAAATATCTTGCAGAGCGAGAGAATCGGAAGCCGCCTTTTCAAGTCGTTCGCCTACCATCGGGCCACGTTCTTCCGGTCGTATTCGGTAATAACTTTGAATGAGTTGGAAAGTGAAAATGCCACCACCGATGAGCACGATGATCCCGTTCACTAACCAAAGACGTCTTAGCCATTTATTCAATCTCATAGTATCCTTTCAAGATTTCTAGGGTTGCGGTTACAGCATTGTAAATATAACTCACTTTTCCATCGGCTGGTAGCAAAGAAGAACATTACCACTCCTGAATGTTCTTGTCGACGTAAGTTTAAGGTTCAGTTTGTGCTTGAAGCCTTTGAATAAAGGCGTGCCATCGCCCAGGCAACGGGATCCACCGCGATCTGATATTTCTTCCTCAATCTCAAGGTAAGAGCTTGCCCTCTTTGATGAATCGGATAATACCGGACCAATACTGCACTGAAGCTTTGAAGATATCATTATGTTTGAAACCGTCCAATTGTTCATAGTACTTCGGAGCGTTTGCCGAACCATAGACCTCGTCTGCCATTGAAACTGGATTGACATTGTCGTCTTTGCTATGCACGATCAGAAGCGGTTTGTGGATGCGTTGCACTCCTTCCACGTTGTTCAGGGCCCCGCCAGGGATTAGAAACTGCAACCAGCGTGGAAACTTTCCATGATACACTATCCAATCTCTCAGTGAAGAGAACTGACTGCAAAGAACGATGGAACAAATGCTTGAAGTGTCTAGATCCGGGTAAGAATCCGATAACACACGGCATCCCATTGAGAAACCGAGGCAGACAAGTTTGTGTCGGGGGAGTCTGTTTTTCAAAATCGTCATCAGCTGTTTCGCATCCCCCTTCACGTCGTCGAACCTTGATGTGCAATTATCGGGATACAAACTCGTGTCTCTCAAATCTCCATAATTAAATGTCAAAGAGCTTATCCCTGCATCATAGAGCAACTTCTGAACATTCACCCACGACGAAACTCCGTCTCCAATTCCATTGAAGAGCATAACCACAATGTTTGTGTCTTGCGCCGGAGCTTTGACCAACCATGCCAGAACTCTTCGTTTCTCATTTCTGACCATGATTGTGTCGAAATCTATTCCCTTCTCTTTCGGAGTTATTGTTACTTTTGGAACTACATAACATCGCTTTGCAATCATGGCTGATGGGGAGCAGGATGAGAGCAGCCATGCCCCCATAATAAGGCTGGCCATTACGACAATTGCAAATCTTCTGTTCATATGCGTTATCTAGTACTCCTACAATTTAACACTTGAGAAGCCACTAACGAAAACCGTAGCTGTCAAAGAATACAACGTCCGCCGCGGCATAGCCGTCGACGACAGGGGAATACTTTTACTTGACTTTCACCTTTCTTGAAGTGTTATGCGTTCGTGCACGGCGGCCGTTATGAACTCCTACCTGCACCTAGTAAGCCTTACGAACCGTGGATAGTAGATCAGGCTGTCCGTCAGGAGTTCGGCAAACTGAAAGGTGTTCGTGGCATACGTTAACACCAGGTCGCCGCCAGTCAACTCTGGATGCGCTTTCCCGGCGTAGATCATCACGTTCGGCCGGTAGTACTCCGGGGGGTGGTATGCCAGTTGCGGTGCCGACCAGGGGCCAGTGAGTGCCGGAGCTGCTCTCATCATTACATCTGCTGGACCGAAACCCTGGGTCTGAACCACGACGAACCGCTGGGTTGTCTGATCGACGTGAATTGACAGCTCAGACTGACCATTTTCGAACAAGGGCCAGCGTTGCGTGCTCGACGAATCTCCTACCCAGCCAAGCAGTTCCCCCGCCCACCACTCCGGATGCAACAGATTACCGCGACGGACCTCTTCTGCAGGCCAGCGTGCCGCGTATATGGGGTGGGACTTGACCGGGTTCTCTGACCCGAGGGCGACCACGTACTCGCCCTGCGTAATGACCCCCGCGAAACCGACAAG
Organism: Bacteroidota bacterium; assembly: GCA_049515655.1. Taxonomy (GTDB): domain Bacteria; phylum Bacteroidota; class Ignavibacteria; order UBA10030; family SZUA-254; genus JBEKTW01. Next base: position 440,995 of record JBEKTW010000001.1, read on the forward strand.
GATTCCTAATGGGTTTGCCGGCGTCTGAAGCGTGCGGGTTCTCCACGATGAAGGATCAGCATCTGGATTCTCCACCATAACTGCAGTCCAACCTACGCTCTCAAAGCCGAGTCCCGTGCCGGTGTTTCGGAGCGTCCGAGCGAAGAACAGAACGAGTCGATCACGCACGCGCACGCCGTTCCCGAACCAGAGGGATTCACCGCCCCGGTCCGGAAACAAAGCGTCAGGTTTGCCGTCGGGGCCCCTTGTCCAATAGAAAGAGATTACGGCTGTGGTCGGATCTGTGCCGGTCTGGATAGCGACGCTGTTACTTATCATGTTCGCACCTTTCCGCGTCCCCCTACCGGACGGATCGATCCAGGTGTCGCCGAAAAGCCAGAGTATCCGTCCGGCACTCAAGTCTACAGAGGATGCGACGTCCGCGCCCAACCAATGGGGGTCACGGTGAAAAAGCTGATCGGCCTCTCGCCAAGCCGACACTTCGAAGCATGGGACGTCGACCCGGCCCATTACACCAGTTGCGGCAGAGCGCTGCCCGCGCCGCCATTCCTCGCGCTTGGGCAGTGCGGATGAGCGTGCAAGATACGGCCCGAGCGCTGAGCGCAATTCCTCCGTGGTGCCGCGGAGGATGAATTGTTTTTCTGAAAGCTCATAAGCCAACCGTACTTGGCCGGAACGAAGAGCAACCAGGAGTGAGTCGGGGTCAGGTGTTGTCACGCGGAGTTCATCCGAGCCGATATCGAGAATCAGAAGAAGATGTCCTGCAATCGTGAGGCCCGCGTACGGCCCCGGGAGATCTCCTTCTCGTGGTGTGGGCCAGACATCGAGGACGAGGCGCTCTCCCAGGCGTCCCAGTCGTGCCTCGAACCTGCCAACTGTTCCATCACGTGTGTATTCGATCGCATACGTATTTCCAGTAGTGTGCGTAACCAACGCCCGATTCGAACCTGAAGTCTCTTCCCAACTGCCGAGCAGCCGGGGATCAAAGGTTGCCTCAGATTCTGAGACAATCGGATCGATTGACAGCGCACATCCGCTCAAGACACTGAAAAACGCGAGTACAACACTGGTCTTCCATAGTGTTCGAATTGTCTTAATGGTTTCCATAGTGTGGCTTCCGGTTCTGATTAGGATGTTGTTGGCCGCCGGGCATGACGCATACCGTCCCGCAAAAACATGCAATGCTTTTGTAAACACATAATTCTCATTTCAGTGAAAAAAAGTATTGAGCAAGATTATTTCTAACCGTTACTTTTCCAGTGCCGTTGTTTGCCGTGTTATGTGAAGAGCGCCGCACAGCCATACTTGATTATATCAAAATTTAGTATTAATGTGTTGATAGGAATTATAGGAGTTTACAATGCCAATCATTAAGTCTATTTCGAGCCTGCGGAACCGCACTCGAGAAATTGCCACAATCTGCCACGATCAAAATGAGCCTGTGTATCTGACCACGAATGGTGAGGGTGATCTCGTCGTGATGAGCATCGAACATTATGAGCGGTTAAAGGCTCAAGTTGATCTCTTTGAAAAACTCGGTATCGCACAAACTCAATCCGCAGCAGGCAAGAAGGGCATCACGCACAAACAAATGATAGCCAAACTGCGGCAGAGAGTCCGCCATGGGCGGACCCGTTAAGTATAGACTCAGATGAGCGAGGATTTACCGAACTCCGCAAAGTCCAGCGTCGTTATTTTGCCTGTTAGCCGCTGTCGCCCTTTGGAAGTCGAAGATTTAAAGACTCTCGAACCTTTTCTATCAGAAGGGTCTTGAGCATCGATTGATATGGAATATCTTCTCTGTTTGCCAAGAGTTTAATTGCCTCGACAAGTGATTCGGGAAGTCTGATGGAAATCGTCCGACTCGATGGCTTTAATTCAGGCAAGAATCCGATATCGACTTCTGAGTAGTCTATGTAGTCCGTAGAGTCGTGGGTCGCCCAGAATTTCTCTTCTGCCGCCAAGGACTTAAATGTTGGAATCTTTTTGAACTTTTTCAAGGTATACATTCCTTTCTTTCTTGTGCATATCACGTGCTGAGATTATCCGGATATTGTTCTTGCGACGAGTAAAAACGATAAACAGTAGGCGTTCTTGATTGGTTTTTCCCAAAGCATAGAAGCGATCTTCAGTCTTGGAATGACGTTGATCCGAATAAACGTAGAGCGGTTGATTGAAAAACACTTCTTCGCATTCCCACCACTGTACCTTATGCCGACCCCAGTTTTTGCTCTGATTGGCTTCGTCCCAGTCAAAGCCTTCAAATTCCGGGAAAACCTGCATAAATTGTGCTTTACGATTTGTATATCACTAATATATACAATTGCTTATCCAAGTCAAATTGAGTCTGTGCAAACACCAAAGGGCAATAGCGGCTAACGTTTAGGCAAACCGCAGTGGTTTTTTGGTGACACTGGAATCTAATGAGCGTAATTCAAGCTTACAAATGACACCAAAAACCATTGAGCGAGTAAACGAGCTCAACATAGTTTCGTAAAAACTTTGACAGGGAACCAGCCTGCCTCCACTAGCCCGCGAGCGGCGGTTTGCCGTTTGTAAGGCGCCGTTTGCACGCTTGCCATGGAGTTATGTGCCCGCCCATTTTTCGTACACTTTCTTCAGGCTGCAATAGGGTACACCAGTCTTGAAATTCTCAGCGAAGTCTTTGATCGAGGTATTGAGAAGATGTTAGGCCGGCACATCAGCCGTCCTAAGGATTCGCGTTCTAGCGCGTTCATGGCTCAATCACTGTACCGATTGAACGTAAAAAGGATTTGATGACAGCCGCAAAGCGCTCTGGCTGGTCTAAGTGGACCCCGTGGCCAGCTTCCCGGATTTGTTCGACCTGAAATCTCGGATTAAGACGTTGCAGCTCTTCGGCAACAACAGACGAAACCACACCTTTATCACCAAATACGAGGAGGGTTGCAACGTCAATCGCACTCACTAACAGCTTATAATCGGGGTTCGGTGGCGTGAGAACGTCGAAGGCAGCCATGCTTGTTTGAAGTCGTGACCGAGCGAACAGCTCAAGTGTCTCCCCTGACCGATTAGGGTGTCTAGCCTGCGCTTCTGCCACCACCTCATCCAATGACATATTGAGCATTCGCCGGTGCTGATCGGCGACATCACTATCGCGAACTTCGCGTTGAACTTTTGGACTCAAGAACGTTGGATCATCTAAGATTAGGCCACGGAGTACCTTTGGTTTACGACTTGCCACCACGGCTGCTGTCATGCCTCCCATGGAGTGTCCGAGCAGAATCGGAGGAGAAAGTCTTAGAGTCTTTATAAGACCGACGACATCGTTTGCATGGTCTTCGTATCGGTACCCATAGTCAGGTACACTCGACTTTCCGTGACCTCTGGCATCCGGCATGATTACATCATATTCTCCCTCTAGAGCATGTGCCAAGGCAGTCCAGGAGGCTCCATTAGCAGTTAATCCGTGTAGCAAAATTAAAGGAGGCTTGCTTCCTCCGGTTCTCGTGTAATGTATCTCAATTCCGTTTGTTTCGCAGATTGCTGTGCTCCATTCAGTCATTTGTTCTTTCCTTCGAGCGTAAGATTCATGGCTAAGTGCGTAATTGAAGTCAACGCAGCAGCGGAGATATTGGCGTGCCAATGGCGCCTAACGTTTCGCAAAAGTACGCAATGCTGAAGCGAACTACAAACTGTTATTTTCGTGAGCGGAAGCATTGAGCGAGTCTATTCTTCTGTCATTGCCAGCGTCGTACTTTTGCGTGTTATGCGTTCGTGCCCGCCCGCATGCAATGTATAGTCGCTTAAAACCAAGTCGTTGGTCGATATTCGTGATAACGGTTCCCAAATTGCACTTCCAGTCGGGCATCCTCTAACCGTCTCCACCAGAGTACGCTGGCAATTCCCAATACCCCGATGCCCAGACTAGCCATTGCACTGTAGTAGATGCTCCAGCCAACGATCCATGATATGAACCCAAGGTACATGGGATGCCTCAGTTTCTTGAAGAGTCCATTCGTGACGAGGTGATCGATATTCTCGACACCCCTTAGTTGGATGAGTGCGCCAACTGCCAGAATCGTCCCAAAGACAAAGATTGCCAGACCAAGCCATCGGACTGGACTCGGCACTTCGACTCGCAAAGGGTCCGCCGGGCAAAGAATGAACCAGGACACCCAGAGAGTGCACATTGAGGAAAAGATCAATACGAAAATGACCTTGTTCTCTGGGTTGATTTTCTGTGCCTCCTTGAGCAATTCGTAAACGGAACGGATAGCCAAGCACACAACGAAAAGAACTGCTGGAATCACAAAGCTACTGGTCATCTATTAGACCCTCCGGCCCACAGCGTGCGCTGTGTGCCGCGAGCTTGACTTTCTCATCTAAATGATATTATATTGATAATAACAATTTGGAGCCTTGAATGCCAATAATAAAACCCATATCCGACTTGAGAAATAAGGCCAACAAGATTTCGGAGCTTGCCCACAAATCGGACGAACCTATCTTCATCACGAAAAACGGTGAAGGTGATATGGTGGTAATGTCCATGAGCCAATACAGCAAAATTCAACTCAAACTTGACCTGTTCAGCAAACTCGCTGTCGCCCAAGGACAGCGGGCAAAAGGGGATAAAGGTCGAAGTCTATCAGCGGTCATGAAAGACCTCCGCAAACGGGTCCATGAATCGGCCTAAGTACAACGTTAGACTCCTGCGAATCGCGGAAGACGATTTGTGGGAAATCGTCAGCTACATATCGACTGATCGACCTGTAGCCGCTGAAGCACTTGCGGCGAAAATCGAGCAGAGCATCAAGCTTCTTTCCAAAAATCCACGTTTGGGTCGAGTGCCGAAAGAAGACGAGCTGAATCGACTCCATTACCGATACTTGGTGGTCGAAAACTACCTCATTTTCTACACCATCGAAGGACAGACAATCTATATTCATCGGATACTTCATGGTGCGAGAGATTATCTAACTTTGTTCTGACCCTACCAGCGGCACATTGCACATAACGAGTGTGGTAACAACGCAATCCATATGGATTGAGCAAGGCTTTTATTACTTTGGCTTTTCATTCCCAGCGCCGTTGTTACCACTGTTAGCCGCAGTTGCCATCTCAGAAACGCACGCCCGTCAAGATTTCAAATGATTTATTTTTCACCGTCAAATACTGTCCATGAAACGCCCCAGTAAAGCTAGGACTAAAACGTCCTTCGATGAAGAATTTAGGAAAGGACTGGATTGAGAATTGGATTCCAACTCCCAAAGTAGCGCCGATGTCCAAGGAATTGAGATCAAGAGACGTTTCATTTTTCCAAAGTAGAAAATCGAACCTTGGTTCAAACAAAGCATACAAGCTTGGTCCAATGGATGCGAATGTTAGTCTTCCCGTTGGCGAGACCGAGAGATAATCACAGCGCGGTTGAACCGTAATGAAGTCACCCGTGCCTTCCGGCAGTTGGGGCGACGTGAGCTCGAGTGGAATACTATAACCTTTCTGAATGTAGAGTAACTCCGCAGAAATATCTAACAGCGGTGATTCGAAGAACTCCAATTCACCACCTACTGCAAAACCCCACCGGTACGATGTATTCAATGATCCGTGAAGATAGGGATGATCGTGGTAATCATAACTCTGAGTTGCAGCGACAACTCCGGCCACTAATCCATACGACTTCAGTAACTGTGCAATGGCAGTCGGTGATTCAAGAAGTATCACGATGATCAGTATGCTAAAATGTTTCTTCATAAATTATGAGATGGTAATTGCGGCTAACGGTTGCACAAAAAATGCTGTGCAATTGCAAACTCGAAATAGACCAATGAATCGAGAGCAATTGCATGGAGCAAGTACAAAAGACGGGAGGCAGAAAACGAGCGTCATTTTTTGTGCTGTCAGCTGAAGTTGTTTTGCGATAATGGATAGATAGAGTCCCATGGCGTCTCAATTGTCTACTGTCTCCGATCGTAGACTTGCCCTCTTTCTCCAGAAAGCAAATGCCAATATGATGGATAGGATGGCAAGCGCTGCTCCGAACTCGTCAATGAAATATGCGGTGATTACAGTGGCACTCGTGATCCGCCTGAAAAACGACTGAATAAATGCGTTGTCGCTCGCGTGGAGAAACATCCCCGTCCAGAGGCTCCCGGACTTCAAACGGAACCATGTGAATATGAAGCTCGTCCCGGTGAGGAGGATGGTGAAGCAGACAAGGTTGAACCAGATTGGAGATTCATTGCGATAGATTCCGCCGATGATCATCGGGTAATGCCATACCGACCACACGATTCCTCTCGTGAGCGCAGCTGTGGTGAAGCCGAATTCCTTTGCTACCTGGGGAACAAGAAAACCGCTCCATCCGATCTCCTCACCAAGCGCGAAGACTGAACCTACGGTAAAGGAGGTTGCAAGGGACGTCAGTCCCGCCACGATTTTCTCCGGCATGAACCCGCCCAGTCTGAAGAGCCAGACAAGTCCGTATCCGACAAGGCAGTACAGAAATGGTATGATAATGCTCCATATCTGATATCGTGTTTTCCCCCAACGCCAACCGAAGGGACCAACTTCCTTTCTGAACACAGCTGCCGTTATGAATGCGGCGATACCGGGACTCCACATGCCACCGGCCGCATAGAGCCCACCTGCCGCCCCCATGCTTCCAGCGACGATTGCGAGATACTCAAATGGCGTACTGATCGCGTACGTAAGGACCACAAAGAACCCGACGCGTTGCCACACCCGGGGGATTTTGCTCACAATGTTCATGCAGTGTTTTCCTTCTCGTAGGAACGAACTAGTTTGTTCACACCACGCGAAACAATTTCAGCTAACGTTTGTGCTTTACGCCGTGCCGTTTGCTGCTATGATAGAGCAATTCTTCTTGCAGCAAACGGCATGGAGCGAACTCTATAAATTGAGGCAAGCTGAACGATAGCATAAGCTTTTCAAATAAAATATGAGCGGCGTAAAGCATCGTTGTTATGCGGCGTTGTGATACACCATGGTTAATAAATACGATCATCTCCAGACAGCAAAGGATGAAACGACCGAAAGAAATGATGAATCAGGCATATCGGTCTTGCTAAAAACAGCAAAACGACCAGCAGAAACACTCTTCATGGCGAAGAAATGTGTTTCCCACGCGAGACCTCTCCCCATTGCACCAAGGTCCTCCATATTTGCATTTTCTCCATACAATCCAATCCATCCATTTCCTTTTACATAAGCCGCAGGCTCAAAGCCAGCATCTCCATGAGCGTCCCAGATGCTATCATGATCAGTACCAGTAAAGGTCTCCGTCAGCCGCACTTCCTCGCGGAATGATTTATTTGTGAAGTGTATGTTCATTGCGACGTGCGGGTATGAGTCTGAATCTCCATGATCCTCTTGTTCTGCTTCCAATTCAAAGAGCAATATGCTGGAGTCTTTTACGTCTACTGCAACACTGTCGTGAGGAGGATACCGAAATTTAATTCCAAGTTCTGAACTCCCGAAGGATTTCCATTCTCTTGAATCTGCTGGACCTTCCAAAAGGTTATCGAAATTGTCGAAGAACTGATTTAGTTCCACCTGAAATTCAATTCCTAGCGGGTGGTTCTTTACAGTCCGCAGGGTTATGGTATCCCCATCGACCAACACAGAGTTGTCTGAATACACGACTCCTTCTTTAAGTGTGGTCCATCTTAACTGAGAGACCGTTGCACCAAGAGGGACAAGCGACATGGCTACGAAAAACAAGAGGGAACCGGTTCGTCTGATGTCCATATTCATATTCTCTAAATTACTGTATGCTTATTCACAATGCCGTATAACGTCTGTGGTAACAACGCATTGCTTTTGCGAATCTATTCATGGATTAATTGCCCATGAGCAAAAGCAATGAGTGAGGCTTTATCAAGGGGCGATATTTCCAGCGTCGTTGTTACCACTGTTATGTGCTCGTTGCGCGAGCGAGCTTACTATGAACCTGCTTCACCTAGTTTTCAGGTTCTTGTTGCTCAGGAGTTTGCTTAAGCTAACCCGGTAAGACTGTTCTGGCCATTCCACCGCATGAGCGCTCGTATCAACTGTGATGAAGAGTGAGTCCGGCCAACCAAGGCTAACATGCGCGTCCGTTGAAATATCGAAGTAGTCATTGAGATCCGCGATTTCTCCCATTCGAGTTGAATAGACTTGGATGTAATAAACATATGCCGCATGACCGCCAGAACTCTCCAAGCTATAAAGAAAAAACCGTGAGTTGGCCGTCCATCCGATAGGGATGACACGGTGGCCGTGATCACCGTCCTCAGTATAGTCTTTGTAGAATATGACCTTGCCTGTCTTGCCCAGAATCTTAATAACACTTTCGGTGCCACCCCAGGGAGGAACTGCTTTGATGTCTCGTATGACTGCGATTCGTCGACTGTCAGGGGACTTGATCGTGTCTGGCAATTGTCCTTGAGCAATTGATACCAGTACAATCATGAGGAAGGCAAACCATGTCATTCTAGCTTCCACTTTCGATCTCTCGCGATTTGTGTGCAGTATCCTGGAGCGAGCGCAATAGCACATAACGTCCCGCAAAATAACGCAACAGTTTTGTGAGCATACAATTGCAATTCGAGCGAACAAAAGTATTGAGCGAGGCTTTAATATCATCGGCTTCATCTTCCAGCGGCGTTATTTTGCTTGTTAGGCGCAGCGCAACCTAAGTGTGCATTGAAACAGCCCTAATTATGAGAATTGTTGAGCGCTCGAACCTGATGACAATTGCTTCAATTTCTTGACATAATTCCGTGTACGCATAAAACTAGTATAATTCCCAGCGCGCCAGGTTTGAACGATACAATTGATATAAAAACCTCTTTCATCGTATACCAGAGTGATGTAACTCTCATTTGCTATTCTCCAGAGACCACGCTCGTAGAATAAGAAGTAATTCTTGTCCTCTCTACGGATGACCCATCGAAAAGAATTTTGCATGGCACTGATAATTTGTCTCTTTGTGGCTTCTGGGCTAGTGTCTGAAACAAATGTAAGTCTACGACTTATCTTCGCGCGATAACCGAAGAATCCTCCCGAAAAAATCATCAGGAGTGAAATGGTGAGGTTTATATACCTGAAGTCCATCGGGCGATATAGCCAGATACGAGGATCGCTCGTTACAAAAATATAAGCACCCATTCCTCCGAAAAAAGCAGGAAGCCACCATAGACTAATTTTATCGCGCAAGGATAACGAAATTTCATTTCTAGCGATAATTTCTCTGTATTGTTCCATCGGTTTTAATCCAGTAGGTTGCGTTGCGCATAACGTCCCGCAAAAAAACGCAATAGTTTTGTGAATTTATGCATAGACTAATCGCCAGTGAACAAAACTGCTGAGCGAGGCTTTTATGAGCGTCGACCATTTCCAGCGTCGTTTTTTTGCGTGTTAGCCGAAGTGCCAAATAACTCTGAGACAATATCATCTCATGCTCCAGCGTTCAATCTCTCGGACTTTCGTGACAGCATAGGGACTCAAGAAGTAGGAGATGGCGCCGACA
>JBEKTW010000002.1:0-286997 GCA_049515655.1 Bacteroidota bacterium
ATTCCCCGCATCTCCACGTTCAAAGCCGTCTCTGATAGTGCAGACGGCTTTTTTGTATTATCACTGATTAAAGATTCATAGATGTCCTCCACAACAACGGCAAGTAAGTCTGTACCAATGACTTTCGTCAAGATGACAGGAGCAGGAAACGATTTTGTCCTGGTTGACAACCGTAATGCACGTCTGCTCATCGACTGGACGGTTTTTGCCCGGGCTGCATGTGATCGACGACATGGCGTGGGAGCAGACGGCTTGCTCGTCATCGAAAGAAGCTCCAGGGCCGATTTCATGATGAACTACTACAACGCCGATGGGAGTTATGGGGGAATGTGCGGTAACGGTGGCCGTTGCGCCGCGCGGTACGTCATCGAAGAGGCAAATTACCGATCCGTGCGATTCGAAGCCCTCGGTTACATATACCGGGCACGAGAACTTGGCGACTCCATTTCACTTCGCATGAAGAATCCCAATCTCTTGCTGGCAAGGATGAAACTACCGTTCTTCAAAACCAAAATCTTGTTCACCTGGATCGATACCGGCGCTCCGCATGCAGTGATGTTCTTGGAGGAGGTGCCGCCGCCTCTGCGCCGAAGGCTTGCGCAATCGGATATCAACGCGATAGGCCGGAGTATTCGCTCACATCGGCGGTTTGCTCCGCAGGGAACCAATGTGGATTTCATAGAGTTGATAGACGATAGCACCATCTCAATGCGGACGTATGAACGCGGCGTGGAGAATGAGACGTTGGCCTGTGGAACTGGGGCAGTGGCATCAGCGGTTGTTTCGGCACAGAGATTTGGCCTGCGGCCCCCGATTGCAGTCAATACGAGAAGCGGGGAAGTGCTGACGGTTTCATTCCGGCTGAAAGGGGAGAAGGTTTCCAGGGTAGACCTGACGGGAAGTGCACGGAGGCTGTTTTCCGGCCGTCTGAAGTATGACGCATCCATCGGAAAAATACTTGCTTGAAAACCAATCGTGCACTTGAACAAAAAATCATCTCGAAGGAACTTCTGGTCCCGGGCTCTTGAAGCTTGGTTCTTCGTGAATTGGCTTCTGGTAGTTTATGGTATCTTTGAACATGTTTTCCCCCAGGATTCGTGAACGTCTCATCGAGGAGATACGCCTACTGAGGGTCGGCGTAAAGGTAGGGACATCATTATATCGGAAGGCTAAAAGCTCGCGATCCTAAGGAGTAGATCGATCCACATCAATGTAAATTCTATCATATCGGAAATTAAGTCCCTGCTTGACGATCGCCTGGCCTTCTCTCCGGTGATTGAATTCCTGTCCCCAAAGGGAGTCCCGCAAAAGAAACATTCATTTTCGTACATCTTTGGGGGCTTCTTGCTTTTCTTCTTCGGAATCCAACTGCTCCCAGAGTTACTGCCCTGATTTACTACGGGTCCACGTAGTACGCCATGGGTGGCCCATTTGGCTGCAAAGATGCTGGGGGAGATGGTGAATTTCTTGCTGAGGATTCTTTGGAACGATTGTTTGCTTTACATGCGACAGTGTTACCCCTTATCACTCCATTCGTTGTCCTCCTTCACTTCCTAATCTTAAACTAGCCTCACGGCCCTAGTGTCCCGATCCTGGTTAGCAGGAACGTGCCCGGGATACCGTTCTTCCGAACCATATTTATCGGGATGCGCTGTCATCGATTGCCGGCCCTGCCATACTCATATGCCTTGTAATGCTCTTTCATATGGGACTCGCTCAGAAGGCACATCCGTCGGCATCTGCTGCCGCAGGATCAAACATCAATGGTACTTTTTGCCCTTCTTGGAAACCTTGAGAATTGAGCGGGATGGAAATGACTAATAATATATATTATGTAAACTATAGTATGACGCACAATATAGCCCCATCCCTTAACAATAACATGTTTTTCCCCTCTGCCCCCCTGCTGATTTTGCTTTCCTCGGTTCTCTCTTGTTAGCGGATCGGCTAACATTTGCTACCATGGGCCGATCCAGTTCGAATACTTCGTTTCCCCTGACGGGACATTTGCGTGGCATTAGTTCTCTCTTGTTAGCGGATCGGCTAACATTTGCTACCATGGGCCGATCCAGTTCGAATACTTCGTTTCCCCTGACGGGACATTTGCGTGGCATTATCTGGTTGTGATCGATTGTTAGGGGTCGAATGGCGTGGTCAGGCGCAGGAACTATCCCTCCCGTGTGCTCCATTACACGTTGAGTGCTATCATTCTGAGACCGGGAAGCTCCTGTAGAAGACCTTGGTAAGGTCGTCCACATTCAGGCGGATGACAGTTCCCATCGAAAACGTCTTCCGCGTAACCTCCCCTATGACCTTGCAAGGCACATTAAATGATTTTGCCCTCCTCTCTATTTCACTTACACTAACCGGGGCTGTCGTGAGGACGATTCTCGATTGATCTTCTCCGAACAGAGGAAAGTCTGGTCTCTCGCCGAGTTCAAGATCCAGATGGGCTCCAAGCGGATTGTCCATGTAGCCGGAGAATGCAGCACACTCACTCAAAGCAACCGCAAGGCCGCCCTCGCTCAAATCATGGCATGAATGGACTATTCCGCGGCGAATCATCTCCAGGCAGGCTGTATGAAGCCCACTCTCCTTTTGTAGCTCGATATCCGGAGCATCGCCGGCTACGAGCCCATGGATCAACTTTAAATACTCGGAGGCGCCGACATGTCCTTTTGTTTCACCGAGTAGAATGATAACATCTCCCGGGTTCTTGAAGCTTGCGGTCGTCACATGTCGCATCTGTTGAATCTCACCCAGCATCCCAATGACAGGAGTCGGATAGATCGGGCCTCCTGGGTTCTCGTTGTAGAAACTGACATTGCCGCCTGTCACCGGCGTATCGAATGCACGACAGGCGTCAGAAATACCTCTGACGGATTCCTTGAATTGCCAGAAGACTTCGGGGTTATAGGGATTCCCGAAGTTCAAACAGTTTGTGATGGCAATCGGAGTAGCTCCACTGCACACAACATTTCTCGCCGACTCAGCTACAGCGATTTGTGCCCCTTTGTATGGATTCAAGTAAACGTAACGAGGATTACAATCGGTTTTCACTGCCAGTGCCCTATGCGTCCCCTTCAACCTGATGACCGCTGCATCAGACGTATCGAAGCTCACAGTATTTGTTCGCACCATCGTGTCGTACTGTTGGACAATCCACCGGCGGGAGCAGATGTTGGGCGAACCAAGCAATTTAAGAAGAACATCATTCAAATCTTTGGGTTGAGGCAGGCTGTTCAGGTTCACTTGATGAAGCTGATCAAGATACGCCGGTCTACTGGACTCCCGATCGTAGACGGGGGCGCCTCCTCCTAGAACAAGGCTCTCTGCCGGGATGTTGGCAACGATGCGGTCATCCCTCCGAACAACCAAGTGCGAGTCGGACGTAACAATTCCTATAGGTTGACAGTGTAAATCCCATTTTTCAAAGATCCTTTTGACAGCTTCTTGATCTTTTGGTTGAACAACCATCAACATGCGCTCCTGCGATTCTGAGAGCATGATCTCAAAGTCGGACATGTCTTTTTCGCGAAGGGGCACTTTGGCCAGGTCAATGGCCATCCCGGCTTTGCCTCTGGCGCTCATTTCCGAAGTGGAACACGTAATCCCGGCTGCTCCCATATCTTGAATTCCAACCACGAAACCGGCCTGTATCGCCTCCAGGGATGCTTCCAGTAAGAGTTTCTCCGTGAAGGGATCACCGACTTGTACGCTTGGTCGGCGTTGCTCTGATTCCTTCGAGATATTCTCCGAGGCAAACGTGGCGCCATGAATTCCATCTCTCCCTGTCGAAGAACCAACGATCATGACGATATTGCCTTCACCAATAGCTTTACCCGTAGCGATGTGAGCATGTTTTACTACACCGACTGCCATCACATTGATTAAAGGATTCTCGGCATAACATTCATCAAAATAAACCTCGCCCGCTACCGTTGGCACGCCGAAGCTGTTCCCATAGTCGGCGATTCCTCGAACGACTCCTTTGAGGAGATATTGAGTTCGCGGTTGCCGCGGATCACCGAATCGCAGTGAATTCAATGCGGCTACGGGTCGTGCTCCCATGGTGAAAATGTCTCTCATGATCCCGCCTACGCCTGTGGCGGCCCCCTGGTAGGGTTCGACTGCCGAGGGGTGATTGTGGCTTTCAAGTTTGAAGGCAACGGCCATTCCATTCCCGATATCCACGAGGCCCGCATTCTCTTCACCGGCGCTCACAAGCAGGCGTTTTCCACTACGTGGCAGCTTCTTGAGCTCTGAGATGGAATTCTTATAGCTACAGTGTTCGCTCCACATGACGCTGTACATGCTCAACTCTGTGTAGTTCGGTTGTCGGCCAAGGATCTGAACGATACGGGCGAACTCATCCTTTGAAAGTCCGAGGTCTAGCGCCTTCTGCTGCATTTCATTCTGTGGAATGTTCATTCAACGTAACACTGATTGGTTTGGCAGCGAGTTTAAATAAACAAATCATGAAAATGAGATTGCTTATTTGAGAATAATTTCTTGAGAGGAAGGCTTCAAGTGAAATTACGATATAATTTCTGACAGCAACGGGGTCAGGTGAGTTCCACCACGGTCACGCCCGCCCCTCCCTCATTCCATTCGCCTAATCGAAATGCCTTAACCGAAGGGTTCTTCTTCAGATATTCTCCCACTCTCTTCCTGAGTGCGCCAGTTCCTTTTCCGTGGATGATATCCACACGATGGAGCCCGGAAATCATAGCCGAATCAAGGAATTTGTCGATTGCTTCTATTGCTTCATCGCCGTACATGCCGCGCAGATCGATTTCACGTTTTGCCGTTGCCGTTTCCAGGGCGCTTGCCTGGGCGGGGGCAACCATTGTCGGACCAGTCGCCGGTTCCAACTCTCTCCTATCGACCTTCACCTTGATTCCCCCCATCAACACCGTGTAATCTCCTTCATTGGTTTCTTCAATTATTTCGCCGATGCTGTTGGTTTGTCGCAATTTAACTAAAGTTCCTATAGTAAATTCTCGTATAGATGTTTCAGTCGGTTCAAGCTCTTGTCTGAACGATTCTACCTCTGCAGCCAGGTCCTTGATTTCCTGCTTTGCGGCCTTTATTGCTTCCTTCCCGGCTCCCTGTTCCTTAATCATTTGAATGGCAGCCTCGATCGCTGAATTCGCTTTCAAAATGATTGCCGTGGCTTCATTCGCAGCCTTCAATTTAATGCTCTTGAGTTCCTTTTCTAACGTACTTATCTGATTCTGATAATGTGTAATCAACGCATTGAGCTGGAGTTTTTCCGTTCTGACGAGCTCCAGGTCGCTTGCGAGTTTCTGCGATTGGCGCTCGAGCTCAAGTATCAAATTTTCAAAACTGTTTGCACCACTTCCCCGCATCTGTTTGGCTCGATCCGTGATTGTCCGCGGTACGGACATGCGTTCCGCCATCTCAATAGCATAGCTGCTCCCAGGTAATCCGATTCGAAAATGATATGTCGGCAAGAGGGTGGATTGGTCGAATTCCATCGCGGCGTTTTCAATCCCGGGAGTCTCGTAGGCGAAAGTCTTCAGGGAGCCGTGGTGCGTTGTCGCCACGGTCACGCAGCCGATCGCGGTTAATGATTCAAGAACGGCTGCAGCCAGCGACGATCCCTCGACCGGGTCGGTGCCGGACCCTATCTCATCCAGCAAGATGAGGGACGTTTTCGTTGCATTATGAAGGACTTCCTTCAAGTTCTTTAAATGAGAACTGAAGCTGCTGAGGTCGTCTTCGATCGACTGCTCGTCGCCGATATCAACAAAGAGCTCGCTAAACACCGGGAGCTCGCTTTCTGCGGAGGCCGGGATGTGACATCCTGATTGCATGAGGACGTTCAGGATGCCTATTGTTTTGAGCGCTACGCTCTTGCCACCGGCATTCGGACCGGTAATGATGATCGTTCTCGTAGGGCTCGTGAGTTCGACATCCAACGGAACGACCTCTTCCCTTTTATGTCTCTGGAGAAGAAGCGGGTGGCGTGCTCCCATGAGATGCAGATGTCCGTCAGATTTGATGATTGGCTCCGCTCCCAATACTTCGATCGAATACTTCGCTTTGGCGGCGATGAAGTCCAGAAAGCTAAGACTCTGAAGGTTCTCACTTAGCGCCTCCCGGGCATCGCGAACCTGTTGGGTCAACTCTCTTAGAATTCTCTCAATTTCACGCTGTTCCTGGAACTGAAGGGTTCTCAGGTCGTTATTCGATTCCAGCGTTTCGGACGGCTCGATGAAGACCGTCGCCCCGCTTGACGAGGAGCTATGAATGAATCCCGGAACGCGATTCTTGTACTCCGTCCTCACCGGCACCACCATCCTACCGTCCCTTGTGGTGATGATCTCCTCCTGCACCCACTCTTTCCCTACCAATGATTTGAGGATGCTCTCCAACTGGGCGCGTAACTGGTCCTTCTTCTCCACGATCCGCTTCCTGATCCTCGCCAGGTCCTTTGTTGCATTGTCTTTGACAACCCCGTCATCATCAATGGCCTCGCGTATGTTATACTCGAGAACCTTGTGAACCTGTACTCTCTGAATTCTGGAATGCAGGAGCGGATATTTATCCTTTTTTTGCTTGAAGTATGAGGTCACTTTTTTGGATGTCTCAAGAAGAAGTTGGATTTTATGAAGTTCTTCGGGAGGAAGGACAAAATTCTCGATAGAGGAATGATGCAAACTGACGCGAACATCCGGCACATGATCGAGCGGGGGGTACTCATGCTCTTCCAGAAGGCGCTTCATTTCCGAAACGAGCGCGAGACTCGCACGGATTTCCTCGATGGATGTGAAAGGGGTGAGCTGTTGAATGAGCTCTTTCCCGAGCGGTGAAGACGCGTACCGCTGAATGTGGTTCTTTAGTTTGTCAAATTCAAGCTTTGAAAACGAATTTAGGAACTCTCGCATGCAATGAATGCTGTTATGGAATATGCAGATGTTGGAAATGACGCTTCAATTGGTTGTGAAAATCCTCCGAGTCAGGCGCCCACATCATCGAATAATCGAACACCGCCGGTGCGATTTCGACGAGTGGACGGTACAGAAGCGACTCCTGTTGCATCTTCTGTGGTGGATAATCTACAACGAGCAGAAGAATCAGCACCAGGCTTGTTGCGAGCGTGCCCTCAATCGCTCCAACAAATGCGCCGAAAACCTTCGACCAGAACTTGGGCGTGTCGTGGATAGCTCTGCTCTTGATCCATCGGTAGATCAGATTCTCCAAGCCTACGAAAATGAAAACCACAAGGAAGAATCCCACGGCAATCGACAACTCTCTCGGCAAGTGGAGACCATGGTAGATCCAGTTCCCGACTTTTGCCATCGATTTTACCGCAACAACAAATCCGACTACAAATGCCGCAAACCCAAGGGTCTTTTTGAGGAAGCCATCCCGATACCCGAGGATCACGAACGGAACAAAGTAAACTAGAATAGCCAGATCTACAAGATTCATCGACTACGTTCCTAAGATTTTTTTCACAATCTCTTGGATAAGTTTGCCGTCGGCTTTACCTCTGAGTTCCTTCATGACAACCGACATCACTTTGCCAAAATCCTTTGCAGATGTAGCTTGGAGCTCTTCGATTTTTTTCTGTATGAGCGCTTCAACTTCCTGCACCGTCAATTGCTTGGGTAGGTATTCCTGGATGATGGCCAGTTCTTGCTGCTCTTGGATGGCCATTTCGGTTTTGCCGTGTTGCTGATAAACTTCGATTGCCTCCTTACGCTTCTTGGAGGCGGCCGTGAGCACGGTGATCTCGTCTTCCAAAGTAATGTCGCCCGATGGTCGCCTCTCTACCCTCTTTTCCAGTAGTTGGGCGCGGATCATGCGCAAGGTTTCCAGCCGGAGTTTTTCACCGGACTTCATTGCCTTCTTCATGTCCTCAGATATTTTGTCCATTAATGTCATGCCCAGGCTCCTTTACGACAATCCACCGAAGATTGGAATGCATGCACCGTTGATGGATTGAGCTTTGTCCGAACAGAGAAAGAGAATGGTTTCGGCAATTTCCTCGGGGGTGACCCATTTCGATACGTCTTCCTTCCCCATGGATCGTAGGTTCGCATCAGTCTTGATGATACTGGGAGCAATGGCATTAGCCGTGATACCCGTCCCTTTCAACTCCTCTCCGAGTACCTGCGTCAGCACAATGACACCCGATTTTGAAACAGCATACGCTGCCCTTCCTGCAGAGGGTTTGAGCGCAGGCATTGCCGACATGCTTATAATTCTCCCGTACGAACTGTTGCCCAATCTCTTAAGAAATTCTCTTGCACACAGAAAGACCGATTTGAGATTCAGTTCCATCATGCGGTCCCAATCGTCCTCTTTCAGGTTCCGCAGTTCACAAGAAGGCAAGAAACCGCCGACAATATTGATCAGAATATCGACCCGCCCGAATTTTCTTGTCACATCCCGGAATAGGGCAACGACGTCCGTTTCTTCCGTGACGTTTGCATGAACGGGATATACATTTCTTTTGAAAATAAGTGAGCGACGCTGTAATTCCTGCCGGGAGATATAAGAAACTGCAATGTTGGCTCCTCCCCGGATAAATCGTCTGGCCACAACTGTCCCCAGTGCTCCCGTTCCACCCGTTATAAGAACAGTTCTTTTCATGATAGTCTTCATCAAAACTTCAAGCAGAAATATATCATATTGCACGAATAATTCCAACAATCAGAGGTCATCCGTATGTTTTCCATCACAGCATGCTCAATGGAATCAATTTCACGGGCGATTTGTTGTAAATTCACATAAGAATCGTTACATTTACAGTCACGTATGAATCGAATCCCGCAAATCATTGTCGTTTGGCTGATTATAGCAAGTTATAGCACGACCATGCCGGTACTTTCGATTTTCCATACGCATGACGTGAGCGGTGGCCCGAACGCCGCCGTTTTCAAGAGTGCCCCGGATGGAACCCTCAACAAACACCACATGGCATTCTGCGCCGTATGCTTCAGAATCAACTCAACTCAAACCTATCACACGTCCCCAGAGAGATTCGGGAAAGTGGACGCACAGGTTGAGGTTGTAGTTCACACTCCCGCGGGCTCTCTCCACTCGACAGACTACACTCTTACTCATAACCGCGCACCTCCTTCCGCCGATACACTTGTTTGATAGACTTGCCGGAGACAGTTCGGCAAATTTTTTCACAAGGTATGGAGAAGGTTCATGCGCATTATCAAATTTTTATTCATAGTCACACTTCTTTTTTGCAGCACAGGTTTTTCTCAACGTGATCGCAGCGTTTCAGCAGATTCTTCGGCGTCGCGTGAGATCGGCCAACTGCGAGACGAGGTCCGTCTGCTCCGGGCCGAGCTAGACAGTCTCAAGGTATCAGCTCAAAACCCGTCCACCGACCAATCGAATGAACTCGACCAAGTGGAAGAGCGACTCGAGAAGCGGCTGCAGGAGCTTGAAAATAAGATCGATGCTGTCTCACGAGGCGTTGCCCCAATCGCTTTCAACCCGAAGATGGTTACAGCCGTAAATTTTGCGGCTCGCTCCGATAACAAGGATGTCGTTGACCCGTCACCGGGGAAAAACGTGATCAGCAACCGCCCCTTTTTGCGTACTGTTGAGGTCGAATTGAGTTCAGCAGTCGATCCCTACGCCTCGGCCTTCGCTGTCATCTCGCTCGAAAACGAAGCGAACGCGGATTTCGGCATCGATGCCGAAGAGGCATACGGTCTCATCAAACGGCTTCCCATCCTCGAATCAGCACCGCTGGGATTGAAACTGAAGATCGGGAAATACCGCGCTTCAATTGGAGTAGACAACAAGATTCACATCCATGACCTTCCGTGGACAACCCGCCCGCTCATTGTTTCGCGCTATCTCGGAACCGATCACGGAGAGTTTTTTGAATCAGGATTCAACCCCGTGGGCATGGATTTGGATTTTTATCTCCCCAATCCGTTTCCGGGGACCACGTTAGAAATGAATGCCGATGTTGTGCGTGCCGGCGATATTGCAATATCGAACGCCAATCTCGCGTCCTCATCTTCTACCCCAATCACTGTGCGACAGCCTGCCTACATCGGGCATTTGAATCTCTCGAAAGACTGGAGCAACGTTCATCTTATCAACCTGGGCGCCAGCGTTTACGATGAGGAAGGCGATTATGCGACGCGCGCCTATGGCATAGACCTGACCT
This sequence comes from Bacteroidota bacterium, assembly GCA_049515655.1. GTDB lineage: Bacteria > Bacteroidota > Ignavibacteria > UBA10030 > SZUA-254 > JBEKTW01. The sequence continues at coordinate 10,178 of JBEKTW010000002.1, forward strand.
ACAAATGGGCGCCCGCGGAAGAACGAGAATCGCATTCGATCGTCGCGGGTGGAGAAGCTCTCGTGATTGATCACATCGATTCCCTGCTTAACAGAATCCATCCGTTTGGCTGGTTCGGATACCTGCAATACCAAACCTCGTATTGGTTGTATCTCGGCACGCGGTACGACTGGATTGAAGAACCCACGAATGCGGGAGTGGTAACAAGAAATATTGGGATCTACGCCAGCTATTATACTACGGAATTCTTGAGGTTCCGGTTGGGCTTCGAGCACCGGCTGAGTGATATCGCTGCCCAGAATAATCTCAATACCATCCTTCTCGACGTAAACCTGGTCTTCGGTTCACACCCCACGGAACCGTACTGGGTTAACAAATAGGTCTTCGAACTGATAAATAATAAAGGAATAGACATGAAAACGATTCTCAAAATATCGATCTTTCTGATTCTTGTGATGACGCAGGTTTCTCCGGCGCAAACCAAGAAGCTCAAGGTGGTCACGACCTTGAATTATTTGAAATATGTCACCGAGCAGATCGGAGGCGATAAAGTCGAAGTCAGCGCTCTCGCCAACCCGAAGCAAGACCCTCATTACGTCACGCCGACGCCCAGAATGAATCAGATGTCAACCGATGCCGACCTCTTCATCGAGTCTGGTCTTTCATTGGATATGTGGGCGAAGAACGTTGTTGACGCATCCGGAAACCCCTCCATTCAAGTCGGCAGCCCCGGGCATTTGATCGCCACGATCAACGTCCCGGTGAAGGAGCTTCCGACGGAAGTTTCCCGATCCTGGGGAGATATTCACCCCCAGGGAAACCCCCACGTGTGGCTTGACCCGCTCAATGTAAGAATCGTTGCGGGAAATATCGCCGAACGGTTAAAGCAACTGGACCCGCCCAACGAATCATACTACCAGCATCAGCTCGAGGAATTCAAGAACCGCCTCGATGCGTCAATGTTCGGTGAGGAACTCCTGAAAGCGGTAGGCAAATCCGGCGGCGACATCCTCACGCGCAAGGCCAAAAATGACGAGCTCATGGATTGGCTGAAGGCCAAGAAGCTCGACTCAAAATTGGGCGGATGGATGAAGATGGCTCAAGCGCTCAACCATGCAAAGATCATTTCCTATCATAAAACGTACATTTATTTTGCCGACAGGTTCGGGATGCAAATTATGGGAGAACTTGAAGAGAAACCGGGTATCCCTCCTCCCCCGAAACACCGCGATGCGGTTGTCGAACAGGTGAACCGCGAAGGGATCAAGGTAATTCTCAACGATAACTTTTATTCAAGGGAAGCGGCAGATTATGTCGCGAGCAAAACAGGAGCAAAAGTGGTTGTCACTTACATGGACGTGGGTGCTACTGAAGAACTTACGACGTATGAGAACCTTATTACGTTCTTGATTGAAGATATCGCACAATCGTTGAAATAATCGAGCAGGCATGGAATCACATGGAGCAACTCTTTTACATACCTGAGACGATGATATGGCCTCTGGCGGCCTGCCTGGTTTTGACCGGCATCCACGTGTATCTCGGCGTACACGTCATAGCACGTAAAGTTATTTTTGTCGATCTCGCACTCGCTCAAATTGCCGCCCTCGGCACCGTGATAGGTGTTCTCCTGGGATATGAGGTCGGCAAAGACCTCACGGCGCTGTATCTCTATTCCCTCGCCTTCACGATCTTTGGCGCATTTATCTTCTCCGCAACGCGCATGAAAGGAGAAAAAGTTCCGCATGAAGCGATCATCGGCATTGTGTATGCTGTGACGTTTGCTGCGACAATTCTGGTGCTTTCCAAGAGCGCCCTGGGACCGCAGGAACTCGACCATATCATAAAAGGCGAGCTTCTCTGGGTGCAGGGGTACGTCGTCATCAAAACAGCCATTATCTATGCTTGCGTCGGTCTCTTCCATTTCATTTTCAGGAAGAAATTCATGGCGATATCACTCGACCCGGCAAAGGCCGAAGAATCCGGCGTCAGCGTGAGGTTCTGGGACTTCTTGTTCTATATGTCGTTCGGATTCGTCATTACGAGCTCTGTGGCAATTGCCGGCGTCTTCCTGGTGTTCAGTTACCTCGTGATTCCGTCTGTCGGAGCGATGCTGGTCTCGGACAAACTCAGCACGCGCCTGACGCTTGGATGGATTGGCGGCTCGATCATCAGTTTCATCGGTGTGAAGCTTTCGTGGGATACGGGATTGCCGACAAGTCCGCTCGTGGTTGTTCTTTTCGCTCTCGCGCTCATCGCCACCGGGATTTATCGTTACCTCAAGCTTGCTCCGCGCAAATCAATTGCACTGCGCAACATGGCAGGATCCTTCGCCATTGTCGCAATCTTTGTCGGCGGCCTCTTTTTCTTCCGCAAAGCCGAAGAAGACCCGCTCCAGCACACGCTCCATATGCTGAGCAGCAAGTTGAGCACCGACCGCCAGACTGCCATCGCTAATCTGGAGTCCTACAGCGATAAGAAAACTCAATGGTTACCGTTGCTTATCGAGAGAATGCACGACGAAGACGCGCAGGTTCGCAAACTTGCGGTCGATCTTGCAACAAAACTGCGCGAGAAGTCGGCCGTTCCGGAGATTGTCAAACTCTTACATGATCCGTCGGATGAGGTCCGCCGAAGTGCCGTTCTGGCTATCCGAACACTCGGCGATGGCGAGGCTTCCCTGAGGCTCGTCGAGACGGCAAAGATCGAAGAGGATGTCGAGATACGGATACAACTCCTGGAAACTGCTCTGGAACTTGGCAACGCCGAGGCGATTCCCCAGCTCATAGCGATCATTTCAGAGGGTGGTGTCTTTGCCGACGACGCCTACGATCATCTACGACAGCATATCCAATTCGAGTTCAAGAGCACCGAGCTGCAGAAAGTCCGGCAATGGTGGGATGAGAATCACGGCAGGCTACACTGGGACGCAACGTCGAGGGTATTCGAAGCACTACGTTAACAAACGATTCGTGAGAGGCTGCAAATTCCCTGAAAGGACACAAAATGAAACATGCCTTGATATCGTTCTTTTTTCCCCTAATGATTTCGAGTTTCACATCCGGACAGGAGGCGGCTCCAAAGGAACTAAGAGTCGGTGACCCGCACCCGACTTCTCCCTCCCCTACGCAACGGAGGACTCTGTCGCAGGCGAGAGCTTGAAACTTTCGGGCCTGGTCGCTAAGAGGAACATCGTCCCGCCTTCTACCCCGCGGATTGGAGCGGGAGATGCACAAAGCGGTAGACAAGAACGGGGAAATTGCGTATATTGACCTCGAATACAAAGCGAGGGATTTGAGCTCGCTCAAAAAGCTGAAATAAACAAAGGGGACAACTGGAGTAAAAGAGAAAGCTGTTTCAGGCAGCACCTGTTAACCGAATCGTGCTTCCAGGCAAGCCGGCCAGTGGTTGGTCAGCGAGGATGGCGGGCAGGTCGGCAACTGCGACGCATGGCGCGAGATTCCAAATACTATTAATGTAATACCCAATTTTTTCATCCACACAAAAACGTATGAACCTATTTTACGATCGACTCGAATTCATTGAAAAAATTCTCTCTTCGTTGAGCGTCAGGATCATTATCTCTCTCATGCCGTTGCTGGGCGTGACTGCAATCATGTTTTCCCAGACCAACGACTCACTGCATTTTCCGAAGGAAAGGCACTTCGGGAACATCCGCCAACTTACCTTCGGCGGATTAAACGCAGAAGCGTATTTCTCATTCGACGACACAAAACTCGTGTTCCAGTCGACTCGCGACAGCTTCGCCTGTGACCAGATTTTTATGATGAACATCGACGGTTCGGATGTCAAATTGCTTTCCACCGGAAAAGGCAGGACGACCTGTTCCTATTTCTTCCCTGACGGCGGTCATATTTTATATGCCTCCACTCATCTTGCAGACGCGAAATGCCCGCCGGCTCCCGACAGGAAAAAGGGGTACGTCTGGGGATTATATCCGGGCTTCGACATTTTTGTCGCAGACACGAACGGCAACATCACGAAGCGCCTCACCGATTCGCCGGGATACGACGCCGAGGCTGTCATCTCGCCTAAAGGCGACAAGATTGCGTTCACTTCTCTTCGCAATGGTGACCTTGATATTTACACGATGAACCTGGACGGCAGCGATGTTCGTCAACTTACGCACGAACTTGGCTATGACGGCGGTCCTTTCTTCTCCCCCGACGGGAAACAAATCGTCTATCGTGCGTACCATCCCACAACGGAAAAGGAAATTAGTGACTACAAAGAGCTTCTGGCCGAAGAAAAAATCAAGCCGATGAACCTGCAAATCTTCATCATGGATGCCGACGGCTCAAACAAACAACAGCTTACCCATAACAACGCGGCGAACTTTGCTCCGTTCGTCCATCCCGACAGGAAGCACATAGTTTTTGCCTCGAATATGGAAGCAGCGGCGGACAACCAGATGGATTTTGATTTGTATATGATCAATATCGACGGAACAGGACTGGACCGAATCACCTACAGCCCGAAGTTCGAGAGCTTTCCGATGTTCACAAGGGATGGGAAAAAGATAGTTTTTGCTTCGGGCAGAAACGGCAGGTCAAAATACGAAATTAATATTTTCATCGCAGATTGGCTGCCGTGAGGGTGACGTCCCTGAGATTTCCTGCTTGCAGGATACCCGCACTTGATTTCCTATTCTTCGTTCTCGTCTCTGTAGCGGTGTGTGCGTGCAGTTCTTCGCACGCGACAAAGTCCTACGGAAAAGATGTTCTCGTCCTCACGGGTCGAATGCATTACGTGAAGGTTGAATCGGGCTGCTGGCAGTTCGTGGCCGATGACAGCACCCACTATGAGATCGCGGGGGAAAAAATGAAACCGTTGCTGCAGGAGGGCCTGCGCATAAGGGTCGTTGCTCGTGAGTTGCACGGCACGGCAAGCACATGCATGGTCGGGAAACTAATGGAGTTGGTAGATATTCTGGAAATATACAACAAATAACATGGGAACTTTGCTATGAAAAAATTGCTTATTCTTCTGGGATTTTCATTCGGTCTCATTGCATGCTCTTCTCAGCCGGAGAGGTACACCAGCTCCGACATCACCGCCATCGAACTTCAGCAACACATCAAATACCTTGCCTCCGATGAACTCAAGGGAAGAAAATCGGGGGAGGAAGGAAACACAACGGCGGCCCACTACATCGCAGACGAGTTCAAATCGTACGGTGTTGAGCCCAGGGGAGATCATGGGGATTACTTTCAGTATTTCAAGGTGACCTCTGCTATTTCTGCCGGAAAGCACAACAGGCTGAACGTGACAGTGGGATCCACGCGGATGCAGTTGACTCCGGATGAAGACTTTCGTCCCATGGCCAATTCCTCGGATACCAGCATTTCCGCCGGGCTGGCATTTGTCGGCTATGGTATCAAAGCAGATTCACTCCAGTACGATGACTACGCAAACATTGACGTGCACGGAAAAATTGTCATGATGCTCCGCTTCACACCCGACATCGGGTCGAAGGACAGCAGGTTCCATGGATACGAATCGCCCTACCTGAAAGCGTTCACGGCGCGCGATAAAGGAGCTATCGGCATCATCATGGTTACCGGACCTGCAGACGAGGAGAAACCAGGCCTCGTTACTCTCCGCCTCGAGGGTCAGGCCACCGCGTCGGGAATTCCGATTGTCAATCTCAAATCGTCGATGGCAGATTCGCTGCTGCGGTCAGCCGACGTAGGAAACGACCTTAAAACGATTCAGCAGAAAATCTACGATACAAAAAGACCGATGTCGTTCGAGGTTGCCCATACCACGGTTATGATGCAAACGGAGATTGTCAAACATTATGCAACGACCGCCAACGTACTGGGTTTCCTTGAAGGCTCCGACCCGGTGCTAAAAAACCAGACAGTGATTATTGGGGCGCACTTCGACCATCTGGGGATGGGTGGACAGGGTTCCGGTTCATTGAAGCCCGACACGGTGGCAATCCACCATGGCGCGGATGATAATGCTTCGGGAACGGCGGGTGTTCTCGAATTGGCCCAATATTTCTCGGCCCACCGGCAAGCATTCAAACGGAGCCTCCTGTTCACTTCGTTCTCCGGCGAAGAGATGGGATTGCTGGGTTCCAACTACTACGTTCAGCATCCGACCGTCCCGCTCGAAAGCACCATTGCAATGATCAACATGGATATGATTGGCCGGCTGAAAGACAGCACGCTGATCGTTGAAGGAATGGGGACCTCCCCTCAATGGGAGCCGATCGCAAAGAAAGAAAACGCGGACTCATCGTTAAAACTCAAGCTCAAACCCGACGGGTACGGACCAAGCGATCACGCATCGTTCTACGCCAAGAACTTACCCGTCATGTTCTTCTTCACGAACTTGCATGAAGACTACCACAAGCCGTCGGACACTTGGGACAAGATCAACTATCCCGGCGAACAAAAAGTAGTCGAGTATGTCGCGAGAATCGCATCAGACATTGCCGACATGGCAGAAAAGCCCACCTTCACAAGGATGGCGGCCCCGGCTGCGCAGGGTGACCGCCGCGGAGCCCAGGTGAGCCTTGGAGTTATACCTGATTTCGCCGAGGATGCGGCAGGATTGAAAATTTCCGGAACAAGGCCAGGAAGTCCGGCTGAAAAAGCGGGTCTTAAGGAGGGCGACGTGATTATCAAATTCGGGGGCAAGGATGTGAAGAATATCTACGACTTCATGTACAGCCTGGAGAGTTTTAAGCCGAAAGACGAGGTAACGATCGTGGTGAAGCGGGGAACCCAGGAAGTGACGCTCAAAGCGATCCTGGAGGCAAGGAAACAGTAATCGAGTTTTGCCGGTGTAATTGTTTGTGGGGAGGGAAAGAGAACTCAGAGAAAACAGCTATTATCAAAGCTCGATTAACGTCGAGTACTTCATCTTGCCGTTTGTCAAAAGGCCCTCCAGGCGACCGACTAACTCCTCGGTCGTTTCGTCCTGGTCGTCTTCAAGTTGGTCGTATTCTTCCACATTCTTGCAGATGAATACTTCGGAGAAGCTGTTCTTCTTTGTCTTGCGTTCGTAGATGGCGTAATTTTTGCCTTTGCTCCCCGCCAGGTGACTCTTCATCTTGTCGGCGAGGTCGAGGTATTCATCCCTCTTCGCGGGGTCGATCTCGTATGAAATAGTAAATATGACTTTTCCCATGGATTCCCTCAAAATTTTACGCTGTTAATATACGAATTTTTTCCCTAATATCCTGCCGCACGAATTTCCTTATCGGTCATGCCAAAGTAATGGCCTATCTCATGGATTAATACTTCCGCAATTTTTTCTCTAATCTCCTGGTCTGTCCTGCAAGACTGTTCGATATTTTTTTGATAGAGTGAGATCTTGTCCGGAAGAGTCGGCGACATACCGTACCATGACCCTCGCTTTTGCAGAGGCACACCCTGATACAGTCCAAGGAGTTGACGCTTGGAAGTGAGACCTACTCTCCTGACCAGCTCATCGTCGGGATAGTCCTCCACCAGTATCCCGACGTTTTCGATCGCGGACTTGAACCTTGGGGGCAGCAACTCGAAGGATTCCTCGACTATTTTCTCGAACTCCTCCCTGCTCATACTCGTATCGGGATCCTCGATAGGATCGTCATAATCACTCCGGCAATGGCGCCAGAGAAAACAAGCAATGAACACAACGAGACAAGAATCGCCTTTGTCCAACCTGAGTCCAGCAGAACCTTCATACCCGTCACAAAGAGGATGACCGTCCAAAGAGCGCACAGGCCGTCGAGGCCCAGAATCGTGACATACGAGAACGCCTTCAGCGTGTACGGCGAAGGATTCCTGGAGAACATATAGACACCGAACGTTAAGAGCTCGATCGGCAGGAGCGAAAAAACAGTGACGACGACCGGCATGAGGGCATAGGATGACACAGAGTAGATATTCTTGAACTGAACCTTCGTTCGGTTGAACAACGTGACCAGCTTGACGAATATGCTAAAGAAAAGAACGAAAATTGGACCCAGGAAGAGTCCAAAGAATACTCCGTACGCGACCAGACTTATGAGGTCCGTGAGAACATCACCGACATTAAGGAACCAAAACAAGGTGAAAGCGAGACCCACTCCGGCAACCGAACTGAGGACGATCATGTAGTTCTTATGTCGTGCCAGGGCGATCGTTCGAAACGCCTGTTGCGGTGACTCGACAACCCGCCACATCATTTCAAACAAATTGAGATTATCGATTTTCTGCTGAAGAAAGCACCCGCAGAATTCACAAATCGGCGCGAGATGGTGATTCGTTTTTCGACAAATAGGGCACGTTATCATGGACGTAGGCATCTAGAAGGGTTGGAAACGCGCGGTGAAGTGACGGAGCATGGGCGGCTCTTCGAGAATCCGGAACCCTTTCATGTGTGAGCGTTTCCCGAACACCTCCACCACGACCTCAATGACATAGTCGATGTGGCTCTGAGTGTACACGCGTCGCGGGATGGCCAGGCGTACCAGCTCCATCGCTGCTGGCAAAAACGCCCCGGACTTGGGGTCGGTCCGACCAAACATCACGCTCCCAATCTCTACCGAGCGAATTCCTCCCCACCGATACAATTCACAAACGATCGCTTGTCCGGGAAATTGATGCGGAGGAATGTGAGGCACAAAACGCTTCGCGTCGAGATAGATGGCGTGGCCGCCGGGCGGTTGAAGTATGGGCACGCCGGCGTGTGCTAATTTGTCGCCCAGGTATGCGACGGAACGAATCCGGTATGCGAGATAGTTTTCATCAAGGGCTTCCTCCAAACCCTGAGCGATCGCTTCCAGGTCGCGACCTGCCAGACCGCCGTAGGTGGGAAAACCTTCCGTGACGACGAGGATATTTCTTGCCTCCATTGCAAGGTCATCATCGTTCAGTCCAAGGAAGCCGCCCATGTTGACGAGAGCGTCCTTTTTCGCGCTCATCGTGCATCCGTCCGCGTACGAGAACATTTCTTGCACGATTTCTTTCACGGATTTATTCTGATATCCTTTTTCCCTTATCTTGATGAAGAAAGCGTTCTCTGCAAACCTGCATGCGTCGAGGAACAGGGGGATCCCGTACCGTGCGGCAACAGATTTTGTTTGACGGATATTTTCCATGGAGACCGGCTGTCCGCCCCCGGCATTGTTCGTGACCGTGATGATGATGAGCGGTATGTTCTCCGCACCTTTCTCCCGGATGAACCGCTCGAGCGCGGGAATATCCATGTTTCCTTTGAAGTCGGCTATCGTTTCCGGATTCTTTCCAACTTCGACGAGAAAATCTCTTGCTTCGGCTCCGGAGGACTCGACATTCGCTCTCGTCGTATCGAAATGTGTGTTGTTTGGTATGAACTTGCCGGGACCGCCGGCAACGGTAAAGAGGATTTTCTCCGCCGCCCTACCCTGATGCGTCGGAATGATGTACTTGAAACCGGTAATTTCCTTTGCGATTTTCTCGAAGCGGAAGAAACTTCTTGCGCCAGCGTATGATTCATCCCCTTCCATCATCCCCGCCCATTGTGCCGCGCTCATTGCAGATGTGCCGCTATCGGTCAACAGGTCGATCAGGACGTCCTCGGCGCGAATCATGAACGGATTGTAACCCGCCATGCGAAGAATGCGCTCCCTCTCTTCAACTGTGGTAAACTGAATCGGTTCAACAGTCTTTATTTTGAATGGTTCGATGATGGTTTTCATGTTTTCAACACATTTTGCTAAGCAATTTACGAGTAAATTCGCTCAGTAGCAATGAATTTATTGACATTTGTTAATCGTTTTTCTAAATTCAACTTCACATAAATAAATCAGTCTTTTGGTTAGAAACCGATGTCCAAACTGAGGAGAACACAAAATGAAATGCATAGTCAACTTGGATTCCGATCAACTCCCGACTCAATGGTATAACATCATTCCCGACCTCCCGGAACCGTTACCGCCGCCGATGGATCCCAAAGAAGGCGCCTCACGCATCCAGAACTTACCAAACTTAATGGTGGCTGAATGCCTCAAACAGGAATTCTCACAGGAAAAATGGATTGATATTCCCGGCGGGATTATGGATTTGCATGCCAAGGCTGGCCGACCGCGCCCGCTTTTCAGAGCGACGAATTTGGAAAAGAGATTGGGCACCCCAGCACGGCTTTATTACAAAAGCGAGTTCTTCAGTCCTACGGGTAGCCACAAAGTGAATACAGCTCTCGCTCAGTGCTGGTATGCGAAGCAGCAGGGATTCGAGCGCGTAACCACAGAAACCGGCGCCGGTCAATGGGGCACGGCTCTCGCATATGCCGCGGCGATCTCCGGTTTGAGATGTACTGTGTTCTGGGTGCGCAGCGTGTACAATTGGAAAAAGGATCGCTTGTCGCTCATGAAGCTTTTTGGTGCGGAGGTCTATGCTTCACCGAGCCCAAGGACGTCGTTTGGCAAGACTCTTTATGAAAAGAATCCGGAACACGTTGGCTCGCTGGGTATCGCAATTTCAGAAGGTTTGGAGGATTCGCAAAACGACCCGAAGGCAACATACTGCTTAGGATCGGTCCTCAATCATGTTCTCATGCATCAGACGATTATTGGCCTGGAGACACAGAAGCAATTCGAGTTATTCGATGATTATCCTGATCTGGTTATTTCATGCCTGGGCGGGGGATCGAATTTCGGCGGCTTCGCAATCCCCTTTCTCGGTGATGTGCTGACCAAAGGCAAGAGAATTCGTTTCATTGCGGCGCAAAGCCAGGTCGCACCTAATTTGCAGGGGAAATACGAGTATGATTTTGCCGACTATGCTGAAATGACTCCGATGCTGAAGATGTACTCTCTCGGTCATCAGCACGACATGCAGCCAATCAAAGGGGATGGGTTGCGTTACCACGGCTGCTCACCAATCCTCAGTCTCTTGCGGCACAGAGGATACATTGATACCGTTGCTTATCCAAGCGACGAGAAGCATGTATTTGAGAACACAAAAATGTTCATTGAAGCCGAAGGCTGGTTACCGGCGCCAGAGTCAGCATACTCGGTCTGCTGTGCGATCGACGAAGCTATGAAATGCAAGCAAACTGGAGAAAAGAAAGTCATAGCGTTCAATATCAGCGGGCATGGTTTCTTGGATATTCCAGCCTACCGCGCCGTTCTTGGAATCGCGTAGGCAGCGAGCGCAGGTACGAAGCGAGATCGGGTGACAATTCTCCGGCAGAGCTCGGTCCAATGGGGGACAAGCCAGCCGGGAGATTGGTAACTGGGGGGGCATGAGTTTCAGAGGTCGGGAGCGAAGCTCCCTCCCAGAACTCAGGCTGGGAGGGAGTTGTACTCCCGACCTTTTATGTCCAACAGACGGCGAATAGACTCGGAAACGGGGACTCTACTCTGAATCGTACCTAATGAGAGAAAAAATCTCGTGGCCGTGCAGTTTCTTCCTTCCCCCCAGAAATGCAAGCTCAATCAAGAATGCAAGCGCGACGATTTTCCCTTTTAATCTCTTCACCAACCTGCAGGTTGCTTCTGCGGTGCCCCCTGTGGCCAGCAAATCGTCAACAATGAGAACTCTCTCCCCTTTTTGAATAGCATCGGTGTGGATTTCAAGGGTGTCGGTTCCATATTCGAGCTGGTATTCTTCTTTGATTGTCTCCGCCGGCAGTTTGTTCGGCTTTCGGACGGGGACAAACCCGGCGCCGAGACAGTATGCCAACGCACTTCCGAGAATGAACCCGCGGGATTCAACACTGACTACTTTCACGATCTTTTTGGTGTGGTAACGCCTGTACAGCATGTCAACCGCCGACTTGAGTGCTTTCTTATCCTTCAGCAACGTTGTGATGTCCCGGAACACGATCCCCTTCTTGGGGAAATCCGGTATGCTCCGGATGTGCTTCTTTAGGCCGTCAGATGGTCTACTCACCATTGTAATTTTTCCTTTTTGATGAACGAATCAATTCCTTTCCGAAAATCTCCAGTTTTCCGTGCAAGAGCATTCAAATTGGCAGCGTACTCCATGATTTCCTTAAGATTCATATCATTCATTCGCGAAAACAGCTCTTTTGTCAGGTTGATGGAAGATGGGCTCGTTGTCGCGGCGAGCTCCTCAGCAAATGCAACCGTCGTTGGTTTGAGTTTACTGTCTTCGATGATTTCCGTTACCAAACCGACCTCTTTTGCTTTTGCGGCGTCAAGAATATTTCCTCGGAGCACAAGTTCTTTGGCTCTCCCCTCTCCCATTCGTTTAATGAGAAACACGAGGATAACCGCCGGGACAAAGCCAAGGTGAACCTCAGGCGTTCCCAGTCTGGAGGAATCTTTTGCCGCCAGCACAAAATCGCAAGCCGCGGCCAGACCGCACCCGCCGCCAAGAGCGGGACCATCCACCATAGCTATGATTGGCTTTTTAAGATTTGAAACAATCTCTAATAAATTCAAGAAGTTATGGGCGTCTTTTAAATTGTCTTCGTGTCCTTTATCGGACATGATCCTCAAATAATCCAGGTCCATTCCCGCACAGAAGAAACCGCCGGCACCGGTAAGGATCGCGACTCGCGATTCCGCAGACCTGTTGATGTTCTGCAGTACTCCCGCCAGCTCTTCGATCATTGTTTCGTCAAGGGCATTGCGTTTATCGGGACGATTCATCGTAACAGTTGCGACCCGATCTTTCACTTCATATGTGACTGTTGAGTAGTTCATTTTGCGTCGAGTTTATTGAACTGATCTGCCGCCATCCACAACGAAAGTCTGACCTGTAATATAGTTTGCCGTGGTTGCAAGAAACAAGACTAAGTCCGTGATATCGGCGGGTTTGCCATAGTGCTTCAAAGGTATTTTGTCGATAGGAATGTGCAATTGATCGGGTGATTCCTCTCCGTCGATAATGATAGTCCCGGGCGCAATTGCATTCACAGCGATTAGGGGAGCGAGGGCTTTGGCCAGGCATCGCGTTAACATAATAACTCCTGCTTTGGAAATGCTGTATGGCAGATGCTCCTTCCAGGCCTGGATGCCCCCTAACGAAGCGATATTTATGATTCTGCCGTGTTTTTTCGTGATCATGTACGATGCTGCAGACTGGCAGCAAAAAAACGTGCCTTTGAGATTCGTATCGACTGTCCGATCCCAAATCTGTTCAGTTGTTTCGTTCCAAGGACTCTCGATGAAGATTGCAGCATTGTTTACCAGAAGGTCTAGCCGGCCAAATTGAGAGATCGTTTTATGTATCAATTGTTGTGCGTCTGCCTTCTTTGCAACATCGGCCCTGACGGTGATAGCTTTCCGACCCATCTTTTGAATCAAATCGACCGTCTGGCGTGCTCCCGTTGCCGAATGCAGGTAGTTTACGACAAGGTCGAAGCCATTCCCGGCGAGAGCCAGGGCAATCTGTCTGCCGAGCCTTCTTCCCGACCCAGTTACAATGGCCACTTGGTGTCCAGTCGATTTCATGATGCCTTGATCTCAGAAAGATCCAAAGCCAGGCCTAATTGTTGAATGCCTGCAATAACTTTAGGTCCAATGATACAATATCTTGAAAAATCGGCAGTTACATCGACTATTTGAATATTTTCCATAATGATGAATTTTTCGAGCCAGTCTTTCATCCTTGTGAGTTTCCGGTGCTGGTGGTGAGGATGAGAGAATCCTCCAATTTCAGGACGGTAACGATGTCAATTATTCTTCCTTTCTCGCTTGTAAGAACCGTTGTGCGGTGCTCCCCAAGATTCAAACCATTCATGTCGTTCGTGGAGAGGCGGTGGAGAAAGTCCAGGCAATCGCTCCCCTTCGAGCGAAGCAACCCAATATCTATCTCTATCAGGCATAGCTGGCGTTGGCTTCCGGTTGTTTGTGCTGCTATTCAATGATTCCTTGGGGAGAATGGACGGACGGTCGGACCAGACGAGTTACCTTGAGAAACGTGGGAAGAATTGGCGGGACGTGTGCCGAGATGCACTCACCTGCATTTGACAAGAGACAAATTCCATGAATGCGTTGTTCATGCGTGTAATATATCATGCCAGAAATTCATAATCAAGTCGGACCGCTGATACCGCTGATGATGCAAACGCGTCGCCACACGGACTGTCCGACAGGAAGGGTAACCGAAGGGGTTGGATGACTGATTCGTTGCCTCATAATATAGGTAACCCAAATCAAAGGGCCGCGATTATGAGAAAACAATCAAGACAGGAATGTCTCGTTGAGATCCATAAGTGGTAACTGTCTGTTCACCCGTGTGTGTAAGTACAACAGAAGATACGCAATCCGAATCCTGAACACGACTACCAAGCGACACCGACAGAGGGGGAAAAGAATTTTGGCTTCAAGGCCTTTCTGCCAGCGTCTGTAATCGCTCCAAGCTTCAAATCCATTGTTGGCAAATCACATAATTCTAGTCGAACAGGTCAGCGTGCGTTCCGGTACGTATCAGAACTAGTTCATCCCGTGTGCGTTTATACATCAGCAGCCAGTCAGGCTCAATGTGGCACTCACGACAGTCGGAGTATTCACCGAGCAGAGCGTGGTCTCGGTACTTTGCTTGCAGAAACTGACCATGAGCGAGTTGGTCTACCACGTCTACCAGCTTCATGAGGTCGTTTCCCCGCTTCCGTGCCCGTTTGTAGTCTCGCTTGAACTGGTTGCTTCGGACAAGGCGGAGTCCTAATTTCATCGGGACTCAAGCTCCTCCATCATCTCTTCTACCGAGTGAAACTTCTTGACCCCAACACCTGTACGAGCGTTTTTGATTGCCCGTCTGGTAGCTGCATTAGGGATGCGCACCTCAAAGGGCAAGCCTCTGTAGTTCCTCACGTATGCGAAGAAAAGCGCGAGAGCCTGGGCAGTCGTCAATCCTAACTGATGGAAAATTGTTTCGGCCGCATTTTTGAGCTCAGGCTCAATCCGCGCGTTTACCATAGCTGTCTTTGCCATTGTGTTGCTCCTTTCTCCCTGTAATGTATTACACACGTCACACAAAAGCAAGTCCACCCCGGCCTGCCGGAGGAGGACCGGCAACTCTGGCAGAGAAGGCGGGTCAGTCGTTAGATATTCCTTTGAATAGCGCGGGGACTTAGGCGGGTCTCTCAGTTAACTCATTAATTTGAATGGTGCGCCCACCAGGACTCGAACTCCCAAAACGAAAGAAGTTAGCTATACCTTGACATAAGGCAGATGCTAACTTCTCATCCGTTTTGAGGATCCCGCCTTCTTTTGGCGGGACTGGAACCTATCCGCCACAAAGGCGGCGGATCCTGAATGTTTCATGAAACTTAGCATCGCTTCATTCCATTTCGCTCGCTAAGTTTCGAAACATTCGGAGTGCGCCCACCAGGACTCGAACCTGGAACCCGCTGATTAAGAGTCAGCTGCTCTACCAATTGAGCCATGGGCGCGTTTGCAAAAAAAGTATCTATTCTGTGCGTTTTCCCGACTTCCCAACACAACATCCGAACAAAAAGTGTTAGATGTTCTTGAAATCCCTGACAATTTAATAAAAAAAGGGCAGACTTTCAAGGAGGGCGACTGCTAGCGTTTTTCGAGAGTGATCTTGGCGACTTCGGCACGGACGCTCCCCTGGTCGGGGGTCGCGTAGGACTCCGTCACCGTTATGGAAGAGTGTCCCATCAGGTTCTGCAGCGTGTACATCGAAACGCCGCTATTGGCGCACCACGAAGCGAATGGAAGTGGAGTTCTTCCGGTAATCTTCCCCTTCCCCCAACCCGGGGAAAGGGGAAGCGCTTCCGTGGCCAACAAGGCGGCCCAGTTATCAGATTACTTAATTTCTGATGAAGAGTTCCCTTATCTATCTATTTCTTTTCAATTTGAGTTGTCCGAATATATGAAGCAAGAGCAAACTAATGATCAAGATTATTTCCATACTTGCCGTGTTCTTCTTGGGTTCAGGGACATTAATATTCATTTCTCTAGTCTTCATTTGTTCAATATTCTTTTCTATTTCATTATCTGATTTATTGATGAGTCGCCCGAACATTTTCCAATCATCCGTTTTGTATAATTCATCAAATGTCTTGGAAGGAAGATTGGAAACCAGATTAAATGACTCTTGGCCAATAATTGTATTTATAAAATCATTGGCAACTGAAGGATTATTTTCACGGATAAAAACCGCGTACTTGTCACGAGAAGTATATTGCCAGCGATTTGTAAACACATTTTGAAGACCGGCGTGTTTTTCATACTCATTCCACATTTTGAATGCACCTACTTCTTCAGGGTGTGACCAAACTAGTGGATGCCCTGACAAGAGCGCTTCATTTATCGAATCGGCAATGCTTGCATAATTGTAGGGAGGTTGCCACAAATCAGCACCGTATTTTTGAAAAAGTAATTTTGACAATCGAGTGGCTGAATAGGTAGCCCATCCTTCAGATTCTGTACTCATCCATTTTTGATATGGGAATATTCCATACAAATGGGAATATTCGTGCAAAATTGCATTTACCGGGTCCGGGAATTGACAAGACAAATTAGGATTATTTAGAAATGCACTATCAAGAATGTCGTTTATCCATTCCTGCGATGAAAAGTTTCCTCTTATACCCTGTGGATAAATGGCATTAAAACCACCTTGTTCAATTCCATAAACTGTAATCCATTGAATATCCGGCGACACACCAAAATTATCACGGCTTGCCTGATTCGCTGCATTAAGTATTCTGGCAACCTGCGCTAATGCCTTATGAACCGATGTGTCATTATAATTGATTTGGATTCCTGATACAGTTTCTTGATACCTGATTGTCTCTGTACGATTTTCCCGAAATGCATTTCCATATTCGGGTGGGAAGAACGATGGCAAAAACAGACTCAAACAAATGCTTAACAGAGAAATAGCGCATAAGCTGATTACTCTTGGCTTCACACTGTAACTGCGTAATGAGATTGCCGCAAGGAGGAGAGCTACAAACGGAAGGAGAAAAGTAAACGTGCTGTCGGATACTGCAGCAAAAACAAAAAAGCACACAACGGAACTGGTAATCAGGACAGAAAATACACCTGCCCAAAAAGAACGCTTGGATGTATTTCGAAATGCAATAATCGAAAATGCTTGAGTTAATCCCACCCCGGAAATAGTTCCGAATACAACGGATAAACCATCAGCATGGAAAGTCACATCTTCCAAAACACTGGATACCAACAGTATGAGGATGACAAAAACCACACGCAACAACTTATGAAATGGATTAATGTTGATAATGCTATTCGCTGCAACAAAGGTCAGAATAAAGTACAACCAGCGCAATAGCAGCATTTCATTGAACTGAAATCTGCAATAATATTCCTGCTTAAAAGTAAACAGACAAAATGCTGTAATCACCGGAAATGATAGGAACCACATGGCGTTCATAAGGCCACTTGTGAAATCAGCAAACAGCGGTTTGCTGATTTGCCCTTTTCGAAAGAGCAACAGAATAATCAGTATTGAAAGAAGTAATTCAGAAAAAAGGGGCTTTGAAAGAAAACCATTTCCAACAAAACTTCGAGTAATGAGAATTGATTGAACGTCGAATTTGTCACACACCATTACAATGATTCTATACAATAGCAAAACGAATGTTATGACTAAAAATAGGCCCCTTGTTCTTTGGCGGGGTTGGACAGAATCTAATTGGAAAGTTTCAGTCCGTTCCATAATCTTGTCTTTCTCTATTACAATGATGATTGTAAAAGTAGGTTGTTTGTTCTGTTGTTAAACGCAGTCTATGTCGTGGTACCAACCTGAGATAAGCATCAAGATACCGGTGATCACCATGAGGCTCATTTGCCTTGGCAAATGCGCGTGTACCCGTTTGCCGCGTGTCGTTTTCATCGATTGTCAATTTTTCCAGCCACTACTGAAATCCGAAGGCGAAGATGGGAAGAACAAACTGCCACTTACACCGAAATAATCTTGGAGTTCTTCTGATAGACTAGCTTGATGATCTATCAAGCGCGAAAAGTTGCGCTGAGGTAGTGATGCAGTTGATGTTTGGTACGTGCTGTCTGAGGGTGTCGTGATTCTCACTTTCTGATCTATTTACTCCGTGAGTGAAAATGGCACATGACTTTTTAGGGAATAATAGTTGGATTTGAAAGAATCCACCTTGAGACATTTCCAGCTTATCTCTGACACGCGATACTTACAGAATTGCTCTCGCTCCTATTCATTCAGGAAATTCTCTCATTCCGTGAATCCTGATTCTGACTATCTTTGGGGTCGAACAAGCTGTAGAAATCAAATATTGAAAACACTAAGAATAAGGAACGGGAAACACTTTTCATGGCTATGTCCCTTTTCCAAGATTTTCAACGATTTCAGGTAATAGCTCTGCCGGGATCGCAATGAAAATATCCTCATCTTTGAGTTTCATATACTTTCTTGCGCCGGCGTCACCTAAGCTATAAACAACTTCGCCGGTCAAAAAAGGAGCAGCGACAACTGCAGAACATATCGGGGGGCCCGTCAATCCCGTTGTCCTCTTCCCGGATTCGTATGCAAATGCCTCTGCTATTTGCATCCCTTGCTTTGCATTGCAGATAAGAACGACAACGTCCGGCTCGAATTTTGCCTTCTCTAAGGGAGAAAATGAGAGCGCTCGAACTGTCCCAAATTCTATTCTCGGATTCGAGTTGAGAAACCTCCTCGCTGCTCTCTTGGAGCCGAAGAGTCCCAATTTAACGAGGAACTCTCCTGTCTTTCGGCTTTCGCTCATCATTCTCAATCCACAGCTACTGGCTCCGCCATCACACTCGTGGCACTCAGAAACTGTATAGAACGATTCACCTTCAAGCCGTACTCTATCGAGCATCTCACACAGTCTCGCCCTGCCCTGCATCTTTTCGACGCCTTCGGGGGCTTCGGTGGAGAAAGAAATAGCGATCGGGGAGCTTTCGAGTCCCAACGTCTTCTTCATTCTATCCGATAGTCCGGTATACATCTGGATTCACCTTGACTGTTTGTTATTATTTGCCAATATTACTTCTCGGCTGTTTCCGTTTCTTCTCCATGAATGCATAGTTTGCACTATGCCCAGCAAATTTAGCACTAATTTCCATTGTTCTCAAATCCATGATATCGAAGTATGGATCGAAAAGACCTCTCAGCTCGTCCACGGCGGAATTGATTGTGAGATGACTTCTCTACTTTCTTGGCCCTACGATGCGTGGATGTTCATTTAACTCAAGAGCGGCGAATGTCGTTGATGTCCATTTTGAATGCCGAACAAGGCGTGTTGAAACTGATGGTAAGTGCACGAAATCCCGTACCTGTAATGTACTTGGCAAATATACAAAGGATTCTGTAGAGTGTCAACAGGGGAAAATCGGAAGCAGCTCGGGGAAGGGATCCCTTTGGGATGTGTCAACAAGACGGGGGAAAATCGCATGCCAACCCATCTATGGTACCATGAGCCGACATGATCATAGACGACGAACAACTAAAGGTATGATATTGACGGCACTCCGTATTCATGTAACTTCAGATTGAGCCGTTCAATATCCGACAATATCCGGTGTTCGTTTCCCCAATCGCTCCAATTAGTATCTGATACTTCCATCACACATAATTGATCAGCGCATGATTCCAGAATTACCTTAGAGAAGTTGATCGAAGGCAACAACGGATAAATTTCATTTAGAATGGATTCTCTCTCTGACGGATTATACAGTGATATCGTATGGTATAATTGGTCGAAAATTTCGGGAACGACATTTTGAAATTGTAACAAAAACGTTCTAATATGTCCAACAAGAACAAGCGTATTCCATAAACATCCATTCTGGAATAAGACTTCAGCTTTTGATTGGTCGGGTTTTTCCCAAAATTTCTTGACTTGATGAATCTTCACATTCCAAGGATTGTCGACGACTTCTCCCTTTTCTATCCAGCCATACTCCGGCTCAACTTTCGATGGGGAAATCCCAAGCAACATGATCGAATCCCGATGATCACTGACAAAGTGGAACGCGCGCGCCACGTATCGCATGAACTCTTTCTCGCCAAAAATGAAGTGGTCGGAGGGGAAAATAGCAACGAGAGCATCCGGGTTTCGATGATAAATATGCAGCAGGGGCAACAGGATGCCATTGGCAGTCCCCCGGTCACACGGTTGAACAAGAATATTCTCCGGCGCAAGACCAGTGAGCTGTTCTTGCACAAATTCCAAATGGTGGGGATTGACAATAGCCAGGATCTGCCGGGAGGGTATGAACGATTTTATCCGATCCAGCGTGTGTTGAAGCATAGAACGCGTGCCCACAATCGAGCAATACTGCTTCGGACGTTCCACACCATACAGCTTTGCAACCAACGGTTGAAGTCGAGTTCCTTCCCCTCCTGAAAGAATGAGACCCCAAGTATTCTGATTGTTCTTGAATAGATCAGATCCCACCTGTAAATTCATCGCATCCGTCGATTTGTATTTTGTCATAGATTATTTTTCGGTCAAGCGAAATGGCAACCGAACGTGCCATGGGATAGAAAAGCAGCGTGAATGTAATCGAGGTAGGCTTACAACGAATGCTGTTTTACGTAACGACCCCTGCGAGCCTATGAGAGCCTTCGCCCTTGTAATGATGGCGAGTACAGTGGTTCAATAATTACCATATCAATATCGACCTTTTCTATGCCAATAACAAGACATTTATCTTATTTATTATTGACATTAGAGTGTTATTCTGATATTGTGGCACGTGTATAATAAACGCCAACAAAGGTCAAATTCTCATAAGAAATGGATCAAAACAATGTTGGATGTTCGAGATCCTAGGCACGAAATCATAGATAAATTCGAAACACGAACTCATACTCAAATTCTAAGCACGAAATCCGAAATCTTAAACAAAATTAAAATCCTAATACCCAAATTCAAAACACCCCATGGTTACTCGTTTAGATGCTGACCAAAAGAATGTCGGCAGGACGAGACGAGCGTTAGAATGCCAATACGGTTTAGAGTTTAGATATTAGAGTTTGGGATTTGTTTAGGATTTAGATATTCGGATTTAAGATTTTTCACTAAGAATTATAGCCCTGCGCAGTGTTATCGACCGAGAATCAATATGGTAAAACTGCCGGGGACCATCGGAGGTCGTGGCCGAGGATTGTCCTTTGTCGGTTCGGGGGCCTTTCCGAATTCTGCGGCGGCAAGATAAATCCGATGCGTCTTTGGGTCGAGCGCCATTGTCCGGGCGCTTTGCTGTGTCTTTACGTTTTCAAGAACTGTGTAGGTGTCGCGCTCTTCTTCAAGGACGACTGTGAGTGTTCCGTCGCGGCCATTTGAACTGAATACAAAATGATTTCCGGGGTCGTATGCGGCTGCGTCGGGTCCTTCACCGATGGGAATATCTGCGACGACCTTACCAGCTTCATAATCCGAAACGATCATCTTCTTGTTCCCCGCCACGGAATAAAGCCTGTGATGATTACGGTCGATCGCCAAGCCGGAAGCTTCTTCTCCGGGAGCGATGGACCAGGTTTTGAGAACCTTCAGAGTCTTCGCGTTGAAAGAGGTAATGGTGCTCTTGTCTTCGATGTTCACATAGATATTGCCCCTTCCATCTGCCTGAGCGAATTCCGGTTTTCCATCGAGTGGAACCGTACCGACGATTGAATCCCAGGCAGCATCAATAGCTGTCGCGTCAGAGCTCCTTCCGTTGAACGTGAAGACGCGTTTCGATGCATCGTCGTAAATGATAGCGTCAGGATTCAGACCTTTGATTTTTATGACTTTGATCGTCTTGAAAGTCTTCACATCGAATACCGTAACGGCAGAGTCTCTCCCGTCGCTGATATACCCCTTGCCGAATTCGTGAGCCAAGGCGATCCCATGGACTCCATTCGTGTTGGGAATATCGGCAGCAAGTGTTCTTTTTTCCATATCCATGACTTGCACGTGCGTGCCGCGCGATACGAAGAGCATTCCGGTCACAGGGTCGGCGTTCAGGTAATCCCAGCCACCCTCTCCGCCGAGCTTCACTTTATCGATAATTTTGTACCCCGACACTTGTGCACAGGCTGCACCGATCGACACGAGAAGAATGACGAGAGCTGCAATGGTTTTCCGCATAGGGAGCCTTTCTCTGGTTGTGGAGGAATTGTAGTAATAAAGATAGTGATAAAAACTCGCTATTAAAAACATTTACTTCTTTTTTCCCGGAGATTGCCGGTTTATTGGTTCCTGCCTCACAGGTTGCTGCGCTTGAGGACGAGGAGCCGGCTGAGGTTGCGGTCGTACGGTCGGTTGAGTTTGCTGCCAAACATCCCTGTGATATTCCTGGGCTTTGTTTATATTATTAAAATTGTAAGCAGGTGGCGCGGATGTCTGTCGTGGATTCGCAACAGGTTGTTGCACCGGATTAGCAATTCTTGCAGGCGGCGGCGCGGGCGTTTGTCTTGGATTCACAACCGGTTGTTGCACCGGATTAGCAGTTCTTACAGGCGGTGGCGCGGGCGTTTGTCTTGGATTCACAACCGGTTGTTGCACCGGATTAGCAGTTCTTACAGGGGGAGGCGCGGACGTTTGTCTTGGATTCGTAACGGGCTGTTGCACGAGTCTGCCAATTTTTACGGCCGGTAGTTTTGTCGGTGGTTGTATGACAGTCGGCATGTTTTGACGCTGGTCATCTCTCTCCATCCTGGTTCTTTGATCGGCATTCAGGGATGGAAACTTAGATCTGTTGTTTTGAAAATACTGATCCCTCACCGCCGGAGAAACAGGTTTCCCCCCTGTTTGTTTTCGGACATCCATGTTTAGTTGGCCAACCTGCTGTATGATCTCAGTCCTTTTTGAATTATTGTTGACAAAATCTTTAGGTAAATAATTTCTGTTATCACGGACCCAAGTATGCACAATAGTTGCGTTGCCGCTAGCCGATCTCCGTGGCCCGTAATAATGGTTTATGTACGCGTTGGCCAGGTTAGGATAATGATGCCAGTGTTCAGGTTGGTAAAAATACCAGTTGGTAAAGTAGTGTGAAGGAGAACCTATGACCACTATTCTTCCGGATCTATCATGATAAAATCCGCAATCAAACCAGTAGGGATAAGGATACCAATAACTGTATGGATACCAAGTAGGATATCCGAACCAGTAAGAATAAGGATTGCAGGTGTAATTTGATACTTCATCCGGATCCGGTGACGTATTGACCTCCTCCTGTGTATACCCATTTTCGGTAGCGTAATCAGTGGCGGCATTCTTTAAATCATTCGCTTCATCCGGGTTTTGTTCAATACTCTGTTTCCATGCTTCCGCGTCTTCAGCATTCTGTCTGGTCTCAGCGAGATTTAAAGAGTCGGCTCTGTGTATTACTCCCTGTGGATTTCGTCTGAAATGATCGCCCACCCGTACTGTAAGGCTGAGATGATCATTCAAAAGGCTTATTATTTCAGGAAACTGGATGATGTCCCTCAATGCTTCTTGCGCATCCGGAGGATAATCCGCGATGATCTGTCCAAATTGGGCATCCGTTTGCGCCTGAATCTCGTCCATCTTTTGAATCTGGTCGTAATACTCCGTTCCATACTTCAATGCCGTTTCATGAATATCCGCGGGATAGTCGATAACAATGGCGTTGATCTGGTCTGCGGATTTTTTACCTCCCTGTGCCAGCTTTGAAATCAAGCCGGGATACCTGCTCAAACTCCAGAAATCTTCCTGTTCATTCTTGGAATAACTACTGATGAGATTAGCGAAATCGTTGCTCGAATTTTTCTGTAAGCTTGCTATGCTAACGATGGCCGCAGGGTATTCACAGGCCTCAAAAATATGGAGGCGGATAGTGTCAGGATACATCACCAATGCGTCCACAGCCGCTGAATCTTCTTTCATTAAGTGTTTCGGCGTCAGATTTTGTTGCTGGGCAACTGCCGTGGTAGTAGCAACACCGATGACGAAACTACACAGCGTGATAATCAAGGATTTCATTTTTGCATTCTCCCGATCTAATAATGTGACGGATGACCCTTTAGTTACTAATAAATTAACTCAAGAAGGGGCCAAAAGCAAGTGATAATGATGCACGGTAAGGTATGGTTTTCAGGAGAAGGTGTCAAACAGCGAATGATCGGCAATATGTTACAAGGGATGGAATGGAAGAAAGCCTCGAGGAATGATCTACAGAAACAAATCGCGCCTGTGAGTGATGGGTGAACGTCAGCTTGAGGTCGTAGTTAGGCGGCACATTACTGTTACTCCACCAAAATACCTGCGGCTTTCAATGCGTCATGAATTCTCCGATCATTTCTAAAATCAGGTTGTGGGCAAGTCGACTCTCGCTGAATTTGATAAGGTGATGGCAAGATCACGTCAATATATGCAACTTGTGGAATCGATGATGAATAAGCCCACCAAAATGCTCCTAGATAGATCCGTTCATTATCCACAGTTACCACGAAAGGCACACCAAAGGATTTGCCTCTTAACGTACTCATACGCTTGAACACAGAATCAAGGGTTGGTTGCAGAGTGAAGGAGTGCGTGGACCACCAGTATGACTTGATATCATCTTGCCTGACCAATGGTTCTGAAGCAAGTACTAAACTATCCTGCGACATATTCCATGCGGCATATCCCGTAATAGTCGTATCGCTGAGAAGATAAATAGCAAATTGGGGGGTGGATGGAGTAGATTGGGTGGTTTTCTCTTTGCACCCAAAGAGAAGCAACGAACTCAGTATTAAGTACGAAAGCATTGCTTTCATAGAATTCATTCTGCTCTTTTTAGAGTAAGCATACAAAAATATGTTGAAGAAGTTGTTTAATGTCAAGGAAGTTAAATTTGTTCTCACTGACAAGCCCTGCGTTACTTTACATCGCTGCTAACGCAGCACAGATACTGGAAAATCCAGCATGATCTCACGGTCGAATCCCGTCATGACCAGACGCATGTGCTCAGAATGCTCGAGAAAATGATAGTCATCCTTGCGAATCCGGAACTTGGCGATAAGGCTTTCATCCGTCATCAACTGGGTTTGCCGCCTGCCCCATACCATCATGGGCCTGATGAATTTATTCTGGTCGTTCACAAGATAGATCTGATTTTCAAGGTTGGTGATGTCGGGAACGTAGCAGGGGTAATCCCCGGGCATCAAAAGTGGTCTCATCGGCAAATACACTTTTGATTTTCCGTCTGGGGATGTTTTCACTTCTGGCATGAGCACGGGGGTTGCACATGGCCACCCTTTGTTTTCGATCTCGATGAATAAGGTCAGAGAATCCATTTGTGTGAAACTTTTCACATAATTCCCCCTAGCATCGACATACCTCTCCGTCTGCCAATCGAAATAGAGACCGGCCTCTTCCTGCATTAATACGTCAAGAGATGAAATATATTCCGAATCCGCTATGCTCTCGAGAGATTCACTCGGAGACGATCCAGGAAGGGACACTTGAGTGGTTTTGTGATGGCGCCCGAGTATGTGGGCCCTACGGTAGTTCGCCATGATGACGGATGGGGAGTAAACCGTCGCGACAACTTTGATCTGAGTGCTCTTGTCGGCAAAGTTGTTCTGTGTAGCTGCCATGACAATGGTGAGACAGTCCCTCGTTGACCATGTATCGGGTGAACGCCTCACCAAATCATCATAGTCATCCTTCCCGATGTAGAAGCAGCCGCCAAGTGACAACAGCCAGAGCAACATTATCAGCCGCGCGATCACTCCGCTGCACGTCGAGATTGTTGTCATAGATTGCCCTCAGCCAACAACATAATACCCGTTAGCTACAAGATAACCTAAGAAACACTTTACGAAAAGTCAAGTCTCCCCGAAAACAGGTAGTGTCTCAGTCTCGAACGACAGAAATCCACACGAGACCTCACCTATAATCCTCTCCTAACAGGAGAGGATGGAATAGCTTTGCGTTCACCGTCGATCTAGCCAACTCAGTAGTAACCATTATTCCGCTTGTAGAGGTAAATCTTTGGTGGGTTGGACATTGTTGAAACTCTCTTTCCGTCCCGCCGAGGCGGGACGTTCAACAATTCCATCAACACTGGTAGGAAAACTGTGCGAAACGAACTGCTTTAACGAGGAACCCGTTGATTAGGAGTTCCGCCTTTGGCGGACTCTCCCGGTGGTGTTACTTCCCTTGCGGCTGTGGAGTCGCCGCCGGCAGACTACGGGGAGCAACCGGCAGCGGAACAGAGGTCGGATTTCCTCGCTGAATGATACTTTCTACGCTTTTTGCGGAGCTGGGCAAAAAGAAGATATTCGCAATAAGGCAAAGAGCTATAAAAATTGATGCCAGAATCGTCGTGGTCCTGCTGAGGAAATCTGCCGTGCGGCGGACACCAAAAACCGTCCCCACAGTGCTGCCCCCAAACGAGCCAGCAAGTCCACCCCCCTTGCTCGACTGCATAAGGACGACGATCATCAGGAGTATCGAAATGACGATATCCAGCGAAACTATGAAGTTGAACATATTTTTCCTCTTAGTGATTGATCAAATCTTATAAAGATATGGAAAAAAATCATCAACTTCAAGATGCCATCGAGGATCTTTCAATTTCGAAACCGGTGACCTTTTTGTTCAAATCATACCCCTGAATATCATCCCCGTTGAGGTCATAGTTGCTTTCAAATCCTAACCAGCTAAAATCCTTGACAACCGTGTGCTGTTCACCCCTGTCAAGCTTGTTGAAATCAGACACGGTGTTTCGATAAACCGGGAAATGGTCGTACTTCGCCGGATCGACAACAGAAAAAACATGCCGGTGCGTGACCATTGCCTCGAAGAAGGAAACCCTCTCTTGCGAAACGATTGGGACCTTCACGGCGCCGTTGTGGAAACGCACGACTCGCGATTTGATGAATGCGCCTTCATCATGGACCGAAATGACCGCATGTGGTGCAATCGTCGAAGCTTTCAGGAGGAACTCGCAGGCAAGATAGGCGTTCCATTCATTGGCGGCAACCCGTGTAAAACCCGACGCCAGACACCCATCGAAGTATCCACCCTTCTTCGCGATGATAAGGTTTTCGGTTTCCAACTGGCGTACGATGGCGTTTTCTGAACAGCCGGCGCTCCGTAATTCGCTCCGCCGCTGAATAATGCGGGGCCAGAGTTCATCCTCCTCGTAGAAATAATGGTCGATGTTTGGGAAAATCGCGTACATCTTGAACGCAAGCTTGCCCGCCGTCCAGATGAACTCTGAATTGTACCAATGCTGCAGCCTGGAAATCGCATCCCATTCTTCGTCAGCAACCTGGCTGCGGCCGTCGTCGAGAATCCTGTAGTAGAGTTTTCGCGCCATGACAGCGATCAGTATCCCAGTTCGAGCAAACGTTTCTTATCGAGGCGTTTCCCGGCAACCTTCCGTGCTTGTTCACCGTCGATCATACGTTCAATATACTTTCCGACAATGTCAAATTCAAGGTTGACCTTCGTTCCTTTCTTGTATGATTGGAAGATCGTCTGCTGCATCGTGTGAGGTATGATGGATACGGTGAAACAATTGCCGTCAATTTCCGCAACAGTCAGACTGACTCCATCGACTGCGATCGACCCTACTGGAACGACATACTTGCAAAACATCGTTGCTATTGCGAACGTGAACATTGAGCTGCTCTCCCGCCGGCTGATCTTGACAACCGACCCAATCGCATCAACGTGTCCCAGGACAATGTGTCCATCGAACCGTCCGGAAGCTTTCATCGGCAGTTCGAGGTTGACCTTGCTGCCCGCTTTCAACGAGCCGAGGGCGGTCTTTTTCAATGTCTCCTCAACCGATTCCACCTCGAATGATTTGCCTTTTTCCCAAACCACAGTGTGACACGCACCGTTGATGGAGATACTATCACTTATGTTCAAGTCAGGTGCTGACCGTGGCGCGTTGATACGAAACCGGAGACCTCCCCCTGTCGAGCTGAGTTTTTCAACCGTTCCAATTTCTGTGATGATGCCTGTAAACATCGATATTCCTTCTAATATCTGGTTACTCAAATGGTTTCAGTAAGTCCTTCTCTTGTTATGTC
Organism: Bacteroidota bacterium; assembly: GCA_049515655.1. Lineage (GTDB taxonomy): Bacteria > Bacteroidota > Ignavibacteria > UBA10030 > SZUA-254 > JBEKTW01. The sequence goes on from JBEKTW010000002.1 coordinate 38,113, forward strand.
GGTCGCGACCCTCTCCCCTTCAATTCCCCTCTCCCGCAAGCGGGAGAGGGGACAGGGGTGAGGGTTAAAAGCCTCAAAACTTATTCAATCCCTTTCCGAGACAGGACACTATTTCTTCACGTACGCTTCGATTAGAATGTCCCCATCGAGATTCCATGAGGAGACGTTTGTAAATTTTACTTCCTTTCCTAGAACACCGGACGCGATCTCGCCGAACGCGTCAAGACCATTGCCCAGGACCTTCGGCGCAACGAAGAACAGTATTTTGTCTACACACCGTTGATGAAGAAATGCGCTGTACGTGGAAGCTCCCCCCTCCACCAGTAACGAGGAAATGCCCCGCCGTCCGAGCGACTCCAGTATTCTGGGAATCGGAAACTTGCCGTTGCGGTCGGCAGGAATATCGATAATTTCAGTCCCTCTTTTGACCAGTTGTCTTCTCCTGGCCGCATGCTGACCGGCAGTACGCGGATCCGTGAACAAAATCCTTTCCCCGTTGCCGGAAAACACCTTGGCCTCCGGGCTGACCTCGAGAGATTTGCTCAGGATGATACGAACCGGATTGCGGCCTTTCACTTTCCGCACGGTAAGTTGCGGGTTATCCACGATGACAGTTCTTGCACCGACGAGAACGGCATCGTATCGAGAGCGCATCTGATGGACCAGTGCCCGTGACATTCGGTTGGTGATCCATTTCGAGGTTCCACGCTCATCGGCGATCTTCCCGTCAAGCGTTTGCGCCACTTTCAGAGTAACGAACGGAGTGTGGTGCCTGATGAACTTGAAGAAAGATTCATTAAGCTTCCTGCATTCATCCTCCAGCACCCCTACAGTTACGATGATGCCGGCACGACGGAGCCGATGAATTCCCTTGCCTGCGACCACCGGATTTTCGTCAATTGTGCCCACGACAACCCTCGATATTCGAGAGGAAATAATCGCATCCGTGCATGGAGGGGTCTTTCCGTAGAAATTGCAGGGTTCCAGATTCACATACAGCGTTGCACCGCGAACCCTGTCTCGCGCATTCTTGAGTGCATGGACCTCTGCGTGCGCCCTACCAAACTGTTGATGGTATCCCCGGCCAATAATCCTGCCGTTCTTTACAATGACCGCGCCGACCATCGGATTGGGGCTGACGTACCCCGCACCCTTAACCGCGAGCGTGAGGCATTCAGCCATATAGAACTCATCAAGAGCGGATTGCAGGTTTCGGCCCATATCAAGCTTGCGTTAGCACTACCTTTTGATTGATCCTTGCTTGAAGGAGCTCGGCGGCACTTCCGTTCACGAGTGACACTTCAAGCAACGACGAACTCCCTTTCATCAAAAACGGTACACCCGGCCTTGCTTCCGAGTAGAAGCGATAACGATCGGTCACCTTCTGCCGGCCGACATCTAACCTCATCTTGGGCGCCAGGTCCTTGAGCATGAAGAAATTTGTGATCAGATTCCCAAAGTGGTCGATGTGGAGAATCTTGCCTTCTCGGCGTATTCTCTTTTCACGACCGATTTCCACAAACCAGTCCTCGCCGGCACGGGGAATTGTTGTCGTCCCGAGTTTCGCAGCGGCGAGTCCCCCCGCAAGATGCGCGGCTACGGGGGCGAAGATATCCCGACCATGAAAGGTTGAGCTGACATTTTCAGCGAAATACTTTGAATTCGTGACAGCGATAACCCGCTTCGATCCGGCTTCCTTCAGCACGTACTTCAGGATTCCGTTGTCGGGCGCGAGAAAGAGATAGTCAGCGGTTTCGACACACAGTATTTTTCGATGACTGCCAACGCCGGGGTCCACGACAACGACGAAAATCGTTCCCTTAGGGAAGAACCTGTACGAATTCCACAACAGGTATGCGGCCTGGTCGATCCCTTGAGGCGTGATGTCATGCGTGATGTCAACGATTGTCGCCGACGCGGTCGTGCGAAGAATGACCCCTTTCATCGCTCCGACATAGGCATCCGACTTGCCCAAATCAGTAAGAAGGGCTATGACTCTTGTCTTAAGCATGGCCGTTGTAAGCATGAAAGAGAAAGGCCGCCGAATTCCCTGGCTTTCCGGAATCTGCCCGATTATTTGAAAACGATTTCCTTCGATTTCCTCGCGGATTCGTAGATCGCTTCTACGATTTTCATTCGCTGGACAGCCTCATCACCCGTCGAGATCACTGGATGCAGTCCGCGCGCACCGCCGACAAAATGCCGAAGCTCGTTTTCATAACTTTTCTTATGAAGGTTTTGCGGAGTCTCGATCTTGGCCGGTGTGACATTCACCAGGTTATCATGGAGCGACTTGTGAATCCGAAGCGGATTGATCATGGCGCTTCCTTCGGAACCGAAAAAGTCGCAATAGAAGAAGTCCTGCGCGGATTGGAACGACCAGCTTACTTCTAGAACCACGGTAACACCGTCTTTCATCTCGACAAATGCCACACAGGAGTCCTCCACGGTTTTCGTTTTTTGCCGGTACATTTTCGCACTCACGCGCTGCACGCTCGGGAAACCGAGCATCCAGAGCGACAGGTCGAGCATAACAATTCCAAGGTCAAGGAACACGCCGCCTCCGGACTTGTCCTTCTGGGTCATCCACGGCTGGTCATACGCGAGCTTCTTGAACCACCCCGCTTTTGTATAGAATATTTTTCCCAGCTCGCCTTTTTCGATGAAGGACTTTAGAATCATAGTGTCGGGCCGGAAGCGATTGTTCATTCCGACCACGAGCTTCTTCTTGTGCAGGCGGGCTGCCTCCGCCATTTGCACTGCTTCGTCGTAATGACGCGCAATGGGCTTTTCGACGAAGACGTCCTTTCCGGCTGCGAGTGCCGCCAGGGTGATCGGAAGGTGCGCATCCGTGCTCGTACAGACGTCAACGGCATGCAGCTCTTCTTTTTGAAGCATCTGCTCGTAGTCGGTGTACCAGCGGGGGATCTTGAATTTATCGGCTATCATCTTCGCGCGTGCTTTATCACGGTCGCAGACCGCAGCGATTTCGATATCATCAAACCTCGAAAGCACGGGCAGGTGAAATACTTGCGAGACCCAGCCCAGGCCGACAATGCCGATACGGAGCTTCTCCATAGTTCAGACTACCTTGTTCTCAATAGTTGATGTTACACGAGGGCGATTCGGCATGACTGCCAGGAAGTCTCTCGTGACAGACGCGATCCCCTCTGCGTCGAGCTTAAGCATCCGGTGAAGCTGAGACGGCGAGCCATGTTCGATGAATTTGTCGGGTATGCCGTGGGTTTTTACTCTGACACCGGTAATCCCCTGGGCCGCGACACTCTCAAGAACGGCAGTCCCGAAACCGCCCTCGACCACCTGGTCTTCGACAGTTATGATGTGTCGAAATCGGGAACATACATCTTTGATGAGCTTCTCATCCAGAGGTTTTACGAACCGCATATTGACAACCTCCGCTTCGATTCCTTCTCCGGCCATAATGTCCGCGGCCGCAAGCGCATTGGCGACCATATTTCCAATTGCAAGAATTGCCGCGTCCCGGCCACGCCGGACTGTTTCCGCCTTGCCGATCTCGACGCGTTGAAAGCCCGACCTCAGGGGAACACCGATGGCATTACCCCGAGGGTATCTAAGCGCTACGGGTCCCCGTTTATACTCGACCGCCGTGTACAACATGTCGCGCAATTCTTGCTCGTCTTTTGGCGCCATAAGAACCAGCCCGGGAACACAACGCAAATAGCTGAAATCAAAAACGCCATGATGGGTTGGGCCATCTGCCCCGACGAGTCCCCCTCGGTCCAGCACGAACACCACATGAAGGCCCTGAAGTGCGACATCATGAATGATCTGGTCATAGGCGCGTTGGAGGAACGTCGAATAAATTGCCGTAACGGGAATATAACCTTCTGTCGCCAAGCCGGCGGCGAAGGTCACCGCGTGTTGTTCCGCTATACCGACATCGAAAAATCGTTCGGGCATTTCCTCGTGCAGGAGTGTAAGGCCGGTACCGTCTGCCATCGCGGCGGTAATTCCGACCACTTTCGGATTGAGCCTGCAGATTTCCACGAGAGCTTTTCCGAAAATGCTCGTAAGAGAAGGACGTTCGTCGACATTCTTGTGGGAGACTCCAGTTACCTTATCGAACGGAGTCACGCCATGAAGTCGTGTAGCTTCCTTTTCCGCCGGCGGGTATCCCTTGCCTTTTTGCGTGATCGCGTGAATGAGAATCGGACCCTTCATGTCTTTCACGTGCCGGAAGATTTCCACCAACTTGACAACATTATGTCCGTTAACGGGGCCAAAGTAACGAAAACCGAGCGCTTCAAAGAGCATTCCGGGCGTCACGACCGCCTTGACACCGCGTTCCACCCTCTGGGCGACACCGCGGAGGCGATCTCCGAGGGAATCCAGCTTGCCGGTCAATTCCCACACATTTGATTTGAACTTATTGTACGTCGGGTGGGTGAGCAGCTCGGTGAAATAGTTCTGCAGTGTCCACACCCTTGGATTTCGGGACGAAAGTGACACCATCTGATTGTCGTTGAGTATGACAATCATGTTCTTTTTCAGAAGTCCGGCGTTGTTCATCGCCTCGTATGCCATGCCGCCCGTGAGAGATCCATCGCCGACAACAGCAATGACGTTATAGGTTTTGCCATCGAAGTCTCTTGCGGTTGCGATTCCCAAAGCCGCCGAGATCGCCGTGCTCGCGTGGCCGGCTCCGAACGTGTCATAGACGCTTTCATCCCGGCGCAGGAAGCCGCTGATGCCGCCGAGCTGCCTGATCGTATGAAAAATGTCCCGTCTTCCGGTTAGGACTTTGTGCGGATAGGCCTGGTGTCCGACGTCCCACACGATCTTGTCTTCGGGGGTATTGAAGACGTAGTGCAGCGCTACTGCGAGCTCCACCGTTCCGAGGCCGGCGCCGAGGTGTCCTCCGACTTTCGATATCATATCGATGATAAACTCCCGGAGCTCCGTGCACACCGTTCGTAATTCAGGAATGGAAAGTTTGCGGAGGTCAGCGGGTGAATCGATGTGGGATAAAAACTTGTACTCTGAGTCTGCCATGAAACCTATTCTTCAAGACCTTCTTCGGAGAGCTCAAAATTCCCGTTTACATCTTTGCTCAATTGTTTCAATTTGAGTTCAGCCTGCGTCAGCGTTTCAAGACATTGCTTTGACAGTTGTACGCCCTCCTCATACATCGACATCGCCTCGTCGAGTGAAGCCGTCCCCTGTTCAAGCGTTTCGACGATGCTCTCGAGTCGTTTCAACGCCTGCTCGAAGTTATCCTTCTTCTTTGCCGTGGCTTTTGTCAATCGAACACCATAACGTTATTGCACTTTCGCGGGAACGTCCCCGTCGTCGAACTTCATCCGGACCAGATCGTCCTTGCGGAGTTCCCGAGCTCTCGTAACGAGGCTGCCGTCACGCACAACCATCACATAGCCACGCTTCAGGATCATGTCGGGATTGACGGAAGTTACGCGCTGCTGCAGCGATACCAGGTTCTGCCGAACCAGCTCGACCCGGTGCACCATGCTCCTCGCCAGCGTCTGTCTCAGCTCATCCAGTTGCTGTGAGTACCGGCGAACCAAATCAACCGGTTTGTTGAATGAATGGCTCCTGAGCAGCGTGCCGACATTTTTTCGTTCTGAAGCGATTCTATCGCCAACAATCTGTTGTGCAGTATAATGAAAATTGCGTACAATTTCAACTAGTTCGGCCCCATTTCTGACTGCAAGCTCCGCAGCCGCTGAAGGCGTCGGCGCTCTCAGGTCGGCGACAAAATCCGCAATTGTGAAGTCAATCTCGTGTCCGACCGCGCTGATTACGGGAATCCTCGAAGCGTAAATTGCCCGCGCAACGACCTCTTCGTTGAATGCCCAAAGGTCTTCGAGCGAGCCGCCCCCCCTCCCGACGATGAGAACATCGACCTTCCCGAATGCATTGAATTCCCGTATTGCACTTGCAATCTCTTCTGCCGCGCCAACACCCTGCACTTTCACGGGGTAAAGGATCAATTCCACCGCGGGAAACCGTCGTGAGATGATATTCACAATATCTTGGAGCGCCGCCCCGGTTTTTGACGTGACAATCCCTATGCTCTCAGGGTACTCGGGAATCGGTCTTTTATGGCCGGCATCGAAAAGTCCTTCTGCGGCCAGCTTTTGCTTGAGCTGCTCGAAAGCGATTTGGAGCTCACCGACCCCGAGCGGTTGAATCTGGGCGACATCAATCTGGTAAATCCCCCGGACCTCATACACGGTGATGTTGCCCCGGACGATAACCTTCATGCCATCCTGCGGCGTAAAAAAGAGATTCGCGGCCCTGCTCCGCCACATCACCGCCTGCAGCTGTGCACTCTCGTCTTTAAGCGTAAAGTAAAGGTGACCGGATGAATGTCGTTTGAAGTTGGATATTTCTCCTTGCACGGCGAGGCGCGTGAACCCGGTTTCCAGAACACCCTTGATCCGGCGGGTTAGCTCACTGACACTCAAGACGGTTGAATCAGTTGCCATAGGTCAGTAAATTACTTTATGCAAAGAATGCTGGAAATCCCAAGCACTAAATCATAGATAAATTCGAAACTCGAACTCATACTCAAATTCCAAGCACGAAATCCGAAATCTTAAACAAATTTAAAATCATAATACCCAAATTCAAAACACCCCATGGTTACTCGTTTAGATGCTGACCAAAAGAATGTCAGCAGGACGAGACGAGCGTTAGAATGCCAATACGGTTTAGAGTTTAGATCTTAGAGTTTGGGATTTGTTTAGGATTTAGATATTCGGATTTAAGATTTATTCAGGTTCTAGGTAATCGAACTTAGAGTTTTTCAATAAGAATAATGACTCCACGTAAGGTCATTTAACAATATATTTATTGATCCGGTGATAGTCAACCTCCCGTTGCCTTTTTGAGTTGCATTGCCTATATTGCCTTCAATTCCCTCCATTCGCAACAACATTTGAGTGTTCATGGGATTAGACATACTTGCAATCGGGGCGCATCCAGACGACGTTGAGTTGTCATGTTCTGGCACGCTGGCAACGTCGGTAAAGCTGGGGTACAAGGTGGGCATTCTCGACCTCACAGAGGGCGAACTAGGTACCCGCGGGAGCAAGGCAATTCGCCTGAAAGAGGCAAACGCTGCGGCCAAAATCCTGGGCTGCGTCCGCGAAAATCTCCATCTTCCAGATGGCGGCATCGAGACATCGAGGAAAAACATCCTCAAGCTTGTCACGGTGCTCCGGAAATACCGGCCTCAGATCCTCCTCATTCCCCACTCTTCCGAAAGGCACCCCGACCATGTTCGCGCACACCATCTCTGTTGCGAAGCATGGTATTATTCCGGATTACAGAAAATTGAAACGAAGCTGGGCGGGAAAAAACAGGCGCCATGGCGTCCAAAGAAATACTTCCATTTCATGCAGTGGCACACTTTTACCCCTGCATTTATTGTCGACATCAGCAACTCGTACCAGACCCGGGTTGAATCCATCCTCGCGTATAAGTCGCAGTTCTACGACCCGGCATCCCGGGAACCGCGAACAGTTCTGAGTGAAAAATCATTTCTTGACATGCTGGACACGCGCGCGAAGTACTATGGACAACTGATCGGTGTCCAGTATGGAGAACCGTTCTATAGCGTTGAAGCGATCGGCGTTGGCAATATCTTCCACCTGAAATTTTTCAAGGAATAGATAGAGAACCCGGATCGTTGAAAACGGTCTTTTGGCCTTTGCTGAAGGCACTCCTATCAGCTCGATTCAACTCTATTTGATATTTGCCCTGGAAAACCGTATCTTTTCAGATAGAATTCCCGTGCATTTGGAATCAAATGCACAATTGTTGTGTTACATATCCAGAATGAAGAAGATTACCACATACAGGCTTGCATCGTTATTTCTGGCACTCGTGTTTTGTGTTTTCAACGTCGGCCTTCCGATCATCATCGCGTCGTGCCCTATGACAAAAACGAAAGTCTGCTGCTGCTGCGAGAGACCGGGCAACACGGGCGCTGCGTTGAATGGCTTCAAGAATACCGACTGCTGCAAAACAACGATCGCCGCGGAGCGAAACAAGACTGAATTCCTCCAGAGACAAAATTGCGTCACAGAACTCCAGTACTCCATTACTCCAGTGGTTTACTTTGTTCTTGCTCCACAGGCTTATGCTTCAATTCCCATCACTTCGTATTTTCCGTCTCCTCCACTCTCCGAAGACATTCCGATCTTCACTTCTGCTCTTCTGATCTAATTCCATCACGTTGTAGTTTCTGAGCGGCTCGAGCCGCTGTTAACGCATCATTCACGTATCCGGAATGATGAACATTTCGTTTTTCATACTGACGAAGCGTCGTCAAGAAACGCGTGAGGAATTATGATAACCAAAATATTTCTGGCCGCCGTACTTTTCGCGCCCTTGCAGGGACTTTGCCAGCATGACTCGGTCAATGTTCCCGAGTCGGTCGAACTCGACCTCCGATTCCTGACAGTCGAAGCACTCATGAATAACCCGGAGATCAAAGCTGAACTTCAAAAAATGGACGTCATGGAAGCGAGGGTCCTGCAGGCGGGTTCGCTTGATGCTCCGGAGCTCAAATTCATGCAGGAAGCGATGCCGGATTTCAGATTCAATCAGGCGATGTACTCGAGGTTCGAATTAATGCAGACTATTCCCTTCCCGACAAAACTTGATAGACGAGAGGATCTGTCACGCATCGAAGCCGGACACGCGCACAACGAACATCTCGAGAAGGTCAATGAGGTCCTCTCAAAACTCAAGTCGGCATACTACGAGCTCTGGTTCCTTCAACAAAACATCATTCTCGACCAGGAGAATGCGCGCCTTATTAATCAACTCATCTCAATCGCGCGGGCTAAGTACGGCGTGGGTGAAACATCCCAGCAGGATGTGCTCAAAGGTCAGGTCGAATTGCACATGGTCGACAACGACTTAATTACGCTTCGCCAAAGGGAATTGAGCGCGAAAGCGATGATGATGTCAATCCTGAATCGCAGCCCGAGAGACACACTCGGGTTCGCCGTCATCCCCGACGATGCGGTATTCGATGCCCAGCTTGATTCGCTCCTGCAGTGGGCTCTGGAGAACCGGCCAATGATCGTCCACGATTCCCTGTCGATCTCCCAGCAGCAACTGAATCTCTCCCTGGCCCGCCTGGACTACTGGCCGGATTTCAAGCTCGGCCTGGAGCGGATGACGTCTCCCAGCACCGATTTCAGAGGCTGGAGCGTCTCTGCAAGTATGACGATTCCTCTGGCACCGTGGACTCTTGGCAGAACGAGTGCGCGCATCGAGGAAGCTTCTGCTTCGATCGATGAAGCCCGTTCCGACTACAATGCTGCAAGAAATATGGTCGCCGGCAATATCAAAGATCTGTACTACAAAATCGACGCAGGAAGGAAGCAACTTGACCTCTATCGCACAGCGATCCTGCCCGAGGCACGGCAGTCGCTCGATGCAAGTCTCGCGTCGTACCAGACCGGGCGGACGGATTTCCTGATGCTGACCGATGCGTACCGAACCTACGTCAATCTCACTAGAGAGTATTTCATGGTCCGCATGCAGTTCGAACAGAATATCGGAGGACTGGAACGCGAAGTAGGAACCCAGAATTTATCGAGTTTCAAGTAACGGAAGGATAATGCCATGAACAAAAGATCATTGTATGCCCTGATTGGAGTCATCGGGATTGGCCTGATAGCGCTATCACTCTATCCCAGGATGTTTCCCACGAAGCCGGAGCGCCAGATACTCTACTGGACCGATCCGATGATACCCGGAGATCGAAGTGACCGCTCCGGTAAATCACCGATGGGAATGGACCGTGTCCCCGTCTACGCTGATGAGGTATCGGAGTCATCGTTGCAAGGGACGGCGAGCGCAACAAAATCGTATTACACCTGCCCCATGCACTCATTCATTCACAAAGACGCGCCCGGTGCTTGTCCGGTGTGTGGTATGACGCTGGTGAAGAAATCTGAGAGCATAGACGTGTCCGAGCAGGGAAAGGACAATATCGCGACAGTCGCGATCTCTCCCTCCCGACAAGTCCTGGCAAGTGTTGCCACGACGGTTGCCCGGCGTTTGCCGTTGCGAAAGGAAATTCACGCTGTGGGCACGATTAGATATGCCGAACCGAATCTCAGACATATCAGCATGCGGTTCCCGGGACGCATGGAGCGGCTGTATCTTACCTACATCGGCGAGAAGGTGAAAAAAGGCGACCCGGTGGCCGAGGTCTACAGCCCCGACGCAATTTCCGCCGAAAAGGAATACCTGCTCGCGCGGAATTCCTTCGAGGAGGTGAAGAATGCCGCTAAGCTCATCTCGTCAGGCGCAAGGTCACTACTGGATGAGTCCCGCGAGAAACTTCTGCGCTGGGGATTCACGGATAGTCAAATCTCCGAACTGGATAGTTCCAAAGAGGTCAAGAACACACTCACCATCTACTCCCTCGTCGGCGGAACAGTCCTGAAGAAGAGCGTCGACCCCCAGCACTATGCAGCAGCCGGCGAGGACATCTACGATGTCGTCGACCTTTCGACCGTCTGGCTCAACATCGATGTCTATGAATACGAAAGTTCCCTGCTGAGGACCGGTCAAACCGTTGAAGCGACGTCGGTCGCCTTTCCCGGAAAAATCTTCACCGGGAAAATAGGGTTCATCAGCCCATCACTCGAACCGCAATCGCGAACGGTTCAGGTACGCGGGGAATTACGAAACCCCAGAGAAGAGCTGAAACTCGACATGTACATGGACGCAATCATCAGGATTGAACTCCCCCCGGCGATTGTCGTCCCGGCTAGCGCCCTGCTTTCGACAGGCCAGCGCGATATCGTCTGGGTACAAAAAAGCCCCGGAATCTTTGAGCCGCGGGCGGTGAAAGTCGGCGAGCGGACCGATGACGGCGTCCAGATACTCGAAGGTATCAATGCCGGCGACATCGTCGTTTCATCCGGTGGATATTTGATCGATTCTGAAAGTCAGATGCAAGCTCCAAACTAACGCGCGAAGGACTTCATGGGAAAATTATGATCGAAAAAATCATTGAATACTCGGCACGAAACAAATTCTTCGTCATACTGACCTATTCCATCCTGATCGCCTGGGGTATCTGGTCGGCGTACACAACTCCGGTCGACGCCATTCCCGACCTCTCGGACAATCAAGTGATTGTCTTTACGCCATGGATGGGACGATCCCCGAAAATCATCGAAGACCAGGTCACCTATCCGCTCGTCAGCAACTTGCAGGGGTTGCCGAGCGTGAAGTCTGTCCGGGCGCAATCGATGTTCGGGATGTCATTCATCTACATCATCTTTGAGGATAATGTCGACATTTACTGGGCGCGGAGCCGGGTTCTCGAGAAGCTGAACTATGCCGCTGCCTTCCTCCCTTCCGGCGTCGTTCCGACGCTTGGACCTGACGGCACAGGCGTCGGTCATGTCTACTGGTACACCGTGGAGGGAAAGGATTACGATTTGGGTGAGCTGCGCGCGATTCAGGATTGGTATGTACGTTATCAACTTAATTCTGTGCCCGGCGTGGCGGAAGTCGCGAGCATCGGCGGTTTTGTCAAGCAATACCAGGTCGATCTGGATCCCAACAAGCTTGCCGCGCACGATGTCAACTTTAATGCCGTCGTCGCCGCAATCACTGCGTCCAACCGTGACGTCGGTGGGAAGGTCGTTGAATCGAACGGCGCACAAATGTACGTGCGTGGGCTGGGATATGTTCACTCTGTGAAGGAAATCGAGAACATTGTCGTGGGAACGGGAAGAAACGGCGTGCCCATTTATGTTCGCAATGTCGGCACAGTCCAGATGGGAAATGACCTGAGGCCCGGTATGCTCGACAAAAACGGAACCGGCGAGGTTGTCGGCGGCATCATCGTCATGCGTTACGGTGAAAACGCCAGGGATGTTATCGAACGGGTGAAAGCCAAGATCCTGGAAATTCAGAGAGGGTTGCCGAAAGGGGTCGAGATCAAAACGGCGTACGACCGGTCCGACCTGATCGAGCGATCCATCGATACGCTGCGACATGCGTTGATAGAAGAAGCCCTCGTCGTAAGCCTCATTATCATGGTTTTCATCTTCCATTTCCGGAGTGCTCTTCGCATCCTCATCGAGCTTCCGGTTTCGGTTCTGATGGCATTCATCCTGATGAAGCAGTTTGGGATTACTTCCAACATTATGAGTCTGGGCGGCCTCGCAATCGCCATAGGCGTGCTCGTCGACTCCTCCATTGTTCTGGTCGAAAACGCATACCGGAACATAGCGCACGCGCAGCTCCAGGCCGGCCCGATAGACTACACGGAGATTTCGATTCGCTCAGCGCAGCAGGTAGGTCGTGCAATCTTCTTTTCGCTTGCGATCATCGTCGTTTCATTCCTCCCAGTTTTCATGTTACAAGGGCAGGAAGGAAAATTGTTTCATCCGCTCGCGTGGACGAAGACGTTCGCGTTAGCTTCATCGGCGATCATTTCCATAACGCTCGTCCCGATGTTGATGACCATGTTGATGAGGGGAAAATTCCGTCCTGAAGAAAAGAATCCGGTTTCACGCTTCCTCATGGGACTGTACAAACCGGTTCTGAAGAAAGCGTTGGAATTCCGGAAAACGACCCTGGCAATCAACATACTGGCTCTTCTTATCACCATTCCGATGATCATGCACATCGGGTCCGAGTTCATGCCTCCACTTGACGAAGGAAGTCTGCTGTTCATGCCTGTGACACTTCCAAACGTATCCATGACCGAGGCGAAACGGATTCTGCAGGTTCAGGATAAGATCATAGCAGAGTTTCCCGAAGTGGAACAGGTACTCGGAAAGGTTGGCCGTGCAGAAACGTCGACGGATCCCGCTCCGATCAGCATGATTGAAACAATCATCCTTCTCAAACCTAAATTCCAGTGGCGAAAGGGAATGACAAAGGATGAGATCATCGAGCAGCTCGACCGGCGACTTCAGATTCCCGGAGTCCGCAATGGCTGGACTCAGCCGATCATTAACCGCATCAACATGCTCTCGACCGGTGTTCGCACTGATATTGGAGTGAAGGTTTTCGGAGACAACCTCGATACTCTTGAACACCTGGCGATTCAGGCCGAACGAATCCTGGGGACTCTCCGTGGAGCGGTAGACCTCTACGCCGAGCGTGTCACGGGAGGAGAATTCCTGGACATCGCAATCAAACCGGACGCTGTGGCACGCTACGGCATTAATGTTGGTGACGTCCTGAATGTTGTCGAGACGGCTATCGGCGGCGAGAACATCTCTACGACCGTGGAGGGAAGACGGCGATTTCCTATCAGGGTCCGGTTCGCCAAAGATTACCGGGACAATATTGACGCGCTGAAACGCCTGCTCGTTCCGGTGCCTCGTACGGGAACCGAAAGCATGGGAAGCGGCTCCCCGTCATCTTACGCTACCGCGGACGGTATGAGTTCATCAACGGCCATGAGACCCCCTTCGGAGGCGGGCCTGACTCCGGTTCCCATTTCTCAAGGCTCGAACCAGAAGTATACTTTCATTCCGCTCGCGCAACTTGCCGATATCCGTCATACTCCGGGACCCCCGATGGTCAACAGCGAAAATGGATTGCTTCGCTCGATCGTATTTCTCAATGTTCGCGGGCGAGATCTCGGAGGCTTCGTCAACGAGGCGAAAGAGGCTCTCAATAAGCACCTGCTACTTCCTGCCGGCTACTATGTTTCATGGAGCGGCGAGTACGAAAATCAATTGCGTGCAAAGAACCGGCTGGAAATTGTGTTGCCCCTCGTCTTCCTGATCATTTTCGTGATGCTTTACTTCACCTTCAAGTCGTTTCTTGAAGCGTCTATGGTGATGCTTTCAGTTCCATTTGCCCTGATCGGCGGCGTCTACTTGATTTTCTTCCTGGGATACAATTTTAGCGTCGCGGTATGGGTCGGGTTCATAGCACTCTATGGTGTCGCGGTGGAAACGGGCGTCGTCATGGTGATCTACTTGCATGAATCGCTCGACCGGCGATTGCTTGGTGGTCCGCTGACGGCAGATGACATCAGGCAGGCGACGATCGACGGAGCCGTACTCCGATTGCGGCCCAAGATCATGACGGTGGCAACAAATCTCATCGGCCTCATGCCGATAATGTGGAGTACCGGCACGGGATCCGATGTGATGAAACCCATTGCCGCTCCCATGATTGGCGGAATCGTCAGCTCAGCGGTTCATGTCCTGTTCGTGACTCCCATCATTTTTTCGATGATGAAAGAATCGGCATTGCGGCGAGGAACATTGAAAGTATCAGGCGGAAGGCAGTGAGATACGAAACCGGCTGTCTGGAACTTACTCACCACCACCGGCGTTAATGTGGGTGATAGCCATGCTCTCATTCGGCATTTCCGGACATGGTTCGGGCACTCTTCCGGGAGAACGGGCGATACTCAAGTCATTTGGAAATTCAGATTTATTTTGTAAATTTAATCAACAAGTGTTCACATAACCATCAAGGAGTGTGCAATGAAATTACGGTCATTATTCTCTTTTCTTCTTGCAGCGTGTTTCATGTTTTCGGTCGCGCTTGCACAGGGTCAGAAGACAAAAACCACCAAGAAAACAACGGCAAGCAACTCCAGCGCAGGCTGCTGCATGAGCGGGTCGAAGACAGACAAGGCTTCGGATATGAAGGATTGCTCGCAGATGAAAGACTGCAAGACTGCTGGCAAAGGATGCTGCAGCATGCAAAAATCCGGAAAAATGTCATCCTCAAAATCGACCGGGAAAATGGACTGCTGTGCCCAGCACAAGAACGGCGAAGCAAAAGCTGATACAAAATCGGGAAAATCCGACAAGGCGGCAACAGAGGGTGAAAAGAACTAGTAACAGCCCTCAGTAGATTCTCGGCCGTTCCGGTGCTCTCATAGGAACGGCTTTTTGTTTATAAGAAAGACCCGGAACTCTTAAGGCGCAAAATTCGGTTGAGCGACAAATCTTGCAAATCGTGCCACACTTCAGGCTTCATGCCAGAAGTATCACCCGGCTCCGATTTTGAGCAGGGTTGTCGGGGATGAAATTCAGATCGATCCAGCTATCATCCGTGATTGGGAAATGAGAACATAAATCAGTATGTTTCTTCGATTAATAGAATGAAGCTTATGAAAAATGTTATTTTTGTCCTGCTCGGCATCGCGATCATTAGTTGTTCCGGAAAAAAACCGAACGAGAACCCACTCCTGAAAGTTGAAACAGCAACGATCTCCCTGCCCAGCATGGTTTGCGACAAATGCGCAAAAACAATTCGTACGGCCATCTACCATGTCGAGGGCGTCAAGGATGTTGAAATCGACCTGGACAAAAAGTCCGCTCAGGTGAAGTTTGTGCCTCTACAGACGAATGTGCAAGCGATAGAGGA
Source organism: Bacteroidota bacterium (assembly GCA_049515655.1). Classification (GTDB taxonomy): domain Bacteria; phylum Bacteroidota; class Ignavibacteria; order UBA10030; family SZUA-254; genus JBEKTW01. The sequence goes on from JBEKTW010000002.1 coordinate 53,509, forward strand.
AGCAGTCACCGAGGCAGGATATGACGCGAACGGCCGCAAGCGTAATCCCGATGCCTACGAAAAGCTTGACAAATGCTGTAAGATCGACGGTTGACAGACTCCAAAGACCGCCCCGGCGGTCCTGTCTACGGAGTCCTTTCTCATAACCGATCAGTATGAAACGAGACCCTGTCTGCGACATGATGGTCGGCGAAGATCGTGCCGCCGCAACGAGCGAATATAAGGGAGAGAAATACTACTTTTGCTCGCTCGGATGCAAGCACCTTTTTGACAAGGCACCAGAGTCTTTTCTGAGCGGCACAATCCCATCAAAGATGACACCGCCGTTCGACCTCGCCGGCCATATGAAAATCACTCCCCCGCCCCTTCACGACCATCATCAGCAGGAAACAGAAAAAGTCGTCATTCCCATCCGCGGGATGAGCTGTGCGAGTTGCGTAAACCGAATCCAGACGGAATTGAGCCAGCTCGATGGGGTCCAGATGGCCGCTGTCAATCTTCTGACAGAGTCTGCTACGGTCGAATACGACCCCGCACGGACCGGCTTCAGTGCATTCAAGAAATCCATCGAAAAGGCGGGCTATGGCGTTTCTGAAGCTGCGGCAGGAGAAGCCTTGAGCGCGGCGGAAGAGTCGAGACGGATAGAGCTTCAGAAGCTCAAATCAGAGCTATTGGCGAGTGCGCTGTTGACTCTTCCCATTCTTGTACTCAGCATGTTCTTCGCGCAAAAAGATATTACAGTCAATTACGTCTTGTTCGCACTCACTTCCATCGTCATGTTTTGGCCCGGGAAGCGATTCTTCAAGGGTTTTTGGGCCACCGCCAGGCACTTCAGCGCCGACATGAATACGCTCGTTGCCGTCGGGACATTCTCGGCATATCTTTACAGCGCAGCGGTAACGTTTGCGCCCCGGGTATTCCAGGGCATTGACGGGCAATTTTCGACCTACTATGACACTTCTGCAGTCATTATCACCCTCATTCTGCTCGGACGGTTTCTCGAGGTACGAGCCAAACGCCGGGCTTCTGATGCCATCAGAAAGCTGTTGGGCCTGAGCCCGAAAAACGCCTGCGTGCTCCGGGACAATCTTGAAATTGCGGTGCCTATTGAGCAGGTACTCGCGGGTGAAGTGGTCATAGTGAGACCTGGCGAGAAGATACCGGTGGACGGAGTGGTCATCGAAGGATATTCTTCTGTCGATGAGTCAATGGTCACCGGTGAGAGCCTGCCCGTCGAGAAGAAGATCGGAGATGAAGTGATTGGGGCAACTATAAATAAAACAGGAAGTTTCAGAGTTCAGGCAAAGAATGTTGGTAAAGATTCCGTCCTCGCCCAAATCGTCCGATTAGTGGAAGCTTCTCAGGAGTCGAAAGCCCCCATTCAACGACTTGCAGACAAGGTTGCGGCAGTATTTGTGCCAGTGGTAATCGCTATTGCCGTGTTCACGTTCATAGGATGGTATATTTTCGGGACCGATCCAAAGCTTGTTCAGGCAATGGTGAGCTTTGTGGCCGTTCTAATAGTGGCATGCCCATGTGCTTTAGGGCTGGCTACACCGACGGCAATCATGGTCGGGGTTGGCAAAGGTGCGGAGCATGGCATTCTCATAAAGGACGCCGAGGCACTAGAAATAATCAAGAAACTGGATGTCATTCTACTTGACAAAACAGGTACCATAACCTGGGGCAAGCCAACTGTTACAGATATTATCTCCATCCCCCCTTTTACGGATGATCAGCTCCTCCAACTGGCCGCCTCTGCGGAACAGTACTCCGAACACGCTCTTGCCGAAGCGGTCACTGTCTCTGCCAGGAATTCAGGGATAGCCCTACTTCCGGGGAAGGACTTCATTTCAATAACCGGGCAGGGAATAAAAACGTTACTTGAAAACAAAACGGTAATCATTGGAAATAGAAATTTGTTACGGAATTTTGATGTCAATTTAGACAAGCATGATTCATTGATTTCACGCCTCACACAAACGGCCAAAACCTCGGTGTATGTTGCGGTCGACGGCTCATTAGCCGGCGTGATCGGAATTGCAGATATCGTCAGGGAAAGTGCGAAAGAGTCCATCGGTGAGCTCGTCGCCTACGGATACGAAGTTGCAATGCTCACAGGAGATAACCGACACACTGCCGGAATGATTGCCAGCGATGTTGGAATTCGGGACTATTATGCAGAATTACTGCCACAGGACAAGATCGACGCAATTGCCAAACTTCAAGATAGCGGCAAAGTAGTGGCATTCGTGGGTGATGGAATCAACGATGCTCCCGCTCTCGCGAAAGCCGACCTCGGGATTGCCATTGGAACAGGGACGGATATCGCAAATGAGGCCGGGAACATAACCCTGGTCAAAGGTGATTTGAAGGATTTGGCACGAGTGATTAGACTTTCGAAGAAAATGGTTAAGACTATATACCAGAATCTCTTCTGGGCTTTCATTTACAATATTGTATTAATACCTTTGGCAGTAGTGGGAGCTCTGAATCCTATGATCGCCGCGGGTGCGATGGCGATCAGTTCAGTTTCAGTTGTAAGCAATTCCCTGCGATTAAAGCGGGCCGACCTCGACAAGGATTGAAAGGTTTCATCCCCGTGCTCCGGAGAGAAGACGGGAGCACGCGACTCCATTTCAACTACCGGTACATGCGAGCCACCGGGGCTCTTACCGCAGACTTTTATTCTCCAGTCGTTGAGCCCTAACCTTCAATGTAAACATCCACCAGTACAACGCGGTGAAACCTGCGAGGGAACTAAGAAACACGACGAGCATGGTGCCATTCATATGGACCTTTCCCTGGGCATTCACAATCGGTTCAGGATGAAGGCTTGCGATGATACGCGGCATGATGAAAATGAAAAAGGGAACAGTCACACCCGCGATGATAGAGTATACTGCCGACAGCGTCGCTCTCTTTTCTTCCACGTCCAGCGCTGAGCGCAGGGCAAAGTAGGCCCCATAGATCAGGAGCAGCATGAAGATAGACGTTTCCCTCGGGTCCCAATTCCAGAAGGATCCCCAGTTGAACTTCGCCCAGATCGAACCGGTAATCGTGGCGAGAAGGCAGAACACTAAACCCAAGCTCGCCGAGGAGACGGATTTGACGTCGTCGTCGAGATTCTTCTTGGCAAGGTATTTGATGCCGTAGATCATCGAGACCATGAACGCCACGACGGTCACCCACGACATGGGGACGTGAAAAAAGAGAATCCTCGCTTTGTCCTCGAGACCCGGAATGACCGGGAATTCGTACCATTGCTGGGGTACCGGAACGATTGGAAACGCCAATGCGGCGACAATCACGAGTGAAAGCCACAAGCCCAAGAGAATTTTCATCAACTTCGATTTTACGTGAGAGATTTCAGAATAACTCAATCATAATTCGCAGTGCTATAATTCTTGGTGAAAAATCCTAAATCCTGCGCCAAAGGCGCATCCGCCTCAGGCGGAGAATATCTAAACCCTAGACAAATCCTAAACTCGAATGTTGATAACATCCAAAATCGTGCTTGCCATGACAGTTTAGAATTTGGAATATTGAAATTTGTCTCGGATTTCCGATTTAGTGCTTAGGATTTCGAACTTCGAACATCATTTCGTGTAACGTCGCTTGCTCAATATAGTAAACTTCATGAGATTTAAAAAGATTCCCGTCACTCCCGCCAAATAAACGGGAAGAGGAGGTATGACACGGTCGTGATGACAGTGGCATAGGCAATAAGCACCTGAAATACTCCGAGAGATTCCCTTAACGCCGCGCCATCCACGGCGAGCTGGGTACCATTGATAACTGTCAGCAGCAGCGGGAGCAGAATAGGAAAAGAGAGCACGGGGTATAATGTTCCTTTTGTGTTCGCCTTGGCAATTATTGCAGCAATGATGGTCGATGCGCTCGCCAGCCCGCATGTTCCGAGAAACATCGTCAGGGTGAAAATGAGATAGCTCTTGATCGTGAACGTGGAAATAAGGATCAAATAGAGTGCGACGGTGAAAACGTTCATCGCAAACAGCAGCACAAAGTTGAACAGAAGTTTCCCGAAATAAACCGTCAGAGGCCGCGTCATCAACTGAAGAGTCATGACGGTTCCCCGTTCTTCCTCACTCACGAATGTCCGGGACAGGCCTGACATAGTGGAGAAGAAAATGATGATCCAGAGAACGCCGGAAAGTATCTCCACCGAGACGTTCTCATTTCCAATAGCGAACAGCACAATGGAAATGGTGGTCACCACAAACATGATGAGCGCGTTCAGGGCATATCGCGTCCGCAATTCGGACCGCAGGTCCTTCAGGAAAACAGTGATAAGCGGGGTCATGAATGAAGATGTCGGCACAAGTTCACCTTATCGGTGGGCGATTGTCCAGGTTGAGGATGGAGCCCGACCATGTGACCTCGTCGGGTTCGTTAGTGGCGATGACCACCACTCCCTGTTGCCGCTGCTCCTTGATGATAGCCTGGACCATTGATTTCCCGTCGACGTCCAGATTTGCGGTCGGCTCGTCGAGTAGAAGCACTGGAGGATCGTGAAGAAGCGCACAGGCGTACTTGAGGCGCTGTTTCATCCCCGATGAAAAAGTTCGTACGGGGTTATCGTTCCGTTGGGATAGCCCTACACGCTCCAGCAGTGTTTGCAGCCGGCTGTTTTCTGCATGGATCGCCCGGATTCTCCTGGCAAGGTCGAGATTCTCCCATGCCGTGAACTCGTCGTACAACTGAAGATACGGAGAGACAAACCCGAGAAATCGAAACCAATCAATGGGGTCGATCGGGCTTCCGCCAAGTGAGAATTCAACACTCCCCTTTGTCGCGGAGGAGACGCCCGCAAGAATCTTCAGCAACGTTGTTTTGCCACTTCCGTTTCGTCCCGTAATAGCGAGTGACTGCGTCTCTCTCAACTCGATGTGAATATCCGAAAAAATCGTGTTCCGGTTGAACACCTTCTTGAGATTCGATCCTTGGAATAGAATGGCCGGCATGTTCTCTGTCACATGGGCAAACATCCGATGATGCTGTCTCCGCGTTTTTCATGATTGCCAGGCAATCGCTTGATTTGAGCGGGGTTCCATAGCCCGTTCGTTCCTCCCTGTGCACGCAGACAGCGTGGATTCACAGTATAAATTATTCCAACGACAATTCTGTGATCCATTTTCTTCATTCTAGAGAAACAATCTTCAGTACTCCGTTACCCGTGTCCGTAACAATCAATTCTGGGATATCGTCTTTGTTGATGTCCTCAATGGCAAAGCCGCCCAATCCTTCGGAATTTATTAATCTCACGGGCGCCGAGAATGTCCCATCGCCCTTCCCAAAATATACTTGAATGGTTTTCGTCAGGCTGTTGTCAAGGATGATATCGATCTTCCCGTCACCGTTCACATCGAAGAATTTCAGCCTGTCTTTCGAGAGGACATTCACAACATAATTCGTATCTGTTTGAGGAGCAGCCAAAGTGGTATCGCGCCGACCGAGTGAGGTATACAAGAGATTCACGGGGTCACGAAGGAGCATGACAAGATCCTGTATTCCGTCGTTGTTGAGGTCTGCGGTCCAGAGAAAAGCGCTGACAGTATCTTGCCCCTCTAGCCTGAAGGTCAGCCTTGGCGCCGCAAATTCCGCCGCTGCGGTTCCTTTTGACTCGTAGGCTTCAATCTTTTTCAGTTTCTTGTTGAAGGAGAGATACGATACGTCGAGGATTCCGTCGCCGTCAAAGTCACCGATGGTCGCGGCGATTGCAGGACCGGTCGGATGGATCGAGAAACTCTGTTCCACAAAACGTGTTTGCGAGATTTGTTGGAACTTCATAAGGGAAACATCATGCGGCAATTCTCCGTGATCCAGGTTAAAAATCGTGAGGAATGCATTGCTCTTCGCGAGAGTCGCCAGGAGTATGTCGGGTTCAAAGGAAGCAGTCAGCGCATACGAAAGTTGCGACAAGTCTTTCGAACTCAAGTCCGTAATTGAGACCTTGTCCTGCTTGCTGTCCGTTGCAAGCACTTTTGAAAGGGTATCATTACGGAGACAGTAAAGCAAGGAACTCACATTGAACGCAGTCGGAAAGGAGATTTGTCCTTCGAAAGTCCCATCTCCATAATTTGTCAAAAGTGAGATGTTCTGAGAACCGCTATTTCCCACAAGAATATCCGGCCAACCGTCCGAATTAACATCGGCTACCATGACACCTGTGGGCAGCAAGCCCAAGCAATAGGACATTTGTTTTGTACGGGGCACCCTTACGCCTGAGTTTTGGAGCAGCCGTAGATGCGACCGGTCGTTGTCCACGATGGCGATATCTGGAAAGGACTTGTACTCATCGGAGAAGATCGTGAAAACCTCGGGTGACCTGCCGGCCGCGAACAGGGAGTGTTCCGCATAACCTCCTCTCCCGTTGTTCAACAAGACCTCAATGCACTTTTTTTCTTGACTGAACAAAACAATATCTTGCTTCCCATCTGCATTGAAGTCCGCCACTCCAATTTGAGACGGGGAAGATTCAAGGGGAATTGTCTGCATATGGGCAAATCCTCCGAATCCATCCCCTGCGAATGTCTGTATTTCTTTTTTTTCCGAGAATCCCACTACCAGGTCCTTTGTATAGCCGGAATCGAGAAAGGCGGTAGCAACTTCGGTCGGCTCATCCTCGAAAGAAAGGACCGACGGATTGCTGAATTTCATTTTGCCAAACCCGGAAAAGAGCAGCACCTCGTTGGAGATCCAGTTAACCGCGAGCACATCGTTTATCCCGTCTTCATTAAAGTCTTCCACAGCGACCATGCTGAAGGTGTAGTCCGACAAGATGGTGGCGGGTGCGCCAAAGGTCCCGTTGTTGTTTCCAAGAAACACGGTAATCCCCGGCTCTTTCTTGCCGAACAGGAGGATGTCTGCTTTTCCATCGTTGTTGATATCGCCCACAACGACGTTCTCGAACGTTTGATTCAGGGGGGATTTCCACCGGAGGGAGAATTTTTCGTCCGTTTTCCCGAGATAAACCTGTATCTCCGACGGATGCTCGGTGATCATGACGAGATCGGAGAGGCGGTCATTATCGCAGTGAGCTGCCACCATGTCGACGATCTGAACATCAAAGCGTATCGGTACCGTTCGCCATCGCACTGTGTCATTCTCCTGTAGATGGAGATAGACTTGATTGTTGCTGAACGTGGCAAGGTCGGGGATCCCGTCGCCGTTGAAATCCGCGGTCAGGATGCCTCGAGCGTCGCGGACAGTTTTCAGCTCCGATACAACTCCAAACGTGCTGGAACGCTGTCTTGAAGAGAGTTGACATACGGCAAAAATGTGAAGCGCCACAAGTGCATAGAGTATTCGGATTGAGGTCAAGCGATGTATCCGAGCGAGTATCGGTTTTCCTGCGTTGTTAGAGTTGATCTGATTTATTCTCACTTCGGTGGGAATTCAGACGATGTTTGCGGCGCACCATGGCTTCCTCATAACGACGTTTTTCTGCCTCGGATTGAGGGACAACGGGAGGAATCCTTACAGGATTGTTGCGTTCATCGACGGCCACAAAGGTCAGGTAAGCAGTGTTTGCGGTCTTTCGCTCACCTGTCAACTGGTTCTCTGCCACTACCTGAACGCCTACTTCCATCGAAGTCTCAAAGACGCGATTCACGGACGCATGGAGAGTCACTACTTCTCCAAGCCTAATCGGTTGGTGAAAGACCAGGTAATCGACGGCAGCGGTAACACAAATGCGGTTGGAATGACGCTGCGCCGAGATTGCTGCAGCAATGTCCATCCACTCCATCAAACGACCGCCAAGCAGATTGCCGAGTTGATTCGTATCGTTGGGAAGAACCAACTGAGTCATTTCAACCTGAGAGTCTTTTACGAATCGTTGGTCTCCCTTATTGCTTTTCTTCGTCAACATTATGGTTCCTTGATTGCAGACATCAGCGCGGAGGAGGGATTTGCTGTTGCCGGGAAACGTCCGCGGAATCGCTTTGTAAATGGTCGTTGATGTCCCGCCGAACCGATTCCACCTCGCTCTTGTACTTGCTCTGAGGGTATTTGTCCAGGAATTTCTCCACGTCCGGTTTTGCCTCGTCATATTTTTTTCGGGCCATGAGGGATCTGATCTTCCCGAGCAATGCGGGTTCGGCAAACGGGCTGTCATGATACTTTTCCACGACGCTGTTGTAGTAGTAAGTCGCCGCTTTGTAACGCTCGAGTTTCATGTAGAGTTCTGCCGTATTGTACTCTTTCTCTGCGAGGCGGGCATCCAGTTCCTGAATCTTTGCTTCAGCGTCATGAACAAGGTCGCTCTTGGGGTAGTATTCGATAAATGTTTGGAATTCATCAATCGCCCGCGCGGTGTACTTCTGGTCGAGATAGGACTTGGGTGACAGGTTATAGTAGCACATGGCGATGTTGTGTTGCGCAAGCGGTACCAGCGGACTTGTCGGGAAATTGCGTCGAAGGTTTTGGAATTCCTCCGCAGCGAGCAGGAATTCTTCGCGCTTATAATGACACTCCCCTAGATAAAACTGGGCACTGTCGGCAACGGTGGATCCTGTGAACTGAAGCTTCACAACTTCAAATTCGTTGATAGCCTCCAGATAGTCGCCGTCCAAGAACTTCTTCCTGCCCTCCTTGTACCGATCCTCGGCACTGAGCGTGAGGGCTGGCTTCGATGAGCCACAGGAGCCAAGCAACCCCGATGCAAGCGTGATGATGACCGCCGCAAGAACTCCTTTCACCCGGCTTTTCATGTTGCTTGCCACGTCAGCTTCGTATGTGAAAAAACAGATAAACCGCCACGGCGGTCGTTCCAACAATGATCAAGGGCTCGATGAAGCGGTCGAGAGCATTATCATCGGGAAGAATCGCATGTGTACTCTTGAGAACGGGCTGCTCGAGAATTGAGATTTCTTCCACAAGCACCGTGTCAACATCGTCCCGAAAGAGAGTCCGGCTCGAGCGGATCTCATGCGTTTCATTGTCGGATGTTTGATACGCCAGCGAGACGGTAGCGGTTCGCCGAATCTTCGCGGACCCGAAAATGCCTTCATGGAACAGTCCATCGTAGTGGATTTGCATATTCACGATCATTGCATTCACTGAATACCGTGCAGTTGTCGCCCGGCCAGGCTGGTCACCCTTTGGGAGAGTATCCGAGAATACCTGGGTCCCCAATTCCCGCAGAGCGGCAGTTAATGACTGCTCCACGAGCCATGAATCGTCGGCAGGCTGAATTCTCACCGATATGCGGTCGCCCGGCTCAAATTTCGATTGAGCTGCAATATCCTTGCTTAATCTGATAAGGATGCCCTGGAGAACCTCGAGATTGGTTTTCGTCGCACCGTGCGTATCACTTCCCCCACTCATCGAGCACAGTGACGTGTTCTCCAAACCAATCAGAAGAACGACAACACCGACGATTTTTTTATTCAACAATCCGACCTGCCGATGATTAGCCGTAGATACCCCGCACCTTCAATGTTCTTGCGACTTTGTCAATCGCGATAATGTACGCTGCAATTCTGAGGGATACCTTGTAGTGTTGAGCGGTACTGTAGACGGTCTCGAACGATTGGCGCATCATCCGTTCCAACCTTCGGTTGACCCTGTCAAGAGTCCAGAAATAGCCAATCCGATCCTGTACCCACTCAAAGTATGAAACGGTCACACCGCCTGCATTCGCAAGGATATCCGGTATGACCATGATTCCCTTTTGCTGAAGGATCGGGTCTGCGTTTGCCACTGTCGGACCGTTTGCTCCCTCACAGATGATTTTTGCCTTAATCTTCGCCGCATTCTTTGCCGTGATTTGGCCTTCCCGTGCGGCGGGCACCAGGACATCGCACGGCAGTTCAAGGAACGCCTCTGGGCGGATATGGTCGGCACCGGGGAAGCCTTTCAACAGACGATGGGCGCTCACCCATTTCAATGCTTCTTCGATATTAATTCCCTTGGTGTTCACACACGACGTACTGACGTCGGAAATGCCGACGACCTTGCATCCGTGTTCGGCGAGGAGCTGGGCGGTCACCGACCCGACATTGCCGAAACCCTGAACAACGACGGTCGTGTCGATGGGTTTGATGCCGAGCTTCTCCATCGCAGCAAGCGTGGTAATCATGCATCCTCGTCCCGTGGCTTCGCGGCGGCCAAGCGAGCCGCCGATGATCAGCGGCTTGCCCGTTACAACCGCCGTTTCTGTCCGCTTCATGTGCATGCTGTACGTATCCATGATCCATGCCATGACCTGCTCGTCGGTATTCATATCGGGAGCCGGGATGTCGCGGTCGGGGCCGAATACATCGAGCAGGTTCGATGTATACCGGCGTGTGATCTTCTCGAGTTCAACTCTTGTAAGTTTTGTAACGTCGCAACGCACCGCGCCTTTCGCGCCGCCAAATGGAATATTCATCACCGCGCACTTCCAGGTCATCCACGCAGCGAGGGCTTTCACTTCATCCAATGAGACGTCGGGAGCATAACGGATGCCGCCTTTCGAAGGGCCAAGAACATCATTGTGGATGACACGGTATCCCTCGAATATCTCCATCCGTCCATCGTCCATCTGAATTGGAATCGAGATGATGACTTGCTTCGTGGGAGTTTTGAGATACTTGTAAACTCCCGGCTCGAGGTTCAAAATCTCCGCGGCCACGTCGAATCGCTTCATCATCGATTCAAAAGGATTACTTTTGTCCGGAATGGGGGTCGGCTCGTAGTACACCGAGGATTCTTCAGTCATGGAGTGCCTTCTTTGTCTCAAAAAATTGTTGAACTTCCGTTGGACAGTGAGAACATCAGAATCTGCAATTAGGCTCCAGCCATTGCGATCTTTTGGAGACGTTCAATCCGTTCATGGAGCGGTGGATGCGTGGAGAATAACTTCATGACTCCACCGCCATGCAGCGGGCTGACGATAAACAAATGCGCCGTCGCAGGGGAAGTTTTTCCCATGGGAATTTGCTGAACACCGCGCTCGAGCTTTTGCAGGGCGTTTGCCAGCGAAAGGGGCCTGTGAGTGATATGCGCGCCTCCTTCGTCTGCCGCGAACTCGCGTGAACGAGAGATCGCGAGTTGAACGACCGTCGCCGCAATAGGGGCCACAATGAGCAGGAGAAGCTCGGCGAGCCCATTCGAACCACGCCGGTCACTACGCCCTCCCCCTGCAAACATCATCGACCACCCGGCCATACGAGCGATGAACACGATTGTCCCGACCATAGTGGCAACGATTGTCCCCGTCAGGATATCGCGATGTTTGATATGAGCGAATTCATGAGCCAGAACCCCCTCGAGCTCGTCATCGCTCAGCAAACTGAGAATGCCCCGCGTGGCAGCGACGGCAGCATGTTCGGAATTACGCCCCGTCGCAAAGGCATTCGGCGTGTCGTCTGGAATAATATACACTCTCGGGATGGGCAGTTGTGCGGCAGTTGCCACCCTGGAAACGATCGAGAATAATCTCGGTTCTTCGGCTTCCGTGACCTCCTTCGCATGGTACATCATCAAGACGATTTTGTCGGAGAACCAGTAGGAGCCGAAGTTCATGACCAACGAAATCACAAGCGCCAGGATCATCCCCTGCTGGCCGCCGAGCAATGATCCCACGATCAAAAGGAACACCATCAACAGTGTCATCAAAAAGACAGTTTTCACGGAATTCATTGGGCTTTCAATATCCTTTCATCATCGAATTTCCTTGAAAATTTAGCGAAAAAATGAATGATTTGCAAGAATGAAAGGCCGGGGGTAGTGCATCATTTTCATCTTGAATGCTCTGCCGACCCCAACTTTCGTCATCCCCTTCGTAAGCGGCCCCGCACTCTCCCCTAACAGCGTACGGGTTCAGGCTAGACATGTCGAATTCAAATTTGGATCCTACCCAGGTTCTGCCACAGATTAAATCAAGATAAAATATTCAAACGCGAGTGCGCAAAGGATACAAATAGCCACGTTCTATCCCCTCTGCGTGCTCTGCGATTCCTTTCTTTGCGTGCGTGGTAAAGCTTTAAACGCAGAGACCGCAAAGGAAGCGCAAGGAACGCAAAGTGTTTGCTGTCCCTGATGTTTTCGTGCCTTTGCATTAAAGGTCTTCAAACTGACGCAAAAGGCAGCCGGCGTTCACGGCTGAAATTGCATGTCAGTAATCCTATGACTTCAATAACGATCTCAGCACATACTGCAGGATGCCATCGTTCCTGTAGTAATCAACTTCATTGGGTGTATCGATGCGGCAAATGGCGGAAAACACCACAGTGGCCCCTTCCTTGCCTCGCGCACTAATTTTCATTTTCTTTCCCGGACGCAAGTCGGAAGCGATGCCCTCGACGTCAAACTCTTCGAAGCCCGACAAGCCAAGCGTTTTCCAGCTCTGTCCATCCTCAAACTGAAGGGGCAGTACACCCATGCCGACGAGGTTGCTGCGGTGAATACGTTCGAAGCTCTCCGCGATGACAGCACGTACGCCGAGCATTCGCGGACCCTTGGCCGCCCAATCGCGTGATGAGCCCGAACCGTACTCCTTTCCGGCGATGACGAGAAGAGGTGCTTCTTCGTCCCTGTATTTCATCGCGGCATCGAAAATACTAATCGGCTCCCTTGATGATCGATGGATCGTCCATCCCCCCTCCGTTCCGGGAGCAAGCAGGTTGCGTAACCGGATGTTCGCAAACGTTCCCCGCATCATCACATCATGGTTGCCGCGACGGGCTCCGTACGAATTGAAATCCTTCTTTTGCACACGGTGCGCAATCAGATATTGCCCGGCAGGACTTTTTTCCGCTATCGACCCCGCGGGGGAAATGTGGTCCGTTGTGATGGAATCTCCGAACAATGCCAGCACTCTCGCGCCGTGAATATCTTTGAGCGGTTTGGGTTGCCTTGGCATTTTCTCAAAGAACGGTGCCGCTTTGATATACGTTGAATCCTCTCCCCACACATACTGGCCGCCCGTCAGTACGTCCAGGGTTCTCCATCGCTCATCGCCATTGAATACATCCGAATATTGCCGACGGTACATCTCCGACTTCACGGAAGACCGAATGGTCGATTCGACTTCTTCGGGTGACGGCCAGATATCCTTAAGATAGACTGGTTGGCCGCCGGGGCTTTTGCCGACAGGTTCCCGCTGGAGGTCGATGTCCATCGTTCCAGCAAGCGCGTATACGACCACCAAAGGAGGAGAGGCAAGATAGTTCGCTCGCACCTGCTGCTGAATACGCCCCTCAAAATTCCTGTTCCCGGAAAGGACGGAGGTGACGACGAAGTCGTTGTCCTGAATTGCTTTTGAAACCGGTTCCGGCAGCGGTCCGCTGTTACCAATGCAGGTTGTACAACCATACCCTACGAGATTGAATCCCAGTCTGTCGAGCGACTTGTCCAGACCCGCTTCGCGCAAATACTCGGTGACGACTTTCGAGCCGGGGGCGAGGCTTGTCTTCACCCAGGGTTTTGATTGGAGCCCTTTCTCCACCGCTTTCTTCGCAAGAAGACCGGCGGCCACCATTACCGATGGATTGGAGGTATTCGTGCAACTCGTAATTGCAGCAATGACAACGGCACCGTGGCCGAGCTGAAATTCTTTTCCTCCATAATTGACGGGAACTTGTTTCACGATGCTTTCAATGCCGCCCGCTTTTGTTCCGGTGCCGTCCGCCCACTTTTCAGCACTTGCCCCGTCGAGCGGAAGACCTTTCGTCGTCACCATTTCAATAAGCGCCTTACGATAGGCGAATTTTGATTGGGATAGTGATATCCGGTCTTGTGGCCTCTTCGGTCCGGCGATGCTCGGCTCTACTGTACCGAGGTCTAGTTGGATCGTGTCAGAGTACACCGGTTCGGGTGCATCGTCTCCACGGAATATCCCTTGTTCTTTGCAGTAGGCCTCAACGAGTGAAGCAAGCGTATTCTCTCGTCCGGTGAAACGAAGATAGTTTATCGTTTCGTCGTCTACGGGAAAAAACCCCATTGTTGCTCCGTACTCGGGCGACATATTCGCAATGGTTGCGCGATTGGCGAGACTGAGCGAAGAAACACCCGGACCATAAAATTCCACAAATGCTCCGACCACACCTTTCTTGCGCAACATCTGTGTAACGGTCAAAACCAGATCGGTCGCCGTGGCACCGGGCTTTAGATTGCCGTGAAGTTTGAAGCCGACCACCTTGGGAATGAGCATTGAAATTGGCTGGCCAAGCATCGCCGCCTCCGCTTCGATTCCACCTACTCCCCAGCCAAGAACGCCAAGACCGTTAATCATGGTCGTGTGAGAATCAGTGCCGACAAGAGTATCGGGATACGCCTGCAGTTGCCCATCGTCCTCCTTTGTGAACACGACGCGGGCAAGGTATTCAAGGTTCACCTGATGGACAATTCCAGTGTCGGGGGGCACGACACGAAAATTCTTGAATGCCTGTTGGCCCCAGCGCAAGAAGGCATACCGCTCTTTGTTGCGTTCAAATTCCTTTTCAGCGTTCAGGCGGAATGCCATTCCAGTACCGTACTCGTCTACCTGTACCGAATGGTCAATAACGAGGTCAACCGGCTGCAACGGATTAACCTTGCTTGGGTCTCCTCCCATCTTCACGATGGCGTCTCGCATCACTGCCAGGTCGACCACACACGGTACACCCGTGAAGTCCTGCAGTAGCACTCTTGCCGGCATGAAAGAAATCTCCTTGTCGGGAGTCGCGGTCGGATTCCATGTCGCGAGCGCTTCAATGTCCTCCCTCCGGACGGACTGTCCGTCTTCGTGACGCAAAAGGTTCTCCAGCAAGATGCGCAACGAATAAGGCAACTGCGAGAGGCTCCTCGAAAGTCGCTTCTCTAATATCTGGAGAGAGAAGATTGTGTACGTTTGATTATTGAGGGTGAACCGGGACTTCGTCTGACACGTATTTTTCGATTCCATAACCATTCGTGCAAATTATTTATTCAGATAAAAACGTAGGGGAAAAAAACGAAACCGGAAAACGAGCAAGTTGCTGCCATCTTTGAAAAACTGCGAGTCAACCAAAAAAAAAGCGTGAGCCTAGCTTGCCGGATCGTGGGGAGGCGACACGATTCCGACGGGGGTGCCAGGCTCACACTAGTTAGCTAAAACTCACTAAGGGATTATCGCCTATGCATAAGTTAGCATATCATTTTGTTAATTCCAAATCTGGTGGCGCATCATTTTCAATGTTCAGTGCTGTGCACGACCCCACCTTCCGTCCTCCCCTTGGCAAGGGGAGGAAACTTCTCCCCCTTTTTCAAGGGGGAGAATACAAGAGGGGGTCACGCATGGAGGGTGAGACTTCAGACATAAGGTCTATGCAGAAGCGCGGGTTCAATGCCCTCAGTTACGTGCTTTCCCCTGCTTAGCAACGGCTTCCATGGCCTTTTTGACCGAGTCCGGGTCTCCAAGGTAGTAATGCTTCAACGGACGAAGTTGCTCATCCAACTCGTACACCAAGGGCACACCCGTTGGGATATTGAGATCCACAATCGCCTCGTCGGAGACGTTATCGAGATACTTCACGAGCGCGCGAAGGCTATTACCATGGGCGGCGATGATCGTGCGTTTTCCGGAACGCACAGTCGGCACAATCGTTTCATGCCAATACGGGAGAAAACGGGAGACCGTGTCCTTCAGGCACTCTGTAAGCGGGATTTCGCCGGGGGCGAGGTTACGATAGCGCACATCTTTGGCAGGACTACGCGAATCCGAAGGGTCGAGGGCTGGAGGCCGGACGTCATAACTTCTGCGCCACACATGCACTTGCTGCTCACCGAACTTAGATGCCGTCTCAGCTTTGTTCAGGCCCTGCAAAGCACCGTAGTGCCGTTCATTTAGTCTCCACGAATTATACACGGGGATCCACATCAAATCCATTTCTTCCAGAGCAATCCACAGCGTACGGATTGCGCGTTTCAAGACAGAAGTGAATGCAATGTCGAAGATGAAACCCTGCTCACCAAGCATTTTCGCCCCCTGGTGGGCTTCCTGGATTCCCTTTTCCGAAAGGTCCACATCGGTCCATCCGGTAAATCGATTCTCTTTGTTCCAGACACTTTCGCCGTGTCGAAGTAAAACAATTTTATACATAAAATTTTCCTCGATTAAGTCTCAGAATACTTCTTGAGATCCTTGACATAAGTAAGTGATGTTACACAGAGCTATGATTCCTTGTGAAAAATCCTAAATCCGAATATCTAAATCCTAAGCAAATCCCAAATGCTAATATCAAAATCCCAAACCGATATGTCATCCTGACAACTACTTTTGTTTGTAGTGTTTCGCTTCGCCCAACATGACAAATTGGAATTGGGTTTTGTTCCGCTTCTGGATTCCGCTGGGTAGCAGGATTCTGAGAGGCGGAATTTAAGATCTCGGATTTCGTGCTTCGAATTTTGGATATCGAACCTTGTTTTGCCTAATATCACGAAGTAAGATACGAAAAGTTCATCGCAAATACATTATTCTCCCCCACTCTCAGCGGCAGGGGTCGAGGCATCCTCCGAAGAGCTTATCGCTCTCAGTTCTGGAAACACAGCGATGAGGTTCTCCGGAATATCAAATCTTTTATCCCCCTGGATGAGATGACGGAATTGAAAACCGTTCAGGAGTGAGTAACCATTAGGGTCGTTGTGGAAAATCACCGTTGTCTCGTCCATCCGCAAGGCAGTCCGTTTGACGGCCTCGACCAGCTCCGCGAGTTCCTCCTTCCGATACCGGTATAGATATCTTCCGCTCTCCGACGCCGTCTTCTTCGGCCCTCCAGAAGAAGCGTGGTCCCACATCTCCGCATTCCGGCCCATGAGACGGAAGTAGGCTGCATCCCCCCATGCACTCTCGGTCAGGGGCATATGCTTTTTGATTTTCGGCAGGTCCACATTCACAAGGTGGAGATTGTTCTCCTGAAGAAAAGCGTGTACTTCCGGAACGTTCCAGGAATTATGCCGTACTTCTACGAAGAGCCGGAACTCTGAAAATGCCTTCCCGAGCTTTGCGAGGTAAGCACGGTTTTGATTGTTGAAAACGAAGGAATAAGGAAACTGCATCACCAGACCGGACAACTGTTCTTCGGCTGCCATCGGCTCCAGAAGGCGGTGAATAGATTTGACATCTCCGCGTGTCGCATCCATGGAATGCGTGAATGCTTTGAAAAGTTTGACGCTAAATTTGAATCCGGGATTCCCGGCGACATCCTGCAACCATTGATGCGCATTCCGCGGTGTGAGTGCGTTCGTATAAAATGTCGCATTGACTTCGACGACGTCGAAAAAGCGACTGTAGTGTTCGAGTTTTCGGAAGCCCTTTGGAGGGTTTGCCGGATACAACGGACCGTTGAACGGCTCCAGTTGCCAGCCCCCCATGCCCACTCGTATTTTCCTTTCCGGATCCTTCATGGAGAATAAATCAAGTCATAGATCTTTTCCGTCGGATGGAAATGCTACTTTTCCGGTCATTATATTGCAAATATGGAACGTGAAGAGTATATTCTGAGAGTCCATTTCATGGCGCATCTTATGGTACGAAACAAGATCATCAATTTCCATTGAGCGACCGCCTTCATGACGGATAATCCGTTCCTGTGCACGAAAGACGTTTGCCGCCACTACGAGCGGGGGCATCAGACGGTTCGCGCCGTCGACGGCGTTTCGCTCGACGTTGCCCGCGGAGAATTCCTTGCTATTGTCGGTTCATCGGGCTCGGGCAAGTCGACTCTCCTCAATCTTCTCGCAGGGCTGGATACGCCTAGTTCGGGCTCCGTTGAATTCGAGGGCGCGGCGCTCTCCGCAATGTCGCGCAAGCAACTAGCCGCATACCGCGCGCGCAGAATCGGAATGATCTTTCAATCGTTCAATCTGATATCTCATTACACGGCGCTTCAGAATGTCGAGACGGCGTTGTTTTTCAACGGCACACCGCCCGCCGACCGGCGACGTCTCGCCATGGAAGCCCTCGAAGGTCTTGGTCTCGCGGAGCGTGTTCTTCACCGGCCTGCAGATCTATCAGGGGGAGAACAACAGAGGGTTGCCGTCGCCCGCGCGATCGTGAAGAAGCCGGAAATTCTGCTTGCGGATGAGCCGACGGGGAATCTTGACTTTGAGAATGCTCAACAAATTGCCCACCTCTTGAGCGAACTGAACCGGACGGGACTTACCATCATGATGGTAACCCACAATCTTGAGATGGCCCGGGCATGTTCGCACAGGACAATCCGCATGCACTATGGAAAAGTAGTCGATACCGGTTCGCCAATGGCGGCATTGAAAGACAGGGCATGATTGTCCGCGATCTTCTCACGATTTCGACCGGCAATTTATGGCGAATGAAGCTTCGCACGACGCTCACCGTCGCAGGCATCGTCATTGCGATTGCGGCGTTTGTGTCCATGGCCTCGTTCGGCGCCGGTACCATGGAGAATATCGAGCAGCAATATCGTGAGCTGGGTCTTCTTTCCACGATGCAGGTCTATCCACAACGGAGGCCCAACGACCCCGAGGCCTTCCGGGGTCCGAAGCTCGACATTGCCGCCTTGGATAGATTCTCCAGAATCCCTGGCGTTCTATTAGTGTATCCGTTTGATCCTTTCACGGTGAAAGTACGCCTGGCAGATTCGCTCATCGACGCGCGGGCGCAATCGCTCTCCCATGCGGCGATGGCGACAAAGCTCTTCTCAAGGATGCGCGCGGGTAAGATCTTCGAGAGTGACAGTTCGCGATCTGCCATCATCTCGAGCGACCTCTTAAAAAAGATCGGCATCAAATCAGCGGATTCGGTGATCGGGCATCGCTTGATCGTTTCGGTGCAGGTTTCCACGATTGACAGTGCATTCGGGCACGTGATTGTCGATCGGGGTGAAACTGCGCTGGACAGGATACGTCGCATATATCTCGATTCCCTCCTGAACAACAGCGAATATCGGGGGCGCATCCTCCGCACAGAAGCAAACGAGGCCGTCCGGCGGTTTGTCAATGGTTTCTTGAACGCTCGCCGGACAGTAAGCGACACGCTGACAATCTGCGGCGTGATCGAAGCCGAGCAGGTACGGTGGTTCCGGATGGAATCGGTGA
Source organism: Bacteroidota bacterium (assembly GCA_049515655.1). GTDB lineage: Bacteria > Bacteroidota > Ignavibacteria > UBA10030 > SZUA-254 > JBEKTW01. The sequence goes on from JBEKTW010000002.1 coordinate 72,553, forward strand.
TCATTCCGTTCAAAACTGCGGAGCGATTCAGCACGGCCGGGATGAGCGGAAATCCAACCGAGCTCTTCGCGGCGATGAGTGCGGGGAACCTTTTCTCCTCTCCGGACGATCGTACAGGGAAATCTTTTTCGCAAGTCACGATCAATTTCGACCCCCATGTGTTCTACGGTCCGATAAAAGATTCGGTGGAAGCTCAGGGATACCGGACGTTCAGTTTTGCAGCAGAATTCGAGCAAATCCAAAAAGCATTCATCTATGTGAACATGGCCCTTGGAGCTGTCGGCCTCCTGGCGCTTTTTACCGCGTCCCTTGGAATCGTCAACACCATGGTCATGTCGATCCTTGAGCGAAAGCGTGAAATCGGTATCTTCAAATCACTCGGGGCCGACGAGGGAGAAATCCGCGTTCTCTTCCTCGTAGAATCCGCCGTCATCGGCTTCATAGGGTCGGTGGTAGGTATTGCCTCGGGTTGGGTGATCACGCGCATTGCGACCGTCATTGCGCATTTCTACATGAGGAGAGAGGGCATCCCCGAAATGGAGCTCTTCGCACTCCCGCTATGGCTTATCTTCGTTGCACTGACGGTCGGAATTGGAGTCGCCGTCTTGGCCGGCTCCTACCCCGCAGCCCGTGCGGCGAGAATTGATCCGGTAGAAGCGTTACGCAACGACTGAAGCAAGACATAGTGCCCCGGTCCCCAAACAACTTGGATAAGTCGGCGTGCGAGCCAATCGCGGTAAGTTCGAAATCCGAATATCGAAATCCCAAACAAATCTGAAATTCAAATGTCAAAAATCCAAACATGGGGCATTTTACCATTTGAGGATTTCAGATTTGGAACATTCGAACTTGTTTCGAATTTCGTGCTTCGGATTTTAGAAAGAGCATGAACTTCACTTACTCACCGTAATCCCGATACCAGGTACTAGCGATTTACCAACTGCATCATCCCCTCAGGATAACGCAGTCCTGCTGCCGCACCCCGTGGTGCGACTTCCTCTATCCGGGCGAGATCCTCCCGCGTGAGCACGATATCCGCTGCCGCCGCGTTCTCCTCAAGATACGCACGTCGTTTTGTACCCGGGATTGGAACGATGTCCCGTCCCTGGGCCAGAACCCAGGCAAGCGCGAGCTGGGAAGGCTTACATCCCTTTTGCCTCGCGATCTCCTCAATTCGATTCACAATATTGAGGTTGTGCTGAAAATTCGCCTCCTGAAAACGTGGTGAGAAACGACGGTAGTCGTCTGTAGCGAGATCTTCGTTGCGCCGGATTCTCCCGGTGAGGAAGCCCCGGCCAAGCGGACTGTAGGCAACCAAGCCTATTCCAAGCTCGCGGCAGGTGGCAAGGACTTCATCCTCAGGGTCGCGCGTCCACAGAGAATATTCGTTTTGAAGAGCGGTTATAGGATGCACAGCGTGGGCCCGCCGGATCGTTTTGGATCCCGCTTCCGACAGACCTATGAAGCGAACCTTGCCTTCGCGCACTAACTCTGCCATCGCCCCGACGGTTTCTTCGATTGGCGTGTTTGGGTCGACGCGGTGCAGGTAGTATAAATCTATCACATCGATGCCAAGGCGACGAAGGCTTCCCTCACACGAAGAACGCACGTATTCCGGCTTGCCGTTGATTCCGCGGGCCGATGGATGTTCCGGGTCCCGCACAATGCCGAATTTTGTCGCCAGAATCACCTGGGAGCGTTTTCCTTTGAGGGCTTTACCAACAAGCTCTTCATTCTTATACGGACCGTACATATCGGCCGTATCGAAAAAATTTATCGCAAGGTCTAATGCTCGATGAATTGTAGCAATCGATTCAGTATCGTCGCGATTGCCGTAAAAATCCGACATCCCCATGCAGCCCAGGCCAATGGCAGATGTTGTGAGCCCTTGACTGCCTAATGTTCTGGTGTTCATCATTTTTCCTCTATTCGTTGTTCACTCTTAGTCAGTGATGTTAAGCGGATCTATAATTCTTGACAAGAAATTCTAAATCCGAATACCTAAATCCTAAACAAATCTTAAATCCGAATGTCTAAATCCTAAACAAGCACCAAGTACTGGCCTCTGAACAGGGACATCTGAAAATTCAGAAGGGTTTGTCGTTCTAATTGATTTTTTTGATTTATGGATTTAGAAACTAGATTTTGTTTAGGATTTCGGATTTAGTGCTTATTATTTTGGACTTCCAGACGACTCCAAGACAGCTCTCTAGCAACCAATCGTAGTTGCCCTATCAGCCTTTTTGAACCACGTCCGCGGGCCACTTCCTGGATGTTCCGAGTAACCCAAACGCTGCGAGTCCCGCAAACGCCAATGGCGCCATCAACGGCTTATCCTTTTCTTTCTCTTTAGCATTCTGTGCGGTCACTTCTTCATCCTTGTCTTCCCCGATATGGAAATAGACCCCCGCCCCCGCAACCAGAAACGCCGCAAAGAGAGTCAGGTGCAGGAGCCGAATCCTTGACTCCCTCCATTGCAGCACGGCCAGCGCGCTTACGACAAAACCGAGGGCACTGAACACGATTGGAATGAGGGACATGGGTTCCTTGATAAGAATATCCCGATGTTCGACGATGGACTCTATCAAGAGGAAGAGGAATCCTGCCCCCACGAAAAGGGCGAGCAATCGATTAAGTGAAAAGTTCTTAAACATTAGTATTTCCCTTCAATCTAATGAGAGTTTACACTCCGATTTCTATCCCGATCCGCTATATATGATTTTCATCAGCGGTATCGACGGTCGTGTTGAAAGATAGAAATCTTTTTGGTAAGAAGGAAGTTTGAATTCTAATCATGAAATAACTATTTTGACTTTATCACTTCTGAATGGGCATTTTGAATCAACTGAGTAACAAATGACAAGAAGACAGCCGGGGCCAAGTCTCGGAAGCACATCCGCAGAGGAATATAACCACCGCATCATTCTCCTTCTCATAATTTGTCTTGGTTTGGCGCTCAGGTTGTGGCACATCACTTGGGGGCTGCCGGACTTCTATGAAGAGGGAATGCCGCTGAAAATTTCGTGGCAATTTTGGAACTGGGATAGGAATGGCTTCGATTTTAACCCTCACTTTTTTACTTATCCAGCACTGACGTTTTATCTTGAATTTTGCGCTCAGGGTCTTCAGTTCGTCATCGGTCATGGGCTTGGTTCGTATCCAGACCTTGAGGCATTTCACCATGCTTACACAACTGATTTCCCGACCTTTGTTGTAATCGCAAGGCTACTGGCGGTCACATTCGACACAGGATCCATCATTCTGATTTACATCCTAGGTATGCGTTTTGCAGATCGCCGCGTGGGGCTGGTTGCCGCGGCATTGGTTGCGATAAATGTTTTGCACATTGACCGCTCCCATCTCATAAACGTTGATACACCGCTAGCATTCTTCTCGATTCTTTCCCTTCTTTTCATTTACATGCTGTACAAAGAAGGCTCAATACGATGGTACATCTGGAGCGGAATAAGTGTTGGCCTTGCCGCGGCAACAAAGTACAATGGAGGAGTTCTTATCTTTTCTCTTGTCCTGGCTCACGCACTCAGGTCAAAGTCATTTGGTCAAGTTATCGTATCCCTCAGAAGCGGCCGTCTGCTGGCTTCGATCCTGGCGTCGGCTCTCGTGTTCGTCCTCTTCAATCCTTACATCTTGATCCAGTTCAATGAGTTTAGCAGGCAGTTTTCTGAAGTTCGAAGCCACATGGAACTTGGTCATCTCTCGGCAGATCCTTCTACAAGCTCATTCGAATACTATTTCTTTCAGTCGTTTCCGCACAATCTGGGATTCCCATTTAGCATCATTGTGCTTTTGTCGTTTGTCTATTTGGCCGTTAGGACAAGAAAAATGAACATACTTCTCCTGTCTTTTCCTGCCCTGTACGTTGTGACAATTGCTTCCTGGGCGATGAAGGCCGATAGATACCTAATTCCAGTGACCCCGATTCTTATACTTGTAGGTACTGTGGGCACGTTCGAATTTTGGAGTTGGATGTTGGGATATCTGAAGAATCGACGAGATGGAACCATTCAGGGATCAAAGGTCCTTCCAGCGAGTGCGGCAATCATTACAGGTTTGCTCGTATTCCTTCCTTCGTTTGTCACCACGTTGCGATACCATCACACCTTGTCTCTGCCGGACACTCGCACAATCACAGCAAACTGGATTACCAATCATTTCCCACGCAATTCATCGATTGCGATGGGACCCTACAGCATAAACCTGCCATCAAACAGGTATCTCTTGATTCCTATCCCATTTAACGCAGGCCGTGCAGAAGTGACATTTCCCTATTACGACGAACAATGGTACGAGGACCTTGATTTGCTCATTACTAGCGATTATGATTATGGCAGATATGTTAAGAACCCTTTGAGATTTCACAAGATTCTTCCGTTCTATGACTCTCTACGCTTGAAATGGACTCTTGTCTATCAGATAACCCCGGCAGAAAGTCTCACTGGTCCATCTTTCTGGCTTTATAAGTATTCACATTTGCCAACGGCAGAGACCTTTGACACAGCAGAGATTCGAGCGATTTCCCATGACATTGATAGTTCCGAGGCTGTTGACTTTATGGGAAGACTCGCAATCGTTATGTCGATAAGAGGCAAATTCTCCAAGAGTGAACAACTGTTGCGAAAAGTAATCGATGTGGATCCTGCTCACCCTTACGCAGCAAGAGAATTAGTTTTTGTTGAGGAAGGATTGGGAAAGCCTGAAGAAGCTTTGATGTGGGCTGAGAGATACTTGCGAATCAATCCCATGGACGCAGTAATCTTGAGCACAAAAGGAAGAATCTTAGTATCACTCAATAGATTGGAAGAAGCAGAGAAGGTTCTCACCGAATCATTGAATCTTGATGGAAGCAGAGAAGAGCCATATCGGCGACTCATAGCAATTTACGGCTTGAGGAATGACAAGCAAAAGATGGCAGATCTCTTGACGCAATATGCGAGAATTTTGCCTCCCAATAGCGAAAGAAGGAAACTGGTCAACGATCAACTAAGAAAACTGAGAGGATCCCCGTAAGAACATCGAACGTCGTTCACTACCTGGAGAGGTTCATCAGTCGAGTTGATTAGGATTTGATGCTGGATATGTCTATATTTGTTCCGACAAATAACAGTACACCGTTTAATCTCCTTTTGGAGAGCTTTTAGTTTCCTGCTGATGAACCGTTAGACTCCTTCCAAAGCCGAAACGCCATCAAGAGAACAAATAAGTGCTTTAAGAGCTGGTATTTTCGGCGTACACCCTCCGACGGTCTGTCGGGTTACAATTACACGTTCGCGCAAGGCCTGCATACTGCAGGCAGGGCGGACAGGAAAGGATAGGTTCCATGGAACAAGGAACAGTCAAGTGGTTCAACGGAAGCAAGGGTTATGGCTTCATTTCTCGCAACGGCGGCGAAGATGTCTTCGTGCATTTCAAGGCGATCAGTGGCGGTGGCTACAAGAACCTGAACGAAGGCGATAAAGTAGAATTCGAAGTCGAGCAAGGTCCAAAAGGGCTCCAGGCAACGAACGTCTCGGTTATCTGAAGACCAGTTGCATCAGGCAACCCGTAATACAAAACCCTGTCCTCGAAGAAATTCGGGACAGGGTTTTCTTATTGATGCAACTTCGCTTTTTACAAGTTAAGGAATGAGGAGAATAGAAACAGACATGATGTCATCCATAAACTCATCCTTGTCGCACCCGACACGGGCGGCCTCGATTGCAAAGTATCAAAGTTCCGTCAAGCGGAAAAGCATTTGGCAACTGTGCAATTCATTCCTTCCATTTTTTGCTTCCTGGTATCTCATGTATCTCAGTCTGGGAGTAAGTTACTGGTTAACCCTCCTGCTAGCATTACCGACTGCCGGTTTTTTTGTGCGGATGTTCATTATCCAGCATGATTGCGGACACGGATCCTTTTTCAACTCCAGAAAAGCCAACGACCTGTGGGGTATGATCTCCAGCGTTTTCACACTGACCCCATACCACTACTGGCGGAAAAGCCATGCCATTCATCATGCAAATGCGGGAAAACTGGAGAATCGAGGAATAGGAGATATTTATACGATGACCGTCGATGAATACCTCCAGAAGTCAAGCTGGGGGAAATTCAAATACCGTCTTTATCGCAATCCCTTTATATTGTTCATTCTATTCCCGCCCGTTTTGTTCACCATCGTTTACCGGTTTCCTCTTTCCAAGGCTAATCCTCTGAAACAAATTCGCCGGAGCGTTTATCTCACTGATCTGGCAATAGCATTGGTTTCCGGGGGAATGATCTGGCTCGTCGGGTTAAAAGCGTTTCTGCTAGTGCAGGTTCCGATCACGCTTATATCATCATCAACCGGAGCATGGTTATTTTACGTCCAGCATCAGTTTGAAGATACGTACTGGTCGGGCAAACCCGACTGGGATGTAACAAAGGCGGCATTGCAGGGTAGTTCCTACTATGAGCTGCCGAAAGTCCTGCAGTGGTTCACCGGCAATATCGGCTTCCATCATGTTCACCATCTCAACCCGAGAATTCCAAACTACTCCCTGGAAAAATGTCATGAAGAGAACCCGATGTTTCAGAAGACGGTTGTGTTGACATTGCGCTCGAGCCTGCAGAGTCTCCCACTGCGCCTATGGGATAAAGGACAGCATAAACTTATTAGTTTCTCGGTCTTGAGAAGGCGTCAACAAGAAGGACTTGCGGGTCTGGCGTAAGGTCAAGGCGGGCCGGTCAGGCCACATCGATAGGCATATTACAGAAAATCCCATTCAGCGCATTGCTGGATGGGACTTTTTATTTGAGGTCTTGTGGTTCCCCTATCACTTTGGGAATTCGATCGGCTTCAAGGCGCGCGGCTTGGCGTCGCTAACGTTGAGTGACTGCCCTTTTAGTTCTTTCCCATTCAGACCCGAGATGGCTGCCTCAGCTTCGAGTTGGACGGGCATTTCAACAAAACCAAATCCAGCGGACATCCTGCTCGCCCGATTCTTGACGATGTTTACGAACGAGACTTCTCCGTATGCCCGAAATTCCGCTCGGAGGTCGTCTTCTTTCACTTCCTTTGACAAATTACCGGCAAAAATGTTCAATAGTTCTTCCTTCCAGGTTCAAAATGAATGCGGTGGAGAGATACTGCATCTCTCTTTGCGTTGTGAGTCAATACGTGTCGGTTGGGAGGCTTTTCGCCGCTTGTCCTCAGACCAGCATGTGGAGAATCACACTTTTAATGTAGCGAATTTTTGGCTTGTTTCCAAACTGTGGAAATTATTCGTAGAAGTGGCTCTGTTTGCTTATTGCGCTTCCTCTGGGCTCTCTGCGGTTCAAAAAAGCCTTAAACGCAAAGGTCGCAAAGAGAAGATTCGCAAAGGTCGCAGAGGGATGGTACCCGGCAATTAATGACCTTTGCGGCCAGGGGGAGAATTCCTAGCGCTTAATCGCGGTGAACTTTCAAACGCTCCACGTGAATTTTGTCCAGTTCCCCGTTGATCCGTGTCAACTCTGTGCCCTGGAGATTGTTCCACCATTCAGTGATACGTCGCAGTAGGCCCCGATCCCTGCTGACGGCGCCTACCTGTGCCACCGTCGGCAGGGCTTCTGTGCTTTGAAGCGCCATCATCAGGTAGAAAAACTTTGTCTGCAGTCCGGTGAGAGTCTCTTTTGTCGACGTGCCATCGTCCATCTCAAAATATACAACATCCACGTCGTCCGGCACGCCCCCCCCTTGAACTGAATGCAATTTGCGGTCAAGAGAGGCAAGTGAATCCTTCAGCGGGCTGCCAACCTGGTCCATCAAAGAACCGATTTGATTCCTGAGATCCCGGACCTCCCCCACCAGCGCGCGTAAACCACTCAGACCCCTGTAGCAGTCCAAGGAAAGTTCAAGTTGTTGCCGGAGTAATTGATCGGAGACCTGAATGCGCGGATCCATCATTACTGTCAGCGGTTGCGACAGAGTCTGGCTGTCGACTCGCAGCGACAGAGTATATGTTCCGGGAATTACGCACGGTCCCTGGGGCTGGGTCGCGGTATTGTGAACAACTGCTGCCATTGAAAACGAACGCGGGAAGCCTTCAGGCGGCGCGTAGTGCAAATCCCAGACGAATCGATGAATACCCGGAACCGCCGGCAACCGCATTTCCGGGCGGATCCAATACGCCGGGATCGCAAGTTTATTCGTATCGATGTTCTCCGGAATGTCTTTGCTCGAAAATCGACGGACCAATTCGTGCGACTGGTCGAAAATCTCCAGCGTCACTTCGTCAGCGTTGTGCGGTAAGTAATAATCGATGCATGCGCCATCCGGGGGGTTCTCACCCCCGGCTTCTTCCGGGGGAATCGGCGTATCGGTGTTGGTATTCGATCGCACTCGATACGCAGAATCGGGTTTGAAGAGTACCGGTTGTGAGAATCCTCCGTGTTGGGGGAACTGCCTGAGAGGGGTGATATCATCGAGGATCCAGAACGACCGGCCGTGGGTTGCGACGACAATGTCTGACTTGTGAATCACAAGATCACGGATAGAAGTTGCCGGCATGTTCAGCCGCAGGGGCAACCATTCGTCGCCGTCGTTGAACGACACGTAAACAGCCCGCTCGGTTCCGGCAAAGAGCAATCCCTTGAGGACGGGATCCTCGCGGACGGCATTCACGGGTCCATTCTCCGGTAGACCACTTACAATTTCCTTCCACGTCAATCCACCGTCGTGCGTCCGGTAAATGTGCGGCCGCATATCGTCAAGACGAATGCGGTTCACGGCAATGTAGGCCGTTTTTGCATCGAAATGACCCGCGTCGATGCCGGCGACTTTGCTCCATGCGCTCAACGGGGGCGGAGTGACGTTGCCCCAGCTTGTTCCTGCGTCCCACGTTACATGAACATAACCGTCATCGGTTCCCGCCCAGATGATCTTTTCGTCGAGCGGCGACAATCCAAGCGCGTAGATCACCCCGCGTCTCGGTTGTTTTGAAAGTTCCGGCGTTCGAAAGATGCCGATGCTGGCGGGCACATCGGGGGACTCACGAGAGAGGTCAGGGCTGACGATGCTCCATTCATGGCCGCCCGAAGTCGTCTTGAATAGAACATTCGATGCGAAGAAGAGAGCGTGCGGATCGACAGGCGAAAACATCAACGGAGCTGTTCGCAGAAACCGGTATTTGCCGGACCGGATGCCTTCAGGCGAGATGTTTTGCACCTCCCCGGTCGCTTTATCGTAGCGCGTCACCCTTCCACCGTAGATGATGTTGGGGTACAGAGGGTCCGGCGCCACATAAGCATATTCATCGGCGCCGACCGGATGCCAATCGCGAAATGAAATCACTCCGTCGTTTCCGCGGCTTGCAATTCCGACTGAACCGCTCTCCTGTTGTCCGCTGTAGACATTGTACGGGAATTGGTTGTCGGTCGCCACATGGTAAAGCTGAGCAGTGGGCTGGTTATACCATGAACTCCACGTCTCTCCGCTGTTGACCGTGACCACCGCTCCCTGGTCGCTCGCCAAAAGCATGATTTCCGGATGGATGGGATTGATCCAGATCGTGTGATAATCGTCTCCCCCGGGAGCTCCTTTGATGGCCGTGAACGTCGAGCCCGCGTCGTTCGAGCGATACGTTGAAGTGTTTGCGACAAAGATGACGTCTTTGTTCTTCGGATGAACTTTTACCTCGGCGAAATCGTCTCCGCGACCCCAAACGCGCTCTTCATGATTTGTACGAATCCAATGCTCTCCGGCGTCGTCCGATTCATACACTCCACCAAGGTCGCCAGCATCGACGATCGCATATATGCGTGACGGGTCAGAGGGAGCAATCGCGAAGCCGATTCGCCCCAGCCCCTGGTCGACGGTGGGAAGCCCGCCGGTTAGCTGGCGCCAAGTTGTTCCGCCATCGCTCGATTTGTACAGGCCGCTCGTTGTTCCCTGCCATTCACCATTTTCCCACGGACCCTGCCGTGCGGCCCAGAGGTCCGCATACAGGATGTCCGGATTCGTTGGGTCGAACGCCAGCGCGATTGCGCCCGTGTTCTCGTCTTTGTACAGCACTCTTTCCCACTTTTCACCGCCGTTCGTCGACCGGTAAACGCCGCGCTGCTCGTTCGCTCCGTAGGGATGACCGAGGACAGCGACAAACACACGGTTTGCATCCCTTGGATCGACAACGACCGCGCCGATCTGCTGTGCGTCGTTCAATCCCATGTGCCGCCACGTTGATCCACCGTCTGTCGATTTGAACACGCCGTCTCCCACCGAGAGATCCGGACGCTGGAGACCTTCCCCGCTGCCAACGTAAAGAATGTCGGGATTTGACGGTGCGACAGCGAGCGCGCCGATCGATCCTGTAGGCTGGTCATCGAAGATGGGTTTCCAGGTTCTGCCGTAGTCACTGGTGCGCCAAACGCCGCCGTTATTCACACCGATATAGAGGACGTTCGGTTGATCGGGAATCCCGGCAACGCCAACGGTTCTGCCGCCACGGTGCGGCCCGATCATTCTCCAGTGCAGGTTTTGGAAAAGGGTTGGATCGATTCCCTGGCCATAAAGCGGAAAGGGAGATCCGGCGAAGAGGAGAAGCGTGAAGAGAAACTGACGATGGAGTTTGATCATTGCGCATCTATCATATTGGCTTACATTGAAAGAACATTTTGTGAATATGGAAATAAGTGCGACGAAAGTCAACTTGCCGGCGCATTGAGTCGGTTTGAATCGGATTGTCGACACCTGACCCCCTTCTTGTATGAAACTGTCCTATGAAGCCCAGCGTCATGCTGACATTCTTCAGGTCAGCATCTAAACTAAGCAGTCAACGTATAGATCCCGACTAGAAGCATGTCGGGATGACGGGTTGGCTCGCTTTTTCGACAACCTCAAGTTTCTTCCCGTCGCTAGGGGAAAACGGAAGGCGGGGTCGGCGCCGCGCTGAAAATGAGGATGATGCACCACTCCCCCCGCAGAAATGGATTTATTTTCGTATCTTGTCATCGTCATTTTCTCAATCATGAAAGCACTGCATGCAAATCGGAATCGTCGGCCTACCGTTTTCAGGCAAGTCCACACTTTTTCAGACGATCACAGGGATGCACCTTGACCCTTCCGCGCTCACGAAGGCGGAGGCCCATCATGCTATCGTTAAAGTCCCTGACGCGCGTTTAGATAGGCTCTCCGCTCTCTTTTCGCCCAAGAGTACGCTCCATGCGACAATTGAGTTCGTCGACGTTGTGGGATTGAAGAAGGGAGAATCTGGCTCCACGCAGTTTACCACTAATTTTCTCGGGAACGTTAAGACAAACGACGCACTTGTCCAGGTCGTCCGCCTGTTTTCCGATGAAGCCGTCCCCCATCCTGACGGGGCGATCGATGCGATACGGGACGTCGCTTCATTCGAAACGGAATTTATCATATCAGACCTCTCTATTCTGGAAACCCGAGTCGACAAAATAAAAAGGCAGCTTCAGAAAACCCAGGACGAACTTCTCAAGAAAGAAATTCCCGTGCTGGAGAAGTGCCATCAGATCCTCCAGACGGAAAAACCCCTGCGCGACGTCGAGCTCAGAAAAGAGGAAGCTCAAATCCTCAAGACGTACCAGCTTCTCTCCATCAAGCCGATGCTCATTGCATTGAATTTCGATGAATCTCAACGACCCATGGCTGAATCAACCGTCAAACGCGCGGCAGAGAAGAAAGAATCAAAAAATACTAAGGTCATGTCGTTCTTCGGCAAGATTGAGATGGAAATGTCCGAGCTTCCCGACGACGAAAGAAAAGTTTTCATGGAGGAATACGGCATCAAGCAATCCGCCCTCGATACCTTGATTCGAGAGGCCTACGCGCTTCTCGGCCTGCAGTCATTCTTCACCGTGGGGGAAGACGAGTGCCGGGCATGGACGATGAAAAAAGGGATGACGGCGCAGGAAGCGGCAGGCGTGATTCATTCCGACTTCGTGAACAAGTTCATACGCGCCGAGGTCGTGGACTACGACCATTTTATCGTTCACGAGGGGTCGTTCGCGAAAGCGAAGGAGGCGGGTCACTGGAGACTCGAAGGGAAGGAGTATGTCGTCAAGGACGGAGACATCATGTCCATCCGGCACAGTTAATCGAATCTCCGACCTCTTTGGCGACGAAAAGATCCCCTTCCCGTCACCCCGTGCAGGGAGCGCTCAGCAGGGAGGAACAAAAGATCCCATTCCTCATTAGGCTTGCTTCCCCATCCGGAATTTTGTAACTTCGATGTGCGCCGACAGATATTCCGCGCGCGGTCCACACTGTACATTCTCTTAACGCCAAATCCTAACAGCCTGGAGTCAAAATGAGACGAATCGTATTTGCTTTCACCGTGTTTTTATTCACTATCTCCTTCCTGCACGCGGGTTCGCCGCAGGGTTACTATCGTTACCCCGCACTGGCAGGTGACGGGATTATCTTCACATCGGAAGGCGACTTGTGGACTGTGAGCATTAACGGAGGCCTGGCCCAGAGGCTGACATCAAATCTCGGGACAGAGGCATTTGCCGCTGTGTCCCCCGACGGAAAGATGGTAGCATTCTCCGCTCAGTATGAAGGTCCGACAGAAGTTTATACAATGCCGGTCGACGGAGGGGTTCCGGTTCGAAGAACGTTCGACGGTGAGAACGCCGTCGTGGTCGGATGGACTCCGGACGGGAAGATCATGTATCAATCTTTGCATTATTCCTCCCTCCCGAACCGACAATTGCTCACGATCGACTTGAAGACGGGTACAGTTGAACCGTTTCCGCTGAGCCAGGCCAGCGACGGTTGCATGGATGTCACGGGGTCGACTCTCTATTTCACGCGTTACCCATTCCAGGGAAGCCACACGAAGCGGTACAAGGGCGGTACGGCGCAAAACATCTGGAAATACGAGATGGGTAAGCCAGAAGCTATCCCGCTGACAACCGACTATGAGGGAACGAGTAAAACCCCGATGTTCTGGACCAACAGAATCTATTTTGCCACCGACCGCGACGGCTCGATGAATATCTGGTCGATGGACGAAGACGGCAAGGGTCTGATCCAGCACACTTCACATAAAGGATGGGATGTCAAATATCCTTCACTTCGCGACGGGAAGATCGTCTACCAGCTCGGTGCCGATATTCACCTTTTCGACATCGCTTCCGGCGGGGACCGCGTGGTTCCCATAACCTTATCCTCCGATTTTGACCAGGTGCGGGAGAAGTGGGTCAAGAAACCAATGGACTATCTCACCTCGACAAGTTTTTCACCTAGCGGAGACCGCCTTGCCCTTACCGCCCGCGGACAGGTTTTCGTTGCGCCGGTCCAGCAAGGAAGATTCGTTCGCGCGACGACGAAGAACAGCGTACGATATCGAAGCTCGCGATTCATGCCGGACGGGAAATCGCTTCTTGTGCTGTCAGATGAGAGCGGTGAACTGGAATTCTGGAAGCTCCCGGCAAACGGGCTCGGGGACGCGCTCCAACTAACCCATGTCGGCAAAGGTTTCCTGAACGATGGTACTCCCTCGCCGGATGGGAAATGGATCGCCTTTGACGACAAGAACCAACGCCTGTGGCTTTACAACATCGAAGAGAAGCAAACCATCCAGGTCGATACGTCCGACATTTCCGGTTTTTCCGACATCACTTGGTCGCCCGACAGTAAATGGCTGGCGTATGTCGGCGCCGCGGACAACACGTTTCAACTGATCAAACTGTACAATTTGAAAGAAAAAAAATACATCACCCTCACGAGTGACCGGGTCGATAGCTATAATCCCGTCTGGAGCCCTGACGGGAAGTGGTTGTATTTCCTTTCGGATCGTTTCTTCCAATCGCTCGTGGGAAGCCCGTGGGGATCGAATGAACCGGAGCCGTTCTTTGACAAGACAACAAAGATCTACAGCATCTCGTTGAAGAAGGATATTCGCTCGCCATTTCTGCCGGGCAACGAGCTTTCCCCCCAGGAACAGGAGCACAAGGACGAAAACAAAAAGAAAGATGATGAGAAAAAGGCTGTTGAGGTCGTCATCGATACCGCCGGGATTCAGGAGAGGGTGACGGAAATTCCACTGCCGGCAGGAACATACAGAAATCTCTCAATGAATGATAAGTACCTCTTCTGGACTGAATCCGATGTTTCCCAGAATTCGAAAACGAAGCTCGTCGCGCTCGAGGTCAAGAATCTGGACATCTCGCCGAAAACTCTCCTTGAAGACGTGGTGGGCTACGAGCCATCCCGCGACGGGAAGAAGCTTATGGTTCGGAAGGGGAGCGACTTCCATGTCGTCGATGCGTCTGCCACCCCGCCTTCCGATCTCTCCAAGAGCAAGGTCAATCTCGATAACTGGATGTTTACCGTGAATCCCAGGGATGAATGGCGACAGATGTTTGTCGAGGCGTGGCGGCTTGAACGCGACTACTTCTACGACCCAAATATGCACGGCGCCGACTACAAAGGTCTTCTCGAGAAGCATCTTCCCCTCGTAGAGCGCGTCAGCGATCGCGATGAGTTGAACGACCTCATCTCAGACCTCGTTGGAGAACTTTCGGCTCTCCACACGTTTGTCCAGGGCGGAGACAGGCGGGTGAACCCCGACCAGATCGGATTGGCATCCCTCGGCGCCAAGCTGGTGCGCGACGAGACCGACGGAGGGTACAAGATCCAGCACATTTTCCGTGGTGATCCCAATTACCCGGAGGTTGCTTCCCCCCTTCTCAAGCCCTATCTCGACATCCGGGAGAATGATATCATCAAATCCATCAACGGCGTATCAACCCTCTCGACGGTCTCTCCGCCGATTCTTCTGAGAAATGAGACGAACCAGCAGGTTTTCTTGAAAGTGCAATCTGCATCAACGGGGAAGGAATTTGACGCAATCGTGAACCCGATTTCTTCTTCCGATGAAACGAACCTCCGTTATAGCGAATGGGAATACATGCGCCGGTTGCGCGTGGATGAAGCGGGCAAGGGGGACATAGGATACGTCCACCTCCGTGCAATGGGAAGCGGTAACTACACGGAGTGGGTGAAAAACTTTTATCCGGTCTTCAATAGAAAAGGATTGATCATCGATGTGCGCCACAACCGCGGAGGAAACATCGATAGCTGGGTTCTCGAAAAGCTCCTGCGCAAGGCCTGGTTCTACTGGAAGGGTCGCGTCGGCAAGCCAACATGGAATATGCAATACGCCTTTCGGGGACCTATGGTTGTCTTGTGCGACGCATTCACGGCGTCAGACGGAGAAGCGTTCACGGAGGGCTTCCGGCGTCTCGGTTTAGGAAGGGTCATCGGCACGCGAACGTGGGGAGGAGAAATCTGGCTCTCGTTCGACAATTGGCTAGTCGATAATGGCATCGCTTCGGCGGCGGAAACTGGAGTTTACGGACCGGAGGGGCAGTGGCTGATTGAGGGCCACGGAGTCGACCCCGACATGGTTGTCGACAATCTGCCAAGAGCAACGTTTGAAGGTCAGGATGCGCAACTCGATGCCGCCATAAAATATCTGCAGGATCAGATTCGATTGCATCCCGTAGAGGTGCCTCCCGCGCCGGCGTATCCCAACAAAGCAGTCGACCACAAGTAAAACGCTTCCTTGAGACTCCTCTTCACGCAAGCAGGTCATTCGTCGAGGATGAGCGTGAAGGGGAGCCTGATGGACGACTACTTAAGCAGAATGTACAACGCATAACCATGAATGGTTATGCTGAGCATCAATGAGGTTAGGGGTTCGAGGTTCGAGTTTTGGGGAGGTTGACGGGGAAGGAAGAAACGGTTCTGCGCCGTCTGAACCGCGATTCGCACGATTCACATGATTACCTCGATTGTTCCCATCATGGTAATCCCATAATCCTAAGAATCATGGTTCAGACCGCCCCCGTCTGCCGCCGGCCTCGTTCATTTAATCAACAAGAGTTTCTTCGTTGCAGTGAACTTACCTGCCTGGAGGCGGTAGAAGTAGACGCCGCTTGAAAAGTTACTTGCGTCAAACTGTACTGATTTGAACCCTGCTTCTTCCATTCCATTCACCAGCTTTGCTACCTCTTGTCCAAGAATGTTATACACGCTTAGCGTCACAACACTATTCACCGGTAATTGGTAACGGATAACCGTTGTCGGATTAAAAGGATTCGGGAAATTCTGTTCGAGAGCGAACTCTTTCGGCAGCCGGGCGGGACCTCCGGGAACTCCCTCCGTGGGAAGAAGTGGATTATGCGCGATGAGCATCAGGCTCGAGATATCGGAATTCGTGACAACGAGACTATCCTCTTGCTTCAGATCGACGGAAAGACCGAATCTATCCACAAGAACCACCGGACCAGTGTATGAAGATTGTACCTGCTGCCTCGACCAACGGAGCGTCATCGGATAATCGGCTCCGTCGACACGGCCGGGACTGAACTTCACCAGGTAGGTGTCAACCTGGGTGGGACTGACATAGGGCCTCATATCCGTCCATGAACCGCTGCCGAATTGAAGGTCGGACCCATGCGGGTCGATGAAGCGCACGTCAAAGATGTTTGAGAGGACGGGAGGCAGTTCAAGTTCCCCTTCAGAGAAATCGGCAGTAGAGCAATGCGGATCGACCCCCCATATTCCATAGGTAGCGCCCGGGCGAACTCCCCACCATACATCGTGCTCGTCAAGATAACTATTGTCGTGGACAGTGAGAGCGAGTTTGACTCTCTGCGGAATGTGGTGAACGCTGAAATTGACGCCGGTGTAATGCTGGTCAACGGCTTGAATGGTAAATGTGAATCCCTGCTGCACCGGTGGGTACATCTGCTCCCAGGTGGGCTGCATCGCAAGAGTAATCAGGCTCGTCCCATAGTAGACGCGATAAAAAGCATATCGGCCGGCCGTGTCTGTCACGACTGAATCGCTGATGTAGCCGGTCTGCCGAACGACCCAGCCGGAGAGAGGTTTGTCCGTACTGTCATACTGACCGTTCTCATTAACATCAAAGTAAACGATACCGGTCACCGAGTTCAACGGCTGGCCGATCCCGAAATCCGGGGCAGAGAGCGTATCGTGGGCGCCTACGCTCACGATGTAATAACCACCAGGCGGCTTAGTAACTCTGGCGTTGAACGAGGCGTTCTCGGTTACCCGATAGCGACCCGCGCCAAGTCCATTCAGGGCGTAGTTGCCATTGGCATCCGTGAGTGTGATCGCGTGCGAATCTCCATAAACACTGACGCGAGAGAGAGGCGCTCCCGGTTCGCCGGGATTTCTCACGCTATCGGCGTTTAAGTCTGCAAAAACGGCGCCCCTGATTACACTCCCATTCGTCGAGCTGTACGCGATGCTTCCGCGAAAAACCGGGACCAATCGATAGCCATAATTGATCTCCCCGATGTCCGAGGCCGAGCCGGCGATGATGATGCCCCGGATCGTGTCGACACGGGCACCGACCGGGGGGGTTGAATAGCGCGAGAGGGAATCCCGCCGGTCCCCGAGCGTATACCAGCGGGAAGCATCCGAAGTGATCATCGTGTTTGAGCTATCATCGACAAGCTCGACAGTTCCTGCGGTTGTGTCGACAATAGCGGCGACGGTGACGTTGTGCAGCTCAACCATCATTCCCTCGTACTGTTCACCACGGCTGTACACCACTGCGCCGCGAGGATATGTCCCCCTATAAAAATCCGAGATCGAAACCGGTAGGGACGAAGGCGGCGCATGCAACGAATCCACCACTTTCAGATAGCGGCACATGAAGATCGAGGTGCTATTCATGCTGTTCGCGGGGGTCTCGTAAACCACACCGTGCATTTGCACGACGTCGCCCTGTTTGATTTTCATGAAACCGCCCGGCTGATATGCGGGATCGACCTGTACAGGGATCCCCCTCCACGCGGCTCCATTGCCACCGGTATCACAGGCAATCATGGACGGCACTCCGATCGCGACCTCCGTCGGCGGCACGACGCAATACGCAGTTAATCGCACGGGAATCCCCCGATACGCGGCAGCCTGCAGCGTCCATGCGGGAGGTGAGGAGTTTTGCAATGAATCTGCGAGGAGGAGGGAAACCTGAGAATCTTGCTGAATTTGCCTGACAGTGAGTTCCGGGTATTCCGATATCGTGAAATTCCAGATATCAGACCAGAGACCCGTTCCTTTCGGTACTCTCGCTTTGACTCGCCAGAAATGCCGGATGCCGAACTGGAGGTTAGCGACAGTTTTGAATGTGTCGGTCACGGTGGAATCATTCAAAATGAATCCGGTCGAAAATGTAGAATCGATTGTGACTTGCAGAAAGTACGAGTATGCACCCCGAAACGACGACCACAACAAAGGATTCTCAACTGGCTGGTCGAGCGCGCCATTCGGCGGCGACGCCAGTTTCACCTGAAACAGAGGAGAAATCATCTGAGACAATGGTTCCCTCCAGACGCCGCCGCCACCGATCCCGGCAAAGAGATTCGTGTCCGAAACAGCAAGGGCAGTGACATAAGTACTGGTCAAGCCATAATTGACCTGAGTCCAGCTTGTGCCGTTGTCAGTTGAAAGAAAGACGCCGCCCCCAGTTCCGGCAAAGAGATTGGTGCCGCTTACGGCAAGAGCATTGACATAATGGAATGTCAAGCCGGTATTGACTGCAGTCCAGCTTGTGCCGTTGTTGGGGAGGAGAAAGACACCGCCGCCACCAGTCCCGGCAAAGAGATTGGTGCCGCTTACGGCAAGAGCATTGACATAATGGAATGTCAAGCCGGTATTGACTGCAGTCCAGCTTGTGCCGTTGTTGGTGGAGACAAAGACACCACCACCAGTCCCGGCAAAGAGGTTCGTGCCGGAGACGGCAAGAGACAAAACTTCAGTGTTCGTCAAGCCGGTACTCGCCGCAGTCCAGCTTGTGCCCCTGTTAGTAGAAAGAAAGACACCGCCACCAGTCCCGGCAAAGAGGTTCGTCCCGGCCTCGAGTATTTGAGAAAAGCCCGAAAACGGTGTGCTTGCTACACTCCAGCTTGTGCCCCTGTTCGTTGATAGAAATACGCCGTCCTCAGTTCCGACAAAAAGATTCGTGTCCGAAACGGCAAGGGCAAGTACATCAGTACTGGTCAAGCCAGAATTGACTGCCGTCCAGCTTGTGCCGTTGTTGGTGGAGAGGAAGGCGCCGACGCTATAAGTCCCGGCAAAAAGATTCGTCCCGGAGACGGCAAAAGACGTGACAGAAGTGTTGGTCAAGCCGGAATCAACGGAAGTCCAGCTTGCACCGTTGTTTGTGGAAAGAAAGACGCCGCCGCCATCAGTTCCGGCAAGAAGATTCGTGCCGGAGACTGCAAAAGTTTGGACATACGTGCTCGTCAACCCGGTATTCACCGCCATCCAGCTTGTGCCGTTGTTTGTGGAAAGAAAGACGCCGCCGCCACCAGTTCCGGCAAAGAGATTCGTCCCGCTATCGGCAGGAGAAACGGCAAGGGCAAGTACATCAGTACTGGTCAAGCCAGAATTGACTGCCGTCCAGCTTGTGCCGTTGTCAGTTGAAAGAAAGACGCCGCCGCCACCAGTTCCGGCAAAGAGATTCGTCCCGCTATCGGCGGGAGAAACGGTAAGGGCAAGTACCCCAGTACTGGTCAAGCCAGAATCGACCGCAGTCCAGCTTGCGCCGTTGTTGGTGGAAAGAAAGACGCCGCGCCAAGTCCCGGCAAAAAGATTCGTCCCGCTATTGGCGGGAGAAACGGTGAGGGCACGGACAAAAGCACTGGTCAAGCCAGAATTGACTGCCGTCCAGCTTGTGCCGTTGTTTGTGGAAAGAAAGACGCCGCCATCAGTTCCAGCAAAAAGATTCGTGCCACCTGTCCCGCTATCGGCGGGAGAAACGGTGAGGGCACGGAAATCAGTACTGGTCAAGCCAGAATTGACCGCCGTCCAGCTTGCGCCGTTGTTTGTGGAAAGAAAGACGCCGTCATCAGTTCCAGCAAAAAGATTCGTGCCGGAGACAGCGAAAGCCGTGACATTTGTATTCGCCAAACCAGTATTAACAGCTGTCCAGCTTGTGCCGTTGTTTGTGGAAAGAAACACGCCGCTGCCACCAGCCCCGGCAAAAAGATTCGCGCCGGAGACTGCGAAGCACGAGACAATGCCGCCATAAGGCCCGTTGGTTTGTACCCATTGGGTGTGAACTGTGCTTGCTAACATTAATAAGAGCAAGCAAACGAATGAAAAGCTGCGCAGCAACTGGATATGCTTTTTCGTTTGGAACCCCTTCCCCATCGTGAAAATGACAAAACCCACCATGCCCGCATGTAATGGTCTGGAAAGAACTCGTATGGCCCCTCCTATGGGCCTACCAAGTGATATTGCAAAGCTAAGGATAATCGGGGAAAGTGTCAAGTCCAAAGCCGACCCGCCCTGAACTGGAACGAGTCGGCTTGGTTTGAACAGATTACTTGAGAAGTACTCCCGCAAAAAGAAAGCGGACCGCTGATTCCGCTGATGACGGCTGATGAAAGTTGATAACTAATGATTACAGCATTTCATGATTTTCTTATCAATCCCGCCAATAGAGGGCGGGATTTCTGATAAAGTGACTTCGCCAAGTGACTATCAATCCCGCCAAAAGATGGAGGGATTTCTGATAAAGTGACTTCGTCACTTTATCATCAACATTTTCTTCACTTGCGTGAACGATTGTTTCGCCTCCGCGACTCCGACGGCCTCGAGACGGTACAAGTACACACCGCTCGCCAATCGGCTGAAATCGCCATTGACTGTGTAGTTTCCCGGCTCGTAGTTTCCTTCCGCGAGCTTCATCACCTCCCGCCCAACCATGTCGTACACCCTTAAACTCACCCTGCTCGTTATCGGCACACCGAAATCAATTGCCGTTGTCGGGTTGAAGGGATTCGGATAATTCTGCTTCAACGCGAACGTCGCAGGAACTGCACGGGATTCTCCCACCTTCAACGTAAGCTGCTGTTCGCCACCACTTGAGATCGTGATCGACCCTTTGCCCGTCAACGGGTAAACCGCCGTAAGGGTTCCTTTTGTCCTCACCTCGAAAAGAAGGCGTTTTTCCGAAACATCCCTCATTGAATAAGAAATCACTAAGGGATATTCTGGCGACTGTATTTGCAGGGGATACATTGATCCTACGCTCGTTCCAGACGAAAAACTCTCCACCATGCGCTGGCTCGCGAAACGTACATCAAAATTTCCTTCGGGAGGAAGCGGAGGCAGTTCATACTGTTCGAGCTCTGTCCCGGCATCGCTTTGGGCAAGATACAGTGTCTGCGACCTGCCAAGTCTATCGCTAACTGTAATGCTGCTCATGGCTTTGAGGTCCCCGGCGTTCGCTCTCGGCAACGCATGAGAACCAAGAGTGAGTACGCCGGCGTTATTCGTCTTTATCCAGTATCCTTGTCCGGGCACAATCGAATCAAAGATGTGATATCCTCCCGAATAGCCGTACATTACGCTCGCAACAATTCCTCCTGCCGGGGCCGGCACCTTGTGGTCGACCGAGCCGATGAGGTTCCACCCGGCGGCGAGCGATTCGACGGCTGTTGACATCGACGATCCAACAATGAATTGACCAGCTGCCAACGGAAACTTTAACCAATACCCTTTCCCGGGCTTCAATGAATCCACGAGCTGGTAGGTTCCTGCAAATGCGAAAGCTCTTCCTTGCGAAGCTGGAAAAATAGATTGCGAAGAGATATTACCGCGCTGCAGGGGATTGGAGACAATGTTCCACCGCGGTCCGTACGAGGAAATGATTCCTCCGCCATTCGTAACGATATGATAGGCGCTATCCTGTCCCGGCCAGTCCGTGAGAGGCGTCAGGTCTGATGTGAGCGCTCCGGCCAAGCCTGTCCCTCGTGCATAGACGTCATAATACCGGTAATCGCCGCCGATGTAGTCTTTCATGACCTCCGCTGCGCCTGACGCACTAGGGGGAAATGCACCGGCAACGACCGGCCCATAACTGAAATCTATAACGTTGGAAGCCTCATACAGTCGGACCTGGAAATTCAGATACGTCGATGTTGACCCAACGTCGTAATAGGCAAGGACGTTCTTCCACTGTACCACAAAGATTCTATCAGGTTCCGTTCCCAGGGTTTGATAGGTTATTTGACCACTTGGGGACGTATTGAGATCCGCCCACCATGGCCCAAGCACTTTTGTCGGGCGCTCAGCATCTGCACGCGCCCCCGGATTGAAGTATCCTCCGACTTGAGCTTGAGTAGATAGACCGCGGAGCGAACCGGAGGCCCCGGTCCCCAATTCCAGCCATCCGTTCGTGCTGATCTGCACAGAGTCATAATTATAGCCGTCGTATAGAAAGAAGAATGGCAGTCCCACGCTCAGTTGCGCATCATCACCCGAAGGACCGGCCAACCCCCCCGTAATTTCCGTATACGAAGAGTACTGTTTCACGACGACGGCATTAGAAATCGTCGGAGGAAGGACCGCGCTAATCATTCCGCTGAGTGTGTCATCGTGTGAATTGAAGTCCGAGAACATCGAGATTGCCCGAATCGTGTAGTATCCCGTATCAGGCGGGGAAAAGCTTCCGTCGAATGTCACTACTCTCTGTTCTGCCGCGCCAAGCCCCGCGATCCGTTTCGTGTTCGAATAAAGGACAGTGCTGCCGTGGAGAATTTGATATTGGACATCGAACGAATCCGTCTGCGACTGCAAGCTAAGGCTCTTGAAGGCAGCGCTGAGGGGAGAAATCTCCGAGCCGAGTGCATATTGCGCCCCATCGGGCGGCATGTTCAAGGCCACGACCTCATAGTCAACATAGTTCGACGGAAGCTCGCCGACAAGTTTCCGTTCCCAGACACCATTACCATGGGTCGCAACTCTCAAAGCGCGATTCGATTGAGAGATGACCAGGTCGGCAGCGATAACAGCGTCGGGCAAACCCTGACTAAATTCGCTCCAGCTCGTTCCGCCATTGGTTGAGACATACACTCCCAGGTCGTTTCCAACGTACACGTTGTTCGGAAGCAGAGGGTCAACCGCGATTGCCGTTGTCGGTGCATCGGGAAGTGACCCCGTGATGTCTGTCCAGTTTGTGCCGGCATTTGTCGACTTAAAAAGGTGACCGCTTCCAAAACCTCCCAGAGCGGCATACACAGTCCGAGAATTCTGCGGGTCAACTGCAAGATCCATCGGATACCGGTTTGGAAGTGTACCTGTGACATCCTGCCAGGCTGTTCCGCCATTCGTGGTGCGAAAAATATGCGCCTGGGTGGAAACGGGGGCCGTTCCAACATAGACCGTATCGGTGCTCGTCGCCGAAATTGCTATCGAAAGTGCGGGGTTACCGTCAAGCGGATTGCCGCTGTTGGTAGTAAGCCATCCTCCGCCGGCATTCGTCGATTTGTGGACACGGACATCACCCAAATACAACACATTGGGGTTCGCAGCGGAAAGAACGAAAGGTGAATTCCATCCCCCGCTCCCGTCGAAGCCCGTAAGGCCAAAGAACGATGCCCCACGGTTGTTCGACTTATAAATCGCATCGCCGTTCCGGTCGACCGCGTACATGATATTGTCGTTGGATTGGTTGATTGCCGTCCATCCGACTTCATCGGTAACACTATTGTGATCCCACGTTGAAGACCCCAAATATCTGTAGCCGGGGATATGGTCCTGGCATTGCCCGATCGCCAGTAATGAATCGGTGGCTGAACACGAAAACCCGTTGTAGAACTGCCCCGTCTGCATCCCAGTGCCAACACCATAGAAACTGGTGCCGAAATCGTCTGAGCGATATACACCATCATCATTGACGACATAAAGAATGTTAGGATTTGTCGGATGGTGAGCATATCCGTGGTTGTCGGCGTAATTTCCTCCCCCGTAGCCGCCACCACTCGAGGTAAATGTACGCCCGCCGTTAGTGGAACGGATGGTGTTGACCGACGCATACACTATTTTACTCGAATCCGCCGGATGAACTGTAACGAAGTGCGAATACCATCCCTGCACCTGGTACAGGTTCGTCGGCGAGTAGAGCTTTATCCAAGATGTGCCGAAATCCGTGGAACGATACAATGCACCGTAATCGACAACGTCGTCGGCAGCGCTCGCATAGACCACGTTTGGATGTGCAGCATATGTTTCGAGAAGCATTTTCCCTGTATACCAGTGGTACCTTTCAAACGTTGACGGACTCCAACTGATCCCCGCGTCTGTCGTGCGTAAGATCATGCAGCCACCCACGTTGAAATCCCCGATCGAGACAAGCACCTGAGTAGTGTCCTGTGTATTGATAACGATGTCCTCCACCATGTTCAATCCGGAGATATCCATCGCGTCCCACGTCGCTCCGGCATTTGTCGTTCTGTAAAGACCTTCAGTTGTTGCAGCCCAGATTGTGCTATGATTAAGCGGATTCATTTTCATCGCCTCGACTCCCGTCTGATTGTTGTACGACCAATCGAGGCTCTTTGTCCATGTTTGCCCTCCATCCGTGGTTTTCAAAATTCCGATGCCGTAGCTTCCACGCATCGTCCGTATCACCAGCCCGCCGTTAGCAGCCTGATAGCCGTACACCTCTCCAGTCCCAAGAAAGATGACATTCGTATCCGTAGGGTCGATGACGACAGCGCTGATACCGAGAGCAGGATAACCAAGTTTCAGCTGCAGCCAGTCGCCGCTTAGTCCGCCGCTGTAGGAGCGCCACAACCCACCGCTTGCCGTGCCGACATATACAGTGTTCGGATTGAGCGGATTCAGCGCGACGCTGAGTGCTCGCCCATGCAGGTTCGTCGGACCGATCGGACTCCAGAGGCTACCGGCAGTGAGCACACTGCTGAGTTCTCTGTGCTTCGCCCGCGCGATCTGATAAGCACGATAGTATTTGTCCGGAGGAATATCCTTCTCCGGGTAGGCACGAGAACGCGTCCAAAAATCCAACGCCTGCATAGCATCGGAGGTGCGTTCCTCTTCATGCAATTCACCGGCCGCATACTTACGATAACGGCTGGAATTGACGATAACGAGAAACGCCGTTACAAGAGCCGCGAGACTGATCAGGATAGTGATGGTACGACGCATAGAAGCTCCTTTCCCAGATATATTTTCGATGTTGAAATACCACGGTGACTCGACTTCCTGACTGTGGATATGACATGGTCGTCGATTATTTCAGCAAGAGCATTTTCCTTGCCTGAGTAAAAGATTTTGACGGTTCCGCAATACTCGTCGCTACGATGCGATAGAAATAAATTCCGCTGGCGACGGAACCGGCATTGGCATTCGCGGAGTTCCACTCCACGGATTTGGCGCCTGCCTCCTGCACGGCGTCCACCAGGGTGGCCACTTTCCGACCCTGCAGGTCAAAAACCGTCAGCGTCACTTTGCTTGCCGTCGGAAGTTCATAGGCGATTCGCGTCGTTGGATTGAACGGGTTGGGATAGTTCTGGCTCACGTGGAATGCGGTCGGCAGGAGCATCTGGGGATTCCTGACGCCCGTAATGCCCTTCGTTGTAATATGGTAACGGCTATCCTGTCCCGGCCAATCGGCGAGAGGATTGAGGTCCGATGCGATGGCTCCCATAGGGCCGACCGCGCCGGAGTAAATATCGTAATAACGGTAATCGCCGCCGATGTAGTCCTTCATGTCGATCGTAGCACCCGCACCGGCCGGATACGTACCCATCACAAGAGGTCCATAGCAAAGATCAATGAAATTCGAGCTTTCCGAAAGGCGAACCTGAAAATTGAGGTATGTGGTCGTTGAGCTCGCATCATAGTACGCGAGGATGTTCTTCCACTGGACAACGAAGACCCTGTTCGGGGCCGTGCCCAACGTCTGATATGTTATCTGACCGCTTGGGCCCGTACTGAGGTCCGCCCACCATGGTCCGAGCACTTTGGT
Organism: Bacteroidota bacterium; assembly: GCA_049515655.1. GTDB lineage: Bacteria > Bacteroidota > Ignavibacteria > UBA10030 > SZUA-254 > JBEKTW01. The sequence continues at coordinate 98,358 of JBEKTW010000002.1, forward strand.
CGGTCGCTCGGCATCCACACGTGGCCCCGGGTTGAAAGTTCCTCCGATTTGCTCAGCCGTTGATAGACCACGGAGTGAACCGGGAGTGCCGATCCCGAACTCCATCCATCCGTTGGTGCTTATCTGGACAGAGTCGTACGGATAGCCATCGTACACGAATAAAAACGGAAGTCCAACGCGCGATTCGACATCATCACCAGCGGGCCCTGGAAGGCCCCCGGTGATTTCGCTATATGGGGAAGACTGTTTCACGACAACGGCACTTGAAATGGTCGGGGGAAAAACCACGGTGATTATCCCTTTCAGCGTGTCATCATGAGAATTCATGTCGACGAAGAGTGAAATGGCCTGAAGCACATAGTATCCCGTATCGGGCGGGGAAAACGATCCATCAAAAATCACCGTTCTCGATTCACCCGGCGCCAGAGCTGCGATCCTCTTTGTGTTCGAATAGAACACATTGCTGCCCTGGACAATCTGATAGCGCACATTGAACGAGTCTGCCGGCGCTTGCAGGCTCAAGCTCTCGAAGGTGGCGCGCAAGGGAGTGAGCGACGCGCCTAATTCATATTGGCCACCATCGATGGGATTGTCCAGAGACAGAGCTTCATAATCAAGGTAATTGGTAGGAAGTTCGCCGACGAGTTTTCGTTCCCACACGCCATTCCCGTGCGTCGCGATTCTCAACGCCCTGTTCGAGGGCGAAATGACGAGGTCTGCAGCAATGACAGCATCCGGAAGTCCCTGGTTGTATGCCGACCAGTTCGTGCCGCCATCCGTGGAAACATACACGCCCAGATCATTTCCCGCGTACACGATGTTCGAATGGAGCGGATCGATTGCAACCGCGGTAGTCGGAGCGTCGGGAAGCGAGCCCGTAATATCTGTCCAGTTCGAGCCGGCATCTGTCGACTTGAACAGGTGGCCGGTACCGAAACCTCCGATTGCCGCATAAACAGTTTGTGAATGCTGCGGGTCAACCATGAGATCCATGGGGTAGCGATCCGGCAGAGTTCCGCTAATGTCCTGCCAGAACCCGCCGCCGTTCGTCGTCCGAAAAACATGCGCACTCGTGTTCACAGGTGCCATTCCAACATAAACCGTTTCGGGGCTTGTCGGAGAAATTGCCATTGACAGGGCGGGATTACCGTCAAGCATGGCTCCACCATTGGTGACAGACCATGACCAGCCGCCGTCAGTGGATTTATAAATATGGACGTCGCCAAAGTAGAGTACGTTGGTGTTGGCGGGAGATAGAACAAAGGGAGAATTCCATCCCCCGCTTCCATCAAATCCATACATATAGGGGAATGATGCGCCCCGGTCACTTGAGCGGAATATGTCTTCTCCATACCGGTTCACCGCGTAAGCATAGTGGTCATCGGATTGATTGATGGCTGTCCAACCAACTTCGTCCTCCACACCGCGGTCCCACGTCGATGACCCAAGATACCTGTAGCCGGGAATGTGGTCCTGAGATTGCCCCATCGCCAAGAACGAATCTGTCCTGGAGCATGAAAAGCCGTTGTAGAACTGTCCGGTTTGCATCCCTAATCCGACATCGACGAAACTCGAGCCAAAATCGTCGGAGCGATAGACCCCATCGTCGTTCACGACATAAAGAATGTTCGGATTTGTGGGATGGTGGGCGTAATTGTGATGATCGGAATACGAACCCGAGCTGTTGAAAAATGTCAGACCTCCGTTTGTGGATTTGGTAATGGGAACACCAGCAAAGACCACTTGGCTTGAGTCTGTCGGATTCACAGCAACGAAGTGTGAGTACCAACCCTGCACTTGAAACAGGCCCAAAGGCGAGCAGAGCAATGTCCAGGTGCTTCCGAAATCTGTCGAGCGCCACAGACCCCCGTTGTCTAGAGTGCTGTCTGCTCCGACGCTCGCATACACAACGTTCGGACTTGCCCCGTATAGTTCGAGTCGGGCTTTTCCCGTAAATGCCGGGATCGCGTTGGCCTTACTCCAAAAGCTTCCGCCGTTCAGCGTCCGGTAGATGCCTGTCTGAGGACTGTTCAGGTCGCCGAACGAGACCATAATCTTGTTGGTGTCCAGAGGATTGATCATGATATCTTCACCGAGTTCCACCGCAACGACAACATTCCATGAATGGCCGGCGTCGACAGATTTATAGAGACCTTCCGTAGTCGCGGCCCAGAGAGTGTTGTGATTGAGCGGGTTCATTTTCATCGCCTCGACACCGCTCTGATTGTTATACGACCAATCGAGGCTCTTCGTCCATGTCTCTCCTCCATCGGTCGTCTTTAGGATTCCAATGCCGTAACTTCCGCGCAGCGTCCGCAACGTGACGCCGCCGTTGGCGGCCTGGTAACCATACACCTCGCCCGTTCCAAGGTAGATAACGTTCGTGTCGGTGGGGTCGATGACAATCGCGCCGATGCCGAGAGCGGGATATCCGAGCTTCACCTGCCTCCAATCCCCTGCAACCCCGGCGCTGTATGATCGCCAGAGCCCCCCACTCGCGCTTCCAATGTACAGGGTGTTCGGGTTCAATGGATTCAACGCGACACTGATGGCCCGACCCTGGAGATTCGTCGGTCCAATCGGAGCCCAGGTACCCCCTGCGGTCAACACGTTCGTGAATTCCTTCTGCTTGGCTTTCGAAAGTTGATATGACCGATAGTATTTATCCGCAGGGATGTCCTTGTATGGGTAGGCACGGGAGCGAGTCCAGAAATCGAGGGCTTGCATGGCACCCGATCTGCCTTTCACTGCTTGTTCTTCACTTGCATAGAGTCTTCGATGGCGGTTTAAGTTGACGAGAGCAGCGAAAATGGATACAAAAACCGCTAAGCTGATTATCAGGGTAATGATGCGTCGCATAAGAAGTCCTTGTCAAGAAGGTGCGCGTGAGATAGAGTTAACTATTCGCGTATCCAAAAAGTGAAAGAACGGGCGCTGAAGCCGGATACAACACTCCATCGCATCAAGTTTTGGGAACCATGTCAGAAAATGGTACGAAAAAAATCGGGAAGTATCAAGCCGCTTCGGTGAGAATTTGGATGAAAAAAAACGTAAATTACAGTATGCATACTACCGGTTTCACTGCAATTCAAGCCATCCAGGCGATTCTTGCCCCCGCCTTGGGCATATCCGCAGTCGGACTGCTACTCCTCGGTCTGCTAAACAGGTATTCCAACCTGATTACCCGCATCCGCTTGCTCACGGAAGAGAGGCGAAAGCTCACGAAAGTGCTCATCGAGAAGGCCGGCGATCTGGCCTATACGGACAACGTCCGCTACATGAGTGTCCGGAAGCAAACGGATGATCTGGTGGCGCGGTGTGCATTGGCCCGCAATGCAATCCTGTCGCTGCAGGCGTCTGTCGCGATGTTCGTCCTCGCCTCACTGGCCATAGGACTGGATTTGTTTGTGAATGTAGAGACCCTAGAGAGTGTCGCCCTCGTCATTTTTATGGCAGGAATGGGGGGCGTTCTTATCGGCATACTCTTCGCAGCAATCGAGGTGTACCGGTCATTCAAGATCGTGCTCATCGAGGTGAAGGCCGAGGAATAGGCTTCGGCCTCCGTCGGAGAAACTCTGCGGTCAGAGTCCTTCCTGCGCGAGGACATACACAAGCGTCGCTATTGACGCGGCTCCGAGTTCCAGTTCTCGCTCGTTGACTTTGTCGATGGTGTCATTGTCGGAGTGATGGTAGTCGAAGTATCGCTGTCCATCCACCCTCAATCCAATCTGAGGAACTCCCTTCCTTCCAAGACCCGAGATATCGGCTCCGCCGCCGCCTTTCCTGATGCGGTCAGCTTCAATCGGCTCGAAAAGATAGGCCCAACGCGCGATCTTCTCGAACCTCACGGAATCCGTGCTCACCCCAAACCCACGCGGCGTGAAGCCTCCGGCGTCCGATTCAAGTGCCGCGATATGCTTTTCACCTGGGCGTTCTTTTGCGGCATAGGCTTCCCCACCCCGAAGTCCGTTTTCTTCGTTAATGAAAAGCACCGCGCGGATTGTTCGTTTCGGTTTCAGTCCCATATCCTTCAATAGCCGCAACGCTTCGATGGAGTGCGCGATCCCCGCGCCGTCGTCGTGTGCCCCCTGACCCTTGTCCCAGCTGTCAAGATGCCCGCCGACGACGATGACCTCATCGGGTTTCTCCGCACCCGTCAACTCGCCGACAACGTTGGCCGATTCCACGTCGGGGAGAGTCTTGCATGTCAATTTCAGATGCACGGTGACGTTTCCTTCTTTCTTCAAAAGGTCATCGAGAAGATTTGCACCGACAGTGCTGACGGCAGCGGCCGGAACTTTGGCGATACTATCGGCGTAGCCCATGGCGCCTGTATGAGGGACGTCATCGATTCTCGATGTCATTGACCGCACGAGCGCTGCAACACCGCCGACCTTGGCGGCTTCTACCGCTCCCTGTCCCCGCTGGTTGACGGCTCCGCCGTACATCTCAAAAGAGTTCAGTTTACTCCTGTCAAACGGCCTGTTGAAGAAGATGATTTTCCCTTTTGCCTTGTCTTTTAGTGCGTGAAGCTCTTCGAATGATTTTACTTCGAGCACTTCGGCGGTTATCCCGCCCTCGGGAGTGGCAATACTGCCGCCAAGCGCGCAAATCTTCAGGGGAACATCCCCCGACGATTTGGAGGAAACGATTGAGGCTTCTTCAATGGGACCACGGACCCAGTGAGGCACCATTGCCATTTCCAGATGAACTTTGTCAAACCCAAGGCGCTCCATCGTCCTCTTTCCCCACTCGACCGCTTGATCGGCCTGCGGCGAACCGCTGACTCTCGCCCCCACCCTCGTCGTCAATTCCGTGAGCAGCTCATAGGCCTTCCCTGAAGCCAATCCCGTGGAGAAGATCTTTCGGGCAAGCAACTCGTACTGGCGGGCTTTTATCGTATCCACGGGTTGCGCCAGCAAAGTCATCGAAAGAATTAAAAGCACAAAGAGAGCAAAATACACTTTACTAAGCTGGGTCAGCATGGGACTCACTTTCAGGATAGTTTTTAGGGGTCGGAAAATTCGAGTAGTTTAGAGGAATATTACATCAGGGACCATCAACTCATTTGCATCATCCGGCGAATCGGTATCAATGCCCGTCCGATGAGCGCGTCGTCCAACTTGATTTCCGGCGAGCGATTCTTCATGCATGAGTACAGTTTTTCCATGGTATTCAGTTTCATGTAGGGACACTGGTTGCAGGCACAGCTTTCTTCGGGGGGCGCGGGAATAAAGGATTTCCCGGGACAGGCCTTCTGCATCTGGTGAATAATCCCTGTCTCCGTGGCGACAATGAATTCCATATCGGGGCTCTGCTGGACAAATCGCAGGAGAGAACTCGTCGAGCCAATAAAATCCGCCTGGTCAAGGACGACTTCTTCGCATTCCGGGTGGGCAATCAGTTTGGCCGAAGGGTAATGCGTTCTTAGGTGCAGAAGCTTCCGCGCGCTGAATGTTTCATGAACGACACATGTTCCTTGCCACAGGAGCATTTGCCGTCCCGTTTTCTTTACCAGGTAATTCCCGAGATTCCTATCGGGAGCGAAGAGAATCGGTTTGCCGGCCGGAATTTGCCGAATAATCTTTTCGGCGTTACTCGAAGTGCAAATAATGTCGCTGAGCGCCTTCACCTCGGCCGAGCAATTGATGTACGTAATTGCGGTATGGTCCGGATGCTGTTCGCGGAACTCCTTGAACAATGGCGCCGGACATCCCTCTGCCAATGAACAACCGGCCGCGAGGTCGGGCAGCAGAACCTGTTTCCGCGGGTTCAGAATTTTTGCCGTCTCGGCCATGAAGTGGACGCCGGCAAAAACAATCACATCGGCATCGGTGGATTCCGCGCGCCGAGAAAGTTCCAGGCTGTCACCCACAAAATCGGCAATATCCTGGATCTCGGATTCCTGATAATAGTGGGCAAGGAGGATTGCGTTATGATCCTTCTTAAGTCGGAGGATTTCCTCCTCCAGATTGGATGGAATTTCCTCCTCCGGTGTCGTTCTAGAATCGATAATGGCGGTTTTTTTGTTCATCCTACACGCAAGATAATCAGAGGGTATTCGAGAATCAAGTGAACCAATTCATCCGCGGACATTTCTCAAGAAAGAGAACGCTTTATGCGGGCCGAGAGTGCCCGAACAGTCTTCACATCCGCACCGAACAGGTGCGGGGGGAACAATTTTGAGGTAGACTATTGTTTTCCGTCTTTGTCGGGGGTGAGGTCTTCGAACGTGGCGTCTTCGATATCACGAAATGGCGGCTTCGGGGAGGGAGGTGGAGAATCATGCCGGCTTCCCGCCTGGTCTTTCGGAGTGCCGGTAAGACTTTGCACAACTTTCCAGACTATCCACGCAAGGACCAACCAAAGAAGAAGACGGAGCATACGGGGCCGTCAGGAGAGGGTGACGGGGTTGTAGTATTCGACGGCCGCCTTGTTCGGCCTGAATATTTCTCCCAGGAGATCATCAAAATGATTCTTGTCGTTGACAAAATCGATTTGAGATGCGTTGACAATGAGCAGCGGCGCGTTCTTGTACCGGAAGAAGAAGTAATTATATGCTTCATTCAGGTCGCGAATGTACTGTTCAGACATGTTGCGTTCGATGGCTCTTCCCCGCTTGCGGATGTTTGTCATAAGGCGGTCGACGCTGCTCTGAAGATAGACCACGAGGTCCGGCGTCGTGATATTCTTCTGGATGCTCTCGAGGAGCGTTTCGTACAGTTTCAACTCGTCGTCGGCAAGATTCAGGTAAGCAAATATCTTGTCTTTCTCAAAAATGTAGTCCGTGACGAGAAACCGGTGGAACAAGTCAGCCTGAAGGAGAGCCTGCTGCTGTTTGTAGCGATTGAGCAGGAAGAAAATCTGTGTCTGGAATGCATAGTGTTCCGGGTCTTCATAGAATTTCGGGAGAAACGGATTCTCCTCGAATTTTTCCAGGACGAGGTTCGCAGAAAGCCGTTCGGAGAGCAATGCCGAAAGGGAGGTTTTTCCGGCTCCAATCACGCCCTCCACGGCGATGTAGTGGATATCCGATTGTTCGATGAGTGAATCGAGAGATTGCTGCACCGCCGCTCCGTTATGTTGAATGCAATTCGTTGACTGACAATGGTGTGCGTACAACGCGCGAGCCATCGCTGCAATGCTGAAGGAGTTGTCGGATCGTCTGCCGCAACGCTGGATGAACAACGTCCCCAGCGATTTCGTTCAATGGTTCCAGCACGAACCGTCTCTCCGGTATGCCGGCATGAGGCACCCGGAACACGTCGCTGTGCATCACAGTCTGCCCGTACAGCAGAATATCAATATCGATCTCCCGCGGCTTCATATGTGTTCCAGGAGTCCTTCCGATGTCATGTTCCATCCCCTTCACTTTCTTCAGGAGGTCTTCAGGCGACAGGGGAGTTTCGACCTCGACCGACATATTGTAAAACCTCCTTGCGTCACCCATTCCGACAGCATCGGTTTCATACACTGACGACAGGCGTACGACCGTCCCAACGAGAGCGAGCTTTTCGACCGCCTTCGATAGATAGCGCAGCCGGTCGCCCACGTTCGAACCTAACCCGAGAAAAACTCTTGACACTATTCCCGCCTTCGTTCGGTAATCTCCACCTCCACGAAATCAACAACGCCTTTGACGCGGGGATGCGGCTTTCTGACCTTTATTGTGACCTGGTCCACTTGAGCAAACTCCCGTAGTATTTTCCGGGCGATGGCGTTTGCCACAGACTCCAGGAGATAGTACTTCTTCTCCGTGACTGACTTTTCTATCGCGGCGTACAGAGCTTCGTAGTTGATGGTGTTTTTCAAATTGTCTGTCGAAAACGCAGCCGACAAATCGCTCTGAATCTCAACATCAACCTCGAACTTGCCGCCGAGATTCTGCTCATCGCTTTCTACGCCGTGATAGGCATAAAACGGGGCATTCTTGATTCTGATGATATCCTTACGCATGGGCGGGTTCGCCAAATATAAATGTTTCTCGGTCGAGAATCAAGAGCCGCCTCTTTCAATTCTCGCCCAGGTGTCCCTCAGGGTGACGGTCCGGTTGAAAACGAGATGTCCGGGTGTTGCATCCCGGTCGACTGCAAAATATCCCACACGCTCAAATTGGAAACGGTCCAGAGGTTTCGCTCCTGCAAGCCCTTCTTCGATCTTGCACTCGGGCAGGGTTTCGAGCGAGTGTGGATTAATAAAATCCCTCCAGTTGTCGCCGCCGGGGTTTTCGACGGTGAACAATCTGTCGTACAGTCTCGTCTCGGCATTGATTGCGTGAGCAGCCGAGACCCAGTGGATTGTTCCTTTCACCTTCCTCTGGCTTTGCATCGAGCCGCTCTTGGAGGACGGGTCATACGTACAGCGTACCTCCGTCACCTCACCGGTTTTTTCGTCTTTGACCACCGAAACGCACTTCACAATGTAGGCGTATCTCAGACGCACTTCGCTCCCGGGCGACAGCCGATGATACTTCGGAGGTGGGACTTCCCGAAAATCGTCCTGCTCGATGTAGACCACTTTGGAAAACCGGATCTTCCTTGTGCCCATGGCCGGGTCTTCAGGATTGTTGACGGCTTCGAGTTCTTCCGTCTGACCGTCGGGGTAATTGTCGATAACGACTTTCAGAGGGCGCAGGACGGCCATAACACGGGGAGTGCATTTGTTCAAGTCTTCCCGCACGCTATCCTCGAGCAGAGCCACATCGATCATGTTGTCGCGTTTAGCAACGCCCACCCGGTCGGCAAAGTAACGGATGGACTCCGGCGTAAAGCCGCGCCTTCGCAATCCGCAGATGGTCGGCATGCGGGGGTCGTCCCAGCCGCCCACGTACTTCTCCTCGACGAGCTGTAACAACTTCCGCTTGCTCATGACTGTATAGCTCAGGTTCAACCGTGCGAATTCTATCTGCTGAGGATGATAGACTCCAAGCTCTTCGATGAACCAATTGTACAACGGTCGATGGTCCGCAAACTCCAACGTGCAAATGGAATGGGTGATTTTTTCGATCGAATCACACTGTCCATGGGCCCAATCGTACATCGGATAGACGCACCAGTCATCTCCCGTACGGTGATGCGAGGCTTTCAGAATGCGGTACATCACGGGGTCGCGCATATTCAGATTGGGAGAAGCCATATCGATCTTCGCCCGAAGCGTACGGCTGCCGTCGGGAAATTCGCCCCGACGCATTCGTTGGAAGAGATCCAGGTTCTCTTCGATCGAACGATTGCGGAATGGGCTTTCTTTTCCCGGCTGGGTCAACGTTCCCCTGAGTTCGCGCACCTGGTCGGCGCTTAAATCACAAACGTACGCCTTGCCCTTCTTGACGAGCTGAATGGCATAGTCATAAAGCTGCTCAAAATAGTCAGACGCGTAATATTCTCTATTTCCCCAGTCAAAGCCCAGCCAGCGGACATCTTCCTTGATCGAATCGACGTACTCAACTTCTTCCTTGGTCGGGTTCGTGTCGTCGAATCGAAGATTACAGAATCCACGGTAGTCATTCGCAATGCCAAAATTAAGGCAAATGGACTTCGCATGTCCGATATGCAGGTAACCGTTGGGCTCGGGTGGAAAGCGGGTATGAACTCTCCCGCCGTACTTGTTGGTCTTCAGGTCAACGTCGACCGTTTCCCTGATGAAGTTTACCGGCTTGGGAGATCCCGCTTGTGCCTTCCCTTCGCCGGGATGTTTATTGTTTTTCGATTCCATTGTTCTTGAGGTTCTCGAGTGCGTTCAGTATTCTCTTCATGCTTTCGTCTTTACCGAGGATGACCAAAATATCGTAGAGGCCCGGCCCCCCAGCGACGCCGGAGACCGCCAGCCGGACCGGATGAATGAGACTCGCATTGCTGGCATGCAGTGTTTCCGCCGTCCGGTGAAGAGCGGCTTCAAAATCCTCCTTCGAGGGATGCTCCAATTTTGAGAACTCTTCCGTTAATTGCCGGAGATGTCCCGGCGTGTCTTCAAGCCAGTGTTTCTTCATCGCGACCGGGTCGTAGGTGGTTGGAGGCTCGAAGAAATATGGACTTTTCTCAAGAAAATCCTTCACAAAAGAAACTCTCTCCCGCATGGCACGCATGACGTCGAGCAAGTACGCATCATCCAGCGGGATATTCTTGTACTTTGATCGCGACAGTTCTTCTTTCAACATTCGCAGAACCTCAGCGTCGGACGTCTTCCGAAGGTGTTCGAAGTTCAACCAGTTGAGTTTGTCGATATTGAAGATTGCGCCGGCTTTGTTAACCCCTGCGAGCGAGAATTCCGCGATCAGTTCACTCAGGCTGAAAAATTCTTTTTCCGTGCCCGGATTCCAGCCCAGGAGCGCGACGAAGTTGAGCAGTGATTCTTTCAGATAGCCTTTGGACCGATAGTCTTCAACCGCGACATCTCCCTGCCGTTTGCTGAGTTTGGAACGGTCGGGGTTCAGGAGGAGCGGGAGATGTGCGAACGCGGGTAATTCCCAACCAAAATACCTGTACAACAGAACATGTTTCGGCGTGCTCGAAAGCCACTCCTCGCCGCGTATGACATGGGAAATTCTCATGAGATGGTCGTCGACCACATTGGCTAAATGGTACGTCGGATATCCGTCCGACTTCATCAGCACCTGGTCGTCGAGCAACTCGCTGGAGAACTCGACTTTGCCGCGGATGACGTCATGGAATTGAACAACGGTCGCATCCGGCACTTTCATCCGGACAACATACGGCACACCGCTCTGCAGATTCCGTTCAATTTCTTCGGTGCACAGGCCCAGGCAATGTCGGTCGTATTTTGGCTGGAGTCCGGCTTTCGCTTTTTGTTCCCGGATCTCGTTAATCCGCTCCGGCGAACAAAAACAACGATAGGCGTTTCCGGTCCCGAGAAGAGCGTCGATTTGTTTTCTGTAGATTTCCAAGCGCTCGGACTGGACATACGGTCCGAACGGGCCGCCCTTCCGCGGGCCTTCATCATAGTCGAGTCCTGCCCAGTGCAGCGTATCGATGAGGTCATTGACCGCGTGGTCGACGTACCGCGTCCGGTCGGTGTCTTCGATACGGAGGACAAAAACGCCATCCATTTTTCTCGCGAAAAGAAAATTATAGAGAGCCGTCCTCAGTCCGCCAACATGCAAGAACCCTGTCGGACTGGGTGCGAAGCGAACACGGATTGATGAGAGATCATTCATAGTATTGAAACAAAAAAATCCCCGAACGATGGGGATACAACACGCGGTGCAGGCCTCATGAACAGCGATGCGTACTTCTCGCAAAAAGCGGGATTCGAAATGCTCCCGGCCGCGGTCAGAGTTCCAACGCCGGTGCAAGCCTGATTTGAAGTCCGCCGCAGCGACAACCATGCATGCGGAGAGGGAGAGATTTGAACTCTCGGTAGAAGTTGACCCCCTACGACGGTTTAGCAAACCGTTGGTTTAAGCCACTCACCCACCTCTCCAGAGAATGCCGCGGCGAAATCCTCAAATCAGGAATACCATCTATTTTCTTGCACTCCAATCTCGACGAGGAGATTGGACGAATAACTTATTCCTCCACGCGTCGGGTTCAGGTACAACTGAAAATAATTTACTGATTAATTGATTGAATTACAAGTGGAAGGTGCAGGCACCAAAATGAGCATACCCACCTAGCTCACCGACCGCGTCTGGTACCCGCCGAAGTGCTCTCCACAAAGGCGGGCACGCAGTCGGGTATCCCTGCAAACTCTAGAATTGCTCATTGCAAAATATGGGTGAATTGGTTATCATCTAAAGGTCAATGACTGCAAATCATCGATAACAACACAATAAGACGCGTGAAAACGAGAGATGAGAAGCGCGCCGAAATGACACGTGAGTTGCTGGACCTCTTTCAGGAAGAAGGATTTCGCATCCTGGGGGTGTGTGGAGCCATGGGCTATCCGAGCCCCGCTCCCATCCACAACGACGGTTACGGCGACCAGCAGGACAAAATCCCGGATGTTCTGGCCTATGACGATCAGAAGAAGTGTTTTGTGATCGGATTGGTAATCACAGGAGATGAGAGTTTGGAATCCGAGGAGCTGCTGACGGAGTACAATGTTTTCCTCGACCAGAAGGACGCGGTGACGGATGAACCCCACCGTCTCTACATCCTCCTACCACCCGCGCTTACGAGCGACCTTACCGCGCTCCTCACGCACTACATCCATCGCGAGTACTGGCATAAACTCGTGCTCGTTCCCTCCGAGCGGCATCCTTAGGCACAGAAGAGAAGCCCCGACAGCCTGGGATTCATTGACACTGGGTCTGCGATGCAAGTTTGAACCGGCGGATGACCTTGTTGCCTGTGTCCGCAATATACAGCGTACAGTCCGTCGAGAAGGCGATCGAAGACGGGTGGTTCAAGCCCGGGAGAACGGTCGATATTGTTCGATACCTTCCGAAGGACTCCGGTTTAAAGTTTCCATTCCGGTCAAATTTCACAACGCTATCCAGGTAGGAATCGACAATGAACACGTCGCTACGGCGCGGGTCGATGGCCGCGCCCGCTGCGGCCACGAAGCGGTTCGGCTGGATAAAGTCCTTGCTCTGCTGGGCGGTATTCGCCGGGTCATATTTAGGTACCCATCCGCCGAAATTCCCCGTTACTTGGTACGTCATCCAAATTGCTCCGTAGGCGATACACTGGTTGCTCTGCGTAAGTATGTAATCCTGTGTCCCTCGAAAGACCGCCAGTCCGGTGACCTGGTTGATGTCAGTGATTGCAGTCCCACATCCTGTTTGGAGTTCAGGTAGCGGCGTGATCAACGTATCGCCTTTGGTGAACATGAGCACCCGTGTGTCCGGGTCAACAAAGCTGCTGTTGTCCGGGCCAACGCGAGCGACAATATATTGATTATCGAGGAGGATGCCGATGCCCACAAAACGCCGCAACGGATGTCCGGCTTCTTTTCGCACAATCCGCATGGGGGCGACATCGATTTTGTGGTCAAAAAAGGTAGACGAATCGTGATACACGAATTTTTTTGTGCCCGTCAAGGAATCAGTCAGTGTATCAACATAGGTTGTATCATACCTGACGAGGAAGAGTTTATACAGGGCTCCAATCGTGTCGATTCCATTTGGCGCCAATGTAACGCCACCGATATACAAATCCAAGGTCGCACTCTGTGCGAGAGACACAGGACTCGGTACTTTCCGGTGATTGAGGACCGTCCCACCGGCATCCATCATAATGACCTCATTTAGCGCATTGTCCGCGACATAGATGAGATTATCTTTTCCCACCATGACGGCGACAGGATTTTCAAAGCCGCCCCACGGCGGTTGAACTTCAGAATAGAGCGTGTCACCGATACCCCTGGCCGGAACTGCTTTCGGAAGTTGAGAGACATCGAACTTCGTATCACATCCTGAGGTCATGAGCAAGCCAATCAAGACAACCGACGCACCGAAACATGTTCTCAAAATTGTCATCAGAATGATACTCCCAATGATATCCTGTGAACGCTCCCGAGGTCATTGAAGTGCGCGAAGGCGTAATCAAATCTCAAGTTGGTTACCGCAGCCGACGCATTGATGCCAACCCCCAGAGTATAGTCGCTTGCCGTAGTATTATCCCTTGCAAGCAGCGGCTCACCGATGGTTCGCCGGACGCCAGCTCGAAGAGACAGCAAGTTGTTCCAGCAATACTCCACGCCCGTATGGAGGTTCTCTGCGTTATCATTTGGATGCTGCAGTTCAATGGATGCTGTAACCCGTTGGTCTGCAGATTGGACAGGGTCTAATGCGAAACCGATTTTGAACTGTGTCGGGGGAGAAAATGACTCGAAGGAAGTTACCTGCTCACCGCTGAAGACCGTTACCTGGCCGGTCGGCGCAACATCCGGCCCGAAGTTTGTCACAACGACCGCGAATCTCGACGTGCCGATCCCTGTCCAATAGTATGTACCCAGATCGACCACGGTTCCACGCATCTTCAGCATGTCCAGCGTTTCCTCGATGTACCTCACTGTCAACCCAAAGCTGAATTGGTCGGTCATTTTTCGGCTGTAGGTTGCAGCCACTGCGAAGTCGCCGTACGAGTAGAATTGGCCCGTCCCTAAAGGCTGAGCCTCTGTCGTTATTTCCTGGTCTTGCGCCCGGAGAGCGGTAACTGCGAAACCGACTGCATCGCTTGGCGATAAATGGAGCGCCGCGCCCAGGAATTCGTGCTTGATGTCGAGAACATACTCGGTATGAGCCACAAGGATCTGATTGTCTGAGAATTGGACCAGTCCGGCCGGATTCCAGTAGAGTGCAGAAGCATCGTTGGCGATCGCGACGAATGTTTCACCGAGGCCAATGCCCCGTGCCCCCACGCCGAGCTTCAGAAATTGAAACGCCGATATTCCAACCCGCTGGCCGCCAAGGTTTGGAAAAAGCTGACCCCATCCTTTTCCCGGCAACAGGAAACCGATGCTGAGTGCAACAACCAGTACGAGATGATTATGGAATGATAGCGGGCGCATTCTCAGAATCTAAAAGAAAGGCCGAGTCGAAACGTTCGCGGATTAAGATACCTCGATGGGTCGTATGGAAATGCAGGAACCGGGTACGTCAGCTGTGGGTACAACGGGTCATTGACGCTGCCGCCCGGATATTGCGTAGGATCTCCATACTGATAGGCCCGGCCTGTCACGGGATTGATAATTTGCGAGTTTCTTCTATCCAGAAGATTTTGAATCTCCAGCGCGAGAACAAGTTGTCCGACTGCAACGTCGAAGTACTTTTCAATATTGAGGTCAATGTAAAACCAGTAGTCACCAATTTCATTGTTTGGATTACTGTAGTCCGGCACGTACTCGGGGCGCCCGTTGGTGGGGTCATTGCCGACGAAAAGCTGTTGCGTATACCGTTTGCCGGACTCGTAGAAGACCCGGATATATGCGTTATAATTGTCAAGCCACCCTCTCCCGAAACCGAACAATGGCTGATTCTTTTTGGAAGTAAGGTTCAGGCTCGCTGAAACCTGCAAGGGCCGGTCGAATACCATCGGCTCCTCGCGGATATTTTCGTAGAGCCCTTGCTGGAGATTGTACGCAGCTTCCTGCGCATCGGAACTCTTCCCCGTCGCGATGGAATACGACGCGGATATCACGCCATGCATCCAATCGCTCGCGCGTAATTTGTATTCAGCCTCAAGGCCACGGATACGACTATAGTCCTGATTGATATAAACCGTGTAGCTGCTTGACGAGAACCTGGGATTGGTTATCCGAATTGATTGAGCGGAAATATAGTCGAAGACGTCTTTGTAATACGCCGTCAGGGTCAACACGTCACTTTCGCTGATTTGATTTCGGAAACCCAGCTCGTAGGAAACGGTCGTCTCAGGGTTCAAATTCGGATTGCCAAATGTCTGCGACGGTGATTGAGAACTGCTGCTCGCCAACTTCGAATAGACAAACTGTGGACGCGGAAGTTTCGAGAAATGTCCATAGGAGAAGAAGAGTGTCTGATTGTCGGAAACAGGGTGCGACACTCCCAAGCGCGGACTCAAACGAGCCTTCATTCTTCGACCGAAGAAGTTATAGGTATCACCATAGTACGCCTGCCGTATTTGGTCCGATATGTTGGTAGAGTCTGACGGGAGGGCTACGACACTATCGACGTATTTCCCCGGCATCCAGTAGTCCAGACGAAGGCCGACATTTAGAATCATTCCCTGCAACGTGATATTGTCCTGAGCGTATAGTGCTCCCAGCGATGGGCTCACAGAGTAAACGTCATCATCCAAACCGAGAGGACTGACCGCCGATCTGTACCAAGGATCGACGATGTCGACCATCTGCAGGTTTTGGAACCTCATCTCAATGCCGGTTTTGAATTTATTCTTTTCCGTGAAATTATGCGTCAAATCACCCTTGATCGTGTATTCAGACATGAAATGGTCGCGCCATTCCGTTGGATTTCCGACATCATAAAGGCCGTCACCTGGAATGACACCAATTGTATCCCGATTCAAATTATAATATTGAATAGGAAGCGTAACGATGTCTTTAGGCTGGTTGTAAGCCGTGAAGTACTTTCCATTGGCATCGCCTCGCACGTGGGCCGTATAGAGACTAAAATGCAGTTCGTAATATGTTTGGGTATTCAGCGTATGGGTGATGCTAATGGAGTGTTGAATATTCCTCTGTGTGAATGTATTAGCGCTGTCGAGGATATTTCGAAATTGATATTGATACCCCGGATTTGGCTCGACGTACGAGAAAGTATTTTGAATCGCTTGCGTGTTCTGATCTATCTGCCGCGATTCTGCATAAGAGTATGATATTTTGAATGTCGGACTCAGCTTCCATGTCAGTTTTCCAAGCCACGACCAGTTGTTGGCGGCCCGCGGAGACCAGAATTTGTTGGAGTCCAGGATCGATGAGTAGAGTTGATTGGGAACCCGCAGCTCGTACCCGACAGGCTGACCGTTCACGATCTTCTCCGCCCACCGCGTGTAACCGTCTGTAACGTTTGAATAGAACGTCCCAAAGAAGCTCAGTGAACCGGGGATCTTTTCCTTCAGGCCGGGAATGAGCGTCGAAGTGATTGGCTCCGGGCCGCTCAAAGAAGCTTCGGTAACGTCCGTGTTGAAATTCGAAATGGATTGGTCATTGAACCCAAAATGATCCCGCTTATAGGCTAACGTGCCGCTGTAGTTTGTAGCACCCTCCTTCGTTGTAATGTTGACGATACCCGAAGTTGCCTGACCATATTCCGCATTGTACCCGCCGGTAAGAACCTCGACTTCCTGGATGGCACCGGGTGCAAGCTGCAGACCGAAACCGCTCCCCGCCAACTGATCCTGAACGGACACACCGTCGAGCAGATAGGCGTTTTCGTACGTTCGGCCACCCCTGATGTGAATTTCGTTATCGGCTTGAACAACGCCGGTTTGCATTCCAACAACATCCTGAACACTTTGCACGGCTGCAGCGCGGATATCGTCGCCAGTGACCGACCTTCTCGTCTGCGTCTCCTCTATGTTGAAAAGCGGCTTTTCACCGATAATGACAACTTCCTGGCCCAAACTCAGGACAGTCTCTTCCATCCTTACGTCAAGCGAAGCAGTCTGTCCCCCCGCAACTTTGAAGGCCGTGAATTCGACCGTTTTGTAACCCAGAAGTGAGACCACAATGTCGTATGTCCCTGCATTAATATTGGCGATGGTAAACGCACCGTTGAAATCGCTCATCGCGCCGTAGTATGTCCCTTTGATGGTGATGTTCACGCTCGGCAATGGTTCCCCCGTTTTCTTGTCGAGGACTATTCCTTTGATGTTCCCTCTTGGGGCCTGCTGCGCTAGGCACGCGCCTTCCAGAAGAAATGCGCAAACAAAGATGAGCAGGATGGAAGACTTGAGTTTCATATGCTAGAAACCGAACTCCGTGAATAATACATGCTGAAGGAAATTCAGCGCGGAGACCCCGTCACCGTTGAGCAGGTGGAGCGGCAACCCCAGGAAAACAAATTGTTTATCACCATCAATGACCCCAACGTAAAGCCCTCCGCGTGGTTTCAACTGCCATGTCGACCCGCCGTCGCCCGTTTGCAGAATGATTCCCCCGCCGGGATGCAACGTAAGGTCAACCTTCCTTGTAAGAATCGACCCTCCAACCGCCAGGCCTTGCTGTGTGCCGGCGAACCCCAAGGCATTCAGGTTTTGCGTTACGATGGCGGTGTTGGGAGGTGACCAGGTGTGCCCGCCGTCGGTGGTTTTCAAAATTGTTCCGCCGGTCCCACATACCAATCCTGTATTCTCATCGAAGAAGTACATCGAGCGCAGCGTGTCGGAACGTCCGGTCAGAAATCGTTGCCACGTCTTTGCGCTGTCCGTGGTCTTGAGAACGGTTCCCCTGCCTCCGACTGCGTATCCAACCGCCGCATCAACCATTTTTCCTGCATAGAGCCTGTACGGATTTCCCAGGTTCCCTGCATAGACCTGCTTCCAATCGACACCTCCATCGACGGTGCGTAGAACTATTTCAGTGTCCCCCACCGCTATTCCGTTGTTTGCGTCTAAGAAACTAACAGAGTAAAGGTTTTGACCCGTCACACCCGGAGAGGATTCCCAGTTCCCTCCCCCGTCGGTCGTTCTGATGATGAGGCCATTTGACCCCACGATGACTCCTGTTGTCGGTGATACGAAGAACGCACCGTTCAGATCCTGCGGCGATGGAATTGAGACGTCATTCCACGTTGTGCCGCCATTGTCGGTCTCAAGAATTCTTCCGGAATCGCCGACACACCAGCCGTCATTCTGATTTACCATCTGGATCGATTCAAGCGAAGCCGCGAGGCCGCTCGCCTGAGCTTCCCATGTATCACCGGAATTTGTCGTATGAAATATCACGCCACCCGTGCCGCAGGCCCATGCCTCCGTGTTCTGGAGAGAAATCGATCGCAGCTCGTTGAGTGTGATCATGGTATCGTAGTGAACAATGCTGGAGGAACCGTCGGAAACATAATCCTGGATGCGGTAAATATACCGGGCATCCGCGCGCTTATGGACAGGATTCAGGTAAAGTGCAAGGCTGAAGGACATCCGGAACTTCAGCGTTGGGTAAACGTCGCTCAAGTCCGTCGAATCCGGGTAGACCCAGTAACCTTGAGATCCCGAGATCTGGGTATCTCCGAACCGGGGAAAGATAAACGACCCATTCGAGCCTTGGTCAAGGAGGTCCACTGAACTGACACTGTCGATGGGGGCAAAATCCCTCAAGGCACGGCGTGGATCCGTGTTGCTCTGGAACATGGCAGAATAGATAACCTTTCCCGTGTGGGGATAGACGCCGGGATGGAGGTAATCGTACAACGGGACCTGTGCAACTGTGAGACTAGGAAACGGATCGGTGTACCAGAACACGACATCGAAAAGATGCAGCGTAAATACGAATGCCGGATCGATAAACGGAGGGACCTCGGCCCCAACTTTACTGTTACTTTTGTCTCCAGCTGATAGACCCCTCGCGATATCGATCATGTCAAATCCGGAAAACTTCTGATTGATCACGTTGCGGATGGGTGAGTATACACCGAATACCGTATCCCGATAGAAAGCCTTCACGGCACTTGCCTGTCCCGCAACGTTGTTGATGTAATCGTTGACAATGAGTAACCTTCCCTGGGGTTTTTTTACAAACCATCGTTTGCCCGTATCGGGCATCGATATGATCTTGCTCGCGTCTCCGGCAATGTCCCTCGCCCGCAGGAAGAACCGGTTGAAGGCGTTCAATCTCAGACCCGGCGCAATACCGATAAGCCTTGTGGCTAGAAACGACGATCCTATGTAGATGTTTGCAGTGCTATCCCCGACGTCACTTCTCTGCCGGGGGACTACGAGTGTGATGAGATTGACACTTCCAGGAACAGACACCCAGTTAGCGGGCTTGCCTGTATCATTGAGAGCAAACTCATAGTCAGCGATGGTCTGGTTCCCGTCCGGGTCGGTGCCAACCCACGCAAAGGTTGCGACCGTGAACGTTGTATCGGGCTGCTGCATCACAACCGACGGATTGTTGGGATCCTGTGCAAAGACGACCGTCGGGGGCTGATTTAGCAGCGGAACCGGTTGAACAGCTCCCTTTGGGTCCACCGCGGCAGCCATTGAAGGAAGTACGATATCTCCGGAATCGAACCGTGCGTTCATATTGACGTCCCAGTATGGAATCGTCACGTGCACTCCCAAAGAATCTTTTGAGCTGAACCGAACGACGGCTTGCTGGGGCAACGTTTGCTTGAATTGATTATCGACAGCCCGGATCGCAATGTCGAAAGTATCCCGTTTAAGGCGTAGGGGGAATGTTACGATGCTGTCGGTCGCCGTCGTCCATCCCCATGCGACCGTGTCGGGATAGGGGATTGTCTTTGAAGAAGTCAGAAACTTTCCTGAGGCGAATAAGTATCCCACCACAATTCCATCCGGATCCTGGCCCCACCAACGAATATGCTGCTTGCTGTTGCCTTCGAGAATTGTGCTGTCGGGAAAAATCCAGAAATACGTGACCGGAGGCTGGTCGACGACCGGCCTTTTCTCGGGCTGATTGATGCACCCCGCCATGAAGGCAAGCACGATGAGGAGATGTGGTATCCAGCTCTTCATTTGATAACCAAGAACCTTCCGAGTTTGATGCTGCCGGTGGCATTGTCCTTGACGCTGAAAAGATACATTCCCGTCGCAATGGCCTGGTCATGCGCCGTAATCAAGTCCCAGGCGTGCTCTCCGCCTGAAAACTGTGCCTTCGTCGAAGGGTCGCCGAACTGAGCAAACCACTTGATATCCGTGCCATCGTATGTTGACGCATCATGATGAATGACTGTGACAACATCGCCGGTCAAAGTGTAGATCGTAATATCGCAGCGCGGCGGGAGATTGTAAAAGTAAATTTTCCGGAGTCTCTCGCTCCCACCATCCCAGTACGCTTTCGAATAATACGG
This sequence comes from Bacteroidota bacterium, assembly GCA_049515655.1. Classification (GTDB taxonomy): domain Bacteria; phylum Bacteroidota; class Ignavibacteria; order UBA10030; family SZUA-254; genus JBEKTW01. The sequence continues at coordinate 118,786 of JBEKTW010000002.1, forward strand.
GTTAGGGTACACCCCTATGGGTTTAGAGTTATCGGAAGTTGCCGGAGTTCCCGGTATCACCCGTACGGTCGATTTGGCACTTTCGAGGCTGGGGACTCCGTTGGCCACATCTCCGCTGTCGAACGCTGAGACTCCGTATATGTACTGCCAACCATTGAGAGCCGATGCATCAACTCCCTTTGGTGGAAACCGATACCAGTAGTGCACGGTATCAAATGGAAACGTCTTTGGGGTGTCCAGCAGGATCATGCCGAAGCCAGTATTGTACCCGATATTATCATCTGCCCGGTCAAATTCTGCGATGAGGGGCAGATTCAGGAGAAAATCATCATGATTCAGAAAATCCTGGCCGCCAGTCGAACGATAAACCCGGTAGCCTTCAAAATCCTTCTTGTGGGAAACCGGGTCAACGGATTCTTCAGCGGTGATTTTGTCCCAATAGAGGACAACTTGCTGATTAGCAACTTCGGCACGAACGATCGGTTTCCGCGGAGGCGTTGGGAGGGTGTAACGGTCGAGCTTGCCGTTTCCATTTAAATCCTCTCCGGGGTCGAGTTTATTATTCCCGTTCACGTCCTCACCGTCGTATGCCTGCTGTGCCCACGTGGCATTACTGTAGAGTGTTTTTCGGTCAATTAGTGTATTGGCTGTCGTAGGGTCGTTGCCGAATTTCTTCCCGCACACGATCGCAAACACGACTTCCATGGAATCGTTAGGATTCAAGCGGCTGACAGTTTCCATGTGTCCCTCCAGAGAATCGAATCTGGCGCCTACGAGCGGGCCCGTGGAAAGAAGGTAAGTGAAATTCCCCGGTGACAATTGGAGGGCGTTGATGGACGCTTGCGGTATCGACTGCGTCATTCTGCCGTACCGACTCAAGTAATGGTCCGAGGAGTTGAAATCATCCGTCGGAGAAAGATACTCCTCCTGGGTCTGACCCGAAGCGGCCCTGAACCGCCAAGCATTGTAGTACGTCTTCAAATGCATATCGCCGATCGAATCGATACCGATGGGAAACGGAGTTGTTCCCAGCAATTTCACACCGACATAACTGTTCGCGGGAGGACCGCCGGGGATGCCGTCGAAGTCAAAAGAGTATGCCATTCGCAGCGTCGAGTCGTAGCCGTACGCTCCATGGTCAAAATACCCCGGCGTGCCCGGTCGTACGAGATTCGTGTTGCGCACGACAGAATTGTTCCAAAATCCGACGTACACAGAATCCAGCGTATCAGCGCTCGCGTTTTTTATTGTATAGCGGAGGATCACGAAGAAGTCGGCAAACGGAAAGTTCCAGGCATAGCTCTCCTGATGTACTTTGATACCCAGTGGAATGTGGTTGAGAATGGAATCATTGGTTTGGGGAAGCCTGGTGTGCATGTCGGAATAATCACAAATAAAATCTTCATGGCTGACAGCATTCACACTAAACAATGAGCCAGCCGGCCGGTCATTTTCCAGCGTCGAAAGCTCGGTGATGCCGGCACCGATTTCCGATGTGAATTCATTTCCCCCCGCTGACGTCGGAGCCCCGGCACGGTCATTCGAACCGGTTGAGACAAAGATATCGCCGCTCTTAGCCCGCCGGTCGTTCGAATCAGCAAATACAATCCTTGCCCCAACCCACAGGCCACCTTGATATATATGTTCGATGCCGGATCCGAGGGGGTATTCACATGAGGGTTGAGAAGGCCAGAAAGCGTTCTTTGTGCCGATCGTGGCGAGGTTAGTAACTGTGAGGGCGATCTTGCCGACGCGCGTATACTTGTTCAGAACATCGTCCGCCGCCTTCCGCAAGGACTGCCCCCGTCCGGTAGTAACCTGCAGCCAGGAACTCAACAGCACGATAAGACACACGCGAGTCGACATAAAGGAAGACTGATTCTTATTTCATCTGAGAAAATACAGTCAGCAAATTATCAATAGTGAATCCAAATATAATAAATTAAAGAAGAAAATCAACTTACAATCATTAATTTTGCTACTAATTCTGCTTGAAACGGGACAGGTAGAACAACCTTAATGCCAAATATCATTCTTAGATAATTCTAACGCATTTTTTGAATTATTTCTAATTTTTAAGGGCTTGACACTTTCTGCCTCGTTGATTATACTTTGGTACATCATCAAGGTTATATCTATTCATGCCAACGTTTTGGTAGGAATAGATTTTTGGAAGCGTTCAGGTACGTCCCCGACCTGAGCGCTTTTTTTTCGCACCGTTTGTGCATCGTTTTCGCCGGGAGGGACCGACTTTTTCTTTGAGGGAAATTACTGTATATTAATCGGTGTTTGGAAAGGTGCAGGAGTGGTTTAACTGGCACGCCTGGAGAGCGTGTGTACCCGAAAGGGTACCGAGAGTTCGAATCTCTCCCTTTCCGCCCAACTAAGCTCCGCTTCGCTTGGCCGGTCGGGTTGACGAAACTCTAGTGCGGTGACACCTCTACGCGAGCCGTCAACGAATTGGATGATCTCTGCGTTGCCAAAGCGTGATTTTTTCATTACCTTGGTATCATGCGACGATCGCTATCCCATATTACCGCTCTCTTGCTCCTCACGGCGTTCGCCTATGCGGGACCGTCCATCGTTCATGTCATCAAGGTGGACGGCGCCATCAACCCTGCCACAGCCGATTACATCCATGATGCTCTCGAGCACGCATCCGCCGCGGGCGCCGAATGTCTGATTATCCAGCTCAATACGCCGGGAGGTTTGTTGAACTCCACGCGCGATATTGTGTCAGATTTTCTTACTGCCCCCCTGCCGGTCGTTGTCTACGTGTCTCCCGCCGGTGCGCAAGCGGCCTCCGCGGGGGTTTTTGTCACGATGGCCGCGCACATTGCGGTCATGGCGCCCGGGACGAACATCGGCGCGGCTCATCCGGTCACCATGGGCGAGCAGCAAGACTCTATCATGATGGCAAAGGCAACAAACGACGCGGCGGCATTCATCAGAACGATCAGTGAAAAACGAAATCGTAATGTCTCGTGGGCGGAAGACGCGGTGCGGAAGAGTGTCTCACTCACGGAAACCGAAGCGCTCGAAAAAAACGTCATCGACACGGTGGCTTCAAACATCAGGGAGTTGCTGGAGAGAATCGACGGCAGGAAAGTGGAAACCGCGGCCGGCGTAAGAATCCTCGCCACCAGGAATGCCACCATTGAAATGTTCGAGATTTCCTTCCGGCAAAAAATCCTTGAAATCTTAACCGACCCCAATATCGCGTATATCTTCATGATGCTAGGAATCTACGGTCTGCTTTTTGAACTCTATAATCCCGGCGCCATCCTGCCCGGCATCGTGGGGTTCATCTGTCTCGTGCTGGCGTTCTATTCGCTGCACACGCTTCCCGTCAATTATGCAGGCGTCGCTCTGATCATCTTCGCCGTCATCCTCTTCTTGCTGGAAATCAAAATCGTCAGTCATGGACTCCTCGCGGCTGGCGGCGTGATCTCGCTCCTGCTCGGTTCGTTAATGTTGATTCAATCTCACTCAACGCTGGAGTTGGTGTCCATTTCATGGGAAGTCATTGTTGTGACGGTGGTTCTCACCGTTGCATTCTTCGTCTTTGCCATCGGCAAGGGGCTCAGCGCCCAGCGAAGGAAACCGACGACGGGCAGCCAGGGAATGGTGGGCGAAGTGGGTGAAGTATATTCCGACCTGAAACCCGGGGGTCAGGTAAAGGTCCACGGTGAACTCTGGTCGGCTGTCAGCCTGGAAGGAACCATCAAAAAAGGAACCCGTGTCAAAGTGGAAGAGATCGCAAATCTCACACTTAAAGTCAGAAAGTCATACGCTAAAATTTAACAGGAGATTATATGGAAATTGTATCCGCAATCGTCTTCATAGGAGTTATATTCGGGATCATCATCCTGTCGAACGCCATTCGCATTCTCCGGGAGTATGAACGCGGCGTGGTATTCCGGCTTGGAAGGCTCATCGGTGCGAAAGGACCCGGAATCATATTCCTCATTCCCATCGTCGACCGGATGGTGAAGGTCAGTCTCCGGACGGTGGTGTTCGATGTTCCGCCGCAGGACATCATCACGAAGGACAATGTGTCGATCAAAGTGAATGCCGTCGTGTACTTCAGAGTAATGCAACCCGAGAAAGCTATCGTCGACGTTGAGAACTATCTCTTCGCGACCTCGCAGCTTTCGCAAACCACCCTGCGCAGTATCCTTGGCCAGTCGGAACTGGATGAGCTTCTCGCCCAGCGCGACAAGATCAATCGGGAATTGGCAAAGATCATAGATGAACACACCGAACCGTGGGGCATCAAGGTCTCGAATGTTGAAGTGAAGCAGATTGACCTGCCCATCGAAATGCAGCGCGCCATGGCCAAACAGGCGGAAGCCGAGCGCGAACGACGCGCAAAGGTGGTCCATGCGGAAGGTGAGCTCCAGGCAAGTCACAAACTCTCCGACGCCGCAGCCGTCATCGCCGTCAACCCGATCGCTCTTCAGTTGCGATTTCTGCAGACTTTGACGGAAATTGCCGCCGACAAGAATTCAACGATCCTCTTCCCCGTGCCGATCGACCTTCTCACACCGTTCCTCGAAAGGGAGAAGAAGAAGTAATCCCTGGTATCGATGGATCCGGCACTGTACGGACATAATCCCGAAGAGCGCATCGTCGCCGTTCAGCAACTCGGCGACAGCCAGATGAGGGTCTATGTGCGCGAAGGCGGGTCCGTTGTGCGGCGCGACGACGAGTTTTATCCGTTTTTCGTTCTCGCCGACGCATCCTACCTCAGTGGTTTTTCCGAAAAACACTGGGTTCGCGAACTCGACGGTAAGAATTTTTACCGCTATCTTTGTGCCTTCACCCGCTGGGCTGATATGTGGAGCGCCGTTCATTTCATCATCGCCCGGTATGCCGCGGAACGCGGCGAAAAGGTCGATAGCTATAATGAGCTCGACCTCCTCCACGTTCGAGCCGACGCCGTTTCCCAATTCCTCATTCAATCCGGCAAGACGCTCTTCAAGCAAATGAAGTTCGAAGAGCTCCATCGCTTGCAGCTCGATATCGAAACCACCTCCGCCCGGGGACTGAATTTCGGCAATCCAAACCGGCGCGAAGACCGGATGTTTCTCATCGCGCTCTCTGACGACCGCGGATGGGAATACGTTATAGACGGGAGAAGAAACAAGGAAAAGGAGATGCTCGAGGAATTCGTTCGCATCATCCAGGAACGGGACCCGGACGTCATCGAAGGTCATAATATCTACAATGCCGATTTGCCGTATCTCCTGGGACGCTGTGAGATGCATAAAGTGGAATGTAACGTGGGCCGTGACGGGTCCAGCCCCCGTTCTCTCGATCCTCGTTCCGCCTTCTCCGAACGGACTCCCGACCATTCCTTTTACGAAATTGCGGGACGTCATATTATCGACACCCGGCAACTCGTTCAATCCCACGACTCTTCCAAACGTTCACTAGAGCGCTATGGCCTCGGGCATGTCGCCCAGCAATTCGGTCTGGCAAAGCCCGGCAGAGTCTACGTCAAACAAGACAGGATATCCTGGTATTGGGATCATGAACCCGACCTGCTCGTCCGCTACGCCCTTGACAACGCCCATGAAACGAGACTCGTGAGCGACTGCCTTTCTCCCAACATCTTTTACCTCTCACAAATCGTTCCCTGCAATTATGGCACACTGGCCCGGCTCGGCGCCTCGTCAAAGATAGAATCCATCCTGCTCCGAGAGTACGTGCGGCAGAAACACTCGATTCCAAAGCCGCAACCCGGCTCCCAGACAACTGGCGGATACGCCGACATCTTCCACACCGGCGTTCTTGGTCCCATTCTGCATGTCGATGTTGAATCCATGTATCCTTCGATCATGACAACCGGGAAGATCGCCCCGGCAACGGACTCGCTGGGTGTTTTCCTGCGTGTGCTTGAGAATCTGCTGACAATGCGCCTGGACGTGAAGAAACGGATGAAAGCCGAGAAGAACGATATTGAAAAGGCAAAATGGGATGCGATGCAATCAGCGTACAAGATTCTCATCAACTCCTTCTATGGATACCTGGGCTACGCTAGAGCCCTGTTCAATGATTATAGTGCCGCGGACCGCGTCACGCAAACCGGCCAGAAACTCCTCGTGCAGCTCATCAACGCCATTTCCGAGAACGGCGGAACGGTCGTTGAAGTAGATACCGACGGAATTCTATTTGTCCCTCCCGCGACGCTCAAAACGGAACGTGCCGAACAGGCGTTCACTCGACGCATGTCGAAGTTACTGCCGGAAGGAATCAACCTCAGTATCGACGGCAGATACGAGAAGATGCTCAGCTACAAGAAGAAAAATTACGCCCTCCTCGGCTACGACGATAAGATCAGGATACGAGGTTCGTCCCTGATATCGCGTAACTTGGAAACGTGTGGAAGACGGTACATCGCGGATTCCATTCAGGCACTCTTGAAAAATGACATCAACCGGCTCCATGAGATTTATGTGAGCCTCCGCGCCGACATATCTCAACGGAAGCTGACGGTAGCCGAATTCGCACGTACGGAGGTACTGAAGGACGGCTTGGCGCAGTACTCGAAAGAAGTCGCGGATGGAAAGCGCAATCGGACGGCAAGTTATGAAGTCGCCATCGCGTCAAATCTACGATGGAAACCGGGCGACCGCATTTCTTTCTACATCACGGGGAACGAAGCGACAGTGAAGGGATTTGAGAATTGTAAACTTTCCGACGAGTGGGACCCAAATTTTCCCGATGACAATATCCCCTACTATCTGAGGCGTCTGGACGAATTCGCAAAGAAGTTCGAAGGTTTCTTCGAACCTCAGGCTTTTCACGCCATCTTCTCTGTCGACGACCTTTTCGGGTTCTCAGCCCAGGGAATCACCGTCAGGACTGCGGCTCTCGCGCAGGAGACACAGCAAGCGGGCGATGAGGAAAGCGACTCAATTCAGGTTGACCCCAAGATATGGCTGGATGAAGGATAATCATTGTCCGGAGGAAGATCTCAATTTGGGCGGTGTGCTTCCACCCAACCCCGTATGTACTTAACGATCTCGATCGTGGACGCCCCCGGAGTGAATAGTTCCCCCACCCCCATCTCCTTAAGCACTTTGAGATCCTGGTCCGGTATGATCCCGCCGCCGAACAGCAGAACATCATTCAGTCCTTTTTCTTTCATCAACTTCAAAACCTTTGGGAACACCGTCATGTGCGCGCCGCTGAGCAAACTGATGCCGACAGCATCGACATCCTCCTGCAGCGCAGCGTCAACGATCATTTCGGGAGTCTTCCGCAGTCCGGTATAGATCACCTCCATTCCGGCATCTCGCAGGGCAGCCGCAACGACTTTTGCGCCGCGGTCATGGCCGTCAAGGCCGGCCTTCGCAACGAGCACGCGTATTTTCTTTTCCATGAGCGCCCTAGGCTAATTGTTTTTGAAATTCCTGCATCGTGATATAAAATCGTGCAATCGGAAATCCGACAACATTGTAATAGCATCCCTCGATTCTTTCGACGAAGACGGCGCCGTAATCGTCCTGAATTCCATACGCGCCGGCCTTGTCCATCGGTGAACCCGAGGCGACGTATTCTCTGATCTCGTCAACGGAGAGTTTTCGAAATGTGACCTTCGTTATCTCGACGGCTGAAGCCGTCTTGCCGGTCGGACAATCCAGCAAGGCGAAACCCGTGTAGACCTCATGAGTGCGGCCGCTCAACTTCACGAGCATTTCACACGCTTCCCGTTCATCCCGCGGTTTTGTGAGGACCTCATTGTCCAGAACAACGACCGTGTCCGCCCCGATAACGATGGCATTATCGGACGGTTTGACAACCGCGTGTGCTTTCCGGAGCGCGAGGGTAGTCACATTCTCCGGGATACTCTTGCCTTCCTCAAATTCTTCGGGAATGTCGCTCTCACGGGCTTCGAAGGTCAGACCAATTTGTCTCAAAAGAATTTGGCGCCGCCGGGAAGCCGACGCAAGGATGATCCTCTTCGGTACGACCATCCTCATAGACAGACAAGAAACGAAAAAAGCGAAACCCCACAATGTGAGATCCCGCTCATCTTCACGTCTACCATTTTCCTACACGTTGGTCTCTTCTCAGCGAAACATCGCTTTAATACTTCCCCAGGTCCTGCGAACCCCCGAGACAGAATGAGCGACCGTCACAGGACCGACATACAGCGGAGGAGTTTTGTCGGCGAAGACTACCTTTACCCGGTATTGATAAATCGTTGTGACTTTATGAAACGCAGAATAGTCGGTGTATTCGTACAGCGAAGGACCTTTCGCGTCGACGGTCGCGATGGCCGCAAAGTCTCCGTCCGTGCCGGTGCGCCGCTCGACATCAAAGTGCGCCACGTTCGTTTCGTCGTCGGTGATCCATCGCAGGACGATGTTCGATCCGTCGCTGCTTGCCTGGAATGAATCGGTTCTGATGATTCCGGCGGCGGAAATCGCAACAAAGAGCAACAGGGCAAGAGCAATATAGGCAATTAGACGCATTTTGAAGGAGTTATCTCTTATAACAAGATACACTTGAAAGACATAAAAATCAAGTTTGAGGTTCACAAGAACCTGGTGCGCGAGGCGAGACTTGAACTCGCATGCCCTTCCGGGCGCCACCCCCTCAAGATGGTGTGTCTGCCAGTTCCACCACTCGCGCAATGACAATTAAAAAGGCAAAATTAAAAATTAAAAAACGCCGAAATTACCGCCCTATTTTTTACTTTATACTTTTTAATTTTTAATTGATTTATGTGAGCCCGGTTGGTCTCGAACCAACGGCCCTCTGCTTAAAAGGCAGATGCTCTACCCCTGAGCTACGGGCTCTGCTTCAATTTCGAGGGTTTTTCCCCTGCTAAAGACTCAGGATGTTAGCATCTGTTAGCAGGTCCGTTAGCAGCTATTCCCTTCTTACTAACACCGAACCCTTCCAGGCGCTAACAGCCGGTCCAAGGGCTTGGCACACCTGCAAGTGTTCAGTTACAGACTCGTTGATTCGGACAATTCGTTAGCTTTACGGTGCTTTGATAATATACTAAACTCTAAACTTAAACTCAAGACCTCAGGTGACGCAATAAACAAAATATGAATCGGTTCCTTTTCTGGGGTCAAGCCAATCGGGAGAGCCCAGTTTCAAGGTCCCCTATACTGTGTGGAGATGAACATCCATTGCCGACCCACTAGCATGCCGGATGGAAAATAGAGTGGGGACAGGTCACTCGGCAAGCACCGCTCATGAAACAGAAAAGCAGCCGTTGGATTGGCTGCTATTTTAACCTAATTGTATCGCTATGATTCAAATGGGTAAGGAGACGGTCTGCGAGTGTGGGCCATTTTCCCTACCCAATCAGACAATAAACAAAAACCCCGCTCGAATTGAACGGGGTTTCCATGTTTACGACGGAGGACGTTTTCCTATTTCAATAACAACATCTTTTTCACCTCGACGTACGTCCCCGCAGTCAGTCTGTAAGTATAAATGCCGCTCGGTAAGTTCGCAGCGCTGAACTCGACCGATTTGTATCCTGCCTCCTGAGCTCCGTTCACAAGCGTGGCGACTTCTCTCCCCAACATGTCATAGACTGCCAGTCGAACGTACTCTCCTTTTGGCAGTTCATAATTGATGACCGTCGTAGGGTTGAAAGGATTGGGGTAGTTTTGATGTAGGGCAATCCGATTGGGGATTTCAGATGTGAGATCGGAGACTTCTTCCCCCGGAGGAGCAGGCGGATTCTCGCCGTCCGGTACTATCCTCATGCGCGTCGCCGGAACTAGCTCTCCTGCTGATGCCAGGATCAACTTGCCGCTCTGGTACACCTTCACCCAGTAACCTTTGCCGGGCTGAATCGAATCGGCCACGTGATATCCTGAGCTATACCCGAAGAACTGCGATGCCACGATTCCTCCAGGACTGCTGCCAACGCTTGCAACAGCTACGGGTGAGCTGATCGACCCTATAATGTTCCATCCCGCTTGTACCGAGACCGAATCCCGTGTACGGACCAGTCCTGTGATCCCCACACTCTGCCCGCCGCTGAACTTCAGCCAGTAACCCGACCCGTTGGCAAGGGTTGCTCTTATGACGTAGCCACCCTGGTAGGCGAAGGCGTTGGAGACTGCCGTCGGATACAGGGCGGATTTGCTGTAGCTGGCGACAGTCAGGGGCACGGAGATGAGGTTCCATCTGTCTGAAACACTGTACTGAGTTGTAAGCGGTACCCCCGCCGATGCTTGGCCGGACGGGCTGCTCTTGTTCCCGTGGATGTCGACGGTAACGATGCGGTAGTAGTTCATCGTACCGGAGCTTGGAGATACATCGACCAACGTTGTATCGGACGTTTGGCCGATCTTTGTCGACGGTCCCGTAGTGAAACCATCGGTCGTCGAGTGGTGGACTTCATAGTATCCAACGTCGGGATCGCTGATGTCTTTATTCCAATGCACATTCACGGACGGACCGGGCTCAGCTTGTGCGGAGAGCGAGGCTATGCCTGACGGCGGCAGGTTATCCACCGAGTACCCGCTGTCAACATTCGAATCCCAGAAGATGAATGCGTCCGCTGTCTGCGCCGAAACGAAGAAGCTGAAGTAGGGTGTACCGCCTGGACTCGAATCCGAGAGCGTGGGCGCCGTGAAACTATAACCCGAAAGATAATGCGCCGGGATATTTCCAACCCACTCCCAGTTCGAAGCGCCTGCCGGAGTCCGTATGAGACGATACGCTTTGCCTTTGAAATCCATTCGCATCTGGTCGGGTGTGATGATCTCCGCCGGCTGAATGTGGGCTCCTAGATTGATACCGCGCCAAATGGAGTAATAGGTAACTACCTGATTCGGGTGGGTGTCGAAAGAGGATTGGTTCCAGCCGACCGACACTTTGCCACCTTGGTCTCCGGGAACATCGCGCACCGTTGTTAGCGTCGGTGCAGCAACTTCAAAGTACCCATATCGGTACACTTTCTGCGCATAGATGTCCCAGTTGCCGCTGCGATTGTCTTGCCATGTGATGATGGCCCCGCCTGAGCTGTCTGGAACGATAGTTTGACCATATTGGTTGCCTGTCGCGGTGCATATGGCAACACCGTTGGCCGTCCACTGAGGAACGCCGGAAGCATTCACCCCCTGGGCATAGACGTCCCAGTTGCCGTTGCGAAGGTCCTGCCATGTGATGATGGCGCCGCCCGAGCCGTCTGAGACGATAATGGGAAGAGTTTGATCGCCTGGCGCGGTGATGGCAACACCGCCAGCCGTCCACTGCACGGCGCCCGAAGCATTCACCCGTTGGGCATAGATGTGGTCGTCGCCGCTGCGATAGTCGACCCATGTCATGATAGCGCCGCCCGAGCCGTCTGAAACGATAGCGGGATATACCTGATCGTTTGTCACCGTGCAGATAGCAGCACCGTTGGCTGCCCACTGCACAGAGCCGGAAGCATTCACGCGTTGAGCATAGATGTCATAGTCGCTGCCGCGCCCGTCTTGCCATGTGATGATAGCGCCGCCCGAGCCGTCTGAAACGATAGCGGGAATATATTGATCGTTTGTCGCCGTGCAGATGGTAGCACCATTAGCCGTCCACTGCACAGTGCCGGATGCATTCACACGTTGGGCATAGATGTCCTGGTCGCTGCCGCGGCCGTCTTGCCATGTCATGATAGCGCCGCCCGAGCCGTCTGAAACGATAGTGGGAACAGTTTGATCGCCTGTCACCGTGCATATTGCCACGCCGTTGGCCGTCCACTGGACAGCGCCGGAAGCATTCACCCGCTGAGCATAGATGTCCCAGTTGCCGTTGCGAGCATCTTGCCATGCTATAATCGCACCGCCCGAACCGTTTGAAACGATAATGGGTTTTTGTTGGTCGCCTGTCGCCGTGCAGATGGTAACACCATTAGCTGTCCACTGCACAGCGCCCGAAGCATTCACGCGTTGAGCATAGATGTCCCAGTTGCCGTTGCGAAGGTCTTGCCATGTTATGATGTCGCCGCCTGAGCCGTCTGAAACGATAGTGGGAAGAGTTTGAGCGCCTGTCGCCGTGATGGCAACACCGCCCGGTGTCCACTGCACGGCGCTGGATGCATTCACCCGTTGGGCATAGATATGTGCGTCGCCGCTTCGATAGTCGACCCATGTCATGATAGCGCCGCCCGAGCCGTCTGAAACGATAGTGGGATATATCTGATCGTTTGTCGCCGTGCAGATGGCGTTGTTGATGGTTGGGTCGGTGGACCACTGGGTGATCCCGGGGGTTACATACAGCGCCGTCACGAGCAGGCCAAGCGCCAACGTTTGTAGCAGAAGATTGTATCTCATACATCCTCCATAATGAGTGATTTTTGTGATTTAGGGGTACAGTTTAATTTTATTGTCGCGGTCAGATCCAGACGGGGACAGAGGTTTACAAACACTTCACCGATGGGAAAGAAGATATCAACTACTATATACTCACATTTGCTGTGCCTCGCAGAAAAGACTTGGAATTATTGGGATTATTGGAATGAACTTGGAAGGATTGGAATCATTGGAATTATTGGGATTGCAGGGAAAAAGCGGGGAAGGCAGGTCGAAAAATCTGGGAACGTGCGGTTTCCGCCAGAGGCGCACAAAACGAACCGCCTGCCGGCAGGCAGGCACTCTACGCCTGCGGCTACGGCAGGGCTTTCGTGTTCATTGCCTCCACATAGCGCTTGTTCATTGTCGGTTCGTGCACAAACTTTTCGCCATCCCAATACAGCACGCCCTGACGAAGCTGCTCAAAGTAATGCGCATCGGCTATGGTCTTTGTCTTTCCTTCAGCTTCCAGGCGTTGATGCAGCTTCATGAAGCTGTCACTTGCCTGAACCACGATGCACTTCATTGTGCGATTAAAGTAGTAAATCAAATCATAGGATACTCCATCTGTAATCTCTTCAGATCTTATTTCGATTGATCCATCTTCCTCCAAGAACAGGTAGCCTCCGTGAGGCCTCGGATGTGAAAAAGGCACCCGGAGGTCAGAGCTCGGCAACAGAAGATAGTATTTCTCAAGGCCGGGTCGCGAATCTTGCGGTGTGTACTGGGCCGTAGACGGGGCGAAGCCGTCTATTTTCCGGGGATCAATAACGATTAGCGCTGACTTCTCGAAGCTGTTATTTTCGCCGGCGTATATGAGTTCTTCAACGCCATCCCCGTCGAGGTCCTCATACTTTGCGGACCAAAGCCAACCGCAATGCCAATACTCATGCAGCAATGCGCCGCTCCTCGCGTCAAGGAGTACGACGGACGTTGGCCAATAGGGATTGTGCCGGGCAACGGCGGCAATTTCGCACCTACCATTTCTCTCAAGGTCACCGGCTGTCATTGCAATGAATTCAAATCTATCTGAAAATTTTCCCCGTCCGAATGTCATTTGGCAGTGAAACCCGAAGTTCCAACGCGACGTGCCATCGCAGTTGAAACACATTACGGCATTGTCAGAGAAGGAGCTGTTGGCTAATCCAAAGCTGCCAAAAATTCCGATTATTTCATTCTTCCCGTCCTGGTCGACATCGATCGTTGCTACGTATTCCTCCGGCGGTCTACCCGATGCCTCGTAACCAGGCCCGACGTGCTTTCTCCACACTTCCTTTCCTTCCTTGTTGTATGCAACCAGGAATTCATTGTTTGCCCGGGCGTAGGCTGGATTCGTATCTGTGTTCAGTTTTGCAGGGTAAAGGGCAAGCAATGCTGCTATCACCAGCACGAGAGCGCTCATCGATGAGACAACGTAATGTCGAATCGCGAACAGCACAACCCGAGCCGGCAATGTTGCCGTGGCCTGCTGTAAGGGTCCATGCCCTGTATATGGCATCCGCACAATCATGCTCCGCAGGGTAAGAGCTCGTGTGCTTGTTTTCGTTCGCTCGTCGTTGAGTTTTTGTACCTCTGAGTAATACTCCATCATCTCGCGTTGCAGTGCGGCGCAGCCGGGACACTCGTTCAGGTGCCCCTCGATGCCGTCGCGCTGTTCCTTGACCTCGTCAGCGTCAAGAACGTACAGTTCTAATGTCTTTTCATCGATATGATTCATAAATCCTTCACAACATTAATGTAGTTGCATCTCTATCCGCTCGCAGATTCTCACCAAAGAATCCTCAAATTCATCTCTTCAACTCTTCTCTCACACGCTCTTTTGCGATTTTGGCAAGGTATTCCATAATCGTGCGATGATGTTGCATGTACCCCGCCTTTGTCAATCCTGGTAGCCGTAATTGCAGACAATCGAAATACGATATTCCTTCCGTCCCATTTGCTCCAAACTCATTAAGGAGAATGTCCCTTAACGCCTGGATGTAGTTTTCAAAAATTTTCTGACTGCATTTCCCGCTCTGGACATAGCCTGGAGACATGTCGGTTTGCAGTCCTCTGCATACATCGTCAACAATGCGTTGGACATCGCTCTCGGCGGTCTCGACGTCTTGTGGGACTGTTTCCGCCTCTTGTTGGGCTTGCCACCCCAGGGCGTACACTTCTTTGAACAGAATCGCACAAACCACGAGAGGAACAGCCCGTTGATATTCTTCCTGGCCACAGATGGTGCTATGGAGTTTTGTCAACATCTCGGGAACACTGTCGTCGAGGAGCACCACGCGTGAAAATTCCTGCTTCAAGAAATCCAAGGGAACGGGAGGCCGGTGCAGGAGTGCCTCGATTCCTGCGGGCACCAAGTATGTCTCGTTGAAACGTGTAATCCGATCGAAGTGTCGCGAACGGTCAAGCGCAATCTTAAGGTTCCGAAGAATTTTCCTCAGCGCAGGGTCGGCTTCGCCGTACAGGCGGACAATGTTGTTATTCACGCTCCCGACTACGAGAATACGCAGAGCAATGAGTAACTCGTGATGAGAACAGTTCTCAACATTGGAAACGTGCTGTTCAAAGAAATTCCGAACTTGGGAAAAACCGCCCCTGTCGTCGCGTTGAAAAAGATCAGCAAGACAATCGTAGACGACGTCCGCTTCCGTCAGGCCCATCGCACCGAGGTTTAGCTTTCCAAGAGAGATTTTTTTCCGTATGACCGGCAGAGCAAGGTCGTAGCATCGCTGCACAAGCTCTCGCACCTCACGAGGCGTGCATGCGCCGGCAAGGAGTGCCGTGATGATGTTTCTATCAATGAAACGAGTCACCATTTCTCATGTCCTGACAGAAGGAAGGAACGCTCGAACAAAATACGAAATTGTGGAAAGAGATTCAACATCATACCCGGCATCGGTCTTCCATGGACACAACAATCGCTTACTCTTGCCGCAGGTGAGAGTAAGTGAACGAATCAGTGTTGCCACTGCTCTTCACTTCCGAGAACGCAGCGTGATGAAGAGCTTCTAAGGTGTTAAAAGGAGCGCTAAAGGCCGAAAACGAGATTGCTGAATTTGGGGGATTTAGGCGGGTATCTGTTCACGTCTCAGGCGAATCTCAAAAAGAGCGAAGCCCGAGATCCGATTTCCACGCGAGGGCAGACAAATATGCTTATCTCAGCAAAACTATCTTCCTGATAACCGTAACCTCGCGTGCGGTCAGCCGGCAGTAATATACGCCGCTTGCAATTCCTGCCGCATTCCACCCTACCGTATACTCACCCGGTTGCTTTACCTCATTCACCAGAGTAGCCACCTCCCTGCCGAGCTCGTCGTAGGCCTTCAGCGATACAAATCCCAAATTGGCAATCCGAAATTCGAAATTGGTCGTTGGATTAAACGGGTTCGGATAGTTCTGCGACAATGCGATCGATTTGGCGAGAGCCGGATTTTCCCGGGCAGAAGTGGCAATGGACATCCACGTGTACGTGTACCTTGAAAAATTGACCCATGTAGTATCCCTCCATGTCTGCCAGATCTCTTCTATTTCGTTCCCGTCAGCATCGTAATTACAATCAACCAAATTGTTATTTAGCCAACGGCTCCCGTTCCAGCTGTGCAGGATTCTTTGAATCAATCTTCCCTGATCGTCATACGTGTATCTGTACCAACTATTGTTCACCCAGCTACTGTCGTTCCATTCCTGCTGGATATCCTGCGTCAGTTTTCCCCCTGCGTCGTAGATGAGCGTATCCCTGCTGGCATCCGCCCAGCGGACACCATTCCATGACTTCAGAAGCCATCTAATCTCTCTATTCTGGGAATCATAACTCAGAGTCTCCATCAGCGAGTTCTGCCAGCTGCTCCCGTTCCAGAGCTGCGACATTTCTTCGTCGCGGTTTCCATAAGCGTCATAGCTGAATGAGTGCTTTTCATACCCCATCCACTCAAGACCATCCCACATCAGCCACACGATCCCCGTGCACTGTCCGACCGAATCGTAGCCCAACGTGTCTATGATGGATGTGACCCACCGATCCCCGACAGCGTAGGGGATATACTCTTTCAGAGTTTCGCTAATCTCTTTTCCACTAAGGTCATAGACATACGTGTACTTCCAGAAATTCTCCCAGTCGCTCCCGTTCCAACTTTTCCAGAGCTCCTGAGCGACACCACCATTGGCGTAGTACGTCAGGGCGTCCCACTCATGATTCACCCAGCTCTTCGAGTCCACGTTCCAGGATTGGTCATAGTATTCAGTCAGAACCCATTTCTCTTGAGGATTATTCACTGAGGTGCTTGCCGGAACCCGGCGCGGTACCCTTTCGCCGCGGTAGATATCGTTGTTCATAATGTCGAGGTAATGCGGAATTGCTCTTGACAGAATCTCCACATCCGCTCTGTGCAACAGCGCGTTTTGTTTAACCTGCGTGAATGTGAGATTGGTCGTTGCGAAAGCGATCAGAAAGGAATACAGCAGAGCACTGAAGCATTTCATAACCCACCCCCAAGATTTTGTGATTAGCTTACATCGACCTCGTTGGATAGCTCGTTGTCTCCCCCTTTTTGCCGCGCAAAATGCGTGCTCAGGACAGTCCCGACCGACTCAAGCCCCTCACAAATTCCCTGGAAAAAATTCCCTTTCTTGAAGTGTGCGGCAATGCCTTCTGCAATGCGATCCCACGTGCCGTCTTCAACCTTGCGGTGGATCCCTTCATCCGCGACAATGTGAAACTTGCGCTCGTTGAACAACAACATGATCAAAATACCCGTCCGTTCTTTTGTGTGGTGCATCTTCAATCGATGGAACTCGTGGACGGCAATCTCATGCAGCGACATCTTGCGCTCGCGCCAATGACGGCGGTGACGTATACACACACGAATTTCACCGCTCGTGGCTTTTTCCACTTCTCCGATCTTCGCGGCAATGCCCGCGAGGTCCGCTTCCGACAGATATTTCTTGAGGAAACCTTTGCTCATCGTCCGGATCCTTCCGCCCTACCAACTTCCACTTGCGCCACCTCCGCCAAATCCACCACCTCCGCCGCTGAAACCTCCACCGCCGAAGCCTCCACCGCCAAAACCTCCTCCACCAAAGCCGCCGCCGATCCATCCTCCGGTCGTGTTCCATCCGCCGCCGCCGACATTGAATCTCCGGCCGCCCCGGAAGATGCGCATAAGAGGACCGAAAAGAATGAAGCAAAGGATGACGACAATCCTTACCATTGGGTCGGACGTACCGCGGCGCCGGCTCCCGGCCGGAACGCCCTTGAACTCGCCTTTCGTCGCCATCATCACAGCGTCGATGCCTGCATTGATCCCCACATCGAAATTGCCTTCGCGGAATTCTGGAATCATGATATTCCGAATGATCTGGTCGCATATCGCGTCGGGGAGCACACCCTCCAGACCGTAACCGACCTCAATTCTCATCTGGCGGTCTTCCTTGGAAATGATGACGAGGACCCCGTTGTCTCTTCCCTTCTTTCCGAATTTGTTCTTCTCGGCAACCTGCATCGAATAGTCTTCAAGGCTCTCCTCGCCGAGCGACGGGATCATCAGGATAACAACTTGATTGGATGTCTGCTCCTCGAATTGCTGTAGCTTGTCTTCGAAAGACTGTACGGCGGATTGTGAAAGAGTCCCCGTCTGGTCGGTGACCCTGCGATGAATCTCTACGACCGGCAAAGTCTGGGCCTGGACTGCCAGACAAGACAGAACAAGAGTTCCGGTAACGACGAGAGAGGATATTCTCATGCTGCGGATGCCAGCGCTAGAACTTCACCTTCGGAGCTTTATCGGCACCGGGTTCTGCCTGGAAGTATACCTTCTGCCCAAACCCAAACATTCCAGCAAGAATGGACGTCGGAAACGAACGGACCTTTATGTTGTAATCCTGAATGACTTCATTGAACCGTTTTCGTTCGACCGCTATCCGGTTTTCGGTGCCTTCGAGCTGGGCCTGCAATTGAAGAAAGTTCTCGTTGGCTTTCAACGTGGGATAATTCTCCGCGACGGCAAGCAGCCGGGAAAGAGCGGAACTTATGCCTGCCTGCGCTTCCTGAAACTTCTGAAACATCTGTGGGTTGTTGAGAATGTCCGGCGTCACCTGGAGCTTTCCCACACTCGAACGCGCGGCAGCAACTTCTTCAAAGACCGAACTCTCGTGCGTGGCGTATCCCTTCACCGTCTCCACAAGGTTTGGAATCAGGTCCGACCGGCGCTGGTACTGATTCTGAACTTGTCCCCAGGCCTGCTTCGTCCCTTCATCAAGACTCACGAGCGAGTTGTAAATTCCCGTTCCCCAGGCGATGATGCCTATCGCAAAAAGGACGATGACCCCGAGGACTGCAAGCACGATGATAGTCGTTTTACTCATTTTCAAGTACCCTTCCAAGTAAGTTAGTATTAAAATCTCCGCGTGACAATATCAGAATTCACCAATAGAAAGTCAAGAAAACAAAAGCGGCGATCCTGCTTAGAACCACCGCTTACACAATTGCAGACAAAGTATCGCCAGAATTTCCCGCCGGTCGATCACTCCGTTCTTGTATCTGATCCGGGAACTAGGTCGGCTGCTGGGGCGGCGGGGCAACTGCCTCTTGTGAGGGCCGGGGCTTATCCTTCTTCCGGTACATGATGCCGATCGGCACGATGACACAATAACCGAGAACCAATAGAAGCGGAGCTACGACCAGAGGCATAAATCCTTCCACCTTGTTTTCCGAAAGAGCAATGTAGCCCAAAACGATAACCAGCAACCCCACCCCGATAATGATGAAATTCTCCCGCTCGAGCGGAAAGATGCTATCGAGTTTTCCTTTTTTGCCCTGCTTCGCTTTTTCAACCTTTTTCATAGTTACCTTTCAAATTCACAGACAATGTAACGAAAAACACCGAAAAAACAAAAACCGAAAAGGGACTTTACGGACGCCGAATTCCACTTCAGAATAAAAAAACCCCGCTCGTGGACAAAGCGGGGTCATGATACTGCCTCAACCGGTCAATGGCTACTTCAGGAGACACATCTTCCTTACCTGGCTAAAATTACCTGCCGAAAGGCAGTAGAAGTAGAGTCCACTTGGGAGAGGACTAGCATCAAAGGTTGCTTCATAACTTCCGGGCATCATATGACCGTTGACGAGCGTCGCGACCTCCTGCCCGAGCAGGTTGTACACTTTGAGCGAGACAAATTCTGTTTGAGAAATGTCAAAGGAAATCCTAGTCGTTGGATTGAAAGGATTGGGGTAGTTTTGCCCGAGATTAAACTTGGCCGGAACCGCGCGCGAACGTTCCCTCACGCCAACCGTGCCGGTTTTTAGCATGAATGTATGGTTGTGCGTCAACGCAGTACCCCCTGTGTACGTAGTATCAACAGTGAAGTGCAGCTGAGTGTAATCCTCGGCAACGAACGACACTGATTTCGAATGGCTTCGTGAAGAAAAGACGCCACCAAGATACGTCGTACTTACTAGGTCAACAAGGCTTCGAAGTGAGGAGAGGGTCCTGCCATCCGGATATGTGACATTGCCCCAACCGTCGAGCGATGCTGTCTGTGCTTCAATGGTCATTGAGACCGACGTGGTGTTAGTCGGATCGTACGTCGTATCAGTCCATGTTTGCTGTGTCCCCAACGTGGCCGGCAGTGGGGTTTGCAATGCCAAATAGTGTGCGACGGTAGTCGTGTCACGCTGCCCTTGCGGAGGAGAAGGAGTCCACTGCCATTGTGCTGCACCACCCAGGTTGTACCAACCCGTTGCGACTATCTTCATGTATATCGCGTAGGTAACAGCCAAGGTGGACTGACCGTAAGGCATTATCCTATTAATACTGACACAAATAGTAGCATCTGGAAATTCACTTGCATGAAATTGACCGCTTGGTGACACAAAGGCTGTGTGAACTGTATCGCCACTTTCACCGCTCGTCCACGGCAGTTGTGAAAAATCGAAGTTCTGCTGCGAGTTCGATGCCACACCGAGATTGATTGTCATCGTATCGCGGTCGAGATAATTGGTCAAATTTGAATTCAGCAATGTGCTTTGAAGTCCGCTCGCGGTAAACGTGATCTGCGCCAGACTGACGGCGGGCAGGAAACACAACGCCAGCGCGAACAAACATAAAACCGTAGAAACTTTCATAGCAGGAATCCTCTTCTTTAGTTTTCAGGATCGCTTTTTGTTATGATGGAATTGTTGCTGCAATCCCTTGAGCAACCAAGATTAGAAAGTGAATAAACATCCGGAAGGCTAGTGATCGGCATGGAGAGCTCTTGCCCCCGACCACATCGATCTTAAAAGCCCACTCCTAATGTCCTTTCAGATCTGAAGTCAAGATACGCATCCTCCAACAATTAATCAAGGGTTGACTTCCTCAGTTTTGACTCTTGATGAATCTCAAGGCGGCAGAATTGATGCAAGATCGCAATCCTGTGCCAGGCCAAGAAGTCACCTTCTTGTCGCCTCGCGCCGCTCCCGTGGATTTTTTCCCCACCCGTATGTTACGAGGTCGATCCTTTCGTTTGCAAACATGACCCCCTCCTTCTCCAACAACGACCTTTGTTCCTGATATGAATGACTCCCGGAAGGAAATGAGATTTTTCCCTTCGAGTTGACGACGCGATGCCAGGGAACATCAATGCCGTAGGGAAGACGGTGAAGAGCATATCCGACAAGCCGGGCCTGTCCGCTCAAACCACAGAGTTCCGCAACCTGACCGTAGCTTGCGACCCTGCCTTTAGGAATTTTGCTGACGGTTTGCCAGATGCGGTGGTAACTACTTCTATGAAATGGTCGATCTGTCACGAGGCGCAGGCTGTTCCTGACACGCGAAGATCACTTAGGGTATCTGAAACTTATAATCGTCCGTACGTGCAAGGTTTCCTTCCTCAGCGCCCCACTCACGATCTCGTTTCAAAGGACCAACTCCTATCTCTCCAATAGTTCGGACGGCGATGGAGATGCATCACTGCGAGCACGACAATGAGGTCAGCACGGACGGCATAGACAATCCCAAACGGAAAACGACGAAGAAGAAACCTCCTGGCCTTCGAAGTGAGAATTGGCCAGCGGTCCGGGGATTCCGCGATCTTTGCCAGGCCTCGTTCTACCTCTTCTAGAAACGAAATCCCCAACTTCGGGGCATGAGTCTCGTAGAAGCTCGCAGCAGCCAACAACTCCGCTTCAGCTTCAGGGTGAAATGCAACTTTCTTCACTTGAGTTTCGCACGCGCGTCGCGCAAAACTCTTTTTGCGGATTTCGTCCCGACCTTGCCTTCCGTAATCTCGTTATAACGCCGTTCGGTCTCTCGAATCCACAAAACCTCCGCGTCATCGTCCACATTCTCGTCGAGGCTTGCGATCAGCTTCTCGGCCAGCAGTGCACGCTCGGATGCAGGCAATCCGAGAAGTTTCACAGCAACCTCCTTTACAGCAGGGGACATGATCGATTCTCTCCTTCCTTTAAGGTATTATACTAAGAGCGCGTTTCTCCTGCAAGTGAGAATATCACTGCTACGAACAATACTTCAAAATCGCGAACTTTCACACAATCTTCACCAGGAAATAATTCTTCGCCCCCTTCCTCAGGACGATGAACTTCCCCCGAATGGCATCTTTGATGGTCACCTGCTTCTTCACATCGGCGACACGCTGGTTATTAAGGTAAATTCCGCCGGATTCAATTGAGCGACGGGCATCCCCCCTCGATTTGGCAGCTCCTGCTTTCTCGACGAGTTGAACCAGACTGAATCCCTCCCCGCCGAGATCGCTCTTGGGAAAATCGATGGAAGGCACGTCGCTGAAAATATCCAGAAGTTGCTTCTCATCGACGTCGGTAATCTCTCCTCCGAAGAATATCTTCGAAGCTTTCAGGGCTTGCGCGAGAGCCGTCTCACCGTGCACCCTCCTTGTTACTTCCTGAGCCAGAACTGCCTGCCCCTCGCGCTTCTCCGCTGCCGTTTCGAGTACATGCTGAAACTCATTGATTCTCTCATGCCCGAGGAGCGTGAAGAATTTCAGGTACTGAATTGTGTCGCGGTCGTCCGTGTTATACCAAAACTGATAAAACCTGTACGGAGACGTTTGCGAGGAGTCGAGCCATACCGTACCGCTTTCCGTTTTACCGAACTTGACGCCCGACGATGTCGTTATCAACGGGAAGACGATACCATGAGCTTCCACGCCGCGCAGCCGGCGAATGAGGTCGATCCCCGAAACAATATTCCCCCACTGGTCGCTTCCCCCCATCTGGAGCGTGCAGTTGTAACTCTGGTTCAACTGGAGAAAATCGTACGACTGTAAAAGGGCATAGCTGAATTCCGTGAACGACATCCCCTGCTCCTGCTCAATCCGGGATTTCACAGACTCTTTCGCGAGCATTTCGTTGACAGAGAAATATTTCCCCACATCGCGCAGAAAATCCATAAACGAAAGCTGCGACAACCAATCGGCGTTGTCGACAATCCTCGCGGGATTGATCTTCGCGTTGAAATCGAGGAACTGCGATAACTGGCGGCGGACTCCTTCAAGGTTGTGTCGGATTTCGTCCTTCGACAACAACTTGCGTTCCTGCGTCTTGCCGCTGGGGTCTCCGACCATCCCCGTCCCGCCGCCCGCCACGGCGATCGGAAAATGCCCGTACCGCTGGAGATGCATCAGGCCCATGATGGGCAGCAGCGACCCGACGTGCAAACTCGGCGCGCTCGGGTCAAAGCCGATGTATCCCGTGACTTTGTTTTCCGCGAGATGCTTCTCCACTCCCTGTGTTGCAGAGTGAAGAAACCCGCGCCATTTGAGTTCGTTGAAAAAGCTATTCATGATTCACCGTAGTGTTTAAGTGACTTCAGTTACCCGAAGGTGAGAACCTGACTGGTTTGTCCTTGTGTACCGGTGGACGGCTATGGAGACACTTCGACTCAGTCGCTACGCTCCTTCGCTCAGTGTGACGATGTTCGTTCACTCCCACTCTATCGTCGACGGTGGTTTGGAGCTGATATCGTACACAACACGGTTAACACCCCTGACCTCATTGACAATCCGATTTGAAATGCGGCCGAGCACTTCGTGCGGGATGGTCGACCAGTCTGCTGTCATTCCGTCGAGACTCGTCACTGCGCGCAACGCGACGACGTTCTCGTATGTTCGCTCGTCGCCCATGACCCCGACCGTCTGAACGGGAAGCAACACGGCAAATGCTTGCCAGATCGTTTCATAGAGTCCGGCCTTGCGAATTTCATCGATGAAGATCTCGTCCACCTCGCGCAAGACCGCCAGTTTATCCTTCGTCACGTCGCTGATAATGCGCACCGCCAGCCCCGGACCCGGGAATGGATGACGGACAATGAACTCTTCCGGCAAGCCGAGCGCCCGCCCGACGGCCCGGACTTCATCCTTGAATAATTCCCGGAACGGCTCGAGCAGTTTCAGATTCATTTTCTCCGGTAAACCCCCTACGTTGTGATGCGATTTTATCGTCGCGGAGGGACCGCGGAAAGACATCGATTCGATGACATCCGGATACAATGTCCCCTGCGCGAGAAAGCCCACATTGCCTATCTTCTTCGCCTCACCCTCGAACACTTCGATAAACGTGTTACCGATGATCTTCCGTTTCTGCTCCGGGTCCGATACTCCCCGCAATCTTCCGAGAAAAACGTCGGTCGCGTCCACATAGCCAAGATTGAAATGATAGGTGTCGCGATACAATTTGACGACTCTCTCGCTTTCGTTCTTCCTCATCAAGCCATTGTTGATGTGGATACAGTGCAGCCGGTCGCCGATCGCCTTTTGCAGCAGGACCGCGAGGACGGAGGAATCGACGCCGCCGCTGAGGGCGCAGATGACATTCGCGCTTCCTACGTTCGTCTGAATCTCACCGAGCGACCTCTCAATGAACGAGCCAGCATTCCAATCTCCCGCGCATCCGCATATCGAGATTACAAAGTTGCGGAGCATTTCCTTGCCCTTCAACGTATGGACGACCTCAGGATGGAATTGCACCCCGTACATTTTCTTCTCTTTGTTGCGGATTGCACATATCGGGGAATTGTGCGATTGCGCGATTGGTTCGAATCCGCGCGGGACGACCCTCAGAGCGTCGCCGTGGCTCATCCAGACGCTCGTCGTCGACCCGATCCCTGAGAATAAATCCGAATTGCTTTTGATTTCAACCTCGGCGAGTCCAAACTCACGCCGTGCCGAACGGTCAACCTCCCCGCCGAGTTGATAAGCAAACACCTGCAGGCCATAGCAGATGCCGAGAATTGGAATCCCGAGGTCGAACAGCCCTGGGTCGGGAAGAGGAGCATCTTTCGCATACACGCTCGAAGGACCACCCGACAGGATGATACCCTTCGGTCGAAGCTTCGAAATCTGCGCTAGCGTAAAGTCGAATGGCTGAAGCTCGGAATAGACTCCGAG
The DNA here is from genome assembly GCA_049515655.1 of Bacteroidota bacterium. Classification (GTDB taxonomy): domain Bacteria; phylum Bacteroidota; class Ignavibacteria; order UBA10030; family SZUA-254; genus JBEKTW01. The sequence continues at coordinate 143,499 of JBEKTW010000002.1, forward strand.
CTCACGCACCCTCCGGGCGATGAGCTGCGAATACTGCGCGCCGAAATCGAGGACAAGAACTACGTCAGGATGTTGCAAGGTTGGTTGTTAGTTCGTTAGTTTCGTTGGTTCGTTAGTTCCGTTGGTTCGTTAGTTCCGTTGTTACTTGTTCTTGGTCATTTGTCATTTGTTGCTGGATGGTGGGGTTAGCTAGTGGCTATTGGCTCTTAGCTATTGGCCATTGGCTTCTGGCTTCTAGCATCTTGCTTCTCCCCACCCAAAGCCATCGCCGAATCGCCCATTCACCCCTTCCCCGTTTCATATCCCAACTACTCAATGTCCAGCCATTTCATCATCTTTTGATCTCGTCATCTCATCCATTCCTCCAATTCTCCATTAATCCTCTCACCATCTCATGTTTTCACTACCTCACCCATTCACGCCTTCTCCCTTTCATTATCTCAACTTCTCATTATCTCACAATCTTACCATCTCACCATCTCAACTTCTCCCCATCTCAAAATCTCAACTACCTCTTTTCTGTCTTCTGCATTCTATATAAGAAAAATACGAAAAAGTTTGGCCGTAGCAAAACGAACCCTCCGTGGGTTGCTGCGCAGAAGGTTACCTTCTGCAAGGTCATTCCTGAGGAGAAGGTAACCTTCACTCTATGAAAAAGGCGCTGAAGCCTGTCAGCTCCAGCGCCTCAAGCGTGCTCGCCGGGCGTCTACAAGATTCACCCTGAATGTTCCTTTGCATACTCTTCCGCCGGTGGGCAGGAACAAACGAGATTACGATCTCCGTACGCGCTGTTGGCGCGTCCGACGGAGGGCCAGAACTTATGCGCACGAGTCCAGGAGACAGGATATGCCGCCTTTTCACGCGTGTACGGGAAATTCCATTTGTCGCTGACGACCATCTCTGCGGTGTGCGGCGAGTTCTTCAAGACGTTGTTTTCCCGGTCCGCCTTGCCGTCCTTGATTTCCTGCGCCTCGGCATGAATGGAGATCATGGCATCACAGAACCTGTCGAGTTCTTCCTTCGATTCGCTTTCAGTCGGCTCAATCATGAGCGTCCCGTGAACTGGAAAGGACGTCGTCGGCGCATGAAATCCGTAGTCCATCAATCGTTTCGCGACATCCTCCACCTCAATCCCGGACTGCTCCTTCAGATCACGCAAATCGGCAAGGAATTCGTGGGCGACCCGGCCGTTGATACCCGTATAGACTGTCGGGAAATGCTTCTCCAGCCGCTTCGCCATGTAATTCGCGTTGAGGATGGCGATCTTCGTCGCGTCCGTCAGTCCCCGGGGGCCCATCATCCGGATATATGCCCAGGAGATGACAAGGATACTTGGGCTGCCCCAGGGCGCCGCCGAAACGGTACCCAGGCTCTTATCCCCCCCTGTCGGCACGACGGGATGAGACGGAAGGAACCTTGCGAGTCTTTCGGTCACGCAGATCGGCCCCATCCCCGGTCCACCGCCGCCGTGAGGGATGGAAAAAGTCTTGTGCAGATTGATATGGCAAACGTCGGCACCGAGCGCCGCCGGCCGGCACAATCCGACCTGGGCGTTCAAGTTGGCACCGTCCATGTACACCAAACCGCCGTACTTGTGAATGATGTCACAAATCTGAATGATCCCTTCTTCGAATACACCGTGCGTCGAAGGATAGGTGACCATGAGAGCCGCGAGACGATCCTTGTGCAGTTTGGCTTTCTCCTCAAGGTCATGAATGTCGATCGAACCGTCGCCCGTCGCGCGCACGACAACCACCTCCATTCCCGCCATGACCGCGCTGGCGGGATTCGTGCCATGGGCCGAGGACGGAATGAGACACACATTTCGATGAGACTGACCCCGATCTTCATGATAGGCACGAATGACGAGAAGTCCCGTGTACTCCCCTGCCGCTCCGGAATTCGGTTGAAGTGAGACCGCAGCGAAACCGGTAATCTCTTTCAGCATCGACCCGAGCTGCTGGAACAATTCCTGATACCCCTGGGCCTGTGGAGCCGGAACGAATGGATGCAGTTTGGAGAATTCCCTCCAGGTGACCGGATAGATCTCCGTGGTCGCGTTCAGCTTCATCGTGCACGAACCCAGCGGAATCATGCTCGAGGTCAGGGACAGGTCTTTTCTCTCCAATGCGTGAACGTACCGCAACATCTCGGTTTCTGAATGATGGGAGTTGAATACCGCGTGTTGGAGAAACCGGGAAGTGCGCTTGAGCTTCCCCCGGAAACCGGGGGTTTCGTCCTTCGCGATCGCGGACGCATCGAACCCGGGTGCCTTATCAAGCGCGAAGACCTTGAGCAACAAATCGATCTCCTCGACAGTAGAAACTTCATCAAGAGAAATTCCCAATGACCCATCGTCACAATATCTTACGTTGATGTGATTCGAATCCAGTTGTGTAGCCAGCTTTTGGCGGCGGCCTGGGTCGATGCCTATGTGGAGGGTATCGAAAAAGTCCTCATGCAGGATAGAGTATCCGAGCCGCTGCAGACCCTTCGCCAGAACCTTGGTGAGATTGTGAATGCGTTCCGCGATGGCCGTGATGCCATCCGGGCCGTGGTATACGGCATACATGCCTGCCATGACGGCGAGCAAAACCTGCGCTGTGCAGATGTTCGAAGTAGCCTTCTCACGGCGAATATGTTGTTCACGCGTTTGGAGCGCCATGCGGAGAGCTCTCTTCCCCTGGGAATCGATGGACACGCCGATTATGCGGCCCGGCATGTTCCGTTTGAACTCATCCTTCGTCGCGAAGAATGCCGCATGAGGCCCGCCGTACCCGAGGGGAACGCCGAACCGCTGGGAATTACCGACCGCGGCGTCTGCGCCAAATTCCCCCGGAGGAGTCAACAGCGTCAGACTCAACAGATCGGTCGCAACGACCACTTTCGCACCCGACGCATGCGCCCGCTCGCAGAATGAGCGATAATCGTACACTGCGCCGTCGCTCGACGGAAACTGGACAAGGGCGCCAAAAACCTTGTCGGAGAATTCGACCTTGGCATGGTCGCCCACAACCACCTTGATGCCGAGCGCTTTTGCGCGCGTCTTCACCACGGCAACTGTCTGCGGGTGGCAATCGGCCGCGACGAAGAAGACACCGCCTTCCGGATGACCTTTAATGCTGAAGAACATTAACATGGCTTCAGCCGCGGCGGTCGCTTCATCCAGCAGTGAGGCGTTCGCAATGTCGAGTCCGGTCAGGTCGATTATCACCGTTTGGAAATTGAGGAGCGCCTCAAGGCGTCCCTGTGCAATTTCGGCCTGGTACGGCGTATACTGCGTGTACCATCCCGGGTTTTCAAAGATATTCCTCTGGATCACCGTCGGCGTGATGGTATCGTAGTACCCCATACCGATCAACGACCGGTAAACCCGGTTCTTCGACGCCATGGAGCCGAGCTCATTGAGCGTTTCCTGCTCGCTCCGCGGAGGTGGAAGAGAGATCGTCGTGCCGGTACGGATTGCTTTCGGAACCACGCTCTCGATGAACTCATCAAGAGTTTTTGCGCCCACGACATTCAGCATCTCCCTCACTTCTTGTTCGTTGGGACCGATGTGGCGGCGTACAAAGGAATCTGTTTGAGAAAGGTTCATGGACATAAAAATAGGTTCGAGGTTAGAGGTTCGGGGTTAGAGAATAGATGTCATGCTAAGAGAATTGAGACGATTCTTGTACAATCCTAATGCAAACTCACGTGCGCCAGCCGTCATCTCTCGACGGTTGGTGATAACCAACAACCGACAACCGGTGGTGCTATTTCCCGATCAACTCGCGATAGTGTTTTGCGTCGAGGAGGTTACTAAGCTCGTTCGGAATCTTGATGGAGATTTTGACCATCCAGCCCTTATCGTACGGCTGCTTATTCACGAGGTCGGGTGATTTTTCCAGCGCGGGGTTCACTTCAACAACCTCACCCGAAACGGGTGCGTAGATGTCGGAAACAGCTTTCACCGCTTCAATCGTGCCCAAGCTCTCGCCTTGTTTCACCTGTTTCCCCTTCGCGGGAAGTTCGACGAAGACAACATCTCCGAGTTCACCTTGTGCATAGTCTGTAATGCCGACAAGGCCGGTGGCTCCTTCGGGGCGAATCCACTCGTGTTCTTTCGTGTACTTCAGGTTCTCAGGAAAAGTCATGACATCACCTTTCAAAGATTAGTCGTGGAGGATTGTTTTATCGATGTAACTCGTATCGTACTCGCCGCTCTTGAACCTTTCATCCTGCATAACGCGCCGATGGAAGGGGACCGTCGTCGACACGCCCTCAACGGTAAATTCCTCGAGGGCGCTCGACATTTTCGTGATCGCTTCCTCTCGCGTCGGAGCGTGGACGATGAGCTTCGCAATGAGAGAATCATAAAACGGCGGAATGCGATATCCGGTATAACAATGCGTATCCACTCTCACACCGAACCCGCCGGGGAGGTGGAAACTCGTGATTTCGCCGGGAGACGGCCGAAAACCGTGGTCGGGGTCTTCGGCATTGATCCGGCATTCAACGGCGTGGCCCCGCGGTTTGTACGCTTTCTTGCGCAAACGTTCATGGGCAGCTATCTGAATCTGCATTTTGATCAGATCCATTCCTGTGACCTGCTCCGTGACGGGGTGCTCGACCTGGATGCGAGTGTTCATTTCCATGAAGTAATAATTCTTGTCGCGGTCCACAAGAAACTCGATCGTGCCGGCACCTTCATATTTGACGCCTTTGGCTCCCTTGACTGCCGCGGCACCCATTTTCTCCCGGAGTTCCGGCGTCACAATCGGTGAAGGAGACTCCTCCACCAGCTTCTGATGCCGCCGCTGGATCGTGCAATCACGTTCATTCAAATGCACGACGTTGCCAAACTCATCACCGAGGATCTGTATCTCGATATGCCGCGGCTCCATGACAAGCTTTTCGACATACACACTTGCGTTTCCGAATGCGGCTTCAGCTTCGTTGCTTGCCATCTGGAAGGAGTTTTCAAAATCCGCCGCGGTCTGAACGACACGCATGCCCTTTCCCCCGCCGCCGGCAGACGCTTTGATCATAACGGGAAAACCAATCGCTTCCGCGACCTCCCGGCCCTCTTTGGCATTCTTCATGACTCCGTCGCTCCCGGGAATCACCGGGACGCCGGCTTTTTTCATCGTGTCCTTTGCCAATGCCTTATCCCCCATTGCTGTTATCGCCTCGGGAGATGGGCCGATGAATTTCAAACCCTGTGATTGACAGATCTCGGCGAACTGCGAGTTCTCCGCAAGGAATCCATAACCGGGATGGATGGCGTCGGCATTGGTGATCTCGGCAGCAGAGATGATGCGGGGAATATGAAGATAACTGTCTTTGCTCGCAGGAGGTCCGATACACACCGCTTCATCGGCAAACCTCACGTGGAGGGAATAACGATCGGCTTCGGAATAAACGGCGACTGTTTTTATCCCCAGGTCCCGGCAGACCCGGATGATCCGGAGAGCGATTTCCCCCCTGTTGGCGATGAGAACCTTCTTAAACAAACGCGCTCCGGCATTCGACTGTAAATGTGAGCACTCCGCGGGCGGCCATCTTACACCGGTTCTATGAAGAACAACGTCTGATTATATTCCACCGGCTGCCCGTTTTCGACTGCGATCTTCACGATCCGTCCCGCAATGTCACACTCTATCTCGTTCATGAGCTTCATCGCTTCGATGATGCAGAGAACTGTTCCTGCCTGCACCGCCTGGCCGACTTCCACGTACGGATCGGCATCGGGCGCGGGTGCGCGGTAAAATGTACCGACGATCGGCGATTTAACTTCGTGGTACTTCACCTCCGGCTTTGCAGGAGGCGCCGCTTGGGCGGCCGCTGCGTCATGCGGTGAATGTTGCGGCTGAACCGGTTGGGTCAGGGGTTGCACAACCTGTGACGGATAGACGACGGCAGAGCCGGCGCTGTGCTTCGAAATCCGAATCTTTATCCCCTCTTCTTCGACTTCGATTTCGTCGATCTTACTTTGCTCCAGGAGACGAATTAATTTCTTGAGATAGCTAAGTTCCATAATTGTTCCACCAAGTGGTTAAACGGAATGATGACGCCGGTCTTCTGCCGACATTACCGTCACAATGTTACGAAAGAACAGAACGAAACCGCTTACGCGGCGGTGACACGCTCAAGATAATCGCCCGACCGCGTGTCGACCTTAATGATATCACCTTCATTGATGAAAAGGGGAACGTTCACCATCGCGCCGGATTCGACCTTCGCGGGTTTTTGTGCCCCCGTCGCTGTGTCGCCTTTCACGCCCGGACCGGTTTCAATGACTTTCAAATCGACCTTGTCAGGAAGGTCGAGAGCGATGATGTCGTTTCCATGGAACATGATTTTTACGCCCTGGCCTTCTCTCAGGAAGCGCGCCTTCCCGCCGAGTGTCACCTCTTGCACCGTCAGCTGGTCATAGGTCCCTGTATCCATGAAGACGTATCCCGATCCGTCATGATAGAGGAATTGAAAATCTTTCGTCTCAAGTCGAACAGCGTCAACCGCCTCGCCTGCGCGGAATCGCGTTTCAACGACTTTCCCCGATCTCAAACTCTTGAGTTTCGCGCGAACAAATGCGCGCCAGTTGCCCGGATTCACATGCTGAAATTCCACAATCGTCCACAACTCGCCATCGATACGGATGGCCATCCCGGAACGAAAATCTGAAGTTGTTGCCATAAATCTCCAAAGGATTGAATAAAAAAGCGGTCTTTAACCAACAGGTGGCCGAAAAAGATAGGAAGAAATCGACTGAAAGTCAAGGAAATGAACACTTGCGGTTCATATCATCACAATTCACTGTTCCTTCCACAACCTATCCCAATTCCGTATTCGAACAAAGTCACGACGGTTGCCTATGTGAATCCTGCCGCAGAGCCGAGACTGGTGGGATTCGGACTCAGTTCGGAGCCGATTGCTACTTTCATTAAAACCATGACCGTGGCGAGATGCACTGCCCCAATCCGTTGAGTCCCTCGTGGTAATCAGGTCCCTCTCCCCTTGAACCGCGAGTAGAATGGCGGTTACCTCTCCCCCGCGTTCCCTTTTTCCCTTAAGTAAATGAGGCGGGAGAGTCAATTCCCCCGCCCAACTTATCTTACCTTCGAATCGGGTCGCGATGAGACTATCTAGGATTGCCGTCGCTGTCGATCAGATGAATGTCACCGTACCCCAATTCACGGATTCCGCCTTCAATCTTAGTGCGGTCGCCGACAACTACCCAGACAATATTATCCGGATGGAGGACTTTCTTGGCGGCGTCCGTTATGTTGGAGACGCTCAGATTACGAATTTTCTGAGCATACGTGTCGTAGTAATCATCCGGCATAGCGTATTGCACCATCTCTTCAATCGTCGAACTGACCGCCGAATTCGTCTCCCAGCTCCCGGGCAGTTGTAGCGTCAGGTTGCCCTGTACACGCCCCAACTCATCCTGAGTCGCCGGTCGTTTTCCGAGAATCTCGCGCATCTCTTTGTTCATTTCAACCATCGATTCCTTTGTTTTGTCAGTCTGCACGATCCCATACGCGATGAATGGCCGTTGACCGCGAGCCGACATGATCACGCTCCCCGATCCGTACGACCAGTGTTTGTCCTCACGGAGGTTCATGTTGATACGGGAGGAGAACGCCCCTCCAAGAACCGTATTCATCGCCTCAATCGGGACTTCATCGGGATTGTTCTTGGGCACAGTTATATGTCCCGCGAGAATGATCGATGTTACGGCGCCGGGCTTGTCGATCAAATAGACAGACTGCTTCCCGAGCTCGACGGTACTCAGATTCTTCTTCGGCACATCACCGGTTTTCCAATCTTCGAAGAGTTTCTCCAGCTTCGGCTTGATCTCGTCCATCGTCGTCGCTCCGACGACAACGAGCGTCGCGTTGTTCGGCCTTATCCACGTCGCATGGAATTTGACCATATCCTCGCGCATCATCTTGCCGACGGATTGTTCCGTTCCCGATCCCGTCAATGGATTGCTGTACGCATGTCCTTCGCCATAAAGTAATTTGGGGAATACACGCAATCCCATCGAGATTGGCTCGACTTTTTCCTGCTGTATCCGGGCGAGGGTTTGCTTTTGCAATCGTTCGAAATCTTCTTGGGGAAAGGACGGATGAAGAATGACATCGGCATAAATGTCCAGCGCTGCATCCAGATTCGTCTTCAGGGTGTTGAGCCATACGAACGAAGCATCAAGATTCGATCCTGTGCCGAGCGACGCACCGAGCATCGCGAGATCCTCACTGATTGCCAATGCGTTCCGCCTGGTTGTTCCTTCATCCATCATGCTCATTGCCAGGTTCGCAGTCCCCGGTTGAGAAAACTGATCCGAAGAAGAACCGGCATCGAAGACCATGACGAGATTCACAAGCGGTATGGACCGACGCTCCGCGAGGACGATATTCATTCCATTGCTGAGAGTCGAGCGATGAAACGGGGGGAAATGAGCATCCGGTGGAGCGGCAACGTCCGGAATCTTATTCCTGATGGTCGAATCGGTCGGGGCGCTCGTAAACTCGCCGAACGGGTGAATTTCCAGCACATAGACACCATCGGACAGCCATGTCCTTGCCGCGGAAAGTACTTCTTCCGGAGTGGCATTCCTGACGCGGTTGAGTGTCACCTTATAATACCCCGGATCACCTTTGAATACCTGGTTTCGTGCGAGAATATCCGACTTGCCCCCAAACCCTCCGATACGCTCGATCCCCCGAACGAAATTTGCTTCGAACTGCGTTACCACCCGTTTCAATTCTTTCCCGGTCGGACCGGATTTCAAAAATATTGACAGCTCTTCGTCGATCGCACGTTCAACTTTGGAAAGGTCGCCACCGGGCTTCGCGGTCGCCTCAATGTAAAATTGACTTCCGATCTCACGCCTGTCCACGTAGGCGCTGACATCGGTGGCAATCTGATCATCATATACAAGACGTTTATAGAGCCGTGAGGTCTTCCCGGAAGACAGCAGATTGCCGACGAGACCTAACAAATCCGCATCCGCCGACCCTGTCTCGGGGACGTTCCATACTTTATAAATTCTCGACTGCGGAACACGATCCTGAGCTTGTTGACGCTGCATGCCCGTTCGCTTGGCGATCCAGAGATTCTGTTTTGCTACCGGAGGACCGGAGGGGACATCGCCGAAGTATTTCTTCACCTTCTCGAACACGAGGTCGGGATTGACGTCTCCCGCAACCGCCAGGACCGCATTTGCTGCACCATAATACGTCTTGAACCACTCTTTTACGTCCTCGAGCGAAGCCGCGTTCAAATCCTCCATTGACCCAATGACCGTCCACGAGTATGGATGTCCGGAGGGATATGTATTTTTTGTGATGAGCTCTTCCGAAATTGCGTACGGTTCATTTTCACCCTGCCGTTTCTCGTTCTGGACGACGCCGCGTTGCTCGTCCAATTTCTTCTGATCGAGAACCCCGAGCAAATGTCCCATCCTGTCCGATTCCATCCAGAGTGCCATGTCGAGTGCAGAGGTGGGGACGTCCTCAAAATAGTTGGTGCGATCATTCGACGTCGTACCATTAAGATCTGTCGCGCCTATCTTTTCCATCACCTTGATGTAGTCGTCATTGTAATGCTCACTGCCGTTGAACATCAGGTGTTCGAAGAGGTGCGCGAACCCGGTTTTCCCCACTTTTTCGTTTTTTGATCCGACATGATACCAGACATTAAGTGCTACAATGGGGGCTTTGTGATCCTCGTGCACGATCAATGTAAGGCCGTTTGGGAGGACGAATTTCGTAAAGGGAATATCAATGTCATCCGTCCTGACTACCTTCTCTCCGGCATAAGCGAAACTGGAGATGGAGATAAACAGACCTGCAAGGAACAGTAATCCAAGTTTCTTAGACATGGCCGACTCCTTATGATATGTGAATTTGGTGAGTGCGCGTCTGTGTAACGCGCCAACTGAATGATATTTGAGAAAAGCGAACGTATCTTCAAATGCAAGCAAAGACCTTATGACAATCCCGAAGAACGAAACGATGCATCGCTATTATGATTTCAAGATTCTCGCATTGCAGATCTTGATCTCGAAACACATCGGATTGAAATATGTTCTTTCGACGAAAGACCTCGAGTCGTCATGTACGTCGCCGAGTATTCAGCAACCGAGATTTGAAAGAGCATGATACGGTGTGCCTCAAGTAGGGGCACTGTTTGTGCGGTAATGTAAAATAAAGGTCGGAAAATGTCAAGCTGTTTTGTACGTACCCTCTCACGGATGCGACCGGGACCGGATTGAGGGATTGCATTTCGCGTCAAAAATCACTAAAATAGTTCCGTCAATCTGGAAGAAGAATGAAATTGAATCTATTCATGCTGGTGGTCGTTGGTGCGATCCTATGCTCCTGCTCCAAAAAACAGGCGGGCGCAGATGTGATACCGGAGGAGACCTTCGTCAGATTCTATGCCGATAAGCTCATCATGAAGGAGGAGTGCGTCCTCCTCCATTCGGATTCATCCACCGTGCAGCATCGCATGGACAGCCTCTACCAGGCTTACCACACCACACCAGCGCAGGTTCAAGCAACGGTTTCGGATTACAAAACTGATGTAATGAGATGGCGGGATTTCTATCAGAAAGTGGACATGAGGCTTGATACTCTCCAACGGCAGGCTTCAAATCACAAATCGGGCGAAAACGCCGACCTCTGATAGAAATGATGCGTCAGGACAAGGCGTATGATCAGTTTTCTCGCTCCCCAATTCCATCTGAGAACCTGCGCAGCCAACGACCCATCTTCTCCCCCTTTTTTCAAAGGGGGAGAACACAAGAGAGGGTTAAGCTTCGATCAGTGGCTCTTCTTGAGCGTGAACTTGAACGTCGTTCCCTTCCCGACCTCGCTCTCGAACCATATCTTGCCCCCATGCGCCACCACAACCTCCTTACAGATCCACAACCCCAGGCCCGAACCTGTCATCTTGCTCGCTTCCCCTTCGTTGACCCGGGAAAACTTCTGGAAGAGCTTATCCTTCTGTTCCGGCGGAATTCCAAGACCTTCATCTTTGACGGACACGAGAATCGTCTCCTCCGTGACATCCTGTGCCGAAACCGCAACGGTGCCCCCTCGGGGTGAGTACTTTACGGCATTGTTCACAAGGTTCTGGATAACCTGGCGGAGTTTTATCTGGTCGCCCTTGATGTACGTCGCGTTGAAATCAACTTTATACTCAAGTTTGTGGCGAGGCGAATGCTGGATCTGTGAAATCGCGTCCTGAATCAGTCGCTCAATGTTCACTATCTTGAAAGAGTATTCCATCTGGCCAGATTCGATCCGGGAGATCGAGAGTGTATCGTCCGCGAGCTTGCTTAACCGTTGGGCCTGGTCGACGATAAGCCGCAGTTGATCCCTCACCCGCGGGTTCTTCTGGATGTCTTCGTTCTTCAGCACATACTTCCCCGAGAGCATGATATTAGCGATGGGAGTCCGAAAGTCGTGGGAAACGATGCCGAGAAACTCCGACTTCACCTTATCCATCTCCGTGAGTTTGACGTTCACTCTCCTGATCTCGTCATACAGTTTGGCATTTTTCATAGCGCTGCCGATCTGCTCGCAGACCGTCTCCAGGACGACGGCATCCGTCTCATCGAACGCGTAGAGTTTCGTATCCTCGACGTTGAGAACGCCGACCACCTCGGAATCGATTTTGATGGGAAGAACGAGCTCGGATTTTGTCGCGTGCGAGCCCGTCGAGTGGAATCGGGGCTCTTTCGATACGTCGTTGACCATCATCCTCTTCCCGGATGAAGCAACACACCCGACGATGCCCTGGTCGAGCGGTTGCCGGTAACGGTGAGGAATAAGGTCGGCGAAGTTGCCCGAATGGGCTTCGAGAATCAATTCACTTTTGTCCTCCGACAGCAGGAAGATCGTAATGTCGAAATACTGAAAATCTTTTTGGATGGATTCAACGGCAACGCCCAACAACTCTTCGAGATTCAATTTGGAGGCAACTCTACGGCTGATGGCATTGATCGACTCGATCTGAGCCATCCGTCGGCGCGTGTCATCGAGGAGCGTCATGTTCCTGAGCGAGGTCGCGAGATAGAGGGCAAAAAGCTGGGCGAGGCCGATATCCTCTTCGGTGAAAACCTCCTCACTCGTGGAACCGAATGCTAGAAACCCCACGGCATCGTTGCCGGCACGCATCGGGACGGTCAGCAGGGTCCGCATTCCCGCCTTCCGTATCCTGCTCTCCACGTCACTACCCGCAGACGGTCCGGGCCGAAGTTCCAGAATCACCGGGGATTGATTGTCGATGACCCAGCCGAAAAACGCTTCTTCAACGCTCATGTGATGGTGATGCACTCCGGCAGCATCGGCAGAGGGCGAAAGCGAGTGGAGAACGAAATGCGTCTGTCCGCGATTCAATAATCCAACAAGACACAGGTCGAAGCTCAGAAGCAGGCGTGCTTTCTGTCGTACAACATTCAGGATCTGCTCACTGCCGGGGGCGAAATCGAATCGCAGGACTATTTCATGAAGCATGTAGATGCGCCGGATCGCCTCCAGCGTTCCCCCTGATTGGCCGAGGTGCTCACGGCCCGACGGGGATTTTTCCTCAGGCGGTTTTTTTATGTCTATGGCTTTTTTCACGAATGATCTCTTTGATACGGGTCTTTTATTTTTTTACTTCACCAAGAATCACCGGGTGCTCCGCTTGTTTCCGCAAAATATTCAACAGTTTATCCGCGCCCCGTTTCGCGGCGACAATCACCAGCCCTACTCCCAGGTTAAAAGTGCGCCGCATATCGTCTTCGGGGACCTCACCCAGCTTTTGAATCAGCCGGAAAACGGGCGGGCGCTCCCAGCTTTGCCAGTCAATGTGAACATGGAGAGGTTTCGGAATCACGCGCGAGGTATTTCCTGCGATACCTCCGCCGGTGATGTGAGCAAACGCATGGGCGGCGGGGAGATCCTTCACCGATTGGATTGCCTTCAGATATGAGCGATGACCCACCAGGAGAACGTCTCCCAGCCTCGCCCCGAGTTCGTCAACGAAATCATCAACCTCGAACTGTTCGAAGAGCACAGAGCGCGCAAGCGAGTATCCGTTCGTGTGCAAACCCTTCGAAGGAAGTCCGAGGAGGATATCGCCCTTCTTCACCTTCGTTCCATCGAACATGTTCTTTCTGTCAACAACTCCCACAATTGTCCCCACGAGGTCGTATTCATTTTCACGATAGAATCCGGGCATCTCGGCCGTTTCACCTCCGACCAGCGAACAGGAGTTCTCCTTGCATCCCTTCACCATCCCGGTGATGATTTGTTCAGCCACCAGAGGATTCAATTTCCCCATTCCGATATAATCCAGAAAGAACAGGGGCCTGGCGCCGCACACTGCAATATCATTGACACAGTGGTTCACAAGATCCTGTCCAACCGTGTCGTGCTTGTTCATCAGGAACGCGACGCGCAATTTCGTCCCCACGCCGTCGGTGCTGGAGACAAGAACGGGCGAACGGGTCCCTTTGAACTTACCGTCGAAGAAAGCGCCAAAACTACCGATATCGGACAAGACTGCGGGGGAGAACGTCGAGCGGACTTTTTGCTTGATGCGGTGGACGAGCTCATCACCGGCGGCGATGTTCACGCCGGCCTGTTCGTAGGTCTTCAAATGCGTTCTCTATTGAAATTTTTTGAAATATAACAGAATTTGTCCTTAAAGCAAATAACCGACGTCACGCGGGCTTACAATTCTCTCCTTGTGAAAATGCCTTATTATGAGTATATTTAGAGAAATTTTCCGGATAAATGAAAACACTCAAGGTTCGCGGTTCGGACAAAGATTTCACTGTCGGCAACGTTTTCTGTGTCGGCCGGAACTACGCCGAACACGTGAAGGAAATGAAATCGGAAATCCCGACAACCCCCGTGATCTTCCTTAAGCCCTCTTCTGCGGTCATCCGCGATGGAGAGGATATCGTTCGACCGTCGATTTCGAAACAACTGCACCACGAGGTCGAGCTGGTCGTCGCCATCGGTTCTCACGGCAAGAACGTCTCGGCCCAGGATGCGGCCAAGCATATTTTCGGCTTCGCCGTCGGCCTCGACATGACATTGCGCGACATTCAGGCCGAAGCGAAAACGAAGGGCTTGCCCTGGGCGATAGCGAAAGGTTTTGATACTTCAGCGCCGGTGTCGGAAATTATCCCGGCTTCGATGATGCACGACCCGCAAGCTCTTGAAATCAAGTGCTTCGTCAACGGGGCGCTTCGTCAGCAGACGACGATCGACAAAATGATCTTCTCCATCGACAGCGTCATCGCGTTCATCTCTACGTTGTTCACGCTTGAAGCCGGCGACCTGGTCTTCACCGGAACTCCGGAGGGAGTCGGCACGGTCAGCGGCGGAGACCTCGTCCGGGCTGAGCTCGTCGGATGGACGTCAATTTCCCACCACGTGAAAACTCTCTCGTAGTTGATGGAACATCCCGTCTCCCGTTTTTCCATGCTCCTGTTGTGGGTTGTGGTCTCGACATTCTTCTCCTTCTCTTTTCTTCCCGTCCCCGGGAGAGATAAAGAAACCGCGCCGGTGCAGCCCGGTGAGGCCGTGAGCGATTTCCGGGCAACGAGCTTCGACACCATCGCCACCAACCTAACAGATTATCTCTGGCCGACGGACGCAAGCAGAAAAGTGACCTCTTCCTTTGCCGAATACCGCTCGACGCACTTTCATGGCGGTATCGACATCAGCACCAACGGTCAGACCGGCCACAACGTTTTCGCATCGAGAGACGGATATGTCTACCGCATCGTGATTTCTCCGTACGGATACGGAAAAATGCTCTTCCTCAAACATCCCGACGGGTATGTAACGGCGTACGCGCATCTCATGAAGTTCAACGACGCTATCAATCGCGTTGCGCGCGAGGAACAATACCGCCGCGGAACCTACGCGATCGATCTGACCGTAGATCCGTCGCGTGTTCCGGTCAGGAAAGGAGAACGTGTGGCGTATTCGGGGAACAGTGGGTACGGACCTCCGCACCTCCATTTTGAAATCCGGGATGAAAACATGAATCCGATGAATCCCCTGCTTTGCAGTTCGTTCCAGCTGGAGGACAATGTTCCTCCGAAAATCAATCGTGTGATGATAACGCCGCTCTCGTTCAACTCCACGGTGGACAATTCCTCCCGCACGAGGTACTTCAGCAGATTTCCACGCAGGAAGAAAGCGCACGTTATCCCACAGACCATCCGGATAAGCGGTCAGATCGGCTTCGCGATCGAAGCGATCGACTATGTTAACGGCACACGAAGCAAATCCGGAATCCACCGCGTTGAATTCTATCTGGACGATAGTCTGGCGTTCTCACTACAGCTCGACAGAGTTCCGGTGAAAGAAACAAAACAAATAGATCTCCACTACGACTTTGCGTCCATTCTCGAAGGGAGAGGAAAATTCCAAAAACTGTATCTTGAGACCGGCAACTCTCTCCCCTTCTATGATCATCGGCCCGAGGGAGCTGGCATCATTAATACGGAACGAATCCCTGAGGGGAATCATCGCTACACCATCGTCTGCACGGACGCCCACGGAAATACGACGGAGCTTGGAGGAACGCTGATGGCCTGCCGCAGACCAAGCGTCCGGATCACCCACGTCAATGAAGACAATATCGTGGTGACGGGCAGCGGACTTGAAGCTATTTCACAGTGGGTCGTTTATGGAAGAATGCTCAATGAGAGCCACTGGTCAGTGCATCCTCTGCCGGGAGGAAAATTCGAAATCGATGGCACCGGCATCAAGCTTCCGCTGAAAAGCACCGGGTACGACGTGCTGAAGATCGTCGCTGAAACGAAAACCGGGGAGCAATCCGACCCGGTATTCTATTTCAAAAAGAAACCGCATGGCGAAGCTACAAAAATAGAGGTCGAAGCCGAACCCTTCAACGATTATACCAAAATCACGGTTTCCACGCGTGGGATGTTCACAGCGCCGCCGGAGGCGGTCGTGCACGAGGGCACCCTTCAACAGCGTGTCGCCCTTGAAGCAATCGACGTGAACAAATACACGGGGGCATTTCAGCCGACGGACATGTTTGTGGGAACGCGGACCATCGAGGTCAGCGGGGAAGTGAACGGTTCCGCGGCGACTGCGCATGAATCGTTCGAAGTATTTCCCATCCCTGCACGTCATTCCGGGTCGTTTTCTCTGCCCGGCAACGGCATCGTGGTTTCGTACGACTCGGGCGCCGTCTTCAAGCCGCTCTACATGCGGTCATCGGAAGAAACGATTCGCGGACTGCTCATCTATGAATTCGAACCCACCGACGTTCTGCTCAATCGAGGGGTCACTTTCTCGATGCCGGTTCCGCCCGATGCAGATACGCGTCACCTCGGTTTGTATTTTCGCTCCACGGGCAACTGGATATTTCAAACAGCGACGCCGGACCGGGGGCGGCAGTACTTTTCCACCACCATGACGCGCACTCTGGGCGACCTGGCGCTCCTGCATGACAGCGAACCGCCGACTATCGGAAGATTGAGAGTGCAGGCCCGTAGCAGGAAGGTATTCGTCTCTTTCCGTTACCACGACAATCTGTCCGGTGTTGACCCGGATGAAATAAAACTGTACATTGACAGAACGTTTGTCATTCCGGAAATCGACGGAGAACACAGGAAAGTATCATACCAGTCCGACAACGAACTGGAACGCGGAAAGCATTCGCTGAAGATCGTTCTCAAAGATCGTATGAAGAACGAATCTGATCTGAGCAGGTCATTTTCCGTCAAGTAGCTGTACGTGATTACTGTCAAGACGAATTTTGATATAAATAATTGATGTTAGGCAAAATCATGATTCTGAGTGAAAAATTCTAAATCGGAATACCTAAAACCTAAACAAATCTTAAATCCGAATATCTAAATTCTAAACAAGCACCAAGCACCAGCGTCTAAACCCAAAAATTTGTCGTTCTGATCAATGTTTTGAATTTTGGATTTAGAACTTAGATTTTGTTTGAGATTTCGGATTTCGTGTTTCGAATTTATCCATGATTTGGTGTTTTAGATTCTGGACCTCCCAAATTATCTTGCGTAACTATAGTTAAATAATTCAAACCATTTTCATGTCTGAACTTCCAAAAGCATACGACCCGAAAGAGGCAGAAGAACGATGGTATCCGCTCTGGGAAAAGCATGGCCTGTTCCACGCGAAGGCGAACCCCGACAAGAAGCCGTATGCCATCGTCATCCCTCCGCCGAACATCACCGGCATACTGACCATGGGGCACGTGCTGAATAACTCCATCCAGGACGTCTTTGTCCGGTGGAAACGCATGCAAGGGTTTGAAACGTTGTGGATGCCGGGAACGGACCACGCCGGAATCGCGACGCAGAACGTCGTCGAGAAGTCGTTGACAAAGGAGGGGAAGACACGGCATGACCTGGGCCGCGATGAATTCATCAAGCTCGTCTGGACGTGGAAGGAAGAGTACGGCGGCACGATCATAAAGCAATTGAGAAAACTGGGAACCTCGTGCGATTGGGAACGCGAGCGCTTCACCATGGACGAAGGCCTCTCGAATGCCGTCAGGGAGATTTTTGTCCGGCTGTACGAAAGAGGATTAATCTACCGCGGGAAATACATCGTCAACTGGTGCCCCAAAGACCACACTGCCATCAGCGACGATGAAGTGGAATACAACGAGCAGCAAAGCCACCTGTGGTACATCAAGTATCCGATCAAGGACCTGAAGGACTACGCCATCGTCGCCACGACTCGACCCGAAACGATGCTCGGCGATACCGCCATCGCGGTCAATCCGAAAGACGAACGCTACAAGCACCTGGTCGGTCGCATGGCGATCCTGCCGCTGGCGAATCGCGATATTCCGGTCATCACCGACGATTTCGTCGACCCGCAATTCGGAACGGGAATGGTAAAGGTCACGCCCGCGCACGACCCCAACGATTACTGGATCGGCGAACGTCACAACGCGAATCTTGGCCAGCGCCACGTTATGGCGCCCATCAACATCTACGATATCTCGGCAAGGATGAACGACAATGTCCCGGAAAAATACCGGGGCATGGACCGGTTTGACGCACGCAAAGCCGTGCTCAGGGATCTGGAAGCTCTCGGGCTCGTCCTGAAAACGGAACCGTATGTCCACAATGTCGGCCATTGTTACCGATGTCACACGATTATCGAGCCGTATCTCTCCGACCAGTGGTTTGTGAAGATGAAACCGCTCGCCGAACAAGCACTCAGCGTCGTTCTCGACGGCAAGATCAAATTCCATCCCGATCGCTGGACGAAGGTGTACGAACACTGGATGACCAACATCCGCGACTGGTGCATCTCACGACAGCTCTGGTGGGGGCACCGGATTCCCGTCTGGTACTGCGTCGGGGAAGGAAGGCGCAAGCTGGAATGCAATCAGCCGATCGTATCGCGGACACCACCGGAGAAATGCCCTCATTGCGGGACAAAAAATCTGCGCCAGGATGAGGATGTGCTCGACACATGGTTCTCCTCCTGGCTCTGGCCGTTCTCGACGCTTGGCTGGCCAGGCGACAATCCCGACCTCCGGTATTTCTATCCCACCGATGTTCTCGTGACGGCTCCTGACATCATTTTCTTCTGGGTCGCAAGAATGATCATGGCGGGACTCGAAGTCATGGGCGATATTCCCCTGCACGATGGTTCCCCGAGAAAACGATCCGAAGACCTCATACCGTTCAGGGATGTCTATTTCACAAGCATCATCCGAGACGTCCAGGGACGGAAGATGAGCAAGTCCCTCGGCAACTCGCCCGACCCGCTAGACGTCATCGCGGAGTATGGCGCCGATGCGCTCCGCTTCACGATTCTCTACCTCGCTCCTCTCGGGCAGGATGTTTTGTATTCGAATGACAAGTGTGAGCTGGGAAGAAATTTCGCCAACAAAGTGTGGAACGCGGGAAGGTTTCTCCTGATGAATAAGCAGGGGTTAGAGGTTACGGGTTCGGGTAATGAGAAAAAAGAGGCGAAACCCCAAACCTCGAACCTCAAACCCCAAACCACTGGGCTCCACCTTGATCTCGCTGACCGCTGGATTCTTTCTCGCCTCCATTCGACAATCGGCGATCTCACTACCGCACTCGAACAATTTGAACTCAATCAGGCAACGAAGATTCTCTATGATTTTGTGTGGCATGATTACTGCGATTGGTACGTGGAACTGATCAAGGGACGCCTATACGGCGATGAGCATGAGGAGGTCAAGCGCATCGTTCTCGACCGGGCGATTGGAGTTTTTGACCACGCGCTGAGGCTCCTCCATCCATTCATGCCATTCGTGACGGAGGAATTGTGGCAGCACCTCGCAGAGCGCAAGCCAACTGAATCGATCATGGTTGCCCCCTTCCCGGAGCACGATAGCTCGTGGATCGATAAGAAGACAGAATCCGAGATGGCGTTCGTGCAGAACGTGATAAACAGCGTCAGGAATGTTCGCGGAGAGCTCTCCGTCCCGCCTTCGAAGGAAATCCACATGATCGTGAGGTTTGCCGAACAGACAAAGACAGAAACCATCAAGAAATATCAAAGCTACTTCCAGCGGCTGGCCCGCGTCGTGAAGATCGAAGACCTCGTGGGAACCGGTAAACCCAAACATGCCGCCAGCGCGGTTGTGGATGGCGGCGAAATATTCATTCCGCTTGAAGGCCTCATTGACCTCGATGCCGAGCGGCAACGCATTCAGAAGGAACTAGCGCGCGTTCAGGGGATGCTCGATGGCGTTCGGAAGAAGCTCTCCAACGAGAGTTTTATCGGCAAAGCCCCGAAAGAGGTCGTCGAGAAGGAACGCGAGAAGCTTGAGTCTTTCCGCATGACTCTGGAAAAACTGGAGAAGAATTTGGAACGGCTGTGATTGCTCTCGCGGGGACCCGCGTGGTGCCTCAGTTCGAAGAAGTGTCGTCCACAAGTAACCCCCTCTTGTATTCTACCCCTTTGAAAAAAAGGGGGAGAAGTATTGCCTATCAGTATGCGAGCCGATTGGTGCGCACGTTTCCAAATGGAATTTGGGAACCAGAAAACTGATCATACGCCTTGTCCGAAGGCATCATGAATATCAGCGGTCCCTTTGCGTACTCGCGGTTTAAATCTTTTTCTTGTTGGACAAACTACCTGAACCCTTCAGCGGTTGAAATTCAACCAGATTATTCTTACCATTAAGCCATAACCGGCCATTACAGGTTTTCCGAATGGATTTGCCATGAAAATACAACGTGCGTTTCTCGTAATCATAACTGCATTATTTGTTATTTCCTGCTCTCCCCCCCGTCCAAAGCCGCTCGACCTGGCGGAAGTGCGAAAGGCCATCGAGGCGCAGAATGCCAGGTGGGCGGAAGCTGTCAAGAAGGATGAAATCGACACTCTCCTGTCGATCTATACCGACGACGTTACTGTTCTACCTCCCAACAAGCCGATGGCGAAAGGAAAAGACCAGCTCAGAGCCACGCTCTCGCTGATGCCCGCCCGGGGTGTGAAAATCACAAAGGCCTCGTTCACCACACTCGACGTGCAGGGACAAGACAGCACTGCTCTTGAGATCGGACAGTATTTCGTGGACATCCAACGTCCGAATATGCCGACAGTATCGGATACAGGAAAGTATTCAACGGTCTGGAAACGACAGCCCGACGGCACGTGGAAGATATACGCTGACTGCTGGAATAGCAGCAGGCCGCGACAACCGCAACCGAAGAAATGAAAAATTCCATAGGGGTTAGGTGGTAGGTGTTAGGTTATAGGTGGTAGAGTGTGGTACCTAACATAAAAGAGGCGGCGAAGAATTTGACTTCGTGTCTTGCTGCAGCACCAATGCTGTGCCTTGGGCAGGCAGGGCTAAGGTCTGTAGAGTGTAATGAGGAACGTATAGATCCATGATTTTCTTCAAGCTATTCGAAGAACGCCAGGTCACACCAACATCCTGCAAATCCAAAATCCGAAATCGGAAATCCAAAAAAGGAGTTACTATGAAGAAGTTTTTCTTTCTCTTTCTCATGCTGGCGGTCGCGATGCCGTCGCTGGCCCAGAAACGTGCTTTCACGCTGACGGACCTCTACAAGCTCAAAGGCGTTACCGACCCGCAATTCTCGCCCGACGGCAAGAAGATCGCGTTCGTCGTCACTGAAAGTTTTCTCGAAAAGGGGAAATCGAATCAGGAGGTGTATGTCATGAACGCGGACGGCAGCGATATCCGCAATCTCACGAACAATCCCGCCGCCGATAATCACCCACGATGGTCCCCCGACGGCAAGTCCATCCTGTTTGTGTCCACGAGAGCAAATGGCCCGCAGGTATGGTCGGTTCCTGGTGAGGGCGGCGACGCAAAGCAAATCACGGATTTCTCCATGGGCGTCGGGGACCCCCAGATAACCTCAGACGGACAAGCCATCGTTTTCGCCAGCGACGTCTTCCCGGATTGCGTGGTCTATGACAACAGCAACAAGTATAACGACAGCACCATGAGCAACGGTCCCCTCCAGGCACATATGGTTGATAAACTGCTGTACCGGCACTGGACTTCCTGGAAGGACGGGAAGGCGACGCATGTCATTTGGTTCAATACCAACTCCGGAAAGTACTCCGACCTCACGCCGGGCCAGTACGACGCTCCGGCGTTCGAACTTGGCGGAATCGGTTTCGACCTCTCGCCGGACGGAAAGGAAGTATGCTTCGTCTCCAATCACGACGCCGTGGAAGCAACATCGACGAACAAAGACCTCTGGATTTCTTCCGAATTTGGGAAGGAACCGAAAAACATCACGGCGGAGAACAAGGCCTACGACGGCAATCCGCAGTACTCACCCGACGGGAAGTACATCGCGTACAAATTCCAGACAATCCCGGCCTATGAATCCGACAGGTTTAGAATCGGCCTCTACGACAGAGCCACCGGAGCCAAGACCGTTCTCACCGAAACTCTCGACAACTGGGTGGATGATTTCCGATGGTCGCCTGATTCAAAGAGTCTCTACTTCACTGCCGACGTCCAGGGGCACGTTCCCATCCACAAAGTCGACGTCAAGACGAAGAAAATCACGAAAATTGTCGATGTGAAGACCATTGACGCGTTCTCCGTCTCGCCCGACGGGAAGAGGCTCGTTTTTGCCCGACGGTCGATCGGCGAACCAGTTGAGATATGGAGTTGCTCATCGGACGGGAAAGATCTCAAACAGCTAACGTTCTTCAACAAGGACCTCGCTGACCGGGTGGATATCCGTCCCGCGGAAGAAATGTGGATCCCTTCTCCCACGGGAAAGATGATTCACACGTTCATCGTGAAGCCGCATGATTTCGACCCGGCGAAGAAATACCCGCTCATTCTCAATGTGCACGGCGGACCGCAGCAACAGTGGGCTGATGCATTTCGCGGCGACTGGCAGATGTATCCCGGATCGGGTTACATTGTCGCGTTTCCCAACCCGCACGGCTCGACGGGCTACGGACAGGAATTTACCGCCGCCATCTCCAAAGACTGGAACGGAAAAGTTTACCAGGATATCATGGCCGTGGCCGACTCCCTCGAGAAAGTCTCCTGGGTTGACAGAGACCGCATCGGCGCAATGGGCTGGTCGTACGGCGGTTACATGATGATGTGGCTCGAAGGCCACACAACCCGATTTAAAGCGATCGCCTGCATGATGGGTGTTTATGACCTCACCGCAATGCACGGCGCCACGGAAGAGCTCTGGTTCCCGGAATGGGACCTCAACGGCTTACCCTGGACATCAGACCTTTACCAGAAGTTTTCGCCCAATAACTCCGTAAAGAATTTTAAAACACCGTGCCTCGTCATCACCGGCGAGAAGGATTACCGGGTTCCCTATACCCAGAGCCTGGAGTTTTTCACCGACCTGCAGGAGATGGGAGTCCCCTCCCGCTTGATCGTTTTCCCGAACGACGGTCACTGGCCCAGCGCGGTGAAGTCCATGCCGCTGTATTATAACGCGCATCTGGATTGGTTCCACAAGTACCTAGGCGGAGACCCGGCGCCGTTCGACATGACGAAGATGATACGGAACCAAGCCTTTGACTGATCTCGGATTGCGGATTGTCGATTTCGAATTGGTGGCCGCCAGATGGCACTGACATTTTCGATTTTCAATTGCCAGTTTACAATCGACACTTGCGAATTGAAAATTGGAAGTTGTAAATTGAAAATAATGAACCAGTCATGACGGACGCTTCCTCGCAACATCGGCGATGGTACCAGCTTTCCCTGACCTCTTGGATTGTTGTCGGGTTGGTACTGGGAGGATTACTCGGATGGCTGCAGCCCGAATGGGGCATCAGCATCTTTTTCCTGCGCGATATCTTTCTCAGTCTCATCAAGTCGATCATCGCGCCGTTGATTTTCGCCACGATCGTCGTGGGCATTGCCGGAGGCGGGGGCCTCAGGAAGATCGGGAGAATGGGGCTGAAAGCGCTCATCTTTTTCGAGCTCGCGACCACCGCGGCGCTCTTCATCGGGCTCGGTGTCGTCAACCTTACCAAGCCGGGCGCGGGAGTGTACCTTCCGCTGGGGACAAGCTCACTCGGACAACTTGCCGAGACACACCCAAAGACCTTCATCGAAACGCTCGTGCACATCTTCCCCGCGAGTTTCTTCGACGCGATGGTGCGGGGCGACGTCCTCCAAATCGTGGCGTTTTCCATCCTGTTCGCTCTCGCGGTATCGGCATTGGGGACGCGGGGAAAGCCGATCCTCGACTTTTGCGACAGTCTTGCCCAGGTCATGTTCAAATTCACCGGGTATGTCATGAGATTCGCTCCAGTCGGTGTTGGTGCGGCCATGGCGCACACGATCGGTGAAAAAGGACCTGCCGTGCTCGTCAATCTTGGTATGCTCGTCGGTTCGCTCTACGTCGCGCTGATCATCTTCGTCATAGTCGTCCTCGGAGCCGTAGCTGCCATTATCAAACTGCCGGTCAAGAACTTCGTCAAAGCCGTTCGCGAACCGTTTACGATCGCGTTCGCGACGACGAGCAGCGAGTCGGCCCTGCCGAAAGCCATGGAAGTGATGGAACGACTCGGGGTACCGAAACACACTGTGGGATTCGTTCTTCCGACGGGCTACAGCTTCAACCTTATGGGTTCCACGCTGTACCTCGCCATGGCGTCGGTATTCGTCGCCCAGGCGGCGGAGGCAACGACCGGGGTTCATTTCGGTTTTGGCCAGCAGATTATGATGATGCTCACGCTCATGGTGACGTCAAAAGGCGTTGCCGGCGTGCCGCGCGCCGCTCTTGTCATACTCCTCGCGACGCTTCAGTCGTTTGGTTTGCCCCCGGAAGGCGTCATTGTCATCTTCGGCGTGGATGAGCTCATGGACATGGCGCGGACATCGGTCAACGTTCTCGGGAACTGCATGGCGACGGTCGTCGTCGCGCGCTGGGAAGGCGAATTCGATGACGAGCGGGCACGGGTATTCGGAACGCCGGAAGAAACGCGCCTCGACCTCGCCGCGGGAGAACCCGCTTTCGCCGAATCTGCAGTAAAAGGCGAATGAACTCAAATCACAAATCCTAATATCTAAATCCGAAATTCCGCTTTTCAGAATCCCGCCAACGTAAGCGGAATCCAGAAGCGGAACAAATCCTAAACTCTAATATTTAAATCCCGAACAAACTCGTCTGACACGCTTTTGGTCAGCATCTAATCGCAGCAGTCAATTAACGCATGAATATCATCCCTGTCACACTGGAAGGGACATACGTCCGGCTCGAACCGCTCTCCCCTGCCCATCACGCCCAGCTTTGCGATGCAGGTTTGGGCGAGGACTGGTGGGAGTTTACGACGTCGGTTATGCGGTTACCCGATGACATGAGACGGTACGTCGAGACTGCCCTGCAATGGCAGGCGCAAGGAACCGCCCTGCCGTTCGCGATCATCGAAAAAAACTCCGGCACTGCCGTCGGGAGCACGCGCTTCGCGAATATCGACAAGTCAAACCGCCGCCTTGAGATCGGCTGGACGTGGATCGGCAAACAATGGCAGAGAACGAGCGTCAATACTGAAACAAAATACCTCATGCTCGGGCACGCATTCGAAACACTCGGCTGTATCCGCGTCGAATTCAAGACCGACTCGCTCAATCAAAAATCCCGCACAGCGCTGCTGCGAATAGGTGCGAAGGAAGAAGGAATCTTCCGCAATCACATGATCACCCCGAGCGGACGAATAAGGCATTCAGTGTACTTCAGTATCGTCGACTCCGAATGGAGGGATGTAAAAGCACGCCTGGAAAAATTGATGCGGTCTCGTTGCGGATCGACTTCAACGAACCGCTGAGAGGATGACGCCCATGGCTTGGATGAAACCTGTTTGGACAATCATCTGGAAGACCGTTCTCTTTGTGATTGTTTGGGGAATCATGCTCGCGCCCTTTATCGTGCCTTTCGCAGATCGGATAAAGGAAATGGAACAGAGTTATCCCCTGCAAACCAGACTCTATTATGACTTCATCAGCGCGATTACAGTCGTATTCGCGGCATGGGTCATGGTGCGGTTCATTGAGCGCCGGGCTCTTGTGACGATCGGTTTCGCCCGTGGACGCATTATGCGCGACTGTTTGCTTGGTTTGGGTCTCGGCGCGACCTGGCTGGGTTTGTCTGTGGCCGCTCTATGGATATGTGGATGGACGTCTCCCGGTTCATTCGGCACAATTTCCGTGGCCGCACTCGCCTGGGCGGCCGCCGCAATGGCTTTCAATACTCTTGCCCAAGAGGTTCTTACGCGCAGTTACATTTTCCAGACGATAAAGTCACAGTCCAATCCTGTTTGGGCGATCGTCCTCACTTCTCTCCTCTTCGTAGCCGTGCACGCCGGCGTCTACCGTGGTGCAATATTGCCGGCCATCAACGTCTTTGCCGCGGGCGTGTTGTTCGCGGTAGCGTACCACGTCACCGGCAACCTGTGGCTGCCGACCGCCATTCATTTCATGTGGAATTATCTGTTAGGACCGGTTCTTGGATTGGTGGTGAGCGGACAAACCCATTTGCGCGTCGGTTGGCAACTATTCACGGTGCAGGGGCCATCGTTTTTCACTGGCGGCGCGTTCGGACTTGAGGGCGGCATCATCACAACGCTGACAACGGTTGGTACCACCCTTCTTTTGCTCCTGATCTTCCGCCGCAAGACTGTCTGAACCACGATTCACTCGATTACCCCGATTGCTAAATCATGGTAATCCTTTGATCCCAAAAATCAAGGTTCAGACACTTCTTCGCCGTCTGAACCGCGATTCGCTTGATTCACACGATTACCTCGATCAATCTAATCATGATCAGCCAACCCACGACTTTAGTCGTGGGATAGGGACAAACAAAGCAAGAAACGAGGAACCGCTTCAGCGGTTTCACATCGCCACGAGAAGTTCGCCCCCGCGGTACTTCCATACTCTAAACCGTTGAAACGGTTTACTCACTGTCAGGTTTTGTCTTTCCCCATGACTGAAGTCATGGGTTCAGACCCTCTCTCGCCGTCTGAACCGCGATTCGCTTGATTCACATGATTATCTAAATTACATCAATCCTGCTTATCCGATGATCGCAGGAATTAGTGGAAGGGGAAAGCGTTTTGTCCCCCTTTTTTCAAGGGGGACGCGATCCTCTTTTGATCGCAGGGGGTCAGATTTCCCTTCGCCGTCATAGACGAAGGTTACCTTCAGCTTTGCACTTGCTTCGCAGAAGGTAACCTTCTTCCCCGCTCTGGCCGAGAGTCCCTCGTCCGCAAACGGGCGCGGACTCGGTCGCTCAGGGTGACGCGCGGCGATTCAGCGAATCGTGCTACGTTTGCTTTCCTACACAACATTTAGTAATTTGAAACATCTGACTGATTATAGCTGAAACAATCAATCAACTTCCGAATGCGCTCTCTCGTTCTCCCCTTCACCCTTGTTCTCCTCTTCCAGGTCACCCAAACTGTTTCCATCGCACAGCCTCCAAGCGGAGAGACATTCTACGGTGTGAAGGCAACGAGCACCTCCACTGTGATCGCGGTCGGCGGCTCGGGAACGATCCTCCGAACGACCGACGGCGGAACAACATGGCGCAATGTGTCCAATCCGGCATCGGCAGACCTCTATTCCGTCGACTTCTTCAATTCAAAACTTGGCTGGACGGCCGGCAAACAGGGAACAATCCTCGCCACGACAAACGGTGGAACCTCCTGGAAGAAGTTGAAAAGCGGCAGTACGACCGACCTCGTGGGTGTTCGCTTCGCGACGGCTTCTACCGGCTGGGTGGCTGGATTCAACGGAACAATCCTCAAAACAAGAAATGGCGGAAGAACCTGGTCCCCCCAGTTGAGTGGAGTCAAAGATCATCTCTGGGCAGCTTGGTTCTCCGATTCTCTCAAGGGCTGGGTCGTTGGGGCCAGCGGAACGATGCTCAAGACCAGAAACGGCGGAAGCGAGTGGGTGCATGTGACGAGTGAACTGCCCAACTTTTTCCTGGCGTGCCAGTTCGTCAATAAAACCACGGGCTGGATCGTCGGCGGCTACGGAGCCGTGATGAATACGACAAACGGCGGAGAAACCTGGGCAAGACAAAACACGTATGAGACGTTCACTCTCTTTAAGGTTGCAAGCTACCTTTATTCCATCCGCATGACCGATGCAGACAGCGGATGCATTGTCGGAAGCGATGGCGTTGTCTTGAAAACAACCAACGGTGGAACGACCTGGTCAAGGCAAGAAAGCGGGACGGAGGACGTCCTGTACTCAATTACATTCGCGGATAAACTGACGGGATGGGCAGTCGGCCGCAACGGGACGATCATTAAAACTACTGACGGCGGCTCTTCGTGGAAACTGCAGCCCATACAAAATGGGCAGCAATAGCGACGCTCGATGAGGCCCCGGCACATCCATTTCTTTCTTTTCGCGATATTAGGGATTCTCTTTTCTTTGAGCTGTCAGCGGCAGCGCGTGGCGACTGTCTACCAATCAACAGAGGACAGCCTCA
This sequence comes from Bacteroidota bacterium, assembly GCA_049515655.1. Taxonomy (GTDB): domain Bacteria; phylum Bacteroidota; class Ignavibacteria; order UBA10030; family SZUA-254; genus JBEKTW01. The sequence continues at coordinate 171,490 of JBEKTW010000002.1, forward strand.
GAATTGTCCGCGGCATTCTTCAGCATCGCGCCGAAGTGGATTCCTTCTTCCAGTTGAGCGACGAGTCTCCCTTCCGGAGGGACACTTCCACCCGCTATCACGGGATCAAATGGTTCGCTCCGGACCTCCGGTACTATTTCCGCTCGGAACTAAACCGCTTCGAACGGGCGGAGACCGTCAGCGTCTTCGGAACAAAAGGCGGCGAGCGCAGGCAATTGCGGTATGGGTACTTTATCCTTCAGTTTGACGGTAGGCCGTACAGACTCAATGTCTACAAATTCCTTCCGTCCCAGGCGAAGCAGAGCGGCATGAACGGTCGCACGCTCACGGTATGGTTCACGGATGAAACGACGGGCAAGGAGACATACGATGTCGGGCGCTACCTCGATGTAGGCAAAGAACAGGAAGATGAAAACGCCATCTACACGATCGACTTCAACATCGCACATAATCCGTACTGTGCCTACAGCTCGCACTATAGCTGCGCGATCCCGCGAAATGAGGATCATCTCTTTTTCCCCGTCCGGGCCGGCGAAATGAAGTATCATGAATAAAATCCTAAATCCGAATACCTAATACCTATAACCTACCACCCAACCAGATGCAATTACGAAAACTCTATCGCACGATCGAGAATATAGCTTCTCAAAGTTTTGTCACGGAAGAGGACCTTCTGCGGCACGTCATTCAGGAAATCGTTCGAAATGAAGAAATAAAACTTAAAGGCGGGCGTGTTTGGAAGTTCGACGCGAAGACGGGCTCCTATCTCCTCGTCGGGCAGGTCGGAGATATCGAGACCATCAAAGCCAATTACCAGATCAAGATCAAGGATTATCCCATCTTTCTCGAACTGCCGAAGGTCCGTACGCTCCTGGCAAACGAGGAGAACGTCTACCTGCGCGACCGGGGAATCAAGAACTATTCTGCTACGGGAATCGGTGAAAAAATCCAATGGCACGGAAAAACGCTCTATCGATACGTCCTCGCGTTCAATGCAGACCACATCGACGAGAATCTGACATCGACGCTCAACATCGTCAGCGCCGCTCTCAATTCGGTGCTGAGGACCAAGAAAAGCGAACAAAAAGCCAAGGCCCTCGCCCGCGATATCGATAAGGCGCGTGAGATCCAGCAAAGCATTCTCCCTCAGCACGAGATGCGGTTTCACAAGTATGAGTTGTACGGTGTCTCCGTTCCCGACCGTATCGTCGGAGGCGATTTCTTCGACTATCTCCAGGCGGAGGGCGACCCCGAACGTCTTGGGTTTGTGATCGGAGATGCAGCGAGCAAGGGATTCTCCGCCGCCGCCGAGGCGTTGTACGTTTCGGGTGCCCTGAGGATGGGATTCGAGTACCAGACCAAGATCAGTGTGCTGCTCTCGCGCATCAACAAACTGCTCAACAAAACCTTTTCGGAAGAACAGTTTGTCTCGCTTTTCTACGGCGAGCTCACCGACGACAAGAACGGTTTAATCATTTATTCCAACTGCGGACACAACAATCCTATTCTCTTCCGGTCACAATCTCAGAGTTGCGAGTTTCTCGAGACGACAGGACAGTTCCTCGGGCCATTCCCGGACGGAATTTTCAAGACCGAGAGTTTCCTCATGCAGAACAACGACGTGCTCCTGCTCTTCACCGACGGAATCACGGATGCTGAGAATGCCGAGGGTGCGTTTTACGGGGAATTACGCCTGGTCAACCAGCTCACTGAGCATTGCCGGAAGAGCGCGAAAGAAATCACCCAGATTATTTTGGAAGATGTCCAAAAATTTGGTACGTTATCTGAACGGTCGGACGACAGAACATTGCTCGTCATCAAGCGCATTGACTAGGTAAAAAGGTATCATTCATGGACACAACAAAACTTCTAGGTACTATTTACGCGGTATCAGCATCGAGCATGTCTGTGGTTCTCCACGGCGACCTCAGCATCGTGCCGACGGGAGACAGCACGCAATACCGGCCGGGTCAAATCGGAACGTACGTCGTCGTCCCCCTGGGCGACCGCGAGATCATCGGCGCCATCACATCGATCCGGGACGATAGCCTCCTCGGAGGTGAAGCGGGCCTCACCGGCCACCGGATCATCGAAGTCAGTCCCGTCGGAACCCTCCAGGGGAACCGCTTCGAGCGCGGTGTCACAACCCTGCCCCTGGTCGGAGACACCGTGTACGCGACCAACGCCGAAGACCTGAAATTGATCTTCGCGACGTACCGGGATTTCGATTTTTCCGTCGGCAAGATTTCGATGTTCGACACCGAACGCTTTTACATCGACCCAAATAAATTCTTCGGCAAACATATCGCCATCTTCGGGTCGTCCGGGTCCGGAAAGTCATTCACGGTGGCAGCCATCCTGCAGAAGGTCGCGAATTTTCAGAACACGCACGTTATCCTTCTCGACCTGCACGGCGAATACGAATCAGCGTTCAAAGACACTGCAGACATCATCAAGATTACCGAACTGGAGCTTCCCTACTGGTTGATGAACTTCGATGAATTGATCGAGACCTTCATCGACGAAAACGAACCGTCGGCCAACAACCAGATGATGGTCATGAAGGATGCCGTCATCGATTCAAAACGCGGCAAGAATCTCCTCCTGAAGGAATTCATCACGGTCGACACACCGCTGTACTTTGATTTTCTGGATGTGACATCCCGGATGAAGGCGCTGGATACGGAACGGACGCTCGGCGGAAAAGAAGGCCCGTTCTACGGTCAGTTCACCCGTTTCCTCGTGCGTATGGACAGCAAGATCTACGACAAACGGTACGAGTTTCTCTTCAGGCCGAAAAAGTATCGTTCATCCGATACGTTCGCGCCCCTTCTCTCCAGACTTTTCAATCTCGATACCGAGAAGACCATCTCCATCATCGATCTCAGCGGTGTCCCGTTCGACGTCGTCAACACCCTGGTTTCACTTCTGGGGAGGATTATTTACGATTTCAACCTGTGGAATGTGAACAGGCGGGATTTTCCGGTTCTCATCGCCTTTGAGGAGGCGCACAACTACCTTTCTCCGAACACCAAGAGTAAAGCAGCACTGAAAACGGTCGAACGAATCGCCAAGGAAGGAAGAAAATACGGTGTGAGCTGTATGATTGTGAGCCAGCGTCCCGCAGAAATATCCGAAACCATCACGGCACAGTGCAACAACTTCGTCGCGATGCGTCTCTTGAATCCCAACGACCAGAGCTACGTCCGCAAACTCGTTCCGGAATCGCAGTCGAACTTTATCGACGTTCTGCCGACGCTCAGGCAAGGCGAGGTCTACATCATCGGCGACGCTGCTCCGATTCCCGTGCGCGTTATCATGGACAAAGCTTCCCCCGAACCCGCCGGCTCGGACATCATGTTCTTCGATAAATGGAAGCAGCCCGAAACCACGGTGAGCGTGACGGAGGTGGTCGACCGCTGGTGGAAACAGTTGCGGCGGTAAAGAACCCGCGGCTACCGGGATTATTACTGCTTTCCTTCTTCAAGATTCGGAGCGTTCCCCAGAACATCGTCGACCGTCATCACCTGCATCGGACCCAGCTTCAGGTCCCCCACCCCTTTTTGAATCTGCTGTTTGTCTCCGACAATGACGATGGCGATCTTGTTCGGGTCGAGATACTTCTTCGCGACGCGCTGGACGTCGTCCTTCGTGACAGCGAGGATGTGCCGCGTGTAATTCTCGAAGTAGTCGTCAGGCAATTTATACACGACGAGGTCTGAGAGTTGCGCCGTGATTTGACCCACGGTTTCGAAATTCTCAGGATAGCGCAGGGTCAGGTAGTTCTTGGCGCGGCTGAGCTCGTCATCGGTGACCGGCTCCAGAATCCGGTTCAGCTCCTTCATAAATTCTCCAAGGGCTTTGTCCGTTACGTTCGTCTGCACCGCCGCCCGGGCGACGAACGGTCCGGGAAGCGGGCGGAAATCAAAGCTGGAACCCGCACCGTACGTATAGCCGTGTTCTTCGCGAAGATTCATGTTCAATCGCGATGTAAACGACCCGCCGAGGATTGTATTCATAACAACCAGCGCGTAGTAATCTTCCGTTAAGCGATCCACACCCACACGGCCGATGCGAATCTCCGACTGCGCCGCAGCGGGCTTGTCGACGAGATAGATCTTCCGCTCCTGCACCTGCTGGATGGGCGGCCATGACGCCGGGGGAACGGCAGAAGGTTTCCACTGACCGAATGCTTCTTCGAGTTTCGGCACGATCATGCTCGCTGAGACGTCGCCCACGACCATGAGCGTGGCATTGTTCGAATGGAAGTATGTATCATGAAACATGCTGAGATCATCAACACGAAAAGCGCGCAGATTCTTTTCATTGCCTATCGAAGGCAGCCCGTACGGGTGCCCGGTTCCAAAGAGTACCCGGCTGAAGAGAACGCTCGCGATCGAGCGGGGTTCATCGTGCCATTGAAGCAGCGTCGTCAGCCGTTCCTTCCTCTGGCGATCCAATTCTTCCGCGGGAAACTTCGGCCTCAGTGCGGCATCCGCGAAGAGGGACAGCGCCGAATCGAGTTTGGAAAGAGGCGTATGCAGGATGACAACCGACGTATGCTGGCCGGCGAACGCCGAGATACTCGCGCCTAGGAAATCGACGGCATCCGCAAATTGCAGGGCGTCGCGCGAGCCTGCACCCTCCTCCATCATCGCTGCGGCAATGTTCGCCAGTCCGCTTTTCCCGGTCGGGTCCATCGCGGAACCCCCCATCACGATCAACTCCATCTCCAGCAACGGCAGTGTATGTTTTTCCAGGAGGACGACCGGCAGTCCGTTCGAGAGCTTCAGATGCTGGATGGGCGGCAGTTTGAGAGTAGGCGGCGGGCCGGACTCCGGCGGCTTACTGCGGTCCGGTTGTTGCGAGCTGGTCCGGGAGAAACCGAGAATGAGCCCGATGAGCAGGATGAGTACAGCGAATCGATTGGTTTTCATAGCTATTTGCCCTCCTTTGTTTCCGGAATTGCCAGTTCCCGTTTGCCCTGGGGCACGATGCTCAGGATCACACGACCGTCGCTACGCAAACAGGTTTGCGCGATGCTCTGGATATCGGTCGGTTTGAGAGCCTTATACCGCGCAAGGTCCTGATTGAAATAATCGGGATTCCCCGTGAGCGTGAGATAGTTGTTGAGCTGGTCTGCCTTCCCGCCGATATTTTCCAGGCGGTCCAGGAAACTCGCTTCCATTTGATTCACGGCGCGCTGAACTTCCCGGAGGCTCGGCGCTTCCCGCTGGAGGCGGGCAATTTCTTCATCGATGACTTTCGCGAGCTCGCCAAGCGTATGGCCGCTGCGTGCCGTCGCAACGATCATGAACTCCGATTTAAGCTGTTGCGATGCCTGGTATGCCGAAACATCCTGCGCGATCTGTAAATCGTAGACGAGCCGCTTGTAGAGGCGCGAGTTTTTTCCCCCGGCAAGAACGCTTGAGAGCACATCGAGCTCGGCGTCGCCCGGAGTAAAGGCCTGCGGCGACAGCCATGCCATGTAGAGCCTCGGCAGTTGAACTTTGTCTTCCATGACGACGCGCTTCTCCTCGGTCAGAAACGCGACCGGAGGCGCGATAGGGGGAACGGCGTTGCGCGGGGCGACATCGCTGAACCATTTTTCCACGAGAGCCCTGGTTTTCTTACCGTCGAAATCCCCCGCGATGACCAGGCTTGCGTTCGCCGGCGAGTAGTATTTCTTGAAGAATTCCACAACATCGTCATAGCTCGCAGCGGTAAGGTCGTCCATGTAGCCGATCGTCGGCCAGTGGTACGGGTGGTCCGGGGGAAAGAGATTTTCATCGATGACAATCGACGCCAATCCATAAGGACGGTTTTCGTACGATTGACGGCGTTCATTCTTCACGACGTCGCGCTGGGCGTCAACCTTTGCCGGCGACATCGCGTCGAGCAGGTACCCCATCCTGTCGGACTCCAGGAACAGGGGCAGCTCAAGGGCGTTGCTCGGAACATTCTCGAAGTAATTCGTCCGGTCCGAAGTCGTCGAACCGTTGTTGTCCCCGCCGGCCGCTTCAAGCCAATCGTCGAACTTACCCTTCGGGACGTGACCGGATCCTTCGAACATGATGTGCTCGAACAGATGCGCGAACCCCGTCCTCCCCGGCTTCTCCCTGCCCGAGCCCACGTGGTAGTAGACATTTACCGCAATGACAGGAACGGAATGGTCTTCAGCAAGGACGACTGTAAGTCCGTTGGGAAGCGTGAATCTGTCATACTTGATTTCGAGCTGCGAGAGAGCAAGCGACCCGAAGAGAAGTATGAGAAAAACCGATAGCAGGATTCTTAGCTTCATAGCTTCACCTCTTCAATAGTTCTAGAAATTGCAGATCCTAAATACGAATCTCTAAACTCTAAATCCCGCTCCCCGGCGGAATCTTCCGTTTTCGAGAAGCAGAAACGAGAATTCTCAATTCGTACTTTGCGTCTAATAGCCAATCGCGATTCCATTTAGACTTCTCGGGTCAGCTACTCCGTAGTATGAGTTTTTATCGCCGTCAACTGCGATGCACATCGCATTACATATCCTCCAGTCAATGACATCGACTTTATGCCCCATCTTTTCCAATAAATCTTTTGTGTCTCTTGTTACGCAATCCTTCTCAGCATAGATCTGATCAGACAACCACTGACACAAAACCCTTTTGGCGGATAGTGCCTCGGCGAGGTTCATATCAAAATCTTTCAGGTTGATTATGATCTGTACCAGCGTCGACGGAATTGCCAGACCGCCGGGGGTCCCAAGTATGTACTTCAGTTTCCCATCTTTTGTAATTACCATCGGCGACATGTTTGAACGCGGACGTTTCCCCGGCTCAATTCTATTGGGTCTTTTTCCGCTACTCTCTTTCGGCCTCACATCGAAGGCCTGCATTTCGTTATTGAGGAAAAAACCGGCGCCTTCAACGATCCCGTAAGAACCGAAATCACCATCCAGCGTGTATGTGAACGAAACGGCATTTCCTCTTGAATCCACGACCGAGAAATGCGTCGTTTCCTTTTTCTCACGGTCAGTTGAGTCGCTTCTTGGTTTTCCTATGTATTTATCATTTAGAAGATCCTTCACTATCTCGTCTGCATATTCCTTGGAAATCAGACGCTCAATCGGGATGTCTTTGGCAAAAGCAGGATCGCCGACGGATTCCCTATCATTGTAAGCCTTTTTGAAAACTCTGGAGAGCAAATGCAAGTACTCTGCGGAGTTATGTCCCAATTGTTTCAGATCGTACCGTTCCAAAACATTCAGGGCCTCAATGATAATGACACCGCCGCTGCTTGGAGGTGCCACAGAATAAATGTCATATCCCCTGTAATTCCCATGAACAGGTTCCCGCTCAACGGGTCGATAGTTAAGCAGATCCTGTGCCGTAATAAATCCGTCGTTTTCCTTTACATAACGTACAAGCAATTCTGCCGTCTCACCGCGGTAAAATTCGTCGGCACCTCCTTTTTGAATTCGTTCAAGCGTCCTCGCAAGATCGGGTTGTTTAATGATTTTCCCTATCTCGTATGAAGAGCTATCTGCCTTGAAAAATACCCTCCTCGACGAAGCATACCGCAGAAGGTATTGCTTTTCATTTCTGATTTCGTTGTACAGTCTTTGGTGCAACGGAAATCCGTCTCTGGCAAGCTTCACCGAAGGTGAAATCAGATCTGCCCACGGTAATGAACCATACCGCTTATGAGCTAACTGAAGTCCTGCAACGGTGCCGGGCACTCCAGCAGCTTTTAGCGTGTTGAACAAGGAATCATTAACTCCTTTTCCGTCTGCACTGAGGTACATACCATCTGAAGCGGATGAAGGCGCAGTTATTCGAAAATCAATTGTATTAATGTTTCCGTTCCTTTGATAATACGTCAGGAACCCTCCGCCGCCGATATTTCCACAAGATGGATACGTTACTGACAAAGCAAACGCTGTTGCAATGGCAGCGTCCATTGCATTCCCTCCACTTTGAAGCACTTCAATCCCCACTCTGGCTGCGGTCGGTTCTGTGCATACGACCATTCCATGTGCCGCTGAAACAGGTTCGTAGACTTGTCCTTGAACCTGACAGCATGCAATGATTGTACTGACCAAAATAATTGGAATTGAGGGTGATGTTGGATACATCATGGTGTTGCTCCCTAGATGTTGGTTTCTCTCACGATATCTGATATCTAGAGTTTGGACAGTCGTATCAACCATCCGGTTGACACAACCAGACCGAGTTTTTGCACATAACGCATCTCACACGGCAATCACCTGTGCACGCGAAGGTATTCCAGTCGGTCCTTGAGCTCCTCGGCGGGTTTCAGCAGTTTCTCTTTGCCATAGATGCCATCTTCCTGGCAAGTGAACACCAACTCAAAATCCTTGCTCATCACGATCGCTTCCTCGGGGCATACCTCTTCACAAAAGCCGCAGAAGATGCACCGCAGCATGTTGATCTCGAACTTCACCGGGTAGCGTTCCTTCCACAATTCGGTTTCGGAGCCCTGCACTTCGATCGCGAGAGCCGGGCATACGCGCGCGCACAAGCCGCATGCGACGCAGCGCTCAACATTTTTTTCCTCGACGAGCACGGGTCTCCCACGGAACGCCGCGGGCGGCGTCCATTGCTCTTCCGGGTACTGGCGCGTGAACTTCGGTCTAAGAATTTGGGTGATGGTGATCTTCAGCCCCCGAAAAATCTCGGGGATGTAGAGCTTCTGGAAGAAGTTCAGGTCCCTTCGATGGACGATCTTCTTTTGATCGGCCGGCTTCATTTAATCCAGCCCAATAAAATCATGATTCCCATGATCAAAACGTTGAGAATCGAAAGTGGAAGCATGACCTTCCACCCCATATTCATTAACTGGTCGTAACGAAATCGCGGAATCGTCCAGCGGACGAGAATGAAAAACACCACTACTATCCCGACCTTCAGGCAGAAAGCGAGAACCTGCAGCAAGCTCGTCCAGAGAGGCGACACACCGAGCAGATGAAAATATGGAATCTGCCATCCCCCGAGATAGAGCGTCACGATGAGCGCGCTGGATGTCAGCATATTGGCGTATTCAGACATGTAGAACATACCGAACTTCATGCCGCTGTATTCGGTGTGGTAGCCCCCGACGAGCTCCGGCTCAGCTTCGGGGAGGTCGAAAGGAATGCGATTCGTCTCTGCGAACGCCGCGACGACGAATGTGATGAAGCCGATCGGCTGCAAAATAATGTTCCACATCCAGTCGCTCTGGGCCGCGACAATCTTGTCGAGCTCAAGACTTCCGGCCACCATGACTACGCCGACGATCGAGATACCCATTGAGAGCTCGTAACTGATCATCTGTGCCGATGACCGCAAGCCGCCGAGCAATGAGTATTTGTTATTCGACGACCAGCCGCTGAGGGCAAGACCGTACACGCCCAGTGAAGTGAACGCGAGAATATACAGGATGCCGATATTCACACTGGCGATCTGCAGTTTGATATCCTGTCCAAAAAGGGTTATGCGGTCGCCAAATGGAATGACGGCAAAGGTCACGAGCGCGACGACGATGGAAATGATGGGCGCCAGGTCGTGGATGAACCTGTTCGCCTGCCGGGGAACGATATCTTCCTTCAGAACGAGTTTCATGACATCCGCGATGGGCTGCAGGAATCCCTGCCACCCCACGCGGTTCGGACCGATGCGGTTTTGAATTGCCGCGGCAAGCCGCCGTTCCAACAAAACGATGTAGGCCACCGACGTGAGGTTCACCAGGAGGACGAAAGCGATTTTCAAAAGAGCGATAAGAATATCCATTTACTTCCGCACCGCAACCGGTTGTTGAGTTTTCGTCCTGAGTTTCAGGCCGCGTGCCCCGAGGCGAAGGTACGACAAACCTTTGAACGATTCGACCGAAGAGGTTATCTCAGTGAACACATCTTCTACCGTATTGTACTTCCATTTCGCACCGCAGGCGTTTGCGACGCTGGTCAGTACCCGCCACGTCGGGCGTGCATCCCGCTTGGTGCCTTTCATCCAACTATCGTTGTGCGCGCCAAACTTGTCAAGCCGGCTCATGGAAAAACCGTCGAGTGCCCTGTCCTGCTCGAGCGTCGTGACCGCCGGACGGATGCGCTGCACCTGTCCTTCAAAGTTCGTGAAGGTCCCGTGCTTCTCCGCAAACGTCGAACTCGAGAGCACGACATCCGCCGCTTCCGTTGTCGCATTGCGATTGGAGGCATGAACGACGAAGAAATCCAACTTCCCGATCACATCCGCCAGAGCCCGGTGCGCCGCAATATCATCGTCAATACAATAGAGCGCCTTGATCGTGCCGTCCTTTATTCCTCGCATGATGTTTTCCAGCTTCATCCCTTTGGCAGCCGGCTTGACGCCCACTTCGCGGGCCCCAAGGGCATTGGGTGTCTTGTCGGCGCGAATCAGGATCGAGTCTTCGTCACGCGGAGCCGTGTGTTCCATGAAATCGATGTTTACAACCCCGAGATGGCGCATGAGCTTTCCCAGCAGGTAATTGTCTTCGTTGGTCGCGAAAGCGGAACCGAGAGCGGCAATCTCCTGCTTCTTGAAGGACTTCAACTCGGAAACGACTCGTGCGATAGCTTCGTCCCAGCCGACTTCGGCCAGCGCGTTGTCCTTGCTCACCATGGGGGCTTTGATTCTCGTTTCCGCGTTCACGGACTTGAACGTGTTCAGTCTTCCATGGTCGCACATCCAGTAATCGTTCACCTCCGGGTTGAAGCGCGGCGTCAGACGGAGAATCTCGTTATTCCGGACCCACGCTTTGACATTGCATCCGCGCGCGCATCCCACACAAATGGAATCCGTCGACGACATTTCCCAGACCCGAGCTTTGAATCGGAAATCCCTGCTCGTCAGCGCGCCCACGGGACACAGGTCAATCGTATTCATCGAATAGGGATTGTCGAGCCGCTCGCCGGGAAAAGTTGAGAGAACGATGTGGTCGTTCCGTTGTGTGAACGTGAGCTGGGATTTCTTTGCGATTTCATCGCAGAAACGTATGCACCGCGAACACATGATGCACCGTTCCACGTCAAGCATCACGTTCGGGCCGAGTTCGACGCGCTTTGGCTTTCGAACCTTTTCGAATTCGAAGCGGCTGACCCCTTCGCTATATTTATACGCGTAGTCCTGAAGCTTGCACTCCCCCGCTTCGTCGCAGATGGGACAATCGAGGGGATGGTTGATGAGCAGGAATTCCGTTACCGCCTGCTGGGCGTTGACCACTCTCGGAGAAGCGGTTCGAATGACCATTCCTTCGGCAACGGTCGTGGAACAGGCGATAACGAGTTTCGGCATCTTCTCCACTTCGACCAGGCACATCCGGCAATTGCCGGTCACCTGGAGGCGCGGATGCCAGCAGAAATGCGGAATGACGATGCCGTTCTTCTCCGCGGCCTGGATAATCGTCAATCCTTCTTCGACAACGTACTGTTTCTCGTTGATTGTTATTTTCGGCAAAGTGCTCTTCTCTTATGACACGTTGGGCATCGCGCTTGTGAGGCAGTCAGACCTCAGCGAGCTCTCTTACATAATTCTCATGGAACTGCTTGAGCCGGGCCACGAACTCTTCAATTTCGTTTTCCGGTGGAAGAAACGTCGTTCTAAAGTGGAGCGTTCCAGGCATCTGGCCGAACCCGGACCCGGGCACGACACAAATCCCCGTCTCCTCCAGCATCGCCATACAGTAGGCCTCATCGCGGCTGGCCTCATATTCCATCCGCTGTCGTGCCGTCATCACGTGCATATCGACCGACGCATCCGGCGGAAGTGAGAATTTCACAAAAGCATACATCGCGCCTTCGGGCACGTCGAGACTCATGCCCGGTATCCTGTTGATTCCTTTGCCCAGCATCTCTGCCTTCTTCTTTAGCGAGCGCAGAATGGTTTCCTTCTCGTTCTGATACGTCGCGTAACTCTCGTCTCCCGGCGTAGGCGGAGACACCATCATATACGTCGCAATCTGGCCGGCGACATTCGCGCACAGGCTTATCGATTGCAGCTTCACCAGCTCAGCGAGAACGTCGTCCGGGATATTTCTGAATTCGGTGTATCCTCCGCGGTGGCCGCATTCCCCCAGGAATCCCTTCGAAACGGAATGGAAACTGAACAATGCGACATCCTTCTCTCCCGACTCATGCATGACCTTCGCGAATGAAACAAACGTGCGGTTTGCCGCGTACACATTCTCCTGGTACACTTCATCCGCGAGGATCGCGAGCCGATGTTCCTTCGCGAACTGAACAACCATCTCGATGTTCTCGCGCGTGAGAACCGCCCCAGTCGGATTCCCCGGATTGATAACGGCGATCGCGACCGGATGGATCCCTTCCCGTCCCGCCTTCGCGAAGCTCTCCCGGAGAATATCCACGTTCAACTGCCAGCGGTTGTTTTCGTCGAGAAAATATCCCACCTCTTTCCCACCGTATAACTTGATCGTCGCGCTGTAGAGCGGATACTGAGGGATAGGAATCATGATGCCGTCGTTCGAATTCTTCAACAATGCAAGAATGGCGGCCTGGACTCCCTTGCTCGCGCCGTCGGTGAGGATGACGTAATTCTTATCCGCCGGAATCCCGTCGCGGCGCGCGATAAAGTCCGCAACAGCCTGCCGGATGAACGGGATTCCCGGGCTCTGCGTGTACGCACCGGTTCCATGGGGATGTCTCGTAAGAAACAGCCTCGCTTTTTCAACAATGTCCTTCGGGTAGAATCGAAGCACTTCGCGCTTCGAGAGAATTTCCGGGTACTCGAGCAGACTCAGCATCTGGCGAAGAAAAGTCAGGGGTTTTTGTTTCAACGCCTGTGGATTCCCGATGTTGCAATAGATGATCTTTTTCCCGAGATCTTCAAGCTGCTGTGCTCGGTTCACGATGGATCCGCGAACGGCGTACTCCGCGTCGAGCAGGTTTCTATTAAGGTCACTCTTGCTGAGCATGTTCATTAGTTCCAATTCTGCCGCGCACGGCGCACGAATAGAAACGGTCGGTTCATACGGCGACCTTTTTCTTTGCCGGCTTAATGATCACCGTCGAAAAATGGTCGAATCGAATGAGGTTGTTGGCAGTTTCCAGTATCTGGGTAGATGTGACACCGTCGACTTTCCGGAGAATTTCATCGACCGGCATGTGGTTCCGGAACATCAATTCTCCGGTCCCCAACCGCATCATCCGGCTGGACATGTTCTCGAGGCTCAACATCATCGTGCCCTTCAACTGGGCTTTCGTGCGTTCCAATTCTGCCTTGCTCACCCTCTGCTTTTTCAGCTTTTCCAGTTCCTTGCGGATGAGCCCGATGGATCTTTCCACTTTGTTTTCATCCGTTCCGACGTACACGCCGAAGTTTCCCGTATCGCTCATGAAGTTCGCGAATGAATAGATATTGTAGGCAAAACCGTACTTCTCGCGAATATGCTGGAAGAGGCGGGAGCTCATGCCGTCACCGAGCAGTGTATTGAGCAGAAGAAGCGGGTACCGGTGTTGATGCTTGACGCTGTAACCCACCGTTCCCAGGCAAACATGGGCCTGCGTGATCTGTTTCTCAAAAATCTCTTCCCTGCCCTGCAGGGATCTTCGCGCGAGGTCCCGTTTCAGGTGACCGTTACGATGCGTTTTCAGATTGAAGTACTTCTCGACCAGTGCCACGACCCCTTCGTGCTTCAGGTTACCCGCCGCTGCAATAACTAGCTGGCCGGAACCATAATATTTTCGCATATGCCCGAGGAGGTCGTCCCGGGACAGTTCCTTGATGCACTTCGGAGTACCGATGACGGGAAATCCAAGGGCATGATTCGGAAACAGCGTGCGGTCGAAGTAATCGTGGATTAGGTCGTCGGGATCGTCCTCGATATTCCTGATCTCTTCCAGGACCACCTGTTTCTCTTTTTCAATTTCCTTCGATTCAAACAGGGGACGCTGAACAAGCTCGGAAAGGACATCGACTGCTTTCGGGAGATACTCGTCGAGAATGCGGGCGTAGAAGCACGTGTTTTCCTTGGATGTGAACGCGTTGAGGTATCCGCCCACGGACTCGAGGCTTTGAGCGATCTGGTGGGTGCGGTAGCGTCTTGTTCCCTTGAACACCATGTGTTCGACAAAATGAGAAATCCCATTCGTCTCGGGGTTCTCATCCCGGGAGCCGACGTTCGCCCAGACCCCTATTGAAACAGACCGGACAGATGGAATTTCCTCCGTGACAATACGGAGGCCGTTCGGCAGGACAGTCTTGTTGTAACTGGACCGAAGCCGCCGGGAAGTTTCAGAACGCGGACTTCGGGATATGATGCGCATCAGCTTTCCTGCAATCAGAGATTATAATGAATGAAAACAAATTTCCTTGAAAAATATAGCATTTTTGTGACAGAGAGTCAACTCGACGTTGATTCCAAGAAATTGTTTGTTTACATTTACAGATCATCGATCGGAGACCATGAGCGAATTTTTCACATACCTGTTGATTGCCGCGTCCATTGCGTTCGCCGCTGAGATCCTTGTTCTCGCGCTGGGGATTGCGAAGGCAAACCGGATGCGGAAGACCCCGGACTACGAACCGACGGTCTCGATCATTGTCGCGGCCCGGAATGAAGAAGAACGCATCGAACAGTGTCTTGCCTCCCTCGTGCGTCTCGAGTATCCCGGCGACAAGATCGAAATCATCGTTGTCGATGACCGTTCGACCGACCGTACGCCGGAGATCATTCGAAAATTCTCTAAACAGCACAATTCCGTAAAAACGGTCACGACGCAGCCGAGACAGGGGAACCTCCGAGGGAAGATGAACGCCGTCGCCCTGGGGATTTCAGTTTCGCACGGAGAGATTCTCATGTTCACGGACGGGGATTGTTCAGTTCCGCCTGGTTGGATTCGCGAAACCGTCCAGTTCTTCGATGCCGAAACGGGCATCGTGGGGGGATTTACGCTCCTGGACGCAAGGGGGGTATTTGGAGGAATGCAGGCACTGGATTGGATTTACCTGTTCGGTTTGGCCTCCGGAACCGCCGGCCTTAAGATTCCTTTAACCGCAATCGGAAATAACCTGTCCGTCCGACGGTCAGCGTACGATGCATCCGGTGGTTATGATGTCATTCCTTTCAGTGTGACGGAGGACTACGCCCTCGTCCAGGCCATCCTCCAGAAGACGAACTACGTACTGCGATTTCCCGTGAACCCGCTCGCGGCGGTCAGGAGCGAGCCGTGCCGGGGCTGGCGGGAGCTGTACCGTCAGAAGCAGCGCTGGGGTGTCGGAGGGCTCGACATGGTGACGAGAGGACTTGTGATCACGGCCGTCGGGTGGGTGCTGAACCTGGCTCTCATCGTTGGTTGGTGGTTCGTCGGATTTCCGGTGTGGATTGCCGCTCTCGCAGTCAAAACCCTGGTAGACACCATTTTCTTGTTGAGGCCGCTGAAAGAACTCCGCGCCCTATCGTATCTGAAGTATCTTCCCTTCTTTGAGGTCTACTTTACGCTCTACGTTCTGGCGATTCCGCTGGTCGCGATCTTGAGTAGAGATGTCATCTGGAAAGAGAGAAGACTTTAGGCTGCAAAAACACAAATGCCCTTCATGTTGAAGGGCACTTGCGCGCAAGATGTACAACTGCTTTTCTTAATTCGAGCGGGCTCGCGAGCTCACGATGCCGAGGCGTTTGAGTTTATACCGCAGCGTTTGCTCCGTCAATCCCAGGAATCCCGCGGCTCTTGATTGATTATGGCCGAAGCGCTGCAGCGCACGTTCGATGATACCCTTCTCGATAACGTCGAGCGAGTTTTCAAGAACAAAATCCTGACCGGATTCAATATTAGTGATCATCTTCACGACTTCGGTCTTTTCGTCAACAAGCTCGGGTGGAAGCATGAATCGACCGCCCGTCGAAAAGAGCACCGACCGGTCGACCACAGCCTTCAGCTCCCGGATATTCTCTTTCCATGGCTGGCGGACCAGGACATCGATGGCATTGATATCGATCGCAAGCTCGGCCATTCCAAGTTCTCTGCAGAGTGCGGAAGCGAAATGCTTCACCAGCAGCGGAATATCCTCGGGTCGTTCCCGCAGCGGTGGGACGTAGATCATTTCGAAACCCGCGATCTTGCCGTACAGTTCTTCGAGGAGTTTCCTCTTCGTGACGAGGGTTTTCGGATCCTCTGCCATAGTGATGATAAATCGTACATCAACGGGGACATCCCCGCCTTCCGCCTGTTGGCGCGACGCGCGCTCATTCATAACGTTGAGAATTTTCATCTGGTCGCGGAGGCTCGCTTCTTCGATTTCCTCGATAAGGACGGTCCCACCGTTCGCGACATCAAGAAGTCCCTTCCGGGAGCCGGAGGGCAATCCATCCGTTCCCGCATCGGTTCCGAACAGTATGGCGTCCAGCTCGGCGTCTGCAAGAGCCGAAAGATTCAACGACACCAACGGTTCTTTCGGTCGTTGAGCAAGCCCCTGCGAATAAATGTTTTTGGCGATGGTCCCTTTGCCGACTCCAGGCTCGCCCCAAATCGCAACATCCTGCCGGAGTTTTCCGAGCTTGGCGACGGTCTTGATCAACTGGTCAACGGGCCGGCTCTTACCGACGACGGGATATTGCAGTGTGCCGCTTTTTTTCTTTTCCGCCTCGTTTACTTTTTTCTCCATCTCTTCCATTGCTTATTCCCCAATGAATTTATTTGTCGACACTCTGAAACAGCCTTCCATGAAACGGCTTGAAGTTAAAGAACCTTGTCAACACAATGTTATCGATCCAATCGCGCCAGCGGCTGATCCGTTGAGGGTTCGCCGCAAGCTCAGCCTCGTAGAATTCTCCCTGAATCGAGCTGATGAAACCCAGCCTCAACCCGAAGAAAATGACCGTCATGAACAGCATCATAATCGTGATATACTGCCCGACATTGAACAACTGCGTATACGACTGCCATTCCACGCTGTGTATGTACCCCCAATAATGGAGAATCTCGGTCGACACAAACACCAGGAACACGAACATGATCTTATCCACGTAGGCTCCCTGCGGAGGATCCTTCTTGTACTGGTATCCAAAAAACAAAAGAACAAACCCTATGATCATCACATTCATTGAAATGATATTCGCGTGCAAGGGCTGGGTCAGGAGCATTATATAGTTATTGCCTTCCAGGTACGGCAGAAGTTCCTCAATGCGCCTTATATTCTCCTGTGGGTAGAGAGGTCCCACGGCTTTGCCGTCCCGCCACGATTGAAGATTGACCTGCTTTGCGAGTTCTCCTGCGTCCAGGATTCCGGAATTCGGACCGACGTGCTGTGCCAAGGTTTTCCATTGATTGATCTCTTCCGTTGAGTACACGTACATCGGATTCGAAAGGATCGGGTGGAAATACCAGACGAAGAAGAACAAAACGATCGTACCCGCAGCAAAATACTTTTGCACGACCTTGAAGTTATTGAACAACGTATCGATGACGAGATAGACGACCGCTAGCGAGAGCGAGAGAACAAACGCGGCAATATAATACTGGTAATAAAGAATCACCGAGTACTTATACCCGGTCAAAAATGATCGTCCTACAAAATCGTAGAGATGGGCGAAAAAGGTCAGGGAGAAGAAAACCAGGAAGTTCAAAAAGATGAACCTGTTTTTCTTGTTCGGATCCTTCAGCACGATGAAAAGCGTGATGAAGAACGAGAGGGTGAGAAGCGCCCGGTTGATCATAGCCGGAAGGCTCACCTCACGATGCTGCAGAAAGACGAGACTTGCCGCGTAGAGCGCCATAGCGGCAATCCAGAGGAGGAAGATTTTCATCGGTGTCTTCATCTCAAATTCTACCTTTCTTCGCTGAAATTTACCAATTCAAGATATGGAATTATCAGAATATTGTCAAGAACAATCGTAACTTTTTTCTCAGACACGCTATTAATGTGATTTTTGTCACGCAAATTTTACCTGAAAAAAAATGACATTTTGCGCGACAAATATTGACTTTTTGAGTTTCAATACTTAAATTATCTACGAATTGAGAATGACTTTAAGCGGTAAGTTAAGTAACCATCCCCAAACTACCATTAATTAGGAGTAATTCAAATGCCAAAATCAACTAATAATCGCAATTGGGCGCGTTTTCGCTCAATTCTCGTGACGATGCTTATGGTCGTCGTGGTCAATATAGCGATTTCCTACACCCAGAAGTCCGGGATAACGATCATGCCGGATGCACCGCGACCGACGAAATCCGGCATCACAATAATGCCGGATGCACCACGACCCACCAAGTCCGGTATCACCATTATGCCGGATGCACCACGACCCACCAAATCCGGCATCACCATTATGCCAGACGCACCACGTCCGCAGTAAGCCGAGCAACTTGAAACTCCCAAGGCTCTGCCGGACCTCCTGCAGAGCCTTTTTTTTGTTGTCCCACCGACCTTTCATTTCACGAACATTTTCATTACTTTGATGAACCAGTATTGGATCATCGCATGGATGAAAACGTCTCAAATCCCTACCCGGCTTACGAAGTAAAGCAGGAACCTTTGCTCTCCGTGAGGTTGTTGAGGTATTCTTTTCACCTCCTCCTGTTCGTCCTCGCCTTCTTCACGACCACACTCGCCGGAGTTCAATGGCTCAACCGGGATCCGTTCGAACTATCGAACTTCTATTTAGGATTACCTTATTCGATCTCTCTGCTGGCTGTTCTCTCCGCTCACGAATTTGGACACTACTTCGCAGCACGGTACTACGGGGTATCAACGACGCTTCCATACTTCATTCCCATACCCCCCTTTCTCCTGAATCCGTTCGGCACAATGGGCGCGGTGATCCGCATCCGTTCTCCTCTGACATCAAAGAAATCCCTTTTTGATATCGGCATTGCCGGTCCTCTTGCGGGATTGGCCGTTACTCTCGCAGTGCTGCTCTATGGCTTTCTGACTCTTCCGGGGAAGGAATTTTTGTATTCCATCCATCCCGAATACCGGCACATGGAGAAAATCCCGGAATACGGCCTGACGTTTGGAAGCTCCCTGTTGTTCTGGGGTCTCTCACACCTGTTTGCCGCGCACAACTTCATGCCGCCGATGAATGAGGTGTACCATTACCCTTTCCTTTGCGTCGGCTGGTTCGGTTTGTTCGTGACCGCGCTGAATCTCATTCCGGTCGGCCAACTGGATGGCGGGCATATTCTGTACGCATTGATCGGCAAAGGGCAGGGACGCATCGCCCGCGTCTTCTTCGCAGCCCTCATTCTCATCGGACTCTCCAGCCTCCTGCCTTTCCTCGGCTGGAAAGTGCAACCGGGAACAGTGGGATGGCTCGTCTGGGCGGCAGTACTCTTCTTCATCATCAAAATAGACCATCCGGAGATTCCCGACGATACCGAACTTGGCCCCTCGAGAAAGTTCCTGGGGTGGTTCACCTTCGCCGTTTTTGTCGCTTCCTTCCCCCCCGTGCCTCTTTTCGAAATAAGTCCCACTTGATTTCTTGTTTTTCACCATCTTATTTGTTAGCTTTTATGGTTGAGAAACTACAAGAACAATTCGGAATCGTCGCCCCGGGCATTGCTACAGGTTTTCAAATTTTCAAATCACAAATAGGTTGACATACTGCGGGTACGTCTCGCCGGGTCGGTCACGGATACCGAGGGGTGAGATGACTACCGGATTGCTCATTCAATGAAGAAACTCACACTCTTTGCCCTGTTGTTTCTAGCGTCTTTTCTCTTCTTTTCCTGTGAAAAAGAGAAAAGCGGGCTCATCGATCCCAAACTCACCGGGCCCTTTATTACTTCGGCATCCCTCCGAGCCCCCGCGCTCAATCTCGACACGACGACCGGCTCTGCTGTCACCCATTTACCAAAAGGGCAGTACGAGATCACGGATCCATTCACTGTCCACGTGACCGATGTTAACGGCATCCAGAACATCACGCAGGTAACTTATCGCGTGTATTTGCCCGGGGTGACGGATTACGTCACTTCGGGAACGCTGAACCGCGGCATCACCGATTCCGCTGGAGTCTTCTACAGCGGTCAAGTCTCTTTCATCATCGGCCGCAACGACGTCGGTATCTACAAGGTGGAGGCGGTCGCGAGTGACCAATTCAACCTGAGCAGCAACGCGGAGGAGACTTCGCTTCTTGTCAGCAGGAGAAATAGCATCCCTCAGGTCACCAGCGCAGACGTGCCTGACACGGTGACCCTTGCCAAGCGCGCCACGGTGCTCATTACCATGACGGCAACAGCGTCAGATTCAGACGGCCAAGGAGACATAGCGAGGGTCTATTTCTACAGTCTCGACGGGCCCGACTCGACTTTTAAGTTCGTTCTCCTCGACGATGGCAATGCCAACAGCCTGAGCGGTGATGTTCTGGCCGGCGATGGGATCTATACGATTACTGTCAAGCTCATCGATAAGCCTCCCCCCGCCGCCCCTGTTCGGAAATCATATCGCTTTGTATTTCATGCTGAGGATAAAGCTGGCGCCGTCAGTCCCCCGCTCACCAAGACAATGGTGGTGAATTGACATGAGAACAACTTTACTCCACACGACGATCACCCTAATTTCCGTCCTCGTGATGATCTCCACCGCGTCAGGGCAAAAAAGATTTCTGAAAACATTCCGTGTGTCCGAGGTCATCCATCCTGCCGGTGCGATGGTTCCCAGTAACGGCGTGTCGAAAATCGCAGTCGACAATTCAGACTTGTGGATCGGGACGGACAAGGGATTGGCGAAGAGCATCGATTTCAGCAGGTCGTGGAAGAGTTATCGTTCGGATCCCGCCTTCGCCAACGACGGAATATTTGCGCTCGCTACCAAGAACCATACGATCTGGGCGTCAACAGGTTACGAAGAATCGGTGAGCGATGGCACCGTCCAGACAGGCAGCGGGTACGCATTCTCCTCCGACAGCGGAAACCATTGGACGCATCTCGCACAGACGCTCGACGCGCCCGGCGACAGCATTCTCTCCTACGGAATCAATGACTCCCTCTGGATGCTCCCCGTTGATGTACCGGAACAGAATGTAACATTCGACATTTCTCTTTCACCGGGAACAGTATGGATCGCGAGCTGGGCAAGCGGACTCCGCAAATCAACGGACAACGGGACAACCTGGCAAAGAATACCGCTGCCTCCCGACGGGCAAAGTACTCTGAGACCTACCGATACTCTGTGGACGTACGCGAACAACGACACACTCCGGCAGCGCCGATACTTCATGCATTTTGACCCGCGTCACAATAACAACTTTCTTGCGTTCTCCGTCTTTGCGCAGGATAACGACACGATCTGGTGCGGAACGGCCGGCGGAGTGAACAAATCCATTGACAGCGGGAAGAGCTGGGTCAAATTCAGCCACCAGAATCAAGTTGAACCGATCCTGGGGGACTGGGTCATTGCCATCAACCAACAGGTTTATCATGGTGGGCTCCGTCTTTGGACGGTCAACTGGAAGGCCGACGACCCCTCGGAAGACTATGGCGTGAGCTACACGGACGACGGCGGCAGGTCATGGAAGAATCTCCTGAACGGCGTCAAGGCGTACGATATTTCCTTCAGGGATTCGATTGCCTATATCGCTACGGACGACGGGATCTTTCGGACGGCAGATGGAGGATTGAGCTTCAGCAGGTTTTCCTACATGGCCGACCCTTCAACCCGCCAGGCCGTAACCTCGACGGCATCGTACACCGTCGGCTCCATAGCCGATACCGTGTTCGTCGGTACCGGCGACGGCATGGCAAGCACCATTGACGACACGACGAATCTCTTCGGCGCTTCATGGAAAATTTACCGCACGTACCAGCCCGTTGGAACGTCGCATGCCTCGTACGCGTACCCGAATCCGTTCTCGCCGGCCCAGCAGCATGTGCGCATCCACTACAGCGCGCAAACCCTCAACCAGGGCAGCCAGTCTGCCTCCAGGAGTGTCAGCATCGACATTTTTGATTTTGGTATGAACCGCGTGCGCTCGCTCCTTCACGACGCGCCGCGCTCCGCAGCTTCCGAGTATGACGAACTCTGGGACGGCTCCTCGGACGGCGGAAAAATCGTCGCCAATGGTGTCTATTTCTACAGAATTACGATCGATGGCGGTGAGCCAATGTTTGGAAAAATAATTGTGCTGCAGTGACGTGAAAAACATCTTTATCTCCCTCGTCCTCGTCATCATGTTTTGCTCCGTCATTCGGGCGCAAAGTGCCGGCAGTTTCACGCGCCTCGGCTTCGGCGCCCGCGGCATGGGTATGGGGAACGCGCTCACCTCCGTCACTACCGGCGAAATGAGTGCTTACTACAATCCCGCCCTCGTCGCGTTTGCTCAACAGAGCACCGGCACGGCAACGTTCGGGATTCTCTCTCTCGATCGCTCTTTGAATTTCCTCAGTTACGTCCAACCCATCCAACCGCGGGGGGGCTTTTCGGCAGGCATCATTAACTCCGGCGTGAGGAATATCGACGGCCGGGATAACGACGGCTACCACACGGACACGTACTCGACGACGGAAAATCAATTCTTCTTCGCATTTGCAAACCGGGTTGCCGACGAGGTGTCCCTCGGTGTTTGCGTGAAGGTCTACTATGCCAAGTTGTTCGACCAGGTGAGTACGACGACCGTCGGGTTCGATGTGGGAGGCATATTCCAGGTCACTCCCGACCTCTCGCTCGGTGCCGCGGTCAAGGACATCGGTTCAAAATACAAATGGGACACGACGCCCCTCTACGGCACGGATGGGCGACAAACGGTGGATGCGTTCCCGACGCTGAGCAGAATCGCGCTGTCGTATACATTGCTCTCAAAACGCGCGGTTATTTCTGCGGAGTACGAGAATTCCTCCGATGGCGGATCGCTCTTCCGGGCGGGGGCAGAGTACGCCCTCGTTGACCATTTCAGCCTACGCGGAGGCATCGACCGGATCGATTTCAGCGACAACGCGACCGGCGCGAAGCCGTCGTTTGGCTTCACTGCAAGAAGTTCGTTCGGTCAGTGGACACCTGTCCTCGATTATGCATTCGTGGTTGAGCCCTTTTCACCGCAGGGCATGCACATCATTTCGTTATCTCTCCTGTTCTAGATGACCATGAAGAACATCCTGTCGGCAATCATCATCTCATGCCTTGCCACCCTGTGCGCGTACGCGCAGGAGGGCGGAAATACGGGTATGGCGTTCCTCAAGCTCGGTGTCGGCAGCCGCGCCCTTGCTATGGGAGAGGCCTACAGCGCCATCGCCTCCGACCCGAGCGCCGTTTACTATAATCCCGCGGCCCTCTCGCTCTCGGGCACTTCTCAACTTCTCCTGATGCACAAGGAGTGGATTCAGGACACGAGAACCGATTTCATTGCGGCGAAGACCTCCCTCAACGCCCTCGCATTCGGTCTCGGCATCAATTCGACGAGCGTGGACAACATTGAGATCCGCGAAAATCCCGGCCCGGCGCTAGGCACTTTCGACGCACGAAACGCCGCGATTGGACTATCAGCATCCTATCAATTCGACTCCACTATCAGCGTCGGAGCCACCGGAAATTTTCTCTACGAGAAAATTCTAACCAATGAGGCCTCCGGATTCGGGCTGAATCTTGGCGCGCTCGTCCGTACACCCTGGAACGTCCGGCTAGGAATGTCTGTGAGCAACCTCGGTTCCATGAAGGCACTGGACCAATCATCGTCAAAGCTTCCAACAACCACGCGGATCGGCGGGGCATACGAGACGTTGCTTGAGAGTCTTGACGGAACGCTCACAACGGCCGCAGAGATCGTTTCGGTGACTCAGGACAACACGCTGCATGCCCATATGGGCGTAGAGCTTGAGTATAAGCACGCGTTTGCAATGCGCGCAGGCTACCAGACCGGCTATGACGCAAAGAACTTTTCCGCGGGCGTAGGCGTTCGATATGGCATGTTCCGGGTCGATTATGCTTTCATGCCTGTGGAATATGAATTAGGAACGATGCACACATTTACGCTCTTGCTCGAATTTCAATGATTCGCCGAAGGATAAGAACGATACTCCGGGTCGCAGCACTGCTCCTCTCTTCGTCGGTAGCCCTCGCCGGTGGTCAGGGACATGACCTCCAATGGCTGTCATTTGACAAAGGTCTCGCTGAAGCACAGAAGAGCGATAAGAAACTTCTTGTCGACGTCTACACCGACTGGTGCGTTTGGTGCAAACGCATGGACCGCGACGTGTACGCGAATGACAAAGTCGCCAGTTATCTTACGCAACAATACGTCCTGGTGAAGGTGAACGCCGAGTCGAGCGAAGAGCTCCACTACAAAGGCAAGACATATTCAGAGATGGGCCTCGCCCAGGGATTCAAGGTTACGGGCTACCCCACCATTCTCTTCCTCGATCCAAACGGAAACCACATCACTTCGTTACCGGGATACGTGAAGGCCGATGAGTTTTTGGGGATCGTTAAATTTATCGGCGAGGACTACTACAAGACCATGAAGTGGAAGGAATATCTCGAAAATCAAAAATCAAAGAGCAAAAGTCAGGAATAGGATTGAAGCTTTCATCATTGCAGACCCCTTCGATAGTTGTCGACCTCTGCAACGATTCCCTCCAGGTCCACCATCTGCATGCATTCAAGATTGTAAGGACATTCTTTCTTCCAGCATGGCGAGCACGCCAAACCCTCCGGGATGAATTTTGCTCCCCTCCCAAACAAATCGACTTCCTGCGGACAACTTACGCCAAACCACACGAGCACGTGCTTCTTCAAGGCAATTGCGATGTGCATCCCGAGTGAATCACCCGTAATGACAAGGTCGCAGACATTCTCATAGCATATCCCGCGCCGGAGTCCTTCCGTTGTCGGAGTATTTATCACCTTGGCCCCGACCTGACGCGCGATTTCTGCATTCCTGGCGGTATCTTCAGGCCCTCCAAGCAACAGCAAGCGGATGCCTTCTCTCTTCGAAAGTTCATCGATCAAGATTACCTGCTGGTCAATCGTCAACTTCTTGTTCGGATACAGAAGCGAGCAGCCGGTGTTGAAACCTACCATGAGCGGTGAGCGATGTGCGGCAAGCGGCGGTTCATTCGAGAGAATCGATCGCTTGTATCGATGACAGAATTCCAGTTCCTCATCCGACAATTGTAAGAGATATTCATCGCAGTGAAATCTTAATCCCATCGCTTCGGTGAGAAGCTGGGAATTCGACTTTTGATTGATACGGAACTTGGCGTAGTCGTCTAGCCCGAGCCGATAGTTGTACTCCGCATCCTTGTCCAGGGGAATAATAGCTCCGTCGCCTTTGAGCCCATATCCGACTTTCTTCCGGGAGGTCAGGGACATCATGAAAGCACATGCATGCGATGACTTGTCGACATTCATCACCAGGTCGAAATGCATTGCCTGGAGAATCAGCCAGCTCTCCGGCTCCCACACGAAAACATTGTCGATGTATTGATTGTACAGGAGCAGCGGGGCGGCGTTCTTGAGTGTGACCCAGAAAACGGTGCTTTCGGGATATGTCCGCTTGATGGCCGGGAGAAGCGTCGTGGTCACGAGAACATTGCCCATCGCCTCGAGATTGATGATGAGAATTCTTGCCCCCCGCGGTTTCGGGTCGACACACTCTTCCAGACAATTTGTTTCGGGGAAACACGGCTTGTACCCCGTGAAGTGCTTGCAGTCGGGAATGGCGATTCTCCTCCGGACCGAACTTTTCCCTTTGGATTTCTTTTTCATTGAAGTATATTCTCCCCGAAATTCTTTGTTTTGTGCATCAAATCCGTGAAGCCTTCGAATACCTTTTCGACAGACAGATCCTCCATGCAGGGATTGCCGATAGGACACTTCGTGAGGTTACATCCGAGACAAAAAAGTTTCTGATTCTGCACAACTTCCGCCTCATTTCCAAATGGGCCTTGCAGATGAGGTCGGGTGGGGCCGAAAATCGCGACCACGGGCGTTCCCGTTGCCGCAGCGATATGCATCGGTCCGGAATCGTTCGTCACCATGACCCGGCACCGGCGGAGGACAGCGCCGAGTTCTTTGAGGCCGCACGGAGGAATCAGGATCGATGGGTGCCTCATCGACCTTTGGATCTCTTCCGCGAGAGGAAGCTCGCCGGGACCCCAAATGACAAGCGTCTGTGCCCCAAGCTTCCCCGCAACCAAATCCCCGAACTCAGCGAATTGGCGGAGAGGCCACCGTTTCGTGTACCACCCTCCTCCGGGATTCAATGCAACGACAAACCGGTCGCTCAATTTCTGATCCCGGAAGAATCGTTCCGCAAATTGGATGGCGTCACTGCCCACCGGGAAGAAGATGGAGGATTTCGAGATCGGCAGATCCATGGCCCGCAGGGCATCCAGGTTGAACTCGGTATTGTGCTTCTCGCCGCCCCTCGGCTCAACGACGATGTTATAGCAATACTGGCGCCACTTGAACCGGTAGCCGACGCGATATGGCGCTCCGCTGAACAGCGTTACGAGCGCGCTTCGCGGATTGCCGAACAGGTCGATCACCAGATCGTATCTCCGTGCCCGGACGCGAGCGATCAGCGAGATCCCCGACTGGACCTTGCTGTCAAAGATTAGAATGCCGTGCACGGCCGGATTGCCCTCGATGACATCCCGACTGGGTTTTTCCGTCAGAAAATCGATCGTCGCCTGAGGAAACGCGCTCCTGAGATTCTCAAGAACCACCGTTGAAAGTAGCACATCACCGATTGCGCGCAACTTGATGACAAGGATTTTGTGAACCCGGGAGCGGTCTATTTTCACTTCAATGTGAGAACAATTAGGCCAAATATAGAGAAACTTTCATTCTGATTCAAACACCGCACAGTCATCGGCTTTGAACCATCACTACACAGGTTCTCCCCCGTTGAAAACGACCTTCGCGATCTTCCCAAAGTTGCCTACGTCGAAGAAATGCCCCTCGAGCTTTTCTAATTCGTCTACCCGAACGTCGATGGTGATGAACGGATAAAGAAGCGGCTGGCCGAATGAATCAAGGCGCGTCGCATAGCATTTCACTGACATCGAATGAAAGAAGCGCGCGTAGGGCCGCATCCACTCCTCCGAGCGTATTGCCTGCAGAACATCATAGAGATCCTGTTTCAACCGATATGCGATCTGTGAATCGCCGAGTTCTTCCTGCTGAACATCCTGGACAATCACTCGAAAGGATAGCGTTTCCCCGGCCGGGCTAATCCTGACTTCTGAAATCTGAAGATACAGCGGATGAGAAGCACTGCGCAGGCTGTTCATGTGCCATGAATCGGAGATGTTTACCTCCTCCCCCTGCCCGAGTCTTTGAACTTCGTCAACGAGGTGGATAGATTGTACCGGCCGGTGCTTCTGCCGTGCCAGTTCCTTTCTGAGCTGCTCGGGATCGTGTTTCTTGATTTTCTTTTCGCGCAACAGGTCCGCCGCCTCTTGCGTGTCGGACGTTTCCTTCCGGACCTGATTGATGACGTGTTGTTCGAGCTCAACGAAGACATCGTCCCTTTTGATCTCATATGCCCGGAATGCCAATGAATGCACGAAGAACTCCCGGAAGTAAAAGGTGTCGATAATCTGTGACAGGCGGAATACCATCAGTACTCCGATCAATCCTCCGACAAAAGCAAATGCACCCGCCATCAATTCAGCCGCCATTTCGGCGGCAGGGGCGGTGAACAAATGATATGTGAATTGCACAATCTTGAAAAGACCCGTGGCGAGCATGATCACGACAGACCACGCGGCAAGGCCTCCAATGAAGGCAGGTATTTTCTGAGTGCCTTGATGCGCTTGCTGTTGTTTTAGACGCTGCAGCATGAAAAAGGAGACCAGAAGAATGCAGACCGATATAATAAAGGCATAGGTCATGGCTGTATTTCAGAGATTATGCGCGGTGGGCGGATCATCATGCCGGCTGACGGTTCTGGCCAACAATTCCCTGACTCCGCAGCAGCGCCATCGGGAACACGATCACGGTCACTCATTCACCGGCTCAAAAAGGTATCTTGCATCGTATTGAATCCCAGATCTGCGGAGGAGATTGAGATATTCCTCCATAAACGTTTTGCGCGCATGGTGTTTGTCCTGGTTCTGGATGTACGTAATCACCTTCTCCAATTGTGAATGAGAACACGAGAACGCCCCGAACCCCTCCTGCCACTGAAACCTTCCCTGCACCCAATGCTGTTCGTTGATAAAGCGCGATGAATTGGCTTTGATGTCTCTCACGAGATCAGACAAGGCGATGTCCGGTGTCAGCCCAATAAGAATATGCACATGGTCGGGCATGCTATTGATCACAAGGAGTTTTTGACCATTGGCTTTTGTAATGCCACAAATATACTTGTGCAACGATTCTTTCCATTCCTTCCCTATCAAATTCTGTCTTCCCTTCACTGTGAAGACAATGTGGATATAGATTTGTGTGTACGTATTTGCCATTCGCTCTCCCGCTCCTAACGGAGCTAAAAGATGTCATTCCTACGGGACTCACCTGCCGGGGTTACGGCTCAAGGTAACACATGCCGTCCCTATGGGACTCACCACCACTTTTGACTAAAGCTATATACGTTTCGTCCCTACGGGACTCATTAGCCCGGGGAATAGACCATTCCCGGTGCATCCCATCTCAGCAGGATTGGTTGGCCGATGCGGCGGCCCAACCATCATACAACCTTTCGTCCCTACGGGGCTCACTTGCCGGGGTTACGGCTCAAGGTAACACATGCCGTCCCTATGGGACTCGCCGCCAGTTTTATGACTAAAGCTATATACGTCTCGTCCCTACGGGACTCATTAGCCTGGGGCATAGACCATTCCAGGTGCATCCCGTCTCAGCAGGATTGGTTGGCCGATGCGGCGGCTCAACCATCGTACAACCTTTCGTCCCTGTGGGATGTCGCGGCTCCAATTGATTCGAGATCGAACGGGGCAAAGAGCTCCGAAGGAGCGACACGTTCATCGATTGTGAGCTGCAATCATTCGTCAAAATACCTTTCGAGATCTTCGTCCTTCGGTTTTTGAATGTCGTGCTCCCGCTGATCTTCCAACTCCCGCTCAATACGCTGCTGGAGTTTCAACCGTTCTGCTTTCTCAAAAATATCATCCCGCACCCGGGACTGAGATTGGAAGAGGAGCGAACGAAGCAACAAATTCCACATCCTCCCCGTGGCTCCGGCTTCACTGTACGTCACGATGATTTGATAGAGATAGGCGAGCCCCATGGCTATGGCGGCGAGTTTTATCACGTCGATGAAATCAAATTGGACCGAGAGGATTGCCAACACGAGCATAACAATTTGCCAGCATCCCCAGCCGACCAGCCCAAGTATGGACCACGCAAGCACACCCCCCACAATGGGGGCATAGGTTTGTGAGGCCGACGGAGAGAGGAAACGATCCAATACTCTCGCCTGCTTCAATACGCGGACAAAAAAAACCACGGCAACGAGAATCAGTACCTGAGTCACAATGTGTATGCCCGATGATTTTCTTTTTTCTCTGGCACGCCGGCCTTCCTCGGGTCACCATCCAGCCGACCCCGGAAGCGACCGACAAACGCTGAAACCGCGGGCGTCCTCCGTTACCTAACTGCCAAAATAATTCTCAATATCTTTATCCTTCGCATTGGCGGGCTTCGGAGGCTTCTCAAGGTCCTCCAGCTTGATTATCTCGGGCTCTTCCTTGACGCGTTCCGCGGCTTTGGGCTGGTCGGGTTTTTCAGGAACCCTGCGCAGGACTCTCGACTCTGTTCGGAAGAGGAACGAGCGGACAAACAGGTCCCACGTGCCCCCCGCCATTCCAGGTTCAGCGGAGGATACCAACGCTTGGTAAACGGAGAAAAGGGCAAGAGCCGCGGCAGCAATCTGAAAAAGACTCATATAATCGAACTCGTCTGAAAGGATGTCTATACCCATCGCGAGAACCTGCCCCAATCCCCAACTCGCCAAGGCGATTCCCGCCCAGGCAAGCATGCCGCGGATTATCGGCATGCAATGCCTCGATTCCGGTGAAGTGGAGAGTTTGACCACTATGCCGGATCGCCTCATTACCTGGAAAAACAACGCAATAAATATCAGTAAGAGAATCTGAATCATATTCCTTCTCCGTAGTTCTACAATATCATATCAAACTCAGCCGATCAGCGTACTTTCCGCGGCTGCTGTGAGACGTCACGGTACAACGAACCCCGATCTCCGACCCGGGGCGCAGTACGCCGAGCAAGGTCGGCCAACGGCCAAAGGAAATATCGGAATCTGTCCGATGAGAAGCAATAGGCAAGGAAACCAGAGGTCACACGCTGATCGCCGAAGACAGAAAATGCCCTTCTCCGCCCGGAATTTCAAAGAGAGATCATCGAAATGGCCTGCCGTCCGGGGGAAAAATGGACGGCAGACCTGCGTTAGAACGATTCACTCAGGCCGACGACCCACCGAAACTTAAGCTTGTGTTCATCGGCCGGCGGTGCGCTGACGAAGAGTGGAAAATCGACACGCAGCGAACGCAACCCGATCCCCGAGAAAACGTTAGAGTTTGAAAACGACCCGAACAAGCTCGATAGCGATGCAAGACGAATACCGAATCCCCAATCTACTTCGAACTTCTGGTCCCACAGATTGTCGGGATTACTTGCGATTCTGCCGGCGTCGATAAAGAGACTGCTGCGAAACATCCGCATGATCCTGCCAACGAACGGGATGCCGGACTGCAGATACGGAATAAGTTCAGTGAACCTTGCTTCGGCATTCACTGCTTCGACCTTGTCGCTGCCAAACGGCAGGAAGCCATAGTACCCGCGCATTCCCCCCCCACCGTAGAAAAGCGAGTGGTCGCGAACGGTACTGGGCAATACACCCTTGCTTCTGAAGAACGGAGAACTAAACTCGTCGAGCGGCGAACCGCCGGCGAAATAGTACTTGGTCTGGCCCGGAATGTCTCCCTGACCGACGCCGCTCATGACTCGCAATGCCAGCGTCCAGTTGGCCGGCATATCAAGATTCGACTTCACCTCGAACGTCCGTTTCGAGTACGCCCAATCACTTCTTCCAACAAGCGAAACGGATCCTTCGAACGTTGCAGAGGCACGAGCATTCCACCACGAACCATAATTGAAATATTCGTACCCGACGAGCATACGCTGCAGGCTTCCCGGGTCCCATGTGGATGGAAGAAGGAGATACTCGTTGTTTTCACTCTGTGAGTAGGAATACCGGATTGTCACGGTATGGTATGGAGGATAGGAATAATGTTCGCGAAACCCTTTTTGGAATCCGAGGGTCAGGCCTTTTCGTCCCTCGAGCTGATACCAGCGCGCTGTGGCAAAGCTCGCTGACGACAGGCTAAAGAGATTGTGCGAGAGTGAAAGGTCGTAATCGACTGTCTTGTCGCGGAAATTGTAGAGTTGGTACAGCGTTCCTGCGTACTCATCGTCGAGGAAGCTCCCGCTCAGTTTGTATCCCAGGTTCCATCCGCCCTGGTCGGTGTACCAGAACGATGGCCGCATTTTGAGAAGATAGGCATCGATCGGCGTGACATCAAACAACGTATTGTCGAGCCGGAAATCGACCTTCGGGAAGGAAGCCCGGTTGTTGAGACGATTGATATCGAGAATTTCGCCGCCCGGATTGATTTCCGCCTGGACCGGCCGCGCGGGTAGATCCACGACCGTGTCGACGTCCACCTCGGCATTGATCCATTTGTCGTAGGGAATCCAGATCGTTTGATCGCTCTTGTCCTCCATTTCAATGCGCACATCCAACGGCATGATGGCCTGACCGTACCGGTGAACGCTCACTTTGGTGCGATACACGAACTGGTCCCCGTTTTTCAGGGCAGAATACTTCAGGCGGCCAAGTCCATAATCGCATGTCCACGTACGATTAAACCACTCGTCAAAGAACCATCGCAAATCCCGTTCGCCGCTCACCTCCTGGGCAGTCGCGTAAAAATCCTCCGGATACGGAAGCTTGAACTTCCACCGGTTGTAGTATTCTTTCATCACCTTCTCGAACACAGAATCCCCCAGAACGTAGCGGAGCATGAACATGACCGCCGCCGTTTTGCTATAGATCGAGGTCCCCGACAGACCCTGTTCTCGGAACCGGTACGTGTGCGTCGCGATGGGTTCTTCATATCCCGTCTTTGCCAGCCAGAGAGCCGATTTCTGAATACCCTCGCGTTCATCCTCGTTCTGGAACTTCAGCAGTCGTTGATGCCAATCCGTCCACTCGTACGCGTTGTCGTGCCGACCGTAATAGTCCTCGACGGCCGTCGCAGTGATAAACGTATTGAATCCTTCATCCATGAAAGCAAAGTACGTTTCATTGCTACCGATCATCATCGGATACCAACTATGTCCGATTTCATGAACTACGACGCCGTAGAGGGAATGGTCAGTCTTGTCGCCGTAATGTCCGATGAAGACTATGCCGGGATATTCCATCCCTCCTCCGACGACGCCCTCAGCGACGAACATGCTCGGGTACGCGTACAATCCGTAATGCGTGCTAAAGAAACTAATGGCATGATGTCCGAAGTGCGCCACGTCCTTCCAGTACTCCGCCTTATCGGAAAAATACAAGGCACTTATGGAAATTGACGACTGGCCGGCTGATGGGGACCAATGCGACATGTCCCAGATGTAATGTTCATTCGCGCTCCACGCGAAATCGCGGACATGGTCGGCATGGAATCTCCACGTGACGACCGCGGTATCCTTGTCGCCCCATTCCTGGCCGGAATAGTCGGCGATGCGTACCGTTTCATCCTTCCCGCTGGATTCGGCCAACCGTTGCCGGACGCTGTCAGGATACACTTCTTCGGGATTCAGCAGAAGGCCTGTGAAACCAAGTGTGAAACTCTTTGGAAGAGAGATGTTGACATCGAACGTCCCGTACTCGAGGTGGAATTCCGCAGCACCGAGGTATTGATTCTTGTCCCAGCCGTATCTGTCGTACGTTGCGATTTGCGGATACCACTGCGCGATGTTGTAATCCCGTCCCTGGTGACCCGTTCGCTCGCCGCCCTCCGGGACGCGTTCAACGAAATCGCATCGGAATACAACGCTGTCTCCCGGATTGAGGGGCTTCAACAAACGAACCTCCATCAGTGTGTTATCGATGTGATACTCAGGCGTTTGCTCGAGTTCACCGTCGAGCACGTTGAACTTGGTAAGCCAGGTCCCGCCGGTTGTGTCAGAATAATAGTACTTGTTTCGCTCGGCGAAAGCCAGACCATAACTCCCTTGCGTGAAGAGATTCCAGTAGAGCCTGAAGTACACCACATTCAGAATATCGGGGGAGTTATTTCTATACACGAGCCGTTCGCTCCCTTCGACGCGGTGTTGTTTCGTGTCGAGCGTCGCGTCGATTTTGTAGTGAACCTCCTGCTGCCAGAGTTGCTCAGCGCAGAGAGTTGAGGAAAGGAGGGCAAGGAAAAGCAAGGATGTTCGCATAGCATCTCCGGAGAATAGTTTAAAGAATCGCGACGGAAGATTCAGAGGCCTTCACCATCGTTCTTGCTTGATCCGCGATGGAGGAATTTTTCTTTCCGTCGTTTGTTGATCAGGAAAATCAAATACACAAAGACCGCCAATACCGCAACTCCGACAATAATAATGTTCAGTCCCAGAAAATCTACCGTCTCCATGGCGCCCTTCCAGTGCGTCGAAATACAGGAACCGTCGGAAGTGATTCTTTCATGGTTTGCCGCTCTGGAATATTTGCCGGCCTTCCGCCCCGACTCTGTCCGCTTCAGCTATCACGCCCCGATAGACTCCGGAGATAGCACGTGCACGGTCTCCCGGGATCTTGATCGGCCTTACGTGGTGCCGGTGCAACGACGGGGCCACGAGACGCTCATTCTCGAGGGCGACCGTTGCCGCGTTTGCGAACAACTCTATGAGCTCGGCTTCATCCTCCGTGAACTCGGGACTGCGATTGCGGGCGACAACAAGAACACCAAACAGGGTTTTTCTTCTTCTCATCGGAACCGCAATGAAATGTTCGATGCTTGGTTTCATACCTTCGGGGTAACGGGAGCGGGGATCCATTTGGGCATTGTTGACCAATGCCATTTCCCCCGAGGCCGCCGCCCTGCCGATAATCCCCTCGCCAAGGGGCAGAGGAAATTTCGCTATCCGGCGGGAAAAAGGAGTGTTTCTCAGAACAATGTAGGGCATCAGCAGATTGAGGGATTCATCGAACACGTAGAACCCCGCCAGGTCATGAGCCACAATTTTCTTGACACCCGTGACAATGGCGGAAAATACCTTGTCCATGCTTGCATTTTCTAAAACAAGATGATGTATCTCATCCAACACCTTCAACACAATCGTCTTCCGCTGAATTTCCGTCACCAACATCTGGGCGCGCTCGTTTGCCCGGTGGAGTTCTTCGACGTACGCGAGGTCCGTCACATCGCGCGCTGTGAAAACATAACCGCGGAGATGCTGAGATTCCATGGGAAAGGGCGACGAAGAGAGACTGACGGTCACAAGTTCGCCGTTCTTCCGATTCCAGACCGCGACGAAATTGCTGAGTGAACCCTCTTTGCGAAGTATCTTCAAGGCGTGGTTCATCCTCGCCTTTTCACCGGAGGCTATCCATGGGTAGGGAGGCTCAGCTCCGATAATCTCCGTCTCCGAATATCCCGACATTTGAGCGTGCGCGCTGTTGCACAGCACCACTTTGCCTTTCATATCCGTCACGAACATCGCGTCCTTCATCGTATTGAAAACGGACTCGAGTTTGTTCTCCGATTTCCATGATTGGTTGATGCGCAATCGCAGGTCGCTCAGGTCGTGAGCCACCACAACCATCTCGTTTGCTGGGTGACCCGGAGAACCGGAGAAGAAAATGGAGGCGTCAAGCCACAAAGCCGTCCCGTCAGACTTTTGAAATTCTATCTCCCCCGACCACCTACTTTTTTCCCGCAGAGCCTTTGAGATTTTGGACACATAGCTTGCCGCCTTACCCCTCAGATACAGCGAGTGGAGTTTCTTCCCCAGCAAATCCTTCGAGCTGTACCCAGTTCTCCGGCATGCGATTCGATTCACAAAGTGAATGGATTGTTTCCCATCCGTCAAGATGACGAGATCATGAGAATTGTTCGCCACGTCAACAAGCAGTTGGGTGGTACCCGGGGAGGACGCCTGCGAAGAATTCATCATGTGGACAGAAATGTAGTTACACGGCACGAAGCCGTGGAAAAGAGCGGGCACAACTTCCGAGAGTCATCAAAAAGACCAATATTGTAAGAATTGGGCACCCTCAACACCGCAAGATGTTACGGAAGAAGCGATGAAATGTTGCAGGAGCTTATTGCGCACGCTCACGGCCCTTGCCCTCATTCACTTCATCCAGGAACGCAACGGCCCTACGCAAGTGCGGAATGACAATCGAGCCTCCGACCGTGAGAGCAACGCTGAAAATTTCAAACATCTCGTCTTCGGTGACCCCTTGCTCCTTGCATCGAAGAATGTGGTATGATATGCAGTCGTCGCACCGAAGCACCGTCGAGGCGACCAGACCGAGCATTTCCTTCGTCTTGGCATCGAGCTTTCCCGGCTCGTACGTTAGTGTATCGACGCCGAAGAAACGTTTGATCGCACGATTGTCAACGCCGAGGATGCGTTTGTTCATTTTCGTGCGGAACGATTGGAATTCTTCTAACCGTTTAGCCATTGTCGGTTAACTGGTTAATTTGTGAACCGGTGATGTGGAGATTGGTCAACAGTGAGCGATTGATCTTGGACAACGTCCGAGAGTGACTCAAGACTCGCAGGCGAACCAATCATTCTCTTCGTGGAGCTGAAGGGGATCGAACCCTCGACCTCGTGAATGCCATTCACGCGCTCTCCCAACTGAGCTACAGCCCCAGAGATATTTTCAATTTACGATTGCCAATTTCGGATTAAGCTTTCACCTATCCTTCAGATTCCGGGACCCTCGGCTTTCCCAATCCCGCCTGCGGCGGGATCCTCGATTCGACGATGAACTTAACTTCACTGCATTCGTTAAGTTCAGTCGAATCGGGACTGAGCTACAGCCCCAGAGATATTTTCAATTTACGATTGCCAATTTCGGATCGAACTTCTATTTGCAATCTCCAATTGACAAGTGACGAATGACGAAACCCAATAAATGTATACAAAAATGTGGCAAAAGTCAATCAGGTCAGGACACGCACGCTCGCTCGCACACATCATACATTATCTTCAGAAAGCGTGACTGTGGTTACGAGAACCACGGTCCACTGACGACCGATGTGAGGACGGCAAAGAGAGACGGAACAGATTTTGACGAGAAGTCGGACACGGGGGCTCGCGTCGCCCTGACCGGCAACGGTTTTCCCGTGGAAAAGTCTGGCGAAAAGGAACTCGGATTATTTGACGAGGAGGAACCTCATCACACTGGTGAACCTGCCGGCGGTCAACCGATAGAAATAAACTCCGCTTGCCAGGTTCTCCCCGTCGAATACCGTTGAATGGGGGCCAGCTTGGACGACGCCGTTAACGAGGGTCCGCACCTCCTGCCCCAGCGCGTTATACACCCGAAGGGTCACATACTCGTCACTCGGCAATTGATAATCGATAACCGTGGTGGGATTGAAAGGATTAGGGTAGTTTTGCAGGAGAGCATAACTCCGGGGGGTCTGTCCCGGACGGTCTTCCCGGACAGACGTTATGAAGCCGGCCCGTGGGCGACGCCATACACCTCCGCCAAACGTGCCTGCCAGTATGTTCGAATCGGTGACGGCCAGAGCGCGGATATCAAGGGAATCCAATCCGTCATTCACTGCCTGCCAGTGCGTGCCAGCATCCGTTGAAAGGAATACCCCTCCCCCAACCGTTCCGGCGAAGAAGTTCACACTGATGACGGAGAAACATTGGACACGATTGTCCGTCAGCCCGCTATCCGCCAGCTGCCAGTTCAGGCCATGGTCCGTGGAGCGGAAGATACCGTTGTCGGTCCCGGCAAAAATACTCGACTGGATCACTGCAAACGACGAAATGAAATTGGTCATCAACCCGTTATCGATCGCATGCCAGCTCTCGCCATCGTCGGAGGTCCGGAAGAGTCCGCCAGTGCTGGTACCGGCAATGATGCCGGCGCTGTCGGCAATCAGACATTTCACCGAGAGACCGCCCAACAGCGCAGACTGCCATGTCTTTCCGCTATCGACACTGCGGAGGGCACCATTATCAGTCCCCTTTAGAATTGTCGAATCATGCATGCCAAAGGAGTACACGGTGCTATGATCCAATGAATCGCCATGCCATGTCTTACCGGTATCGGACGAGGAGAGAACGCCGCTCCCGGCCGTGCCAACGAAAATGAGTGAGCCGCGTACTGCGAACGAAATGGCAGGGCTATTCGTCTTCTTGATTCTTATCCATCCAAGCCCACCGTTCGTCGAGAGATAGATTCCGCTGTCGCTACCTGCCAGAATGTTGGATCCACTCGCGGCAAAACTGAAAACACTCTGCCCCGTCAACCCATTCGTCTGGCCCCACTGGGCTTCTCCTCGAAATGTCAAGAGAAAGAGCACAAAAAGCACTGGCACCTTTTTCATCACGTCACCCCGATTAATGTTACACAAATTGTTCCAAACCGTATTCGTCCACAGCACTGTTATTAAACTACCAAATTAAGGAATAAATGTCAATCCCACAGTGTCCGCCATCACTGACAGCGCTGGGACGGGGAGGGGGGTCTCATCCGGCCTGCGCGAAAATCGAGCCGGCCCCCATCAAATCAAGCGAAATTCCTATTTGCAAGTCACTTTGTTTTTTGCTATCATTCTTGATATGAGAGACATCGGCGAAGCATTTTCATTCCCGTTCAAAGATCCGAACTGGCTGGCAAAAATGGTCGTCGGAACTATCTTTGCGGCATTCTGTGTTTTTCTCATTGGGTTCCCTGTGGTCTGCGGTTACTACATCGAACTCATTCAACGGATGAGACGACATGAGCAGTACCCTCTCCCGGAATGGAAAGACGTTGGTGTAAAATTCATCGTGGGTTTCAAATATATCATGGTTCTCGTCATCTACAATCTGCCGACGGCGCTCATCCTCATCCCGGCTCTCCTTCTCCTCGTTGTTGCGAATCTGCATCATGGAGGACTTCCCGGAATGGTAGCCGGCACCGGCTTCGCAATGGTCATCATCCTCCTGGTTCTGCCCTATTCTCTCTTCATCGCCTCCCTTAAGCCTATCATCGCAGCCAGGTTTTCGGCCCGTGAAAACATCGGGGATGCGCTCGGCGTGGGCAAGGTATTGCACCTTTTCAAGGCTCACTGGCGAGACGCTTGCCTTGCAATGTTGCTGGCGATCGGTGTTCAGATCCTGGCGAGTGTAGGAATCATTTTTTTCCTGGTCGGAATATTCGCAACGTCCTTCTACGGGTATCTCGTTACCTCCCATCTCTACGGGCAGATCGCGCAGACTATCGATGATTCTCGTATCTCCCCGGGGCTTGCTGCCATATGAAAACCGGCATTCAACATCTCGCATGGATCCTTCTCCTGGCGGCAGCTCTTCTCACTCCCGGCTGTAAAGACAATAGCACAAATCAGAACGGAAGCGATATTGTCTTTCCGGCGAGCGGTGTGAGCTACGGCAAGCAAGTGGAACCGTTGTTCCTCCATAGCTGTGCCCAGCCGACCTGCCATGACCAGTATACGGCACAAGGCGGTCTCAATCTTGAGACCTATGAGGATTTAATAAGCGCAAGCCCGCCCGTCGTAAGATTTAAGGACACTACCAACAGTCCGCTTGTTTGGAGTATCGAAAAAAGTCACGGCCTGAGAATCATGCCGCCTCCGCCGCTCCCGCCCCTCAACAACAATCAAATCACGGGAATAAAGAGATGGATACTTGAAGGAGCGCAGAACAACTAAGCTCTACGCGGTTACGAGATGGGGGGGCTTGACAGATTTCGAAACTATGGGAGTCTTTCGCGCCCGCCGCTCAAATTCATCCCGAAATTTTTTTATCACGCTTTGCACCGGCCACGCCGCCGCATCACCAAGGGCGCAAACGGTGTTGCCTTCGATATTGTTCGCCACATCCAGCAGCAGGTCGACATCCTGCATCGTCCCTTCGCCGTCGACAAACCGGTTGAGGATCTTCTCCATCCAGCCGCAGCCTTCACGGCACGGGGTACACTGCCCGCACGATTCGTGGTGATAGAAATGAGCGATGCGTGCAAGAACCTTGAGAATATCTGTGTCTTCGTTCATGACAATCACACCGCCGGTTCCGATCGAGGTTTCGACCGATTTCAAGGACTCTGCATCCATCTTCACGCCATCGAGTTCATCTCCCCGCAGCCACATCGTCGACGACCCTCCCGGAATCACTGCTCTGACCTTCTTATTTCCCGGAACTCCGCCTGCATGCTTGTAAATGAGGTCGGTGAGCAGAATACCGGTAGGGAATTCAAACACGCCGGGCTTGTTCACGTGACCGCTGACGCCGAACAGGAGGGTACCCGGATGTTTTGGCTCGCCGATCTTCGAAAACCATTCCCAACCTTTCGCGATGATGATCGGGACGTTGGCAATCGTCTCGATATTGTTGATGGTCGTCGGGCACCCCCATAATCCGTTTTGTGCGGGAAACGGAGGTTTCACCCTTGGATACCCGCGGTCGCCCTCGATGGAATTCATCAGAGCCGATTCTTCGCCGCAGATATACGCCCCGGCTCCCCGGTGAATATACATGTTCGTGCTGAAACTCGTTCCGAGGATATTTGCTCCGACGTAGTTCTTCGCGTACGCGTCGTCGATCGCTTTCTGGAGCAACCGGATCCATTTCACGTATTCGCCACGGACATAAACGTACGTCGTCGAGACACCCATTGCATAGGCGGCGATCAATGCGCCTTCGATAAACAGATGCGGGTTGAGTTCGAAGATCTGCCTGTCCTTGAACGTCCCCGGCTCGCTTTCATCTCCATTCGCGCAGAGATATTTCGGCATGGACGTTTGTTTCGGCATAAACGTCCATTTAAGTCCCGTCGGGAAACAGGCCCCGCCCCGACCGCGAAGATTGGATCTTTTCACCTGGTCGGTGACCTCCTCGGGCTTCATCGCCAATGCCTTCCGAAAGGCCTGGTATCCACCATGGCCTTCGTAGACATCGATCCGGTGCAGGTCCGGTATATCAGGAAGGATAAGTTTTTCGGCGAGGTCAGGCATACATTACTTTAGTTCCGCGAGAAGCTTGTCGACCGCTTCGGTTGTTAGACC
This sequence comes from Bacteroidota bacterium, assembly GCA_049515655.1. GTDB lineage: Bacteria > Bacteroidota > Ignavibacteria > UBA10030 > SZUA-254 > JBEKTW01. The sequence goes on from JBEKTW010000002.1 coordinate 211,667, forward strand.
CTCGTAATACTCATCGTTGACCTGCATCATCGGAGCGGTCCCGCACGAACCGAGACATTCGACCTCCGTGACCGTAAATTTCTTGTCGGGCGTCGTTTCTCCGGGTTTCACCTTGAGCCGTGCGCAGATATGTTCGGTGAGTTTGTCCGCGCCGAGAAGCTGGCAGGAAACATTCGTACAGACCTGCACGTGGTATTTCCCGACGGGCTTCGTGTTGAACATCGTATAAAACGTTACCACGCCATAAATGTGTCCGAGTGGGACGTTCAGGAGGCCGGCGACGTACTTCATCGTCTCGGGAGAGATCCACCCAAATTGTTCCTGGGCCATCCAGAGCACGGGCAGTACGAGTGCCTTGGCGGTCGGATAGCGCTTTTTCAACTCTTCTATTTTCTTGAGATTCTCTTCAGAGAGCATCGCACATCATTACTTGTCCGCTTCCCCCATCACCGGGTCGACACTTCCGATGACGGCGACGATATCGGAGATCATACCGCCTTTGAGCATGATGGGAAGCGACTGGATATTGACGAAGGACGGAGAGTGGATCTTGAGCCGCCAGGGATTTCCTTCACCGTGGCTTACGATATAAAATCCCAGCTCGCCCTTGGAAGCTTCGACCGCATGATACACTTCACCGATCGGAGGGTTGATACCGAAGTTGACCAGCATGAAATCGTGAATGAGCTCTTCCATCTTGCCGTAGGTACGTTCTTTCTTCGGCAGGACGCGTTTTGGTTCCCGCGCATTGACCGCGCCAACAGGCATTTTCTCCAGTGCCTGCCGGATAATCTTTATGCTCTCCCGCATCTCCTGCATGCGAACGTAGAAGCGCGCAAGGACATCGCAATCCGTGTAGACCGGAACGTTGAAGTCGAGAGCATTGTACACAAGATAGGGTTCGTCGCGACGGAGGTCGTGCGCAACCCCGGTCGCCCGTAAAATCGGGCCGGTGACTCCCATCCTGATGGCATCTTGCTGCGAGAGGATACCTACGCCTTCACATCGATCGATAAAGATCCGGTTTTTCAAGAGGAGTTTTTCGCATTCATCAATCGACGCTGGAAGCTGGTCGATAAAGTCCTTTGTCATGCCGGCGGCTTCGTCGGTCATATCCTGAGCGAGGCCTCCGATACGCGTGAAACTCGTGGTGAACCTCACGCCCGTGAGGATGTCCCAGATATCCTGAATCTTTTCCCGCTCACGAAAGCCCCACAGCAACACCGTCACCGCGCCGACGTCCATTGCCATAGACCCCAGCCAGACAAGGTGCGAGGCGAGTCGCGCAAGCTCGGCGCAGATCACCCGGATGTACTGGGCGCGTGGTGGAACTTCAATGCCGGCGAGTTTTTCGACTGCAAGAACATACGCGACATTATTGGCAAGCGGCGAAAGATAGTCGAGACGGTCGGTGTGCGGAATGTACTCATGATACGTCATATTCTCGGCGAGCTTTTCATAGCCGCGATGCAAGTATCCGAGGTCGGGGACGGCCGAAATGACAGTCTCGCCGTCCAACCTGAGAAGCAATCGAAGAACGCCGTGCGTTGCAGGATGTTGGGGGCCCATATTGAGCACCATCTCGCTGTCCAGCGGGTCGTCGAACGTGACGGTGGTGTCCTGTCCCTCCAGTGCCTTCAGGATTTTTTGCCGGGATTCGGTAAGACGTGATTCCATGGGGCCGAATCGAACTATTTGCGCGGAAGCGGAAGTGAGCCGGGAATCCCCATGAGCGGAAAATCTTTTCTCAGCGGATAGTGTTCGAATTCTTCCGGCATATAGATGCGACGCAGGTCGGGATGACCATCGAAAACAATTCCGTACATGTCATTCGTCTCCCGTTCATGCCAATTCGCCCCCGGCCAAACCGGAGTCATCGATGGAACGTGGAGGTCGGACTCATCAACCCGCACTTTGAGACGCAGCCGGTATTTGTTCTTCAGTGAATACAGATTATACACCACTTCGAACCGGTCCTCCGGACGAAAGTAATCCGCCCCGCAGAGATCCTTCAACATGTCGAATTGCAGCTCATCGTCGTCACGCAGAAACCGACAAACGTCGACGATGTCCTGTTTCCTCACGACGATAGTGACTTCACCGCGAAACTCGCTCGTGGATTCGACTGCATTCTTAAACTGCGACTTGATTTTTTCGAGAATGGCGTCCTTCATGAAGTGTGAGAAAGCTCTCCCATCTCCCCCACATATGTTTTTTGACCGGGCCGTTCGCCGCGCGCTATTTTCTTTTGAACCTCCATCAAACCCTTCAGGAGATTGTCAGGCCGGGGGGGACAACCCGCGACGTACACGTCTACCGGAATGAAGAGATCAATTCCCTGCACGACCGAGTAGGAACGGTACATCCCCCCCGTCGACGTGCAGGCGCCCATGGCGATCACCCATTTCGGGTCCGGCATCTGGTCATAGATCTTCCGAACAACGTGGGCCATCTTGTACGTCACCGTACCGGCGACGATCATCAAATCGCTTTGTCGCGGGGAAAACCGGAATGCCTCCGAACCAAAACGGGCGACATCCGTCCTCGGTCCCGCGAACGACATCATCTCGATGGCGCAGCATGAAATCCCCATCGGCATCGGCCAGAGGGAATTCTTTTGCGACCAGTGCATGATATCTTCTATTCGCGTGGTCAGAAATCCTTCATTTACGTTCCCCGGCATCGCATCAAACCGTCCTTTCTTCCATCGCCTGCTTGTTGCGCAACGAAACTTCGCGGGGCGCTTCGGCCGGCTGCGTTGTTGCCCGAGACCAATCCAGGGCACCCTTCTTCCACACGTACAAAAGGCCTGCCATGAGAATTGCCATGAACACGAGCATCTCAAGAAATCCGAAAACGCCTAGATCTCGAAAATTGACCGCCCAGGGATACAGAAAAACGACTTCAATATCAAAGACGATAAACAGCATGGCGATCAGATAGAACCTGACGGAAAATCGTTCCTGGGCAGTGCGCACGGGTTCCATCCCACTCTCATAGGTCGATAATTTTTCTTCCGTCGAGTTCTTCGGTCCAAAGATCTCACTCGCCTTCGACATGACAACTCCGAAAGCGACGGCGATGCAGATCATTATGCCGATGGGAATATAGTTGTCTAGCACGGTTCGAATTCGATTTTCATCCAAAAGTTAGCCAAAACACGAAACAAAAGCAAGTTTTCTCCGATTCCCTGTTCTATGGAAGGCGGTCCTTCGCACCGGCGTGATGCATCGGAGACGTCATCTGCCAATAACCTATCGCGACCCCGCTGGCGATCGCAACGTTGAGCGACTCTGCCCTGCCATGTTTCGGGATCGTCATCAGTTGGTCGGCAAGCTGCGTGATTTCCGGAGATACCCCATGAGCTTCATTGCCAAACACCATAACCGTCTTCGCGGCAAAGTCAATCGCGGGCAGCATCCTTCCACCTTCGATGACAGTTGCGATGATTTCGAAGCCGTTGCGCTTCGCCAATTTCAAAACGGAAGGCAAATCCGCGTCGGTGCAGATCGGTAAATGAAAAAGGGACCCCATGGCGGAGCGAACAACCTTGGGATTGAAAATCTCCACGCTCGACTTGCTCAACACAACAGCATCCACGCCAAACCAATCGCACGTGCGGAGGATCGTGCCGACATTCCCGGGGTCGGCTACATCATCGAGGGCAATCACAAGACAGCGATGCGCGTCTCCCGTTAGAACCGAATCGAGCAATTGAGGCCTGGAAGCAACCACACCGATGATGCTTTGCGGCGTCACTGTATCCGAAAGCTTTTTGAGTTCGTCGCTGGAGACTTCCAATAATTCACAATGAACGGCCTCAGCGAGGCGCAAGATGTCTCGGGCGCTCTCGGTCATCAGAAAATCCCGGTGCAGCAGGAGGGTTTCGAGTTTCCAGTCAGACTGGAGCACCTCGTGGACAAGTTTTGTTCCTTCGATGAGGAATCTCTTCTCCTGCTCCCGGTATTTTTTTCTCGTGAGCTTCTGGAAATATTTGAACTGGAATTGAGATACTCTCGGTATTGCTCGCATAGGAGGTGAAATATATCGAATAAAGGAAGAAAAAACAAAGGAACGCTTGATCTATCACTTGATTATCAAGCCGGATCTGGGTATATTTCGATAAATTATGAGTCATTTAAACAGCCGATTTCCATGGTGCATATATCCGAACAACGATTGAACGCGCTGCTCGACTCTCTTAATGGAAAAACGATCGCGGTGGTCGGCGATCTGATGCTCGACAGTTACATCTGGGGCAAGGTCAACCGGATATCGCCGGAAGCACCTGTGCCCGTCGTCGATGTTGAAACCGAACAAGTACGCCTGGGCGGAGCGGCAAACGTCGCGCATAATATCAAGTCGCTCGGGGGTAAACCGCTGCTTGTCGGTGTTCTCGGTGATGATTCCAGCGGAAAGAAGCTGTTGAACATCATTCGTGAGAACGCCTTTCCGGTCGATGGCATTGTCGTCGATCATGCGCGCCCAACGACCGTCAAGACCCGCATCATCGCACACAGTCAGCACGTGGTTCGAATCGACCGGGAATCACGGAAAGAGATCCCCACCACGATCCAGAATGGAATTCTTGAAACACTTCTGCGCAATAGTGAAGCGATTGACGGGATCATCATTGAAGATTACAACAAAGGGGTCATCGTCAAGAGCCTGATTCACCGGATTGTCGAGTGGGCCAATCAACATAACAAGCCCATCGCTGTCGACCCGAAATACAACAACTTCTTTGAATTCACCAATGTCACGGTTTTCAAACCCAACCGGAAGGAAGTCGAAGAAGTCCTGGGACTGAGGATGAACGATGAGCACGAAGTCATTACCGCAGGGAAAAAGATCCTCGAACGACTCAATTGCTCCGGCGTGCTCCTGACGCGGGGCGAGCAAGGGATGTCGTTGTTCGAAAGAGACGGGACGGTCACTCACGTTCCGACAAAGGCACGCAACGTCGCCGACGTTTCCGGGGCCGGCGACACGGTCATCGCCACCCTTACAATGGCGCTCGTCAGCGGCGCGACCATCAGAGAAGCCGCAACTCTCGCGAACATCGCCGGCGGCATTGTCTGCGGCTCGGTCGGCATCGTTCCCATCGTCAAAAATGAACTCCGGGATGCCGTCCTCCAGGACATGAATCACCGGCCTCGGTCAGACTCGGCGAACTAATGGGCCGGATCGTCACTCTCCCCGCATTGCGGCGTTCCCGTGAAGCATGCCGGCAGTCCGGACAAAAAGTCGTTTTCACCAACGGCTGCTTCGACATTCTTCACAAGGGACACGTCGAATACCTCACGAAAGCGAAAGCGCTGGGAGATATCCTGGTGGTCGGTATCAACACGGATGCTTCCGCCCGGAGAATCAAAGGAGAAAAGAGGCCCATCGTCGACCAGAACGACCGTGCTGTCATCGTCGCGAATCTCTTGCCCGTGGATTACGTATGTTTATTTGATGAAGATACGCCGGATGCGCTCATTCGCGCAATCGTTCCGGACGTGCTCGTGAAGGGCGCTGATTGGAAAGTCAACGACATTGTTGGCAAGGACGTTGTGGAACAAGCGGGCGGGGTCGTTTCCACGATACAACTGACCCCGGGACTCTCTACCTCCCAGATCATTGACCGGATCCGTGAGCGTTACTGCTGAGGGAACATCACACTGATGAAGGTTGTCAAAACCATTCTCAAGGTTATCGGTGTTTCGGCTGGAATCCTCTTCCTCCTTCTGATTCTCATCGCGACCATTACGCAGACGAATTTCTTCAAGGATCGTCTTCGCACAATCGTGGTCTCCTCCCTCTCCACGAAAGCGAACGTCCAGCTCCACCTCGGAACCATCCGCGGTAATTTCATCACCGGCATCGAGATCGATTCACTCGCCATTGATTACGGAGAGGTCAAGCTGCTCTCGACCGGTCCCATCAACCTCGAACACGATCCGCTGGCCCTTCTGAGGAAATCAATCGTTGTCAACCGCCTCACTGTCCAGCATCCCTCCATCACGCTCATCCGGTCATTGACCGGCGAATGGAATTTCGCGAAGCTCCTCGGGTCTTCGGGGGATACCAGCCATAGCGCTTTTGACTGGAGCATTATCCTTAAGAATGTAGAGCTCAAAGACGGAACAATTTCCCTCATCGATTTCGCATCCCTCGCGTCGCCGGACCATGATACCTCCCGGCCGGGCGAAGTTGAATACCATAATTTTTCATTACACGATGTGAACCTTAACCTTTCTGCCGCCATCAGGACCGACAACATCAGCGCGGTGATCCAGTCCGCCTCATTTTTATCCGTCACCCCAGAGTTTCAGCTCTCCCGGTTTTCCGGTGAATTCAAAGCCGACCGGGAAGGAATCGGCATGCGCAACGTCGTCATCCAGACAGGAAAATCCTCGCTCCAATTCAGCGCCGCGATGAGCGGGCCGAATGTGTTCAAGGGAATCAACATCGCAAGTTACCAGTTTGACCCGGTGCAACTGCAGTTGAACGCCAGGAACGTTGATTTTTCCGAGTTGAAGAGTTTCCTGCCAGCGCTCGAGCCCTTCGAAGGGTCTTCCGCCCTTGACCTCGAAGCAAGCGGGGAATTCGGGAATCTGAATATCAAGCACATGAACCTCCGCACACAGTCAAGTTCATTGAAACTGGCGGGGACGTTGAAGAATCTTCACCATCCGGACGATTTGCGCCTGGACGTTCTCATAGGCGACAGCAGGGTCGACCCAGCCGATGTCGCGAAGCTGCTCCCTTCATCTCATCTCCCGGCGTTCGAAGGGGTCGGACAGCTTTCCCTCTTCGCACAGTACGTCGGGAAACCCCTCGACTTCAAAGCGACGGTATCCATGAAAGGGGAGCACGGCGACCTGAGCCTTTCGGGGCAGATGAATCTCACGCACGGCCTTCCACAATATGACCTAACGTTCTCCACCAACAAGCTCGACGTGGGAACAATCCTCAGTGTCAAGAGCCTCCCCGGCGTGATGTCGACCAGGGGTGAGCTCAAAGGTGAAGGATTTTCGCTCGACAGCCTCTCCGCTCATCTTAAACTCAACATCGATTCCGGAAAGATCCGGAATTTTGCCATCGCGCATTCGCAAATCAACGTCGATGCCTGGCCGCACCGTTTCCAATATACTTCTTCCGTCAATCTTGGAGGAATGACTGCCGACGCAAAAGGAAAAATCAATCTCACGAATCCCGACCTCCCGGCCTGGGAAGGAGTTCTTACGTTCGGTTCCCTCGACCTATCCAGGATTTTTCCAGACTCGAAGTTTGAGACGAATCTTTCGTTCACCACAAAGTTGAACGGTTCGGGGACAACAATCGACGACCTTAGCACCGACGCAGCGATCACACTCCTGCCCTCGATCCTGAACCATCATTCGTTTTCCCGGCAGGACGTACACCTGGTGCTTGACCAGCACGACGGCCGCAATAAGCATTTGTCAATCCAGTCGGCAATTTCCGACGTTGAACTGAACGGACAATTTGACCTTGATTTGCTCGCTTCGATTCTTCCCGAACTGGCGGAAACGTTCGTCCATAAAATGATCGGACACGCCGGGGGCACCGACACAACCGCCAGCGAAAATAAGCAGGTCTTGCGGACTGTGGCACGTCACGGAACCGGACAACTCCTCCAGGATTTCACCTACCACATCACCCTCAAGAACCTGGAGCCACTTGCAGACATTGTCGGCGAGATTCCGTTTAACGCCAAAGGAGACTTTAACGGCAGTCTTCGGGGAACAGACAAACGCCTTTCGTTCAACCTGAATGGCGCTCTCGATGAGTCGTTTCTCGGCACGATCAAGAGCGGCATTCTCATTCATAACTGCGGCATCAGGATACAGGCGGACAGCCTGAGCACAATGCGTACACTGGAACAGCTTGCGACAAATATCGACGTCAACATCCAGTCAGGGTTGCTGAATTCGGTATCGTTGGCCAATGTTCACGCCCGGTTCGATTACCGTCAAGCCGAGGGTTGGTGCACGTTGAAAGGGGTCGTGGACTCTGTCTACGACGTAAATCTTCACGGAAGGGTTGCCCTCCAGCCAAGAACGTACGCTTTCGATGTTGACACATTTGCCGTATCTACAGAAGCCCTGAAATGGGAAAATGAGAATGATATCCAGGTCAGGCTGAATGCCGAAGGATGCAGGGTAATGCACGCAATGATGAAGCATGGACCGGAATCGTTCGCGCTCACGGGAAGCCTGGATAGTTCGGGGAAATGCGACCTGAAGCTCTCCGTGCGGAATTTCTTGTTGTCGGAATTGGATTCCTTGATTCATCCTCACGGTATTCACCAGCACGAAATCGGTTTCGCGGGCAGTGCGGACGCCGATATCGACCTCTCCGGCACGACGGATGCCCCGGTCATCGACGCCGCTGCCACCGGTCGGAATGTTCTCTATAAGAGAACGAGCGTCGGGAACATCGCGGCAAGCATCCGTTACCGGGACCACCTCGCCACCATTGACATGAAGGTGAAATCTGCGCTGACCGACACGACCCCCCAGCTTTTGGTAAAAGGAGTCGTGCCGATGGATCTCGCGCTCAAATGTGTCGATGAACGATTCCTCGATAAGGAACAGCAGCTTGAAATCACTTCGAAGAACTTCAACATCAACGCGCTCGAGTCATTATTCCCCGAACTTGAGAACCTCAGCGGACAGATGGTCTGCAACATCACCCTCACCGGAACACCGCTCAACCCGGTCTACAAGGGGGCGATCTCAATCAAGACTTCACGGTTCAGATTCCGGCCGAACAATATTGTCTACACCGTTTCGGGTGACCTCGAGCCCTCCGGGGACAAGCTCTCGCTCCAGAACTTCATCATCCGCAATATTCCGGAAGACCGCAGCAATGGAGAAGCGACAGTGAATGGAACGGTGAGGATGAAGAACTTCCAGATCGACTCCGTCGAGCTGGTCGCGACCGGCCAGCTCGTCGTCATGACCGACGCGACACGCCACGTCATTCAAACGATGTACGGAACGTTATTCACTGCGTTTGACCCCCCCGGGCTGAAGATTACTGGAACGCTCAAGCATCCGCGGGTGACCGGCAGAATTCTCATCAGCGACATGGATATAGTTTTCCCGCCGACAAAGGAGACGACATTCAGCGGTTCTGCTCTCACGCTCAAGTACATCGTCATCGACACACTAGCTTCGGAGAAAGGGAAAGGACAGTTCGCCGACCGCTTCTACGGTTCGACCGACAGCTCGGCTTCCTCTTCGTCGAAGGACATCCATTCGGCGGATACTACCCTCCTGGAAAGATTGGATTACGACCTCAGTATTGAGACGCAGGGCCCGTCGCGAATCCGCATGATCGTCACGCCAACCACTAATGAAGAGCTTTCAGCGAAGCTCGACGGAAATGTCACACTGGTCAATAACCAGGGCACTCCCACTGTCAAGGGCACCATCACCATTACACCCGGCTCATACTATTACTTTCTGAAACGGTTCGAGGCGACGGGAGATCTCCACTTCACCGGACCATGGGACAACCCTGTCCTGAACGTCACCGCAACGTACGAAGGTGTGCACCAAAAGGACAGTGTGGCTCAAAAAACAATCGTCGAGCTGGACATTTCGGGAACGCGATATCAACCGATTCTGCAGATGTCCATGAAAGTGCAGATTGACCCGGGCAAAGACCCGGTCGATTGGGCAACCCAGGCCAAAGGCGGCGACGTACAATCGGACGCCATTTCGTTTATCATGACCGGGAAATTCAAGGACGAGCTTACTTCTCAGGATAAAGCAAACGCGCTGTCTACGTATGGACAATCGACGAGTTCATCGGTTCTATCCGGTTTCACAACATCGTTCCTCTCCGGCGTGCTGTCCGACTTCATGCGGAAGGAGTTTCCGTTCATCAGGACAGCCGAGGTTTCATACCGCGGGGGAAGCCTGCAAGGAAGTGCCGACCTGCGGGTCACGGGGGAACTCTTCAACGGTTACTGGCGGTTCGGCGGACAGATTCTGAACGACATCGGCAACGCCAACGTCAGCTATCAACTCAACCTCGGAGACGTTTTCAATACAAGAACGATCAGAAATGTCTTTTTTGAGTTCGAGCATAAAGTCGAAGGCACAGAATCCTCCGAAGACCGTAAACTTACAAATACCGCGCGCATTTATTATCGATTCTCTTTTTGAACCATGACCGAACGACATCCCGACGATCTCAAAGAACGTCTTTTGCAGTTTTTCGCCAGTCACCCGCGCGAGCATTTCACTGTAGAAGAGCTCGCCCGCCGTCTCTCCATCAAACACAAAGATGAAGCGCGCGCATTGGGGGGATTATTGAACGAATTCTTTCAATCCAAACTTATCGACCGTATTCACCGAAAACGCTACGGCCATTTGTCTCCCCCCCGTTCTCATACCGCGACCGGAATTATAAAACTCGCGAAACAGGGGCACGGCACTGTCGACCTCCTCCCGCCGCATCAGGGCCGGGTGTTTATCCAGAATCCAAATCTCGGGACGGCGCTTGACGGTGATACGGTGAGCGTAGCACTATTTGCGACACCTAGTCCGGTGATGGTGAAGGGACAGGCGACATCTCTCGAGGGCGAAATTGTTGATATCGTCGAACGGAGCAGGCAGCCGGTCGTCGGCGTCATCGAAAAGGGCCACGATTTCTTCTTCGTCGCGCCCGATGACCGCCGCATAGGACGCGATATCTACATCGCGAAGACAAAAACGATGGGGGCTCGGCCGGGGCAGAAGGTCGTCGCGGTCATAGATGAATGGACTTCCCGCCAGCTCAATCCTGAAGGCCATATTGTCGAAGTACTCGGGAAGTCGGGCGAAGTCCGCGCCGAGATGGCTTCCGTCGCGCGACAATTCCAGCTACCGCTACACTTTCCGAAGGATGTTCTCGCCGAGGCGGAGAAGACCGACGCAGCCATACCGAAGGAGGAGTACAAGAGACGCCTTGACCTGCGCGGGCATGTCTGTTTCACAATCGACCCCGAGGACGCCAAGGATTTCGACGATGCCGTTTCTCTCGAAGTGCAGAACGACGGGGATTTCCTTCTCGGCGTTCATATCGCCGACGTCAGCCACTATGTCAGCGAAGGGTCGGCTCTGGACGTCGAGGCGCTCAAACGCGGCACGAGCGTCTACCTCGCCGACGAGGTGATTCCTATGCTTCCGGAAAATATCTCGAACAATCTTTGCAGCTTGCGGCCGAACGTCGACCGTTTGACGTACAGCACGATGATGACGGTCAGTCCCCGCGGAATGGTCAAGGGGTCGCGGATCGTGAAAAGCGTCATTCACAGCAAACGGCGGTTCACCTACGAGGAAGTGCAAAAAATCATCACGACCGGCCGCGGGATTCATGCGGAAATAATCGGGCAAATGCATAAGCTCAGTCAGATCCTGCACCAGAAGCGAATGAAAGAAGGAAGCATCGACTTCGAAACCGTTGAAACGAAATTTCGATTCGACGACAAGGGGCAACCGACGGAAATAATAAAGAAAGAGCGCCTTGACGCACATCGGTTGGTCGAAGAATTCATGCTGCTTGCCAACCAGGTCGTCGCAAGACATATCGGCGTCGCCAAAAAAGAAGAAAACATCCGGCCGTTCATTTATCGCATCCATGATACACCCGACCCCGATAAGCTGCGCGACCTTGCCTCGTTTGTCGAACACCTCGGCTATTCGTTGAGTCTGGACGGCGGCGTGACATCGCGCGCCCTCCAAAAACTCCTCAGGGACGTCAAGGGCAAGGAGGAGGAAACCGTTATCAATGAAGTTGCGATCAGGTCCATGGCCAAGGCGATCTACTCGGAAACCAATATCGGTCACTTCGGGCTCGGGTTCCGGTACTACACGCATTTCACGTCTCCCATTCGCCGCTATCCCGATCTGATCGTCCACAGGCTCCTGCACGAATACGAGCAGAAGATGGCGCACAAACGGCGGCAGCAATTCCTAGAGATTCTTCCAACGATTTGCAAACAGTCCTCGGACATGGAACGTGTCGCCATGGAAGCCGAACGCGCCTCGGTAAAGGTCATGCAGGTGGAGTACATGAAGCGCCACGTCGGCGACGAATTCCATGCCATTATCTCCGGCGTGACGAATTTCGGCATGTTTGTCGAGATTACCGACCTGCTAGTTGAAGGACTCGTCCGTGTCAGGGATATGAAAGACGATTACTACGTGTACGATGAGAAACATTATTCACTCATCGGCCGCCGGACAAAGAAACGCTATCGCCTGGGAGATAAGGTCAAAGTCCAGGTCGTCCGCGTCGACCCCGAGAACCGTGAGATCGATTTTGTTCTTGTGGAATGATTCCCGCATTCGACCTCGCCCGCAGATCATCGAGCATATCGACCCGCAATCATTGAATAACGTGTGCGATATAGATTGGTGGATGGCATGAACGGTCAGAACCGCTGATGACCGCTGATTACGCTGATGACACCTGATGAATTTGATGAAGACGAATTATGATAAAAAAAAGCACGACATGCAATCAGGTGTGCGACAAAACAATCAACGGTATCATTTCATCATAACAATCAGCGGTTCAGACAGTGACCGCTGATTACGCTGATAACAGATGATGAATTTGATGAAGAAGAGTCTTTATAATAATCTTTCTTGGGGGAGGATGAAACATGATCAAAGAAGAATACAAGTATTCGGCGATCACTGAAAAGATCATCGGGTGCGCAATAAAGGTACATAATACGCTGGGGAACGGATTTCAAGAGGTGATCTATCAGCGAGCCTTGGCAATTGAATTCGGGAAAGCAGGTCTGGGGTTTTCCAGAGAAGCAGAAATGCAGATTTACTATGAAGGGGAAGACATTGGAACACGTCGCGTGGATTTTCTTGCGGAGGGAAAGATATTGGTGGAGCTCAAAGCGCTAACACAAGTAGAAGACGTTCATCTTGCACAGGCGTTGAATTACTTGGAAGCTCTTGACTTAGAGATCGGTCTACTGATTAATTTTGGTGCGAAGAAGCTTGAGTTTAAACGACTCACAAATGAGAAAAAGCTTGCAATCAAGCGCGGGACAGAGAAATCACCAGCATCGAGCTATTGAGAGCATCAACGGTATCATTTCATCATAACAATCAGCGGTATCATTTCATCATATAAATCAGCGGTTCAGACAGTGACCGCTGATTTCGCTGATAACAGATGATGAATTTGATGAAGATGAATCTTGATAACAAAAGACACGATATGCAATCCGGTATGCGACAAAACAATCAGCGGTATCATTTCATCATATAAATCAGCGGTTCAGACAAATGACAGCGGATGACCGCTGATTACGCTGATAACACATGATTTTGAGACGTGACCTATTTTTCTTATATTCATTCCACATTTCGATGTCCATGAGACTATTCCATTTTTCCATACTCATTGCTTTTCTCTTCGCCGGATGCATCCAGCGCATCGCCATCAGCTCCGTCGGCGGAATCATGGATAACGGATTCACCGTCCTCAACGAGGAACAGGATTTGACGATAGCCGAACAGAGCATCGCATCAAATCTCAAGCTGCTCGAGGCAATCATGAAGAGTGACCCGGAAAACGAACATTTCCTTCTCCTGGCCTCCATGGGATACTCGAGCTACGCCCTCGGTTTCGCGGAAGATGATAGCCTGAACCGAGCACGCATGTTCTACCTACGGGGAAAGGAGTATGGCTTGAAAATCCTCCGGAAAAACACGCGGTTTGCAGGCGCACTCGACAAAGACATCAATGAGTTTCGTACCGCACTATTGACCTTTTCCCCGGATGACGTCCCTGCCATCTTTTGGACCGCCGTCGGATGGGGAAGCGCCATCAGTCTGAGTCTCACCGACCCCGCAAGCATTGCAGAACTTCCCCGGGTTGAAGCCATGATGAATTTTGTGGTCGACCACGACCCGGGCTATTTCTACGGCGGGGCGCATTTCTTTCTCGGAACATTGTATGGTAGCCGGCCGAAAATGCTCGGGGGAAACCCCGATACGTCAAAGATGCACTTTGAGAAATGTCTGCAAATCAACGGGGGAAGATTTCTCATGACATTTGTCTATTATGCACGATCGTACGCCGTCCAGACCCAGGACCGGGATTTGTTTGAGAGTCTGCTCATACGCATCGACACTGCCTCGATAAATATTCTGCCCGAAGCCCGTCTCTCGAATGCAATCGCGAAGAAAAAAGCAAGATTGCTTCGGGCTAAAATCGACGATTTGTTCTAGGCATTGCTTTTTCATCCATTTGCATCGAAGGAGATTACATTGACAAAGAGAAGTATCCGGATCCACCTAGGTACATTCGCCGCAATTCTTCTATCGACATATTCTCTCGTCGCCCAGCAGTACACGATCAAGTTCGCTACGCTGGCGACGGAGGGCAGCACGTGGATTAACGTGATGAACGAGTACGACCAGGCAATACGCAGGGAAAGCGGCGGCAGAGTCGGTTTCAAGATTTACGCGAACGGAGTGCAGGGAGATGAGAAGGACGTCCTGCGTAAGATCCGGTTAGGGCAACTCCACGGGGCCGGGATCACCGGCGTCGGCATCGGTGAAATCGCAAAAGACGTGCGCATCCTGGATGCACCGTTCCTGTTCAAATCCAGCGATGAAGTGGACAGCGTCAGCAATCAATTTCACGAACTGTTCGAGAAGTCCTTTGAGGACGGCGGATTCGTCCTCCTGGGGTGGGCTGAAGTGGGCTTCGTCTATATCTTCACGAATTCTCAGGTGACGACTCCCGCTGAATTGAAGGGCGTCAGGATGTGGATGTGGGAAGGCGACCCCATCGCCGAGGCGCTGTTCAGCGTGGTCGGAGTCCATCCCATCCCCCTGTCGATCACCGACGTCATGACCTCTCTCCAGACGAAATTGATCGACGGGATTTATTCACCGCCGTTTGAATGTATCGCGCTCCAGTGGTTTACACGCGTGAAGTATATGCTTGATGTCCCGCTCGCCGATGCACAGGGAGCGATTGTCGTCTCAAAGAGTAAATTCGACCAGTTTCCGAAAGACATACAGGATATTCTCCTGAACAACGGAAAAACCTATTTCACGAAATTGACCCGGATGAGCCGTGAGGACAATACCAAAGCTGTAGAAACGCTGAAAAAGAACGGTATCCAGATGACCAGCGTGACAGACAAGGACCTTCTAGCCCAGTACGATGAAATCGGCAGGAAAGCCCGTCGTATGCTCATCGGAAAATTATACGACGAAAAACTTCTGAACGACGCGGAAGCCGCCGTCCAGGTCGTCCGCTCGAAGAGCGCCACGAAGAAATCGAAGTAAATTCCCGGACCTTCTTCACTTCGTCCATCGCCGCCTGGTGAAACTCCTTTCGTTTATAGAAAAAATTCTCACGGCAATTGAAGCAGGCATCATCGTTGTGCTCCTGGGTTCCATGGTCGTCCTCGCATTTCTCCAGGTCATTCTCCGCAATGTCTTTTCGTTCGGATTTCTCTGGGCCGACCCGCTCCTCCGGTACATGGTGGTGTGGGTTGGTTTCCTCGGGGCAGCGATCGCGACAAAGGAAGAGAAACATCTCGGAATCGACTTACTGAATCGTTTCATGGGACCGCGAACCCTTCACGCCGTCAAAATCATCGTTGAAGGCTTTGCAATGGTCATCGCGTATCTCCTCATGCGGGCTGCATTTCAATTTCTCTTTGAGGGCATTGCCGTAGAGGAGAAAGACCTTTTTGACCTCCCGAAGAGGCTTTTCTTCGCGATCATACCCGTCGGATTCGGTCTCATCACGCTCCATTTCTTTATCCGTCTCATCTTCCACTTTCACAGGTTGTTCAGCGGACAAAAGATGCCGGAGCGACAACCGTCAAATCCACTGCCCTAGACGGACCGATGGAACTGATCGTCGTTGGCGTCATCATTATTCTCCTCGCACTCCTCGGTGCACCGCTATTCTCGTTGATCGGGGCGCTCGCTCTCTATTTGTTTACGACCTCGGGGGGCGAGTCAAAATTCGTTATCGCGGAACTTACCCGGCTTGCCGAGTTTCCCTCGCTGATCGCGATCCCACTGTTCACGTTCGCCGGCTATCTCCTTGCCGAGAGCAAAACACCCCAGCGGCTGGTGAATCTGTCGCAGGCGGTCGTCGGTTCGATTCCCGGCGGACTCGCGGTGGTCGCACTCTTTTCCTGCGCGATCTTCACGGCGTTTACGGGAGCTTCCGGAGTCACGATTATCGCGCTGGGCGGCCTCCTCTTCCCCATCATGCTGAAGCAAGGATATCCTGAAAAATTTTCCCTCGGCCTTCTCACGACAAGCGGAAGTCTGGGACTGTTGTTCCCTCCCAGTTTGCCGATCATTCTGTACGGGCTCGTCGCGCAGATCTCGATAGATAAGTTGTTTATCGCGGGGCTGGTTCCCGGACTCCTCCTCGTGGTACTCCTCAGCGCGTATGCGCTCATAGTGAGTTTCCGCTCGACGATCCAGCGCACTCCCTTCGAGTGGAGAAACGTGGCGCGCCGTCTCCGCGAGTCGATATGGGAAATCCCCCTGCCGTTCATCGTCATCGGGGGAATCTACGGCGGGATTTTTACCGCGACGGAAGCTGCAGCCGTGACGGCGTTCTACGTCCTGATCATCGAAGTGTTCGTCTACAAGGACCTGAAGCTCTTCAGCGACGTGCCGCGGGTGATGCAGAAGAGTATGCTGCTGGTCGGCGCGATCTTTGTGGTGCTCGGGACTGCCCTCGGATTGACGAATTACTTCATCGACGAGCAGATTCCGCAGAAGCTCTTCGAGTGGATCCGGCAATTCATCGAGAACAAATACACGTTCCTCGTGCTGTTGAACTGCATCCTTCTCGTCATCAACATGATCGAAATCTTTTCGGCAATCATCATCATCGTCCCCCTCATCATCCCGATTGCCAACCAGTATGGCGTTGACCCCGTTCACCTGGGGATTATCTTCCTGCTCAACCTGGAAATCGGCTACATGCTTCCACCGCTGGGCCTCAACCTGTTTCTCGGTAGTCTCCGCTTCGAGCGACCGATGACGAAGATGTATCGTGTGACGCTCCCCTTCATAGCAATTCTCTTTGCGATGCTGCTCGTGGTGACCTACTTCCCCGAGTTGAGTCTCTGGCTGGTTCAATTGGTTGGAACGCGGTAGTTCCCCCTTGTTGCAGTGAAATCCACTGAGAGAAGAAACTTACTTTCCGCCTGGAACGCACTTCTATCGGATCAAGCCGGCACGTTCACGGATGTGAAGGAAATGCGGTTTGATTTCAATCTGTAAGATCAATAGTGTACGCTCTGAAATGTTCATCCTCCCCGATGTACCTTGCTTCCCTTACTGTTTCTTGAGCAGGCCCGACCGCGAAGCGTACTGACCAATTGCCCATGCCGTACGATTCAGTTTCTCCGCCAATTCCTTGTGGCTCATCGTGCGTATGTTCTCGCGCAGAAAGGTCAAATCAGCGGCTGTCCAGGGTTTCTTCGGGACACGTTTTGTAAGTTCGAGTCGTTTCGCCTTCGAGCGGACCGAGAGCACATCGCGTCCCATCAAGCGCGCAAGTTCCACTGCGCTTTTCTTCCCATACCATCGGCGCAGATATCGAGTTTCCACCTGAGTCCAAAACACTCTCGTGCGTAGTCCGAGCTTCGAAGTCCTGCCGGCGACGGCAACTTCCGAGCGTCCCAGCTGCTTCGCAATCGATTCAAAACTCTCTTTGCCGTAGAGCCTTGTCAGGACCTCATCGTCGGCGGCCAACCAGGGGCGGAGTTTCTTTGTCAGGCGCAACTGCCGGGCGCGCGTGCTGATGGCAAGCACCGACCTCTTGAGCTGTTCCGCAAGAAATCGCCTGCGTGTGGAACCATAGGATTCCCTCAATAGGCGATCTTCATCCGACGTCCATTTTTTATGATGTCTCGAACGCTTCATTAGGTACGCAAATCAGAGATTCAGGGTAATCGAGGCGAACTGTCCCGAACAGCCAGTTCCCAGTGTGTGAGAGAATATATACACAATGAAAGAAAATAGCAATAGCCGCCCTCTTATTTTTTATTCCGCTCAAATTGACGTTTTCCGCGTGAATCGGGCAAAATCCGCCGATCAGCGATGCCGAAGCCCGCGGCGAAAGTGGTTCAGTGTTTGATGGTCAGGGAGTTGGTCAGGGTCACGCCGCCCGCGTTGAGCTCGCACCGGTACGCGCCTTCGGCCAATCCGGACACATCGGCCGCGGCGATGTGCCGTCCGGCCGATTGGACTGCCTCAACGATACGCACCGCCTCGTTGTTGATGCCATTGATGATAATCAGCGAGACCGAAGCGGAATCCTTCAGTTCATACGGAAAGTAAACGTAGTCCGAGGCCGGCTCCGGAAAGGCATGTGCGAGCTTCGACTCATTTGAGAACCTCCTCGCGAGTATCACGATTTCAGGCACGACGATGCTCTCTTCCTTTGGCGCCGAGCTTTCATTATATCCCTTGTCAAGGGCGGTTACCGTATAATAATACTTCATCGACGTCGGATGCCGGATCGTGTCGACAAAGGTTGTATCACCATCTACAACGATGTGGACGAGATTTCTCGCATCGTCAAGATTCACGGGTTTCGTCGTGGAACGGTACACATCGTAAAATCGAGCACCGTCGCCATCGCTCGCCCGTGCCGGCGAATGCCATTGCAATCTGAACACTCCATCGGAATCGTTGACCACTTTGAACTGCGACGGCGGATTGGGCGGAATCGAATCCTTCCACGGCATCGGCGGGATATTGGCAAGGTATCGATACCGCATGCCGACATTCAGAATACTCTCGATATTTTCGTACCGGAAAAACGCGTTCCCGTCCACTCCGTAGAATCGGGTGGTATCCACGAGGAGGGGAACCTGGCGATACACATCGGGCTTATACGCACCTACCCCGATGATGATTTGACGTCCGTAGGTATTCATCGACCAGTCTCTCACGACAGCGGCAAAATCGGGATTACTGGGTTTGTGGCCCAGCGACCAGTACACCTGAGGAACGAGATAATCGTGTTTTCCTTCCCGCAGCCAACGCCGGGAATCCTGGAAGAGGTTGTCGTACGAATACAGCCCGACCTCTTTTGTATCGTGGTTGTAGATTCCTATGGGCGCCGAGCCGACCTTCAGCATTGGCTTCACCAGCATGGCGGCATCATAGAACTCCCGCACGAATTTATTGATGTTCTCCCTTCGCCAATCGCCGCGAGAGATGCCGGCACCGTACATTTCATGGGATATCTCGTCGGGAAAGGATTCCCCCGGGTATCGCATGAAATCGAAGTGGATACCGTCAACGTCATACCTGCGGATAATATCGAGCCCGACGTTCATCGTGTACTTGCGCGCCGGAGGAATGCCCGGGTCGACCCACCATTCGCCCTTCACGAGGTGGAGCCACTCGGGATGTTCAAGAATGATGTGTCGTGGTGTTGACTCGGATGGTTTCGATGCTCCGCTCTTGACAAGAAATGTGTTGAACCATGCGTGAACCTCCATACCGCGCCTGTGTGCTTCCCCGATGACAAACTCAAGCGGGTCCCAGCCGGGGTCCTTCCCGAGCGTGCCCGTCAATTGCTGCGCCCATGGCTCATAGGGAGAACGATACATGGCGTCAGCCCGGCCCCGCACTTGAAAGAAAATCGTGTTGAAATGCGCCTCGTAGAGCTTCTCGACCATTTCGCGCAGGGATTTCTGCTGCTCCGAAGCGTCAAGGGAAGTCGGCCAATCGAGCCCGGCGACGGTCGCGATCCAAACGGCGCGGACCTCACGTTTCGGAATGAATGCCTGACCTCTGCTCACGCACGGAATAAGAACCAGCAAACAGAGCAACCAACGAACTATCAACAACCCACGCACCTTTGCAATTGTGAAATTCTTCAATGACAGACTCACGTTACATGAAACTGTTTCCCAGGTCAAAAATCCAAAGCGCGTTCCCACGGATAGGTAATAGGATTTAGGTCGCAGGTTTTAGGTCTTAAGAAATAGAATTGGCTTAGGATTTAGGAATTCGGACTTGAGACATCTGAATTATTAAGAGAACTGTCATGTTGAGCGAAGCGAAACATCTAAAACGGGTCAAAAGTGAGATTCTTCATCCGCCTCCGGCGGATTCAGAATGACCTTTTTGAATTTTTCAGATGTCTCGATTTAGGAATTGTCTAGTATTGCCCCGCCAGATGTGCTGCACCTGCGGAGCAAATATCCGAATGGTGTTTCAATCCTTTCTAGTACTGTCTGGCCGGACACGTCCCGCAAGCTGGCGATACACCAGTGCTGCGCCAATGAGTTTCAGAACATCCCACCAGGAAAAAATCAGGAACCCACTCTTCACTGCGTCAGCGAGGTTATGGAAATAGACGAAGTCCAGCTGAATTGTCCCCAGGGTAAATACGATAAACATGCCAGCCGTCATTGAGAGCAACGACCACACCAGAGTTTTCTCCCGGTGAGCGATGTACCCGACGGCATACGCGGCAACCGGAAAAGCCAACAGGTAACCACCGGTTGGTCCGACGAGCCGGAGAAAGCCGCATCCCCATCCGGAGAAGACCGGGACGCCTATCGCGCCGAGGCCAAGATAGACAATCTGACTGATGGCGCCATTCCGCTTTCCGAGCAAAGCGCCGCCAAGCAATACAAAAAATGTTTGAAGTGTGTACGGGACCGGCTGGTGTGGAATTTGGATTTGGGCCCCAATCGCCGTCAATGCGGCGAAGGTCCCGGTCCATAATGCCTGGGAAACAATATCCCGGTCGATGGCAACCGGCGCTCCGAGCGGCGCGGTAGTTATTTTCATGTGCATTCCCTAGAGAGTTTTATGAAGCCAATGAATTATTATTTGCAGCGTTTCATTCAAAGTCGTGTAGTTATCTCTCGCCGGCGCGTGGGCGTTGTAGAGATGGCCTACCCTATCCAGCAGAACCAGCTCCGTCGTTTTCCGGTTTGCGGCGGCAAACAGTTCCTCCGCTTCCCGCGGTTGTACGGTCAGGTCAGCCTTTCCATGGAGAATCAGCCAGGGGATGTTCAAGCTGGCCGCCGATTTCTCGACATTGAGCCGGTCGTGATGATTCTCAAGATCCTTCAACACATCAATTCCGAGCCGGAGAGGGCTCGCCATCGTATCGCGTGAAAGCGGATAGCAACCGAGGCGTCGCCAGGTTTCCTTCTGATGAGGGGTCCATCTGTCGAACGCTGCAATTGCCGAAAGCGTCACAAGAGCATTCACGCGCCTGTCAGCCGCGGCATGGACAATTGCGAGTCCGCCGCCGCGGGAATGACCGAGGAGAACAATCCTTCTCGGTTCCAGACTCCTGTCGCGCTCCATCCAGGCCTCCGACGGAATTCGTCCGCTCGCAAACGCATCGACCACTGCGTCAAGGTCTTCAAGCTCCTTTGTGAATGTGTTCTTCTCAAATTTCCCAAAATCCGTTATGCGGTTGTCATCGCCCTGGACCCCGTTATGGGAAAAATTGAAGACGAAAGTAACAAAACCTGCTTGCGCTAACTTCTCACCAATATACGGAAAAAATCCCCAATCTTTGAATGCCATGAAGCTATGGCAAACGATAACTACCGGAGTTCCGTGTGCATCACCTCCACGGCGCAGATCGCCGCGAATACGATCGCCCGATGAATTGAAAAGGTCGACGCGCTCAACTTCCATACAGTTCAGGAGTATTCGTGCAGAAAATACAGAATCGCTGTTCGATTTTCAAAGATCATTCGACTTTTTAAATTGAGGAATATACTAAATACCGGCAAGAACAACAACGCCGGCAAATTTCTGGTAGTGGGGCATTTTGAAATGCCCAAACTGGCGAAATTTGGAGGCGGTGAAAAATGACCCCAAAAATCTTTAAGAAATCCCGAAAACAGAAAAAAATTGAAGAGTTACAATTTGAATTGCTGAATAATTCCGTTACTTCTGTGCTTCGTGGCTATCGGGAAGCGCGGTGCGTGTACCGAACTGTGCAAGCCAATCATTTACGGACTTTAAATTATCTCCGAAGAGTTTGGCGAACAATTCTCCGGAATCGATGTCGGGTGGGTTCTTCGACTTTGCAATAAGTGCATCACCAAAACCCAGCATTAGCGACGTAAGCGTTCTTATTTCAACCGTGAGTCCGTAAAGCATTAATTGAATGACGATATCCCGATTCTCTGGATGAATTTTTACAATGTCATGAGGAATACGAATCTTGTTGAGTTGTTCGTCTGTCATAAAAAATCCTTTCGGTTATTGGAGTTCATTCATAATGAATGTGATGGTGTCGAGTGTTTATCGGTGGCTTTCTTTCTTTTGTTGATGTATTGAACCACCAGGGCATATCCAGCGGAATAGATAAGCAACGGAACAAATCCATCTCTAAAAATTGTAGAAAACCAATTTGCGATCGGATTAGATGATGATGCGTAAACCATTCCCCAAAAGATCATCGCAAGAATATAAAATATGAAAAAATTTAAGACCTGCGTTGGTTGAGCTGGTGTCCATTTGGGCGTTTTCATGATGATCTCCCATATAAGTTATTATGTTTAGTTGGTTGTACGCGCACAATGCGCTTTTGGAGTAAACTCTAAATTCTCTTACATAAGGAACGGACGCAATGAAATACTTATTAATTGGCTTCATCATTGGATTCCCGATTGGATTTTCCCTAACAAGATTCTTCCTGTTTGTGTATGAGGAGTTTGCGGATGACCTTTTCTATTGGTTCGAGGAAACCCGAATTGGCAAGGCATTATTGAGATGGATGGGCTGGTGATTTTCGGTCAGGTCTTGCGTGCTCAATAACTACCTCGAAAAGCTTATGTCCTTCGGTGAGGAACTGATCTAAACGCTTGGGCGTGAGCCAGCGTCGGTTAATGATCTTTGCAAGTTGCAACACGTTGACGAGATAGACCTGATAAGGAGGAACATAGCCGCCACCGCCCTTCTGCTTGGCATCAATTTCATGTAGATACTGTTCTGAAGCAATGCGAGCAATTAGTTCACTAAATGATTTGCGTTCCTCTGAGCGTTTGGAAATCCAAGCGGTAAGAAAACCGAATAGACCACCAATAAATGCACCGGCGAGTGTGCCTATTACTGTTAATTCTTGAGCATCGAATTTCATGGTATATTCCTTATGTGATTGTTGGAATTAATGTAGCTATATCGTTTTGTGAAATCAAGCATACCCGTTGACTTGAAAAAGGGGTAAGAATGACGTAAATTGGGGCAAGAAAAGATCGCATACCGCTCTGGATATGTGACAAAAGAATTTAAGAATCCTTCTCGTTCGCTGCATTGACAGGGAGGGTAAGCATGGGCTTACTCCAGAGCACGAGAAGGATTTTTATTGAGTCCCCATGATCCGAAAAAATCCTTCTGGGTTACTTTCCGCCGATGATCTATTCAATAACGCTCTTCCTACATTCACAAAGCAGATTAGAAACAATCTCAAAGACGGATGGGGGGAATTTCGCGCAGATCTCGATCTCGAAATGAAGGAAAAATGGGCATTGGCACAGGCGAAAGCCCTAAGAATGGGTGCGGCTGCTGTCGATATTGACAGGGTTGTTCTTCGATACCCCCTTTACCGTAAACATGGCGAAAAGATCGGAGAAGATTTTCTATTAGCATTTACAAACATCCTGAAACCCCATTGCCGAGATATATCCGAAAAGTGTAAGGCTATTTTATTTGTTGCACTTTCCGACCTATACAAGGGGATTGTAGAACGGGAAATCATGAATCTCAAACAACTTGCTGCCTCGATGGGAAGAATCAACCAAAGCCAAAGCATGATCCTTCCTATGCAGAGCATTTACTATTCGGCACTCTCGAAATATCAAAATAGACTTGAGGTGGAAATTGGGAAGCACAATCTTGAGGTGAAGGCGGGGGAAATCAAGAGAAAAGAGGAAAATCACCCCATAGCGGAGATTAAAACGTTAGTACATACCCCGAAGCATGTACTTATTAAGAGCGGTGTAAACAAGATGCTGGAAAGTCTTCGTCTGGAAAAGCCCGAAACCTCCCTCGAAGAGGCAAAACGCATTTATGCACACCTAAACGGTCTTTCCTATACAAACGTAAACAAATCCTACCATTACACCGCGAAAAAGTAACCACTCACCAACTCACCAAAATACTCACCAATGGTGAGTGCAAAACCTGTTCCTCTTTAGCATATTTATACCAGACTTACAGCAACAAAAAGAGAACACTGAAAATATTTTTTTAAAAGTACTTGACTTCTATACTTGTAATGCTTATATTGCTTGTAAAGAGAATAACCGATGAAAAACACAGTTACACTTGAAAGTCTTAAAGAGCGGCAGAAGGAACTCACCGACGAGCTTCGGGCAATCGAGAGGCTCATCGGGGTCTATGAGGGAAAGCTGAACAAAGAAAAGCAAGAGTACGTCAATATGGTATCCGAAACCACGCTGACAACTCGTGAGAAGGTTGTTAACATCGTGACCGATTTAGTTTTCAAGAACAAGCGTCCTGTTAAAGCCATTGAGATTTTCAACGCGATTAAGAGAACGCGAATCTTGAAAGATATGAGGAATGAGCAGGCTACACTCGCTGCCATTCTTTCTCAGGAAGTCAAGAAGAAAAGCGCACGATTAAAAAAGGTAACCCGTGGCGTTTACACTATCAAATAAAAAGGCAATCTCCATGACCGTAATCAAAGAAGATTGCCCATTCAAACTATCGCAGGCCACTCTGCACAGAAAGGAGAGCAGCATGCGCGTAATGCGAAGCAAGATATGAGATAGCCCGCATTTAGCGGGCTTACCGAGCGTTTGCGCGCTCAATAAGCCCTGTAATTCACGCCCGCTATGAACGAGCATGAACCCTGATTCAATATACGTTCATTGCGGGAAAAAGTCAAGACCGAAAATTAAGGAATACCGCAATGAACACTTTATCCACCGAAAAGAAAGTAATGGTTCTCTCGGCACTCGTTGAGGGAAATTCAATTTGCTCAATCGTCCGCATGACGGGCGTAAACAAACGCACGATCTTGAGGCTGCTTTGTGAGGCCGGAGAAAAAGCCCAGGAACTACTTGACCGTGAAATGGTGAATCTGAAAGTCTCAAAGGTTCAGGTAGATGAAATCTGGACGTTCGTAGGCAAGAAACAGAAAGAACTCAAGAGAGACGAAACGAGGAATCCAGAATTGGGCGATCAATACGTCTTTGTCGCTCTCGATGCTGAAACGAAACTCGTTCCTGCCTTCCGTGTCGGGAAACGTACTGGAGACCTGGCAAAGTCTTTTATGGTCGAATTACGAACAAGAATCATGACCCGCTTTCAGCTTTCAACCGATGCCTTTAGCGGCTACTCCGAGGCGGTTGATACTGTTTTCGGGCAAGACATTGACTACGGGCAGATTCATAAGCAATACTCAGACGAACAAAAGAACGAACACAGATACAGTCCGGGGAATATAATACGAGTAACTAAGAGAGTCTTACTTGGTGAACCCATCCGAAAGAGCATTTCCACAAGTTATGTTGAACGGCAGAATTTGACTATCCGTATGCAGATGAGAAGATTTACTCGGTTGACCAATGCTTTCAGCAAGAAACTTGAAAACTTGAAAGCAGCATTAGCATTACATTTCTTCCACTACAACTTTATGCGGATTCATCAAACATTGAGAGTGACCCCGGCCATGCAAGCGGGTATCGCAAAGCATCTTTGGAGATGGGAAGAACTGTTAGATTGGAATGAATATCAAAAGGAAGCGGCGTGATGAAATATTTTCTGGTTACCTACAAGGAAAAGGGCAATCGACCGAGTAGTTCGGGAATACTACCAAGTGAATGGGTTTATGCTATTGCCGAAGAAGATGTGCCCGGTGAGTTAATTAAAAAGTTTGCTCAGAACAAAAGGTTTGGACTTAAACCAGATTTCTCTGAAGAAGAATTTAAGTCTCTTTATAAAATCGAAGAAATAGTCGAGATTAAAAATGAAGGGAAAAAATAGTCTTCTCGGTTATTTCAAAATGCACCACTACCAAATTTCTGGTAGTGCATCATTTTCACTCCTGAGCGCTGTGCCGACCCCACCTTCCGTGAGGCTGTCCTAAGAGTCCCAGCGTCATGCTGACATTCTTCTGGTCAGCATCTAAACGTCAGCGGCGACATGCTCGGTTCAGATCCTGACCAAGAGCATGTCAGGATGACGGGTTGGATTACTTTTTGGACAGCCTCAATACAAGAGGGGGTCAGTCGTGGACAACACGATTCAAACTGAGGCACTACCGCATTTCTTGTAAATAAAATCGATAATGTCTATATTACCAAGGCTTTATAGGCTTTTCGGAAGAGCCGGTGTTGCCGTGGACGCATCTTCACGTACATCAAAAAGTTTGCAGGGGAGCTTGATATAAATACACCGAAGTTGTACATTACAGGGTCGGGAACGAAAAGCCAGTTCCTCAAAAGACTTAAATTGTCCAAAAATTCAATACATCATGGCATCAAGAATATCGAATAACTCTCTCAACCACTATTGGAGGATGTATGCCGTTTGATTTCAAGGATCACGAAGAAGAGCCGCAGGAACAGGCTCCTCAACGACCGCAACCGATTCTCCATAAACCACGGGGCTCGGCCTTCCCGATCAGGAAACTCGTCTTCGTGCTTCTGGGGATTATCGTCCTCGGTGCCGCCGGCTTTCTGGCGATGAAGACCGGGATCCTCAAGAAAAAGAGGCCGGAACCTCCCAAGATCGTTGAGACCGTTACGCCGCAGAAGCCGGACTCTGCTGCGCTGGCTGCGGCACAGCAGCCTCCGCCGCAACCCGTGCCAACCCCAAACAAGGTAGAGCCAAAGAAACCGGAGCCGAAAAAGGAGCCGGTAAAGAAGGCGGAAATAGCGAAGCCGGAGAAACAACCTCCGAAGGTGGCGGCTGAGAAGCAACCCCCGAAGACCAAGCCGGTGAAGCAACCGCCGGCGCCAAAGAAGGAAACGATAAAAGAGAATCCGCCTCCGAAAGTTGTGAAACCCGCGCCGGTACCGGGCGGCAGTGGAGACTACACGATTTTCATCGGATCGTACAAAGAGAAGGCTCTTGCGGACGACGAAGCGAGTCGCTGGAATGAAGCCGGCTATCCGGCGTTTGTGACCGATAAGAATGGATGGCATCGCGTCTCACTCGGAAAATACACTTCGAAGAACGAAGCCCGGCAACAAGCCGAAAAGCTGAAGGACGCATTTGAGAGCGGTTACTACATAGATCATTTTTAGAATCGGTCATGGCGGCCGGCCAGCGGGGCAACGGCTGTCCCTTTTTGTCCCTGACCGGGAAAAATCGTATATTGAGGTAGTTTGATATTACGCAGAAATGGAGAATTTTTTGATGAAAGACAATATTCACCCCCACTATAAGCGAGCCATCGTCACGTGTGTTTGTGGAAACACTTTCGAAACACGGTCAACCTCGGGCAACCTGAAGATTGAGATCTGTTCAAAGTGCCATCCGTTCTTCACGGGCAAGCAGAAGCTTGTTGACTCTGCCGGACGCGTCGAACGGTTTCAGAAGAAATATTCAAAGAAAACCAAAGAAGCGACGGTCGCAGCATAAGAGGATTCTACCTTTAACAGCAGAAAACGGAATTCCAGAGCCTCGGGATTCCGTTTTTTTGCTCAACAAGCCCTGACCTATGCACATTTGTATCTTTGAAGACTCGCACGCCAAGAATTTTCATCCCCTCACCCATCTTCGTCCGGTGTATGATTTGCATTGCGGGACGTTGAGCCTCCGCTCAAGGATCGAGCAGTTTGTTCCCGCGCGCCGGATCGTGTATCATGCCCGGCCGTTCCTGGCCGGCTATATCCAGGAACAGCGGCCATCACGACCGGTCAACGATTTTCCCGAGGACGACACATGGTTCATTAACGGACGTCTGCTCATGAACCAATCGGTCAAGAAGGTGATCCAACACATTCGTTCTGAGGAAAAGATTTTCCTCGCCGGCAATGAAGTCGCGCTGGCCTGCGTCCGGCGAGAGCACATACGCCAGATCACACAACCTCTCCGCACCGAATTTCTGCACAGGCATGTATTTGAATCCTTCCCGGCGGAGCAACTCGACTGCTCGTTGATCCAATATCCTTGGGAACTGGTGGCCCACAACGCGGCGGAGATTGAAAGTGATTTCCGGATGAGTGTCAAGATCTCCCGCAGGAAATCCGCCTTCGGAATGGTTTACAAAGGCGCGCATCTTCTCAATAGAAAGAACATTTCCATAGGGGCGGAATCCGTTGTCATGCCCGGTGCTGTTCTCAATGCCGAAAAGGGGCCCATCATCATTGGTGACTGCGTGACGGTCATGCCGAACTCATTCCTCGAAGGCCCTCTGTACATCGGCGATCACTCCCTGATCAAAGCCGGCGCAAAAATTTATCACGGAACATCTATCGGCCCGCATTGTAAGGTCGGCGGCGAAGTGGAAAATTCCATCGTCCAGTCGTACTCAAATAAACAGCACGAGGGCTTTCTTGGACACTCCTACCTGGGAAGCTGGATTAACATCGGCGCGGACACCAACAACAGCGATCTGAAAAATACCTACGGCTCAGTCAAAGTCGTCGTCAACGGGAAAACTGTCGACACGGGAATGCAGTTCGTCGGGCTGACGATGGGTGACCACTCGAAGACCGGGATCAACATGATGTTCGACACCGGAACCGTCGTTGGCATCTCGAGCAATCTCTATGGGGCAGGTCTGCCCCCCAAGTTCGTCCCGTCCTTTTCGTGGGGAAGCCCCGGTTCCCTGTCCGTTTTCGAGCTTGAAAAAAGCCTGGAGATCGCCCGCCGCATGATGGCTCGCCGAGACGTCCGGATGTCCTCTGCCTATGAAACGATGATGCGCCATGCCTTCGCGGCAACGGACGACGAACGCCGTCAAGCGTTGTCGGGCACATGAGTATGGAAACCGTCGAACCACAATTGCTCTACAACGGTGTTCGTGCCACGGCGGTCAAGATTCTCAACCGCATTGAACGGTCGGATGCCTATTTAGACAAGGTCCTCGACGCGGAAT
The DNA here is from genome assembly GCA_049515655.1 of Bacteroidota bacterium. Taxonomy (GTDB): domain Bacteria; phylum Bacteroidota; class Ignavibacteria; order UBA10030; family SZUA-254; genus JBEKTW01. The sequence goes on from JBEKTW010000002.1 coordinate 240,767, forward strand.
TGAAAACCGGCGACATTTCCGGAGCCGACAAAAATCTCCTTGTGGAACTTGTCCACGGTGTCATGCGGTGGCAGGGGCGTCTTGACTGGATTCTCAACCGTTATACACACGGAAATTTTCCCAAGTCCGACATCAACGTGAAGAACACCCTGCGTATCGCGTTGTATCAGATCATGTTCCTCGACCGGCTCCCCCACTATGCCGCGGTCAACGAAGCGGTCGAATTCGTCAAGCGCATCCGAGGAGAGAAGATTGCCGGACTCGTCAACGCCGTTTTGAGGAATATCATCCGGAGTCTCAGCGATATACAGTACCCGGACAAAACCGAAGATGCAGCTCAATATCTCTCGGTGTTTTACTCTCATCCGCCGTGGCTCGTCAAACGCTGGCTGCAGCGGTTTCCGAAGGACGAACTCGAGAGATTTCTTGCCGCGAACAATGAGATTCCCCCTTTGACTCTTCGCATCAATAAACTGAAAACCAACCCGTCCGAGTTTCTGGCGCTTCTCGACCGGCAGCAGGTCACCTACCAGGGATCAAGCTTCATCGATTATTTCATCAAGGTGCGAAGCCTCGCGGGCATCACCCAACTCGATATTTTTCAGCAGGGATTTTTCTCGATCCAGGATGAGAGCGCCGCGCTTCCCGTTCTGCTCCTCGACCCGAAACCAGGCGAACGCATCATCGACTTGTGCGCCGCCCCGGGTGGGAAAACTACGCTCATCGGTGAGCTCATAAACAATCAGGGCTCGGTCATCGCGGTCGATAAATATGAACACAAACTCAACCTCATTCAACAAAGCTGTGAGAGGCTCGGAATCACGTCGGTTGAAACGGTGACCGCGGATTCCTCGACCCTCGAGATGGCTCCGGTGGACAAAGTCCTCGTCGACGCACCCTGCTCCGGGCTCGGAGTGTTGAGAAAGAAACCTGATTTGAGATGGAAACGGGAACCGGAGGATATAGCTCATCTTGCTCTCCTTCAGAAGAATCTCATGGAGAACGCCACGCGCTTGGTGAAACCCGGCGGCATCCTCGTGTACAGCACCTGCACAACCGAACCCGAAGAAAACGAATTTCTTGTCAGGGAGTTCCTGGGCCGACACCCGGAGTTTCAACCGGACAACGCCTCTCAATTTGTGAATAAATCCGTCGTCACCGATGACGGTTTCGTGCAGACTCTTCCGCATCGGGACCATATCGACGGGTCCTTTGCGGCACGACTTAGAAAATCACTCGAAACATAATATCACTCACTTTCTCTCAAAGCCATGAAAGCACTCGTTAAGCAAAAACCTGAAATCTACAAAGCCTGGCATCGTGGTTTGGAACTCATCGAGAAGGACATCCCCGTTGCCGTGCAACCGAACGACGTCCAGTTTAAAGTTCTCGCAGCCGGAATCTGCGGAACGGATGTCGGGATTTACGCCTCAAAAGATTCATTGAAGAACAACATGTCGTCATTGACCACCCCGAACGTGACCATCGGTCATGAATTCTGCGGAAGAATTACCGACGCCGGACCGAAAGCCAGATTGCATCTCGCACATCAGGTCATCGGGAAAGCAAAGGAATTTCCTGCGCTCAGGAAATTCACGAAACATCGAACGGCGGCTCAGATAGCAAGAGACTCATCGTTCATATCGTTCCTCAATGAGAATTTCATTTCGACGGCAGAGATGCACATTACGTGTGGCGTCTGTGCCCAGTGCAAGCTGGGAGAGTTTCATGTGTGTACGAAAACCGTCATCCGCGGCCTCCACGGCGACGGAGCATTCGCCGAATATGTCGTACTTCCTGCCGAGAATGTGATCATCTTCAAGAACGGAGAAATTCCCGAAGAGATCGTCGCGTTCATGGACGCAATCGGCAATGCTACCCATACCGTGCAGTCACTTTCGACCATCAAGAACAAAACTGTCGCCGTGCTGGGAATCGGGGTGATCGGCCTGATGTCCGTGGCAATCGCCAAGGGCGCGGGAGCAACAAGAATCCTGGTGACCGATGCCTCGCATGGGGTGAATACACATGAGAAACTGGAAAACAGGCGGTTCAGGATCGCCCGGCTGCTGGGTGCCGATGAATGCTTCGATGTGTCTCTTCCGGAAGAGCGCGAGGAATTCTACAAAGTTGCGAAACAGCAGAATCACGGGGCAGGTGTCGATGCCGTTCTCGAAATGTCCGGCAGTTACCACGCGTATGAAGACGCCTTCAAAGTCCTGCGCATGGGCGGAGAAATGTCTCTTCTCGGATTGACGAGCGGAACGATGCCTATCGATTTCGCCCGGAATGTCATTTTCCCGGGCGTGACAATTCACGGAGTCATCGGCAGACGCGTCTGGTCGACCTGGGACATGATGACCGGCATTCTCAAAAAAGGCCTCGCAAAAAGATTCTTGAAGTCAGGATTTGTTACGCACCAACTACCCCTCGTCGATTTCGAAAAAGGATTTCAGGCCATCGCCGACGGCGACGCACTCAAAGTTCTGTTCAGGCCATAGGATGTTGCAGGATCGGAACAACCAGCCCGATACTCATCAGCTTCGCCGTCGTGGAATTCATCCGAAAAGTTATTATATTTTGGCGGCTCAGTTGACAAATAATCTAGGGTTTTATCTCTGAAACATGATGGTTAAAGGAATCGGTGTCGATATTCTCGATGTCGAGAGATTCGAGAGGATCGATGACAAACAGAGTTTCATCCGACAGATTCTCACTGAAAAGGAAAGAAAGGAAGCCCGGGATGGAGGCAGAGACCCGCGCTTCTCTGCGGTCCTCTTCGCTGCAAAGGAAGCCGTGATGAAAGCGCTGGGGTGCGGGTTGAATTTCGGTTCCTGCTGGCAGGATATAGAAATCGAGAAACTACGGAAAGCCCGTTTGCGGGGAGTCGTCGGCCAATGTGCGGCAGACGCATCGGTATCACAAATTCACATCAGTCATTCACACTCAAGAAAATATGTGTTGACCTGTGTCATCACGGAGGACTGAACACTACGGAGTATTATGAGTAATATTGGTTCATACGAAGAAAAATACAAGACATTTCAATGGAAACACTCCGAAGAACAGCTCGAGTACGGCAAGAACGGGATGTACAATATCGGTTATTATTGTAGCGACCGGATTTGCGAGAAAGGTCTGGGTAAGAAACCCGGTCTTATCTGGGAAGGATTTGACGGAGAAGTCAAGAGATTCACCTACGATGATATCCGCGTCTACAGCAACACGATCGCCCGGTTTCTGCAAAGCATCGACATCGGCATGGGCGACCGCGTTTGTCTTTTTATGGACAAGGTCCCCGAGCTGTACATCGGATTCATCGGCATTCTGAAAATGGGCGCTATAGCCCAGCCACTCTTCTCGGCCTTCGGCGAGGAAGCGCTTTTCACCCGGCTGGACGACTCGAAAGCGAAAGCGATCATTACCCAAAAGAAGCACCTCGGTAAGGTCAGAAGAATCAAGGATAGACTTCCAGAGCTGACGAAGGTTATCGTTATCGATGCGGATGCCACGGCACCTCAGGTGAATGAGATTCACTTCTGGATGGAAAGAGCGCAGAAAGTGGAGGCATTTGATACCGTCAAAGCAGATCGCGAGATGCCTTCCGTGATTCACTACACATCGGGGACGACAGGGAAACCAAAGGGTGCGCAGCACGTTCATTCTTCCATAGTCTCCCAGTACATCACCTCCAAATGGATCCTCGATCTCCAGCCCGATGATATCTACTGGTGCACTGACGACCCGGGCTGGGTGACAGGTACGTCGTACGGGATCATCGGACCATGGGCGAACGGAGTCACGCAAGTCGTGCTGGATGCCGGCTTTGGATCCGAGAAGTGGTACGCTTTCATCGAAAAATACAGAGTCACGATGTGGTATTCCGCGCCGACGGCGATTCGGCTGCTGATGAAGGAAGGGCTGGAGGTCGTGAAGAGGCACGACCTTTCATCCCTGAGGCATCTTGCCAGCGTAGGCGAACCGCTGAACGCCGAGGCCGTCATATGGTCCGAGAAAGCGTTCGGAAAGCCTTTCCTCGACACTTTCTGGCAAACAGAAACCGGCGCCATGGTCATCTCGAACGCACCCGGAATGAAAATCAAACCGGGTTCGATGGGAAAACCTTTCCCGGGTATGACCGCCACCGTTCTCAACGGGAATACGTACGAGCCGCTGACGACCCCTGGAACGGTCGGCCTGATTGCTCTCAAACCCGGCTGGCCATCGATGATGCGATCGTATTGGAACAATAGGGTCACGTACGAAGGCAAATTCAAGAATGGCTGGTACATTTGCGGCGACCGCGCGAGTATCGACAACGACGGGTATTTCTGGTTCGTCGGGCGGGATGATGACGTGATCAATACGGCCGGGCATCTCGTCGGACCGTTCGAGATTGAATCTGCTTTGCTTGAACATCCGGCTGTCGCTGAATCGGCGGCCGTGGGCAAACCCGACCCTATCAACATGGAGGTCGTGAAAGCGTTTGTCGCCCTCAAGCCGGGATACGAACCCGGTGATGACCTGGAACTGAGCATCATGAACTACATCCGAAAGAAACTCTCCCCTCTCGCAATGCCTCAGGAAATCGAATTCGTCGGCTCGCTTCCGAAGACGCGCAGCGGAAAGATCATGCGGCGGCTTCTCCGGGCCAAGGAGTGGGGTCAGGAAATTGGCGACACCTCGACACTTGAAAACGACTTATAGTATTTTCAACTGACAATGTACAACTAGAATAGATTGGAGAAGCTATGGCTGACGACATAAAAAAAATGATTATTGACTACGTTAAGAAGGAATATCTCGATGAAGATTCAACTCAGGACGTGAACGAAACCACGAAGCTCATCTCGAGCGGCATCGTCGATTCGTTCTCCATGGTATCGCTCAAGATGTTCCTGGAGAAGAAATTTCAGATCAAGATTTCGGACGAGAAGGCGACACCCGAGGCGTTCGACTCCGTGAACAATATCATCGCTCTTCTTAAAGAGTATATAAAAATATAAGGAGGAATCATGGCATACAGCGAAAAGGCAAAGTCATTTTTTGAAAGTGAGCTGAAAGGGATCCGTGAGGGTGGAATTTTCAAAGAAGAGCGATTCATTAAATCGCCCCAGGCAGCCAGAATACGCGTCGAATTTCCCTCCGGGGCGCCGACGAAGGACGTCCTGAACTTCTGCGCGAACAACTATCTCGGGCTTTCCAGCCATCCGGAGGTCATCGAGGCGGCTCATAGAGGTCTCGACGAACGCGGCTACGGGATGTCGTCCGTCCGCTTCATCTGCGGCACGCAGGATATTCACCGGATTCTTGAGAACAAGCTCTCGGAATTTCTCGGCATGGAAGACACCCTCCTTTTCCCGTCGTGCATGGAAGCGAACGCCGGACTTTTCGATGTCATGCTCGACAAGGATGACGCGATGATTGCCGACCGGCTGGTGCACGCTTCGATCGTGGACGGGATGCGGCTCTGCAAAGCCCAGCTGTATAACTACAAGCATTCGGACATGGCCCACCTCGAGGAGAAATTGCAGGAAACTCAACACTGCAGATTCCGGTTAATCATTACGGACGGCGTGTTCTCCATGGACGGCGATATCGTCAAACTTGACAAGATATGCGAACTTGCTGAGAAATACGATGCGATGGTCATGGTCGACGATTCCCATGCCACGGGCTTCATCGGCAAGCACGGTAGAGGAACCCACGAGCATTGCGGCGTTATGGGCAGGGTGGACGTTATCACCACCACGCTCGGCAAAGCACTCGGAGGAGCGGCCGGAGGCCTCGTCAGCGGCAAGAAAGAGATCGTCGAGATGTGCCGTCAGCGCGCGCGGCCATATCTCTTTTCGAACACCGTGCCCCCGGTTGTCATCGCCGCCGCCATCAAGGTGATCGACCTGATTTCGAAATCCACCGAACGGCGCGATAAACTTGAAGCGAATACAAAATACTTCCGTGAGAAAATGATTCAGGCGGGATTGGACATAAAGAAGGGCGACAGCCCGATCGTCCCGGTCATGTTGTACAATGCAAAACTCGCCCAGGATGTCGCTCGGGATCTATACCAGGAGGGCATCTACGTCGTCGGTTTCTTCTTCCCCGTTGTTCCGCAAGGCCAGGCGCGGATCAGGACGCAGATCTCCGCCGACCACGAGAGAGAACATCTCGACGCGGCAATCGCCGCCTTTACGAAGATCGGCGCGAAGTACAATATTCTTGGGAAGAAAAAGGAAGAAATCATCGGAATGTACGGTCTGTAAGTCGCGTTCGCGGCAGCGCGTCATCATCAGTTGTTATCGGTCTTTGTCATACAATTGTAGGTCTGGATACTTGTGGCTCAACACGAGAGAGTAAAGGAACTATTCCACAGAGAGTTGATGGATCTCCATCACGCAGATTTATTCAAAGAAGAGAGGATTATTCGCTCTCCCCAGGCGGCGGGTATTTGTGTCGAGTATCCCGCGAACTCGCCTATCAAGGAGGTCCTTAATTTCTGCTCAAACAACTATCTCGGACTTTCGGACCATCCTGCATTGCTTGAAGCGGCAAAGAAAGGACTCGAGGAACGCGGTTACGGAATGTCGTCCGTCCGGTTCATTTGCGGCACACAGGATATCCACAAACGATTGGAGTGGGAAGTTTCGGATTTTCTCGGGATGGAGGATACGATCCTCTACTCGTCATGCTTCGATGCCAATGGAGGGTTGTTTGAATCGCTGCTGAAGGAAGAGGACGCGATCATATCAGATGAATTGAACCACGCCTCCATCATCGATGGTATTCGCATGTGCAAAGCGGAGAGACACCGGTACAAGCACATGGACATGAATGACCTCGAACGACATCTTCAACAGACCCAGGACAAACGCATCCGGATGATTGCGACCGACGGAGCGTTCTCGATGGATGGTTACCTTGCAAAACTCGACCAGATCTCTTCGCTCGCCGACCGGTACGACGCCCTGCTCATGGTGGATGACTCCCACGCAACGGGTTTTATCGGAAGAACGGGACGGGGCACGCATGAGCAATACGACGTCATGCGCCAGGTCGACATCATTACAACAACATTCGGAAAGGCGCTGGGCGGCGCCTCCGGCGGTTGCATCGCTGGAAGCAAGACCCTGATCGAAATACTGCGGCAACGCTCACGCCCGTACATCTTCTCAAACACGCTGAACCCGGTCGTCGTGACCGCGACGATCAAGGCGATTGAGATCCTGAAGCAATCAACGGAGCTGCGCGACAAGCTCGACCGCAACGCACGATATTTCCGGCAGAGAATCGCACAGATCGGTTTTGCCATTAAGGAAGGATTCCATCCGATTGTTCCAATCATTCTCCACAATGCGAAAACCGTTCAGGAAATGGCACGCCAGCTATACGACGAGGGCATCTATGTTGTCGGTTTCTTTTATCCTGTCGTCCCAAAAGGGCAGGCGAGGATACGCGTCCAGGTATCAGCCGCTCACGAGAGACATCACCTCGACAGGGCATTGGAGGCGTTTCAGAAAGTCGGGAAGAGGCTGGGCGTCATTGGATGAGCAACCTTCCACTACTCTACCGCAATTTCGGGAAATGGTCGGATCGCCAAAACCTATTATATTCAAGAACAATGAATTGATGTATGAAAAGGACATTGACTGATGAGAATGTGTTGGAAGCGCTGCGCACGGTGAAAGATCCCGATTTGCAGCGGGATATTGTGTCGCTCAATTTCGTGAAGGATTTGAAAATCGACGGTAAGAATGTCAGCTTCACCATCGAGCTGACGACTCCCTCCTGTCCGGTGAAGGATGAACTGAAGGCAGCTTCCGTTCGCGCGATTCACGACTCGATTACCGGGGCAGGAACCATCGAGGTCACAATGACGTCCAACGTCCGGTCGAGCTCGCTCAGATCGGGTTCGACTCTCCTCGCGGGTGTGAAAAATACCGTCGCCGTGGCAAGCGGAAAAGGCGGCGTCGGGAAGTCGACCATTGCGGTCAATCTTGCAGTGTCGCTGGCACTGGATGGTGCCAAGGTGGGACTGCTGGATGCGGACATCTACGGCCCGAGCATTCCCTTGATGATGGGGATCAGCGAGCGCCCCCAGCTCAGGAATCAGAAACTGCTTCCGTTGGAGGCCCACGGCGTGAAGGTGATGTCGATTGGATTCCTCGTCGATCCGACGCAGGCGGTGATCTGGCGCGGACCGATGGTGAGCGGCGCCGTCAAGCAGTTTATGTCGGATGTCGAATGGGGCGAACTCGATTATCTCGTGTTCGACCTGCCGCCCGGCACGGGCGATATTCATCTGACGCTCGTCCAATCCATTCCGCTTTCGGGATCGATTGTCGTCACGACGCCACAGGATATTTCGCTCGCCGATGCACGAAAAGCCTATGCCATGTTCGCCAAGGTGAACGTCCCGGTGCTGGGCATCATCGAGAACATGAGTTACTATATCTGCGGCCATTGCGGCCACCGCGAGAACATCTTTGCCACGGGCGGCGGACGTACTGCAGCAGAGGAACTCGGCATACCGCTTCTTGGTGAGATTCCCCTCTACACACCAATACGGTTAGGCGGAGACACAGGAAACCCGATCGTCGTTCTTGAACCGGAAGCTGAGCAGTCGAAACTCATCCGTCAGATTGCCCGCAACATGGCCGCGCAGATCAGCATCGGCCATCTGTCGGCAACCAAATCGCAAATCGAGATCAGCCTCGACGCTTGATCGAGAGACCGAACATGGAACAGGACACCACCATAAGAGCAAGAATTGAGCAAGCCCTGGCAGTGTGCCGTCCCTACCTGCAGGCGGATGGCGGTGACGTGCAGTTAATCAGCACCAGTAGAGATGGCATTGTCGAATTGAAATACCAGGGAACGTGCGTATATTGTCCGATGTCGGGCATGACGCTTCGGGCGGGCATTGAGCGGGCGATCCTGCAGCGGGCACCGGAGGTGAAGCGCGTGGAAGCCGTTACACAGGCGTAGAGTCCCCGCCTGCGTGCCTCCCGCCTGCGTTGCACTTCGGCGGGCAGGTCGGCGGGCTCGCCTGAGTCCCAATTTTTCTTGGGACATCGGCGAGCGGGCAGGCGGTCCCCTGACCGGACACGCAGCATGTCCGATTACGAACCAGCCCAACAGTCCGCCAGAAGCGGATGAGCCTCTGGCTCAACGGCTGGCTGGTCGGACTCTACAGCAATGCGTTCACACCGTTTGAATTTCGGAAATGTACCCGTCCTTCAACTGCACTATACGGCTGCCGGATTTTCGGACGAGGTCGTAATTGTGCGTTGCCATCACAACTGCCGTCCCGTGGTTATTGATAGTCTTGATCAAGTCGAGAATTTCTTCCGATGTCGTCGGGTCAAGATTGCCCGTTGGTTCGTCGGCGAGAAGAACGAACGGCTCATTGACCAGCGCCCGGGCGATGACAACGCGCTGCTGCTCGCCTCCGGAGAGCTCGTGCGGCATGCTGCTGCGTTTGTGGCTGAGGCCGACGTCGGCGAGCACGCGCAGCACACGCTTGCCGACCTCTGAGCGCTTGGTGCCGGTCACCTGAAGTGCGAAGGCGACATTGTCATACACGTTACGGTCTTCAAGCAACTTGAAATCCTGGAATGCGATCCCGAGTTTTCGTCGTATTCTCGGAATATCCCTCTTCTTAAGGGACGATGAGCTGTACTCGCCGACGATCACTGTTCCCTCAGACGGGAACACATCAAAATAGATCAGTCGCAGCACCGTCGTTTTCCCCACGCCAGTTTCTCCGACCAGGGAGACAAATTCTCCTTGCTTGACGTGCATACTGACATCCCGGAAAACTGGCTGTCCATCGTAGACGACCGACACATGGTCTAAATAGATCATATCATTCCTTGTCTCTTTCGGTTTTTCACGATAGCCACCGCCAGCCTGACTGCCTCGGCCATACTCCGGGGATTCGCTATCCCCTTGCCGGCGATGTCAAATGCGGTTCCGTGATCGGGAGATGTTCGCACCAGCGGCAGCCCGGCGGAAAAATTCACCCCAACCTCAAAGCCCAGCATTTTTAGCGGAATAAGTCCCTGGTCATGATACATTGCGAGAACAGCGTCGTATTCCATGTACGCGTGTACCCCGAAAAACCCGTCCGCGGGAAACGGCCCATCAACGCGGATTCGCTTCGTCCGCACGTGCGCGATCGCGGGCCGGATGCAGCGCTCTTCTTCTTGCCCGATCATCCCGTTCTCTCCAGCGTGAGGATTCAGTCCGAGCACTGCGATCTTTGGCGAGCGTATTGCAAAGTCGCTTTTCAGAGACTGATGCACAAGTGTGAGCTTTTCGATAATGACCCGTTTAGAAATCAAGCCGGAAACACTTCTGACCGGATCATGGACCGTAACGAGCCCGACTCTGAGACCGGCGGCGATCAACATCATTGCGACGCGTGGACTCCCCGAGAGCTTGGCGACCATCTCTGTTTGCCCGGGATACGAATACCCCGCAGCATTCATCGCTTCCTTCGAGAGAGGTGCGGTAACCATTGCATCAACCCGGCGATTCATGGCAAGTTCCACGGCTTTTTCCACGGCTTCCCCGGCATAACCACCCGCTTCCTTGAGGATCTTCCCCGGTCGAATCGCGGGCTTGTGAAATCTTCTGAGATGGACAACAGGAATGCCGCGATTGCCGAAGGTCTTTGGAATGCCGTCGACTTCCTGAAACCACAATTTCATTCCGAACAACCGGGCGTACCGTTCATACACATCCAGGGAGCCGATAAGAACCGGATGACAAATGCTCAAGATCTCCGGACGGCGAAGTGTTTTCAGCGTCACTTCCGGGCCGATCCCGTTAAAGTCTCCCATCGTAATGCAAACGATGGGCTTCATTTTGCCTTTGGCAATTGTTCTTCGGCGATCAACTTGTAATTCCCGTTACGGTTTTCATCCGTGAATATGAGTTTCTTCCCCAAAGTTTCATAGTACCAGATTTCCTTTGGAGGCTCTTTCGGCAGAAGTGCACGGTCAGTATGTGTCGGAGGCCCGTAGAGGATATATGCCCTGCCGCGCTCCGTTTTCATCCCGATGGGCTCGTGCACCGTTGCAAAGGCAGTCATCGCGTGGTCAACCCGACGGTAGTACTCCGCCATCGCTTCATTATACGCGGTACCGGGCGTTGGGTCGTGCTTTTTCCAGAATTCCTCAAACAACGTGCGCCGATTTTCTGCGCCGGCGTCCTTTATCGATTTGAACTCGTCTGCGGTCATGATATACTCGAGTGCGTCGACGGCAATATCAAGATTCATCAATGACCGGGGCATCCCCACCCATGAAACCTGGAAGTGTTTCGTCGAGGATGCTGTGTCACTCCCGGAACGTGCCGTAATTTCCATTTCATAACTTCCCTGTGCCAGTGTATCGCCCCGAAAATTGAGAAAAACACAATGCTTCCCCGGACGATTCGAGCGTCTTGCGTTGTAGAAATAGCCGTCTTCCTCCTGCTCCACCGACAATGACCTGGCTTCCGAGATCCGGTATGGCGGGATCGAATCGGCAATTAACTGGACGCGCTTTCCTTTCTCCGGACCAAGCCTGAAAATTCGAAACGCAACGAGGAATGATTCCCTTGGAAACATGCCAGCGAGTTCGACGTAACCCTCCCAATCGTTCCCGAAAAAAACGCTTCCGCCCAAATTCAGGGGCTTCAGGACGGCGGACGAATCCGCCGGACCTTTCACGGTATCGACGAAAACAACGTCTGACAACTCGAGCGAATGCCGGGAAAAGTCCTTCAGCGTCACCTTCTTGTTGTCATCAAAATATCTCCTATCCGATTCCCGGTCTTTTGCTTCGGTCACGATCGTGTACGTTGCCGGCGGAAGATTGAACGAGAATACCCCCTCCACGGTATTCCTACCGGAATTCGGCGCAGGCGGCCCGGGGGCGTGAAAGTCCTTCGTCAGGAGTTCTCTGGCCACCGAGACTTTGTCCGAATCCAGTATCTCGACGGTAATATCGCCTCTTGCGGCGAAGGGAAACGATGGATGAAGCGACGTGTCACGAACAAACACAAAGAAGTCCGATGCGATACGAAAACTCACGTCGAGCCTGCTCTTCCCGCTATCGGACGACATCAGGTTTAGTGTCTCAAAATATACCGGCCGGGATTGCTCATACAACAGGCTGTTCTCGTCACGGTCAGGTCTGCCCGCAAAACGCTGGGAGAATCCGACGGACCAGACCAGAGCAGACATCATCATCTGAATCAAAATGAGCCTACGATTCATCATCTTCCTGCATTGCACAAAAAAATGTACGAAGGATACCGCAGAAATGCAAGGAATTTTCCAATAAATCGATGAATTCAGAGCTAGTTGGCGGAGCCGCCCTGGAGATTTGCTTGACATTGAGCAACTTCTTCAATATCTTTTCGTATACTTTCTCTGAAGGCAAAACATCAATCACGTGGATACTGAGCGGCCATAATTTTCGCAACCGGTACAATTTATGAGGACTACTATGACTCGTTGCTTCTTCTTCTTTTCTTTGATTCTGGTGCTTGCAACATTGCCCGCGTACGGACAAATCCTCAACGCAGGATTCGAGAATTGGACGAATGGGATCCCGGACGACTGGCAGACGAACGACTATTCGGGGAACAATCCGATTACTCCATCAACAAGTCGCCATTCCGGCTCTTTCGCGGTCAAAGGGACGATAATAAGCACGGGCTTCTTACCGGTCGCGCCGGTGCTCTTGTCTGGTGGGGATGGCAATGGATTTCCAATCAGCACCCGGCCGGAGGCACTGCACGGGTTCTACATGTTCGTGCCGTCTAACGGTTTCTTTTCCAGTGATACTCTCCTCATCGGCATCACGGTCTCAAAGCAGGACACGGTCATCGGCGTGGACACTCTTTCCATAGGGAATAGCACTGATTCATACCAGGAATTCGCGGCAAACATTCATTACACCGCCAGCGGCACCCCCGATCTCATCAACATCACTGTAACCATCGGTCGAAGCGGCTACGGAAATGCCGGGACGTATTTCTTGCTGGACGACCTTTCCTTCGGGCCTGCGGTGGGTGTCGATGAACCGCGAACCACTTTTCCATCCGGTTTCGAGTTAGCGCAGAACTATCCAAACCCGTTCAATCCAACGACAACGGTGTCATTCGTTATTAGTCATTCGTCATTTGTGACGCTCGGTGTGTACGATGTGCTGGGCAGAGAAGTGGCTACTCTGGTGAATGAGGTGAAGCAACCGGGTGAGTATACAGTGGAGTGGAATGCGGAAGGAATCGCTAGCGGCATGTATCTTTACGAGCTCCGGAGCGGAGCATTTTCGCAGACAAAGAAGCTGATATTGGCCAAATAGAGTACTCCCTGGAGGTTCCGGCAAGTGCGGCCGGCCGGCTGTGCGGACAGAGTGCGGCCGGTTGGATCTTAGCTTTTTCTTTTTTACCTTCTAGAGTAGGGGATTGAACACTGGCGAAAACGACAGTTACCCAACTCACAAATCTCTAAAAATTTCTGAAAGGGAAAGCACGATGAAGTATGTTATAATTTCCGCAGCGCTCTTCTTCTTGTCGGTGGGTGTACTGTTCGCGCAAGACACCATCCCGAATGCGGGATTTGAGCATTGGACCCTCGGGAACCCTGACCACTGGATTGTAGACAATCTGCCCGCAGTGTACGTCCCGGTCACAAAGTCAACCGATCCCCATGGAGGGTCGTTTGCTCTACAAGGGCAGGTGGTTGACGTTTCAGGGTTTGGGGGGATGCCACCGGTGGTGTCGACCACTTTCTCGGTCGGAGCCAACTACGGCTCATTGACAGGGTTCTACAAGTTCTCACCGATCGGGGGAGACTCGCTCCTGATTATGATTTACATGACCAAGCAACTTTCTGCGATTGGAATTGGACTTTTTCAGACGGGGACGAGCTCTTCAACTTACATGGAATTCAGCGCCGCCGTGGATTACTTTGCCGCAGGCCCACCCGACTCCGCTTGGATCGAGTTTCTGGTCCAGTCTTCGGCTCCGCACGTCGGCACGACGTTCAAGATTGATGACCTCGCTTTCGGTCCTGTTACCGGAGTGATCGGGCCGGCCGCAACAAGACCTGTCACATTTTCCCTGTCGCAGAATTATCCAAACCCGTTTAATCCTTCGACCGCCATTGACTTCTCTTTGCCTCACTCAGGGTTCGTTACCTTGAGGGTCCTGAATGTCCTCGGCGAGGAGGTTGCACGATTGATCGAGGGTGAAGTGGAGGCGGGTCCCCATACCGTTCAGTGGAACGCGGGAACGAGGGCGAGTGGAATGTATTATTATGAGCTGCGTTCCGGAGAATTCACACAAACAAAGAAGTTGATGCTGCTCAAATAGTGTCAAGTAAGTCCGTCAAAACCGGGTAAATAGTAAGGGTCGGCATAGAGCCGACCCTTTCCATTTTCAAACCTCCGCCTCATACCCTACAACTAAATCTTCACACATGAGGGGGGCATCCCGCGCATGGAGCGGGACTTGTTCCAACAATGATTTATGCCGTTGTTCCGTATTATCATGTTCTTGGACCGGCAATAGGTAATCGCCGAATACGGATCCATCCCCTGCTCGAAGGTTTAACCCTTCCAATGCTGCAAAAACTGAAGGAGGAGTCTTACTCCGACGCCCGAACCGCCTTTGGGGGCATACGGCAAATCCTCCTCGAGAATTGCGGTGCCGGCAATATCAAGATGCACCCATTTATATTCTCCGACAAACTTCTTCAGGAATAGTGCGGCTGTAATCGCTCCGGCCCAGCGCCCGCCCACGTTCTTCACGTCGGCAACATCGCTCTTAATTTGTTTCTCATACTCTTCGAAGAGCGGCAGCTGCCACACGCGTTCATGGGTGTGCTCGCCGGCGGCTTTCAGCTTCGACATCAAGTCATCATCGTTGCCCATCATGCCGGTGGCATGGCTGCCGAGCGCGACGACGCACGCACCCGTGAGCGTCGCCAAATCGATCACGGCTTTGGGTTTGTACTTCCCGGCATACGCAAGGGCGTCGGCAAGAATCAGCCGTCCCTCCGCGTCCGTGTTATCGACTTCCGAAGTTTTTCCCCCATAATGGACAATGATATCCCCCGGTTTTATCGCTGATCCGCCCGGCATGTTTTCCGTCGCCGGGATCAGAGCGATGAGGTGCAGGGGAAGCTTCAAGCGTGCTGCCGCTTCCATCGTCCCAATCACAGCAGCTGCGCCCGACATGTCCATTTTCATTTCCGCCATGCCGCTTGAAGGCTTGATCGATATGCCGCCGGAATCGAACGTCACGCCTTTCCCCACGAGGACAATCGTGTCAAGGTCCCGGCGTTTTGCATTATGTTCAAGAATGATAAACCGCGGCGGTTTCGCACTTCCGGCGTTGACGCCGAGGAGGCCGCCGAAACCAGCCTGCTCAATGCGTTTCTTGTCCCAAATTGTCGCTGTGAATCCAAATGTTTCCGCCGACTTCCGTGCGCAAGAGGCCAGGGTTTCAGGATAGATTTCACTGCCCGGCGCATTTTCGAGGTCGCGGGCGACATACACCGCCTCACAGACGATCTTTGTCTTCGCCAGAATCCGTTTCATCTCCTTCTCGTTTTCCGCCGTTGAGCCCACAACGGTCAGTTCGTCAATTTTAGGATCCTTGTTCTTCTTTTCAGTGAAATACTTGTCAAACTTGTAGAGCCCAAGGATTGCCCCTTCGGCGAGCGCTTCCCCGATCCCCGGGTCTGCGGACGCGAATTCCTCTTTCCCTTTCGTGCGGTTGGGAATCAGGAGCGCCAGATGCTTAACTTTCAGCGAGCGGGCTTTCTTCGCCGCGCCGGCGGCGGCTCTGCGGTACGTTTCCAGCGAGAGCTTCTTCATCTCTCCCAGTCCGACAAGAAGGAGACGGGGTGCAGCAAGCCGGGACTCGGCGACAACAATACAGAACTCCCCATCCTTTCCGCGGAAGTCTTCCAACCTCACGATACGGTCAATTTTTCGTCCGAGAACTTTCCGCACGCCCGCGAGCTCTCGTTCAAAGAGCTTCTTATCTTCCGGCAAAAAGACCGCGACGGCATCTGCTCTTGTTCGACGAAGTGTCCCTATCTGGTATGAAAGTTTCATTGTTTTACCTTTTGTTGTGTATTGAGATGCAATACATTTTCAGCTCCAGGCTTGTCTCTTCATTTCTCCAAATACTTTCGTGCGCGCTCAACCACCGAGGTCACAGTCTCATCGAGTTTGACGCCGTGCAGGCGGGCACCGGCGGCATTCAAATGGCCGTTGCCACCGAATTCTTTTGCCAGCTCATTGATGGGAATGGACCCTTTCGAGCGGAAACTGATCTTTACCCCATCCTTCAGCTCGTTGAACAGGATTCCCACCAGCACGCCGCGGACGCTCATCGGATAGGTTGTGAAATCATCCGTTTCCACTTCCGTCGTTCCCGTTCGGTTGAACATCTCTTTCGTACATATGACGTATGCAAGTTTTCCATCGTACGCCAACTTCATGGAATCGAGCATTTCACCGAGCAGGCGCATGCGGCCCAGGGGCCAATCTTCATACACGTGGGCAAAGATTTCTGTCGGGTCGGCGCCGCATTCGATCAGATGCGCGGCGATTCGATGAGTTTCAGGGTCGGTGCGGGGATAACGGAAGGAACCCGTGTCGGTCATGATGGCGGCATACAGCGAGCGAGCGATGTCCCGGTCGAAGAATTTTCCATCGATGGCTTTGATAATGTTGTACACGATCTCCCCGGTCGACGTAGCGTCGATGTCGATCAGGTAATGGTCGGCAAACGGATGCGCCTCGAGATGATGGTCGATGACAATCTTCTTCGCTGTACTCTGGAGAACAACCTGCTGCATGGTTCGCAACCGTTCCGATTGATTGGTGTCGAGGATGAAAATGACTTCCGCCGCCAGAATGCTCGCCTGATCCCGCTCAGGCGAAAAGTGGACAATTTCTGTGTCGGCGTCCAGCCACTCGTAGTTATCGGGGGTCTTGCTGTGGTTGATGATACAAACCTTCTTGCCCAGCTTTCGAAGCAGTTGCGCCAAAGCAAGTTCCGAGCCCAGCCCGTCACCGTCAGGATTCACATGTGTCGTGAGAACAAACGAGCCTTGCTGTTCGATGATGCGGCGGATGAGCTCAATATCGGCGGACATCGTTCACCAAAATGAAAAAGCCCCCATGAGGGGATGGAGGCATCAGGGAATTACGCGTTCCATTCATTGAATCGTCCATGTTTCGCCGCGATTCAGAAGTTTCTCAAGGTTACCCTCACCCTGTTTCTGAACGGCCTGTTGAATTTGTCTTTCGACCTCGGCCTCGTACAGGGGTCGTTCGACCGCGTACACCACGCCGACGGGCCGCGGGAGATGAGGAATGCTCGACATCCTCGAGAGGATGAACGAGAGCATTGTATCCTTCTCGTCATGGACGATCAGCTCGTTCGGCGAAAATTTACCATCGGCCAGGGAAACAACCGTCGGGGTGAATCCATCGAGCATGATTCCCTTGTCTTTTCCCTTGCCGAAAATCATCGGTTTCCCGTGTTCGAGGTATACGACATTATCCTCCTTGGTTTCCTTCTCCGTGAAAGTGAAGAACGCGCCATCGTTGAAAACATTGCAGTTCTGGTAGATCTCGATGAATGCCGTCCCTTTGTGCTGGGCTGCGCGCTTGATGACTGACTGCAAATGCTTCGGGTCGCGGTCGAGAGTACGGGCAACGAACGATGCTTCGGCGCCCAGCGCGACCAGGAGGGGGTTGAACGGATGGTCGACCGTTCCGAACGGCGATGACTTCGTGACCTTTCCGAGCTCCGATGTCGGTGAGTACTGACCCTTTGTCAAACCGTAAATCTGATTATTGAACAGCAAGATTTTAACATCGATATTCCTGCGGCAGATATGAATGAGGTGATTGCCGCCGATGCTCAGTCCATCGCCGTCGCCGGTGGCAACCCAGACAGACAAATCCGGACGGGCGATCTTGAGTCCGGAGGCGATGGCCGCCGCACGGCCGTGGATTCCATGAAAGCCGTAGGTCTCCATGTAATAGGGAAACCGACTTGAGCATCCGATCCCGGAAACGAACACCGTATTATGCTTCGCGATGCCGAGGTCGGGCATGACGCGTTGGGTCTGCGCGAGGATGGAATAATCACCACACCCCGGGCACCACCGGACATCCTGGTCGGACTGAAAGTCCTTCGCAGTATACTTCGCCGCCGGCTGGTTCTTCGTGGTTTTGAGTAACTCGTCGACACGATTCATCATACATTCACCTTCGCTAGAGGATCTCGTCAATCTTCTTTTCTATTTCACTTGCTTTAAACGGAAGTCCCTGCACCTTGTTCAAACCTACCGTGGGCACAAGATATTTCGCACGAAGCAATTTCGAGAGCTGGCCGAGATTCAGTTCCGCGATAAGCACGTTCTTGAAATTATAAAGGATGTCCCCGATATTCTTTTGAAGGGGGTTCAGGTACTTGAGGTGCAGGTGATACACCGATTTCCCTTCACGCCGTTTGTTCTCGACCGCTGTCCGTATTGCTCCGTACGTCCCGCCCCACCCCACGACCAGGAGGTCGCCTTTCTCGGCGCCGTCGACTTGTGCAGGCGGGATGTCGTCGGCAATGCCGTCGATTTTCGCCTGACGCATCTTCACCATAAATTCGTGATTGTCCGGGTCGTAGCTGACGTCCCCCGTGACGTGTTGCTTCTCCAAGCCTCCGATCCGGTGTTCTAGTCCTGGAGTCCCGGGGATTGCCCACGGTCGCGAGAGAGTCTTCTCGTCGCGGGAATAGGGAAAGAAACCTTCAGCGTCCGTTCTGAAATTTCTGGAAATATCGGGCAACGAGCTCACGGGCGGTATGAGCCACGGTTCGGCTCCGTTGGCGAGATATCCGTCGGAGAGAAAAATCACAGGCGTCATATACTTGATTGCAATACGCGCGGCCTCGAAGACGGTTTGAAAACAATCTGCGGGCGTGCTCGCCGCGATGACCGGAATTGGTGCCTCGCTGTTGCGTCCGTAGACGGCCTGCAGAAGGTCGGCTTGTTCCGTCTTCGTCGGCAATCCCGTGCTTGGCCCGCCGCGCTGGACGTTGCAAACAATCAGGGGGAGCTCCAGCATGACGGCCAATCCCAGCGCTTCCGACTTGAGCGCCATGCCCGGTCCGCTGGTTGTGGTCGCACCGAGAGCACCGCCGTACGAAGCGCCAATCGCACTCGTGATTCCTGCAATTTCATCCTCCGCCTGGAATGTCTTTACCCGGAAATTCTTGTGTTTCGAAAGCTCATGGAGAATGTCGCTCGCCGGTGTGATCGGATAGCTACCCAAGAACAGATCCAGCCCCGACTTCACCGACGCGGCAATGAGTCCCCAGGCCGTCGCCTCGTTGCCGGTAATACTCCGGTACTTTCCGGGGGACAGAGTCGCCGGTTTCACTTCATAGCGCACGGCGAAAATCTCCGTGGTTTCGCCGAAGGCATAACCGGCTTTCAGCACGCGTGTGTTTGCTTCGATGAGCTCGGGTGTTTTCTTGAATTTGTCCTTAATCCAATTCAATGTGGAATCCATCGGGCGCGTGAACATCCAGTACATCATTCCGAGGGCGAAGAAGTTCTTGCTCCGGTCGACGATCTTCGTCGACATATTCATGTCGGCAAGAGCGTTCTGCGTGAGCTTGGTGATGTCGACGGCATGGACCTGGTACTTCGAAAGCGATTCATCTTCCAACGGATTCTTCTGATAGCCCGCAAGCCTAAGGTTCTTTTCATTGAATCCGTCGGTGTTGGCAATGATAGTACCTCCGTCGCGCAAGCTTCGGAGATTCACCTTCAGCGCGGCCGGATTCATCGCCACGAGGACATCGCAGGTATCGCCGGGGGTATTGATCTCTGCCGAACCAAAGCGTATCTGGAAACCGCTCACGCCGAAGAGCGTCCCGGCAGGGGCGCGGATTTCAGCCGGGTAATCCGGGAGAGTGCTCAGGTCGTTGCCGACAAGCGCCGTCGTGCTTGTGAACTGCATTCCGGTAAGTTGCATACCGTCACCGGAATCGCCGGCAAACCGGATCGTCACATCGTCAATATTCTTTGATGATTTTGTCATGGACGTACTTTCATAGGTCACAGTTATCCAATCTCATTCAAGAACGGAAACCATTTTGCAAGGTAGCCCGAAATGATAGTGAGGTAATTCGTGGCGATCAAAATGCCGACGAGTATCAGCAAAACACCACCGACAACTTCCACAACATGAAGATAGCGCCTGAATTTGTCAAAGACCTTGTAGAACGCGGTAAGACTAAGGGCGGCGAGCAGGAATGGGATCCCCAGGCCTGCCGAGTAACAGGCAAGCAACACAATCCCCTGGCCGACGGTTTCCTGCTGGGCGGCGAGCGCGAGAATGCCCGCGAGAATTGGACCGATGCACGGGGTCCAGCCAAACGCGAAGGCAAGACCAACGACAAATGAGCCAATGAATCCCATCGGTTTCGCCTGCGAGTGGATGCGCTTCTCATAATTCAGGAACGGGATTCTGTACAATCCCGTCATGTGAATCCCAAAGATAATGATAACGATCCCCGCAATCTTTGAGATGAGATTCAACCTCTCGTGGAGGAATTGGCCGACGGCGCTTGCCGACGCTCCGAGAGCGACAAAGACCAGCGAAAAACCGAGGACAAAAACGAGCGAGTTTGCAAGAACACGCTTACGGACACTGGCGAGATTATCCGCGTTCTGCATCTCTTCAAACGAGAGTCCCGAAATGAAGGAGAGATACCCCGGCACGATCGGCAGGACGCATGGAGAGATGAATGAAATCAATCCAAAAACAAAAGCGGTGAGTATACTCACGTTTTCCACGACGTTACCCTTCTACGCTCTTCGAAACGGATATTTTGTGGAATCCGACATGTAGTCTGATAATGAGAACGCTTGTTCCCATTGAAAAGTTGCGGGCTGATCCAGCGGGAGAGAGAGGGAGACTCGTTATTCCTTGACAACCCAGACCTTCACTTTGCCGACCACACCCGTATGAAGATTCAGATTAACCGAGTAGATACCGAGCGCCTTGATGGGCTCTTCCAGCTCAATGATGCGCTTATCAACGTCAAACCCTTTTTCCTTGAGGACATCGGCGATCATCTGTGAAGTCACCGCTCCGAAAAGCTTCTCCTCCTCACCGACCTTCATGGGAATGGTAAGAGAGAATTTCTCCAATTCCGAGGCAACCTTCTGGGCCTTGATCAGTTCTTTCTTCTGACGGAGCTCATGTTGTTTTTTCTCTTCCTCATGTGTCTGAAGGTTTCCCTTGGTTGCCACATATCCAATTTTCTTTGGGATAAGGTAGTTGCGTGCATAGCCGTCCTTCACCTCGACAATGTCGCCGACCTTGCCCAGCTTCTCAAAATCCTGACGCAGAATTATTTTCATGCATGCTCCAATGCTATCATGTGTGAATATTAGCGAATTGTATCAGAGACAAACGGCAGCAACGCCAGGTATCGGGCGCGTTTGATAGCCCGTGCAAGTTGCCGCTGATGTTTCGCACACGTCCCTGTAATTCGCTTTGGAATGATCTTCCCTTGCTCCGATATGAACCGGAGCAACTTCTTTTCGTCTTTATAGTCGATGAAAATCTCTTTATTGTCACAAAAGCGACAAGTTCTGCGCTTCTTAATTTGCTGGTCCTGCTTCATCATACTTTTTCCTGTTATTCTCTAAATAGGTTATGCTGAAAATTGGTTAAGAGTCAGACTTCTTCCTTCGCAAGAAACCTATCGAACGAGTCATCCTCGAACGACGAGGGTTCTTCTTCATGATGGGGCGTATGCGTTTCCACGGCGACGGCATCGGCGGCATTGCCTTTCTTGTTGAGGAACTGAATGCGCCGTGCCTTGATCTCAACGATGCTGCGGTTGAAACCGTCTTCCGTTTTGAACGAATGGCTTTGCAGCTCGCCGTCGACCAGGACGCCGCTCCCCTTCTTCAGGCGGTTCATACAGCTTTCCGCGAGCTTGTTCCAGGCGACGACGCCGACGTAGCAGACTTCTTCCTGCCATTGACTCGCCGCATCCCGGTATTTCCTGTTCGAAGCGATGTAGAAATTCACGACGGGAGTCCCGTTGGTCGTTTGTCGAAACACCGGATCCTTCGTGAGGTTGCCTGCGATGACAACCAAATTCAGTTCGGGCATTTTCAGGTCGGCCATAGCGTTTCCTCAGGGTTTGTCGGGGAATTAACTGGTTGCTGAACTACGAGCGATCACGCGGGGGGCGTTTCTTCTTCATCGTCGTCAAAAAGAGGTGCCTTGACCGCCGCTTCGACAGGAACCTCCGTGAGTTCAGGAATTTCCTCCGCAGCTTTTGGTGGGGCGAGCTCGCGGGCTTTCAGCGCTTTCTCGTCGACCCGCACCGTCAGGAATCGCAGGATATGTTCGTCAAGCGAGAACACATGCTCCAGCTGTTTGACCACCGCGCCGAGCGCGCTGAATTCCATGTTGACGTAAAAGCCGTTGTTTTTCTTCCGGACCGGGTAGGCGAGGCGTTTTCTCCCCCACCGATTGACGGCTTTGGTCTCGCCTTCCTCTTTTGTGATGATTTCCTGGGTTCGCGTGATGATCGCTTCCACTTGATGATCCTCAAGCGTTGCGTTCACGATGAAGGTAGTTTCGTAGAGGTATTTTCTGGGTTGCATACATCGTTCCTTTGGACGTTGTTGATTGATCCCCAAATAATTATCCCCGCTGCTCGGAGATAAATTCAGGAATAGGATGAATTAGTTACTTGCCGTGTTAAACTTGTTCATCGCCGCCTGAAGTCCCTGTACGGCTACCGTCAGCGCAGCGTCGGCGGCACGGTCGATCATCGATTCAACGCCGTTCCGTTCATCGACTTCAAAGACCGAGAGGACAAACTCCGAAAGTTCTCCTCTCTTGACTTGGATCGTTGCGCTTCCGATCCCGCACCGGATGCGCGGGAAATTCTCAGACTCCAATTGATAGATGATGGATGTCAGTCCGTTGTGACCGCCATCGCTTCCATCCGGGCGAATCCTCAAAGCGCCCACCGGAAGATGAACATCGTCCGCGACGATGAGCAATTGAGAGAGCGGCAATTCATAGCGTTCAACAATTTCTTTTACGGCGACGCCGGAACCATTCATATACGTCACCGGTTTCACAAGAACAATTTTCTCACCGCTCAACATCTTCTCCGCCAGGAGATACTCACCCCGGCCGGCGCGGAACTCGAGCCGGAGCGTTTGCGCCAGCCTTTCGACTACCGCAAATCCGACATTATGTCTCGTCCCCTCATACTCCGACCCCGGATTTCCAAGTCCTATGATCGCCTGCACAGCAACAGGTGGAAATCGTCACGCTACTTTTTCTTGGCTCCCTTGGCGTCGGGCGCAGCGGGTTGTTTCGGAGCCGCCTCAGCCTTCTTCTCAGCCTCAGCCTTCTTCTCAACCTCAGCCTTCTTTTCAGTCTCGGCCTTCTTTCCAGTCTCCGCACCCTCGCCTTCCTCCTCCTCCGGCTTCTTGCCCTTCGCGATGACTTCCGGTTCCAGCGTTTCTTCAACAGCGGCCGGAGCCACTTCAGTTTCTTTTACTGGAGGCATGACTCCAACGATCGGACTCGTCTCGTTTTCCAGAATCGTCACATTTTCGAGCTTCAGGTCGCGGACATGGACAAACTGATTGATTTTCAGATTCTCGGCACTCACCTCAAGATGTTCGGGGATGTTTTTTGGCAAGCAGGAGATCTTCAGCCGGTGGATGAAGTGGTGTAATATTCCGCCTTCCCGGACACCGACGGGGGTTCCGCCGGTGATGATCACCGGCACCTCGATACTGATCTTTCTGTCCTCACGCAATCCCAGCAGGTCAACGTGAATCGGCAGGTCCGTGACAGGGTCAAACTGAATGTCTCGAAGGATGCAATTCTTTGACACACCGTCATTGAGCTTCAGATTGATGATGTGAGCTTCGGAGGTGAAAATAAGCGGCTTCAAACTCTTTTCCGCCACCATGATCGGGATATTCTGTTCACCCGCGACGTAGTACACACCCGGAACTTTTCCTTCGTGCCGGAGCCTCCGGGAATGTTTCCCCAGCTGTGTCCGGACTTCCGCCTCTATCGTAATTTCACGCATTGATAATTCCTTTTATTACCCTTTGTCAATATCAAACAACGAACTAATGGACTGATTTTTGAAGCCACGCTTGATTGCCTCTGCGAAAATATTCGCGACAGAGAGAACCTGCAGCTTTCCCATCGAGGTGCACTCGTCGCTCAATGCGATCGTATCGGTCACATAGAGCTTGGACACTTCCGAGTCGGAGATCCGGCTGACGGCTCTGCCTGATAGCACCGGGTGCGTACAGGCACCGTAAATCTTATCGGCACCTTGTTCCTTGAGAGCATGAACAGCGCTGCAAAATGTCCCACCGGTGTCGATCAAGTCATCGACAATCAAGATATTTTTCTTTTTCGCATTACCGATGACGTTCATCACTTCGGCATTATTGGGCCTGGGGCGGCGCTTGTCAATGAGTATCAACTCCGCGCTCAGCCGCGTCGCGAACGCCCTCGCCATTTTGATCCCGCCCACATCCGGTGAAACAACGGCGAGGGCCGGGATTTTCTCCTTACTGAAAAAGGGTGCAAACACCGCCGACGAATAGAGGTGGTCGAAGGGTATGTCGAAGAACCCCTGGATTTGCGGCGCGTGCAAATCCATCGTAATCACCCGGTCTGCCCCGGCATGCGTAATCAGGTTCGCAACGAGTTTCGCCGTGATGGAAACCCGCGGCTGGTCTTTCCTGTCCTGGCGCCCATATCCGAAGTACGGAATCACTGCCGTCACGCGCCGTGCAGATGCCCGCTTCGCCGCGTCGAGCATGATCAGTAATTCCATCAAATTGTCGGATGGCGGATTGGTCGACTGGATGATGAAGACATCGCCTCCGCGAATGTTTTCATTATACTTTATCCAGATTTCGCCATCGCTAAAATTCTTTATCTCACATTGACCCAGCGGTTGACCCAGCCGTTTGGCAATCTTATCTGCAAGCTGGGTATTGGATCTTCCAGCAAAAACTTTTAGCTCAGACATACGATCTAATTGATTTCACGGAGGTACTCGATCGGCCATTCGGGCCATAAAGCCCGCAAATCAGTCAATTTTCAAAACAATTGACTTTTAATATAGTAAAAATCCCAAAATCTTGCAAGAAATTGCATCCGATTTCAAAGCAACACTCTCCCTTACTTGAGGAGGAGCATCTTACGGACTTCTGCGAACGACCTGAGGGGTTCGGAAAGACTCACCGCGTTGAGGCGATAGAAATAGATCCCGCTCGCCATCGCCGAAGCACTCCATTCCACCGAGTGGTAGCCGGCTTCCTGCACACCGTCCACAATGGTCTTCACTTCCTGTCCTAAGAGATTATAAATCCTCAGTCTCACCTTCGCGCCCTCCGGGAGAGCGTAACGAAACGTCGTCGTAGGATTAAAAGGATTCGGGAAATTTTGTTCGAGAGCGAACTCTTTCGGCAGCGGCGCAGGACCTCGAGCAACTCCTTCCGGGGGAAGAAGCGGGTTGTTCGCGATCAGCATCAGGCTCGAAATATTAGAATTTGTCACGACGACACTATCCTCTTGCTTTAAATCGACGGATAGACCGAATCTGTCGACAAGAGCCACGATTCCAGTGTAGGAAGATCGCACCCGTTGTTTCGACCAACGGAGCGTCATCGGATAATCGGCCCCGTCGACACGGCCAGGACTGAACTTCACCAGGTATGTGTCAACCTGGGTGGGACTGACGTAGTTTCTCATATCAGTCCATGAACCGCCGCCGAATTGAAGGTCGGATCCATGAGGGTCGAGAAAGCGTACATCAAAGATATTCGGGAGCACAGGAGGCAGTTCAAATTCCCCTTCGGAAAAATCGGCAGTCGAACAGTGCGGATCGACACCCCATATGCCATAGGTTGCGCCCGGGCGAACCCCCCACCATACATCGCGCTCGTCAAGATAACTATTGTCGTGGACAGTGAGAACGAGCTTGACTCTCTGCGGAATATGGTGAACGCTGAAATTAACTCCGGCGTAATGCTGGTCGACGCCTTGAATGTCAAATGTGAACCCCTGCTGCACCGGTGGATACATCTGCTCCCAGGTGGGCTGCATCTGAAGAATAACCAGGCTCGTCCCATAGTAGACGCGATAGAAAGCATATCGTCCGGCCGTGTCTGTCACGACTGAATCGCTGATGTAGCCGGTCAGTCGAACCACCCATCCGGCGAGAGGTTTATCCGTACTGTCATACTGACCGTTCTCATTAACATCAAAGTAGACGATACCGCTTACCGAGTTCAATGACTCGTGGATCCCGAAATCCATGGCAGAGAGCGTGTCGTGGGCGCTCATAGTCACGATGTAAAAACCATCGTGCGGCTCTGTAACTCTGGCGTCGAACGGGGTGTTCTCAGTCACCCCATAGCGACCCGCGCCAAGTCCATCCAGTGCGTAGCTGCCGTCGGCATCCGTGAGAGTTGTCGCGTACGAATCTCCTGCGACATTGACGCGAACAAAAGGGATTCCAGGTTCGCCGGGATTTCTCACGCTGTCGGCGTTTAGGTCGGTGAAAACGGTGCCCCTGATCACGCTCCTGTTCGTCGAGCTGTACACGATGCTTCCGGGAGAGACCGGGACCAATCGATAGCCATAATTAACCTCTCCGATGTCCGATCCCGAACCTGCGATGATGACACCCCGGATCGTATCGATACCGGCGCCAACAGGAGGAGTTGAATAGCGCGCGAGGGAATCCCGCCGGTTGCCCAGCGTATACCATCGCGAATCATCCGAAGTGATCATCGTGTTTGAATTTCCATCGACGAGTTCGAAAGTCCCCGCGGTTGTATCGATGAGAGCGGCAACAGTGACGTTGTGCAGCTCCACCATCATTCCCTCGTATTGTTCACCACGGCTGTACACCACTGCGCCGCCCGGATACGTCCCCGTATAAAAATCCGGGATCGAAACCTGCAGGGCCGAGGGCGGCGAATGCAAGGAATCTACCACTTTCAGAAAGCGGCACATAAAGATCGAGGTGCTATTCAAGCTGTTGCTAGGGGTCTCGTCAACGATACCGCGCATTTGCACGACGTCGCCCTGTCTGATTTTCATGAAACCGCCCGGCTGATATTCGGGATCGATCTGTACAGGGATCCCCCTCCACGCAGCGCCATTCCCCCCCGTATCGTAGGCAATCATGGTCGGAGCTCCGATCACGAGCTCCGTTGGCGGTACAACACAATATGCGGTCAATCGTACGGGGATCCCCCGACGAGCGGCTGCCTGCAGCGTCCATGCGGGAGGTGAGGCGTATTGCAATGAATCTGCAAGGAGGAGTGAATCCTGGGAATCTTGCTGAATCTGCCTGACAGTGAGCTCGGGGTATTCGGATGTCGTGAAGTTCCAGACTTCCGACCACAGACTCGTTCCTTCCGGGATTCTCGCTTTGACACGCCAGAAATGCCGGCTGCCGAACTGGAGGTTCCTTACGATCTTGAATGTATCGATTACGGTGGAATCATTAATGATGAAGCCGCTCGAGAATGTCGAGTCGGTTGTCACTTGCAGAATGTACGAGTACGCACCCGGAAACAACTCCCACAACAGAGGATTCTCAACCGACTGGTCGAGCGCACCATTCGCCGGGGATACAAGTCTCACCGGAAACACAATTGAGTCACCACCGCCCGATATTGTCCGAATGATCTCACCCTGGCTGCCAACCACCACACCCGTCGATTCATCCAGGAAGGAGACAGCCAGCCAATCGGAACTCGAATTTACCGCCTGGGGTGTCCAGGACCGGCCGGCGTCGGTGGTGCGGAAAACCCTTCCAAGATTTCCGACGACGATCCCTGTGTCAACCTTCGTGAAAGTGACCGCGTTGAGCGAACCGCAGCACGGAGGATTCGTCTTAAGAAACCACGACGCGCCTCCATCCGTCGTGTGCCATACCATATTCTCGAGCGCTGTAACACATCCCCGTAAGCTATCGAGAAAAGCGACACCGGCGAGCGATCCCAGAGTCCCGCCTTGTTGTTTCCAAGTCATGCCGCCGTCGTTGCTGCGTAAAATAGTTGCGTCATCCCCGACCGCAGTTCCCGTTGTTGGCGTGGAGAATGAGACTCCCCTCAAATTATTGGTCGTGCCGCTGGCTTGCCGGTGCCACGTCACTCCTCCATTGGTGGTGTTGAGAATCGTGCCGCCGTCACCCACAGCAGTGGCACGCAATGAATCACGGAACGCAACTGCACTTAAACGAAAGAGCGTCCCACTGTTTCGCCGCAGCCACGTTGTTCCCCCGTCGTTCGTTTGCAGAATGGTGCCCCCGTTGCCGACGACCATTCCCTTTAGACTGTCGGTGAAAGCAATCCCAAAAAGATCGGCGGAAACGGGCGAGTTCATGGCTATCCAGGTACCTCCTGCATTCATCGTGGAGAGCACGGTCCCGCTATCTCCCACAACGAACGCTTTCGACCGGCTCACCAGCTTCACGCCGCGGAGGGCTCTTGAAGTGCCACTCATCTGGAATGTCCATTCGCCCCCCAAAGAATCGTCTCCTAGTATCATGAAACTGAGGAAACAACCTGCAAGGAGTATGTGACGATAAGATCTCATGAAGCATCCTGGTTTATGCGAGCAGCGACGGTTTCCCGCTTTGCAGGCATGACCTGTACGGCGTTTTCAAGCGCCTCGTTCACTTCCTTCCTCGCACCCGAAGGTCGGTCGTGTATTACCGTTGAAGCTTTCCATCCACCATGCGAAACTGCCTGTGGGAATGTTCCGCAAACTCTTCGTTGTGCGTCACGATGAGAAATGTCTGCTTAAACAACTCGTTCAACTCCTGAAACAACGCATGGAGCTGCCGGCTGTTCGATGAGTCCAGGTTGCCGGAAGGTTCGTCGGCAAACACGATGCGGGGTCGGTTTGCCAGCGCCCTGGCAACCGCGACACGTTGTTGCTCCCCTCCCGACAGCTCGGTGGGTTTGTGGTGCAGTCTGCTGCCCAACCCCACTTTATCCAGAAGTTCAATCGCTTTCTCCCGCGATGATGCGACCGATTTTCGTTGAATCATTTGGGGAATCATCACGTTTTCAAGAGCCGTAAACTCCGGCAGAAGATAATGGAATTGAAATACGAAACCCACGTGCGTTCCTCTTAAGACGGCCAACGGCTCGTCATCGAGCAAAGAGATGTCTTTGTCCTGCCAAAAGACGCTTCCGGCTGACGGACGGTCCAACCCGCCGAGAATGTGAAGGAGCGTGCTTTTCCCCGAGCCGGATGCCCCCACAATCGATATGACCTCTCCTTCCCGCACTTCAAGGTCGATGCCTTTCAGCACATGAAGCTGCGCCGGCGACTCTTCCCGATCCCGGCCACCGGCCCGTGGGAACCCGGCTTTTTGACCGAGTGAGTAGAACTTCTGAATGCCCGAGCAGCGCAGAATGATTACATGCTCCGTCATATTATTCCCAACGCAGTGAATCGGCAGTGAGTGTATTCGCGGCGCGCCTCGCTGGATAGTAGGACGCCAGGCATGAAAGCCCGAGGGAAGCCGCGGCAACGGCAACAAAATCTGTCCATTCGATCTTCACCGGAATTGCCGGGATAATGTAGATGGTCGTGTCGAGGGGAAACACCTGGTATTCAATTTGCAGGAAAAGGACAAGCAGCCCGACCGCGACGCCCAGAACCGTTCCGGCAACGCCGACCAGCATTCCTTCGGCCATGAAAATGTGGATGACGCTCCTTGAATCCATCCCCATCGACTTCAATACGCCAATGTCCCTTCGTTTCTCGATTACACCCATCGTTAACGAGCCCAGCATATTGAATGTTGCGACCATGATGATGAGGCAGAGTAGAATGTAGGCCGACCACCGTTCGATTTGCATCACCGAATAAAGGTTTCGGTGAAGGTCGTACCACGTCGAGACCGTGACATCTGCGGGCAGCGCGGGCAGGACCTCTCCTTTCACTTTCTCTGACTGTGTGAAATCCTTGACGCGCATCTCGATCCCATTATACCTCTGCCCGGAATTGAACAGTTTCTGGGCCGATGAAATGGCGACATAGGCGTAATTAGCGTCATAATCCTTGTTATTTGACTCATAGATGCCCGTAATTCGATATTTCACGGCCTGGGGTGCCAATACCCCCGAAAGTGCAGACTGAAGCCCATAGGGGCTAATTATCGCTATTTCGTCTCCAACCACCGATCCCAACCGGTCTGCAAGGTTCAGGCCTATAACGATCCCGCCGATTCCGGCTGAATCCCCGAGTGAAAGACCTCCAAGAACCAGCTTGTCTTTCAAACCCGAAACATCGCCAATCAGTTCTTCGTCCACTCCCCGAACGAACACGACGCGGTTAAAGGATTTCGCAACCAGCATCGCTTTTCCCGAAACAAACGGAGAGAACGCTGTGACCTCCGAGTTGTTCCGGAGAATTTTCTCTATGGATGAGATTTCGGCGGCATTGAAGCTGCCGCGTTTTTCAATTCGCAAATGTGGGTCAAATCCCACGAGCACGGAAGTCACCACCCCGTTAAAACCGTTGAATACCGACAGGGCGATGAGAAGAGCAGCAACGCCGACGGTGATCCCGATGATGGAAATCATACCGATCACATTAATGAAACGGACTTTCCCTTTTGAAATCAAATACCGCCCCGCAATGAAATTCTCGACTCTCATCGTGCATCACCCGAAGCGTAGTGCTGCGATGGTGTCCAGCTTTGCCGCTGATCTCGAAGGGAGGATGGTCGTCACCATGGTGAGCAGAAGGACGACAGTCGAGACGAGCACGAAATTCTCCGCTTTGAGCATCATGGGTACGCTGTTCATGAAATAGATGTCGGAGGGGAGCGACAACAATCTGAATCGCAGTTGCAGCCAGCACAGGACAAACGCGACAATGTTGCCGGCAACGATCCCCAACACGGCTATCGCCATCCCCTGCATCCAGAAGATTCGCTGGATATGTCCCGGACCTGCGCCGAGCGATTTCAGGATCCCGATGGCTTGCGTTCGTTCCAGGACGAACATGAGGAGCGTTCCGATGACGTTGACGGCGGCAACAATGACAATCAGGGCCATCAGAACCGGAGACATTTTCTTTTGAAGGTCGACCCAGGAAAACAGGTTCCGGTAGGTTTCAAAGACCGTTCGCGCATAATGAGGATATCCCAGCAGTTCCTGAAGCTGTTTTGCATTTTCGTCGACGGACGTGAGGTCGTTGACAAGGACGTCGTACCCTGAAATCTTGTCGCCGAGCTGGAAGATCTGCTGTGCGCTCCGGAGATCCGTGTACGCGTAAATGTCGTCGTACTCAGCCATCCCGGATTCATAGATTCCCACCAGTCGGAATTGCATGGCGCGGGGTTGGATACTCTGTGTGTCACCGGCAGGCAGGCCAAAAACAACGAGCTTATCGCCGAGAGCCACATTCAGCTTGTCGGCAAGTTTTTTCCCGATGACGATTTCATGCATGTCCCCGCTCTCCCCGGACACACATCTTCCCATGACGAGGTACTTTCGGATTGAGGTAACATCGACCGCAGGGTCGATACCCTTGAGGAAAACCCCGTCGACCGCTTCCTTTGAACGGATCATCGCCTCCTTGGCGACGTACGGAGATATCCCTTTGATGCCGGGAAGTTTACTTTTCACCTCTTCGATCGATCGCTGGTAACCGGTAAGCGGTTTGTTTTGGAGCCCGAAAACCTGGATGTGAGCCGTGAATCCTATGACTTTTTCTTTGATCTCGCGTTCGAACCCGGCGAGAACGGAGAGTGTAATGATGAGAGCCGCCGTCCCCAGTGTGATGCCGGCAATGGCGAAGCTCGAAATAAAGGAAAGAAAACCGCTTCGTCGATGTGCCTGCAGATAACGCTTTGCTATGAACCACTCAAAGGACAAGGTAGTGGCCTGTGTTGTTTCGGATTGCGGATTGCCGATTGCGGATTAGGGCGGCTGCTGCGGACTCATGATGTTGCTGCAGATCATGCGTGGCTATGAACAACTCAAAGGACAAGGTAGTGGCCTGTGTTATTTCGGATTGCGGATTGCCGATTGCGGATTAGGGCGGCTGCTGCGGACTCATGATGTTGCTGCAGATCATGCGTGGCTATGAACAACTCAACGGACAAGGTAGTGGCCTGTGTTATTTCGGATTGCGAATTGCGGATTGCGGATTTGTCCCGCTCTTGTCGGACTGATTGCTGGTGCTCATGAGAAGATACGCTTTGATAAAGTCATCGAGGGCACCGTCCATCACCGCCTGAGTGTTGCTTGTTTCCACATCGGTGCGGTGGTCTTTTACCATATTGTAGGGATGAAACACGTACGAACGAATCTGGCTTCCCCACTCTATTTTCTTTTTCGTGCTCTCGATCGCAGAGAGCCTTGCTTCTTCTTCTTCTTTTCGCAACTGGTACAAACGGGATTTCAACATTTTCATCGCCCGTTCCCGGTTTTGAAACTGTGACCGTTCCTGTTGGCACGCGACGACAATGCCGGTCGGGATGTGTTTGATGCGCACGGCGGTTTCGACCTTGTTCACATTCTGTCCGCCCTTGCCCCCCGAACGGTACGTCGCAAACTCAATCTCCGCAGGATTAATTTCAATCGCGACATCGTCCTCAATTTCGGGATAGACGAAGACGGAAGCAAATGAAGTGTGGCGGCGCGCATTTGCGTCGTACGGTGAGATCCGTACCAACCGGTGAACGCCGGTTTCCGCCTTCAGATATCCATAGGCGTGCATGCCCTGGACCTCGATGGCCGCGCTCTTGATCCCCGCCCCTTCTCCTTCCATCTCATCGACAAGCGATGTCTTGAAGCCTTTTCGTTCCGACCATCGGGTGTACATGCGGAGCAGCATCTCCGCCCAATCCTGGGCTTCAGTCCCCCCGGCGCCGGAATGAATCGTCAGTATGCAGTTTTTCGCGTCATCCTCGCCGCCGAGCATATTGCGAAATTCCAGATCCACAAGGGAAGCGTCGATGGAAGAGACTTCCGTCTGCAGCTCACCGGCGAACGTCTCGTCGGACGATTCTACGGCCAGTTCAAGGAGTGTCTGGGCATCATGGAGTTTTCTCCGGACGGCATTCCACGCCTCCACCCACTCTTTCTGCTGGCTGATTTGCTGCATGACCTTTTGAGCGGCAGCGTTATCGTTCCAGAAATCGGGCGCATGCGTTTTCGTCTCAAGTTCTGCGACGTTGCGTTCCCGGTTATCGAGGTCAAAGATACCCCCGGAGCACGTTCAGCTTGGCTTCAAGTTCCTTCAGCTTGTCTTTCAACTCTTCAAACATGGTTTCCCCTAATAAAAAGAACAGATTCTAAATTCCTATATCGAAATCCTAAACAATTCAGGTTCTTAGTTGTTAGTTGTTGGTTCTTCGTCATTGGTCATTAGTCATTGCGACCATTTTCTAGCTAAGAGCTAGTTGCTAATAGCTTTTGGCCTTTGGCTGTTGGCTTCTGGCTTCAGTCCACTGACTTCTTGCTCCCAACACTCTCAACTACCCCATCACTCCATTAATCCCTCTCCCCTTCACCGTATCACCGATTCACCCTTTCGCCTTCTCCTACCACCTACAACCTATCACCTAAATTTGTTCGGTTACTTCAATCTCCATTCTCAAAAGAGCGCTGCTGAGTGTTTTTCCTTGCGCATCGTTCTTCAGTGAAATTGTTCCGCCGCCGCCGAGCGAATTGTGAAGCAAGAAATTAAGAGCATTGAGGTTGGGAAGCTCGAAGCGCTCAACCTTT
The DNA here is from genome assembly GCA_049515655.1 of Bacteroidota bacterium. Classification (GTDB taxonomy): domain Bacteria; phylum Bacteroidota; class Ignavibacteria; order UBA10030; family SZUA-254; genus JBEKTW01. The sequence goes on from JBEKTW010000002.1 coordinate 274,650, forward strand.
CCCAAACAAATTCCTTGAAAGTGATTCTTGACGGCTTCTGCCGTTACATACTTCTGGATAAGCGGGTAGTACTCCGGCTTACGAGCAATCAGTCCAACGTTGCCCGTATCTCCTTTGTCACCGGAGCGGGCGTGACAAATGTCCAGGAGTCGGATTTTCATACTACAGCTCTGTCACTATCACTTCCGGTTCAACAACGTTTTTCGGGATTAACGACGGCCAATACGCGATGACCTCGCTCGGCTTTGGACGTCCACCGGCAAAACCCGTCACCGCCGGCGGGCCGGTCAGGATGAGGGGAGCGACCTCCATCCCGAATCGTTCGACGGCGTGGTGGTCATGACTTCTCACTCCCACGCGGAGAACGACTTCGTTGATTACATTCGGCATCTCTGCGATCAGACCGTGGCACGAGTTCAACCCGAGGAACTCCGTTCGAATTTCATCAAATTTCAATCCCAAATCCGAAAGCCGGGTAAGAAGAATTTCATCCGCTTTTTTCGCTTTCTCGAGCGCGTCGGGCCACGCATACGTCAATGTTCCGACAGCGGTATAGCCGTCGCCGTACGACATCGATACCTTGTAGAAATCCGTTGCCGGCTTCCCCCGGATTCCATGAATTCTGACCCGATCTTTCCCGACCTGTTCAAGCTTGATGGTCGTAAAATCGGCGATACACTCCGGAGTGACGTAGTTCGTCGGGTCGCCAATCTCGTACATGAGTTGTTCGGAAACAGTCTGAACCGTGACCATGCCCCCGGTACTTTCGTGCTTCGTGATGATAACTTCGCCAGCCGGGTAGGCCTCAGCGATTGGGAAACCAATATGTGCGAGGTCCGGAACGGATTTCCAATCGGCGGAAAAATTTCCACCGGATGCTTGTCCGCCGCACTCAAGAATATGGCCGGCGACGACTCCCGTCGCAAGCTTATCCCAGTCTGTCCACGACCAGCCAAATTCGTGGATCATCGGCGCGTACGTGAGTGCCGTATCTGTCGTTCGTCCGGTAACAACGACCTGCGCCCCCTGCTCCAGGGCCCGCACAATCGGGCGCGCGCCGAAATAGACATTCGCGCTCATGATCCTGTCCCGAATCGCATCCACACCCTCACCGGTTTCCATATTCTTTAGGTCGATTCCTTCTGTCTTGAGCGAACCGACGCGGCCAAGAATATCGTCTCCGGAGACAACGCCAATCCTCAGTCGCTTGATCCCGAGTTTCCTTGCCACATCAAATATCGCGTCTCTGCAGGCCGCCGGATTCACTCCGCCGCCGTTTGTAATGACCCTGATGTTCCTCTCCACACACGCAGGCAGAATTTCCTGCATCAACGGAACAAGATCCTTCGCGTAACCAAGCGATCGGTCCTTCGTTTTCTGTTTCTGCAGAATAGACATCGTCACTTCGGCCAGGTAGTCCATCATCATGTAATCGATGGGACCCTTTCTCACCTGGTCGACGGGAGCGGTCAGCAGATCGCCCCAGAAACCCTGCCCGCTCGCAATCCGGATTTTATCCTTCATACGATTCTTATATGCAGCTCCTTCAATTGCTGAGCGTCAACGTCCGAGGGGGAATCATCCATCAATGATGTCGCACTCGTCGTTTTCGGAAAAGCGATCACGTCCCGGATGGATTTTTCACCGGTCAACAGCATGCAGATCCTGTCGAACCCGAAGGCGATCCCGCCGTGCGGGGGCGCTCCATAGCGAAACGCTTCCAGCATGAATCCAAATTTCTTCCGTGCTTCTTCTTCGTCGATGCCGAGGAGCCCGAAAACCTTGCTCTGCAGGCTTCGATCGTGAATACGAATACTTCCGCCGGCTATTTCGTTCCCATTGAGCACGAGGTCGTACGCGCGGGCGCGGGCTTTGAGCGGCTCGGAGTCGAGCAAAGGGAGGTCTTCAATTTTGGGGGACGTGAACGGGTGATGCACCGCAACGTATCGCTTCTCAGCTTCATCATATTCGAACATCGGGAAATCCGTAACCCACAGGAGACTGTTTCGCCTCTCGTCGACCAGGCTCAAACGTCGTGCCATTTCAAGTCGCAGCCCACCGAGAATAGTATACGCCTTGTTCCATGTGTCGGATATCAGGAGAATCAAATCGCCGTCCTTCGCCTCCATCTTCGCTCTGATGCCGTTCACAATTTCCGGTCCCAGGAACTTCGCCGCCGGACTCTCGGCACCCGCGGCAGCGACGCGCATCCACACCAAGCCGCCGGCACCGAAGTTTTTCGCCAAATCTGTCAGGCCATCGAGCTGGCTCCGTGTGTAGGCCGCACAACCGGGAGCGAGAAATCCCGCCACCACGCCTCCCTTGCGTATGTTTCCGCTGAAAACGCGGAATTCAGAATCACGGACTACGTCGCTGACATCCGTGAACGTCATTCCGAATCTCATGTCCGGCTTGTCCGACCCGTACGTTTCCATTGCCTCTTTGTATGTCAGGCGAGGGAAGGGGGCAGAAATCTCCGAACCTTTAATGTCTTTGAACAATCTCACGATGAACCCTTCGACAACTTCCCTGATGATATCTTCGTCGACAAACGACATTTCGACATCGATCTGAGTGAATTCCGGCTGCCGGTCGGCCCGTAAATCCTCATCACGGAAACACTTTACAATCTGAAAATACTTGTCCATGCCCGCGACCATCAAAATCTGCTTGTACGTCTGCGGCGATTGCGGGAGCGCATAGAACTTCCCGGCATGAACTCGGCTGGGAACGAGATAATCGCGCGCGCCTTCCGGAGTGCTTTTCATGAGCATGGGGGTTTCGATCTCAACAAATCCCAGCTCGTCAAAGTACTTGCGTGCGCTCAGATACATCTTATGCCGTGTGACAAGATTCTTCTGCATGGGCGAACGACGGAGGTCGAGATAGCGGTACTTGAGACGGAGTTCTTCATTCACGTCGAGCTCGTCTTCGATGGCAAACGGCGGGGTCTCCGCAGTATTCAGAATAGTCAGTTCATCGGCGATGACATCGATGGCACCCGTGGGAAGAGCAGCATTCTCAGAACCGACCGGACGGCGCTCTACTTTCCCGGTAACCGAAATGACAAACTCCGTTCGTAATGTGCCGGCCAGGGCATGAACGGACTGATTTGTTTGAGGGCTGAACACCGCCTGCGTCTTGCCGTACCGGTCACGCAGATAGATGAAGACGACTCCGCCGAGGTCGCGTCGTGAATCCACCCAGCCGGTGAGGGTGACCGTTTTTCCCATATCCTGTACACGCAAATCGCCGCAGGTATGCGTTCGTTTTTTGTAGGTTGTCAAAGTAATATTCTCTCCAGTGGCTTAGAAATCAATTCGGTGAATGGAAAAATATAGGGAAAAAGCGGATGACTAACAAGAACTTGGCCGGCCGCGGGCTCTGAAGATTGCGCGGCAAACCCTCAACTCCTCTGCCTCCCCTTCCCCCAATTCTGGGGGAAGGGGAGAATGCGTATTGGCCACGATCGATGTGACAGCATCCGGATTGGCTTGCGCAAAGCATATCCAGATGGAATTGGGGACCGAGAATGGAAGCTTGCGAGGCGGTCGGGAGCACAGCTCCCTCCCAGCGAGGCTCTTCTCACGCTGCTCCCGACCGCGTCCCCGCGGTCGGACACCCGGCCCATAAGCTCGGCTTATTTCAGCGAGGACGCTGAAATGAGCTTTGAAAAATAGCAATCCTCCCCAACGAGCCATGCCGTAGAGTCCGTTTCGCAAACGGACGGGGTTGCACATTTCCACGTGAAAGAGAGCAACGTTGGAAGTCCGGTCAGGGGACCGCCTGCCCGCTCGCCGATGTCCCAAGAAAAATTGGGACTTAGGCGAGCCCCCCGAAGGCACGCAGGCGGGGACTCTACGCGTCGTTTGGAGACAGGTCGGGAGTACACGTGTCCGCCTTTTTTCTGGCGGAACTCCCTCCCAGCAGGTGAAGGATGGACGGAGCAAAAAAAAAGCAGGCGAAGATTTCAACCTTCGCCTGCTTCTGCAACCTCACCAGCCCGCTTCATGCGGCGCCGGTTTGCTCCTGTTGTGTTACCTCACTTCAAGAGCATCCCTGCAGAAAATACGCGGGACTTCTGATCAAGTGATTTCTCCATATTCTTATCAGTCCCGCGAAAAGCACGCGGGATTTCTGATAAAATGACTTCGTCATATTGCCATCAATCCCGCGAAAGAACGCGGGACTTCTGATAAAATGACTTCGTCATTTTATCATCAGCATTTTCTTGACCGTCACGAAGGTCGACGCCTTCATCCCGTCGTCGTTCACTCCTTCGGCGATCATCCGGTAGAAGTATACACCGGAAGCAAGTCTCCCGCCGTCGAATTGGACTTCCTGGGTGCCGTCGTCCATTTCCTGGCGGTCGACGAGCAGGCTCACTTCCTGGCCAAGGATATCGTAGATCTTCACCGTGACAACGGCCGGCTCGGGAAGGTCGAAGCGAATAGTCGTCGTCGGGTTGAACGGGTTCGGGAAGTTCTGGTACAGATGATACGCCACGGGCGATTCATTCGCGTAGGCATCGTTTCCCAGAACAGGCACGATCCGTGCGGGGACGAGACGCGGGTCACGATGGAGATAGCTTACTTCACCGAGTCGTTTCGCTCCAGTCAACCGGAGCGTATCGCCGAACTTGACCGTGTCGATGGGACCTTCGAACGCGCTATTGACTTTCGCGATGACCGAGTCGAGTGCAACAAACGCGTCCGCGTTTGCAAAGTGACGCACCTTCACCGTCGTCGGCTTTCCTGCCCTCAGGTATGTCGAGTCAACGAGATAGCCCGACATAAGAGAATCACCGTTCGCGGCGATTTCACCTAACGTCATACCGTCGAGCGGAGTGCTTGTACCGTCGTCATACACGAGCTCACCGAATCCCACCGGTGTGATATTGAGAGCGCTGGCAACGATATTCAGTTTCAATGCAATCATGTCGGCGAGGAGAGTGTTGTTCTGTTTGCTCGGTGGAAGCGCGCCCTGCTCTCTTGTGATCGGACGGTTGAATTGGGAACTACATCCCGACGTATAGAAATCGAATGGCCGGGGTGTGCAGGAGTGCACGCCGCTTCTGTCCTTGAGTGATTTCAGCACATCGGTATACTTCTTCATCCGGACCCATCCGAAGTATTTCGCGCTATCCGACCGAGCCCGACCCACCAACACGCCATTTGTAGGAGTGAAACCGCCGTAGGCATAGGCTTCATAGAGCACGTTGATGTTGTTCGGCATCGGAAGCTGGAGCGCATTCACCGAAAATTGTGCGTTCCTCTTGTCCCTGCTCGACCTTGCCGCTCCTCTCCTCCAGTAGTATCGCGCAATTGCCTGGAGTTTATTCCGAACACCCCAGCCGTACACCTTCACAGTATCCCCGTATCTTACCGAATCTGCGAATGTAACGAACCATTTCTGCATCGCGCGGTCGCTCGCCGCAGCGCTTGCGGGAGCAGGTACGATGACAAATGGATGTCCGACGTCGATCCCGATACTGAACTCGATGTACAATCCATTCGCCGATATTGTGTCATTCACCATCTGGGCATTGAAGTACACTCTATCGGGTCTTCGCTGAACATACTTGTCAGCTTTACCAAGATTATCCGTTTGATTCGTCAGATTGACCGCAGAGATGGAACGGTATCTTACCGAATCGGAAATGGTATGCACGACTGCATTCGAGGTGCAGGGCGTATAGTTGTTCGTACCGCTATATTCAGCCGTGATCGTGTGCGAGCCCGGCGAGAGAGCCGTCGTCAACATCGTTGCGATTCCAATACTGTCGATGGCCACGGGATTTCCAAGGTTGGAAGCGTCGTCTTTGAATTGCACCGTTCCTCCGTCGGGAACCGCAAGACTGCGAACTGTGTCCACAAATGTGACGGTATCACCCATGAGAGATGAACTCGAAGACTGCCCCAATACACTCGAAGTCGGCCTCGGATTCATCAGTTGGATAAGGGTATCCGAAACGCTCCCGGTAAAGTTGGATGTCCCGCTGTAGAGGGCTCTTATGGAATGCTGCCCTCTGAGCAACCCTGGCGCCGTGAATGTGGCGACACCGGTTGAGTCAATCGGTACGGCCACACCAAGACTGGTATTACCGTCCTTGAAAACGACCGATCCACCGACCGGCGACCCCGTTACGCTGTCTCTGAAGGTCACCGATTGTCCGAATATCGAAGGATTACGTGATGATGTCAGGATACTTGACGTCGGTTTCTTGCGAACCACCTGTAGCACGACGTTCGAGGTATTCGGCAACAGGCTAGATGTTCCACTGTAGACGGCTGCAATACTATGTGAACCGGCATTCAGCAGAGATAAAGTCAAAACGGCAACGCCATTGGCATTGATCGAATCGGGCAATCCCAGATTGTTATTTCCATCTTTGAACTGCACGGTGCCGCTGTCGGGTGAACCGGTCACACTATCGGCGAGCATCACGGCCTGGCCGTAGAAGGAAGGGTTGAGTGCAGATGAGAGTATTCCGGTCGTCGCAACCCTGTTGACAACTTGCCACACCACGTTTGACCTGCTGGTATCAAAGTTATTTGTCCCGCCGTAGTACGTCTGCACTGAGTGTGTGCCTGCCGTCATATGCGAAATTGTCTTGATCGCCACGCCGTTTCCGTTGATCGCAACGGAATCGCCGGATGCAGTGCTGTCAATCTTGAACAAGACTTTTCCCCCGTCGGGGATTGAACCGACGACGCTATCCCTGAAAGTTACCGGCTGTTCGTAGAAAGTCGTCGCCGCCGAGGAGGTCAAGAGACTCGTCGTCGGTTTCTTGTTCACCGTTTGCAGCAGCGTCGCGCTGTCCGACCTGAAGTTTCCGTCTCCGCCGTACACGGCTTTGACCGTGTGACTACCACCCGTTAAACTCGCAGTGCCGACTTGAGCACTGTCACCCGTAAGTGCTATTGTTCCGAGTGAGTTCGCTCCGTCATAGAACGTCACGCTGCCCGTCGGCGTGTGGCTGGAATTTGTCACATGTACCTTGAAGGTGTCATTTTGTTCGAATGTCGACGGGTTTGCGCTCGACGATAACGCGAGCGCCGGTGTTGCTTTATTCACTGTCTGGGCCAATGTCGTGCTGTCCGGCACGTAGTTAGCGTCGCCTCCATATACCACCTTAATCGTATGGCCGCCTGCATTCAAGATGGCCGTTGCCACGGATGCACTATCCCCTGTCAGCGATGCCGTCCCTAATGAAGTCGCTCCGTCATAGAAGGTCACGCTGCCCGTCGGCGTGTGGCTGGAATTCGTCACATGTACCTTGAAGGTGTCATTCTGTTCGAATGTTGAAGGGTTTGCGCTCGACGTCAGGACCAATGCCGGTGTCGCTTTATTCACTGTCTGTGCCAATGTCGTGCTGTCCGGCACGTAGTTAGCGTCGCCTCCATATACTACCTTAATCGTATGGCTGCCGGCTATCAGATTCGCCGTGCTGACCTGGGCACTGTCACCCGTGAGAGCAACCGTTCCGAGTGAGCTCCCGCCGTCGTAGAATGTCACACTGCCCGTCGGAGTGTGACTTGCATTATCGACATGGGCCGTAAACGCTACACTTTGTTCAAACGTCGATGGGTTCAAGCTTGATTTAAGCGCCACCGTCGGTGATGCCTGGTTGACCGTCTGCGCAATAGTCGTGCTGTCGCTCTTGAAGTTACTATCACCGCCGTATACCATCTTAATGGTGTGACTACCGGCTATCAGATTCGCCGTACTGACCTGGGCACTGTCACTCGTCAGTGCAACCGTTCCGAGCGAGCTTCCCCCGTCGTAGAAGGTCACACTGCCCGTCGGAGTGTGACTTGCATTATCGACATGAGCCGTAAACGTTACACTTTGTTCAAACGTCGATGGGTTCAAGCTTGATTTAAGTGCTACCGTCGGCGATGCCTGGTTGACCGTCTGCGCAATAGTCATGCTATCACTCTTGAAGTTGCTATCACCGCCGTAGACCGCCTTGATCGTGTGTGATCCTCCGGTCAAGTTTGATGTGCTCATCTGGGCACTGTCACTCGTAAGTGCAACCGTTCCGAGCGAGCTCCCTCCGTCGTAGAAGGTCACACTCCCTGTCGGCGTATGGCTCGCGTTATCAACATGGGCCGTAAACGTCACACTTTGTTCAAACGTGGATGGGTTCAGGTTTGATTTAAGTGCTACCGTCGATGATGCCTGGTTGACCGTCTGCATGATAGTCGTGCTATCACTCTTGAAGTTACTGTCACCGCCGTAGACCGCCTTGATCGTATGTGATCCTCCGGTCAAGTTTGATGTGCTGACCTGGGCACTGTCACTCGTGAGTACAACCGTTCCGAGCGAGCTTCCTCCGTTGTAGAATGTCACACTCCCTGTCGGTGTATGGCTCGCATTATCGACATGAGCCGTAAACGTTACACTTAGTTCAAACGTGGATGGGTTCAAGCTTGATTTAAGCGCGACAGCCGGTCCGGCTTGGTTAACTGTCTGGGTGACACTCGTACTATCGCTCTTGAAGTTACTATCACCGCCGTAGACCACCTTGATCGTATTTGATCCTCCGGCTAAGTTTGATGTGCTGACCTGGGCACTGTCACCCGTAAGCGCGACCGTTCCGAGCGAGCTTCCTCCGTCGTAGAATGTCACATTTCCTGTCGGTGTATGGCTCGCGTTATCAACATGGGCCGTAAACGTTACATTTTGTTCAAACGTCGATGGGTTCAAGCTTGATCTAAGCGCAACAGTCGGTCCGGCCTGGTTTACAATTTGCGCCAGTGTGCTACTATCGCTCTTGAAGTTGCTGTCGCCACCGTACACTGCTTTGACTGTGTGCGATCCGGCCGTCAGGGTCGACACACTTACCCGTGCGCTGTCGCCTGTCAACGAGACACTGCCCAATGATGTCGCGCCATCGTAGAATGTCACATTCCCGGTCGGTGAGACACCACTTCCGGAAGCCGGACTGACTACCGCTTTGAGCATTACGGATTGTTCATAGACCGATGGATTGAGAGTTGAAGACACGGCAACCGTGGTACTCGCCTTGTTCACAGTGAAGGTCTGGCTATTCGACGCACCGCCACCGCCTGCATTGAAAACGGTGATGGGGAAGGATACTGCTGAAGTAAGATCACTCGCGAGAATTGTTGCCGACAAGTCGGTGTCATTGACAAAAGTCGTTGTTCTGTTGCCGCCGTTGAGCAGAACGGTTGATTGTCCTCTGACAAAATTCGTTCCGTTGACCGTCAACGCAAACTGTGCATCGCCCACAGTCTTGCTCGCCGGATTGATGCTTGTCGTCGTGGGCACCGGCGTATTCCCCAAAACATTACTTCCATCCGCTCCGGTCCATTTCGAGAAACCATTCACTCCGGTTTGTGAAATTGTGTGCCCGGTGGTATCGACTGTCCCTGCTTCGTCAGTCCACGTCGACCCGTTATCGGTCGATTTGAAAAGTTGCAGCGTGGTCGGGTCTTCTCCGGCCAGATCGGTGTTATCGTAGTGGTAGACAAAATTCGCGTTCAAGCCCGTGTTTGTCGAAGGCGTGATATCAAAGGACCGCTTGATGGATTTCGTCCCACCCGCTCCCGATAATTGCGTTCCGGTCTGGCGGGTGACCGTTGTGCTGCCGGGAGCGGCCCCCGCGGCGTTGATCTCAACGCCGAGCCCGCCAAAGCTGTTGTTGACCGATTGCAGTACCGTTCTCGTCGTCCTGACATTCCCCACCACGACTTTCCCCGAACTCTCGGAGAGCGTTCCGGCAGACCCCAGAAAAACCGTGTCCGCGCCCGTCGTCAGGCTTCCATTAGCAACCGTCAGTGTGCCGTTCACATTCTCGTTTGCCAGGAGGCTCACGCCCGCCGCATTGTTGACGGTCAGGTTGTTAAAGGTCGAGCCGCTCATTGTCTGGGGAGAGGAACCATTCAGCGTGACCGTGCCGCTGCCTGGAGAAAATGCCGCGCTGTTCGTCCAGTTTCCACCGACAGTGATATTCTTGCCGTTCGCATCAAGAACACCGCCGGAGTTCGTGAGAATTCCTGCAACCGACAAATCGCTTGTCACGACATGCAGACTATCCGTTCCGGAGTGCGTCAAGTTATTGAAACTCGAGCTTCCACCATTCACCAAATGGGTGCCACTGCTGCCGTTAAAATTTATCGTCGAAGTAGCCGGGGTGAATGACCCGTTGTTTGTGAAGTTGCCTGCTACATAGTGTGTATACGTTGAAGCACTGAAAGCAGTACCGGCGCCCAACGTGACATCCCCGCCTATTGTTAAAGCAGCACCCGCAGTAGCCGAAGCCGTGCCTGCCAGAGTGAAATTCCCTAAGATGTCCATAGCAGTACCAGGCATAGTCTTGGTCGCCGTGCCGCTGAGGATAAGGTTATCGTAGCCTGGAGTCAGTCCGTTTGGATTCAATACTGTCTGACTTCCACCATTATACTCGACGGTATTATTCGCGAGCTGCGCTGCACGCCACGTTCCATTATTGGTGACCGTCCCGCCAATGCGCATCGTACCACCGCTTCCCATCGCCAATGCTGCACCGGAATTTATCGTCACATTGTAGAAATCCGTTGCGCCGGATATTGTGGCTGCTGCGTTAGTGAAAATCACCGTGCTTGTGCTGGGATTAAATGTTCCGCCGTTGTCACTCCAGGCGCCGCTGGCACCGGAGATGGTAACGGTGGAGCCCGCCCCTGAGTTCAAAATTCCGCCGCTATTGATTGTCAGTCTTCCGACTGCAAGATTGCCAATGGGTAATGTCGGGTCATTAGGAGTTGTCGAAGCGTCAGGAATTACGATATCACTCAAGTCTGATGGAAGACCGCTGGGAGTCCAGTTATTCGCGTCCGTCCATGCTGTACTAGCTGAGCCATTCCAGGTAAAGGTTGCGAGTTTAGAATCACCAAGTGTACTGATCATTTGGCCAAAACCTGAGGGAAGTTGAGACACATTGATGCCTGATATCGCAACCCAGTTGTTCGTCACATTATAATCTGACCTGCCAAATTCCATCTCCGTTCCCGGTGTAAAAGGGTAAGGGCAGCCCCACAAAACCAGCTTATTTTCTGTATTCCCATTAAGTTCGGCATCAAAGTAGTGCGTGGTTAGAGTCGCAACGCTGCCGCTTGCTCCGCTCTGGATCATCTCGAAAGTCCTTTGGACAGCATCCGTTTTCCACGCCGGTGCCGAGCCGATGGTGACTTTTGTGCTCATTTCAGTGGGTAATGTCCCCACATTCGCAAAGTTAACTGACGCATACTGATTCCCGAAGGTATACGTTGTGCCGGCGACGAAGCTTGTTCGTTTCACAATCCCGGTCACTTCTTTTGCCCCAACGGTAGTCGCTGATGCGCCCAAGGTCAATGCGTTAGGGTCCGTTACTGCGAGGTTGCCGCTGGTAAGTGTGAGCGTCCCGTTGACCGTCAGGTTAGAATTCAGTAATACGCCATTACTGTTGTTGACGGTCAGATTGTTCAGGGCGGATACACTCGCCGGGATGGCAACCCCTGTCGATGCCCCGCCGAACGAAAGATTAGACAAGGATGTTGTCGATAGATTCGAAGGTGTTCCGGCGATGGCGGGACCGTTCAGGGTCAGAGTGTTCCCTGCAACAGCAAATGTTCCGCTCGTCAGCGTCAGGGTTCCATTAACCGTAACGTTCCCCCCGAGGGTGACGCCGCTTGCGTTTGTGATTTTGAGATTGCCATAAGTAAGAGAACTGGCAGTTTGCGCGGCCCCCGATCCCAAGTATTCAACTGTCAGGTTGCTAAGTGTCGCAGTTGCCAAAGCGTACTGTGATGAAAAGTCCGGCGTTGCCGCGGTTCGAGTCACCTGTACCGTCCCGGACCCGGTTAACGTAGCGGCCCCGCTGATAATATCGGCGGCAGCAGGCGTGAACGTGCCGTTCACGGTCATTGTTCCGTTGACGCTGAAACCGCCGCTGCTCGTTGCTGTTCCGCTGACAGTCAGACTGCTAAAGGTTAGTGTCCCTGAATTCGATATCGAACCCCCTGTTATCGTAACCGTGCCGGCGGAAGGGGCAAATACCTTACTGGAGTTTACGGTCAGTCCTCCAGCAATAGAGAAACTCGCCGAGGGTTGTGTCGTCGGCGTCCCGACTATCGTCAATCCCCAGAACGTCAGCGTGCTATTATTCGTTATTCCCCATCCCGTTCCCGACATCGAGATCGTTCCCGCGGTCGGCGCCAGTGTCGTGCTCGCATTGACCGTCAGTATCCCGGTTACAGAAAAATTCGCCGTCGGTTGCGTCGTGGGCGTCCCCGCTATTGTCAAACTGCTGAAGGTCAGCACGTTGTTATTCGTAATTGCCCATGCCGTCCCTGTCATCGTGAT
>JBEKTW010000003.1:0-240855 GCA_049515655.1 Bacteroidota bacterium
TTAAGATTTCGGATTTAGTGCTTAGAATTTATCTATGATTTAGTGCTTCAGATTTCGGACATCGAACATCGTTTTGCGCAACGCTACCTATCAGCGGTCCAACTGCCTATCGACCCGAATCAGCCTTGTTGCAAATGCCGGCATCGTGATCGGTCCGACAAACTTCAGCTTCGTGCTTCCAAAATTGTCACTATACGAATATGCCGCGGGGATCGTTTTGTCCCATTGGAGCGTGACGTTTTGCTCACGAACCGAGGGATTGTAAAGTCGAATCAACCACGAATTTCCTCCTTCGATTGGTTTGATAGACGTCACCAGGACATCCTGGGGGTCGACATGAACAAGCGAACCCGGTACGTGCCGGGAAAGGTTTGCATCTGCGGCGATGAGCGGCTGACGCTGCTCGATACCGAATTTTACAGCGTCTTCCGGCTCAAAACCGCCATGAAGCATGATGGAATACCGGAATGTTACTAGCCCTTCCTGGTCGGCCTTGTAGTTCGTGTGCCAGTAATTGTTCATCACGTACGAAAAGAACCTCGACGACGGCTCGATGGACTTCATCCACGGCTGCTCGGCATGAATGGCTCCGATTTCGACTTCCGGAGCATCGGCGGTTGTCCATGTGAGACCCTCGTGGTCATTCGATACATCGACCCAGCTCTGCACCGAGACGAAATTCTTGCACGAACCTTTCAACTGGTCGATCTCCGGACGAACAATTCCATCGGCAACATCATACTGGATCTGACCGTTGGGAACGTTGAACGGAAACGCGATATGTACCCCCTCTTTATCGCGTATGGACTGCTTGTCCAGCCGGTCGATAATGTCGACGCGGTCTATTCCATCGACAACCCGGATCTCTGATGAATATCGCCTGCACCCGGGTGCATCGGCCTCGACGATGAGAGAAGCAACCAGGCCGCCGTGTTCTCCAATCTTTACTCTTATGTTCGAAAGGCTCTGCGCGGAATCGGGATTCTTTCCCCGAACATACAAATATTGATTCAGCGCCAGGGATTCCGCCGTGTCAACGAACTGCGTACCGTCCTTTTTGAGCTGAAGACTTTCAATCGCACCGGTTTTTTCACTAACCGTAACAGAAAGAAGGTCGTTTTCCAATGTCATCCTAGAAACACGCGCGTTTCCTTTCACGGCGGCGGACCCTTTTTTCACGCGGAACCGCCGGGCGGAGAACGGAGGAACATTCTTGGCCAGTATGGCAAGCTGTCCGGTGGTAAGCCGTTGTGAAGAGACACGATGCCCTTGTTCATCAACAACGAAGTCTCCGGGAGAGCTGTGCTCTTTTGTCAACAGCACAAGGTCTGTGCGGGGCCATGAGCATGTATTATAGACATCGACGGCAAATTCTTTCGTCCCGTGTGCCTTGGCAGGCGGCAAAACTCCCTTGAGAATTTCGCGCGAAAGACTGTCCGCATCCAGCGCAAATTTTTGCTTGATCTTCCACTGCGCGCTCACATTTGGACTGTCGGGCTCGTCCACACTGTTCGAGGCCCCCCAGGTATGCTCATCCCATAGCACGACGTCGCGCCATGCTTCATCGTACATGTCCTTTGGAAACGACTTCGAACCGCTGATGGAACAGAGCGCCTCACTTTGCATCAATCGATCGGTTGACTGGCGGTTCAACGCTGTCTCAAACGCCGTCGAGGCGGCACCGTCTTCCCAGTACGGCGTGAAATCGCCCTTGAAGAATGAAAGCGTTGAGCCGTAGCGTTTCTCAAACTCCTCGAACATTTGTTGATGCGTAGCAATGATAAGACGTGGCGATGAGTAATGCGCGTTCCAATTCCTGACAAAATCGGAGAGGCGCTGGTCGGGAGCGCCGTTGTCCCCGAGCGTGTAGGGAAGATAGATGATCTCGTACGGATAGCCCTGTTCGTCGAGCTGCCGGATGAACTTCAGCATCTTTTCATCCCCAAGCCGCGAGAGGTCTCCTTCATGGAACATCGAGTAGCTCGCCGCTGCAACCCACATCAATACCTTGTCTTCGCCGGATTGTGAAGTCCAGTAAAATGGCTTATCGCCCCACTGTTCGATCACATATCCGATACGGTCGCCATTGTTCGGGGCGCTGGCAAAATATTTCACGCCACTTTGTGCAAGGGCCGAAACGATCCCCCAGGTGAATCCAGGAACGTCGGAGACGAGCGCCGTCGTGACCGGTATCGAAAAGTCTGTGCGCAGTAGACGGGCAAAGTCGGTGAGGTGGCTCATTTCAGCCGCGGTGGCGAGACCCGTGAGTGGATTCACATACAGGGCATGCACTCCGATGTGACCGTCTTTGATTGCGGCAATCACTTCATCCTTCTTCTCCTGTGAAGCCTGACGCAGATAGCCGTCGAGAGGCCAGAGGATTTCCACGTTCCATTTGAATTGTGCCTCCGGCGGGTAATCACGCGTCGCTTTGATCAAGCCAAGTGACAATTCAAGATTCTTCCATTGTGTTTTTTCCACATTCGGCTGAATATCAGTATAACCAATATCATTATGCGAATACGGGAGCAGGTAGACATCGCGGTGCGTGACCGGTTTCTCCCGTACCGTGCTGCGACTGATCGTTTTGCCGTTGACACGAAACTCCACCGACAGGTCTTTCTCTTTGTCGACTTCGTCAATCGGCAGCATAAAAATATTCGCCCCAATTTTCAGCGAACCACGAATCACGTCGCCTTCTAGCGGAAGAATCTCGATTGTGCGTCCATCGTTGAGGTTATCAAGACTCAATCGGAGCATTTGCTGCGATTGAGTTTGGCCTCTCAATAACACCGGCTCGACACGGAGGCGGGGTGTGAAATTGAACGCATATTCGAACGTCATGTACCAATCCATACTTCCGGCATCTTCACCGTCGACGCGGAGAACAAGCGGGCTTCCGGGCTTGAAGTCTTTTGCTGGCAGCTTGAGATACATGTAGCCGAACAGGTCTCCGTACTTATCGATCATGCTGGCTTTGAACGAGAGTTCCGCCCCGTCCTTTCCTGCAATGCTCCAGTTCTTTGCGGTCGAATCCCTGTTGTTCTCGAACGTGAACCAATGTCCCCCGTTGATATACAGTTCGAAGTTATGACTCGGCTTATTCTCTCCCCAACCTGCCTCCTCCAGTCCTGCCAGCCAGATGAAGTTGTAGAAATTGCCCGCAGCCGGCACCCGCAGCGTGTCCGTTTCCCATGAAATGGATTGGGTCTCTCGCTGGGCTCTCACGAGCAGAGCCGCCTGAGCATCGGGATGCGAGGAATGGTACATCAACACCTGTCCGTTAAGGGCATTGCGATATCCATTGAGATAGAGTTCCGGTGTCTGGACGGTCGAGGCCCGATCCGGACTCTTCTGGAAAACGTTGACGACAATTCCCTTCTCACTACTCTGAGAGAAGACCGAGAGAGTGACGGCTCCCAGGATCATGAATGAATTCAGAATACGACAAACAAATGATTTCACGAGAATTCCTTTCAGGCTATAGGATTTTGCGGAACGCCGTTTGAGTTTTGACCACCTTGTAGCCGAGCTTTTCGTAGAAGAGATGTGCATCTTTTCGAATGACATTCGATCGCAGGTACACAGTCCTGCATCCTTTTTCATGGGCCCACTGCTCCGCCCTCTGCATGAGGAGGCGTCCGACTCCTCTGCGGCGATAGTTCTCATCAATAACCAGGCCTCCAACTTCAACTTCCGAATCTTGCATCAACGGCACGCGAATGAAAACTTGGACCCAGCCGACGACCACACCGTCAGCTTCCGCGACAAAGAGCTCTTGGTCGCGACCCTGCAGTGTGCGATGTATCCGCCGCTCCATTTCCGTTTCCGACGCAGGGTATCCTAGTTGAGTTGAGAGAACGGCAACGCGACCAGCATCTCCGGGAGTTGCCGGACGAATGACAAGCGTGCGTGTTTGAGTGTGGTCCATGCTAGTATTGGGTCACTCAAATAGTTTTCATAAGTCCTTGGATCGTCATGTCATTCACAACTTTCTCCCCTTCAATTCCCCTCTCCCGCGCCTGTCCTGAGCGAAGTCGAAGGAGCGGGAGAGGGGGTAGGGGTGAGGGTTAAAAGGCAAAACACTTAATGTGCGAAAGCTCACTCGTCATCAACTATTCTCATAATACCGAGCAGACTCTCGTTTTGCAGCTCCACCGCTGATCGAAAATGATCGAAATGGCTCCTGAATATTTCCAATCGCTCTACCATGGAGCCAGTTCCCACATCGGGGCCGCCGCTAATGACGAGGCGGGTCGGCTCTCCGCCGGTATGCGAACCGATCACATGAACACGCCGGTGTTTCGAGTTCATCTTCCTGCTGGATTCTCTCCGTAGAACTTCCAGCTTGACTTGAAGTCGGGAGTCAGCGGCTGCTTCGTCAGACTGGCACGAACCATTTCGATGGGGATACTGTTTTCATGAAAAACGGCGTCATGAAATTCCCGATTTGTCATCTTTCCGGAATCGACCACCTCGTGATGAAGCGCCCGGAGCTGCAGGCCGCCGAGCATGTAGGCGCACTGGTAGAGCGGACCGTAACCGCCCATAACAGACCGACGAACTTCCGCGGTGGCATTATCGCGTTCATGTCCCACTCGCTCGACCAAGAAGTCGATGCACTCCTGCGGAGTCATCTTTTCCAGATGAAAACTGAGAGAAAAAATGATACGGGCGCAGCGGTGCATGCGCCAGAAGAGCATACCAATGCGGTTCTCGGGCGTTTTTGGAAAGCCAAGATCCCAGAAAAGCATTTCCCAGTACACCGCACCACCTTCCACCCAGAACGGCGTCCCGAAAAGGCCGCGATACTGCTTGTACCGATCCATCATGAACTCCTGCAAATGATGACCCGGGATCAACTCGTGGAAAACCGTCGCGCGCGCGAAATGGATATTGTTCCCGCGCATGCTCATCATTTTCTGCTCGTGTCCCATGGTGTTCGTCGGATACGATACCTGGATGACCTCACCGCCAAGGAAAAAGGGACTGTATTTCTGTTGCTCGGGAGACAGCATTTCCATTCGCCATGTATCCCGCGCGAGCTGGGGGACCGTCACGAGGTCATGGTCGTCGACAAATTTGATCGCCTCCCGTGCCAAGTCTCGAATAAGCTCCGGCTGTTTTCCCGGCTCGACATATAGCGTCTTGACATTCTCCAGCGCTTTATGCCAGTCATCGCCGTAGCCGAGGTCGTTGGATGCGCGTTTCATCTCCTTTTCGCACCACGCGAATTCCTGGTTCGCGATCGCAATCAACTCCTCCGGCGTGTACGGGATCATCTCATACGATAGTTCGTCCATCAGCGCCTCGCGACCTATTGGGTCGCCGATGATCGTGTTGTCGTCATCCGCTCTAATTCCCGCCACCTTTTCACGCATAAATGTCGAGTAATCTTTCAGTGCTGAATCAACGGATTTATATGGTTCGCCAACCCACCACGAAAAGGCGGGGTCATATCCGTTGTAGAAACCAAACCATTCCTTGAGTGATTCCCTGAGGTCCTTGACTATTCCGCTCGAGCGGTTAGCGACCGTTTTCTTGATTTTGGAGAATGGAGATTTCGAATCCTTCAGCGCAGCATCGACTGAATTCTCGGTCTCCCTGATTTGTTTGGCCAACTCATTGAGTGTTGCAGCGGTTTTCGCGGGGTCGACAAATTGCATACTCTGGAGTCCTTCTCTCAAGTCAATGATCGTCTGAGCGAATGGAATGAGCTGCGCTTCCTCCTGCCGGGCCTTCACCTGGAGATCCGACTGCCGCAATCTGTGTGTGAGATAGTTCCGGAAGAGTACGTAGTCGACGCGACCGTCTTGACTTAATGCTTCAAAGTTCGTTCTCTTCAGTTTTTCGAGCGCATCACCATAGAAACGTCTCATCCGCGCCTGCCGTGCCGCAGATATTTCAACCGGGTACAATCGTCGCAGGCTCCAAAGGTCGGAACTGAAACGTTCAATCATTTCCCGGAGTTCGTTGTGGGAGACGTCCGGTGGCACGCCGTCCAGTAAATCGGCCGGAACGTTTTCCGACTGGCCAATACAGCTTGATCCAGAGAACTCTCGTTCTGACCGGGCTTCGCCTCTCGCAAGTGCGATTGTTTCCGCGCCGGACCACATGAAAAGGACCGCTACCAGAAAAAGATATGCTGCGGGTTTCTTAACCATTGAGACAATCTCCTCATTGATGTGAAAAAGATCTTGCCTTGCGCCCGTGTGCAACGACCTGTCCGTTCCGAATTATCTGGCTTGCTGTTCGATGGTGAACCATGTATAACTCTTTGCCGGAACTTCTACGGGCAGTTCCACTTCAGATTTTCTGTCTACCTCGAACCGTCTAGGGGTTTCTTCCTTCTCACGAATCAGAACGGAGCCGGTTAGTCCTGCCAGGTCAAGTGGCAATATAATACTTTTTCGGATGGTTTCATCCGTTGGATTGTAGACAAACGCGAATCCCCTTTCCTTGAGCCGGGGATTCACGTGGAGCATGCAATCAAGGTCTTCACCATCGGCGCGGCGCACATGAACGATATCCGAGTTGAGAATATCCCTGTACCGCTTATACAAATCCACCCATTTCTTGACGAGAGTTTTTGTTTCATCGGTATCGTAGATTCGCGGACCGCGGTAACACGCCTGAACGCCCGAACCGAAGTTCTGGGCCAAATGCGATTCATATTCCTTGAGATGTTGCGACAGCGGCTCCAGCGTGGCAACAGCTCCACCTCCCTGATATTCAACGAGTGGAACAAATGTCCAACCCATGCTCGGCGCTTTCTCCCACGTTCCGTCAAAAATATTCTGCCGGCCGAGAACAATCTGCCGGTCCCGCGGCAATGACCAGTTCACTTCACGATATCCGATGCCGGTCTTGTTCGACCCGTTCATAAAATACCAATCGGGCACATTGAGATAGATATCCCGTGACCGGCACCAATGATAGAAGTCGGTGATAATTTTCCACTGCTTCCATTGTGAATCGTTCAATCCTGCATGCCCGGGATGGATCGTCGAAGCACACACGTCTCCCGGGTACGAGCCGTCATGCTCGAGCACATCGAAACCGGTTTGCTGATAGAATGATTTCAATTTTCGAAAATACTTCTGTCCCCAGCGGCTGCCGAGGCACGGCGAGTTGCCAAAAATTGCTCCCCCTGTTGTTCCGGTTGCTGGATTGATCACATCGTCGCTGTCGGTGATTCTCCGGCTTGCCAGAAGGGAGTAGCCGCCGATTTCAATTCCCTTTGAATGCGCATACCCGGCGAGAGAACGGAATTTTTCGATGTTTGCCGGACTTTCATCCTCCATGTCGAGACCGCTTCCGAAACTGAGGATGATCATTTCAAACCCGGTTGCGACACATTGGTCGACCGCTCGTTTGACGACCTCCGGGTCCGTCGAGGTGAGATGCAGGAAGATTGGATTTTCGGTCGCCCACGGTGCGAGCGTGCGGCACATGCGTCGCTTTGCCATCCCCCTGCGCTCACGGTCGTAGCTGTCGTAGACGAGCTCGAACGTTCGAAACCCTACGAACGTTTCCTGCGGCCGCATTTCAACGTCCGGACCGATATCCGGTTTGACTTCCAGCAGACAGGGAGTCTGCAGACCGTAATTCACTTGCGATGTGTACGACGTGTCGGCACGCCAGTGCACGGTACGATCCGAAAGTCCGGCTTCCATTGAACCGTTAAAGGCATATTCACTCTCGACGTAAAGATATTGAGGCTTCGGCAACTCCTGCAGTGAACCGCCGACCGAGGATTGTTGTTCGACTGCGGCAAGAATTTCGTTGGTGAATGAGTTCAGTCGAACAGACCGGCTATGCAGATTCGAAACCGAAATCCATTTGGCCAGGAGCGGAATCCCGTCGTACATTTCGTAATGAACGGCTACGTTGACTCGTGGCGTATCTGCCCGTGGCGTCTCGAAGTTCAATGTCAGAGAAACACCCGGCGGCGGCCAGGGCAGGTTCGCCGACCAGCGTTTCGGCTTCCAGGGAAACCGTTCCCGGGTCTGACCGACCTCGAAACTGCTGAACTGCAAAGATTGAGGGTCGCTCGTGAGACTATCAATCCATTTCGGAAGAAGATACGCCCGCTCAATCTGGCCTACAAGACCGCCGATGTCCCACTGTTTGCCGTTTATCCTGACCCTTGCTTCCGGCTCGACGGCCCGAACCATCGACGCACCCGTCATCAGATTATCGAATGCGACCGTCGCTGCATTGGGAGACAATCGAAACGTGCGGCTGATGAGTCCATTGGTCAGGACGATTTCCAATGGTTTGCCCGTCCGGTATACTCCCGACTTGCCTTGATCCGAATTGACGAGCCAATCGGATTGCCGCGATGTCTTCGTTCTCCCGGCAAGTTCTGGCAGGAGTTGAATGCTTCGCACAATTGATTCCTCCTGCTTGCCGCTGCCAAACACCTCCCTATTTCCGTGTAGAGAGATACAGGTCATCACTATGAATAAACACCGGCGCATTTCTCACTCCAGTGTAAATGTTTTCGTCAAGCGAATGTCTTTCGACGAGCTTCCAACCATTATCTCAAACACTCCCGGTTCGGCGATCCATTTGCTTTTCTTCGAGCTGAAAAACGAAAGGGCGCTTTCATCGATGGCGAGCTCGATTGTCTTTGATTCCCCGGGTTTCAGAGATACTTTCGCGAAGCCTTTTAGTTCTTTGATCGGACGCGGCTCGCTCGATTTATCGTCGTGGATATAGAGTTGCGCGACCTCCGCACCTTCACGTGTTCCGGTGTTCGTGACATCGAAAGCCACCTTGAGACCATCCTTTTTGCCAATTCTGTCGGCGCTCAATTTCAGGTTATCATACTTGAACGACGTGTACGAAAGCCCAAATCCAAACGGAAACATCGGCTCGATGCCCGTCTTATCGAAATGCCGGTAGCCGACGAAGACTCCTTCGGAATAATTCACATGCTTGTCGGGCCCGTAGTAGCTGTTGAAGCAGGCATTGTCCTCCCACCTTTTTTCGAACGAGGCAGGGAGCTTGCCGGATGGGTTCACATCACCGAAGATGACTTCGGCCACGGCAGTCCCGCCTTCCTGTCCGGGATACCAGGAATGGATCAAACCGGCGACATGATCAATCCAGCCGGTCATTAAGACATTTCCACCGGCGTTAAGAACGACGATCGTATTGGGGTTTACGCCGGCCACGGCATTGATCAATTGTTCCTGGCCGACGGGAAGTTCGAACGTCCGGTCAAATCCTTCTCCCTCCGTCGACGGATTGAAACCGACGCACACAACCGCCACATCCGACGCTGATGCCAGGCGGAGCACTTCCTGATCCAGCCGCGGTTCATACATCCCCCATCCGAATGAAATCACCGCATTGCCCTCATTCTGATAATATTCGAGTCTGATTTCGTGGTCGCTATTCGCCGCGAAGTGCCACTGAGCTGTTTCCGTCGTCGCAGGCTGGTCTTTCCACGCATTGATGACCGAGTAGTTGTCGACAAACAATCTGAAACCGTCGTCGCCGCGAACGACAAAATCGTAACGGCCTTCCTTCTCCGCGTGAATCGTTCCGGTCCATCGAACGGAATAGTGCGTTCCCTGAAAATCCTTGATTTGTGCATTACTCCAGTTGAAATCAATCTTTTCGTCGGTACGGGTAAAGGCAGGTTTCCCTTCAAGATTCATGTTGGAAAAATATTCACCCTTCAGCCCGGGATTCCCGTTCGACCTAAAGGTCGATGCACTAAAGAGTTCATCGACATTCCACTGTAATCCCTCATCGTAGTACACCTTGACATTGTTCGTCGCAACCTGGACCATTCCATCCAGAACACTCACCGCGCGAAATGGATGAATGATAGAGCTTCCGCCACCGCCAGTGACGGCCGGATTGGCGTTTGGTCCGATCACCGCAATGGATTTTATCTTTGAGCGGTCGAGGGGAAGTAGATTCGCGTTGTTCTTCAAGAGCACGATTCCTTCCCGCGCCGCCTGCAGGGCAACCAGGCGCGAGTCAGGGTTGTAGCGAGGGAGCAACGTATCCTGCTGCGACCGGTCAAAGAAGCCAAACCGAAATATCACGCGCAGCATACGCCGCACTTTATCGTCGATGGTGGATTCTTTCACTTTTCCCACTTTGATGGCGGGAAGGAGCGTATCCCTGTTTAAGTATTCACGCGACGGCATTTCAAGGTCGAGACCGCCGTTCGCCGCGGCAATCCCATCGTGTGTGGCTCCCCAATCAGACATGACGAAACCATCGAATTTCCATTGACCTTTCAATACATCCCGGAGGAGATGCTCGTTTTGTGAACAGTGTACTCCGTTGACCGGATTGTACGCCGTCATAATTGAACCGCTGCCGCCTTCAACGACGGCGGCTTTGAACGCCGGGAGATAAATCTCCTGAAGCGTTCGTTCGTCCATGTCCGAGCTCGTGCCATTCCGGTCGTATTCCTGATTGTTTGCCGCAAAATGCTTCACGGTAGTGACCACACCCTGGCTCTGGACGCCCTTCACATATGCCGCCGCCATGCGACCGGCGAGATACGGATCTTCACCAAAGTACTCGAAGTTTCTTCCAGCCATCGGAGCGCGGTAGATGTTGACACCGGGGGCGAGCATAATGTGGACCCCTTTCGAGCGTGCTTCCTTTCCGACGGCAACCCCGAGCCGGTTTTCGAGATCCGCGTTCCATGTCGCCGCGCGGCAGATCCCGGCAGGAAATGCCGTTGCGTCTCCATAATTCCGGACGCCGAGAGGTCCATCCGCCATTTTGATTTTGGGAATTCCGAGCCGCTCATTCGGCCGGATGTAGAAGTCCTCAAGGCCGCCGAGCATGTCGATTTTCTCTTCGAGCGTCATCCGCGGCAAGAGATCCTTCACTCGCTCCTCGACAGGGGCTGAAGGATTCTTGTAGAGCGGAGTTTCCTGGGCGCGGAGAAGGGAACAGGTAAGCGCGGTCAAGACTGCGTATATATATGGTTTCATGGTTAACTCCTTAGAATAGATGTCTGACGATTCTCAGAACACAACCTGAAGGTTGTGGTTACGACGTACGACGATGTTCCTGGAGCCGGCACGCCCTCCAGCCCAGATACGCTTCTGTAACCGCAGACTTTATGTCTGCGTACTCTGCTGGCAAACCCCGTCACCACTCCTCAAAATTGTAAACTGTCGACCCCTTGAACTTGTATTGTTTCCAGTCTTCAATCAACCCTTTTTTGGCTGGATTGTTCAGAATATACATAACTTGCTTTCGTTCATCCACATCATCTCGCACAATGTGGTCGTAGAAATTCCTATGCCAGCACGTTCCACCAAAATTCTTCGAGAACCAAAACCCCGTCTTTTGCTTGAATCTCCTCACTACATCGAATACGTTGGAGTGTGCCTGTTTACCCTCCAACAAGATATGGCAGTGATCAGGCATAAAAAGGTAAACAGGAGCTTCACAACCACCATTCCGGACCTCTTCTTCCAGAACTGTCTTAAATTTCTCGAATATTTCATCGTTCGCCAATAATGGCTTCCGGTCTTTGGTACAAATCGTGAACGATGCCATTACCCTGCCGACATAACAACTGGCAGGCAAACGGTGTGGCTTTTCACGTATCATGTGCCTCATTGCCTCCCTTCTCTTCATCCCTAGGAACCGCTGGCTTCATGCCAGCGTACTCTGTCTTGGAACGGAACCTGAAGGTTCCGGTTACAACGTTACTTCATTGTTCCACGGACGGGCGCGCCGGGGATTCCTCGGCTTTGATGATAACTTTCGCTAGTTTCAAACCGTCGGAAGATGCCTGCAACTCAATTCCACTCGCTTCACGCCCGGCTTGCACGATAACCTGACACTTTCCATTGAACAGCTTCCGCTGGTAATTGCCTTCCAGATACTTGTCCGGTTCGTGACTGCTCGGATTTCCGTTCCCAACTCCTATGATTCTTCCGCCGCCATTGACTTCGAACCGGATCAGATTGTCGGCAACCGGAACTTCCCTCCCATGTCCATCAAGAGCGGTGACATTGACGACACACACATCTTCTCCGTCGGCATGGATTGACTGTCGGTCCGGTGTGAGGACGATGGTGACGGGATCATCCGTTGTCTCGACTTTGGTCGATACTTTCTTCCCATCCCGCCAGCCGCGGGCTTCGAGGGTGCCCGCTTCATACGGAACCTTCCACTCGAGGTGAGAATTCCTCTCCATTACTTTTCTTCCAAGACTCTTCCCATTGAGAAACAACTCTACACTATCACAGTTGCTCTGGCACCAAACATCGATCGATTGCCCTTCCTTGCCTCTCCAGTTCCAATGGGGGGCGAGATGCAGCACAGTCTTGCCGGTCCACCATGACTGGTAGTAATAGAAGTTGTTCTTCGGGAAACCACAGACATCGAGAATGCCGAAATGTGAACTGATGCACGGCCAGCTGTACGGTGTCGGCTCACCGCGGTAGTCGAAGCCAGTCCAGACAAATGCACCGGCGAGCCATGGCCGCATCGCATAGAACTTCCACCATTTTTCCGCAATAGAGCCCCAGCCCGGTGCGTTGACATCATAATCGCTCACGAAGCCGCTCGTTGTATCGTTCATGTATATTCCGCGCGTGCACAACGTGCTGGCTTCTTCACTTCCCATCACCGGCTGGTCGGGATGATCCCTGTGATACTTGTCCGGGTCGCCGAGAACGATATAATTGATGCCGCGAACGTCCACTACGCTATTGATGCCGTCGTAATGATTACCATTGTTCCCGGCGTACGTACAAAGCCGGCTCGGGTCGAGCTCTTTCTGGAGGCGTTTCAAATCCTGCGCGATGTTCGTTCCCATGGGATTATCCTGAATCTGCCATTCTTCATTCCCGAGAGACCAAACGAACACCGATGGATGGTTTCTGTCACGGAGAATCTGTGTTTTGAATTGGCCGCGGAATTCCGGTGTGGTTCCCATCAACCTGTTTTCGTCCATGACGAGCATCCCGAGCCGATCGCAGGCGTCGAGCAGTTCGCTCGTCGGCGGATTATGACTCGTACGGTAGGCATTGCAGCCCATTTCTTTGAGTCGTTCAATGCGATAGTACTGCAGCCGGTCGGGCAGCGCCGACCCGACTCCCGCATGGTCCTGATGGCAACAAACACCCTGGATTTCGACCCGCTTACCGTTGAGGTATAGTCCGCTGTCTTTATCGAAGCGTATTGTGCGAATACCGAACGACGTTTCGGTGCGGTCGACAAGTTTCTCCTCTGAGATCACTTCCGACCTGATCGTGTACAGATGTGGACTCTCAAGCGACCACAGCTTGGGGTTTGGGACTTGTATACTCTGCCGGATGGTCCCTTCTTCAAATCCATTGAGATTCTGCTTTTCTGACGACGCAGAGGCGACAGATTTCCCTGTTTCATCTATTATGGTAAGTTGGAGAGTTCCCTTCACCTGAACGGCAGACTGATTGAATAGTTTTGTCTCGATATTCACGCGCGCATTTTTGCCGGCGGCCGGGTCTTCAACTTCGGTCCATACGAACGTTCCGTACAGCGGGACGTGCAGAGAATTCCATTTGAGCAGCCAGACGTGCCTGTAAATTCCGGCGCCTTCGTAAAACCATCCTTCATATTGACTGGCATCGGCGCGAACGACAAGCACGTTCTTTTTTCCGAACAGGACATAATTTGTCACATCAAAGCTGAATTCGCTGTAACCGCTGAGATTTCTTCCAAGAAAATGTCCGTTAAACCACACGACGCAATCGCGGAAAACACCGTCGAATTTCACCGTCAGCCGTTTTCCCATATCGCTCTTCGGAATCATAAATGTCCGGCGATACCAACCGATCGTGGATTTAGGGAACTGTCTCCCAACCGGCTTAAAGCCATGGTCCTTGACGTTGTCCTCCTTCGCACGCACAAAATCAAGTTCGACCGCCCAGTCGTGCGGAATGTCCAACTTCCGCCATGTGCTGTCGTTGAAATCCATTTGAGCCGCCCCCGGAGCTTCGCCCGCCTTTCCAAAAGCGGTTTCCAGACCGTATCCAAAATCCTCAACAGGAGAAGAAGCGTCCCCGAGATGAAATCTCCAGCCGGCATCGAGCAGGAGCTGCTCCCTGGCTGACGCCATACTCTGGGAAACCGCTGCCGGCGTTCGGGCAAATCCTGGCCATGGAGCAAGCAATAGTAAAACTATCAGGGTTGTCGTAAGGAAAAAATGTATTCGTTTCATTTCACGAGTCCTTCTTGTTTTCAAGACACATTGTAGGATAATCTATGATCTCACCGTACGAGGCTATCCTGAAAGTCCCAGTGTCTTGCTGACATTCTTCTGGTCAGCATCTAAACGTGGGCAACCAACGCATAGATCCCGACCAGAAGCATGTCGGGACGACGCTTCGCGTCGGATCCTGACCAAAAGCACGTCAGGATGACGGGTGGCTTGGTTTCTGGACACCCTGGGACAGAAAGGAAGAATCCATGGGCCACTTTCACTTTTGGTAAAACAAAACTCCGGCCGGAACTGCTTGCTTTTCAACCCCCGGACCCATATAGGATACGTTGAACCCGACTCCGCCGGTTTTCTGGAAGAACGCTGCGCGAAGAGGATGGAGCCCGGCAGCCAGCGCGATGACACCTTTGCGTTCATCCATTCCATGCAGACCGTCGTTGTCGACCACCAGCGAGTCTCCGATATAAAGCCGGCTCCCATCATCTGATGCTGTGAAGAAGGCATAGACTCCATCCTTCAGAATTCTAATATAGCCGGTGTACACGAACCCAAAATACTCGGGCTGCCTTTTCGGAGACAAATCGAACCCGGAGAGAGTGCCCTCTTTGAGAGATTTCAGACTTCTAAAATCGGGCAGGCTATCCCAATTCCCTTCATAGTACGCATACCTGATGCCGCCGGCCAATTCACCAGCTCCTACGGCCGGACACGTCGTGACTTTCGTGAATTTCATTTGCGATGTGCCGCTCACCGGCTTGCCGCCGCGGAAGCAGCGCGCTGAAACGACAGTCGTCGCCGTCAATTGGATCGGTCCGCTGACCGGCGACGAATTGCTCGAAGGAACACTTCCATCTAACGTGTACCGGATCTCGACATTTTCGCGGTCGGAGAACAGCGAGACGGTGAGATGGTCGACAAAAATGTCAAAATCAGCGGAGATTTTTGGCGGATTGCTCACATCGGCTTTACCCTGAACGTCCATAACAATGACGGTATTGATTGTGTCAGGCGCGTTCGCCGGAACGTTGACAACAAGGGCATCCTCGTTGCGCACGACGTCCAGGGCATTCTTCTGCGCGTCTGCCAGCAGATATGCTTTCTTCACCTCGTTGAAAATCCCCGGGACAACGAGCTTACCGTTGGCGGGCCAGTCGAAGACGTGCAAGTAGAGCCGTGAGCCGCCAGCAATGAGCTTCTGCGTACATCGTCCCCAATCGAGCAACTTGAACGGACTTGCCTTCGTTGCATAGATTGCTTCTCCGTTGACTTTCATCCAGCTTCCGATTTCCTTCAATCGCTGAACGCTTGTCGGAGGAAACAATCCTTCAGACGTCGGACCTACGTTCAGAAGAAAGTTTCCACCCTTGGAGGCGATATCGGCAACCATCCGGAGCAATTCCTTTGTTGACTTGAAATTCATATCGGCCCGGTTGTACCCCCAATGGTCGTTCATCGTCATGCAGGTTTCCCAATCGGCATCCGGGATGCCGGTCGCGGGGATTTCCTGTTCAGGTGTGCCGAAATCTCCGGCGAATTCGGCGCCTTTCGTCATACCTTCCATTCCCGACC
The DNA here is from genome assembly GCA_049515655.1 of Bacteroidota bacterium. Classification (GTDB taxonomy): domain Bacteria; phylum Bacteroidota; class Ignavibacteria; order UBA10030; family SZUA-254; genus JBEKTW01. Next base: position 15,776 of record JBEKTW010000003.1, read on the forward strand.
GGCCCGCGCCAACCCGATTGTTAATGATGATGCTAGGCTGCAGGCTCCGGACATAGTTGTAGAGATCATTGCCGTAATCGGGATTCCAGGTCGATTCCCACTCACCGTCAAACCAAAGCACGCCGATATCGCCATAGTGGGTCAGCAGTTCCTTCAACTGGTCTTTCATGTGCCGGACATACCGGTCGAAGTTCGCGCCTTCTGTCGACCGTGTCGTTTCCCAATTTCTCCGCGGCAAATAATCGGGATAATGCCAGTCCATGATGGAATGGTAAAAACACATCTTGATGCCCGCTTTGTGGCACGCATCCGAAAGTTCTTTGAGAATATCCCGTTTGAACGGCGTATGCATAACATTGAAGTCCGTGTACTTTGAATCGAACAGACAAAAACCGTCATGATGTTTTGAAGTGATCGTGATATACTTCATCCCAGCATCTTTCGCCATTTGCACCCATTCGTCCGGGTTGAATTTGACCGGATTGAACTGATCGACAAACTTGTCATACTCTTCCAGAGGAATTTCTGCCGATGTACGGATCCACTCTCCGTAATCTGTTTTCCCTTTCCATTCACCCGCAGGGATGGAATAAAGTCCCCAATGAATGAACAATCCGAAGCGGGCTTCGCGCCACCATTCCATGCGCGCGTCCCGGTCGGCCTTGGACTCATGAAGGTAGTCTTGCGAGAAAAGAGTCTGCGTGACGAGAATGAAGCAAGATGCAAGAAGGATATTGGCAATACGTTTCATACATACTCCCGATTATTTTGGATATTGCCCCGTGGTCGGGTTGTGTGACCCGGGGTTGTGACTTCATGTTTTTTCTACCGCTCAAGTGTGAAAGATGATTTCCACGAGCCGGGGTACAAGCCGGTCAATTTCGCGCCTGCTTCTCTATCCACGATGACAAATGTCTTTCGATGCAATTGGACGACCGATGCCGGGCACTGGGAGGTGAGCGGACCTTCAGCCGCAGCCTTTATTGCATCAGCTTTACCCGAACCAGTCGCCAGCATGATTAACTCCTTTGCATCCATGATTGTCCCTATCCCCATCGTAAGGGCGTACCTGGGGACTTCCTCTTTGCCTTTGAAGAATCGGGCGTTGTTTTGCCGTGTTTCCTGTGTGAGCGTTTTCACCCGTGTTCGAGAGCCGAGCGACGAACCCGGCTCATTGAAGGCTACATGTCCATTCGCGCCAATGCCGAGAACCTGTAGGTCGATTCCACCGAACCTTTGCATTTCTTGCTCGTACCAGTCGCAGAACCCGTCGATGTCATGAGCCATGCCATCGGGAACGTGAATGGCATGTTGAGGAATATTAATGTGCCTGAAAAGGTTCTGATACATGAAGTAATTGTAACTCTGGCGATGGGTCGGGGGCAGGCCGACATACTCGTCAAGATTGAACGTCGTTACCTTCGAAAAATCCAGCCCGTTTTTCTTGTGCATCCGGATAAGCTCTTTATACAATCCGAGCGGAGTGCTGCCGGTGGCAAGGCCCAACACTAGGTTGGGTTTTTGGCGGAGTCGGTCGGCAATGATTTGAGCTGCCTCTTTACTTATTTCATCATAATTTTTCTTGACGATGACGAGCATGGTATTGAATCTCCTCTATTGTAAATGATTATTCGAGTCTGGAAATCTAGTGTTTCTTCCTGGAAAAATATTGACTACAGTTTCTAGCTTCCGGCTTTTGGCTCTTGGCTTCTAGCTTTTGGCTTCTTGCCTTCACCCCTTCCCCCTTTCCCTTGTTCGCGAGAGGGTAGTGAATGACACAAAGATTAGATAACCCATTCAAACCATTTGACGGACACGGTGAAAACTACATCGCCTGGTGCTCCGTTCTTGCAATGATCTCGTCCTGCAACGTCTTGCTCAGGTCGCAGAAATAATCGCTGTAACCCGCGACACGGACAATCAAGTCCCGGTACTTTTCCGGAGAAGCCTGAGCGTCCCGCAGGGTCTGAGCTGTGACCACATTGAATTGAATGTGATGCCCGCCGAGCGTGAAATAAGACCGCACCAGGTGGGAAAGATTATCGATACCTTTGTCTCCGTCGAGAATCGATGGAGTGAATTTCTGATTGAGCAGCGTTCCGCCCGTCCGCACGTGATCCATCTTGCTGGCAGATTTTAGCACGGCAGTCGGACCTTTTCTGTCGGCGCCCTGGACGGGTGAAATCCCTTCGGACAGCGGCGTTCCCGCCTTGCGTCCATCCGGCGTGGCGCCGGTCACGGATCCGAAGTACACGTGACACGTGGTCGGCAACATGTTGATGCGATAAACGCCCCCTTTTGTGTTGGGTCTCCCGTTCACTGCGTCGTAGTACAGATCGAAAACACGCCGCATAAGACTATCGGCGGATTCATCATCGTTGCCGTACTTTGGAGTCTTGTTGAGGAGAAGCAACCGCGTTTTCTCGAATCCTTCGAAATCCGCCGCGAGCATCTTTAACATGTCGGTCATCGACATTTTCCTGTCCTCGAACACATGACGTTGTATCGAAGAGAGACAATCCGTGATCGTTCCAATGCCGACTCCCTGGATGTAATTCGTGTTGTACCTGGCACCTCCGTCGTTGTAATCCTTCCCCTTCGCTATGCAATCATTGATGAGAATCGAGAGAAATGGCACCGGCAGATACTCCGCGTACATGCGCTCGATCACGTTGTTCCCTCTCACCTTGATATCGATGAAATATTTCAACTGTCGTTTGAAGGCATCCATCAATTCCTCAAACGACCGGAACGTTGCCGGGTCGCCCGTCTCGATGCCGCATTTTTTCTTTGTGCGCGGATCGTATCCATTATGAAGGGTAATTTCCAGCACTTTCGGAAGGTTAAAGTAACCGGTGAGAATATAACTTTCTTTTCCAAAGGCGCCGGTCTCAACGCAACCGCTCGTTCCGCCCATGCGAGCATCCTCAACCGATTTACCCTGTCGCAGAAGTTCTTCCACAACGACATCTGCATTGAACACGGAAGGCTGTCCCCACCCTTTCCGGATGATTTTGCACGCGCGTTTCAGAAATTCATCCGGATTTTTCCTGCTTAACTGAATGTTCGAGCTCGGCTGTACCAGCCTCATTTCGTCGATGACATCCAGGACAAGATATGTCAATTCATTGACGCCGTCGCTGCCATCCGCCCGGAGGCCGCCCGAATTGATCGTCGCGAAGTCGGTATATGTCCCGCTTTCAGCGGCAGTGACGCCCACTTTCGGCGGTGCCGGCTGATTGTTGAATTTAATCCAAAAGCATTGCAGCAATTCCTTGGCCATCTCTCGGGTAAGCGAGCCATCTTCCAAACCTCTCGCGTAAAAAGGAAAGAGGTGCTGATCGAACCGACCGGGGTTGAACGCGTCCCATGGGTTCAGCTCCATCACAACACCAAGGTGAACAAACCAGTAGGATTGCAGCGCTTCCCAGAAATTCCGCGGCGCGTGCGCGGGGACGTGCCGGCAAACATGCTCCATGTTCTCCAATTCCTTTTTCCGCTCCGCTTTCTTTTCTCTCGCGGCAAGGTCGTGCACTCGGTCGGCAAAACGATTGGCAAGCGTGACGATCGCGTCGGCACAGATCATCATCGCTTTCAGTTCTTCCTGCTTCCCGTACGCTTTGGGGTCGTTGAGATAATCGAGCGACTTCAACTGTTTCCCGATATCGTCTTTAAAATCCAGCATCCCCTTGCGGTAAATCTTGTCGTCGAGGACGGTGTGGCCCGGAGCTCGCTGCTCCATGAACTCCGTAAAGATGCCGGCCTCATACGCTCCTTTCCATTCATCCGTCATCTCGGAGAATATCTTGTCGCGTTGGGTCCTTCCGCTCCAGAATGGAATGAATTCTTCCCGGTAGAGTTTGCGGGTTTCATCATCGACCTTGAAAGGGGTTTTCTCGCGTTCGTTGAGGATAGATAAATCCTCCAGGCTGTGACAGCAGATTTCCGGATAGGTGTAGGTTGCCTTCGGCGACGGACCGCGTTCGCCGACGATCAACTCACCCTCATTGACACATACGGTCTTGTTCTCCATGATCGTCCTGAATGCATGCGCCCGCGTCATCGGCGCTGAGAGAGCCCCGGTATTTCTGTAGAAATCCGTTACCAGCTTTGCGCGCTCCGGCGAAACGACCGGAACGGCGGTCAAACTTTGGTCACGCAATTGTTTTACACGGTCTGTCATATCATACCTCAATTATTTCCTGTCATTCATTTGCCAAGAACAACTCTCCCCCGGCTATCCACCCACGATTACCCTAGGGACAAATTGCCTTAATTCACTCGCAATCATCGTCAAATTCTCCGGGGACGGCTGTTGCACTTCACCCAATGGATATTCCCTACCAAGCCGTCGATATTTTTCCGTTCCCGACCGATGGTACGGCAACAGGTGAATTTCCTGAATATTTTTGAGAGATCCAACAAAGACACCGATACGCCGGAGTTCCTCAGAATTGTCGTTGATTCCAGGAATAATAGGCACACGGACGATGACATTCTTCCCCCAGTCAATAAGCAGCCGGAGATTATCAAGAATACGCAGGTTGGAAATGCCGGTAAATGTTTGGTGAACCGCCTCGTCAAGCGTCTTCACATCGTAGAGAAAAAGATCCACAAACCGGCTGACTTCCCGAAGAATATCCGTTGATGTGTAGCCCGAAGTGTCGACGGCGGTGTGGATGGATTTACCTTTACACGCTTCTAGGAGCGAAATCAGAAACTGATGCTGCAGCAACGGCTCCCCACCCGAAAATGTCGCGCCCCCGGATGACTGGTCAAAGAATACCGTGTCTTTGACAATCTCAGTCATCACCTCATCCGCTGTCACTTCTTTGCCCATGAGAACCCGTGCTTCGGCGTAGCAGACCTCCAGGCAGCGGCCGCACTGAATGCATTTTTCTCGGTCGGTAACAAATCCGCCGTCGTCAGGCCGGACTGCATGCTGCTCGCAGACGGCAACGCAGTCACCGCACCGGATGCACCGGTCTCCATGCAGCATGAGTTCTTTCTCGGGGGAGATAGATTCGGGATTGTGGCACCACACGCAGTGAAGCGGGCATCCTTTCAGAAAAACCGTCGTGCGGATGCCCGGTCCGTCATTCACAGAGAAGCGCTGGATATTGAAGATGGTGCCTGTCATGAATCCCAAATCATAGATAAATTCGAAGCATGAAATCCGAAATCTTAAACAAAATTTGAGTTCTAAATCCAAAAATCAAAACATCAATCAGAACGACAAACAATTTTCTATTTTTGAGATGCCTCGGTTTAGATGTTGGTAATTGGTGCTTGTTTCGAATTTAGATATTAAGATTTAGGATTTGTTTAGAGTTTAGATATTCGGATTTAAGATTTGTTTAGGTGTTCGAATTTCGAATTTTTCATTAAGATTAATGACTCCGCATAACACCACTGAATAATGTATTCACGCTCATTCTTAGTGAGATGTTCCTGTCTCGACTACATTCCAGGAGCTTTGTACAGTCCGAAGTCCGAAATCGTCGGGCATGCACGTGACTTCAAAATATTCAATCGAACTTTGTCCGCCCTGACCGTTGGAATTCTGAGCAATCGCTTGTGACCGATCGTCGTACCGGCGGCCACCTTTTTCCAACCTCCATCGTTCCATACTTCGAGAGAGAATTTCTCGACTCTCTGTCCCAGCGGAATGTATTCCTGGATCATGACCACATTAAATTCAACTGTCTGTTTCAGGCCGAACGTGAGCGACGCTGAGGCAACGCTATCGTTCGTGGCCCAATACGTGTCATGATCTCCGTCGATTGCATTAGGTGCCCCAAAATGATCATCGTTACCCCGAACATCGGACGCCGACGCGACCGCACCTTCTGCGAGATTCTGCCCGAAAGTTCCATCCACCAATTTTTTCAATCCCACTAATGCCTTCACGTCATTCTCGTGCAGGCGTCCGCGTCGATCGGGCGGAACGTTGAGCAGCAGCACGCCATTGCGGCCCACAGATTGTAAGTACAGATCGAACAATTGTGCGGGCGATTTCACCAGTGTATCCTCACTCGCATGGTAGAACCATCCCGGACGGATGGAAACATCGCACTCCGGCGGAAGCCACAACGAGCCGTCACGATGCCCTTCGACCGCCTCATCATACTTCGTGTATCCCGGTGCCGGTGAATCGCCCTTTTCTCCCTTCGGGCTGTACATCGACCAGCAGGTCTCGCCGGCATACCCGCTCTCGTTGCCCACCCAGCGAATATCCGGACCGATATCGCTGAACATCACCGCGTTCGGTTGCAGCTTTCTCACGAGCGCCCACGTGCTGTCCCAACCGTAATAGGTTTTCCGGTCGATGGTGCGGGTTTCCCGTGCACCGCCGTAGTAGCCGTCACCGCCGTTCGCGCCGTCAAACCAGACTTCTGATATGTCGCCGTAGTTCGTCAACAACTCGCGGAGCTGGTTGCGGTAGTATGAGATATATTCAGGCTTCCCGTAGTCTTTGCTGTTGCGGTCCCACGGCGAAAGATACACTCCGAACCTCAATCCGTATTTGCGGCAGGCTTCCGAAAACTCTGCGACAATATCGCCCTTGCCGTTCTTCCACGGGCTATTTTTCACGGAATGCTCGGTGAACCTGGACGGCCAAAGACAAAAACCATCGTGGTGCTTACACGTCACGACAATTCCTTTCATGCCGGCATCCCTTGCCGTTCGAACGATTTCGTCGGCGTCGAAATCAGTCGGGTTGAACTTCGATTCGGGTTCATCGCCGTACCCCCATTCCTTATCGGTGAATGTGTTCATGCTGAAGTGGAAAAATCCTTCGTACTCCATGTCCTGCCATGCAAGCTGACGAACGGAAGGAAATGGGGCAAGCGGTTCGGGCGCCTTCGCCAGATTGAAATCGCTGACGAGAGCATTACAGACAACCCGGGCCATTTCTCTGGCGCCGTCTTCGTTGGGATGGACTTTGTCCGGAAAGAACCCGGGTTTTCCGGCGAATGCTGCATAAAGGTCCATGATGGAGGCATGTTTGTCAGCCGCGATCTTTCTGATGAACGGAATTTCATCCGCCGTAATCACAGAATCTCTGATTCCCCAGTCACCGGGAAAGGCCGGAACCGGATTACAGACATAGATGCGTGGATGAGAAGGAAGACTTTGAAACTCACTTATGAAACTCTCATAATCGGAAATAAAATCATCCTTGTATTTCCAATTCCAGGGTTTCGTGTCATTTGTTCCAAGTTTGATAATAACGACATCCGGGTTGTACGCTTTGGCATCCGTAAACTCCTGCACTTTCCAGAAAGGATAATCCCCCTTTTTGAGAAGCGTCTTGCCGCTGTTCCCGAAGTTCTTCACTTCCCATCCGCGACCAAGCATTCTCTGCAATTGAGCGGGATAAGAATTCTTCTCTCTATCTTGGATGCCGGCGCCGTACGTGATGCTGTTTCCAATGCAGGCGACCTTGACAATCCTCCTCGACCGCTCCGGCTGTGCCATTCCGGTCGACAGAACCATCGCAGCCACGGAAATGATCGTGACTAGACGCAACGCCGCTGATATCCTGAGTTTGCCTATCATTTGACTTTCTTTCAACCTTTTATTTTCCCGTTTTTAGAAACTCTTCATAGCGCTTTCGATATTCCTTTTTATAATTCTCAACCGCAATCGCGTAGCTGAGAGGAGGCGATTCCGGTTTCCATGTCCATTCGATCTGAACTCGCTTTGTGCCGGCGGGCAATATCACGGCCGAATTCTTTTCAGCAACGGCTTTCCCATCCGCATGGACTAAGGAGACACGCATAAACCACGGCAGATGAAGAACTATCGCCTCAGGGGGATTGGTGAATTCGTTGTTAAATGTGAGAAACGCCTTGCCCGCCGTACATTTTAGCTCTACGTTCACTCGACCGAAATTGGTCGGTGCGCGCCGGACTGCGAGGGTTGCTTCGTCCTTGACCCATTCGGGAGAGATGCAGGAGAAGACATGCAATTCTTTTCCCTGTTCGCGGACGAACATATTCCGGAGGAGAGCGCGGAATTTTGCCGCGAACCAGCCGTGCGGCGTCAGGTTCATCTCGAAATCCCGCGTGCCCCATGGCAGGATGCAAAATTCGAAACCGGCATGCGTCGCGCTTGTATGGACGAGCATTGCGTAGAGTTCATCAATCGCCATCTGCTGGTCCCCGCGGACGACTTCCGTCTCGGTGTTCTTCATCGTGAGGTAATGGTGGAGCCACCTGCCGTTGCCGTAGGTCATAATCCCCTCTTTGTACTTGGCGCGGGTCGTGTCGAGTGTCGCGGTTACCATCGTGTCTTGCGGGTCGAGGATAATTTCAGGATACACCGAAAGCATGTTTCCCCAATCCTGCCCGCCCAGCGAATCAAGCCCCGGCGGCATGTAACCTCCCGTTTTTGCCGTGACCCTGTGAAGAACATCCACGAGCGTCGCTCGATAGTCATCATATTCCCTCTGAAACGTGCTGGCGTCGTCCGTTTTTCCGATTCCTTCTGCAAGGGCGATAATATTTTTCAATCCTGCAAGCGCCCAAAAATTATGACCGGTGACATGTCCTGTAATATCTTCGTTATCCCCAGGACTCGTCGCCGGCATTAAATGGAGCGGGTCATCCTGTCGTGCTTTGTGCAGCCATGCGACTGCTTTCTGAATTGAAGGAAAGAAATTTTCGGCAAAAGCTTTATCGTGCGTGATGCGGTAATGCTGACCGTACGCCCACATCGCCTGTCCCCAGCCGTCGAACTGACCGCCCTGCGACACGTAGTTCCCGTCGTCCTTCTGCCAGCGCGGGAAGAAATCAAGGCACTGGCGCGCGATGTCATGATAGCCGGAGAGGTCATACATACGGATGATGTACGACCCATCGCGCAGCCAGAAGGCATGGTAATGGAAATCGTTCACCGTCTGGATGTAGAAACTATCCACCTTGTTCCGTGCGATCAAGTCGTACACGAGGTTCGCCTTGAAGGAGTTGACTACTTTTTCCTCGGGCAGGGATATTTCGATTCCACGTTTAAAGATATTTTCCCAGAAATCGACGGTCCGATTGAAGTAGTTGTCAACTTGTGCATCACGGAGCCGGGCAACGAGTGAGGTATCAGCCGGCAGCGGTTCGTAGGGCATCTTGAAATCGAGAATATTTTCCTCCTTCGGTCGCAGTGTCAGATGGTATTGAACGATTCCAACCGGCGTCGTCGGAAGCACGGAGAGTTTTCTCGCGGTCAAGTCCTGTACGTTATTATAACCCGTTTTCAATGTCATCATTTCCTCCGGTGCGGGCGGGAAGAGGTAGAATACTTTGCCGTCGCGCAGAAAGGCGTCTTGGGAAAAGCCGTACACCCAATCCTTGCTGAATTCAACCCCCGCCTGGTCATATGCACCCGGGTATTTCGCTCTCCGGGGCCTGGTGAACCTGTTATCTCCCGTTCCCCACAACGTGTTCGACTCGTTCTGATACCGCACACCAACACCAAGATGCGCGGTTCGCCGCAGCTTACTTTCATTCTTCAGGCTCACGCGGATGAAATTCATCAGTGGACTCTCCGGCTTCCCGTCAAGTGTAGCCGCGAACATCGTGAATTGATACTTCACGCCATCGCGCTCAAATTTGTATTCGATGACTGGGAGGTAACCTTTGTATAAAGTCTTGACTCTCTGGTTGACGGGCTCCGGCGGATTTCCCGTGAAGAACATCAGTTCGCCGAACCCGGTGTAGAGATAACCTTCCGGGGAGACGAGCGTCCCCCACCGTCCATCCATCACACCGATAACATCCGTCGGGCGACTGTAATAGCAAAACGGCTCGTCGTTCTGGTCAATCGCCGGATCCAGCATCTGGGCCTTCAAAGAGCCCTGAATCGATAGGATGCTCAAAGTGATGAAGAGGACCGCTGATAGTGACCTGTGCTTATTCATGATCGAAGATCCTTTCTGTTTGTTGGTGAATGGCAGTGCCTCAATTTGAACTCGTGCCCTTGCTCCCGACCGCGTCCTCGCGGTCGGAAGTACAACCACGCTTACTACATTTCAGCGAGGACCCTGAACAGCAACATTTAAGGGCGGGCGCTGAAATGAGCCGGGGAGGACGCACAGCACTCAAAAATGAAAATGATGCAATAACTGACGGAATGGTTCGAATATTCTCTCACCATTTCACCACAATCTCTTTGATTGAATTTTCAAAAACGACGTGTTTGACGTATTCATTGGATTTATCCGCATTCAAACTCATCTTTTTTCCCGAGACTGCGACCTGATCGACACTCTTGAAATTGTGAAGAACCAGATCAATTCTCTTGAATTTCGTTATGAAATTGCCCTCAGCTTCGTGGAGAACAATTTGTCTTTGACCGGGGTTGAATGAGATGATTCTCTTGTGATAAAAACCTTTTCTGTAATCGAGTGTTTTTCCATCGTCTTCGTAATACACAAATGAAGTGCCTGTCTTGCCATAAAAGACATGCAGGTGCAGCGTATCCGATGGCGTTTCCTGCGTGCACTGGATGACCGATTGCAGCGGAATGATTCCACCGGCTTTGACAAAGACGGGCAGATCGTTCAAAGGTGACTCCACCACCACGGATGTGCTCCCATCATAGAGGTTGTCGCTTCCATAGCGGTACCACTCGCCTTTCGGCAAATATACTTTGACGTATTTTTCGGTACTGGCAACAGGCGCAATGAGCAGATTATCGCCGAAGAGGTATTCATTTTGGTACTGATCCCAATAGACATGCTCATCAAATGAGTAGTCGATGGCAAGCGTTCTTGCTACCGGCAGGCCGGTTTGATTGGATTGATAAAATGCCGAATAAACATAGGGCAGCATTTCATAACGATGATTGATCGCCACCCGGGACACCTCCTCGACGTCCTCTCCAAACGACCACGGTTCCTGCCGTTTCATCCCATTCTCTTTATGATTCCGGAAAAACGGAGTGTACACGCCAATGGAGAGCCATCGCTGGAATAACTCAGGCGTCGCGTCGCCCGAAAATCCGCCGATGTCCGGCCCCGCGAAAGCGATGCCGGCCAACCCCATACTGTTCACAAGGCGAACGGCGAGTAGCATGTGGTCGTCGCTCGGAGCGTTGTCCCCCGTCCAGACGGCAGCGTACCTCTGGATGCCCGAATAGGCCGCGCGCGTGAGGACAAACGTTCGGGCGCCATGAAACAACGATTCCGTTCCCTCGAATGTACCGCGCGCCATCTGCATCCCGTAGACGTTGTGAGCCTGTCGCATGGTGGTCTCGCTTCCATCATAACCGGCCTGAACGAGGTCGGGAACATGCTGTCCCCAGACTGCGGGCTCATTCATGTCATTCCAGAATCCCTCAACGCCGGGCTCGATCAAATGAGCAAACGATTTTCCCCACCATTCCCGGACTTCCGGTCTCGTGAAATCGGGGAAGTTGCATCTCCCGGGCCAAACACTCCCGATGTACGGCTGACCGGTGGGATACTTTATGAAGTAATCGTTCTTCACACCTTCATCGTACGCGAAGTAACCGTTTTCAATCTTGATCCCCGGGTCGACAATCGTCACAACATGAAATCCCAGCGACCTCAACGTGTCGATCATTTCCTTTGGACGGGGAAATCGTTCGGGATTCCATGTGAAGATCTTGTATTCGTCCATATAATGAATATCGAGATAGATGACGTCGGCGGGAATCCTTTTCTGGCGAAAGGTGCGGGCGAGGTTCAGCACTTCGGCGTCCGGATAATAACTCCACCGGCATTGCTGGTACCCGAGGCTCCAGTACGGAGGCATGCTCATTCTCCCTGTCAGGTACGTGTATTCCTCCAGGATTTTTGCCACCGATTGCCCGCCCAGGAAATAATAGTTCATTTCGCCGTCGGCCGCCGAGAAACTCGAAGTTTGATTATCGGTCGAGGCTCCGAAATCGAATGTCGTTCGATACGTGTTATCGAAGAAAATTCCATACGTCAGGTGATCGTGGAGTCCGATGTAGAACGGTGTCGAAGTGTACAGCGGATCATCTTTAAGGCCGTAGGCGTAGTGGTCTGTATTCCAGTTGACGTAGGAGCTTCCGCGGCGGTCGAGCCGGCCCGTCTTTTCGCCCAAACCGATGAACCGCTCATCGGGAAAGAGCTTCTTATAACAGGTCACCTCCGTTCCCTGCCAGGCAATTCCCAGCCCGGCATCATCTTCGTTGATTGGTTTTCCGTCCTTCGTGAGAAAATGGAATCTCAGCGGGTTCTTGGTCACCGAAATTTTCAATGTCGTTGTAGAGACAACGAGCTCCGTCGCATCGTCTTCAATATTCGAAAAACCTCCGTCCGCGCTGTCGACCACCGCGTACGAAAAATCTCTCGCGAACTCTCCGCGAACGACCCGCACGCGAATAATATCCGGTGAATACACGGTCAAAAGCATCTTCGCGTTGTCGGCGGTGATGAGAACCCCGTGTTCGGTTTTCTGGAATTGTTTGTAATTGCCCAGATGCTCGCTCAGTTGGGCAAGAGTTACGACCGGTACAGCGACACACAAGAACGCAACAAAAAGAAACGGAAGTTTGTTAGGCATACGGGATCTACTCCGATTTTGATTTGAAACGGATTTCTTTGTCCTTGACCGTCCTGACATCGAGAACATTGTCGAAGGTTTTGACCTCCCTCATGGGGATCCCTTCAACTGTGTATTTTTGCACACCGAACGGGTTTTCCAATCGCAGCAACCCGCCCTGCTCGGGGTAAACGTCGACCTCGACTGTTTTTCCTTTTTCTTTACGTGCAGAGATGAGAAACGCTCCTTCCGCGCGCAAATGGCTGAACGAAATGTTGCCCCAGCCTTCGGGTACCGCAGGAAAAATTCTGATCACCCTGTTATTGCTCTGGAGAAGCATCTGGTTTATTCCCTGGGCGAAGGCGAAGTTTCCTTCAAGGGTAAAGGGTCGATACGTCATTCTTGATTTCCCGGTTCCTGACTGGTCGCCATTCACATGAAAACTGTTCGGCAGGCAGAAACAGGTGGCAAAGGTACGAAGGGCTTCCGCGGCTGTTTCTCCGTCCCGAGCGCACGCGGCCAGACACCCGAACCAACTGTACGAGTATCCGCACCACCAGTCGGGTCCCAGACGTTTCAGCTCGGCGATGCTCGACTGGATGGTTCTCCGGTCGGCGTCTCCATTTCCCCAGTCTACAATTCCCAGCGGATAGATTGCCATCAGATGTGAGAAATGCCGGTGGGACTCTTTGAGCGGTATGCTGGGGGCAACCAGCAAGCGTCCATCATCATCCGAAACAGCAAGTTGCGGCCACTGCGACAGAATTGTCTTCCACTTCTGAGCTTCCGCATTTTTCCCCAACTCCTCGGCAAGTTCAGCGGCGGAGGCGTAGAGGTTCCGGATTAATGCAAGATCATAATTCGTGGTTTCCTGAAACCATGCAGTGATATCGTTATCGTTGATTTCCGGCGATGAGCTCAGCGGCAGTTTTCGTTTCCCGTTCGCCCCTTTGAACGAAAGTTCATCGAGGTGAGTAGCAACTGCCTTGATCCACGGGTAGGCGCGCGTCTCGAGGAATTCCCTGTCCATGCTGTACCGCCAGTGCCAGTAGAAATGCTGTGCCACCCATGCCGACATCGTCGGTGAAAATGAGTACTGGATCCATCCACCCATCGGCTGTCCTGTCAAGGTGCACACCCCCGGAACGTTTAATCCGCTCGTCCCGAAGAATGTTCGAGTATACTGAAGGAATTCGGGCTTGTTTTGCCAGAGCCAATCGAGAAATGATCGTTCTTCTTCCAAATGATTCCCGACATACGACGGCCAGTAACTCAATTCCGTGTTGAGGTCATTATGATAGTCTCCTTTCCACGGAGGGAGCTTTCCGTTATCGGCGGTCCATACGGCCTGGAGCGTGATCGGCGGTGAACCTTTCCGCGCCGCAGCCCCAAACTTGTACATCTCGAGATACCATTGTCGCTCCAGCACGGGGTCAGGGAGTGAGACCGATGACCTGCTCCAGTAGCTCTTCCACCATTCAGCGTGAGACTTGAATTCGCTGGAATAGGACCGAGCAATTGCACTCGCTGTCATTCGATCCGCGCTCATCGCCGACGAATATGGCGATCCCCTTGAGGAGACACTCCAAACGCCGTCGAAGGTTCTGGAGTTCAATTGAATCCATCTCACGCTCACATCATAAGACAATCCTCCATAGCACTCTTGATGGAACGACGACGAGGTTTCCTGATACTTCACTTCCGGCGCGGCGTATCCAAGCCGCTGTAAATCGGAGGTGTTCAGTGAATTTACCGCTGTCGTCATGGAATCGTGCGCCGTGCCGTACGGCGGCGGAACAAGTGTGGGCTTCAACATCGCTGGAAGATTCTCAAAATGAAACCACCCCAAGGATCTGCCGGCGTGAATGAATGTTGTGAGGCGCGCGCCATTTTTCCATTTTACAGTACACACTGCATCAACGAGAGAGAGCTCCACGGATGCGACTTCACCAAGCGCCGAGATATCGAACTCCAGCGCCCCCGCGGGAATTTTCGTGGGCGCGGGGTCGCGGTCATACGGCTGGTCGAAAAGGTCCTGAACCGGTTTGTAGTCTCTCTTGAGTACCTGGTCGCGAACCCAGGAGTATCGGAATTCCGGTCGCTCAAATTCTTTGACAGGACGCAAATCCCAGAGATCCGACCGGTCAAGTGAGAAGCGCAGATGGCCCCCTTTCTGCCAGACAAGCGCGCCAATGAGTCCGTTCCCCAATGGAATCCCCTCGTCCCATGACGTCGCAAGCGCATTGAAATGCAGGTTGTCCTTTACCGAAACCTGTCCGAAGATGATGGAACAGCCCGTGATTACGGATAGGAGAACCCATCGGAGTTTTCCTGCAGGGGTCAATACTGCCATATGAATGAGATTCTTTGTCAACGGGAATATGAGAAATTAATTCACTGTCTCAAATGGTTGTTGCCGGACGTAAAATTTGAAATCCTTGATTTTTCCCGGCGCGTCACTGCTCCGGGGTAAATATCTGAAACCGCCGATTTTTTCAAGCTTTCCAATATCTATCACTATGTAATGAGGATGGGGAGGCTTGCTACTCCCCCACGTTGTATGCCAGATCGTTTCAGGGTCATCGTCAATCGCGTTCTCGGCGTGGCCATCCTCGGCGAGAAGCTCCTCACAATCAACGGCGAAGACCTTCCACTTCTCGCGCGGGAAAGGTTTTCCATTTTCATCCAGCACGTAGAGCTCCGCGATCGAGGCAAACGGATCGTTTCTCTGGGACGAAATAGATTGCAGACAAACATACCGCCCCGTCTGAGGAGTGAACATGAAATCCTGGGGTCCGTCACCATCTACAAACGACTCTTCCTTCACAACATCGGCTGCCTCCAGCCGGACGATCCCCCGGCGTTGCGGATGAACGTCGGGTTTCAATCGATCGGGCTCGAGTTGATCCAGGATCGGATCTTTCAGCCCCCGGACCGAAAACGCAGCGTGTTCCTCCAATTCCAGAACCACAATTTGGTTCTCCCCGTGCTTCAGCCAGACTCCTGGAAGATAGAGCGTCTGCTGCGGACCGATGTACCAGTATCTACCCAGGTTATGACCGTTGACCCATACGCATCCCTTTCCCCAACCCCGCATATCGAGGAATGTATCTCCGGGACGGTCGAGTTGAAATGTTCCGTGATAAAACACCGGCGCTGCTCCGACATCCTTCGCCGTGAATCGAATGGAGGAGATGTCTTCCAATGGAAACGGAAAAATCTCCCAACCGGTGAGTTCCTTTCCGTTGAACTTCACAGATTCGGTGATTCCCTTCCGGTTATCCAGCATTTCATGACCGTAGTTGATCCTCCCGCCGTTCTCGATGAACAGATCGATCGTTGCCGGAACGGTGGTTACGTTGAGGGCAATTTTGTTCTGTTTGTTACGCCTGTCGAGCGAAGCGACCTTTTTTCCGTCGAGGAGAACGATACCATAGTCACGCAGGTTTTTGATAACCAGGTTCCCGCTGTCGGGTGAAGTGAGTTTTGTTCGGTAGAGGATATAACCATACGATTGACCGATATCCTCCATCGAGAGGGGTTCTTCCGAATGGATGGCGTCGGGAAGATTATCGAATACGCTCGTGCTTTCGGTGAAGGTGATCGGTGAGGTCTCAATCGTTAGAGATGATTGTGGTACGTCGGGAAGTTTGCCGCTACCGGGTTGATACTTTGCAATGACTTCGCGGAACCTGTAATATTTCGGCGTGGGCCGGCCGGCTTCGTCGAGGGGGGCGTCGTAGTCGTAGCTTGTGGGCTGCGGCTGATAGTGACCGCCGTGGTTCGCACCGTTCATGAAACCGAAATTCGTTCCGCCGTGGAACATGTACAAACTCACCGAGATTCCTTTCATGAGCAGCGTATCGTACCGGCCGATAAATTCATCGACCGGAGAAACGGAATGCCGTTCGCCCCAGTGGTCAAGCCACCCGGGATAAAATTCAGGCGAGAAGTACGGTCCACTTCCGCCGTTGTACTTGTCGACGGTGTCCCTAATCGATTGGGGATTGTCGTCTCCGTTGATTGCAGGCAGGACACCGTCGAGATGGGCATTCTTGCATTGACTCGGGCCGTCTGCAGTAAACAACGGAACATCGAATCCCGCGTTCCGGAGCATGTCGCGAATGGCTCCCTCATACACGGTGTCTTTGCCGAATGACCCGTATTCATTTTCGACCTGGACCATGATGATCGGGCCTCCGTGCGTCGTTAGTAACGGCACAAGCTCCCGTCCAAGACGCCGGATGTACAAGTCGCACTCCTTGAGGAAACGTCGATCTCCGCTGCGGACTTTCAGGTCGTGTTCTTTCAGCAACCATGAAGGATAGCCGCCGAATTCCCACTCGGCACATGCGTAGGGTCCGGGCCGGAGAATGACCAGCAGACCGACCTCCTGTGCGATTTTGACGAATCGCGCCACGTCGGCCCCGCCGTCAAAGTTGAATTCTCCCAGCCGTGGCTCATGGAAATTCCAGAAGACATACGTCGCCACCGTGTTCAACCCCATCGCACGTGCCTTCAACAACCTGTCGCGCCAGTATTCCGGCGGAATACGGGCATAGTGCATTTCACCGGCGATGATCTGGAACGGCTTGCCATTGAGAAGAAACTCACCGTTCTCAATCGTGAATCTTTGTCCGAACAGACTCATCGACGTTACGAGAACGATACAGCACAACAGAAAAACACGTCCATAAATGTAATTTTTCATTGGATAATCCCCACGTTTAATCTTCCAATCTCCGTTTTGCTAATTGAGGCATCTGAAAAACCAAAAAGGCTTGTCATTCTGTTCCAAAGGGATCCCCTTGGGAAACGGAACGAAGTGGAGTGAAGAATCTCCTCTTAGTATTGTCAGATGCTTCACGGAGTCTATCCTGAGTGCTAGCGAAGGATTCAGCATGACACCCTAGGCGTAAAATCCTTCGCAGGGTTTATCCTGTCCCGACCCGGAGGGTTCCTTCGGAAAGGGATCCCTTCGGGAAGCGCTAGCGAAAGACTCAGAATGACAGGCCAATTTAGGATTTGGATATTAGGGTTTAGGATTTGTTTGAGATTTAGATATTCAGATTTCGGATATTGTACTTTCAGCAGTTAACTACAGCGCTTCCATGACTTTCTTCAAAGCGCGAACCTTCTCGTAGAATTCAGGAAGATTCATTTCCTTCAGGAAAATCATTCCGCGCGCCGCGCGCATGCGCGGGTGTGAGTGTTTCAGGAAGTAATCCTTCCCGAGGCACGTCTTGACCATGCCGTACTGTTCGACCTGGATTTTCTGAGCAAGCTCGGAAAACGGTCCGTCGTGTTCATAGCTCGGGAACGAGGCGGAGCGCTGGGAGCCGAAACAGTTGCTGAACGCTGTCTGGAGCAACGACAACGTATTCAGCGACACCGGCACCATGATATTCGCTTCGGACGGCCTGAACCTATACCAGACATTACGATATCCCCATACGCGGATCGATGAATCCCCGCTCTCCTTCTCGTACATCCGCAATGCTTCGGCAATAGCTTGCAACGCCTTGTAGTGCGTGTCGGGCCCGCTTCCTTCCGGGTCAAAGGCGACCGAAACGACATTCGGTTTCACCTTTTTCATAAGTTCAAAAATCGGAAAAACATCGCGGCGTACTTCCGGCTCTTCGGAAAACATATCACCCTGGTAAAAGCCCAGGCGAAGTGCGTGCACGGAAGACGCCTCAATGCCAAAATAGGCCCATAGCAATTCCACTTCCCATTCGCGGAGTGTCCCCTTCAGTGTTTGCACCTGAGGGGGATCTTTTGCCCCGGGATATTGGGTCCGGGCGTACTCGTTCAATTCTCTGGCACGGATGCGGACGAGATTCAAATCATTCGTCCGGTACACGTCCACCATATTCCGTAGGAGCCGGCGCGCTTCGGCTTCATCCTTTTTCTCCTGGCTCCTCGATGCCACCCCGTCGAGATAGAGATAGACATCCTCCATCCGTTTTGCGAAATCGTTCGGATTGAAATACCCCTCCGGAAGGAGCGACACGAACGCGTCATTCTCCATTTGTACCTCAAGCTTCCGGAGGATGGAAAGGAAGTACTGGTTCGAGACCGACGTGAACCCCGAGGTCAGGTTTGCAAAGTAGTGTTGATTACTCGGGTCGCGAACCAGATGGTAAACATACGGGAGGTAGCTCAACATCACGTCATCCTGGTGCGGTTCGGTGTGCAGAAATGTCGTCTGTGAGATCTGCGCTACTCCTTTTTCCATTTTAGCGATGATGCGTTTCCGCGCTGCGGTGGTGAGATCGCCATAGTCAGCACCTGTCTTTTTGAGCAGCTCACTTGCGAAGCGGTCTTCGGCAAAATCATCCTTGGAGAGTTGATCGAGGGCTTTCCTGTGAGTGAGGGCGAGCGAGATCACGACTTCATCCGATGGTCCGTCGTGGACCTTCTCGACCCTGCAAAAATCCTCAAAAAGCCGTTCTGTGAGTAGACGTGCCGCGCCCTTCGTCAGATAGAATCTTGCGTTGGGCAGAACCTGGAGAGCGGAGGCCGGGTACTGGGGGGCCTTCGGCTCCTCGATTGCCAGCCGGACGACCGGCGCCTTCGCATCCCCGGCAGCCATGATGACGGCGGTTACGGCCGGGTTGTAGGCGATTGTTGCGAGTCCAATGGTTATCACGAGCCTGTTGCGGGAGATTTCGATACCGCCGAGGTCGGTCGCTGCCGCCGCCTGCGTTTCGTAGTTCGTTCCGGTAAGACGTGTCACCGAATAGAAACTTGAGCCGCGGACGTTGAACGCAACATGCCCGTCCGGACCGATGCCCCCGAGAAAGAACCCT
This sequence comes from Bacteroidota bacterium, assembly GCA_049515655.1. Lineage (GTDB taxonomy): Bacteria > Bacteroidota > Ignavibacteria > UBA10030 > SZUA-254 > JBEKTW01. The sequence goes on from JBEKTW010000003.1 coordinate 35,118, forward strand.
ATGCCGCCCATGTCGCGAATCTTCCGCTCATACTCCATGCAAAAAACATCCGTGCGGTTGACGACTTCTTTTTGCAGCTCCTCCAGGTCGCTTCGGGTTTGCCTCACCCGCAACGAAAGGTCAACAATGTTCCCGGGAAACACCTCTTGCATCGTTTTCCCTGGCGGTAAACCTAGCTCCGTCGCGTCAATCAAGAGCGCTTTATCGCGGTCGAGTCCAAACCTCTTGATATAGAATTCATTCACATAGTAATGGAAGCTGTTGCGCTGCTTCGCGTCCATGGGATAAAACTCATCGATCTGAACGAAGGTGAGTGTTCTCATATCCGGACGGTTTGAGCCGTTGATTCCGTACGAAGCAAGGAGCGACTGGATTTCTTTGGAATTCCATTTCTCAAGAATCCTTGACACCCATTTAATGAAGAATTCAGGAGTCTTGCCGGTCGGAAGGGAGATGACCCCACCCGGATTTTTCAGAACCCACTCGACAAAGCGCAGCGCGGTCAGTTTGCCGAGAGACGGGAAGTTATCGACTTCGACAATCCGGATTTTCTCTGTCGGCGCGTAGATGGGTTTCCGCCCGCTTCGGAGGAGTTCCGTTTCTTCCACGGATGATGTTTCGTCGTAGTGTTTCATCTGTTCAAGAGTTTTCACGAATACCGCCGATTTCCAATGTCTATCCTAATACTACCTTGTGATGACATGCACGAATTCACCAGCCCTATCGTCATTCCCGCACGTTTTAAGCGGGAATCCATTCATAGATGCCGATAAGAGCATCAGAGGATGACGGACTTTTTCTGATTTTTCAGATGTCTCAATTTATGATTTTGGATTTGGGATTTAGGACTTGTCCCGCTTCTGGATTCCGCTTACGTTGGCGGGATTCTGAAAAGCGGAATTTAGGATTTCGATATTCGGATTTTAGATTTTTCATAAAATCTCTTCGGAACAAATAAAGTTGCTACACATACGCCGATGGATTCAGATGTTCAACCTCAAAAATGTCTTTTGCGGCCAGCATGGCAACGCCCAGCGCCCCGGCGTTCGTTCCGAGGTCGGATACCACAAACCGAACGTCATGATTCAACTGGACGAGAGATTGTCTAAGCGCCGCCGCGCGGATCGCATCGAGGAGAAAATCTTTCGCGCCGGAAACCCGGCCGCCGAGGATCACCAATTCCGGATTGAAGAGATTTATAAGAATGGCGACCCCGCCGCCAAGATAGCGACCCGCTTCCTCGAGAATCTCGATCGCAAACTGGTCTCCTTCGATCGCGGAGTTCATTACTTGCTCGGCATCGATCCCGGATCCACCGGGTTTCACCGCTTCAGACAATTTTGAAACCGCTCCTTCCAGCAAACGTTTTTCCGCCAGAGCGGCAATCGCTCTCCCCGACGCCACGGTTTCGAGACACCCGCGTTTGCCGCATTGACAGAGCTGTCCGCCCGGAACAACCTGGAGATGCCCGAACTCTCCCGCGTAACCGTCACGACCATAGTAGATCTTACCGTCGAGGATGACGCCCAGTCCGAGACCCCAACCGATATTAAGACACAGAACGTTCTGAACGTTTCTCGCCCAACCGAACCATCTTTCACCCAGTGCCATCGCTTTCGCGTCGTGCTCGATCACAACCGGCTTCTTCCAGCGTTCCTGGAGAACGCTGCGCACCGAATCCCGACCAAAGTTCAAATATGTTTCGCTGAACCCCTCACGACCTCTGACAATCCCGGGGATGGAAAGTCCGATCCCGAGCAGCCGGCCGGCATTGATCCGCGCGTTCTTGACGACGCCATTGATATCCTCGCTGAGACTTTCGATAACCTCCTTGCTGTTCTCAAGCGAGAGCGAAGGATGGTGGAGTTCCGCGACAACTTTCTGTTCGAGGTTCAAAAGGACAATGTTAGTATTGAGGTGACCAATATCGATGCCAAGGACAAACCCGGCTTCCCCGTTCAATTTCGCGACGAACGGCGGACGTCCGACTCCGTCGTTTTTCTGTCCACGGAATTTGTGGACAAACTGGTCGCGCTTCAGCGATGCCACCACGCTCGAAACCATCGGAAGACTCATGCCCGTCGTGCGGGAGAGGTTCGTCAGCGACAACTCGCCCCGTTCAAGAAGCGCTCTCAGAATCCTTTTCTTTCGAATCTGATATTTGGCGACGACTTTGCTCACGCCTTATCCCACGAAAAATCCGCAAATTCGCGCTTCAAAAACTCCTGTACCGGAACGATATCCCCCGGATGAGTCAAGTCCGGCACATGCTCCGACAGCGGGATTGTCATCATTGACGTGGTGTCTTCTGCAGCCATCATCGCCACCGCGATCGGCAACTCCTTTTCCTGACGCACAGGGTGGAATGGAACACGACCAAGGACAGGAAGGATGATATCGTACGACAGCCGGAAGATGTTCATGCTGATGCCGATTCTTCCGTTTGAATCGGTCGCCCGTGCGATCTCTTCAGGCGACGGCTTTTCGATGATATTTGTCAAAAATCCATCGGCATTCTTCTTCGTGACGGAAAATTGTTCAATGCGAGCGTGGTCAAACAGGAGTGCACGCCGGTCGTAATCTATCATCGCGCCCTTGTGCGAAGTCCGGAGCAGCAGTGTGAGCGCACGCTGCGTGTACAGGTTGTCACTGTTACAGACCGTGAACTTCTTTCCACGCCAATCAGTTCGAAGCAAGAGCGCCTGCTGGACGGCATCGACGGTCCCGAGGGGCTTGGTTCTTCCTTCGGGAATGGTCTGAATCGCGTATGATATGATCAATCCGTGGAAACTGTTATTGCGGTCGGCTTTTCCGTAGTACTCACGAAGCGTATGATCCCGCTCACCGACAACGATCACGACATCGCGATACCCCGATTCCCGAATATTATAGAGGAGGTAATCAAGAAACGGACGATGCCGCTCCCCCACGCCGATCATCGCTTTCGACTTCTCCTGAGCATCTCTGAGAAGCGCCGCATCGATCTTTTCGGACGCGGAGACCGATTTCTTCATCCGGGAAGAAATGCCGCCCGCCAATATGACAATATTCGGTTCCATTATTTTTTCACCACACTATCGTCATTTCTCACACCTTCATCCGGATGAACGACATAGGCTGTCCCTCCGGCTCGCCCGATGGCGCCGGCAACCCGTTCCGGCTCTTCGGGCGCGTAAACGAACATGCATCCCCCGCCGCCCGAGCCGTTGATTTTTCCGCCGTACGCTCCTTCCTTGAGCGCGAATTCAATCATTCGGTCGATCTTCGGCGTCGATATTTTCAGTACGTCACGAAGGATGGCCTGATGTTCCGTCAGCAAAGCGCCGATGCGGCGATGGTCGAGCGGAAGTTGTCTGAAAATCTTTCGAGCTTCGACCGTGATATCACGATTACGGATAGTCCCGACGAGCAGAGCGAATTGTTCTTCGTTCAACTCGTTTCTTAATTGGTGCAATGTTTCGAGTGTCGCAGTGTGAAGGGAAAAATTTGCATGCTTCGCCGACAATCGTTGTACGATTTCGATTACCTGATTCTTAACGTGCGCAAGGACGTATTTTGTGTCTTTCGGTTCCCCGGAGTCACCGAGGACCAATGATTTCACATCTGCTTCAATCGGCTCGACCCTTACCTCCGGATGAAAATCCAGCGCGAGAATCCCGCCAAATGCCGTTGAGTAGTGGTCCATCATTCCACCCGGTTCCTTGAATTCCAACACTTCTGCTTCATGAGCATACCGGGCGATTTCAGCCGGCGAAAGACGGGATCCCCGGTCGCTCATTTGCGTCAGGAAATTCACCCACGCGACGATCAACGCCGAGGAACTCGACGTACCGGCATTAATAGGAATCGTGCTCCGAACTTCGCAATCAAATCCCGTTGAGAAGGTGAAGCCTTTTCGTTTCAGGACGTTCATCGCACTCCGGTAATAGTCTCTCTCCCGAACGTACGAGTGCGATTCCTCTATGGAGAATCCCTCATGCGATTTGATATCCGGCAAATTGAGGTTGACGAAAGAATCGCTCCGCCGGCTTCCCTCTATAGAGATGCGCAGTGAGATGGCACAGGGAATGACGGGCAGGCCAAGGTAATCCTGATGCTCGCCGAAAAGACATACGCGTCCCGGCGCGGAAACATGCAATCTCTTGACCGGTTTCGCCGTCGTTACCATCCTCACCTCCGGTTCGGTCACTTTTCCTCCCGAACCATTTCCTTCGTCCACAGCCTATGAACGACGTAGAGCAATGCCAATCCACTCACAAGGACCACCGCGAAGAGCGCTATCGCGTAATCGAGACGACCGTAGAGAAAATTACCAACCGTAAACAACGACGACCATATCACGGTACAGCCGGCAACCCAGCCAAGAAGTGCGAGTGGAATATTATCTTGCATGGCCCGGCCTTCCGTTTCCGAAATGCCCGCCTCCAGTCGAATTTTCTTCCAGCCCGGCCCGGACGGGTGGACTTTCTTATAGAACTCGATGAGCGTCCGGCGATCTGTCTCGGGTCCGACAAACGCCGTCACCACCCAGCAGACGGTCGTGATGGCTATAGTGATCAGCAGCGAGATGTGTGTGCTGAATTGCATTCCGTTCCTGTTGAGAATGAGAAGCCCCACCGATACAACGAACGAGCTCGTCATAGCGACCACTTCCGACCAGGCGTTGACTCTCCACCAAAACCATCGGACAAGATAGAGCAAGCCGGTGCCCGCGCCCACCTGCAAAATGATATCGAACGCGTCTTTGGCGCTGCTGAGAACGAAAACAAGACCGGACGCAGAAAAGAAAAGAAGAACTGTCGTAAGACGTCCGACCAGAACATAGTGTTTCTCATCCCTGTCTTTGCGAATGAATCGGCGATAGAAATCGTGAACCAGATAGGACGCGCCCCAGTTCAAATGGGTGAGGATGGTGGACGAATTGGCCGCAATGAGACCGCCGATCATAAGCCCGATGAAGCCGGTCGGCAAAAACTTGAGCATCGCCGGAAAGGCGATATCATGGCCGAGCAGATGAGGGTCGAGATTAGGAAACGCTTTCTGGATATCGGACAATTGCGGGTACACCAGCAATGAAGCCAACCCGACGATGATCCATGGCCACGGACGCAAAACATAATGCGCAATGTTGAAAAACAGAACCGAACCGAGCGAATCCTTCTCCGATTTTGATGCGAGCATGCGCTGGGCGATGTAGCTGCCGCCTCCGGGCTCGGCGCCGGGATACCACACTGCCCACCACTGGACGGCGATCGGCATGATGAAAACGGCGACGGCAATATCCCAGTTGCTCGAAAAATCCGGAAGCATGTTCAGGTAGTTAATTCCATGCGGCCCTTTCATCGTCGAAAGTTTTTCGACAAGTCCGCTGAGTCCTCCAACCTGCGGAAGCTTAACAGCGAAATAGGCGGCGGCTATCACGGCCGTCATCTTGATGAAGAACTGAACCATATCGATGACGAGCACACCCCAAAGACCGGAGTGTGCTGCAAAAATAACATTGAGTATGCCGCAGAGCAGGAGAGTTTGCCATCGTTCCAGGCCGAACAGGATACCCGCGATCTTGCAGGCAGCCAGACTTACCGTTGCCATGATGATGCAGTTGAAGAAGAACCCCAGGTACACTGACCGGAAACCGCGGACGAAACTCGCGGCCTTGCCGGAGTAACGGAGCTCGTAGAATTCCAGATCCGTCATGACACCCGAACGCCTCCAGAGCCGGGCGTAGAAGAACACGGTCGCGACGCCGGTGAGCGTAAACGCCCACCACACCCAGTTGCCCGCGACCCCCTGGCGGCGCACGATGTCGGTTACAAGGTTCGGGGTGTCGCTGCTGAACGTAGTCGCCACCATGGAAAGTCCTGCCAGCCACCACGGGACAGACCGGCCCGAGGCGAAGAATTCAGTGGTATTTTTCCCCGAGCGTTTGCCGAAGAATAACGCGGGGGCAAAAGAGATGAGAAGGGATCCTGCTACAATGAGCCAATCGATGAGCTCTAGATGCATATCTGTCGCCGGAAGAATGTTGTCAGGGGGACTGGCTGAGATTTATACTGGCCAAAATTTATGAAATTCCATATTTATTCGCAAGCACTTTTTAAGAAAAAATAATAATAGCTGAGGGAACGGCCTCGAGGGCAGGAAAATCATCCCCATCCACGGCAAAGGCATCGTTCCCTCGCACATTTGGGGAACCACACGGTGGGCATCTTGTAGAAGAACTTCGGAGCCCCCAATTGCTCCTCGCGTCGAAAGGATGGAAAACCCCCGCTGTTCAGGATAAGAGCGAGGGGGTCAGATCCTTCCTGCGCCCCGAATGATATCGGGACGGGATGGGGAGGGCATTACGTTCTTGCTAATGGCTGTCAGCTGCTAGCTTTTGGCGTTTAGCTGTTAGCCATTGGCTTCTGAATCCTGACTCCTGAATTCTGTCTTCTCGCACCTCACTTGAACAGGGTGACGAGAATTGCCTTCTGCGTATGCAGCCGGTTCTCCGCTTCGTCGAACACAACGGAGTTGCGGGAATCGATGACTTCGTCCGTCACCTCTTCACCGCGGTGGGCCGGAAGGCAGTGCATGAAGAGAGCTTTGCTCTTCGCGTGCGACATGAGCTTCGCATTGACCTGGAAATCCCTGAATGCCTCGCGCCGCTGCTGCTGCTCGCTTTCCTGTCCCATACTCGTCCACACGTCGGTGTACACGACATCGGCGTTTTTCACCGCTTCACTGGGATTATGATTAATATCGATTGCCGCACCGGTGGCTTTCGCGACCTTCGCTGCGACTTTGAACACCTCCGCATCGGGGGCGTAACCGCGCGGCGTGGTCGCGACAAAATCCATCCCCACTTTCGCCGCCATCAGCATCAGGGAGTGGCAGACGTTGTTTCCATCACCGACAAAAACAAATTTCTTTTTCTTGAACGCACCCAGCTTCTCGAATACCGTAAGAAAATCACCGACCGCCTGGCATGGATGCTCATGGTCCGTCAATGCATTGACGACGGGGACTTTCATCGCTTTTGCAAGCTCGACGCAGGTCGCGTGGGCAAAAGTACGAACGACGACACCGTCAACCCAGCGCTCGAGATTCTTCGCCGTATCATAGACCGATTCACGCTTTCCCAAACTGATATCCGCCTGCGTCAAATACACAGGATGAGCGCCGAGCTCCACGATACCGACATCGAATGTTACATGGGTCCGGAGCGATTGCTTTTCAAAAATCATTGCGATAGAGCGCCCTTGAAGACGGCGGGAATACTTTGCCGGAGTTTTCTTGACCTTACCGGACAGTTCCAGAAGCGCGATCAGCTCCTTCGTTGACCAATCTGCGATACTCAAGAAATCTCGTTTCATTCTCTCTTCCTTTAATGTTTCAATTTGTTGAAGAACCGGTCGAGAACGTCCTTCAGGTCCGGTTTGGCTATTTCTGCAAGGTCGTACTTCACCCTGACGGACGGCTTGTTCAGTTTGATGACCCGGCGCAGGTCAATGGGCGTCCCGATGATAACACTATCACAATCGACGCTATTGATGGTCGTCTCCAGGTCCTTGACCTGCTTTCCCCCGTAGCCCATTGCGGGCAGGAGCGTGCCGATCTTCGGGTATTTCTTGAACGTCTCGGCGATCGAATCGACAACCCAGGGGCGCGGGTCGACCAACTCGGCGGCGCCGAATTTACGGGCGGCGATCACGCCGGCACCGTACAACATCTCTCCATGCGTCAGTGTTGGTCCATCTTCAACAACCAGCACACGCTTTCCACGGATCACCGTTTCGTCCTCAACGGTAATCGGTGAGGCGGCTTCAATGACCAAGGCTTGAGGGTTTACTGCGTGAATATTATTCCTTACGATATCAATATGTTCCCGGGTCGCCGACTCGACCTTGTTGATGATGACGACATCCGCGGCAAGGACATTTGCCGCCCCGGGGTAGTAGCTGAGTTCATGTCCGGGCCGGTGGGGATCGGCGACGGTAATGGTGAGATCCGGTTTGTAGAACGACATGTCGTTGTTTCCGCCGTCCCATACGATCACGTCGGCTTCCTTCTCGGCCTGCCGGAGAATCGCTTCGTAGTCCACGCCGGCATAGATGATCGTTCCGTTGACGATATGCGGTTCATATTCTTCCATTTCTTCGACCGTGCATTCAAACTTTACCAGATCGTCGAGCGTCTGGTACCGCTGGACCTTTTGCTTCACGAGGTCGCCGTAGGGCATGGGATGGCGAATCGCGACGACACGTTTTCCCATTGCGCGAAGAAGGTCGCACACCTTTCGCGATGTCTGGCTTTTTCCCGAGCCCGTGCGAACGGCAACGATAGCGATTACCGGCACTTTACTCTGGAGCATCGTCTCCCGAGCCCCCAGAAGCTTGAAATCAGCCCCGGCTGCGATGGTCTGGCAAGCTTTCGTCATGACGTAATTAAACGAAACGTCCGAGTACGAAAAGACCACCTCGTCAATAGTATGCTTTTTTATGAGATCCGTCAACTCCGATTCGGGGTGAATCGGAATGCCGCCGGGATACAACTTCCCTGCGAGTTCAGCGGGGTATTTCCTTCCGTCAATATTCGGGATTTGCGTGGCGGTAAACGCAACAACGTCATACGCCTCATTATCCCGGAACACGGTGTTGAAATTATGGAAGTCTCTCCCCGCAGCCCCCATGATTATCACCTTTATGCGAGCCATAGAATACTCCGATTTATGGTGTGAATCCTGATTTGAAGTATCTGAATTATTAAATGTTGACAAAATCTTAAATCCGAAATCCTAAAACCTAAACACAGGCGAAATTGCGAAAAGCGAACTCATCCCTCTCCCGCGCCCTCCCCCTTCTCTATTCATAGAGAAGGGGGAGGGATGGGTGGGGGTTGAGTTCATCTACGCTTAATTTCAATGCCCAAGATCAGTTAATAATGCGAATGTTTCAAATTCTGATTCCGAAACAAATCCTGAATCCGACGCACGAAACACAATGTAACAAGCACAAAATACGAAGTGCGAAGGTGAAAGATTGAGTAAATCTTCCGGCTCTTTACCCTCACCCCTTTCCCCTCTCCCGAATTCGGGAGAGGGGAATTGAAGAGGAGAGGGTCGTGAGAGACAACTCGAGTTACGACAAGGCTTGAGAGAGTGGACGAAACCGGTGCGGGTGTCCAGACTCCGGCTTGTCTTCTCACTCTTTTGAAGTTGGTTTCTTCGATGCCGATTCAATAACCGGGCACATCAAACGATGAACGCAACCCTGGCAGTCGGTCTGGAAGGGCGGCAGCTTCGCATAACATCGCGGACAACGCTCGATAAAGGGATTGCGAATCCCGAGGTCGCAGACGGGACAAACGCGCACTTCCGTTTTCAGCTTTTCAATGAGTGTGAGATCCTTGCTTTCCACCGTCGTCATGATCCATCAAATAACAATCTGTGAAACGAGTCCGCCGATCGCAAATGCCACAACCCATGTTCCGATCCAGATAATCAATCCTTCTTTCAATCCTCGCTCTTTCATCATAACGATCAGCGAGGCGATGCAGGGAACGAACAGCGTAATGGTAATGAGTGCGACGGTAACCTGCATTGGAGTCAACGTCATGTGGTACAATCCTGCCGCACCGAAATCGCGCCTCACCACACCCATAATGAACGCCGTGGCGGCCTCGGGCGGAAGCTGGAGCCAATGCGTTGTCAAAGGAATGAGCAATCGCTCCAGAAACTGGAGCGCGCCGGTGCTCTGCGCGATCCCAACGGCGAGCGCACCGACGAAGAACCAACCGGATGCTTCCTTCATGAAATGAAATGTCCTGATGGCGGTTTTCCGCGCTATGTTCCCCAAGCGGGGCAACCGCATCGGCGGCAAATCCAGAAGCAGCGGGGCCGATTCCCCCTTCAGCACTTTGTTCAGTATCGTGCCGATGGAGATGAGCACGGCAAGAATCACAACGGTATAGACAAACATCGGCGCGAGTCCGGCACCGGCCAGCAGTGCAGCGATAACCGCGAGCTGAGCCGAACACGGAATAGCAAACTGGAGGATCGCGGTCGCGATCGTCTTCTCACGCTCCGAGCTGAGAAGCCGGGTCGTGATGGTCGCCGAGGTAACGCAGCCGAATCCCAGAATGAGAGGAATTACTGCCCTGCCGTTGAGGCCGAGACCGCTCAGTAGCCTGTCAACCATCGTCGCGAGACGCGGCAGGTAGCCGCTGTCTTCCATCAGTGAGAGGACAAGGTAGAACGCGGTCACCAGCGGCAGCAGCAAGAAAAGGAGATACGTGGTCGTCATAGTGATAACCCCGAACTCACCAACAAGTATGGAGTTCCACCAAGGGGATTCGGGAAGGAGGGAGATGATACGACCACGTATCCATGGTTCCCAAAGATTCTTACCAAGCTCTTGTTCCGTAAAATTCACGACATCCTGAGCGACAAATTTTCCGACGAAGAGATAGGCAAGGTACATCCCCAGCACAAAGATCAGTAACCCGCTGATCGGTCTCACCGACCACAGGCCGAGCTTCTCCGAGAAGCGCGTGGCGGTCGAGGTGTCGTTCAGTATCTGATTGACGATGTAGTTTACCCGGTTTCGACGTTCGATGTAGATCTCGTCGCGCTCATTGGCGGGTGACACGCCGTGCCGTGCCGAGACAACGGCATCTCCTTCGAGTACAAGGAGCGCTTCGGCCTGCGAGCCGACCATCTTCAACATTCCGTGGAGCGAAGAATGCAGCTCGTCCCGCTGAATTCCTTCATGCGCCCGCTTGATGGCATCGGGCAGGTTCTCGAAACCGGTGCGCTTCACGGCGACCACGGGCTGTATTTCAACCCCGAGAAAATCGGACAGCTTCTTAATATCAATCCTGATGTTGTGCTTCTTCACTTCATCCATGAAATTCAGAAGAACGACGACCTTCTTTCCCATGTCGATGAGCTGCTGCGTCAGAAAGAGATCGCGCTCGAGGTGTGTCGCGTCGACAACGTTGATGACAAGGTCTGCCTCAAGAATAATGTCGCGCGCGACGATTTCCTCATCGTTGAACGAGGAAACACCGTAGATACCGGGGGTGTCGTACACCTCGTAGTCACCGTAATGGCCTTTGATGATTTCAACCGTTGTTCCCGGATAGTTGGAGACCTCCACGTTCATCCCGCTCAACTCATTGAAGAGAATGGATTTTCCGACGTTCGGATTTCCTGCAAGAACGATCGTCGGTTTGCCGATCCGTTTTTCCAGGAACGAGAGGTCGGCATGGCGGTGCTTCTCGACATGATTGACGTTCTTCATGGGAGTATCGTCACTCATAGTCATTTCTCCCCGTCACCCAGGACGAGCACGATAATCTTCCGCGCCAGTTGATGACCGATGGCAATTTGCTGTCTGTTCTTCTGAATGATGATCGTGCCTCCGGGGAGTCGCTCAAGACAACGCACCTTTTCTCCTTCACCGATGCCGACTCGCACGAACTGAGCATGCAGTACACCCCGAGGCATGGAAATGATTTTCAACCACTGCCCGGCGGTTGAAGAGAACAACGGGATCGTATGTTTGGGAGGCGTCATGTTCCGTGTGCTGGTCGATTTCTTCTCTCCTGCTAAAAAGGGCAAGTTTTGTGCCACACAAGAGACCGGAATTTCTCGAAAGGAAGGTTCTTCGCCTTGTATTTCCCCTCCGAAAATGAGAAGATTCTCAAGAACGAAATGCGAATATGGAGCGGATTCTCAAGCCTGAGAAACCACGCTAGATTGTTGATCTTGGAACGGTTCGCGCCCAGCAGCCGAAGTGTTTCAGTTCCTCTAAGCGACACGACCACACGAGTTCTCCGTTCCACAACGTCATGTCCGGGCAACCGTCGCACATGTTCTGGTATCCATTTTCCAGGAAATCGATCGGTTGAATAATCATGACGGACTGGTAATGCAAACCTTCAAACAGGCGGATGGGGTTGTGAAGCACAGACGACAAGTAACGCCCCGCGGCCTTTCTTATGCCACGGTCGAGGGGTGAGAGAATCATCATGGCGCGTCCCTTTTTTGTCAGCGCTGGTTCTTCGTACGCGAGGTACTTTCCTGTACCGAGATGATGCATCGTCTGCATCACCTCCATGAATTTGGGACCGACATACCCGTAGATTTTTCCGTTTGTGCCGACCCGACCGGTGAGAAGCCATTTGAAGTAGTCTGCCTTTTCTGTTCCGTTGAGGTAGGCACACGGGGTAAATTCGGGAAAACGTTTTCGGATTTCGACGACTACATCGGTCGATTTCAAATCCACTTTCCGTCTAACCGTCTCGGAATAGACGAGGGCATTCATATCAACTTTCTTGCCGTCCACATACCAGTCAAAAGGAAGCTGCGGAACCGCCGCGCGGTAGAGAATAAACACCATGACGTGAACGATATCGATATGCTTTGCGGCCCAATCGACGAGGTCCGGCGTTTCATGGAGTGTATCTTCGTACACGGTCGAGTTGAAAGCGCAGGAAATACCTCCCACTTCGGCCAGCATCTCAGCGAACTGCAGACGCAGCTCATTCATTTCAACTTCGTTCTTGTTCTTCCATTTGGGCCGCCCTTGCTTGCTGTCGATATGAAAGGTGAAGCCGTATACGCCTGCCTTTTTCAGTTCGCGCAAAAGTTCCACCGTCAGCGTAGCACCGTTGGTGTTGACAACCGGCTTGACCCCTTTCTCTGCGATCATCCTGACTATTTCCACAATCTGCGGATGCAACAGCGGGTCTCCTCCGGCAATGGAGATACCATCAGCATTCCTTAGCCGGACAAAAGTCTCGACCTCGTCCCGCACAGCATCAAGCGACTTGTGGCTGTTGGTAACATTTTCCCGGTAGCAGCCGTCACAGGCAAGGTTGCATGCCGAAGTCGGCTCGAGCCAGGAGATTGCATTGTCCGGAAGCGTCCATGGCAGACGGTAAAGCTGGCGGTGGTCAATGACGTTGTCGGTGTGCATGCCGTTCTCTCCTATTAATTCCATTAAGCACCATAACTATGTGTCTTGTCCATTGTACGATATTGATCGAGAAATCAAAATCCTCTCCTCTTAGGAGAGAATTACAGAGCTTGTCCTGAGTCTTTCGCTATCGCTCAGGATAAACTCCGCGAAGGATGAGGTCTGGCACAGCACTCAAAAATGAAAATGATGCACTACCCAAAATCCGACGGCGACTGCCAGGCTAAAGATGTTCCAACGCCTTCGAAATATCATGGAGCAAATCGCTTGGCGCCTCGAGCCCGATGGAAAGCCGGATGCCGCCGGGGTCCATGCCACTCTTTACTTGTTCCTCCAACGGAATCGCAGAGTGAGTCATCGAGCTTGGATGCTCTACCAGGGTACGAATGTGGCCAAGACTGACTGCCAGCGTGATGGCATAGGCATGCTTCGCGAGATAGTCGATAAACCTCTCTCCCTTGTCGTGCCTCATTTTAGGCGTCTTCGCATTCAGGACGAAATAGAGAAGGCTTCCGGGGGCGAAGTTGCCGTCAAAATCCCGCATCTGGCGCTGGGCGAGTTCGTGCTGAGGGAACGACTGCAATCCCGGGTAGCTTACGAATTTGACACGTGGGTCGTTCTCAAGAAAGGTGGCAATTTCCGCCGCGGACGTCATCTGTTGTCTGACCCGCGTCGGGAGACTCGACAATCCATAGACCATGATAGGCCAGGCACTCTTCGCGGCGAGCGCACCGCCAAAGTCCTTTCGATACAGCATCATCATGTCGTTTGCCCACTGCGGACCGACGACAACGCCGCCCATGTCAGTCCCAAACCCGCAAATCGCTTTTGTGAGTGAACTGACAGAAAAATCCGCTCCAAGCTCCAGCGGACGCTGACAAAATGGGCTCGCAAATGTATTATCGATGACAACGAAGATTTTTCTCGACGGCGGTCTGCGTCTGTTTACCTCCTTGACGACATCAACTATGGCAGCGATGTCGATCAGCTCGAGCGTCGGGTTGACGGGAGTTTCGAAATACACTACCCGTGTCCGGTCGGTAATGTGCCCGCGAAGAATGTTGACATTCTTAAGGTCAATAAATTTCGTCTCGACTTTGTAGCGTGGATACCAGTTGGTGAGAAGCGAATACGTGCATCCATAGAGAATCTTGTGTGCGATAATTTCATCCCCCGTTCCGGTCAAAGCACCGAGGACGGCAGAAATAGCCGCCATACCGGTGCAGAATGTCACAGCCATTTCTCCGCACTCAGCGGCCGCGAGATTTTCCTCGAGCAGTTCCTTGTTGGGCTCGCCCAGACGGTCGTAAATGTGGATGGGAGCGCGGGACCCGATCCCTGTACCGTCGCCGTGATGGGCAAAGTCGGCAAACCCCTGTGCGCCGCGTCTTGCCGTGTCAAGGCGGAATGTCGACGATGATGAGATGGGAGGAACGACGTGGTGGTTGTAGTCCCAGCTCTTGCTCACTGGTTTTCCATAAATCAGTCTTGTCTGCAACGAATAAGCGTTCGGACGCTTTCTGGTCTTTTTCATCGCCGGTTCTCCGATCGTTCAGGTTTATCGATGCTGAGTGATTTGAACTCTGCCTGCGTTTCAGAACATGAGAGTGTAGATTGCCTAAGTTGCCTCAACACTTTCGATTCGTACCAGATTTTTTTGAATTCGTAATTGTTAGCCCTGAGGCTGCCGCATTCGATACTCATGCCGGCACAGACTTGCACCTGTCCCGCATGATTAATGTATGCAAAGGTCTTTCCTGCGAGGCACCAATGTTTCCATTCAAATGTGCCGTTCTGGCCACCCTCTCCGTCGCCGAGACCCTCCTCATGGTTATCGCGTACTATACCATATTTCACGCACTGCGGTGAGATGTACATTTTTTCGGGGCTGAATTGCTTCATCCGCGCAATCGTTTGAATCAATTCGTCCGGAGTTTCTATGTTTGCTTTGCGGTGCTTCTTTGAATCCCCATCTTCATCAAATGAGAGATTGCAATAGAGGCCGTTCGCAACAATACGAAATGCGTAGTCCCAATTAAAGGCAAGTTCCCGAATATCCGGTCGACGGATGGTGACACCGAGATGAATTTCGAATCCCTCATCCCGCAAGCGCCGGATTTTTTCCTCGAGAGCAAGAAATTCCAGCGTGCGATTATACCTCGTATCCACATTCTCGACGACGCAGCCGTCAAGAAGAATGCGGAAAACTTTGGGCCCGAAAACCGAGAATTTACGTATCAGTGAATCGGTGAGGTTTCGCGGAGACGTTTCAATGATAATCTTCAATCCAAGGGCAATCCCGTACTCCACAATGCCGTACAAATCCGGACGCTGGAGAATATCCGGACCGGTCAAAACGATGATCGGTTTGGCTGTGTAAGCGATGTTCTCGAGGATTAGCAAGCATTCGCTGGTGGAAAGAATGCCATCGGTAGGCTGTTCGGGGGAGGTCGCACCCCCGGTGATGGGGACAGCACGATGATCCGGCGTAAGCTGCCACACCAGCAGGCGTGGGCGAAATTCATCGTCGGAATATTCATTCTTGATGTTCATGGACACCCCATCAAATCAATCATTCACGTAAAGAACATTTCGGTTGATCGTTCAAAACCTTGGACTCACTTCTCGCTGTATCACGGGTTCGCGATTGCATCTCGCCGGGATTGGTCTCCATTAACCCCCGGGGGCATGTTCTCCCGCCGTTCCTCCTTCAACCCGCCAAAAGAACATCCGGCAGGTGGTCATCTCACTCGGTCACGTCTCAAAACCCTCACGAACCTGGTCAAGGACCTCGAATTTCGTCCGGATCGCTTCCTTCGTCCGCTCCAGCAGTTCGATGGACTTCTTTCGTTCAATGATCAGCTCGTTGAGCATGGTCTTAATATCCGGATAACTGCACTCGTCACGAAGAGCCCCATATTCAAGAATTGCCTCCTTCTCACGGAGCGCGGCAAGTTCGAGCGCTGTGCAGTACTCTTTGCACGTATGTGTGCAGACTGTCGGTAGCTTGAGCATATCATTCTCCTCGGATGTCCCTAATCACCATCGATTCCTGACAATGGCATGAATTCGTTGTGCCCGTATTCATCTGGCCTGCGGTTTTCCGCATCACACTATCGGCGTTGCCGCGTCGACAACAAGCTGCTCACCGCATTCAAGCGCCTGCCTGTTGACCGCCAGCAAATGATGATACCGTTCGGGGAGCACTTCCTCAAGGGCTTTGACGACCGATGCGATACTCACAACCTGGCAGACATTGAGGAATGCCCCAAGCAGGATCATGTTCTTCACTTTCGAATTCTTTAACTTCAGCGCTTCGAGTTCCGCTGGAACCGGCACAATCGTTAAATCAGTCCGTGAAGGGGGAACGATCACGTTCCCGCTCTCGTAGAGCAGTATGCCGTTCGGCTTGACGGCTTTTTCAAACTTGTCCACCGAGGGCTGGTTCAACGCCACTACCGCGTCGAATCGCGTGACAATCGGTGAACTAATTGCCGACTTGGAGATGATCACGACACAGTTTGCGGTACCGCCGCGCATCTCCGGTCCATACGAAGGCATCCAGGAAATTTCCTTGCCTTCCAGCATTCCTGCATACGCGAGCGTCATCCCCATCGAGAGAACGCCCTGACCTCCAAATCCGGCGAACAAGATTTCGTGTGTCATAACATTGTTGGTTCTTGGTTATTAGTTCTTGGTTCTTGGTTTGTCGTGGCTGGTTCCTGGTCGTCAGTTCTTGGCTACAGGGCTGGCAGGCCGTTTCTCAACCAGCTTTCCATCGACCTTCAGATCTCCGAGCGGATAGACCGGGAACATATTTTGCTCCATCCACTTGTTTGCTTCTGGAGGCGTCATTTTCCATCCGGACGGACAGTTTGAGACGATTTCGATAAGGCAATAACCTTTTTTCTCTCTTTGATGCTGGAATGACCTCGTGACCGCTTTTTTGAATTGCCGCACAGTGTTTGGCGTGTGGACGGCCTGCCGGGTAACATAATGCGCCCCCGGCAGCATGGCGATCAATTCAGTGATTCTGAACGGGAATCCCTGCGTCTCAATGTCACGACCTTCGGGGGTTGTACTCGTCTTCATCCCCAGGATTGTCGTGGGTGCCATCTGTCCGCCGGTCATTCCGTAAATCGCGTTGTTGATGAAGATGACCAGAATGTTCTCTCCGCGATTTGCAGCGTGGATTGTTTCCCCCGTTCCGATGGCCGCAAGGTCGCCGTCACCTTGATACGAAAAAACAAATTTGTTGGGAAGCATTCGTTTGATCCCGGTTGCGACGGCAGCGGCACGCCCGTGAGCTGCTTCCTGCATATCAACATTCATATAATTGTACGCGAAAACCGAACACCCTACCGGGGCAACACCGATTGTTTCGCTCTGAATGTTCAGCTCCTGAACGACTTCCATAAGAATCTTGTGAACGACACCGTGGCTGCATCCCGGGCAATAGTGCAACTTCGTTTCGGTTAACGTCTCCGGTTTTTCCCAGACGACCTCAAACCCATTCTGTGAGACCACTGCTTCAGGCATGGGATTCTTCCTCGACTTGTTTGACATTCACACGATCGATCATTTGCGTAATCTTCTCAAGCACCTCTTCCGGTGAAGGGATGATACCGCCCATCCGGCCGAAGAATTCCACGGGGACGTGACCTTCGACGGCGAGACGGACGTCTTCCACCATCTGACCCGAGTTCAATTCCACCACCAGGACTCCGCTCAATCGTTTCCGCATCTCGCGAAGAACATCGTAAGGGTACGGGAACAGGGTTATTGGCCGCATCATGCCGACAGGCAGTCCGCGATGACGCGCGAGCTCGACGGCACGATGACATATGCGCGCGGAAAGTCCGTACCCGACGACCAGGATCTCGGCATCTTCTGCGGAGATAAGCTGGTATCTGACCTCCTCCCGGCGCACCCGGTCATATTTTTCCTGCAGATGGCGGTTGATCGCTTCCATTTTCTCGGGTTGAATATGAAGCGATGTCACAATGTTGCGTTCGCGGGTCGGGGGTTTACCGGTGGTGGCCCACGGTTTGGCCACTGCGTGTTCCTTCGGGTCGTAACTCTTGAAGGTAACCTTCTCCATCATTTGTCCAAGTGCCCCGTCGGCCAGTATCATCACGGGGTTCCGATACTTGTCGGCAAGGTCGAAGGCATCGTACACAAAATCCGCCATTTCCTGCACACTGGCCGGCGCAAGCACGATGAGGTGATAATCTCCATGTCCACCGCCTTTTGTCGCTTGAAAATAGTCCCCCTGCGAGGGTTGAATCGTTCCAAGGCCAGGTCCTCCGCGATTGACGTTGACGACCAGGCAGGGCAGTTCGGCACAGGCAATGTACGACAGACCTTCCTGCATCAGACTGATGCCGGGACTGGAGGATGAGGTCATGACACGTGCCCCGGCGCCTGCAGCGCCGTAGACCATGTTGATGGCTGCGAGTTCACTTTCGACCTGCATGACGACCATGCCGCGTTTCCTTCCTTCATCTGCCAGGTATTCTAGAATCTCCGATTGCGGAGTAATCGGGTAGCCGAAATATCCCTGACAACCGGAGCGGATGACGGCTTCTGCCAGTGCTTCGTTCCCCTTCATCAATCGAGTGTCACTCATACGTCCACTCTCCCTTCCGGGATTTCATCCACACTTACTCTGATATTCCCTTTCACGTTGCTGATGACGGCGACCGCTTCTTTTGCACCGGCCTTCGCCGCCGATGAGTTCTTTCTTGTGCGGTACACTGTAATGACCGCATCGGGACAGACCAGAGCACAATTTACACAACCCGTGCAATTGTCCTGCACGAGGACTGCATAGTGGTATCCGAGAGCGTTGATGTCCTTCGACATCGCGAGGCTCTCCTGCGGACACGCGTCTATGCAGAGCTCGCAGCCCTTGCACGTATCGACACTTATACTGATTGTTCCCTGCACTTTTGCCATATCGTTCACCTAAGATATTACATTACTCGTTTTGTCATTTATCCAACTGGTGGAACTCACTTCCATGCTGGACTGATGATCCGCCGCACGATTGTTCACTCCAACTCCTACGCCGCGACTCCTTCCTCAATCTTCTCCGGCTTCAGTTCACCATCCCGCTCCTCTTCAATCCATGAGGCGATTTCATACACGCTGGGAATACGTCCGGATGACTTGAGCTTCTCGTTGACAATCACGGTAGGAGTTGAAACGCCTCCCATCCGCGCGACCTCATAGATGTCTCCAACCCAATGGACTTCAAGTTTCATTTCAAACTCAGCAACCGCGGCATGGGCATTCATGAGCGTCTGCTCAACTCTTGCACACGGAAATCCTACTATCTTTATATGCATCGCTCGCCCCTGGAGTAATCTATAATGTTACCGGTTTCTGGTCTTCGAATGGAACTTCGTTTTTGTAGTCTCAGCCGCAGCACCCTGCTTCGTCTTCAACTGCGCTTCAAACACCGCCATCGCAGTGATATTGACGATATCGCTCACGTCATTGCTCGGGATGAGGAGGTACACCGGTTTTCGAATGCCCAGCAAGATGGGTCCGATCGCCGTGGCGCCACCGAGACGGGAGAGTAATTTATACGTGATATTCGCCGAGGTGAGGTCAGGGCAAATAAGCACATTTGCATCGCCTTTCAGCGTGCTGAAGGGATAGAACTCATTGACGATTTCCGGCACGACTGCGGTATCCGCCTGCATTTCTCCGTCGATCACGAGATGAGGTGCACGCTGCCTTACCAGCTTCACAGCATGCTGGACTTTCTCCACAAGCGGATGCTTTGTGCTGCCGAAGTTGCTGAACGATAGCATGGCGATGCGGGGCTCAATGGAAAGCTGCCTCACCTTTTCTGCTGCGAGGATAGCAATTTCAGCCAGCTCTTCTGCCGTGGGCTCGATATTGACCGTTGCGTCGGCCACAAAGATCGTTTGATTCTTGAAAATGAGCATATAGAGACCGGCGATCTTGCTCACCCCTTCTTTCTTTCCGATGATCTGCAGAGCCGGGCGGACCGTATCCGGGTAATGCTGCGTCAGTCCGGAGATCAGGCCGTCCGCGTCTCCCCGCTCGACCATCACCATTCCGAAAATATTGTGCATCTTGAGTTGGCGTTCGGCATCGAAGCGGGTGATCCCTTTCCGCTGGCGCTCTTTGTAGTACCCGGTGACGTATTCATCGAGCTTGGGCGATTTGGACGGATTAATAATCTCGACCCCTTCTAGATCCAACCCCAGGTCTTTGATGCGCTGGTGTATCAACGTCCTGCTCCCCAGAAGGATCGGTTGGGCAATCTTTTCATCGACAATAATCGCCGCAGCGCGGAGAATCTTTTCTTCTTCGCCTTCGGGGAACACGATGCGCTTGGGCTCTGCCTGAGCTTTGTGGACAAAGGACCGCATCACCTCGCGAGACTTTCCGAGCCGCGCTTCCAATGAGTCCTTGTACGCTTCAATATCTTTGAAGGGTTTACGCGCAACGCCCGTGTCGATTGCCGCCTTCGCGACCGCCGTTGCTTCCCACAACAACACGCGCGGGTCGAAGGGCTTGGGAATGATGTACTCTTTTCCAAACTCAATGCGTTTGCCGCCGTAGGCACGAATCACCGAATCGGGAACATCTTCCTTCGTCAGTTTTGCCAGAGCATTCGACGCGGCAACTTTCATTTCGTCATTGATCGCAGATGCGCGAACATCCAGCGCACCGCGGAAGATGAACGGAAATCCCAGAACGTTGTTCACCTGGTTCGGATAATCGGACCGTCCCGTCGCCATAATGATATCATCACGGGCCGCCACGGCTATATCATAGGTCACCTCCGGGTCGGGGTTCGCCATCGCAAACACGATCGGCTTGTCCGCCATCGATTTCAGCATCTCTTTCGTTACGATATCTTTCGCCGAAACGCCGCAGAACACATCGGCCCCCTTCATTGCGTCGGCAAGGGTTCGGGCATTTGTATCGACCGCAAAATATTCTTTGTACGGATTCATGCCTTCCTTGCGGCCCTTATGCACAACTCCTTTTGTATCGACCAACATGATGTTCTTCCGCTGTATGCCCAGCCGTTCATAGAATTTTGCGCAGGCGATTCCCGCCGCACCGGCGCCGCTAAACACAACCCTGACATCCTTCATTTTCTTGCCGACAATCTCGAGTGCGTTGAGCAGTGCTGCGCCGCTGATGATCGCGGTTCCATGCTGGTCATCGTGAAACACGGGGATGTTCATGGTCTTCTTCAATGTTTCCTCAATATAGAAGCATTCGGGGGCCTTGATATCTTCAAGGTTAATGCCGCCGAACGTCGGCTCGAGCAATTGCACTGTTTTGATAATCTCATCCGCGTCGTGCGTATTCAGCTCGATATCGAACACGTCGATGTCGGCGAACCGCTTGAAGAGGTTCCCCTTGCCTTCCATCACGGGTTTACCTGCCATGGCGCCGATGTCTCCGAGCCCGAGCACTGCCGTGCCATTGGATACCACGGCGACGAGATTGCCCTTCGCCGTATACAAGTAGGCATCTTCCGGGTTTTTCTCGATCTCGAGGCAGGGTGTGGCAACCCCCGGCGTGTAGGCGAGCGAAAGGTCCCTTTGTGTCTGGCAGGGTTTGCTGGCAACGACTTCTATTTTCCCCCTGCGTCCTATCGAGTGATAGTCCAGTGCTTCTTGTTTGCCGATCATAGCTAGTTTCCCTTCTTATAATTGAGTATTCATCTCAGATCTCTTACCCGACCGATATGGCCGCCGGTTCTTTCTCCCGTTGACGGTCATTCGCGGGTAGAGATGCAGTCTTGTTTTGTCAAAAATTCTCTTATGCACATTTCAGGCGTGCAGTACCGGATCGTGCTTCTCACGATTCAGCGCGTTACAAAATCTTTTCCTGCTGCTCATGTCCGCAGCGGAAACATTCAATATCCTGGGGCGGCGAGAGCAATGCCGGCAGTACTTTTTCGACGCTGAATTTCTTCCATGCCGGAAGCACTTCCTTCTGGAGCAGTTCTCCGGCGTACTCTGTCAAGTCAATGTCGTCCAGTTCATCCTCATCCATGCAAATACATAACTCGACTTCTCCGTGCGTGCCGTCGAGTTTGCGGGGAATGAGAGCGTACTCCAGCAGGTCGTGATGTTTCCAGATAAATTTCTTCGATCCCTGGTCGTACGTATTGGGGAGATCGAGGAGCGTCGAGAGACGCTGCTTCGCTTTGAATGTTACCTCAATCTTTTCGCACAGTGTACAGGATTCGTTTGCCGGCATACTTGCTTCTCAGTCTCGATTGCCGTTAGACAACTGTCGGATGTTCTTTCAGTTTCGCCGTCACCGGACGCCGGGAAGCCCGATTCACCTGAGAATCAAGATATTTTCGGTCGGTTGCGTATCTCTCCAATTCTTCACGGAACGACGGATGCGCAACCTCTATTAAAACTTTCGTACGCTGCCGGATTGTTTTACCATACAGATCTGCAACACCATATTCCGTTACCACGTAATGCACGTCGCCGCGTGATGTCGTTACACCGGCACCTTCCGCAAGCATCGGAACAATTCTCGATCGCTGACCATCCTTCGCTGTCGACGGCAGGGCGATGATCGGTTTTCCGCCCTTGCTTCGGGCGGCCCCGCGGATGAAATCGACCTGTCCTCCGAACCCGCTATAGAAGGATCTTCCGATGGAATCAGCGCACACTTGACCCGTTATGTCGACCTCAATCGCCGAGTTGATCGCCACCATCTTGTCATTTCTTGAGATGATGAACGGATCGTTAACATAATCGGAAGGGTGAAACTCGACAATCGGGTTGTTATCGATGAAATCAAACAGCGGTCGCGTTGCAAGAACGAAGGAGGCGATCATTTTCCCGGGATGCAGAGTCTTTTTTTCGTTTGTTATGACGCCGTCTTCAACAAGCTTCACAACGCCGTCGGCAAACATTTCCGTGTGCATGCCGAGATGTTTTTTCCCGTGGATGAATCGCAGAACCGCATCCGGGATCGCGCCGATTCCGAGCTGAAGCGTTGAACCGTCTTCAATAAGCTCGGAAATGTTCCTCCCGATCTTTTCATACACTTCTGCTTCAGCGGGAGTTGTATTGACATCCACCTGGGGAAACTCCTTTATCGGAACATCCGTCTCAACGCATGAGGTAAACTTGTCGACATGAATAAAACAATCCCCCAGCGTGCGGGGCATGTTCGGATTGACCTGTGCAATAATGACCTTTGCAACCTCTGTTGCCGGCTTTGTACATTCGACGCCGACGCCGAAGCTGCAGAATCCGTGCTCATCGGGCGGTGAGACGTGGATAAGAGCGACATCGATAGGAAGAATGCCGCGATAAAACAATCCGGGGATCTCGGATAAGAATATTGGCGTGAAATCAGCTCTTCCGTCATTGACCGCTTCACGAACGTTCCTGCCGATAAACAAGGCGTTATGGCGGAAATGCCCTTCCATTTCAGGGAGTGCATATTGGAGCTTGCCGGCGGTGAGGAGGTGGACCAGTTCGACATTTTCCAGCTCGAGGTAGCGGCTGCACATTGCATCAACGAGGATTTCCGGAATAGCACATCCCGGGTGGACATATACACGCTGTCCAGATTTGATCATCTTGACAGCTTCATTCGCAGTCCGCAATTTCGATTTGTAGCGTTCGATCCAATGCATATCAATCCGGTGACTTGAGCAGCGATTGAATATCGCGCGATTGCAATTCGAAGCGTCGGGCAATCGCATCATTGGTACATACCCCGTTGTAGGTACAAACTCCCCGAGCGAGCCCTTCATTTTCCCTGATCGCCCGGTCAAAACCCTTTTGAGCAATCTCAAGAAGGTACGGCAGAAAAGCGTTCGTCAGGCCGTACGTCGCGGTACGGGCAACATTCGCCGGGATGTTGGGAACGCAGTAGTGGATGACGTCGTGCAGGACGTACGTCGGGTTCTCCAGAGTGGTCGGACGACTTGTTTCGATACAGCCACCCTGGTCGATCGAAACATCGATGATGATGGAACCCGGTTTCATGCGCTGTACCATCTCCTTGGTCACGATGTGCGGCGCACGTTCCGCCTTGATCAGAACAGCCCCGACCACCACGTCGGCAAACTGGACGGCTTTTTCGATGTTGTACTCGTTCGCGATTGAGCTGATGATGCGGTAATCGAATTGATGCTCGAGGGAACGCAAACGCCTCAGGTCCTTATCGAGGACGATCACTTCGGCCCCGGCGCCGAGCGCCATGCGCGCGGCGGCCTGCCCCACCGTCCCGGCACCGATGATCACAACCGTCGCCGGGGGAATTCCCGTGATTCCTCCCATGACAATACCGCGTCCCTCGTGTCTGCTCTCCAGAAATCGCGCGGCGACGTGGATCGACATCTGCCCGGCAATCTCGCTCATCACCTGAAGAATCGGCAAATCGCCGTCCTTGTCCTCAATCAGCTCATAGCCGAGCGCACAGATGCGCTTGCGCAGCAGCAATTCCATTGTCTTCGTTCGTGCGACTGCCAGATGAAGAAAGGAGACAAGAGATTGAGACTCTATTAACCGTTCACAATCGGCTTCCTGGGGAGAAGAAACTTTGAGAAGAAATTCCGACCGGCCGTAAACCTCATCGCTGGTGTAGACAATTTTCGCCCCGACCCCCTGATACTCCTCATCGGAGAAATGAGAAGCCAGTCCCGCCTCCTTTTCGATGTACACCTGGCTCCCCGCGTGCACCAACGACCGCACGCCGGCGGGGGTCAGCGCCACACGCCGTTCACGCAGAGAATCTTCTTTGAGGATGCCAATAACCACGTTGCGCTTGAAAAAATGTTTTGTTCTTTGATCGGGTCGGGCAGTTTTCCTCTGAAGAAAACGTCAATTTACGTGCCAGATGGAGAGGCAGGATTGATTTGAGAACAAGGACAATTCCGAGAAAAGGCCTCAAGAACTCTCAAATATGAGAATCACTCGGGGTTAGCTTGTCAAAGGTGAGAAGTGTTGAAATTATCTTCTGAGGGAAGTTGAAAAAGATTCCGGAGAATTTACTCGGGGAGCGGATCGTATCTTTTCAAATCATTCGGGCTTCAAAATAATTCCTTTATGCTTGTGTCCATTCATGCGTACCACTATATCTGAAGAGAAGCGGAGATGTTTCGTGTATTCTTTCTCCTCCTCGGCCGGCTGCTGCGAGAGCCAATCCCAATCCACAAATCCTTGATTGCTCACGGCGTCGATCGTAAAATAGCCGATCATGAAAGCAGTGAGGTTCTGAAAAAAATGCGAGCCCTGTGACGGAGTAACCGCAAAGTCCTTGAATCCCGTCTCAACGATAGCTTTCGCTCCGGAAATCTGGTCCCATGTTACCGGTATGCCGAGCCAGGGGTCGAGCGTCCCCCACCGACCGACACCAATCAGGAGATACGGCCGGCCTTCACTCACCAGGCGTGCGTTGATCTGGCCGACTTCCATTGCAACTTCGTGACTCTTCGCCCTGTCAAAGCGATGCACATCCACAACCACGATGTCGTAAATATCCCGGATGATGCCGTTGCCCAACACTTGCGGACTTTCACAGATCATATTTTTCGTATCGATTTTCTCGAGCCGTAATTCTTCGAATTCGCGACTGATAACGAGCGGACGCATCTGAAGCAGTCCGAACTCTTTTTGCCTGCCCGGCGGCAGGGACATATTAACCGCGAACTCAATTTCGACGGAGGTCCCCATGCCCCAGCTTCCCATTTCCAGCAACTCCTCCAGGATCTCCGAGAGAGGAAGCAGTTTGTTTTTCAGAACCGGTGAAAACGTCACGAGCCGCATTCCTTTCCGCGAGATGCCGTCATACACGGCGTCGTTTTCATGCGAATACGTCGATCCGACGTAGCTCAGCGTCCCGTCCCGTTCCGCCACGTCCAATTCATAGAGTTTTGTGTGCGTGTCGTGTGTCTGAGTTCCGCCCCCAAGCGATTCACTCATGTCGAGGGCAAAAAACTGATGCTGATTGTTCGCGAGCGTGCTCTGGATGGTCGAAAGCTGGGGAAGATGATTGGGATATTTCGGAGAGAATTTAACCGAGACTCCGCCATCAACGACCATCTTGCCGAGTCCTAACGCGACCGAAACAATGCCATCCGCAGAAGTCTGCGGAGGTGCAGGATAGAAATTGTACGATTTCGCGACACCGGCAAAATCGGGATAGAAACGCTGCTCATGCCGTGAACCCACGAGCTTCTGAACAATCACCGCCATTTTTTCTTCTTCGAGCCGGTACGACGTCATTTTAATGTAGTTTTTCGCTCGTTGGTAGAAGGTCGAGGCATACACACGTTTGATGGTGTTAAGGAGTTCACGAAGCCGGACGGCCGAGTCGGGATTGTTGTTGGGAATCATGTACGTTTCGTACACGCCGGCAAACGGCTGATACTGCGAGTCTTCCAGGAGACTTGACGACCGGACCGCCAGCGGCTCACGAATAACATCGAGGAATGCTGAAAGGTCGTCGAGAATTTCCCCGGGCAGTTGTTCCGCCTCCACAAATCTCTTTGTTATTGCTTCGTCGTCTGTGGAGCCAATAGCAAACGAGCGCAGGTCATTTTCATCGAGAAACTGGTCGAACATGTCGGTCCCGATCACTGCGCTGGAAGGAACGTAGATATGAACGCCGTCGAATCTGTCGCGAACATTGTACGTGTTTATGAGAAGGTTCAGAAATCCCAGCCCGCGGGCTTTCCCCCCGAGCGAGCCGCCCCCGATACGGGCGAAACTGCTGGTCGGGTCGAAGGTCTCCTTCACAAAATCGGTGATGAGACCGCGCTGCTGAAGTTGCCGATACGAGTGGAGATATGAAATCAGCGCCTCTCGCAGTTCATGCAGCGACGAAAAATCCGAGACTTTTCTGGGCCGCAGCTGGTGGGCGAGCCAGAATTCAGTTCGCGCTTTCAACCAATTCGAGAAATGGTTCCGCTCACCATGATAGCGAAGACTTTCATCCGGTACTACGCGGAGCTGATCCTCCAGCGACTTCAAATCCTTTGCTCTCCCTACTTCCTTTCCGTCCGGCATGCGAAAAATGAAGTCGCCGAAACTCATATAGGTATTCATGAATCTTTTCACCTGGGTCAGGAGCGTCGGAGAATCCTTCAGAACGAATTGCGCACGGACCGCCCGCGCTTTCGCTTCATTCTCACGCAGGTTCGACTGCAAGAGAATCGGAATGTCGGAAAGTTCAGCTTTCACGTTCTTCGCGAATTCCAAACCCGCTTCCGCATCTTGTTTACCTCCGCGCTGAAAATCGACGTCCGAGATGATGCCCAGGATATGGTCCCGGTATTTATTGAAGAACTCCCATGCTTCCTCGTACGTCGTGCACAGGAGAATTTTTGGACGCGCCCTCATCCGCAAGAACCGGTGGGAAAGATTGACCCCTTCGGAAATCAGCCTCCGCGAATGCTTCAGCACCTCCGAATAAATCAGCGGAAGAAACGAAGAATAGAAGCGGATGTTATCCTCGACAAGAATGATCGATTGAACGCCCGCCTGGTTTGAATCATGCTCAACGTTCATGCGGTCTTCAAGATGCTTAATGATCGCAGTGATGAGACGGAAATCGCCCTGCCAGATGAACACGCGGTCGAAGATGGATGTGTCGTGATGCGCGAGCAGGTCGGCCAGTTCCCTGTTATCAAATGCCAGGAGGATGATGGGAATTCCCAGACTGGCTTCCCGCACCTCCTGGGCAAGCTGGAGCGGGTGCATGTCTTCGATGTGCATCGTGGTGATGATGAGGTCGAAGTGCTTCTCCTCTTTCGCGAGCGCGATTGCCTCCTGACCGTTGGAAACCCTCGTCAGCTCGGGCGAGTGACTTAAATTCAAATCCGAATATTCATTGCGGATGAGTTCATAGAGCCTCCCGTCTTCTTCGAAGATGTACGAGTCGTACAGACTTGAGACGAGCAGGACGTCCCGGATCCGGCGGCGCATCAGGTTGTGGAACCCCTGAAAGCGGGTTCCGTAGCCGTCTTCAATCCAGAGCTGGTCGGAGAGTTTCATATTTCAAAGTACCATTGCAGTTTCTACGTCGCAAGAATAGATATCACACCCCGTTCGTAACATTGGTATCGGGACGTTCATCAGTAAGTATACAAAAAAAATCGGAGTGGAAAAATCCACTCCGATTCTTGGAAGTGCATCGTCTAGATACTTGACTCCTGTGATAACCCCACCTTCCGTCCTCCCCTTGGTAAGGGGAGGAAACTTCTCCCCCTTATTCAAGGGGGAGAATACAAGAGGGGGTCAGAAACAAGGCAGACCATTCAAACCGAACCACTGCCCGTTTTCATCACCCCAGACTCCCGGTACTTTACACGAGTCCCTGATCCATCATCGCATCGGCGACCTTCAGGAATCCAGCGATATTCGCACCGTTCACATAATTGCCCGGTGTTCCGAATCGCTCGGCCGTTTCGAAGGCTGCCTTGTGAATGCTCTTCATGATGCCATGCAGACGGCTGTCGACTTCCTCGCGCGTCCACTGGAGTCGCAGACTATTCTGTGACATTTCAAGTCCCGATGTCGAGACGCCGCCGGCGTTCGCAGCTTTGCCTGGACCGTAGAGGATCTTGGCATCCAGGAAGACTTTCACGCCGTCAAGGTTCGTCGGCATATTCGCGCCTTCAGACACGACATACACGCCGTTCTTCACGAGGTTTTGCGCATCCTTGCCGTTGATTTCGTTCTGCGTGGCGCTGGGGAACGCACAATCCGCTTTATGATTCCACAGCGGATTGTAGTCGTGCTTCGGGTCAATCACGGTGTAGACACTGCCCTTGAACTTATCGGCATACTCCTTGATTCTTCCACGACGGACATTCTTCAGATCCATGACGAACTTCAGCTTCTTGTCATCGACTCCGGCTTCATCGTAAATATAGCCGCCGGAATCGGAGAGCGTGAGCACTTTCCCGCCGAGCTGGTTGATCTTCTCGACGGTATACTGTGCGACGTTTCCGCTGCCGGAGACGAGGCAGGTTTTTCCCTTCAGGGTCTGATTTCTTGTTCCGAGCATTTCTGCCGCGAAGTAGACCGCACCGTATCCTGTCGCTTCCGGACGAATCAACGACCCGCCCCAGTTCAATCCTTTCCCTGTCAGCACGCCGGTGAATTCATTCTTCAATCTTTTGTATTGTCCGAAGAGAAATCCGATTTCTCTTCCGCCGACTCCGATATCCCCCGCGGGGACGTCCGTATCCGGACCGATGTGGCGATACAATTCGTTCATGAAACTCTGGCAGAATCGCATGACTTCGTTATCGCTCTTTCCTTTCGGGTCGAAATCCGATCCGCCTTTGCCGCCGCCCATCGGAAGCGTCGTGAGACTGTTCTTCAGAACCTGCTCGAACGCAAGGAACTTCAGAATGCCGAGATTCACCGAGGGATGGAACCGCAATCCGCCCTTGTAGGGACCAATCGCACTGCTCATTTCAATTCTGAAACCACGATTGACCTGGATCTCACCACGGTCATCCGTCCACGGAACACGGAACATGAGTACTCTTTCGGGCTCGACCATCCGCTCGAGAATTTTGGCCGCTCGATATTCCGGATACCTCTCCAGCACCAGCGACAAAGATTCGACGACTTCTTCCACCGCCTGGTGGAATTCCGGTTCGGCCGGATTCTTTGCCTTCACTCGTGCCATGAATTCTGCTACGTAGCTTGACTTAGACATTTATATCTCCTTGTGATTGGTGAACATGATTAGTTGCTCGTACCTAAACTGACGACAATTGCCACAATGCTTAGCTGCTCTCGAAACTCTTCGAAGAACCATTCCATCGAAATATTTGATTCGTGACTCCTACAAATTGTCAATATGTATGCCAGATGACCCCCCATCAAATCGAATTTAAAGATGGGTATTCGGACGGGACCCCCTAAAAGCCTCTCACGGTTGAGAAATCGATAGAAGGGAGTTTTCACCTTTGAGAAGCAATTTTGAGGTATCTTCTCCACTATTCGAATCCCTGCTGCCCAAACTGCATCTTTTATTGGCATACTTTTAGAGTGACAATCGAAGAACACAAGAGGTCTATCGTCTATGGCGACCAAGAAAGCGATCGTTAAACAAATCCGGGGAATTACTCTCGCCGCTAAGAGCGATTCGAACCATTGGGTCGTCATGGATGGTCCCGAAACATTCGGGGGGAGCAACGCCGGCGCCCGACCGAAAGAACTCCTCCTCTTCGCACTCGGCGGCTGCACCGGAAGCGACGTCATTTCAATCCTGCAGAAAAGAAAAGCGCCCTTTCAAGGATTCGAAATTCAGTTGACGGGTGAAGTCCGCGAAGAACACCCGCAGGTCTTCACCGACATTCACGTCGAGTATGTTTTCTATGGAGACGGACTCGACCCGCAGGATGTTGAGCGGGCAATCGAATTGTCCATGACACGATACTGCGCCGTCTCCGCAATGCTGAAACCAAGCGTCAAGATTACTCATTCGTACCGCATCGAAAAATCAAAGGAAACGGAAACGAGGTAGGACTGATGTCTAATTATTTTCCCATTCTCGTTCCCAAATTCCATGTGGGAACGTTCTTAGCGGGCGAGCTAAGAGAAGAAATTGAAATGCTCCCCGTACTCATCCCCTGCCCCCTTCTCTACAAGTAGAGAAGGGGAAGCCCTTTCGTGGCCGACGTCCCTCTCTAATTTTAGAGAGGAACTATAGGGTGAGTTCGGCGAGGGTTCACAGTCCGTTCCCAAGCAGGAGCTTGGGAACGAGAAGTGGCGGGGAGAATACAAGGGGGAGTTGATTCGAACTAAGACACTCTCAAGAATAATACACGGAAAATTATACGCCGACACTGCTCATTTCAGCGCCTGCCCCGAAATGTTTCTATTCGGGGTCCCCGCTAAGATGAATTGAGCCTGGTTGTAAATCCGACCGCGGGGATGCGGTTGGGAGCAAAGCAAATGTTTAGACAATTCACCCTGAAATAATGGGAAGACACATCTTATTGAGAACTAATAATTAGGACAGACCATGGCAATCATCAATTCCAAAACAGGAACAGTGGCAAGAGATTATTCGGTCAACGAACTCAAACAAGCCGCGAACCTGATGCGCGGTTACAACCTCGTGGCCCTCTGCGCGGCGGGTTCCGGACATGCGGGCGGAACGCTCTCCATCATGGACATTACCGCGGCGCTGTACTTGAAAATCGCCAACCATGACCCCAAGAATCCGAACTGGGTTGACCGCGATAGGATTATCTGGTCCACGGGCCACAAAGCTCCGAGCCTCTACCTTGGACTTGCTTTTGCGGGATTCTATGACCCGGAAGATGTCGTCCTTCTCAGAAAACTCTGGAGTCCATTCCAGGGACACCCACACTGGCTGAAACTCCCGGGCGTGGAAGCATCAACGGGTTCCCTGGGCCAGGGGTTGAGCGTTGCGGTCGGGCTCGCACTCGCGGCACGACTGGACGGGAAGAACTACAAGGTGTTCAGCATTAACGGCGACGGGGAACAGCAGGAAGGACAAATCTGGGAGGCGGCAATGGAAGCTTCCCACTACAAACTCGATAATCTCATACAAATCATCGACTGCAACCGCCTGCAAATCGACGGGAAGGTTTCCGAAGTGATGAACATCGAGCCGCTCGCCGAGAAATACAAGAGTTTCGGCTGGGACGTCATCGCCGTCGACGGACATGACATGAAGCAGGTCGTCGAGGCGTTAAGCAAGGCGAGAGCCGGCACCGGAAAACCAGTCGCAATCATCGCCGAGACAGTCAAAGGCAAAGGCGTCAGCTTCATGGAAAACGTCGCAGGCTGGCACGGCAGAACGCCCACTTTCGAGGAACTCATGAAAGCTCTCGAAGAGCTCGGCTTAAAGGACAAAATTCCCTACCAGCGCCTTCTCGACCGGGCGAAGCAGTATCAGGACGACGTGGACAAGAAACTCGAAGCGAAGATGCCCAAGTTCAAAAAGAACTACTGGTGGAACGGCGGCCAAACAATGAAAGCGAAGATGGAGCCGACAAGGAAGGGCTTCGGTCTTGCCCTCGCCGAGCTTGGCGACGACGAACGGATCGTTTGCCTGGGACTCGACATTTCCGGGTCCATCACCATTAGCGACTTTTACACGAGCAAGCCGGAGCGGAAAAAGCGCTGGCTGAGCATGGGTATCGCGGAACAATCCGCAACTTCGGTCGCCGCCGGCCTCGCACGCGAGGGAAAAATTCCGGTACTGGGAACATACGGAACATTCGCGGCGGCAAGAAACCTCGACCAGATCAGAGTCTCTGTTTGCTACGGCAATTTCAACGTCCTGATCGCCGGCGCGCATGGCGGAATCTCCGTGGGGCCGGACGGTGCGACGCACCAGGCCCTCGAAGACTTGTTCGCAATGTGCGGCCTGCCGAATATGGTCGTTTCGGTTCCCGCCGACTCCATCGAAACGAAGAAGGCGACGTCTTATCTTCTCCTCCAGCATTCCGGTCCAAAATACATCCGATTTGCGCGCGAAGCCACGCCGATCGTGAGCACTTTGCAGACTCCTTTCGTGTTCGGAAAATCCAACACCATCCGCATGCGCCGTGAATCCGAAAACTTTGTCGACGCATTCGACACCGTTCTCTCGGGCGAGTACAAGAATGAAAAGGAAGACCTTACGATCATCGCGTGCGGTCCGATGGTTCCCGAAGCGATGCGGGCCGCGTACATCCTTAAGAAGGATTTTGGATACGAGACGCGCGTCGTAAACATGCACACGCTCAAACCGATTGACGAACAGGCGATCATCAGAGCGGCGAAGGAAACCGGAGTGGTTGTTACCGCTGAAGAGCATCAAATCGGCGCTCTGGCATGGCGCGTCAGCAGCGTCATTACTTCTTCAGAGGAACTCTACGGTGCTCCAGTGATCACCGGTTATATTGGTGTTAAGGATCGGTTTGGCGATTCAGGTGCGCCGTGGGAACTCGTCAAAGAGTTCGAATGCAGCGGAGAGCATATTGCGGCAAAAGCGCAGCATCTCGTTGCGCTGAAGAAGTCGAAGGTCACCGCAAAGTAGCGCCTTCAGCAGACTGTTGAAAGATGCAGGATGGGGGTCGTAGAGTCCGACCTGCCAGCCGGCCTTAGAACAATCAAGGCAATCAAGTGAATCGAGCGAATCGCGTTCCAGACGGTGCAGATTAAGCAGCTAATGATTCACGCAGGGAGATTCATCTCCCTTTTTTCGTTCAGCATAACCATTTATGGTTATGCATGAGCATCGCCATCAATGGCGACGCTCGTTCCGAATAAAGCACCATGAATGGTGCTCCAGGCCCATCCTCATGGAACTACCCTCCCCCGAACCTCGAATCCGGAACCTGATCGATGTGGACTAAACTTAGCTCCGAATCCGCTTACCATTCATATCGTCGATTGCAGATTAAACAGCTAATGATTCACGCAGGGAGATTCATCTCCCTTTTTTCGATCCAGCATAACCATTCATGATTATGCATGCACAAGCATCGCTTTCAATGGCGACGCTCGTTCGAATAGAGCACCATGAATGGTGCTCCAGACCCTACCTCCATGAACTCCCCCCCGAACCTCGAACCCCAAACCTCATCGATGTCTTCTACCAAACCTTGCAA
Organism: Bacteroidota bacterium; assembly: GCA_049515655.1. GTDB lineage: Bacteria > Bacteroidota > Ignavibacteria > UBA10030 > SZUA-254 > JBEKTW01. The sequence goes on from JBEKTW010000003.1 coordinate 68,718, forward strand.
TTTATTTTGAACTTGAGTAAATTATCCGTCGACCAGATAAGCTCAACGAATTCACACGGGTAGAAAATCGTGGACGATGCTCTTTTAATTCACAGGCTGCAGTTCGCCTTTACCATCTCCTATCACTACATCTTTCCCCAGCTCACAATGGGGTTAGGTTTGCTCATTGTCATCCTGAAGATCATCGCGTTTCGCAAGAAAGATGAGCGGTATAATAACGCCGCACGATTCTGGGGAAAAATCTTCGCCATCAATTTTGCGCTCGGCGTCGTGACGGGTATTCCCATGGAATTCCAGTTCGGTACGAACTGGGCACGGTTTTCAAGATTCGCCGGCGGGGTCATAGGCCAGACCCTTGCGATGGAGGGTGTATTCGCGTTCTTCCTCGAGTCGAGCTTCCTGGGACTTTTCCTCTTCGGAGAGAAGAAGTTGGGGCAGACCGGCCATTTCGTTTCGGCATTTCTGGTGTTCCTCGGCTCGTGGATCTCCGGCTATCTCATCGTTGCAACAAACGCCTGGATGCAGCATCCGGTCGCATACGAATTTGCTGCCGACGGATCGGTCCAGCTCGCGAGCTTCTGGGGGCTGCTCTTGAATCCGTGGGCAATCTCGCAGTATGTTCACACCATGGGCGGAGCGGTCGTCACCGGGGCTTTCGTCATGGCCGCTGTTGGAGCGTATTTCCTTCTCTCACACCGCAGAGAAGATGATGGAAAACTCTTCGTCCGCGTGGGAATTATCGCTGGATTGGCGGCGTCCATCCTCGTTTTGTTCCCGACTGGAGACACTCAAGGCAAAAACATCGCCCGGTACCAACCCGTAACGCTCGCCGCGATGGAAGGATTGTTCGAAACAAAAGAGGGAGCCGAACTCGTCATCATCGGTCAACCCGATATGGAAAAGCTCAGGATCGACAATCCACTTACGATACCTAGGCTCCTGAGTTTTCTAACGTACAATCGGTGGTCAGCGGAAGTCAAAGGCCTCAACGCGTATGCCCGGGACCAGTGGCCGGGGAACGTTCCGCTCTTGTATTATTCCTACCACATAATGGTCGGCCTGGGCACAATTTTCATTGCTATCACGTTGATGTGTGCTTTCCTGCTGTGGAAGCGAACTCTCTTTTCCTCACGGTGGGCGCTCTGGATTCTCATGCTCAGCTTCCCGTTTCCATACATCGCGAACACAGCGGGATGGTTCACCGCGGAGCTGGGCCGGCAACCCTGGCTGGTGTACGGACTCATGCGCACTGCAGAAGGAACCTCCCACATGGTGTCCGCGGGTAACGGGCTCTTTACCCTCCTCGGATTTCTCGGGATGTATTTTGTACTTGGAGTGCTGTTTCTGTTTCTGGTGGTCAGAAGACTTAGCAACGGTACCGTTGAGCATTCATAAAGCGTTATGTCGATCCCTCTCAGCACTATGAATCCACCCATCCCCCCTTCTCCCAGGATTGGGAGAAGGGGAGGGGGATGAGGGTCTCAAACGGAAAATGAATCCACCCGCAACCACCAACACGAATATGACGATGGAAAATTTGAAGAAATCGAATGGAGAACTTCACTGACGGACGGTTGGAGCAATCGATTGGAATTATACCCTCACCCCCAACCCCTCTCCCAACATTGGGAGAGGGGCGGTCCACGCGGTTGGCAGTACGGGGCAAGGCTCATAAAAGGGTAATGAACTTGGCCACAATATCATGAAAGAATATTCACATTCAATCATCGAACTCGCGCGCCGTTTCAGACGATCTCCAACTGAAGCCGAAGGGGTTCTCTGGAAGCACCTTCGAGGTAGTGGGCTTGGTGGATTGAAATTTAAGCGTCAACATCGTTTTGGTCGATACATCGTAGACTTCTATTGCGCAGAATTACAGCTTGTCGTTGAAGTGGAGGGGGGAATCCATGACCACGACGATCAACGGGAATATGACACTGCAAAATTTAATGAAATCGAATCGTACGGCTTAACGGTGTTGAGAGTGAAAAACGAGGACGTGATGAACAATACCGAACAAGTATTAAACACAATTTTGAGCTGTCATGCAACATCGACACCCTCAGCAAACGCCCCCCCTTCTCCCAGGATTGGGAGAAGGGGACGGGGGATGAGGGTCCACGGGTGACCTAAACATGCCAACTCTCTGGTTTATCCTCGTTGCGTTTATGATCGCCGTGTATGTTCTCTTAGACGGATTCGATCTCGGCGCCGGAATTGTCCATTTACTCATCGCGAAGAACGACGATGAGCGGCGCCTGATTCTCCGGGCTATCGGGCCGGTTTGGGACGGCAACGAGGTGTGGTTGCTCGCTGCCGGCGGGACTTTGTACTGTGCATTTCCGCTTCTCTATGCCTCGAGCTTCAGCGGATTTTATCTTCCGCTCATGATTGTGCTCTGGCTCCTCATGCTAAGGGGACTCGGGATCGAGTTCCGACATCAGATCCATCACCCCATGTGGAGGGCGTTCTGGGATGTCTTGTTTTCATTGTCCAGTTTGCTGCTCGCGATCTTCTTCGGCGCGGCGCTGGGAAATGTGGTTCGGGGCGTCCCCCTCGGCGAAGACCACTATTTCTTCGAGCCGCTGTGGACAACGTTCATCCCGCAAAGCGGGATTCCCGACGCCGGCATCCTCGACTGGTTTACAACACTGATGGGGATCGTGGCAATGTTCACGCTGACCGTTCATGGGGCGACGTACATTTGCATAAAGACCGACGGCCAGGTTCAGCAGCGGGCGCGATCCATTGCCCGGAAGGCTTGGTGGGGCGTTATTCTAACATCAATTCTCGCTCTCATCGCGACGTCGTCCCTCCGACCCGAAACATGGGCAAACTATGCGGTTCATCCGTGGGGCTTCGTCTTCCCTGCCGGAGGCGCTGCCGGAGTGGCGGGTATGTATTTGTTCCACCGACGGGGAAAAGATCTGTACGCGTTTTTCTCGTCGTCCCTTTTCATCGTTTCGATGCTCAGCGCAACTGCCTTCGGTTTGTACCCCAATCTGCTCCCTGCTTCAACCGATCCGAGGTATTCCATCACGGTCCAGAACGCTTCAGCTTCGGAATACGGTCTGAGCATCGGGCTTGTGTGGTGGACTCTTGGGATTCTTCTCGCCGCAGGATATTTTGCGTATCTGTACCGTTCGTTCCGGGGAAAGGTGAGTGCGGCCGAAGAGGGACAGTATTAGTCAATTAGAAAATTCGAAATCCGAATATCTAAATCCGAGACAAATTCCTATCCCAAAGTACTAAATTCCACTCTTGAGAATCCTGCTTCATGGTGGAATCTTCCGCTTTCGCGATGTGGGTGTGCATTGCCGTCGATGGCGGCGCCCATTTCTGATGAATGGTGTTACTGCCCCATCCTAAATGAACTCACTTCCCCGAACCTCGAACCCCAAACCTCATCGACGTCGGCCAATTCTCCGTCACTCAGAATGGTGAATGAACTCTTCCCCTGATTCTCTTTCTTGAAAAAGAATGCGGTTATGGTTCTCATACCTGAAAATCTATACCCATCGAAAAGTGAAAACCAATCGATTTCATGGTTGAAAGAGGATTTTTCTTATGGAATGATTCTTGCCGTAGCAACTGACGAGAAACAATGTCCTGGAGTATTTCATCTTAGACAATCACGGCCACTTCATTTGCAATGTGCGGTAACGTGAAATCACGAGAGACATCTGAGAACAGCCACCATGTTCATCATTGAACGTGAGCACATAGATTCCCTCTTTGCGGCGCTGGCAGAGCTTAAGTACGAACTGATTGGACCGACGGTTCACGACGGCGCGATCCACCTGGAGGCAATAACTTCCGCCGGTCAGCTCCCCGTCGGTTGGACCGACCAGCAGGATGGCGGAACGTACCGCCTCAAGAAAAGAAATGACAAAGCGCTCTTCGGTTACGTCGTAGGCCCCCATTCCTGGAAAAAATTTCTCCACCCGCCGACGATTCGTCTCTGGCACGGAAAGCGCGACGGACGGGGCATCCGGGTCGAGGAAGAAAAGGCCGATGCCCCCGCGCGAGCCTTCATCGGAGTACGGCCGTGCGAGTTGCACGCCATTGCGATACAGGATAAGATTTTCATGAACGGAAGTTTCACCGACCGTATTTATCAATCACGGAGAAAGAATATTTTTATCGTCGCCGTGAATTGCGGACAGGCGGGCGGGACGTGCTTCTGCGCATCGATGAACACCGGCCCGCGGGCGTCGGCTGGCTTCGACCTCGCGCTGACGGAGGTTATTGAAAACAATCATCACTATTTTGTCACCGAAGTCGGCTCCGACCGCGGCGAAAAGGTCCTCATGGCAGTTCCGCATCAAGCCGCCGGCGACGAACACGGGAAAAAGGTAGAGAACATCGCTGCGAGGACCGTTTCGCAGATGGGGCGGACACTCGACACCAACGATCTCAAGAATTTGCTTTACCACAATTACGAACATCCACGGTGGAATGATGTGGCAAGCCGGTGCCTCAATTGTACCAACTGCACAATGGTCTGCCCCACGTGTTTTTGCACGACGGTTGAAGACGTAACGGACCTGACCGGACAACACATCGAACGGGTGCGCAAGTGGGATTCCTGTTTCACTGTGGATTTCTCCTATATTCACGGTGGAAGCGTCCGGTCATCAGCCAAGGCCCGTTATCGCCAGTGGATGGTGCACAAACTTGCCGCCTGGATTGACCAGTTTGGGTCGTCGGGCTGCGTCGGCTGCGGTCGTTGTATCACATGGTGCCCTGTCGGCATCGACATTACAAAGGAAGCGAAGGCTATCAGAGAGCCAGAGAAGAGTCCAACAACTCTAATAAGGTGAACAACAATGGAAACGCTTGAACCAATTCTCAGAGCGCATCCCTTCTTGGAAGGTCTTGCGCCGCAACACATCCAGCTCATCGTCGGATGCGCATCGAATGTTCGCTTTGATGCAGGACAGACGATCTTTCACGAGGGAGAAGAAGCGAATCAGTTTTATGTCGTCCGTCACGGAAAAATCGCGCTGGAAATATTCGCGCCCAACCGCGGATCGCTCATCGTGGAAACGCTCGGCGAGGGAGATATTCTCGGATGGTCGTGGCTCATTCCCCCGTACGAATGGCATCTGGATGCTAAAGCCATCGAGCTAACGCGCGCGATCGCTCTGGACGGAAAATGCCTCAGGAAAAAATGCGAAGAAGATCATGAGCTCGGCTATGAGCTACTGAAACGGTTCGCCCACATCATTGAGGCGCGCCTCGAGGCGACACGCATACAATTACTGGATATGTATGGCGAACGTGCCTGACACCGGCCTGGAAACAATGACGGGCTCCGCCGAGCCGATGGTTCCGTCCCTCTTCCGGATCCAACGGGTCCGCCAGGAGACATACGACACTTTTACGCTCGAGCTTGAGCCGCCGGGTGAGAAAAGGACATTCACTTTTGTCCCCGGTCAATTTAACATGTTGTATGTCCTCGGCGTCGGTGAAGCACCGATTTCCATCAGCGGCGACCCGGCTGATTCTCACGTGCTTGTTCATACGACGCGCGCCGTTGGGACGGTAACAAAAGCGATGCGCACGTTAAAGCGCGGAGACGTTCTCGGCGTCCGGGGACCCTTCGGCAGCACCTGGCCGGTCGCCGAAGCCGCCGGCAACGACGTCATCATCGTCGCGGGAGGCATCGGACTCGCGCCGCTGCGTCCGGTTATCTACCGGATCCTTGCGGAACGGGAACGATACGGAAAGGTAATTTTCTTGTACGGCACCCGAACGCCGGCCGACATTCTGTACCGGCGCGAACTCGAACAATGGCGGTCACGGTTTGACCTCGACGTCCAGATCACCGTCGACCGTGCGCAAGCAGGATGGCGGGCAAACGTTGGAGTTGTGACGACACTTATTCCCAAAGTTGCATTCGACCCCGCGAACACCATCGCCATGGTCTGCGGACCGGAAGTGATGATGCGATTCACAATCCAGGCGCTCCAGAAACGAGGATTGGGATTGAAGGATATTTACGTTTCGATGGAGCGGAACATGAAATGTGGTATCGGCATCTGCGGGCATTGTCAATACGGACCTATGTTCATTTGCAAGGACGGTCCCGTGTTTTCGTACGACCGGATCAAAGACCTGTTCCTGATACGCGAGCTGTAACATGAAAAGCATCCGAAAACCAAAACTCGCCGTCTGGAAATTCGCTTCGTGCGATGGATGTCAGCTCAGCCTCCTCGATTGTGAGGATGCGCTCCTCGCCGTGGCCGGTGCGGTTGATATTGCGAATTTCCCCGAAGCATCCCGTGAAGTTGCCAAAGGACCGTACGATCTCTCCCTCGTCGAAGGCTCCATCACGACCCCGCACGACGCAGAACGAATTCATCAGGTCCGCCGTTCATCGAAACTTCTCATCACGATTGGCGCGTGCGCTACCGCCGGAGGCATACAGGCTCTGAGGAATTTCAAGGATGTGGATGAATTCACGTCCATCGTCTATGCCTCACCGGAATATATAGAGACGCTGAAGAAATCGACACCGATTGCCGACCACGTGCACGTCGATTTTGAGTTGCGCGGCTGTCCGATCAATAAGCTTCAACTCGTCGAAGTACTGAACGCCTTCCTGAACGGTCGAAAGCCCAACGTTTCCCCGCAAAGTGTCTGCGCGGAATGCAAAATGCGCGGCACGGCTTGCGTCATGGTTGCACACGGAACGCCTTGCCTGGGCCCGGTCACTCACGCCGGCTGCGGCGCGATTTGTCCGGCCTACAACCGTGGCTGCTACGGTTGCTTTGGCCCCAAGGAAACTCCCAATACCGAATCGTTGAGCTCCTGGTGGACCTTGCTCGGGATGAAGGACGATGACATCCTCCGGGCCTTCCGTAGTTTCAACGCATCCGCCGAGCCATTCCGCAAAGAGAGCGAAGCACATGAACGGTAAGCTCTTCCCCTTTGTGGTGTCGAAGTTCAGGCAATCCCGCGAAGCGAATAGAATACCTTTAGCGACCATGGATCTATGAGCAAGGCAACGAATGAAAAAGTGCGGGGGAATTCAATCAAGGTGGATTTCCTCGCCCGCGTTGAAGGAGAAGGCGGACTTCACATCAAGATGAAGGGAAAGAACGTTTCGGACGTCAAGCTCATTATTTTTGAGCCGCCGAGATTCTTTGAAGCATTCCTGCGCGGTCGCAAGTACTCGGAAGCACCTGACATCACAGCCCGCATCTGCGGAATCTGCCCGGTCGCTTACCAGATGAGCGCCATCCATGCAATGGAAAATGCACTGGGAGTGAAAATTGACGGAATGCTCCGCTCGCTCCGCAGGCTGATGTATTGCGGTGAGTGGATTGAAAGTCATGTTCTGCACGTGTACATGCTCCACGCCCCTGATTTCCTGGGATACCAGGATGCCATCCGGATGGCAAAGGATTATCCGGATGTGGTCCAACGTGCGCTTCAACTCAAGAAGATCGGCAATGAGATCGTTACGCTCCTCGGTGGAAGAGAAATTCATCCCATCAATGCGCGGGTCGGCGGGTTTTACAAGGTCCCGTCGAAGCATGACCTGCAGCCGCTGGCCGAACGACTCAAGTGGGCACAGGAGGCGGCCATCGAAACAGTTCGCCTGGTTTCGAAATTTACATTCCCCGAGTTCGAGCGCGATTACGAATTCGTTGCACTTCGCTATCCCGATGAGTATCCGTTCAATGAAGGCAGGCTCATTTCAAACAAGGGATTGGATATTACCGTCAGCGAATACGACAATCATTTTATCGAAGAGCACGTTCCTTATTCCAATGCCCTGCATTCTGTCCTTCGCCGGCGGGGTGCATACCATGTAGGACCACTGGCACGATATAGTTTGAACTTTGACAGGCTTTCTCCCCTTGGGAAGCAAGTCGCGAAAGAGGCGGGGCTCGGTCCGACGTGCAATAATCCATTCAAGAGCATCATCGTCCGGAGCGTTGAAACTGTTTATGCATGCGAGGAAGCCCTTCGCATCATCAAGATGTACGAGCCGCCGGATCAACCCTCTGTCGCCGTCGAGCCGCACGCGGGGACAGGATATGGTTGCACCGAAGCGCCCCGCGGCATCCTGTACCACCGCTATAACATCGACGACAAGGGAATAATCCTCGACGCGAAGATCGTTCCTCCAACATCGCAGAACCAAAAAACCATCGAACAGGACCTCCGGGAATTCGTTCCAGAGCGTATGATCCTGCCTCATGACCAGCTCACGCTGCAATGTGAGCAGGCGGTGAGAAATTACGACCCATGTATTTCATGCGCCACGCATTTCCTGAACCTGACAATTGAGAGAGACTGATCCCGTCGTTCAATTAGTCATTATTCATTGCTCATTGTTCATTGGTACTTGGTTGTTTGTCAGTAATGGCTCAATCCGAAATCTTAAATCCTCAATCCTCAATCTTAATCATCGGCATCGGCAATATTTTCCGCGGCGATGATGGCGTCGGCATTCTTACGGCACGCAATATACAAAGGCGGAATCTTTCCGGGGTACAGACCATTGAAGAGTCGGGGGAAGGGACATCTCTCATTGATGCGTGGAAAGACAGAGACACCGTCATCATTATAGACGCAGTTTCATCCGGAACAAAGCCTGGTACAATCCACTCCTTCGACGCGGCAGTGCAACAAGTTCCCTCTAAGTTTTTCAATTATTCCACGCATGCGTTCAGCCTCGCGGAGGCCATTGAACTCGCACGCGTACTGAACCGGCTGCCCGGGAAACTCTTTGTCTATGGAATCGAAGGAAAGAATTTCCATGCAGGTTCGGCACTCTCTCCGGAGGTGGAAAAAGCGGGGAATGAAGTGCTCACTCGAATTCTTCGGGAACACCTGACGCCGGCCTAAATCCGAACGCTGCCTTCCCCTCCCCCGTTGTTTTCACTCCAGCTTCCGTTCACTCGCAGATAATATGAGTGAATTCACCCAGGTATTTGTCAGACATGATAATCTGAATTCCACCTCTGTTGACTTCATTGCAATTCTAGCCGCATTCCGGACACAAAAGGCTGGCATCAAAATTGACCTTTTTCCCGTCGGTGAATTGTTTCATCCAGTCAGGGCTTACAGGGTGGAAATTACAAACTGACGGGTAGCGCGGCAACAAACCATCCAAACGAGAACGTCAAAGAAGCAGCATGTACAGCTAGTTTTTCCTCATCCTAACATAGAATTTTTGAAAGGACAACTTTATGCCAGATACTCTCACCATTATCGATAATCGAACCGGTAAGAAGTTTGACATTCCGGTTACTCACAATACCATCAAGGCGATGGATCTGCGCCAGATCAAAGTCAAAGACGACGACTTTGGAATGATGACGTACGATCCGGCGTTCATGAACACCGCCTCGTGCCAGAGTAAGATCACGTTCATTGACGGCGATAAAGGAATTCTACGTTATCGCGGTTATCCCATCGAGCAGCTTGCGGAGAAGTGCACCTACCTGGAAGTGGCGTACCTGGTCATTCACGGTGAGCTTCCGACGAAATCCCAGCTTGCCGAATGGACGCATAACATTGTGCACCACACAATGCTTCACGAGAACGTCAAAAAGTTCATGGAGGGATTCCATCCCGACGCTCACCCGATGGGAATGCTCGTGAGCACCGTGGGCGCCCTTTCGACGTTCTATCCCGACGCAAAGAATGTCTTTAACGCTGAGTCGCGCAAACTTCAAATCTATCGTCTTATTGGAAAAATGCCCACGATCGGTGCCTACGGCTATCGTCACAGGCTGGGATTGCCCTATGTTTATCCTGATAACGAACTCAGTTATGCAGGAAACTTCTTGAACATGCTCTATAAGATGACCGAGTTGAAGTACAAGGTGAACCCTATTCTCGAGCGGGCACTGGACGTTCTCTTCATTCTCCATGCAGACCACGAACAGAATTGCAGTGCAAATGTCATGCGAAGCATAGGCAGCTCGCAGGCTGATCCATTCGTCTCGATGGCGGGTGCCGCAGCCGCACTGTACGGACCGCTCCACGGCGGTGCAAATGAGCAGGTGCTCGTCATGTTGAGGGAGATCGGCTCGAAGGACAAGGTTCCTGCCTTCATCAAAGAAGTAAAGGAAGGCAAGGGCGAAAAGCGTCTCATGGGATTCGGTCACCGTGTTTATAAGAACTACGACCCGCGCGCCAAGATCATCAAGCAAACTGCCGAGCAAGTGTTCGAAGTAACGGGCCGCAACCCTCTGCTGGATATCGCAATTGAGCTGGAACGTATTGCGCTGCAGGACGATTATTTTGTCAAGCGAAAGCTCTATCCCAATGTCGATTTCTATTCGGGTATCATTTATCAGGCAATGGGTTTCCCGTCCGACGCGTTCACAGTGCTGTTCGCCATTCCTCGAACTTCGGGATGGATTGCTCAATGGCAGGAACTGTTGCTCGACCCGGAGCAGAAAATCGCACGTCCACGCCAGGTGTTTCTTGGCTATGACACGCGCGACTTCGTTCCGATCGATAAGCGCGGGTAACGGAACACCGCATGTTGCTTTTCCCTTCTCTCTGCAGTTGAGAGAAGGGATTTTTTTTTGCCCGGCTCTCGCCCGCGCAGAAGGACTCGTGCCCCGATTTCACTTCTTGCTCAGAGAACCCTATCGATGAAGATGAAGTTGGGGGAACGGGGGCAACTCCAGGATTAAACTTGCCTTGACATTTCTTCTCAACCCTGATAATGTTCTTCCGGGTCTTTTACAGGACTGAAACCCTAAGCACGAAAACTGTTTAATTCTTCATCAGATGGGCTGGTTCGACACTGGAAGAACTGGCGCACTTCTTGTCAAAATATGGTCATAGAATATGCACGAGATGTCGGTTGCACAAAATATTTTCGAGATAATGCAGCAATACATACCGGTCCGCGAAGCCCGGGATGTGCGGGCAGTCAAACTGAGAATTGGCGACCTGGCGGGAGTCGTCCCCGAGTCGTTGGAGTTCTGCTTCTCCGTCTTGGCCGACGGCACCTCATTCCGTGCCGCAACGCTGGACATAGAACGCATTCCTCTCACATTCCACTGCAAGGCCTGCGACAGCACATCCAAACCGGAGATGCCCATCTTTGTGTGCCCTTCGTGCAAGAGCAGCGATATCGATATTCTCTCGGGGACGGAGTTACAGGTCGTCGAGATCGTGCTGCAGGATCAACAAAAGGACTCGTCATGAGTGTCATCACCATTGAACGAAAAATTCTTGCCAAGAATGACGCGATCGCCGGCCAGAACAGGGCTTTCTTTGAACAGCACGGTATTTTCGTCATCAATCTCGTCAGCTCTCCGGGCTCGGGGAAAACTAGCATCCTCGAGAGAACGCTCGAACATCTCAGGGGAAAAGTAAAGATCGCTGTCATTGAAGGAGATGTGCAGACCGACCTCGATGCGCGGCGGGTGGCACGGTACGAAATCCCCGTCGTGCAGATTGTCACGCGCGGCGGTTGTCACCTCGATGCGAATCTGGTGCATGATGCACTTCAAAAAATTGACCTGAAATCCATTCAGCTTCTTGTCATCGAGAACGTCGGGAACCTTGTCTGTCCGGCCAACTACGACCTGGGGGAAGCATGCAAGGTTGTCATCGCGAGTACGACTGAAGGAGACGACAAGCCGCTGAAATATCCGGAAATGTTTCACAAGGCATCGGTTCTCATCGTCAACAAGATGGACCTGCTCGCGCACGTGAACTGCGATATCAACACGCTGAAGCAGAATGCTCTCAGCATTAACCCGCGATTGAAGATCTTTGAAACCTCGTGCACGACGTCATCGGGAATCGACGCATGGTGCGATTGGCTGGTGCAAGGTGTTCCCAAACGGTGAACAACAAAGCATGAAGATCGGGCACATGAGCTATATCTCGTTGAAAAACAACCTGCAAAGCAAGCCGCTGATGGCGCCACCCTATATTGAACGGCTGACCTTCTACGAATTGAAAGAGCGCGCAGACCTTCTTCGCAACCTTTTGAACGAATGCGTTGTATGTCCGCGAGAATGCGGCGCACGACGCACGGAAGGGAAACGCGGTGTGTGTCGCTCGACAAACGAGGTCGTTATATCAAGCGCTGCGCCGCATTTCGGCGAAGAACCGCCGCTGGTCGGCACGCATGGCTCTGGCACAATTTTCTTTACCTCATGCAACCTGAAATGCCAGTTCTGTCAGAACTACGAGATCAGTCAACTCAAAATGGGCAAGCCAATTTCCACCCACCGATTGGCGGAAGTGATGCTCGCACTGCAGCAGGTCGGATGCCACAACATAAATCTTGTTACGCCGACACATTTCACACCGCAAATCATCGAAGCACTGGTCATTGCCATTCAGCGTGGGCTGAAGATGCCAATTGTCTACAACTGCGGTGGTTATGAATCAACCCAAACACTGAAGTTGTTAGAAAACATCGTCAGTGTTTTCATGCCCGATATAAAATACTCTAACGACGCATACGCACGAAAATATTCGGGCGCCAAAGACTATTGGGAAAGTGTGCGGGCTGCAGTGAAAGAGATGTACCGTCAGGTGGGCGACTTGGTCATAGACAACGATGGAATTGCGCGGCGGGGTCTTCTTATTCGCCATCTTGTTCTGCCGAATCAAATTGCAGGTTCGAAGGCTGTCCTCGAATTCATCGCTTGGCAGATTTCACCGAACTCGTACGTAAACATCATGGATCAGTACCGTCCGACATTTCGAGCTTATCGATATCCGGAACTGAACCGAACTATTTCATCAGAAGAATACTCCGGGGCGGTCAAGTATGCTGTTCATCTTGGGCTGCATCGGGGATTCGGAACACTTGAAAACTGACATGCCCGGTGTTCAACGGTTAGCCATCAAGATTCTCGGCGCAGTCCAAGGCGTTGGTTTTCGTCCGTTTATCTATCGACTGGCCACCGAAATACAGGTGACCGGCTGGGTATTGAATTCTCCGCAGGGTGTGTTTATCGAAGTCGAGGGCGAGAGACAGAAACTCGACTCATTTTTGCTCCGCATCGAAAAGGAAAAACCTCAACGGTCCTTCATACAGAGTCTTGAGTCTTCCTTTCTCGACTTCATTGGCTACTCGAATTTCGAAATCCGACACAGTGATGCGGGGGGAGAACCCACCGCTATCGTTTTGCCGGACATCGCGACCTGTCCGGATTGTCTTCAGGAAATTCTCGACGCCTCGAACCGCCATTATCTCTACCCCTTCACGAACTGCACGAATTGCGGCCCGCGCTTTTCCATTATCGAGTCGCTCCCCTACGACCGAGCCAATACCTCGATGGCGAACTTCGGGATGTGCGACGACTGCCGTCGTGAATACGAAAATCCTCTCGACAGGCGGTTTCACGCGCAGCCGAATGCCTGTCCAAAATGCGGACCGAGCCTTGAATACTGGAGTCCCGACGGAAAAACCGTTGCGCGGCATCATGAAGCTTTGTTGCTTGCTGTAGAAGACCTCCGGGAAGGAAAAATCGTTGCAATCAAGGGACTCGGCGGATTTCACTTCATGGTCGATGCGCGAAACGAGGAAGCCGTTGTTCGGTTACGCGCCCGGAAACACCGCGAGGAAAAACCCTTTGCCTCGATGTATCCTTCGCTGAGAGCCGTGAAGGAGCACTGCGAAGTCTCTCAACTTGAAGAACGCCTGTTGCTCTCCCCCGAATCCCCCATCGTACTTCTCAAGCGTACAGCGCGATTCTCAGGCCGCAATTCCGATATTGCCCCGTCCGTGGCGCCCGGCAATCCCTATCTCGGCGTTATGCTTCCGTATACGCCGCTCCACTATCTGCTGATGCGCGAAGTGGACTTTCCGGTCATCGCGACGAGCGGCAATCTCTCTGATGAGCCAATCTGCACCGACGAACATGAAGCCCTGCGCCGACTGGGCTCGATCGCCGATACGTTCCTGGTCCACAACCGTCCGATCAGACGGCATGTGGATGATTCAATCGTCCGGGTGATGATGGGAAGAGAACTGGTTGTGCGGCGTGCCCGGGGGTACGCGCCCTTGCCCATCCGGATGAAAGCGGTTCATGAATTCCCCCTGCTCGCCGTTGGTGCACATCTGAAGAACACCATTGCGGTAACTTCGGGAGACAATGTTTTTGTCAGTCAGCACATCGGAGACCTTGAAACAAACGAGGCCTATCAAGCGTTTCTCGACGTGACGTCCAGCCTTGAAAAATTGTACAACATCCGGCCGGCAAAAATTATTGCCGACATGCATCCCGGATATTTGTCCACGCAGTACGCTCTAGAGACAGGCGTTCATGTCGAACAGGTTCAGCATCACTACGCCCACATCGCCTCATGCATGGCGGAAAATGGGCTCGACGGACCGGCCCTCGGCGTTGCATGGGACGGCACCGGCTACGGAACAGACGGAACGATTTGGGGCGGAGAATTTTTCCTGGTATCCGAGACATCCTTCGAGCGTGTCGCCTCGATGCGGCCGTTCCGGCTCCCCGGCGGTGAGCTTTCAATCCGGGAACCTCGCAGGACCGCCTTGGGATTGCTCTATGAGCTATTCGCTCAGGAGACTTTTGGCCGAACCGGCCTCGCGCCGCTGCAATCATTTCGGGCTTCCGAACTCAACATCCTTCACACGATGCTTGCCCGCAACCTGAATTCTCCGTTAACCTCAAGTGTCGGACGGCTCTTCGACGCCGTGGCCTCTCTGACCGGACTCCGCCAGCATGTATCGTTCGAGGGACAGGCCGCCATGGAGCTGGAGTTCCTCACAGCGGATACGAGCACGCAGGAATCCTATGATTTTTCGATTGTTGATCGCCGACCCGCAAGCGACCGGAATAGACTACGGGTAGAAAAACGATCCTCCGTCGAAAACCAGTTTCTCATCATCATCGATTGGGGACCGCTGATTTGCGGAATTCTCGATGACACGGAGAACAACGTGCCCAACAAGCTGATCGCCGCGAAATTTCACAACACGCTTGCGGAGATGATTGTTGCTGTTGCCGGACGGGGAGGCGAACGACGGGTTGTTCTGTCGGGCGGTTGTTTCCAGAACAAGTATTTGACTGAACAGACCGTTCGCAGGCTTGAAGAAGAAGGATTCCGACCTTACTGGCATCAGCGCATTCCGCCCAATGACGGCGGAATTGCGCTCGGACAGGTTGCTGCGGCATCGAGAGGAATTCGTGCCGAGCTCAACTCAGTACCGTACCGTATTTCGGCGGGAGAGCTGGCTGTATGAATCTTCTCGAAGGCACATTGACCGGAATCCACTTCGACCAGACATCAAGAGTCGGCAAGGTCGATATAGGGGGCGCACAGTCGTACGTCTCTCTTTTGCTGGTCCCGGATACGAACGTCGGCGACAAAGTTCTTGTCGTTGCGGGTGTCGCCCTTTCGAAAATTGAATCCCCACCTTCTGAGGAAAAAGAAAATGTGTCTGGCAATACCCGGTAAAGTTGTCGCGCTGGATTCGACATCCCATCCGTTGATGGGAACGGTGAGTTTCGGAGAAATCCGGAAACAGGTGTGCCTCGAATGGACACCGGACGTTGCCGTCGGCGACTATGTCATTGTCCATGTCGGTTTCGCTATCAGCAGGTTGGATGAAGAGGATGCACTGGAGACACTTCGCATGTTGGAACAGATAGGCGGCGGGCTGGACGACCTCGAAGAGCCGGACCCTGAGGAGACAGTGTCGTGAAATTCATCGATGAATACCGCGATGGCATAGCGGCGCGGAAGTATGCGGGTTTGATCGCAGGTAGTACCACCCGTCCGTGGACGATCATGGAAATCTGCGGCGGCCAGACACGTACCATCATCAAGTCAGGAATTGAGTCCCTCCTGCCGAAAGAAATCACGCTTGTTCACGGTCCGGGCTGCCCAGTCTGCGTCACCCCGCTGGAGATGATCGATAAGGCAATTTCGATCGCATCGCGACCGGAGGTTATCTTCACTTCGTTCGGCGATATGCTCCGCGTCCCCGGCAGCACAAGGGATTTGCTCTCCGTAAAAGCAGAGGGAGCGGCGATCCGCGTAGTGTACTCGCCGCTTGACGCTGTCAAAATAGCTCAGCAATTTCCCGCTAAGAAGGTTGTGTTCTTCGCCGTTGGGTTCGAGACAACCGCCCCCGCGAACGCGATGGCGGTCTGGCAGGCCCGGCGGCTCGGGCTCCGGAATTTCTCAATCCTGTGCTCTCACGTTCTAGTCCCCCCGGCGATGGAGTTGATTCTGTCGTCACCGACGAACCGCGTGCAGGGATTCCTCGCGGCCGGACATGTTTGCGCGGTGATGGGATACGAAGAGTACATCCCGCTTGCCGCAAGATACAATGTGCCAATCGTGGTAACGGGATTCGAGCCGGTCGACATCCTTCAGGGAATTTACTTGACGGTCAGGCAGCTCGAGGAAGGCAGGTCGGTGGTAGAGAATCAGTACAGCCGGACGGTGCGTCGCGAGGGAAATATTCCGGCCAGAAAACTCCTCGCTGAAGTCTTTGAAACAACGGACCGTCATTGGCGGGGCATTGGCGAGATACCACAAAGTGGATTCCGATTGAGAAGTGAATTCATCGACTTCGACGCGGAGAGAATTTTCAAACTTGACGACATTCATGTTCAGGAATCAGTACATTGCATGGCAGGGCTCGTCCTTCAAGGCATAAAAAAACCTCACGAATGCCCAGCTTTTGGTTCGCTGTGCACGCCGGAGCATCCACTCGGGGCGCCGATGGTCTCATCCGAGGGGGCATGTGCCGCCTATTATTCTTATTCTGGGAAATCTCGCGTCAATAGCTTAGACTACAAATAGTATGCACAATTTTGAAATCAACGACCCGGGTGAGAGGACAATGTCATCCTTTATCTATCGAATATCGACAAAGATTGGTTTCCTGTTCCTGCTGAGTTGTATCCTCCAGCAACCACAACTTTGCTCCCAAACAGAGAAGTTTTATGATTCCTGGCGCTGGGCTCACTTCACAACGGCGTCAGGCCTCCCGTCCGACCGCGTCTCGGATGTCGTCGAAACTCCCGGAGGCACAGTTTGGGCAATCACTCAATCCGGCATGGCATGGTTCAACGGATACTATTGGATCCCCACAGACACAATGAATGGATTGACGGGGGGAAACCAGCCAGGTATCGTCGCCGGCGAAAACGACAGCCTCCTCGTCATCATTGAGGGTGATCTCTACTACGGCAGCAAGAATGGGTTCCGCTCAATTCCCTTCGTTGTGAATGGGCAGAACAAGAAGGTGGCAAGCGCCGCCTGCCTTCCAGGCGGAGGATTTCTCCTCTTGAGCGACCATAATTTCTACACCCTGTGCAACGGACTCATTCACGCCGCTGATTTCCCGCCGGGAACGCTACCACGGCGCGTGATCCGTATGTGGTCGACAAGAGGGCGTGGAATTTGGATAAACACCTTCGAGGGTCTGTACCGGTGGGAGCTGAACCGCTGGTCTGTCAAAATTCCCAGGTACACAATCCCTCTGAATATCAGCCATGTAGCGGAAGATACGTCAGGCAATGGGATAGCTTGCATCATCGGTCCCGTCGAGGATGATGGAATATGGGAATGGAGCGCCAATACTGCCCCGACACACAACAAGACAGAGCGCGAGCATTTTATTCAAAGTCTCGATGTGGGACCTGAGAATGAGGCCATCATTGTTCAGGAGAATGGTGCAATTCGGATACGCAAGGGTCCGGCCTGGACTTCTCTTCAGCCGCAACCGCCGCAGGTCAACAACATCCTGTTCGTCAAGTACCGCGATAACGGAGACCTCTGGGTCGGGACGGAAAACGGGCTCTATTTACAAAGCCGCTCCTCCCAACGATGGACTATCTGGAAAAGCGAGACTTCGGAATCAAGAAATTTCATCAACGAACTACTGCAAACCCGGGACGGATCGGTGTGGATGGCCGCTGACGGAGGATTGGAAATTCGGAGACCGGACGGCCGCATCGAAGCGATCACCCGGATCGACGGTGTGAATCTGACCGGTATCACTGGCCTTGGGGAAGACATCGACGGCAATATCTGGATTTCAAGCGGCTCGTTTCCAATCGGCGCGTATCGTTGGAACGGAACCGCCTGGAAACACTTCGGGGCGAGTGAAGGACTCACAGCGGACAACATTCACAAGATCAGGAAAGATCGGGAGGGCCGGCTCTGGTTCCTGGGGGTATCGAAACTATTCTTCGGGGCAGAGCAAGGCATGAAGGAACCGGGTGCTTTTTTATATTCTCAGGGAAAGTTCACTCACTGGGGAACCGAGGAGGATCTCCTCGGTGGACGCGTTTACGCTTTTGCAGAAGGACCAGATAGCGCGCTCTGGTTCGGTACGAACGGCGGCCTCAGTCGCTGGAAAACGGGAACGTGGACCCACTGGACGACCAAACAGGGATTGAAGTCGGACCGGGTTTTTGCCCTCGCCGTCGATAACGAGAATAAAGTCTGGTTTGCGGACCAGAGCAATGGTCTGGGATGCCTCGAAAATGATCAGCCACACTACTTTACAACCTCGGATGGTCTAGTAAGTAATATCATCTGGGACATCCGCGTTGACTCGACGGGCAAACTCTGGATCGGCACGCACGGCGGACTGTCCAGCTACTTCAAGGGGACGTGGGCGACATTCGACGTGACCGTCGGATTAATTAATTCCCGGATCTGGCCCGTATTGCCGGTGAACGGCAGAGTCTTCGTAGGAACCACTGATGGTGTTGCTATCCTCAATCTCGAGGCCAGCAGCAGATTCAATCCACAGGTGGTACTGGCATCTCCCGTTGTTGAAAAAGGCACCGTGTTGCTTCGTTGGAACGCGTTTGCACATTGGGGTGAACTCTCGTATCAGGACATAGAAACCCGTTACCAACTCGACGACAGGGCATGGTCGCCATGGAGCAAAGAGCGGGAGAAAACACTTGGGAAGATGTCATCTGGCGAACACCATTTTCACGTTCAGGCAAAGGGACTGGCCGGAAATTATGACGAACATGGTCAAAGCATAGACTTCATTGTCGAGCCGCCCTTGTTTCTCCGTCCAGCATTTTACCTTCCACTCGGCGCTTCGGCCTTCGTGATCCTGGTCCTGTTGGGCGGAATGTTCATACGGAAGCAACACAGCACGGCTCTCCTGCGCGATAGCGAGGAGCGTTACAGGACGCTGGCTGAAGCTGCGCGCGATATGATCTTCATCCTCGACCCGGACAGGCACATTCAATATGTCAATAATGTCGCTTTGGAGCAGACCGGGCTCGCGAAAGAAGATATCATAGGCAAGAAACTCGATGAGATTTTCCCCGGTGAGCTCGGGACCACTGAGTGGATAAATTTTTCAAGAGTTTTCGAACGTGGAGAATCTTTTTATTCGGAAAATGAACTGAAAATCGCAAAGCAGAAAAGATGGATGGGAACGCAACTGGCTCCTATCCGTAACCGCGCGGGAGACGTGAGCGCGGTGCTGGGTATTTCCCGCGACATCACAAACCGTGTTCGTTCGGAGGAAGCACTGGTGCGGCTGAACAAAGCGGTCGAGGCATCGGGCGAAGTACTTTTCATGACCGACAAAGACGGAGTCATTACATTCGTTAACCCGGAGTTCACACGTCTCTATGGTTACCAACCGGAGGAAGTAATCGGAGTAACGACCCCGCGTAAACTGAAATCAGGAGTATTGCCGCAGGAAACATACATCGGGTTCTGGCAAACCCTTATGAACAGGCAGGTCGCCAAGTTGGAATTAGTCAATCGAACCAAAGACGGCCGCCTCATCAATGTTGAAGGGTCCGCCAATCCGATCCTCGATGCGCAGGGAAACATTACCGGGTTCCTTGCAGTCCAGCGTGACATTACCGCGCGTGTACAGGCAGAGCGGGAACTCAAGCTCATGGCGCAGACAATCGCTTCAGCGAGAGATTGCATTTCCATCACCGACATGGACGACAACATTCTCTATGTAAATGCTGCGTTTCTTGAAACCTATGGCTACGCAGAGGAGGAAGTGCTCGGGGAACAGATATCCCGAATCGCCAGGCCTTCCAGCGGCGTGGTCACATACCGCGGGATCCTTCCCGCCACTCTGTCCGGCGGCTGGCATGGCGAGATCCTCAACCACCGCAAAGATGGGAGGGAATTCCCGGTCGAACTCTGGACTTCACTCGTCAAGGATGACGCCGGGAATCCCGTCGCCCTTGTCGGTGTGGCTCGGGACATTACAGAACGCAAGCGGGCGGAAGACTCCTTGCGTCAATCAGAAGAGCGATTCCGTTCCCTTTTCGAAGAGTCAAAAGACTGTGTCTTCGTTAACACCGTCAGCGGAAAAATTGTCGATATCAACCCTGCTGGCGTGGAGTTATTCGGCTATGCATCGAAGGACGAAATGCTCCGACTCGATATTGGGCTTGATATGTACCGGACCCCCTCTGACCGCCAAAACTTTCTCGAAGTAATTAAACGGCAGGGTTATGTACAGGATTACGAACTGCCTTTAAAAAGAAAGGACGGTTCAACAATAACGGTTCTGGAAACCGCAACCGCCGTGCGTGATGAGAAGGGAAATATCGTAGCCTACCGGGGAATCATCCGGGACATCACGGAACGCAAACGCGCACAGGAAGAACGGGAGAAACTCATCCACGACCTGCAAGAAGCGTTTGCCCGCGTAAAACAACTCAGCGGCTTGCTCCCGATTTGCGCCTCGTGCAAAAAGATTCGCGATGACAAAGGATACTGGACGCAGGTCGAAAAATTCATCACGAGTCACTCAGAAGCAACATTCAGCCACGGCGTCTGCCCTGATTGTGCGCGCAAGCTTTATCCCGACATCTACAAAGACGCCAAGAATGATGGATAGAATACAGCGTATACTGTTCCTTATCACGGCCACAGAGAGGATTTTTGGCCACCGCGCCCACAAGGTGCTGGGTCGATTGATCGACATTCTTATTCCACAACGTCTTGCCGCAAGTCATCGGCAACACGTTCAGGACTTCGAAGACATTCAGGAGATGAACGTATGAGTACGGTGTCAGGCCTCGATAGCAATGGTGGATTGTTGTGTCCGATGCCCATCCAGCATTATCAGAAAGTTCTTCTTGCTCATGGCGGCGGCGGGAAGCTCACCCAGCAGTTGATTCAAGAACTGTTCGTATCCCAGTTTCGAAACGAATACCTTGAGCAACTCCATGACGGGGCAATTGTCCCGGTCAAGGGAGGGCGCCTCGCCTTCACCACAGACTCGTATGTTGTGAATCCTATTTTCTTCCCCGGCGGCGACATCGGACGGCTTGCGGTGAATGGTACGGTAAACGACCTTGCGATGTGCGGATCTGTTCCCTTGTATCTTTCAGCCGCGCTGATCATTGAAGAGGGACTTCCCATCGAGGATCTCTGGCGCATAGTGCTCTCGATGCAGAGAGCAGCAAGAAATGCGAACGTGAAAATTGTCACCGGAGACACGAAGGTCGTAGATCGTGGGAAAGGAGACAAGGTTTTCATCAACACTTCGGGGATCGGGATGATCGAACCCGACGTCACCATCAACCCGAAACGTGCAGCGGCCGGCGATACGATTATCCTCAGCGGACCGATTGCGGAACATGGTATAGCCATCATGTCCGTTCGGGAAGGATTGGAGTTTGAAACGAAAATTGAAAGTGACACCGCGCCGCTCCATCGGCTCGTCGCACAGATGCTGTCAGCGAGCAAAAACATTCACGTGCTTCGCGACCCAACGCGCGGAGGCATCGCAAGCGCCCTCAATGAGATTGCCGGCCAGGCACGGGTCGGGATCTCAATCACGGAAAACACAATACCGATAGACGAATCCGTCAAGGGTGGTTGTGAAATCCTCGGCCTTGATCCGCTCTATGTAGCCAACGAAGGGAAACTGCTCGCGTTTGTTCCTGCAGATGAAACGCAGAAAGTCCTGGAAGCAATGAGGACGCATGCCCTCGGTCGTGAAGCGACCATCATCGGCCGGGTGGTCGCCGATCATCCCGGCATCGTCATCATGGAAACCAGAATTGGCGGCCATCGTATTGTGGACATGCTGTCGGGTGAGCAGCTTCCACGCATCTGCTGAAACCGTCTTGGCTTGCCCGATTCAGGCTGGATCCATTTGCCGAAAAATGGTCGGATGGAGGTCTCCTTTTCAGCCGAGTTTTTTACCTTTCAAGTCTGCAAAAATCGTCTTCCCCGCTCTCAAATCTGATAAGGAAGCCCCCCTTTTTTACCAAAATCTATGAATTCTCGAGGCATTTTCCGCCAATGAAGTGGAATGATTGTTGCACTGAGAAACCTCGAATATCACATTATCCACAAGAGATTTTGACGACCATGACCGAACGTACTTCTCCTACAGCGAAAGAGCAGACTAAAACCAGACGTAAGATGGTAACCATTGACGGCAACGAAGCAGCAGCGTACGTTGCGCACAAACTCAACGAAGTAATCGCGATTTATCCCATCACTCCCTCATCGCCGATGGGCGAATGGTCGGACGAATGGTCTGCATTGGGGCAGAAGAACCTGTGGGGGACAATTCCGCTCGTTATCGAAATGCAGAGCGAAGGTGGAGCCTCGGGAGCGGTGCATGGTGCATTGCAGGCCGGCGCGCTTTCCACAACCTTCACGTCCTCGCAGGGGCTCCTCCTCATGATTCCCAACATGTTCAAGATTGCCGGAGAGCTCACATCGACAGTCTTTCATGTCGCTGCAAGAACGGTCGCAACTCATGCCCTTTCGATTTTTGGAGATCACAGCGACGTCATGGCAACGCGCTCGACAGGATGGGGGATGCTCTCATCAAACTCTCTTCAGGAAGTCATGGACTTTGCACTCATCGCGCAGGCAGCGACACTGGAAGCGCGTGTTCCGTTCGTTCACTTCTTTGACGGATTCAGAACATCACACGAAGTGATGAAAATCGAACAATTGAGCGACGACGATCTGCGGGCAATGATCAGCGATGAATTGGTTCTTGCTCACCGCACACGAGGATTGTCACCCGAGCACCCGGTGCTGCGCGGTTCGGCTCAAAATCCGGATGTATTCTTCCAGGCTCGTGAAACCGTGAATCATTACTACGATGCCTGCCCGGCGATCGTCCAGCAGGTGATGGACAAGTTTGCGTCGGTGGTCGGAAGAAGTTACAAGCTCTTTCAATACGTCGGAGCTCAGGATGCCGACCGTGTCATCGTCATGATGGGCTCGGGCGCCGAGACGGCGCATGAAACAGTGGAGTACCTTAACGCGCACGGCGAAAAGGTCGGACTGCTGAAAGTGCGCCTCTTCCAGCCTTTCTCTGTCGATCATTTCGTCAAGGCACTTCCGTCAACTGTAAAATCGATCGCAGTTCTTGACCGGACCAAAGAGCCGGGAGCGCTGGGCGAGCCGCTCTATCTCGACGTGGTCGGTGCACTGAGTGAAACGTTCTCTGCCGGGAAGTCGACGCTGAAATCCTTCCCCATGATCGTCGGGGGAAGATACGGGCTCTCATCCAAGGAATTTACGCCCGCCATGGTGAAATCGGTTTTCGACGAGTTGAAGAAGAGCCCGCCGCGAAATCATTTCACCGTCGGGATCCTCGACGATGTCTCTCACGCAAGTTTGGAGTACGATACATCGTTCACGACCGAACCGGATGAAGTCGTCCGGGGTATCTTCTACGGCCTCGGGGCCGATGGAACGGTCAGCGCGAATAAGAATTCCATCAAGATCATCGGCGAGGACACGGATAACTACGCCCAGGGATATTTTGTGTACGATTCGAAGAAATCTGGCTCGACGACGACTTCCCATTTACGTTTCGGCCCGAAACCGATCCATTCGACGTATCTCATCGACAGGGCGAGCTTCATTGCCTGCCACCAGTGGTTCTTCCTCGAGAAATTCGACGTCCTACAAAGGGCCAAGACGGGCGCGACCTTCCTTCTCAATAGTATTTATGGTCCCAACGATGTTTGGGACAAGCTCCCACGTCACATTCAAAAACAGATTATCGATAAACACCTTAAGGTGTACGTGATTGACGCATATGAAGTCGCACGGAAAACCGGCATGGGCGGGAGAATCAACACGATCATGCAGACATGCTTCTTCGCGATATCCGGAGTGTTGCCGAGAGAGGACGCGATTACAGCGATCAAGAATTCAATCAAGAAAACCTACGGCAAAAAAGGCGAGGAGATCGTCAAACAGAATTTCACCGCTGTCGATCAAACTCTTGCGAACCTCTTTGAAGTAAAGGTCCCGAACACGGTGACGAGCGCGATTGAAATGCCGCCGCCGGTTTCGGACTTGGCCCCGGAGTACGTCCGGAACGTGCTCGGACAAATCATTGCGGGCAACGGTGACAGCCTGCCCGTCAGCGCGATGCCGGTGGATGGGACATTCCCCACGGGAACAGCACAATGGGAGAAACGCAATATCGCGATGGAAATTCCTGTCTGGATACAGGAGATTTGCATCCAGTGCAACAAATGCGTGCTCGTCTGTCCGCATGCGGCAATACGTGTGAAAGTGTACGACCCAAACCTCTTGAACAATGCACCGCCGACCTTCAAGTCGATGGAGTATAAAGGATTGGAATACAAGGGAATGAAGTATTCCATCCAGATCGCGCCGGAGGATTGCACGGGGTGCGAGCTCTGTGTGGATGTCTGCCCTGCAAAGAGCAAGTCCGAAGCAAAAATCAAGGCGATCAATATGAAACAGCAACAGCCAATACGAGATCAGGAGCGGGCAAATTACGATTTCTTTCTGCGCATTCCGGACATCGACCGCCGAACCGTAAAGGTGGACACTGTCAAGGGTTCGCAGTTTCTCCGGCCGTTGTTTGAATACTCGGGCGCCTGTTCGGGCTGCGGCGAAACCCCTTACGTGAAACTCGTGAGCCAGCTTTTCGGAGACCGGACGATCGTCGCGAACGCGACGGGCTGCTCCTCCATTTACGGCGGGAACCTGCCGACAACACCCTGGGCGGTCAACGCCGATGGACGGGGACCCGCCTGGTCGAACTCCCTTTTTGAAGACAACGCTGAATTCGGATTGGGAATGCGGCTGACAATCGACAAGCACACCGAAATGGCGCGGGAACTCGTGCAGAAGCTTTCACCGATGATCGGTAAAGAACTCGCAGACGGTATTCTCAACGCGAACCAATCCGATGAACCCGGTATTTACGAACAGCGTCTCCGTGTCCGCCAATTGAAAGATAAGCTCCAACAAATTCTCTCCGCGGGATCCGGTACCGGTTCGGAGGCGCATGCCCAGGCAAGGAATCTGCTGAGCATCAGCGACAACCTTGTGAAGCGGAGCGTCTGGATCATGGGCGGCGACGGCTGGGCGTATGACATCGGATATGGCGGCCTCGACCACGTGCTGGCTTCCGGCAAGAATGTGAACATTCTCGTGCTGGATACCGAGGTGTACTCCAACACGGGTGGTCAAATGTCAAAATCCACTCCACGCTCGGCAATCGCCAAGTTCGCCGCCTCCGGGAAACCATCGGCAAAGAAGGACCTCGGACTCCTCGCGATGGCGTACGGGAACGTGTACGTCGCCAAGGTCGCTATGGGAGCAAACGATGCGCAAACGGTTCGCGCTTTCATTGAAGCCGAGGCCTATGACGGGCCATCCATTATCATTGCCTATTCCCATTGTATCGCCCATGGGATCGATATGGGACGAGGCATGCGCAATCAGAAGCTCGCCGTCGATACGGGTTACTGGCCCCTCTTCAGATATCATCCACTCCTGGAAAAGGAAGGGAAGAATCCGTTCAAGCTGGATTCTAAAGCACCGAAGGGCCCCCTCAGCGACTTCAGCCAACTTGAAACGCGATTCAAGATGCTGGAAAAGAGCTATCCTGAAAGGGCAAAACTCCTCGGTGCTCTGGCACAGGAAGATGTCAATGTCCGGTGGAAGACCTATGAGCACCTTGCACAATCCGGTAATGGAAAAGAAACAAAGACTGTCCAATAGGAAACCGAAAAAGGAAGCTCAGGACGGCGACGACGACCACGCCTCGTAACCGTTTCGCAGAACCCAAACAAAAGGAATCACAATGGATCTCTCAACCACCTATCTCGGACTCAAACTGAACAATCCGATCGTCCCTTCTGCCGGGCCGCTCTCGTACACACTCGACGGCATGAAACGTCTCGAGGATGCGGGCGCCTCCGCCGTCGTCATGTATTCTTTGTTTGAGGAACAGATCGCGCACGAGGCGTCAGAACTTCAACATTACCTTTCATACGGGACGGAGAGTTTTGCCGAATCACTGACGTATTTCCCGGACCTCCAGCAGTACAATCTGGGGCCCGAGGAGTACGTCGAGTTGGTCCATAAAGCAAAACACTCTCTGAGGATCCCCGTCATTGGAAGCCTCAATGGAATCTCCGTCGGCGGGTGGATAAATTATGCAAAGAAAATTGAGGAGGCGGGCGCGGATGCCTTGGAACTGAATGTCTATTACATTCCCACCGACCCGCTCCTTTCCGGCACGGAGGTGGAAGACCGCTATCTGGAAGCCCTCCTTACAGTGAAGCGAACCGTGCGCATTCCTGTCGCGATGAAACTAAGCCCGTTCTTCAGTTCATTCGCAAACATGGCGAAACGCCTGGATAGCGCAGGTGCGGATGGCCTCGTCTTGTTTAATCGCTTTTACCAGCCCGATATCGACCTTGAAAATTTGGAGGTCACTCCGAATGTTATCCTGAGCTCGCCGCAAGCATTACGAATTCCGCTTCGCTGGATTGCTATTCTTCGCGGTAGGATCAAGGCAAGTCTTGCAGCGACGAGCGGTATCCATACCGTGCAGGATGTGTTGAAGATGTTGATGGTCGGGGCGGACGTGACAATGATGTGTTCTGCGTTGCTGAAAAACGGCCCCCAACATATCAAGCAGGTACTAAAGGACTTGGAACAATGGATGGTGGAACGGGAGTACGTATCCGTCCAGCAAATGAAGGGCAGCCTGAGCCAAAAATCGGTGGCTGACCCATCGGCTTTTGAGCGAGCCAATTATATGAAATCACTCAATACCTACCGAATGGCCAAGTAGTTACCTGGATTTGGTGCCTCATTTCTTCATCGGTCGATGGCTCAACACGTCATTGACTCAATAGCCCGATTCTTTCCTGTTTGAATTCTCAACAATCTATGTTGAAATTTTCAGCATCAACCAACTCCTTGATGGCGAAAAGATTGACACTCTTGTTTGATAATTCACTCGATCATTGTTGATTATTTCATCGTCGTCATACCTTGCCCAGGTGCCGACGAGCAAGCCACTCTTCTAACTCATTCTCCCACAAGAGGTTACCATGGTGATTTATTCTTCACATGCCATGATCTCTGGCATACAATTCCCATGTAGAAGAAGCAAGGATGTAACATGATATCTGGCACATGAAATGGTCGTCTTTCTTGCGATATTGACAATCTCCATTCTAGTCATCATTGACTGGATTCGACTCAAAAAACGGAAAGCCGTCCTCACCGATCAGCCAATCCCCACATTTCGCGGTGATCTTCAGTCCAGAGTATTCGACCGATATTTTCATCCGGGTCACTGCTGGATCATGGCCCGAGACAGGGATGCGGTGACCGCCGGTGTTGATGATCTTGCACAAAGGTTGATCGGTCAACTTGACGCTGTTGAGATCCCTCCCGCGGGATCATTTATCAAGCAAGGAACGCCATTCATCACCCTTCGCCGGGGCAGAAAATCCCTCACGCAGGTCGCACCGCTCACCGGAACGATAGAGAAGGTCAACGAGAAGCTCGTTTCTTCGCCCCGCCTCGTCAATCATTCACCCTACAACCAGGGATGGGTTGCAGTAATCAAACCGGCTAACTTCCAACTTGAAGTACGCAACCTTCTGAAAGGCCTTGTCGCCGAGCGCTGGGAGGAAACAGTTCGGATGCAGTTGTTCCGTTGGTTTACGCCAACGCTCGGAACTGTTTTGCAGGACGGAGGGAAATTCGCAGACAACATCAGCGATGCGCTGAGCGACGAAGAATGGGCACGGCTAACGCATGAGTTTTTCCCAAGTGTACCAAACAATGCACATTCCAATGAATCAGACAAAGGAGTACTATCATGACAGTTCTTTTTGTCGTCGGAACAATTGTTTTCTTTTTCGTTATCGATTTCGCCGTTCGGAAACTCAGGGGAGAATCATTGTTGCCCGCGGTGAGGCCTGCTCAGATCCCGCACTATCCGGTTCGAATCCCTGAGGGAATCTTTTTCGCGAAATCTCATACCTGGATCAGTCTTTTCCCATCCGGGAAAATTCGCCTCGGGGTTGACGATTTCGTCGGTCGTCTCCTGAAAACACCGGAGGTGATATTCTTGAGAAAGCCCGGTGATTCGGTAAAAAAAGGCGACCCCCTGATGCAGCTGAAGTCGGCAAAGCATGTCCTTACCATTTCGTCCCCACTCGACGGCGATGTGCTCGAAGCGAACGAAGAGCTTGCAGATCATTCGGAACTTCTGCAGCAGAGTCTGTTCGACAACGGCTGGGGATACGTCATTAAACCCAAGCGGTCCACCGAAGTAAAGGAAATGTTACTCGGCAATGAAGCGCGTACCTGGATCCGGAATGAATTCAGACGGCTCCGTGAGCTGCTCATTGCGCTTGCGACCCCGGGTACCGTAGAGCCGGCGTTCCTGCAGGATGGCGGGCTCCCGACTGTCGGTGTCCTGGACAACATGGACGACGAAGCTTGGCAGACGGTTGAACACGAATTTCTTGAAATTCAATAACACGCAGCGAGACATCGATGTTGAAGAAAAAGGCCTTGTTGATCGATACGACTCTTTGCATCGGATGCAATTCCTGTCAGGATGCGTGCAAGAAAGAGTTCAATCTCCCCGGCGGCCAGGAAAAAAAGCTCTCTGCCACCGCCTACACTGCACTCGAAGAATTCGACGGTACCTACGTCCGGCGGATGTGCCAGCATTGCAACGACCCGACGTGCGCCTCCGTGTGCCCGGTCGGCGCGTTCACTAAGACACCCGAAGGGCCGGTGCTCTATGATGAAGCAAAATGCATCGGCTGCCGCTACTGCATCCAGGCATGCCCGTTCCAGGTGCCAAGGTACGAATGGGGGAGCAATTACCCTCGCGTTCAAAAATGCCGTTTCTGTTATGACCGCATCAAACAGGGACTGCAAACCGCGTGCGCTGAAGCCTGCCCGACGGGCGCAACAAAGTTCGGCGACCGCGACGACCTGATACGGGAGGCGTACGAGAGAATCAAAGCGGAACCGGGAAAATATGTCGACCGCGTTTATGGAATTGAGCAGGTCGGCGGGACGTCAATCCTCTATTTGTCAAGCGTCCCGTTCGAACAACTCGGATTCAAGACACAACTCGAAAGTACTGCGCTCCCGATGCTCACATGGAACGCCCTCTCAAAAATTCCGTCCGTTGTCACAGTCGGCGGAGTGTTTCTGTACGGCATCTGGTGGATAACCAACCGCCGGAAAGAAGTGCAGGACTATGAAAAGAAACTCCACGACCGGCAACACGAGTGCGACGGAGAAAAAATCGACAATGAAAGATGACATTGGCCGGCTATGAAAAAATATCTTAAGTATCTCACTTTCTGGAGAGTCTTTGCAAGCATCGTTCTTCTTGCCGCCGCGTACGTGACGTACGTCCGCTTCGTCAAGGGCCTGGGCGCCGCGACACACCTGAGCGATCAATTTCCCTGGGGATTGTGGATCGGCTTCGATGTACTTTGTGGAGTAGGCTTGGCCGCAGGAGGATTTACACTTGTCGCGATGGTTCACATATTCAACCTTAAACGCTTTGAGCCCATCCTCCGGCCCACCATCTTGACGGCATTTCTGGGATATCTCCTTGTTATTGTCGCGCTGATGTTCGACCTCGGCAGGCCGCTGCAGATCTGGCACGCCATCATCATGTGGAACCCCCATTCCGTCATGTTCGAAGTTGCATGGTGCGTCATGTTATATACCACTGTACTCTCGCTGGAGCTGTCGCCGGTGATCCTGGAGAAATTCAAGCTCACAGGATTGCAGAAAGCCCTGAAACGGGTGGCTGTACCCCTGATCATTGTCGGTGTTCTGCTCTCAACGCTTCACCAGTCCTCCCTCGGTTCGCTGTATCTTATCGTCCCCGAGAAATTATACGGACTGTGGTACTCGCCGTATCTTCCCTTGTTTTTTTATGTTTCTGCAATAGCCGTTGGTTGCGCCATGATCATTTTCGAATCCTTCCTCAGCGCACGATCGTTCAAGAAGGGGCTGGAGCTTCCCTTGCTGGCCGACATTGCCCGATTCGGGGTGGTCATGCTTGCAGTTTACCTCACGATGAAAATCATGGACCTCTCGACCCGCTCCGCTTTCCCTCTTCTCTTCG
Source organism: Bacteroidota bacterium (assembly GCA_049515655.1). Classification (GTDB taxonomy): domain Bacteria; phylum Bacteroidota; class Ignavibacteria; order UBA10030; family SZUA-254; genus JBEKTW01. Next base: position 99,106 of record JBEKTW010000003.1, read on the forward strand.
TGCCCCGGATGGAGACATATCTCTACTGGCTCGAGATCGTTGTCGGCGTCATTGGCCCTCTTGTTCTGTTGAGCATCGCACGGATCAGGGAACATCCGCGCGGTCTCTTCGCGGGCGCCGTCATGATCATCATCGGATTCATCCTGAACCGGATGAACATCAGCATCACGGGAATGGAAGCCTGGGCCGGTGTGTCCTATTTCCCCTCCTGGATGGAAATAACGATTACCATCGCAATTGTTACAGTGGGATTCGGTGTTTTCTCGCTTGCCGCAAAGTATCTCCCGCTGTTCGGTCATGAGCATCCTGGTGAGACAACGGGCATTCATGACCTCAGTGAAGACCTCCACCTTATTTCAGAACAAAGCAATCAGGATCAAACCAATGAAATTCTCATCGGAAGATAGCAGACGCCATACGTTCGCCTCTCCGCAATTCCGCTGCGTGTGGATGACCGCAGGTGTGCTCACGTACCAACTCTGTGACCGCAATTTTGAATGCGATCACTGTGAGCTCGACACGGCGCTGCAAACGATGTTTTCGAAAAACAGAAGCCACGCCGCGGTCGATCGTCCCGACGGTCCCTCCCGCCCAACGGAACTGACACAGCCGCGATTTCTCTACAGTCGAAATCATTGCTGGGTGCAGTCCATGAGCGATACGGTTGTGCGCGTCGGACTTGAACCCGAGTTCGCTTCGATCCTGCTGTCGCCGAAAGCTATTGTACTTCCTACCACCGAAGACACGGTCAGACAAAACGAATGTTGTTTCTGGATCGTCCTCGAAGGTGGGACCATCCCGGTGAAATCTCCTCTGGACGGGGTTGTGCGAAAAACCAATCCCCGGATCGCACAGGAACCGCACGAGGTTTGTCTTGATCCGGAAAACGAGGGATGGCTCTTTGAACTCGAGACACGGAAGGATGAACACCGGACAGCACAATTGCTGAACAAGGAACAAACGCGAGAATTTTATTCAGACGACATGACGCGGTTTCGCAACCTTGTGGCCGACGCGCTGAAAGCACATGACAGTGCCGTTGGAATGACGATGGCGGACGGAGGACAAAAACTGCACAACGTCTCCGCCATGCTCGGGGTCCGCCGGTATTTTGAATTGATCCGGGAAGTGTTCGGATGAAGTATGATTGATCGAATTCCGTGACAGGTCTGCTGCCCCGGATTTTTCCCTTTCTCAAAACTAATAATCCCTTTCCCTCTGTTTTGCACCTGTGATAAAGCAGCCCGAATAAGCACCAAGTTTCACCCCCTTCCAGGTCCCTTCATGGCATAAATTTTGCCCTTTAGAGTACTCTGGTATGATTACATCTTACTTCCATACGTTGAGCTTTCGTGTCCTCGTAGGATCACTTGTCGTTCTTCTTGTGCTCTTCGGGTTCTATTCGTATTTCGCCATCCAATTCTACACCGAGCAAATGCTGAGCTCGCGATTGGAGAGCGCCAACCGGATGAGCGACGTCATCAAGAAATCGACGCACTACGGCATGCTGCTGAATCGAACAGAAGATGTCTACCAGATTATCACGACGATCGGAAAAGAGCCGGGAGTTGAAGGCATCCGCATCTACAACAAGCGCGGCGAAATCATGTTCTCGACCGAAAAGCAGGAGGAGCATACGGTCGTCGACATGCACGCGGAGGCCTGTTACGTCTGCCACGATCAGGCAAAGCGGTTGGAATCGTTGCCGACGAGCAATCGATCGAGGATTTACGCGTCCCCGAAAGGTTATCGCGTTTTCGGATTAATCGATCCTATTCACAATGAAGCTTCGTGTTCGAACGCCGATTGCCACGCTCATCCGGCCGACAAAACTGTTCTCGGTGTCCTTGACGTCCGGATGTCGTTGGAACAAGTCGACAGGGGCATCGCGCAAGCTCGATACACCATGATTTCCTATGCGGTAGGCACCATCGTGGTCGTGGCGTTCATTTCCATCATATTCCTCTCGACAACTGTCACCAAACCGGTGAGGAGACTGATGCTCGGGGTAAAACAGATTTCGTCGGGCAACCTTGATTACCGGATTCTGATCCGTTCAAGAGACGAGTTGGGGAAACTTGCCCAAGCGTTCAACGAAATGATGACGTCGCTTCAACATGAAAAGGAGGAGAACCGCCGATGGGCTGCAACTCTGCAGGAACGAATTCGCGAAAAGACGGAGGAACTCAAATCGATCCATGCACAGATTCTTCAAATTGAAAAGATGGCGTCTCTCGGTAAACTCTCTGCCACCGTTGCGCACGAACTGAACAATCCGCTTGAAGCGATCCTTACATACGCAAAGTTGATTGCCCGGCGCATCAGAAAAAATGAATCGACAACACCAATAGACCGGCAGACACTCGAAGACATCGAGATTATCGCGCGAGAAACCGACCGCTGCGGAAACATCGTCAAGAATTTGCTGTTGTTTTCCAGAAAACAGGTTGGGGAATTCAACGTTGCCCCAGTAAAGCAAATCGTCGAGAGAGCGACACAACTCGTGCAGCATCATCTCACGATCTCGAACGTTCAGCTGCTGGCTAGTTTCCAGAGTGAGACAATCATGCTGGTATGTGACGAAAATCAGATGCAACAGGCACTCGTTGCGCTCCTGGTCAACGGCGTGGAAGCGATGCCGGAAGGCGGAACAATTCATCTTGATATTGCACAGGCAGATCCTGATGGAGAGGTTTCCATTACGGTCTCCGATACCGGCGTGGGCATTTTGCCCGAGGATCTTCCTCATATCTTCGAGCCTTTCTTCTCGACCAAGAAAGAGGTGAAAGGCGTCGGCCTCGGCTTGTCCGTCGTCTATGGGATCGTTGAACGACATGGCGGCAAAATTGCCGTCACCTCCACTCCCGGCAAGGGCACGACGTTCACGTTGACATTCCCCCACATGAGTATCACGCATCAACAGAGCAACAGTGCAGAATTACTTCACGCAAAGGACATTGTATGAACGGCAAGAATTCTATCCTGATCATTGACGATGAAAGCATCGTGAGAGATTCTCTCTCAAAGTGGTTCAACGAAGACGGTTTCCTCGTCGGCATGGCCGAGAATGCCGCCGCGGGGCTGCGTCAGCTCCAATCCCGGAAATGGGATATCATTTTGCTGGACATCAAAATGCCCGGGATGGATGGGATGGAGCTCCAGCAGCGCATCAGGGAAATCGACCCCACTGCCGCTATTATCTTCATCACCGCGCACGCGTCCGTGGACACGGCCGTCCGCGCGCTCAAGAGCGGCGCGTTCGATTACGTGACCAAGCCCGTCGACCCCGACCATCTCTCGCATCTCATTACCAACGCCTTGAAGCAGCGAGCGCTCGCCAATGAGAACACAAAACTCAAAGAACAGTTTTCGGAGGTCTCGAAGGTGAACGACATTGTCGGGGATTCACCACAGATGAAGAAAGTGTACGAAATGATCCAGACGGTCGCGGGAACGGACACGACCGTCATGATCCGGGGGGAAAGTGGAACGGGCAAGGAGATCATCGCACGCGCCATTCACAGCAACAGCCAGCGGCGTTATTTTCCCCTGGTCACGGTAAACTGCGGTGCATTGCCAGCAGGGATTCTGGAAAGCGAACTCTTTGGTCACGAACGCGGGGCATTCACGGGTGCCCAGTACCGAAGAAAAGGCAAGCTCGAGCTTGCCGACGGCGGCACGCTTTTCCTGGATGAAGTAGGAAACATCGACGTGAAAACTCAGATGGATCTGCTTCGCGTCCTGGAAACGAAGCAATTCACGAGGGTCGGCGGCAACAATATCATTAATGTGGATTTTCGGATTATCTGCGCGACAAACAAGGACCTGGAGAAAGCGATGCAGGACGGTGATTTCCGGGAAGATCTCTACTACCGGCTCAATGTCTTCACCATCGTCGTACCTCCGTTGCGCGAACGAAAATCCGACATTCCCCTCCTGGCAAATTACTTTGCAGAAAAGTACGCGCAGGCGATCGGGAAGTCCATCACCGATATTTCATCGGATGCGATGGACATTCTGGTTCGGTATGACTGGCCCGGAAATGTTAGAGAATTGGAGAACGCCATCGAGCGTGCGATGGTCATCGGCACACCGCCGACGATTCGTCCCGAGGACCTGCCGTTCCAGTTGAGCGAAAAGAAGAAGAAACCCGCCTGTGGATCACTGGCAGAAATGGAAAAGGAGCACATCATCGAGATTCTGGAACAGAACCACTGGAATATCTCCCGGTCCGCGGATATACTCGATATTGACAGGGTCACTTTGTACAACAAAATTGAGAAGTATGGTTTACAGAAACCTGCGTGATAACCGTGATTCATGTTCTGAATGGCTCATCTCTGTCGGTGCAGAGGTTCGAACAGATCCTTTCTTCAGCGGAAAGCATCCTCGAACATCCGGTCCGGCTCGAACCGAGTCCGCTTGATATTCAGAAGGCATTTGACAGTTCCCGTGGGCAGTATAATTCGACCGCATTGCTCGCACAAATCCTCACGACAACTCTTCCGAACGGTGAGAAGTGGATCGCTGTCGTCGATGTTGACTTGTACGTCCCGGTCCTGACATTCGTCTATGGAGAAGCACAATTCAACGGATCAGCTGCAATCATCTCAACGCATCGACTCAGGAACCAATTTTATGGAATACCGCAGGACGACAGCCTTTTTCTGGAGAGGTTGGCAAAGGAAATGATCCATGAACTTGGCCACACGTTCGGACTGTATCATTGCCGCCAGTTCGACTGCGTCATGCATTCGTCCACCTACGTCGAGGAAATCGACCTGAAGCGAGCGACGCCGTGTCCGCAATGCAAAAGTTCTTTACTACGAACAACAAAATCATCATGACATTCACTAATTATCGCGGAAAGTCCCATGAGCATAATGTTTAGTCGTCAATGCGAATATGCTTTACAGGCCGTCATGTATCTTGCGCTGAAACCGCAGGATGAAATGACATCTATCAAGGAACTCACACAGAAACTAGACACTCCTTATCACTTCCTGGGAAAGATCCTGCAAAACCTCACGCACAAGGGCCTGCTGAAATCACTCAAGGGCCCCAGCGGTGGATTCGCGTTGGCATTGCCCTCAGAAGACATCAATCTACTCCAGATCATTGAAGCAATCGATGGTGCCAGTTTTACAAAAGGTTGCGTTCTCGGATTTCCGGAGTGCTCGAAGTCAGACCCATGTGCCCTGCACGATCAATGGGTACCGTCCCGCGATTCTATCATTGCCATGTTGAAAGGGAAAAGCGTTGCGGAAATGGCGAACAAAATGAAAAAACCGCAGTATCTCATGAACAAGCGCTCGAGCGGATAGTTCTGTCCACCGGTCATCCGCGCTTTGGTCCCGGACTCTCGGAGCGAAGAGGTGTATGTCATTACGATTTTATGGTTGGATCGCTCTTTGGTTTCTTCGCGAACGACCACCGGCGGCTTGAACCGCTGTTGAGTAAGGCTGTCGCCAACGTGAATAGCCGTGACACGAACGCCTATGCAGAATTCCGCACGGGCCTCCTGCGGCACATCAACATGAAGGAAAAAGTTTTGCTTCCGGCTGCCCGGACATTCCAGGAAGGCCAGTCTCATGCGCTTCCAGTGAAGATTCGCCTTGACCATGGCGTCCTCACGGCGCTCCTCGTCCCGCAACTATCCCCCACTATTGTCAGCGCACTTCGTGCAATTCTCGCCGATCATAGCAAGCCTGAAGATATGCCGGGTCAACAGTACGTTTAGAAGTTTCGCAATCTCCCCCCAAAGAAGTAATCACCTCTCTTTCAGCCTGATTTCCCCTTTCTCGGTACTTACCCGCAGAAGAGGTCCGCCGCCGTTGACCGGCCCGCGGTAGCGCTCCGCCTCGCGATGCCTTCCTTTAACGGATAGATCGAAATCCGAGTTGAAATCCGCTTTCCGCCCGATATCGCCGCTGAATTCAAAACCCGCACCCTTTGGCAGCGTAATGTCAATGCTGCCTTTATATGTTTCAAACCGTGAATCTCCTGTGAGTTTCGCGAAGTCCGTTCGCACCTCGCCCTTGTAGGTTTCGAGGTCGACCGAACCCTCAAAATTCCTGATCGAAACTCTCCCTTTGTAGGTATTCATCTCCAATGATGCTTTGAGGTCAGAGATTTTCGATTCGGATTTGTAATCCTTGATATGCAGATGTGCCGTTGAAGGCATGGAGATGGTATAATGAACAAAGGGAAGGCTTCCCTCATTGTCGCCGAACAAGCCGAAGAACCATGAGGAATGTGATTTAAGCTCGTCATAATCCGTTTCGATGCTGACGCGCTCCGGCGAATCATGGATACGAATTTCTGTATCACTCACCTTCTCTCTATCATGCCGATCCCACCCATCGGGTTCGATCTTTGCATAAATCTCCACTTGCGGCTTGTCCCACGTCTCTATCGTGATGCTTCCCTTGTATGTATCGATGTACACTTCTCCGGTTTTATTCAACTCAACGGTTTTTTTGACTTCGCGCACTTCCTGACCGAGAGCCGACTCCATGCTGAAGAGGAGCGCACAAAGTATTGCCTGAACGACTAAACCTGTGAATTTCATGTTCACCTCGCTAAAGTTTGCTTACATCGTTCTATACGAGGCCCGATGCGGGAAGTTACGCTCTCCTAGTCTTCCGGTGGGACTGTCAGCTGCGCGGCCGCCTGGATTCCAGAAGAAACCTCCGGGATGATGCCTATTTTCATGTAAATTGGACGTATCTTCTCGCGCAACATCGGAAGCTTGGCAGCAAAAACTGTCGCCCCGATAATGCAGCAGATTCCACTGATCATCAGGGTTGTGGGAGCGCCGATGAAACTGGCAAGACTCCCGGCAAGCAGACTTCCAAAAGGCGCCATCCCCATAAAGGCCATTGCATAGAAGCTCATGACGCGGCCGCGCTTGTCGTCGTCGGAGATTGTCTGCAGGATCGAATTGCTCGACGCCATTTGTACCATCATGCCGAACCCGACGACATAGAGTAAGCCCATCGATAACCATAAGGATCGCGAGAATGAAAATGCGATAAGTCCGGTTCCAAAAATCGAAGCCGCAGTCGGTATCCACCGGCTTAGTCCGGCAACACTCTTGCGTGAAGCAAGGAATATGGCTCCGGTGACCGCTCCCATCCCCGTTGCGCCCATAAGGAAACCGAGCGTGCGGGGACCTCCATGGAGAATATCCCGGGCAAAAATCGGCATGAGAACAGCATACGGCATACCCATGACGCTCACCAACGCAAGCAGCAGGAGAATGTACTTGATCGGAGCAAAACCAAATGCGTAGTTGAATCCTTCCTTGAATCCCTCCAAGACCCCATGCGATTCTTGTTTTCGTTCCCGCGGAGCGATTCGCATTGCCAGCAATGCAATGATCACCGCGACAAAACTCAATGCGTTCAGAAGAAAACACAATCCCTCCCCTATCGCGGCAATGACGATACCCGCGATCGACGGCCCCAGGAGTCTCGCACTGTTGAACATGGAGGAATTAAGCGCTATGGCATTTCCCAGGTCTTCTTTGTTCTCGATCATTTCCAGCACAAACGATTGCCGGGTAGGATTATCAAAAGCATTGATCAGACCCAAAAAAATGCTCAACAGGAAGATATGGATAATCTGAATATTTCCCGTAAGGGTGAGAATAGCGAGTATGGTCGCCTGAACCATCGAGAGCGTTTGAGTGGCAACGAGGATACGATGCCTGTTGAGGCGGTCGGCGAATACTCCGGCGAATGGGGTCACAATAAATATTGGCATCTGGCCTGCAAACCCTACGGCTCCCAGGAGAAATGCCGAATTTGTCAACCGATAGACAAGCCATGTCACCGCGATCTGTTGCATCCAGGTTCCGATGAGCGAAATAAGTTGTCCGCCGAAGAAAAGTCGGTAATTTCGAAAACGCAAAGCCCGGAAAGTTAGTTTGAGGCCTTTAGCATCCTCTCGTCTGACCGTAGGGGGTTTCATCTATGGTATCATCGCAGCAACGGGTGAACAAAAATAATCGGTAATATAAGAAATGACGAAGGGATTTCCAATGCCGTAACGCATGAAGCGCCCCATCCATTCGCTGTGCTTTCCTGGCTATTGCTTTTCATGCCTTCCTTTGTTATTTTTCCAGGGCGTATGACTGGAGTTAAGAAACACACATCCGGGCAAAAATGCCGCAATTGACACCCGAGGAAATTCGCAGACGCTTTCAGACGTCGAGTGAGTTCAACGAAACGTTCGACGCGTTCGAGCAAGCACTTGAACAACGCATCGATGATATGGAACTCTACAGACAGCTTTTCTGGAATCCATCGCTCGCCCCGCATGAGTTGTGTCTGTTCGGGGAGAAGCTGGCGAAAGAATTCCCCCATGTCGCCTACGAGACCTTCATGTGGTTGGCCAACGTATTTGAGGTAACATATTCGATGATCGATAATCATGAGCTCGCACTGGAATACTATAAGAAAGCGGCATCTGTTCATCCGGATATCCTCGACCCCTACCTGGCCGCGGCTGATTGTTTTGAGCCGGACCTCAATATCCCGCCGCTTGGCGTTCTTATAGAATTCCTCAAGCGGGGTGTTGAGCACATTTCTGAACCGAAGATCCTCTACCGACGCCTCGCGGAATTTTATGATATGAACGGCAACGACGAGATGAGCGGATATTATCGCCGTTTGGCGCAAGAAAGCGGTACGCCGGATCAAGATCCTCCAGCCGTCGAATGAAATCGCTGAAGGGTTACGTTTTCATTCTTGCCGCGGTGACTTTTTGGGGCGTCTCAGCGGCACTGGCAAGATTTCTCTTTACACTCGAGATCAAGCCTCTCATTCTCGTCCAAACGCGGATGACGTTCTCCTTTCTCGTTCTGCTGGTCGTGTTTCTTCTTTTCCGCCGCGATGTCCTCCGCGTCAGAGTGAAGGATCTCTATCGTTTTGCATTACTCGGGATCGTCGGCGCGGCCGGCTCAAACTTCATGTACTATGTTACCATCAAAGAAACGAATGTCGCCACGGCGATTCTCCTCCAGTACCTGGCTCCGCTTTTTGTGCTGGCGTACGCGGCGATCTCGCGCGAAGAGGAACTCAACGCCACAAAACTCATTGCCGGGAGTGTTTCCCTCGCGGGCTGTTTTCTTGCGGTCGTAGGAAAGGAATTTTCTCTCATTCATATCAGCCGACTTGGACTGCTCACGGGCCTGGGTGCGGCATTCACGTGGGCATTCTCGAACGTCTGGTTGCGCCGCCTTGTGCGGGAGTACAGCTCGTGGACGATGCTCGTTTATGCGTTTGCCTTTGGTTCAGCATTCTGGTTGGTCATCAATACCCCCTCCGATATCATTGCCGCCGCCTATTCGGGGAAAACCTGGTGGATGTTCTTCGGCTTTGCGATGATCTCTATCCTGATCCCTCATTCCTTTTATTTCATGGGAATCCGGTATCTGACCGCTTCGCAGGCGATCATCACGGCGACATTCGAGCCCGTCATCGCAATTCTCATGGCATATATTTTCCTTAACGAGATTCTGACACCGGTGCAAATCCTGGGCGCAGTTCTCGTTATTTGTGCCATCATTATCCTGCAGAGAAAAAAGGATCCCGTGCAGGAAGCGTACGAAGTAACCTCCACCTCCGTCCATGTGGAACGGTAAACCGTGACCGAACGGCGAGAAAAGAAAATGCTCTCGGTGCTGAGGCATCGCCAGCCCACTCTAACGATTGTCATGGAGAATATTCACGACCCTCACAACGTCAGCGCGATCCTGCGTTCGGCGGACGCTGTGGGCGTGCTTGAAGTGCAGCTCGTCTATACCGATGAGCAATTCCCCAAACTCGGGAAGAAGAGTTCTGCGAGTGCCACCAAATGGGTTTCTCGTCGGACTTTCGGGTCGGTCGGGGATTGTTATCGAAAACTCCATGACGAGGGTTTTCAAATCTGTGCAACCCATCTCGGCAAAGAATCGAAATTGCTGTATGAGCTTGACCTGACACGGAAAATCGCATTCGTCTTCGGAAATGAACATCGCGGCGTCTCCGATGAGGCGGCAAACCTCGCGGACACAAACTTCCAGATCCCGATGGTCGGGATGATCCAGAGTCTCAACGTCTCCGTGGCGTGCGCTGTTACACTCTACGAAGCATTCCGCCAGCGTGAAGCCGCCGGGCTTTACAAGAAACCTTCACTGACGAAAATCCAGTTGACTAAACTATTTGACGGCTGGACAAAGAAGTGAACGTTGACCGGCATTTCATCATCGTCGAGGGCATCCGGACTCATGTTGCCGAATCGGGTTCCGGAACCCCTATGGTTCTCATCCACGGTCTGGGCGGCCCGCTGATGTGGCAGCGGGTGATTGAACCTCTGGCGAGTCATTTTCACGTCATCGTTATCGACTTGCCCGGATGGGGAGAATCGGATTGCCCCTCGCTTCCATACTCGACTGGGATGCATGCTGATTTTCTCGTCCGGCTTCTCGACCATCTCAACGTCCAAAAGGCTTTACTTGCCGGCATTTCGTACGGTGGTCAGATTGCTGCAACCGTTGCAGGGAACAACCCCGAAAGAACCGAAAGGCTCGTGCTCATTTGTTGCACGGGGTTCTCCGCTGAAAGTCGTCTTCTCAGGAGCAAGAACTTTTGGCCAATTTTTTTCGCCATCGCAAAATCCACGGTTCTTCGGAACAAGTCGCTCATGTGTATCCTCGCGCGACGCTCCTTCTATGATATTCGTTCCCGTCCCCCAGGGCTCTGTGAAGAATTCTTCCATCAACTGTCCCTGCCCGGAAAACGCGACGCATGGTTGAACGGATTGAGGAATGTCTATTTTCCGGATGACACTTTCCTGGAAAACCTCTCTCACATCCAAGTTCCAACACTTATCGTCTGGGGAAAGAACGACCGAACGGTACCGATGGATGCGGCGGTGCAATTTCACAGAAACATTACTAACTCGACCTTGAAGCTCTTTCCCGAATGCGGACATTCCGTCCCATTAGAAAAGCCGAAGGAGCTGCTCGAGGCAATTGTCGAATTTTCACAACTCAAATAGAAAGGACTAAGCAATGGCAGGTAAGAGTCTCAGGGTCAACGACCCTATGCCGGAATTTGGGAATCTCCCGGGGACGGACGGCAAGCACTATTCCCCGAAGAATTTTCCCGACAGGAAGATCCTGGTCATCGTATTCTCGTGTAACCATTGTCCCTACGTCCAGGCGTATGAAGACCGCATGATTGCTTTGCAGGGACAGTATTCCCCAAAAGGCGTCCAGCTCGTTGCCATCAATTCTAACGAGACGCAGAATTATCCCGAAGACAATTTTGATGAGATGGTGAAGCGCGCGAAGCAGAGAGGATTTAACTTCCCGTATTTGCGGGATGAAAACCAATCGGCAGCCGAAGCGTTCGGGGCGACACACACGCCGCAGTTCTTCGTGTTTGACGAAAAGCGGAAGCTCCGCTACAGCGGCAAAATGGACGACAACTGGAAGGATTCTACCGCTGTCAAAGAATCGTATCTTCGCGATGCCCTGGAGGCATTGCTGGCGGGCAAAGAGGTGAAAACCCCCGAAACATTTTCAATCGGATGCACGATTAAGTGGAAATAACAACCCGCAGCGAGGGATGAGTTTTCCGGAAAAGGGGACGAAGTGCTGTCTTAGCTGAACGCCGCTACACCTTGTCCACTTTGATCGTATTTGTCGGATGGCCCTCGAACAATGGAATTCCGGCGAGCATCACAACGGTATCCCCTTCGTGGATAAAACCTTCCTTAAGAAGACGCTCTTCGATCATTTTGAATGTCGCGTCAGTGTCTTTCTTGAGATTCTCCACAATGAATCCACGGATACCCCAAATAAGGTTCAACCGGCGCATGATTTTTTCGCGATCCGTGACAGCGATGATGGGAGCTGCGGGTCTGAATTTCGCCGCGTGGGCCGCCGTTGAGCCGGAATGGGTCAGCGCCACGATCGCCGACGCTTTCACCTGATCGGCTAACAGGCACGCAGCCCGGCTTAGCGGGTCATATACATGAATTGACGGAATGGATTCGGAATTGCATCGCTGGAACGCACCTGCATGTTCCTCCGTTCCCCGGATTATTCTGTCCATCACCTCGACCGCCTGCACGGGATATTGCCCTATTGAGGTCTCTGCACTTAACATGACCGCGTCGGCGCCGTCGAGAACGGCATTCGCCACATCGTTTGCTTCGGCGCGGGTCGGGGTCGCGCTGCCCACCATCGATTCCAGCATCTGCGTTGCAATGATGACCGGCTTGCCAAGCTGGTTGCATTTGCGCACAATCATTTTTTGAAGAAGAGGTACTTCCTCCGCAGGGAGCTCAACCCCCAAATCCCCGCGTGCAACCATCACGCCGTCCGTTTCTTCGATAATTGAATCAATGTTGTCGATCGCTTCCGGTTTTTCAATTTTCGCAATGATAGGAATTTTCGTCCCCTTCCTTCCATGCTCAACGATAAATTCACGAAGGTACGTGATATCATGGGCAGTGCGCACAAATGAAAGTGCAACATAATCGATATCCTGTTCCAATCCAAAAACGAGATCTTCCTTGTCTTTCTCCGTCATCGATGGGACGCTGACGGCGACGCCGGGCAGATTCATTCCTTTGTGGGGGAGGAGCGTACCACCCCGAATAACTTTGCAGATCGTGTCATTTTTTTCCACCCGTTCAACCCGGAGCTGAAGCTTTCCATCATCAAGCAAGATGGTATTACCCTGCCGCACATCCTTCGGCAGATTCTCGTACGTCGTCGAAACGCGTTGCGCCGTCCCGGCAATTTGTTCCGTCGTTATGACAATCGTTGACCTGGGAGTAAGCTCTACCGACGGGGATGCGAGATTGCCGATGCGGATCTTTGGACCGCCAAGGTCCTGCATAATCGTCAGCGGCTCACCGCTGAACGTTGCGGCAATTCGGATGTTTTCCAGAATCCTGGTGTGCTCCTCGCGCGTGCCGTGGGAAAAATTCAGCCTCGTGACATCCATGCCGGCTCGGATAAGACCTTTGAGTACCTCGAGGGATTGAGAGGCGGGTCCAATCGTACAGACAATTTTTGTTTTTGAAAACATCGCCTTGTTTGTTGCCATAAGTGTCATTACCCCTTGAGAGAATGTTTAAGAACATCAACGAGCAACGGGAGAAGATCGCCCGACTTGCCCAGAAGAACCTCGTCCATTTGATGCGAAAGCTCTGTCGGTTCGATGTTGATTTCCACAACATACGCTCCCGCACGCTTTGCAGCACCGGGCAGCGATGCCGCGGGATACACCACAACCGAGGTCCCGATCGAAAGAAATACTTCGGCACGTTGCGCTGCGGCTACGCTTGCATTCCACTCCTCCACCGGCAGAAGCTCGCCAAACCAAACGACATCCGGCCGGATCAAACCGCTGCATTTTGTGCAGCGGGGAGCCCTGCCAGACACCGGAATTTCTTCATCGGAATATTTTGTTCCGCATCCGATGCAGTAATTACGCTGAATATTGCCATGAAGCTCATAGACCGTCCCGCTCCCGGCGCGTCGATGGAGGTTATCGATGTTTTGTGTGATAACGGTGAAATGCGCGAACAGCTTTTCCATTTCGGCAAGCGCGAAATGTCCCGGGTTCGGTTGAATGGACATTATTAATTGTTTACGGTGACTGTACCAATCCCACACCAGGTCGGGATTATGGATAAATGCGTCAAAGCTGGCAAGTTCTTCGGGCTTGAATTTCTTCCAGATTCCATCCTCACCGCGGAATGTCGGCACGCCACTCTCTGCCGACATCCCGGCTCCGGTAAAGGCAACAACGGAGGTGGCTTCTTTTAGCTTGGATGTAAGTCGGGACGAGAACATACCATTATCTCACATCACAAGGCGCATATAGTGCTTCATAGTGGCTTGAGTTCCAGCCGTTCCCAACGACTTCTCTTGATTTCGCTCCAGTCAATGGTCACCGTATGGTATCCTCCGTTCAGCCATAGTGCTGTTTGGTCATCGTAATGCTTATTCAGCGGTTGACCGGACTCCCCCAGCGTGATGACTGAATATGCCGAGCGAGGATCGGCGAGATCAACTACCTGTCGCATCGATGGACCGGCGGAGAAGAAAAACGGCGACGCCAGCGGAAAATCGGCTTTGTTGATTGTCGTCGCGCTACCGCCAACCGAGAAGGGGCCCACATTGAAAACCCGGTCGAGAGGTTTTTGTTTCCCAAAGGGATGCTCGAACAACACCCGGTGGATTTCACCCCATTGCCACGTTTTCATTTCTCCACCGATCGTACCTTTCAATTCATCGATGGCATCCAGAAAGCTTTTCCGGATGATATCGTCGCGCGACTCTTTGTACGCCGTCGTCACATCATCGAACCACTCCGAGCTATCGGCTGCCAGTAGTTGCGCCGTCACACGATACGGAATCGCAGAGAAATATACAAAATCGTTGAACACCTCCGGCCCCATCTCGTCTTCGTACGTGTTGTGCAGCAGCTTGACGAGAAATTCATTAACAATCGATGTTGCAACATCGGTGGAGGTGCATCGGAAATCCCAGCTGCGAAGATATTCCAAAGCGCTTATGACGGCGGCACTTTTAGAAGTGTCCGAGCTGAAAGCGTGCAAGATATACTGCGTGAGATCACGACTATAGCCGGAGAGGACATCCTGTTGAAGTTCTCTGAAATCGTTTGCCGTGAATTTATCCGTCGAAGTGAGGAGTTCCCTGATTCGTTCAAATCTTGACGGCGGTTCCCAGAGATTGGAAAGATAGTAGGGATACGAATTGTCGGCGATTTTTTGATTTGCCGAGATGACCATCCCGTCAAGAGGATTCCAGAGTTTCGGCAGTTGGTCGAAGGGAATGAATCCCCGCCACTCGGCTTCTCCCGTCCAACCCGCCTGCGGAAGCATCGGCTCATAGTGTCCGCGGATTGGGACGCGTCCTGCCGTCCAGAAGCCGATGTTGCCGCGCACATCGGCATACACGACGCATTGAGCGGGAACGGTGAGTTCTTTAAGGCCCAGCTCGAATTCATTCTTGTTCCTCGAGCGATTCATGAGATAGAAACCGTAGAACTCGTCGCTCATCTCGAACCCGGTCCATCGCATGGAAATCGGGGTTCGATGAATCGTCGTATCGAAAGGAGAACGGTCGCGGGACGGATGAATGTCATTGACCACCGGTCCATGGATAGTCGAGCGCACTGTGATTTCCACGCTGTCAGATTTGCCTATGTAGATCTTTTCATCCCGCGCCAGCATCCGGAGCGACGTATTCCTGACGCGATAATGATCCTCCCCCGTTGAGTCTTTTTGCTCGAAGTAGAAATCGGCGTCATCGATCATCGCGTTCGTCAGTCCCCACGCGAGCGAATCGTTGCGCCCGATCACAACGGCCGGAACTCCGGGGATCGAAGCTCCGGCAACATTCAAGCCCGGTGCGGAACAATGTATCTCGTACCATCTCGACGGAACCGAAACCCTCAGGTGGGGATCATTGGCAAGAAGCGGCTTGCCTGTCATCGACTTCGACGCATTGACAGCCCACGCGTTGCTGCCGGCGGAGAAGGGTCCCATCCGGAATGTGTTCCGGTACTTGCGAACGACATCAAGGTATTCGCGGATGTCGGAGACGGATGCCTTCAACTGCGATCGCGGGACAATTGCAGGTACATTATCGGGCCACGACGGAATAACTTCATGGAATTTCCTCGGAGGGACTTTCGCGGCAATTTCCGCGTAGGTGAGGTCGACCCACCAGGCAAAATTCAGCTCCCAAGCCATCAATCGTCCGACGAGCAGGCTGTGTTTGACTTCCCACGGCTCCGGGTCGAAATTGAGCATGTCAAACTCGATCGGAAATTTCCCTTTATGTGTCGAGATAAATTCATTCACTCCGGCGGCATAGTCCTCCAGCATTCGCCGGGATTCAGGATGGAGATGTTCCTGCAAGGATTCGGCGAGGGGGGAGAATCCGAGCGTCCTGAACATTTTGTCAAACTTCAACGTAGTCGTGTCAAAGATCTCCGAGAGTCTTCCCTCTCCGATCCTGCGGCTCAACTCCATTTGCCAGAGTCGATCCTGCGCATGGACGTACCCGATGGCGAACATCAGCTCGTGTTCATCCTTCGCCAGGATATGGGGGACGCCGAATTCATCGCGGTAAATTTCGACAGGCTGATGAATACCATTGACGGCAATGCTGCCGTTGGTGACCGGGAATGATTTTACGACGAGCGATCGCAGGAAGAAGACTAATGCGACCAGAATGGCCGCAAGTGTACACCCGATTCCTATTGTGAGTTTTGCGGCCTTGGACACTCGTCATCCTTCATTCGTTGTGGAAAATTGCAACTGCCGGTGAATCGGGAAGAAACAAAAAATCCCGTCCGGCCGACCGTGTCGGCGTGGGACGGGATAATATACAGGATTAGCGAGTTTATTTCAACAATAGAGCCTCGATTCCAGCACCCTTCCCAAATACCACAATAGCTGCTGTGGTGCGTTGTTCCACACTAGAACCGGTAAGAGATTGTTCCGATCAAATTGTCTGTCGAGATTTTCTCCGTGGTTTCGGCAGTGGGATTTCCATTGATATCCCACAACTGGGCATGTTTTGTGTCCCAGTATCCATGTGCATATCCGATATCGATCGAAAAAGCATCTGCGATGATGAAACCCAGTCCTCCCGTAATATACTTCTGGGCGAACGAAGACGGATCGCCATTGTACGGCGAAGGCAGATATGCGAATCCACCCCTCAACCGGAAACCGACGCTGCTGAACTCATATTCTCCGCCGAGACGATAATTGACCGTCGGTCGAAATTCAGTCTTGAACGTCGTGTTGAGACTCATGAGTTCAGCGCTGGCATTGCTGAATTGCATTTGTGTCCAGTCTGTATATTCAACATCGCCGGCGAGCATCAAATCGCCGATGGAGTGCGAGAGACCGGCGGAGAAAACGTACGGCGACGCGATGTCATAGTCGTAATTCGACGAACTGGCGGGAAGGGCGTAGTGGTCACCGTTATCGAAGGTACTGGAGGCTTGCTCGGAATAAGTTTCATGCACGGTGATCCACGATGGCGTCTTGATGGCAATTCCCAGTCTGCTCCCCGGCCCAAACTTATACAGCATGCCGAGCTTCATCGAGAACCCGCTGATGTCGTGCTCAAGGGTCTGGTCTGAAGTCAAATAGTTCAAATCAAAAACTGTTGTGTCTTTGTTGTTATTGTACAGAGTTACAGTATTCGCGCGGGTGTACACGTTCGCAAGATCCTCTTCCTGATAGTTCCTCACATAGGAGTAAGAACCAGAAATGAAGTTCAACGTCGCACCGATGTAGAAATTCTTCGAAGCCTCAATCGCGCCGGAGACCGTAACATAATTCTGCCCACCGCTCTCCAGCACCGTTCCGCTTTGGGTTAATTTACCATTGATCGGGCTGACGAATTTGTTGGTAATCGTGTCGGCAACAGCAAGATAGAGCTGCTCCGCAATCGATTCATACTGCGAGAGAGTTTGATTGTTCGGCGCCCACATCTGAACGATACTGCTCACCGGATTAGTCCCCGGATTATACCCCTGAAATGAAAGTCCCGACGTGTAATCTGCCTCCCTGCCAAACCCGACTGCCAACACAAGGCTTCCTTGTTGCACCGGAAGGGAATAGACAAGTCCAAGGTTATTCAAACTGGTTGAGCTGTTTGTGAGGGATTGTGAACTATTGAAGAATGTGCTGGTATTGCCGTAGGAAACGTTTGACATTCCCAGCGTGACTTCGCTCATCCGCATCTGGCCGAGACCAGCCGGGTTAGAAAAGACTGCGGAGAAATCATTCGCGACGCCCGTGTATGCTGTGCCCATGCCAAGTGAGCGCGCGCTGACCCCCAGGCCGGGGGTGGAATATCGCAGCGCATCATCGAGATACTGACTGTATTGAGCTCTGGCATTTATGGTAACAATCAGGAAAGCCGCACAGAGACCCGCGATGGAGAAAATCTTTTTCATATACTTTCGATCCTTGAGGTTGTATGGAGTTAATTAACGACGACCACCACCACCACGCGACCCACCACCACCACGCGACCCGCCACCGCCGCTGCGCCCACCACCGCCACTGCGTCCACCGCCGCCGCCACGATAACCGCCGCCTGAAGGTGCATAGCCGCCCCTTGATGCCGGCGGAGGAGAAGAATACCTCGGCGCACTGCTTCCGCGACTGCTCGGCGCATATCCCCTCGTGCTGCCGCCGCGCGACACCGACCCGCTTGTAGCATTGCCGGAACGCGTGGCCACTCTGGACCCACGCGGCGCATTCACCGGTTGGCGCGAGTTGTTATTAACCGTCGCGGTCCTTCGACCCGACGTGCCGCTCATCCGACCGCCGGACACTCCCGTGGGAAGACTGCCGCTGCTTCCGGTATAGGTCCCGCTATGACCCCGATCACTGGTTATTCCCCGCGTACTTCCGCCTCGCGTCGACCCAAAATCTCTTGGCACACGATTTGTGCCGGCCGCATAACCATCGTGATGATGGTATCCATAGCCTCCACCATAATTGCCGCCGTAAAAGGGTGCACGCCCGTAGTATCCATAATAGGGATAACCCACAAACCCCGTCCCGCACCACCAGGGGTTGTATGCCCAATAGGAATCGTAAAACCATGGGTCGTACCACGCCGCCGCAAACGCGTAGGACGGCCAGTAGTACGATGGATAATAGTAATCGAATCCTACTCCGCACGACGGATGCCAACCATAACCGTAATAATTGTTGACGATGGTTGGATTGTTGTCGACATAGTTGGAATCACTCTCATAAGCGTATCCGGAATCAGGCGGCACTTGCTGAGTACTATACTCTTCGTCATGCCAAGGTCGTTCTTCCCTCTCCGTCGCCAACTGAGTGTAACACCCCGGCAAACCGAGCAGGAGAAGTCCCGCCATGCTGAAGAATATCAAGGACGTTCGTTTCGTGTTCATAACTATTCTCGCTTTCGTTTAGTTCTCCTTAATAGATAAACAATATCAATGCCAAAAAGATTCATTTGGGAAAGCCAAAACCGGCCAGATTCGCAGTAGAAAGTGGCATTTTATCTAGGAATAGGAATCGACGGCTCCAACCTTGTGTGTTGAATTGGACAATTGATCTAAAATCGTTGATTTTTTAGCACATTTCAGAGGTTTGGAACCGAACACTCCGTGCAGCGCAGGAAATTCACCTACCTACCCGTCAGAAGGGACTGACGTACTCGATTTGCATCGTCCGGTTCTCGGCTGAGATATTGTTAAGGCTGTGTGAGATATCCTTGAAGTTGAAACCGAGAGTGTATCCGCTCCCGACCGAAACGCGGACTCCAACATTGAGATATCCTCCCTCGTTTCCTGAATTCCTTCGGATATCGTCGTTGAGGTTGAAGTTGTACTCTGCCACGGCTGTTGCAAACGGTCCTACCGACTTTTCTACGCCACAGAAGATATTGACGCTCCTATTATCGTCTGCCTGTTCCAGACTGTAGTTCAATCCTCCGTGGATACTGAAATATCCGAGTAGCTGGTAATTCTTGCTTCCGACGGCGTAAAATCCGGGCGATTTAATGGTATAGCGATTGAGCGAATCGATGTAGGCTTCCTTGCCCTGGGAATCGAACCCTACGGCAATCGCCGGAATAAAAAACGTCTCATTCAACAACCGCACTTTAACGTTAAACCCCGGGCGCGGGTTCCACGATTCCTTCACCGTCCCGAGGAGAGATGTGCCGCCATAAGATACGCCGATGAAGATTCTGTCGATGATGGCGACGGAGAAACCCGCAAGGACGCCTCCCGCCTGGAAGAAGTTCAAGTCAACTCCCAGATTTCGCTGTGGGAGCATGCCGGCGGTGGGAACATCGATCAGTCCTCGTGGCTCGATGGTGGCGTTTGTCCCCGCCGAGCCCTGCGCGCAAGCGGCACCGACACCAATAACAAAGACAACAACCAGAACCGACAGAGAGCGGGCCATAACGTGTTCTGAATTATCGGAGTTTCATCTTTCCTGTCGGCCAATATACTGATTTGGTCGAAGACAAACAAGTGATTTGGCGCATTGCGACTTGAGCAAAAAGCACATACATTAATGACGATCCACGAAACGAACCGCTCGTTGAATTTGTTGTATATGATCATACACAATATCCACACTTAATTGTTGAGAGAAATGATGCATAAGGCGACCACTATCGGTGAGCTGAAAAAGTCTGGCTACAGAGTCCTGCCGGTAAAGGACGAAGTCCGAAACAACCTCATCGAAAAGATCAAACGGAAGGATCAGCTTTTCCCCGGCATCATCGGTTTCGAACACACTGTTGTTCCGTCAATTATTAATGCCATCCTCGCGAAACACGATATCATGTTCCTGGGATTGCGCGGGCAGGCGAAATCCCGGATTGTCCGGCTTCTGCCGGCTTTGCTCGATGAGTATATTCCGGTGGTCAAGGGCTGTGAGATTAACGACAACCCGTTCAAACCCGTCTGCAAAAGGTGCGTCGACATGGTGAGGGAGCGAGGCGACGATGTTGAAATCGAATGGCTGCATCGCGACGCGAGGTTGGGGGAAAAGCTCGCGACCCCGGATGTGACAATTGCCGACCTGATCGGAGACATCGACCCGATCAAAGCCGCATCACAACGTTTGCATTATTCCCACGAAGGTG
This sequence comes from Bacteroidota bacterium, assembly GCA_049515655.1. Taxonomy (GTDB): domain Bacteria; phylum Bacteroidota; class Ignavibacteria; order UBA10030; family SZUA-254; genus JBEKTW01. Next base: position 119,810 of record JBEKTW010000003.1, read on the forward strand.
CGATCCATTTTGGCATCATTCCCCGCACCAACAGAGGCATTTTCGCTATTAACGAACTGCCCGATTTACAGCCGCGCATTCAGGTCGGTTTGTTCAACATTATGGAAGAGAAGGATATCCAAATCCGAGGTTTCAATGTCCGGATTCCGCTTGACATCATGATGGTGTTCACCGCAAATCCCGAGGACTACACGAACCGCGGCAATATCATCACACCGCTGAAAGACAGAATCGACTCCCAAATTCTAACGCACTATCCCCGCACTATCGAAGACGCCATCCGGATCACCGAGCAGGAATCCTGGATTGCACGGGAGGGATTTGAGATCATCGTCCCGCATTTCTTCAAAGAAATCATCGAGCAAATTGCTTTCGAAGCACGCAAGAGCGAATTCGTCGACCAGAAGTCGGGTGTCAGCGCACGCCTGGCAATCGCGGCAATGGAAAGTCTTGTTAGCAATGCCGAACGCCGCGCAGTATCCACCGGAGACAGGGTTATCGTACCGCGTATCTGCGACCTACCGCACGCGCTCCCGGGGATGACGGGCAAGATCGAGCTTGTATTCGAAGGCGAACAAGAAGGTTCCATTAAAGTCAGCAAAGCGCTGATCGGCAAAGCAGTCCGAGAGACGTTCAAGAGATACTTTCCCGACCCTCTTCAGAAAAAGCCGGCACGGGCGCACACGAACGATATGCGCAACCCCATCGACGATTCCGAATATGCGAAAATCACCGACTGGTTCGAATCGGGGAATCTTATAGAAATCGCCGACGACATGCCGTTCGATAAATACTTCGACGAGCTGAACCGCGTGACTACTCTTCGGGATGTTACACGGAAACACATGAAGATTCCCGAATCGAACAAGACTGAGCTTGCATCGGCGATGGAGTTTACACTCGACGGCCTGCACCAGTTTTCAAAAATCGCCAAAGACGAGGTGGAACATGTGACTTCGTACAAGGACCTGGTCGGCAGCATCTTCATCGGCCGCGGACAGGGCGAGGAAGAAGACTGAACAATGGTCAATCGCCATTTGTTAATTACCAATTCCTAATTGCAGAGTGCGTTTTCGCTACACGAAATGGACCCCCGGGTCGATGACCGATGAGCAGAGACTCCAAAGTCTCGTATCGCTCTTCAGTTATCTGATGATCCAGACCAGCGGCGATGTGGAAGAAGCGCTGGAGTGGCTGCGCCAGCTCGCCGAGGAATACGGCATCTTCGATGAAAACCTTTCCATGGACGACCTTATCGATAAGCTGCGGGAGATGGGAGTCATCGAGGATGTGGACGATACACTTCAACTGACGGTGAGGGGCGTTCAGCGCATTCGACAGGACGCATTAAAGGAGGTTTTTTCCTCTCTGAGAAAAGGAGGCGTCGGCTCTCACGAGACGCCCCAGACGGGTTCTGGTGTCAACCGGCTGAGCGAAACGAAAAAATGGGCATTCGGCGACCAGCCGACGAACATCGACCTCACCGCGACGCTCACGAACGCATTCAAGCGCAATGGCATCGATGATTTTTCCCTGAAGGAAGAAGACATCGAAGTGTACGAGACGGAGCACATGACTTCCTGCGCCACCGTCCTGATGCTCGACATTTCCCATTCGATGATTCTCTACGGCGAAGACCGTATCACGCCCGCGAAGCAGGTCGCCCTGGCACTCTCTGAGCTTATCATGCAGAAATACCCGAAAGACTACCTAGCACTCGTCGTCTTCGGCGACGATGCAAAACTCATGAGCCTGAATGAATTACCTTTTCTGCAGGTCGGACCGTACCACACTAACACGCGCGCGGGTTTACAATTGGCGCGGACGCTCCTTCGCCGGCACGGCAACGCCAATAAACAGATTTTCATGGTGACCGACGGCAAACCCTCCGCCATGTTTGACGGCAACGGCCGGCTGTACAAGAACTCCCTCGGGCTCGACCCGCGCATTGTCAACAAGACGCTTGACGAAGCCGTAGCGTGCCGGCGGGAGAAAGTGGTGATCAGCACCTTCATGGTTGCCCGCGACCCGTACCTCATCGATTTCGTGGAAGAGCTGACCAAGGCCAACAAAGGTAGGGCATATTACTCAACGCTCGAGAACCTCGGTCAGTTTGTTTTCGTAGATTATATCCGTAATCGAAGAAAAAAAATTGGGGCGTCGTAGAATTCCTCCCCGCAGGTTTTCTGAAAACGGGAGAAATAGAACATCCCTTTCTTGTAAGCTGTGTCTAAAATCATAGGAAGTCTACTTCTCTCTCAGTATATTACTGGTCAATGTCCACTCAATGAAGGCATCAACCATTTAGAATGTTCTCGGTCGCTCTTGGATGATTCGATTCAAGAACCTATGAGGAACCACGATTGATCAGAGTATCAACTTATTCTTTCAAGAAAACGGCTTGGTGGGGGCTACTCTTCTCCCTTTCTTTCATTTGCAGTCCGTTACTCACTCCAGCAGTATTCGCCCAACAGAAACAGGATTCCGTTCTCTCGATGGAACGCATTTTTTTCAAACCGTACCTCGCGGGATCGGAGCCTACCGGTCCGGAGCTGTCCCCGGACGGCAGTGTTCTTGTGTTCCAGTGGGATAGCACGGCACGCGGCAACTACCGTCGCTGGCTCATACACTCCGACGGTTCGGCCATCCACGTTCTCGGCGACACGCTCCTCGATGAAATCCAATGGTCGCCGGACTCCAAGACCATCGCGTGCACGAAAAAAGGCGATGTGTTCCTCACCGATACCGGCTTTCAATCCTTCCGGCGTCTTACGAAGACCGATGTATATGAGCACAGTCTCCACTGGTCTCCGGATGGAAAGACACTGGGGTTCAGCTCGGACAACAAACTCATGGCGATGAACATCGACAAACCGGAAATCCTCGACATCGCGGCGGCCTCCTCGAAGGATGCTTCCATTCATCTTATCGCCTTCACCCCCGACGGCAAACGCGCAGTGTTCGTCGAATACGATCAGGAAGGGCAGCAGGAATTTGTGGTGCCCCGCTACACGGGGAAAGATGTCACGACACGTTCGCTCAAAAGCGGCATGGGCAAACCAAGAATCGGCATCGCTGCAGTCGACACAGGGGCGACGGTCTGGGTCAAGCTCCCCGGCGACCAACCGTACTATCTCGGCCACACTTCCGTTGCACCCGACGGAAAGTCCATCCTCGTCGAACGCTTCACCACAGGCGGCAAGAAACGGGAAATGTTTATCGCCGACACCGACAGCGGACGGGCAAAACTGATCTACGGGGAATCCGACAAAGCCTGGATTGAAGGCGGACTGTGCTCGACACGATGGATGCCTGACGGCAAACACATTATTACAACATCAGAGAAAGACGGATGGAACCATCTTTACATGATGACACCGGAAGGAAAGGACATCCGGCAGCTGACCGACGGTGAATGGGAAATTCACTGGTTCGCTGTCGCTCCCGGCGGTGACAAGATTTTCTTTCAGGCGAACAAAGACGACCACCATCAATGGCAATTGTTCGCCCTCGACCTGAATTCGAAAACGGTTTCCAAACTCTCATCAAGAGAGGGATCGTACGAAAACCCCACGCTTTCGAAGGCTGGCGACTTCATTGTTGCAAGCTACTCGGACCTCGCGAAACCGCCCGAGCTGATCCGCGTGCCGACTTCAACAACGGGAGCAGAATTGCAGCTGACGCATTCAATCCCGGAGGAATTCAAACGCATCGACTGGATTATTCCGGACATCATCCATTTCAAGAGCAGAGATGGAAAATCCGTTCCTGCCATGATTTACAAACCGCACGATTTCTCTCCGGGGAAGAAGTATCCGGTCGTTGTCTTTGTTCATGGCGCGGGCTACCTCCAGAACGTCTACCGGGGATGGACGTATTACCACCGGGAGTACATGTTCCACACCCGTCTAACACAGCTCGGATACGTAGTTTTTGAGGTCGATTACCGCGGCAGCGCCGGCTACGGTCACGATTTCCGAACGGACGTCTACATGCACCTCGGGGGCAGGGATCTCGACGATGAGCTTGACGGTATTGAATATTTGAAACATTTGGGTTATATTGATTCTGACCATGTGGGTATCTACGGCGGTAGCTACGGTGGATTCATGGTACTGATGGGATTGTTTCTCTCGGACAAATACGCATGCGGCGCCGCTCTGCGTGCCGTTACGAGCTGGGAAAATTACTACCGTCATACCCGGTGGTATACCGAGCCGAGACTCGGCAGGCCGGAAGACAATCCCGAGGCGTACAAAATAAGTTCGCCGATTACGTATGCCGATAGCCTCAGGAAACCGCTTCTGATTCTCCACGGCATGGTAGACGATAATGTTTTTTTTCAGGATGCCGTTCAGCTGATTGCGAAACTTCAAAGGGCAAGGAAACAATTCGAGGTTATGGTTTATCCGGATGAATCGCATTCCTTTTACGAGCCAGAAAGCTGGTATGACGAGTATACGCGGATTGAAGAATTCTTCAACCGGCATTTAAAAGGTTTCCCCACTGATTGACTCGATGAGCTTACCGTACGTTGTAACCGCTCGCAAGTGGCGGCCGATGGTATTTGAAGATGTTGTGGGTCAATCGCACGTGACCACCACATTGCGGAATGCGATCGCTTCCAACAGATTATCGCACGCTTACCTGTTCAGTGGGGCGCGCGGGGTCGGAAAAACCTCCACGGCCCGCATCCTCGCGAAGGCTATTAATTGTCTCCATCCTAGAGAATTCGATCCCGATAACGAATGCGAGTTGTGCAAAGAAATTACCGAGGGGCGCAGCGTCAACGTGTTCGAGATTGACGGCGCGTCCAATCGTGGTGTCGAAGACGTCCGCAACCTTCGTGACGCTGTGCGCTATGGTCCGGCAAAGGGAAAGTACAAAGTGTATATCATCGACGAAGTGCACATGCTCACGAAGGAAGCCTTCAACGCACTTCTCAAGACGCTGGAAGAACCGCCGTCCTACATCCTGTTCATCTTCGCTACGACGGAGGTTCACAAAGTCCCGCTGACGATTCTCTCCCGCTGCCAGCGCTTCGATTTCCGCCGGATGACCATTGAGGAAATCGTTTCCCGGCTCCGATTCATCGCGGGGGAAGAAAGCATCGCCATCGATGACGATACTCTCTTCATCATCGCGAAAAAAGCCGACGGCTCCATGCGCGACGCACAGAGCATCTTCGATCAGCTCGTTTCCTTCTGCGGCGATAAAATCACGGCGAAGCAAATCATCCAGGTTCTGAACATCGTCGACCAGGAACTCTTTTTCCACGCCACCGACCTCATACGGGCGAAGGACACGAAAGGAATCCTGGCCCTCGTGGAGGAAATTATCAGCCACGGCTACGATTTGCGAGAATTCCTCAACGGATTGAACGAGCATTTCCGCAACATGCTGGTTGTCAACTCGACCGGCGCGACGGCGCTCATTGAAGCATCTGACGTGCAGAAGAAACGCTATCAGGAAGACTCAAAATCATTTTCAGAAAACGACCTGCTGCGACTCATCACGGTCACGACTCAAACTGCCTCGGCGCTTCGTTGGAATCAGCAGCCCCGGTATACGCTGGAAATCGGCCTGCTGCAAATGATCAAGATGGACAGTAGCATCGAGATCCAGCAACTTTTGGCCCGGCTTGAAGATCTAAAAAAAAGGGTCGGCGGTAAACCGGACACTTCCGACGCAGCACCTCTCCCACGTGAAAAACTCGAAACTCCCATCCGGGGCAGCGTAAAGGCGACGCCCCCGTCGCTGAGACCGGACCAGATTGTGTCACCACGGCCGATGCTTGCTGATTTGCCGCCGCCGTATCGACAAAGCCGTCCACTTCGCACGTCTGACGCTGAACCACCCCCGATCCCCTCTACTGCGGAAGAGCTGCCACGGCTCTCGGTTGAGGATGTTCGTGCGAAATGGTCGACGCTCATTGACCAGACACGGAAAGAGCGTATTGACATTTGGGCGTTCCTCGGCGAATCCAAACCACTTGAGATCCGTGGGGACAAACTTCAGATTGCCTGTCCCGACAATTTCCATCTTGACACCTTCAGGCGAAACCGGGACTATATTTCCCAGCTCGCTCAGAAGGTTTACGGCGGGAAAGTGAAGCTAGAGGCAATCCTTTCCTCTGCTCCCCCACTTCCTCTTGAGAAACCCGACAACAACTCGGAGAAGAATGGCACACTTCAGCACCCCGTGATTCAGGCATTGATACGAGAATTTGGCGCCGAACCCGTCGAATAACGGCGGCCTGGATTCATTTGACTTTTTTCCCGATATTTTCGTTATTATCTGTATGAGATTGTCGCGAACACAGGGTATTCTCCTGACAGTCATACTCCTGAGCGTCTCCGTCCCGGAGAGGGGAAACTCACAGAGCACAGCAAAATACGCCGGTGAGTTCATTGCCATCGGTGTCGGCGGCCGGGCGCTCGGGCTCGGAGGGGCATATACCGCGCTCGCCAACGATGTGACCGCCGGCTACTGGAACCCGGCAGGACTTTCGAGGATATCATACCCTGAAATTACGTTGATGCATGATGAACGGTTTGCCGGGTTGGTGAACTACGATTACGGTGCCGTCGCACTTCCCGTCGGAGCGACCACGAGCCTTGCCTTCAGTGTCATTCGCCTTGGGGTTGACAACATCCCAAATACACAGAACGCGGGTGTCGACGCGAACGGAAACCCGCTGCCCCCGGGGCAACTCGGAAACACCGGCCTCATCAGGATCGATTCCAGCAAGGTGACGTATTTCAACTCCGCCGATTGGGCATTTTATTTCTCATACGCGAAAAAATCAACCGAGAATTTCTCCTACGGCGCAAATCTCAAGATCATCCGGCGCGAACTCGGAGAGGCCTCCGCAACAGGAATCGGGTTCGACCTCGCAGCACAGTACCTCATCAACGAAAAATTCGCCGTGGGCGCCAACTTCCAGGACGTTACAACCACTCTCGTTGCCTGGAGCACCGGCACCAACGAACTCATCTCCCCGACGTTGAAGCTCGGTTCCGCGTATTTCATCGATGCTTTCGACGGACGATTTGCTCCCGTTGTGGATGTCGATGTCCGTTTTGAAAACCGTCAGTTCGCTTCCAACGCGCACCTCGGCCCTGTCAGCTTCGATTTTCACGGCGGTCTGGAATTTGACTACAAGAAGGTCGTCGCGCTGCGCGTCGGCTACAGCGACATCGGCTCGCTTAACCTTGGTGCCGGGATTCATCTTCCGAAATTCGACATCGATTATTCTTTCGCGAAGTTTGACGACACTGACCAGCTCGGCAACACGCACCGGATCTCGCTGAGGTTCATTCTCCAGGCCGAACAATATCTGCGAAGTTCCGAGTAGGCGGCCTTGAAGTACCGGTTTCCCGATAAGCACCGCACGGTCGTTCTTCTTTTTTCCCTTCTCTTGGTATCCTGCGCTGCGAAACTTCCCTATTCATACGACTATCCACTGACGAACGAACCCTTTTTCTCCCGCGACGGGTCGTTCTACGGGCTCGTACCGCAGGGATGGTTCGCCTCAACCGGAGATACTCTTGCCCCTGCTCTCTCGGCGTGGCTCGTGAAAGAAGACTTCTCCGCAGTCCTCACCTTGCGCGAACTTCAGCTGGATGAACTTTCTTCGAAGCGGGTGGAAAAAGAAGGATTGGAACTGCTTGCCAACATCAGCATGGCAACGCATCGCGGCGATTCATCGATGACGGAGGTCGTGATTCCTCCGAAGGAATATACGATGCATGACAGGAAATTCTGCGGCTATGAGATGTACAACGGCGACCGGCAAAAACGCATCGTCGTTTTTTCAGCAAGGGGCAGGTACTACGAAAGTGAGGCTATCCCGCTCAAGGGTCAATGGCGGTTGGAGGATACCATGAAACTCTTCATGACCCAGCAAGCTCTTCTTTTTTCGATCGTTTATTGAATCACTTGGAGCGGAGGATAAACACACCATTCCAGTCATCGGGCGGCGGAACGGCTTGGTACAACCGTGAACGCTCGATGTAGATCTGGCTGGGATAATCATCAAGCTTCATCTTCACGACCTTCTCAAACTGCTCGATGGCTCCCGTCCAATCCCGCTTTCGATAGAGAGCTAACCCCCGAGCGTACACCTCAAGGAACTCGTATTGCTCCGGAGGACCTTTTCCCTCGATCATCCCGATCAACTCGTACACCTTGATCGGTTCCGTCTTTCCCATGACAACAATCATGTCGAGCTCGCGCGCAACAACGTGGTCGGCAACTCTCTTATGCGTTTGTTCGCTCATCATAAGCCTGGTATGATACTGCTTGTTGGCACTCTCAAGGCGTGAGCCGAGGTTGACGCTATCGCCGATCACCGTGTACTCAAATCGTTCGACACCCCCCATGTTTCCGACAATCATATCGCCGGTATTCAAACCGATGCGAATATTAATGCTCGGTTTGCCCTCGTTCTTCCACCGCTCCCTCAGGTCCTTCAGAGATTGGAGCATCTCCACGCACGCACGACATGCCCGGAGCGCGTGGTCTTCCTGCGGGATCGGCGCCCCCCAAAACGCCATGATTGCATCGCCTTCGTACTTATCAAGTGTACCTGCGTGTTTCAGAATGATCGCCGACATGATCGTGAGGTACTCATTGAGAAGAAGCACGAGGTTTTCGGGCTTCATGCTCTCGGATATGCTCGTAAAACCCTCAATGTCACTGAACATGACCGTTAATTCTCTTCGTTCGCCTCCCAACCGGAGTTTGTCCGGATTCTCGACAAGCTCATTGACAACCGTCGGGCTTACATAGCGGCTGAACATCCCTTTGATCTGAGCTTTCTGCTTGCGCTCCGTGACATAGTTATAGACCGTTACACCCACATAGCCGAACACCACGGCCAGCGCGGGACTACTTATGGTTGCAACATAATGGTAATCTTTGAAAAGTTTGAGCGACGCGAAACCGATAAATACAAGCTCTGCGAGAACGAAGAACAAGCTCAACAACTCGGTGACCGCGTGAACTCTGAACTTAAGTTCCTTAAACCAGGACGTCGCAAGGAACGTCAGAAGAGAAAACAGCAGAATCGCAAGGATGTCGACCCACTGCGGTTCCTTCCACAGAAAATTCCCGTCGAGAACGTCTTGAATCATATTCGCATGGATTTCAACGCCGTACATCTGATTACCCCTAGCCTGTTTTCCCTTAGGTATTGGGACCGGAAACATGTCCTTGTCTTCCGGCATTCTTGAACCCACAAGAACAACTTTGTTCTTGAATGTGCCGTCGTAGAGATAACCGAAATCGGGATCGTCGAACGTATTGATTTCCTGACCGGTTTCCGCTTCCTCAACCGTCGTGAATTCGTGGTCATCAATGACATCGGCAAATTTAACGGTGCGGAAAGTCTGGTCGGGCCCGTAGAAATTCACCAGAATTGAGACGTTGTCGAATTTGGGGATATGACGACCCGCGTACACAAATTCATCGGGAGCACTCTCCGGCGTATAAAACGGTGACTTGTGGAAAACCTTATTCAACACACCGAACGACAACGACGGCAGGCGCCGCTGGACCGCAGGGTCGACGGCAAATGGCTGGTATCTCCGGTAGATAGCGTCCTCATCATCTGGCACGTGCGCAATTCCGATGGAGCTGTCAACACCGAAGAAGATATTACCATAATTTTCCTCCAGGTTCCGAACGGTGTATTGTTCGGTGGTTTCTTCAATCTTCCCGGCCAGCACGACAAATCCGGTTTCGCGAATGGCTTTACGAAAATCCTCGTCACTCGTCGAATCTTCAGTATCCGGCTGCTCAAAAATCAAATCGAAGCCGACGGCAAGTGCGCCAGCCCGTTTGAGGTTACGTACTAAGTGGGCATAGTATGAATGCGGCCAGGGGTACTTGTGCGGAAGTGATTTGAATGTCTCCTGCGACAGCTCTACTATAACGATTTTCGATGAGTCCTTTGCGAAGGGCAGAGCTCCACGCAGGCGGAATCGGTAATCGATCGTCGACAATTCGAGCCGCCGGAGGGGGCTGATTTCAAGAACAATGTTCTGGGTGAGAAGGATGACAAGAACCGCCAGGGAGCCGCCGAGCCCGAGCCGTGTCAGCCAGCTCCCGACGGATGTTTTCCTCTTCGTATCCGACTGAGTCTGCCGACCACCGTTGCCGACACCCTGGGCCATTGCAGAGCGGGCGTTACATGTTATACTTTAACATCAGGCTTCCGATCATGTCCGTCGATGAACCGGAATTTTGGAACAGGCTTAGCTGGAACGCAGCGACAAGATCCTTCCTGATGGAGTAGTCCGCACCCATATCCCAGACCATCCGGTTGAAGTCCCCAAAAGTCGGTGAAATCGTGCCGGACAACATCAGCCTGTTCTCTAAGAAAGGATAGCGGGCGTTGAGAGTAATCGAAGAATAGTTGAAATCAGATAGGATGAACGTTTGATGTGTTGAATCATTCGGGTCGAGTTTAGGAAGTTGATTCAGATTGACCGAAAATCCAAACATCGTTTGTAGTGGACTATTCCAGGTCGTGTTCAACGAGGCGGATATGAAGGTGTTGTTCGCATCATTGTGACGGAACGTCCGGTCGTTCCGGTCGGAAGTGCTGATAGTTAACGACGCGTTGTGCCGCACGCCTGCAGTAAATGCATAGCCCAACTGGATGAAGAACCGGTCTGTCTTATCTTCAATGGCCGAGAGGTAACGCTGGAGAGCTTGAGCATGAGCGGCACTATCGGTCACCGTTGTATCAGAGCCGATGAGATCATTGCTGTTCTTGTTAAGACTGTACCCAACCGTAATATTGGGAAAATTCGAGCGTGGAAAATACGAGACGGTCGCATTATCATTAGTAAAAGTCGTCGTCGCAATCTTGTTCCCATCGGTATTATCCTGCAGTTGCTCTACTCCAACAGACAAGAAAAGCTGGCTTTCCATCAATCGAATACGGTCGAACACGTTATACCCCTGAACGTCATTGCGGACGTACGTTTGCCCGAACGAGTTGTATTCGCTGCCGCGGAAAATATACGAGCCCTTCAAATAGTTGTCGAAGTAGTTTAATGCAAGTGCACCTTCGTACGCCATCACAGAGCTGAGCTTATCGATTGAGAGTGGAATCAGGTTCTGGTTGACGGTAATGAACGGAGAGATCTTGTCTTTGATATCCTTTAAGTCATTACGTTTCTTAATGACATCCTGAGAATCGGCGGCAGAGGCCTCCGTTCCTGTTTTGAACTTATACAATGAATCGATGTCATCATTGGATAAAGTTCCCGGCTTGATGTCCTGGTTAATTACACTGGCCGCCCCCTGCGCATTCAACTCAATGTGTCTGTTGTCGAGACCAACAAAAAGATCGGTACCGAGTGCGACGTTCTCCTGCGGTTTGAATCCATAGAGGATAGAGCTTGTATCGTCCTTCGCCTTTAAGTAGCTGAAACCCCACTGGAAGGTCTGGCCGCTGCCAAAACTCGGGCGGACGACCGTCAGGTTGCGAGTAAATGTTCCGTAACGATACAGGGCATACCGGCTCGTGTCGGAAGCAACAGGTCCAAACGCACCATTCCCATTCTGCCGCTGCTGACTGGGGAGGCTGTCCTTCGGAAAACTATACACGGTATCTCCCTCGATTCTTCGGACCGTCTCTCCCGTCGCAAAGTCAAGATTGAAGAACCCCAGCTTTAAGTTCGAGGTCAGCCCGCGCAGCCTTTTGCCGCTCATGATGAGGCTCGGGAATGTGGGATACGCGTCGCCGTACCCAACCCGCAGCCACGATGTCAACGCTTCGATGGAATAACGATTCTGGGGCTGTCGGTCGTCCCGATCCTCATTGGTCAGATACAAACCGCCGTTGACTTTCAACGGGCCGTAATCCGACGTCAGGTTCAGCGTTCCGCGGTTATAGGGGGTTGAGACATTGCTGATGGTTTCATTCCGCGACTCGAGCTGCGCCGAGACTTTGTAGTTGAGCTTCGTTGTCTGCACCTCCGCTTCGGTGATGCTCAATTGTGCAAAGCTCATACCGGAAGAATAATAGAGCTTGCCCTCATTGTCGAACAATTCAACCTTTATGGTGTGCGGTCCGTCCGAAAGCGGAGGTTTGATGTTTTCCGGGGAAAGCGTTATGATGTCTTCAATGAAACCAGCCGATAATGTCACGTCGCGGTCATCGATATAGATCTTCGTCGCTTTTCTGTTTACGGATGAGGGTGTACGATAGAGGGAAACCGATATCAGTAAATCATCGCTTCTTACACTAGTATTGGGTTCCGGGCTGAGAAAAATGACCATCTTGTCTTTCGGGTTCTCGGTTCGAACTTGCACCTGCAGCGGATTCCCTTCCGGGTTTTCGACCGGATACGGCTGAAGAGTATCCACGCCCTGAACAGCTACGAGAAGATAATAGTCGATTGCGGACGGAGCGACCTCGCCCCCCGGGATGGTCGCGGATGCTGTGTTTCCGTTAATCGTCATTTCCACTTTCTTGTACTCGCTCGCACCGAAAGGCCGGTACGCCAGCAGCATTTGTGTGATGATGCCCGCCTTCGCCAGCTCTGCATGGATCGTCAGGGGTTCGCCCTCTTTTGCCTCGTTGGGACCGACGGAAATAATCTTGTCGCTCGCCTGGCCAAGAGCGGCGACAGCGCAGAAGAGTGTGAGTGCCGTCACATGACGGAGAAAACGCAAGTACTGGAATCTTCCTGACTTCATAGCACACGTGTTGTTTATGGACTAGGGAATGCTGTGGATTGTTTCACAACCCCTCACTCAAGATTTGTGAGGACACTTCAATGATTCTTCGCTGACGAGAAAGACGCGCCGTGGATCCGTAGGCTCTACTCTATTCACGATACCTGATTTTCATCAGTTTTTTGTTCCCCTGAGGATCCTGAAGTTCGATTTGCAGCATCTTGAGCTGCCCGGTTTCACTTGCTGAATTGAGCGAATTTTGGGCGTTGTTGTGCTCGTCGGTCGTTGAGTGGTGTTTGTTGATCGTACCATCCGTTCCGGAGAACCCCGTTTCACCGGAGTTCAACGTGACCGACGTATTCGAGAGGACGTTCAATAGATTCACGATACCTTCCAGCACCGTCACGAGGTCTCCGTTTTCAAGGTGCTGCATGTCCCCCCGCGTGCCACGGATAGCGGCCACCGATGTCGGAGAACTGAAGGTAAACTGCTCGTCTTGCTGTTTCTGGATGTCGAAACTGAACTCGCCGCTTGTAACGTGAACTGTTTTTGAGAACACGCCTTCCTTTTGCTCGCCATAGACCTTGAGCTCAGACTTCTCACGTACACGAAGCATGCTGTTGTCCTTGAACTTGACAATGGCGATCGAGCGGTCACCGGTACGAATCTCATCGCCGGAATAAAGCATGTCGCCCTTTTTTGCCTTCGCCCAATCGACCGTCGGCGACTTTTTCGAAACGTCGAAGATCACCTTTACTGCCAGTGCGATGGTGTTCGAGTCCGTGCCCGGCGCGTAAAAACCCACAGCAAGAACTGTGGCGAAAATACAAGCCGTAAGTATCAATATCTTTGTTCTCATAAATCTCCTCACATCTCTGTTGGCGTCATGGGATATGGTCATTCTTCTCATTCGCTCACAATTTCAATGCTGACGATCTTGTCAGGGTTCGCGGCAAGGTCATTGAGTATGCGTTGTATGTCAGCAGCCGAGATTTGCTGGCCATCCACAGTCACGATTCCGGTGAGCTGGAGATTGCCGCTTGCAAGCTCATTCAGAACATCCGTGTTTCCCCCTAGGAGCAGTTGAAGTTGATTGACAAAATTCTGCTGGTTTGGCGTCAGTCCACTCGAAGACGCCACCGAGAATTGCCAGATTTCGCTGTTGATTCCCGCTCCCGGACCGCCGGCTCCGTTCGTCAAGCCCCGAACTGTCCAGACGTACGTTTTCCCCGCCTCCAGCTGACGTGCTCCGGATGTCGGATACTGAAACGACCTGCTTCCAACGGAAAGGCCCGGGTCCCCCGAATGAACAGCGAGCTGCGGCACACCGGAAGCCGCTTCTTCTTTTGAATGCTGCTGCGGCAACATGGTATAGACCGACACCTCCACCGAATCGCCGTCGTAAATCCACTGGAACATCGGAAATGGGGTCGGGACGATACTCCCGTCGCCCGGAGAAATCAAATCGAGTCGAGAAATGTTCGAGAGCGTCAGCGTAATCACCTGGGATTGCTGCGGAATGGGCGGAGTGAAATTATCATCATCGATGACCGTCATACTGAACGTATATGTCCCCGCAGGAAGTTTTCCCGTCGCAAGAGCGAGCTTCTGAATTTTGTCTTTTGCTTCCTGGCTGTAATCGAAGGTCTGGGTCTTGATATCGGAATTCTTCCCGAGGTCAAGATTCGTCATTGTCCTTACATGAGAAAGTTTAAACGATTTCGTGGTCAATCGCGCAGCCCCCGGGTAGGTCGTACCATCGGCAAGGTTGATGTCAATCTGCGCCTGGAGATGAACCGTCAGGACCGTATCGGACGTCATGTTCAGCGTAAAATACAAATGATTATTGGTAAAATGCTGAAAATCGATGTCCCCGATCGACAATTGATCAAGCTGAGCATGTATGGGGGGAGGAAACGTCAGCCAATGTTGAGCATTCACTCTCGTCGACAGCAAGAGAATCGCCATCGCGCACACCATCGCAAGCGCCTTTGTATTGAAATATTTCATCACCGAATCTCCTTTCGCCAATAAAGTAAACATTTTCCGCCACTAAACCAAAATAAGCATTTTTTCCAATACGGGGAAGTGATTTGGAGCATCGGTGTGACGGCGGTCACGTCGACCGCTAGAAATTCGCGATATCGTTATAAATTACAAAAGCCATGAAAGCCAGCAGCAGCACGAACCCGGCCTGTTGAATGGCAAGCTTGACGCGATGGGGAATTTCCCGGCGAAAGACCTTCTCGTAGATCAGCATCACTAGGTGCCCGCCGTCGAGCGCGGGAAATGGGAGAATGTTAAGAATCGCGAGACTCATGCTCAGCAAACCCATGAACACAAGGTAGCTTGCCAGGCCCATCTCGGCGCTCTGCGTGGCAATCTGAGCGATTTTGATCGGACCCCCGAAAGATTCTTTGAAAGAAACCTTGCCGGCGATAAGTCTGGCAATCGACCGGTAGAACAAGGCCGTTGACTGCTCTATGTCCTTGATGCCCTCCGGCAGCGCTTCAAACAATGAGTAGTTGAAGTGTCTGTACGGTCCGGTATATACAGTGGCGATGTTTATGCCGATACGTCCGGCGTCGGTGACTGTCGTCGTTCCGGATTGCATCTGCCCGTTGTGTTTCCATGAGATACTCAACGCTTTCCCGCTGTGCGCATGAATGATCTTGACGACCTGGTAATCGTTCACGATAGATACGCTGTCAAGGGCAACGATGATATCTCCCGCCTTAATTCCCAGTTTGTCGGCCGGCATCGAGGGTTCTATACCCTCGATCTCCGCCTGCGTATGAGCTTCGACGATACCGAATGATTCATTGGAGATTTGAGGAATATTCTTGCGCGCGACGAATATGTGCTTCTGCTCTCCGTTTCGTTCCAGGTCCAGCGTGACATCGTTCCCGAGATTATCGATGTACATGAGGCTGAGAATCTCATCCCAATGGGTCACCTGTTTTCCGTTCACGGCGATGATCCTGTCACCCACCCGCAACCCGGATTTATCGGCTGCGCTCCCGTCAATCACGTAACCGATCTCGGTTGTCTCCTTCAAGTCTCGTCCGACGGAATAATGAATTCCCCAGAAGATACCGACCGCGAGAAGGATATTCATGATGACACCGGCAGAGATGACGAACATTCTTGCCGGCATGGATTTCGCGCGGAACTCCCACGGCTGGGGCTCCTGGTTCACAAACTCCGTGTCAAAACTCTCATCAATCATGCCCGCGATTTTCACATAGCCGCCAATCGGGATCCAGGAAATACAGTAATCCGTATCTCCGACCTTCTTGCCGAAGGCACGCGGCGGGAAACCAATCGAAAATCGATCGACACGCATGCCGGTGAGTTTCGCCGCGAGGAAATGGCCCAGCTCGTGAATCAGCACCAGAACGCCGAGCGTAAGGGCGGCGTAGAAAATCATGTTGAGAACTTGCATGAGGAGAGCTTTCTTACTTCAAACCGTTAACGTACTCCGTGACTTCCGCGCGACTGTTCATGTCGGCGTGAACAATGTCTTCCAGGGTCGGGGAGCTCTTGACCGGAAGATGCTCCAGCGCAAACCGAACGATGCGGGGAATCTGGTGGAACGCAATTCTCCTCTGCACGAAGAGGTCAACGGCAATCTCATTTGCGGCGCTCAGAATTGCCGGGGCAGTGCCTCCACGCCGGAGCGCCTCGTAGGCCAATCCCAGACATTCAAACTTTTCAAAATCCGGCGCGAAAAAAGTCATCTCCCGCAGCTCGGCAAAATTCACTCGTTTGTACGGTGAACCGGCCCGATCGGGATATGTCAGGGCATACTGGATGGGGATCTTCATGTCGGGAATGCCAAGCTGGGCCTTGACCGACCCATCAACGAATTCGACCATCGAATGGATGATCGATTGAGGATGGACGAGAACCTCAATTTTCTCCGGGGGCAAATCGAAAAGCCAGTGCGCTTCGATCACTTCCAGACCTTTGTTCATCAATGTTGCGGAATCGATGGTGATTTTCTGCCCCATTTTCCAGTTTGGGTGTTTCAACGCCGCATCGACCGTGAGATTCGCAAAATCCTTTTTCTCTTTCATGAGGAACGGACCGCCGGACGCGGTGAGGATGAGCCGTGCGATGTTCGCGTGTTCCTCGCCCATCAGACATTGAAGCACCGCGCTGTGCTCACTATCGATCGGAATGAGTGTCGCGCCGTGCTTCTTCACGAGCGCCATGATAATCTCGCCCGCAACTACGAGCGTTTCTTTATTCGCCAGCGCGACGGTTTTCCCGCACTTTATGGCTTCGACGGTCGGTTTCAAGCCGGCAAACCCGACAAGGGAACTGATCACGACGTCCACATCATTCCTGCAGGCAAGCTCCTCCAGGCCTTCTTCGCCGACCAGTAACTCGAGTGAGCCGTCGACGGATTGTTTCAGCCGGGACGCGCAATTCTCATCCAGCACCGCCACCGCTTTGGGCTGATAGAGCTCGATCTGCCGCAGCAGCAAATCAACATTCCTGTTTGCCGTCAGATACTTCACCTTGAACTTCCCGGGGAGATTCGAGATTACCTCCAGGCTATTTTGTCCGATCGAACCGGTTGAACCGAGTATGCAGATGTTCTTCATTTCACCCTTAAAAAACACATTGCCCCGACCGGGGCATTTTTCCTAGTAAAAAGGTAATGAAATATCGCCACGAAATCAATTCGTTCCCCGCAGCGCGACCGGCCGTGCGACTATGATTCCCGTGAAAGAGGTATGTTTTTGAATGTATTCGGAAAGAGTTTCATCGGTTATTCTCACTTTCCCTTTGGCATCCGGCGCATGCAGGCAGTGCAAGGAACCATCATCCAATCTGAGGGCGATAGCCGTGTGAGCGATGTCGAGCCCCTCCCGTTCTGTCGTGAACGCAATAATATCGCCGGACCTGATTTCGGATTGCGGAGTTTGGATTGCGGAGTGCGAACCGATGATTTTGGATTTGGGGACGAAAAGCCACGACCGATTGGAAAGCGCTTCTTCCGTAGCCTCTATCTGGCTGAAGGTTGAGTCAATTGCCAGCTGGCGATAGAGTTTCCGGTGTTTCGACATAAAGTTGAAGGCTTTGC
Organism: Bacteroidota bacterium; assembly: GCA_049515655.1. GTDB lineage: Bacteria > Bacteroidota > Ignavibacteria > UBA10030 > SZUA-254 > JBEKTW01. The sequence goes on from JBEKTW010000003.1 coordinate 137,601, forward strand.
GATATGGCTTACCGGCGAGTCGCTGCGTCACGTCTTCCACAATTCCCTTCTTCTGATTGTCGGAGATCCAGTCTATAAAATAGTGCAGCCGGCTTGCATACCCGGTCACCCGGCCATTTCGATAGCGAAGCTTCTGAAGTTCCTGCCCGAACGCATTGAACGACAACCGATCCTTCTTCACGCACCGAGCGAGCGCCAGGACATTTTCCACCAGCGTCACGCAATCAAAAGCACGGAGGTTCACTACCAGCCGTTCCTCACCGGGCTGTTCCAGCGTGTTCGGCTCATAGGGCGTCCCAAGGAACTGTTCTCCGATCAGCGCAACGACTTCGCCAATGGGTTTTTCGATGAGTTTGTTGCTCGTGGCAAATGAGAAAATCCGGCCACATAGTTTCTGGTCCTGAGCCCTGGCCGGATGTCCGCAACAAAGAATGAGAAAGAGTAAGAAATATGTTTTCGATTGAACTCCCCTGTTTCTTTCATCGGCAAGAGGAGTATCTATGGACGCGGGTTTTTGAAGAAGGTGCTTGCCCGGGGAACAGGCGGGACTAACGGGTGAAATCACTTTTTCGCGACACGTTCTAGAATGGCGGCTCAATTTCGAGGGGAACAGATGGCGGAGGCATCAAGGCTTCCGGCATGACTCGTTCGAGGCGCTCAAACCCGATGTGGTCTTTGTTGAAAGCCAGCCAGATTCTTCCCGGAGGTCCGTTTCGTTGTTTACCAATGATAATCTCCGCTTTCCCCGCGGTTTCAATTTCCTGGCCTTCCTCTTCCTTGACCGTAAGAAAACCAAACAGCTCGGGTCGATGGACGAACATCACCACGTCCGCATCCTGTTCAATTGCTCCGGATTCCCGAAGGTCGGCGAGCGCGGGGCGACGGTCGGTTCTGCTTTCAACGGCGCGATTCAATTGCGAAAGAGCGACCACTGGAATCTCCAGCTCTTTTGCAAGCGCTTTCAGTGAGCGGGAAATCATCGAGATCTCCTGCTCCCGGCGCTCGGAATTCTTTGGTCCTTGAACGAGCTGGAGATAATCGACAATGAGCATTCCGATACCGTGTTCGGCCTTCAGCCTCCTGGCCTTTGCACGGAGTTCAAGAATGGTGAGAGTGGCTGAATCATCAATGAAAATCTTGGCGGCACTCAGCTTGTCGGCGGCGCGAGGTATGCTTCGCCATTCTTCGTCGCGCAGCCGTCCGGTGCGTAAATCCTGCGCCCGCACTTTTGCTTCCATGGCAAGGAGGCGTATGACGAGCTGCAACTCGGACATCTCGAGGCTGAAGATCGCAACCGGTGTAGGTTTCTCCTTGTGCAGGGCGGCATTCCGGGCGAGGGAAAGTGCAAGGGCTGTTTTCCCATGGCTTGGCCGGCCAGCGATAATGATCAAATCAGACTTTTGAAATCCACCGGTCAGGGTGTCCAGCTCCGTGAATCCCGTCGGAACGCCGGTAACACCGCCATGCTTGCCGTGAATCTCCTGGAGCGCCTCGATGGCGTCATGTACGAGTGTCTTCATCGGCTTGGAAGTCTTTTTCAAACGGCGTTCGGAAATCTGGAAGACTTTCGCTTCAGCTTCATCAAGCAAATCCAGCGCGTCTTCGGTGCTGCTGTACGCCCGTGTTGCTACCTCGGAGGACGCCGAAATCAGACTGCGCATGAGCGCTTTTTCCAGCACAATGCGAGCATGATATTCCACATTGGCCGAAGAGGTCACGTTCATGGTAAGCTGGGTAATATAGAGGGGGTCTTCGACAGGATCCAGTTTCGCGGCCCGCCGTAATTCTTCCACAACCGTTACGGAATCAATTGGCTCTCCTTTCTCAAAAAGAGAAAGCATCGCCTTGAAAATCTTCTCATGGGTGGGGCTGTAAAAACTTGTCTCGTCAAGGAGCTCAATGACTTTGGGAACAGCTTCCTTTTCAATGAGCATTGCTCCAAGCACCGCACGCTCGACTTCGAGCGCCTGGGGGGGAACTCGTCCGGATGTTTCTCCGCTGGAGAGCTGGATATCGGGTATCTTCATCCGGCCGCCTTCTCTTCATCGTACAATTTCTTGAACATTTTCATGTCTTCCCACGCTGGGCGCTTCCAGTTTGGATTCCGGAGGAGTGCCGCGGGATGATAGGTGACGATCAGTTTTGCACCGTGATAGTCATGAACCTTGCTCCGCATCGTCGTCAGGCTGTCGGTGGTTTTCAGCAGCCACTGCGCTGAAATGCGTCCAAGACAGATGATGAATTTCGGCTTCACCAGCTCAATTTGCTTTGCAAGGTACGGCGAACATGTTTCCATTTCCGTCGGCAGCGGATCCCGATTGTTGGGGGGACGGCATTTCAGGATATTGCAAATATACACCTCTTGTCGATTCATCCCGACCGCGTCGATGATCTTGTTCAATAACTGGCCGGCTTTTCCGACGAACGGCTCCCCCTGGAGATCTTCGTCCGCGCCCGGCGCTTCACCGATAAACATTACTTTCGTACGCGGGTTGCCGACACCAAAAACAAAATTTGTTCTCGTGTGCCCGAGGGAACATTTGAGGCACCCACAACTTTGAGCGTTCAATTCTTCGAGCGAGGACGATTTGACCCATGGTTCGTCAGGGTAGACAACCTCACCCGTTTCTTTCTTTTTCCCATCTGTGTAAACAATATTTCCGAACAAGTCCCTTTGTTGCACGAAGTATCTCTTGGTGGTTTCGATTAAATCGTTAAGTTCTGAATTGATATCGGACATGCGTTCCTACCATAGAATCTTTTTCACACGATCCAAAATCTCATTGGCCGCATCGAATTTCGTCATTTTCGGCAGCTTCTCAACTTTTCCGTTCTTTGAAATCAGCGTCACGATGTTTGTATCTGCTCCAATGCCGGCTCCCTCCTGCAGCGGTTTATTGAGCACAACCAGGTCGAGGTTCTTTTGTTTGAGTTTGGTCTTTGCACGTGCGACGCCACTCTCCGTTTCGAGAGCAAATCCGACAAGAACCACGCCGTTCTTTTTCTCCCCGAGGGCCTGAAGAATATCCTTCGTCCGCTTGAGTTCAAGGGAGAACGAATCCGACTTCAATTTCTCCTTTTTGATTTTTTGAGAAGACGGGACCGCAGGAGAAAAATCGGCGACGGCCGCGGCCATGACCACTGCATCGACTTTGGGGAAGTGCTTCATGACGGCGTTGTGCATCTCGCGCGCGGATTCCACGTCGACGCGCAGTACGTTTCTCGGGGTCGCTAACGAAACCGGCCCGGATATCAACGTTACTTCCGCCCCGCGTTGGGTGGCTGCATTTGCAATCGCGAAACCCATCTTTCCCGACGACCGATTGCCCACGAACCGCACCGGGTCGATTGCCTCGTGGGTCGGGCCCGCCGTGACGAGAATTTTCTTTCCATGCAAATCGAAATGCGCACGACCCAGAATATTTTCTGCCGTTCTTACAAGCACATCAAGTTCCGGCAATCTCCCGGGACCGACCAGGCCGCTCGCGAGCTCACCTTCCGCGGGCGGGAGAACAGTATAACCCATTTCCCTGAGCTTCGTGATATTCTCCTGAGTGGCCGAATGCACCCACATGTCCGAATCCATCGCCGGGGCAATGACGAGGGGACAACGGAGGGCCAGCGCAAGCGCAGTTACGGCGTTATCCGCGTATCCGTGCGCGAGTTTGGCAATCGTGTTGGCCGTCGCGGGAGCAATGAACATCAACTCCGCCCATTGTGCCAAGTCTATGTGCCACGTCCCGATGTGGACTGTCCCGGCTTCCTGATCGGGGAACATCCCGACAACTACTTCATTTCCGGAGAGTGTGGAAAAGGTGATTGGTGTGACAAATGCCTTTGCCGAGTCCGTCATAACGACACGTACCTGGGCACCGGCCTTTTTGAACTCCCGGGCCAGGAGAGGCAATTTATACGCCGCTACCCCGCCGGTGATGCCAAGGACGATATGTCGGTTCTTCAGCATGGGTTCGCAAAAGAAGGGTCAATCTCAGGTCGTGGGAGTTTCGGGCTCTTCCCCTTTATAGCGGAACTCGAGTTTGTCGTCCATCATTTCCTGGACCGCGACATCCGTCGGCTTCAATCGTCGTTCGAAATCCAGGGCAATGAGAATCTGGTCGGGATTTGTCTGCGGTTGTTCCGTTTCTTCCTCCGGGTCGTACGTCCGCGATTGCAGCGCTTCGATGCGTTGATTAAATTCGATCTTCAACTCCTCGTTGATCTGGCGCGCGCGCTTCGATGTGACGACAATGGCTTCATAGACATTGTCGGCCCTGCTCGCCATCTTTTCGAGGTCGAGTGGTTTCACTGCCATTACGTTATTCTCCTGATATGATTATATGATGAATGATTAAAACCCTGCGGTTTGCGTTGCCGCCGTTCCGACAGCTTTCCTGACGATGGCGTCAACCTCATTTATTGCTTTATCCAAATCATCGTTAACAACACGATGGTGGAATTGTTTTCCCATTTCGAGTTCCATGGGAACCCGTTCAAGCCGTTTGCGGATGACATCTTCGCTCTCCGTGCGCCGGTGAGCAAGACGCTCGCGCAAAACCTCAATACCCGGCGGCTCGATGAAAATCAACACCGTATCCTGTGGATAGCACCTTCTGACAGACAGTGCGCCTTTCACGTCAATATCGAACAGCATCGAGGTTCCCGAATGCAGAGCGGTCTCAACCTCGCTTTTCAGCGTGCCATAGTAATTGTCATAGATGCGTTCCCACTCGACGAGCTCACCTCGCTGAATCTTATGTTCAAAATCTTCCTTCGCCAAAAAGAAATAATCCTTCCCATGAATTTCATTCACACGCTGTTTCCTGGTAGTCGCTGAAACCGAGAATTTCAACTCCGGATGCCGTCGTAGTATTTCCCGCACGATTGTTGTCTTTCCGCAGCCACTCGGCGCGGAAATGACCAGAAGCTTCGAAGTTGCCATCGTAGTAGTTAACCGGTATGGAGTGTCCTCAGCAGAATATTCCGCCGGCGGTCACCGGGAAGAACGACGCCACCATATGCCGATACCGTCATTCTATGTTCTGCAGTTGCTCTCGTATCTTCTCCAGTTCTTCCTTGATCGCTATGACCTTATGCGCAATCTCCGCGTCAAACGATTTCGACCCGATCGTGTTCGCTTCGCGATTCATTTCCTGCAACAGAAAATTCAATTTACGCCCGACCGAATCATCGTTCGCCATGGCGGCGAGGAAAAACTTATTGTGACTTCTGAATCGCACACATTCTTCTGTTACGTCGAGCTTATCCGCCAGCAACGCGAGCTCGAGTTCCAATCGTCCCTCATCAATGGACGACTGGTCTGCCAGCAATTGCTGGACTCGCTCACGCAGCCGGGCGTGCTCTACTGGAACGTGTTCCTTGCTCGCATGTTCAATCTCGTCGACTAAACGCGCCATCACGTGAACACGAACCATCAGGTCCGATTTCAACTCCTCGCCTTCCCTCAACCGCATCGTTTGGAGATCCTCGACCGCTTTCACCAGTGCCTCTTCAGCGATCGACCATTCCTTTCCGCCGCTCGGATCGGATTCCTGCGGTTCGAGGATGTCCGGGAATTGCAGCAAGTGTTCGAGCGACACCTGGCCTCGGATCTTCACTGCCTTGCGTAATTCCGTCAGCAAATGATAGTAGGCTTTCGCAGCCGGCCGATTAATCCTTAAAGGAATATCTTCCTGGTTCTCATGGGTGATGGCTATTGCAACGTTGATCTTTCCCCTCGTAATCCGCTTTCGCACCATCTCCTTCACATCGTTTTCACGAAGCGCAAGAGAGTGAGGCAACCGGGTCATTATTTCAAGAAATCGGCTGTTGACACTGCGGATTTCGGCCACTGCTGTAATACCGTGAGAGCCAACTTCACCTCGCCCATAGCCAGTCATGCTGGAAATCATCAAGAATCCGCAAATTGAGTAAGATTTCGGGGGAATTGTGAATACAAGGTACGAAAAATTCACTCCACCGTCAAGGAAAAGGTTTCCACATCTTTTGCACCGGGATTTCAACAGTTTGTCAACATGAATGCCCTGGAATTGAACTTCATGTTGGTTTTGGATATATTTTTGTGGAAAACATTTTCTGGGATTTATCATACATGGTTACGCATTATTTCACCCTTCATGCCCTCTCGAAGGAATTGGATGAACATCTAAGGGAAGGGCTCATCCTTGAGGTCTATACGCAGCACAAGAATGAATTGCTGTTGACCATCCTTCGCGAATCCAGGGAGATGTGCCTGACAATTTCCATCGAACCGGCACTGAATTATATATACCTCCGCGACACGGTTTCTCGCGCGAGAAAAAACACCGTCGATATATTCCCCGACGTCCTACAGAACAGGATTACCGGCGTCACGCTGCATCCGCATGATCGGATCATGCAAATACAACTCGAGCGTGATCTGACGATCCAAGCACACATGTATAACACTTCGGCGAGCAATATTATTCTCATCCGCAAGCAGGGAATTGTGGAAGACGCGTTCAAGCATGGAAAGGATGTGAAAGGAAAAGTGTTGACAGCCCCGGTATCATCCGACAGCAGATTCCCGGGTAACCCGAGCGACCTTACAATACTTCTTCACCGATTTCCGTCCGAAAGCATTTTTGCCTGTCTCAAGACCGCGCTTCCGCTTCTGGGTTCCACGATTGCCCGTGAAGTTCTTCACCGGTCCCGGATAGATGAGAAACAAAAAATGATTGAATGCACCCCGGTCGACATTGAGAGACTGGCCAGATGTCTCGAAGTAATTCACAATGAACTTGAGCACCCGCATCCGACAATCTACTACCGGAGCGACGTCCCGAAAATCTTGTCGGTCATACCGTTGCACCACCTGGCAGGATCGAGAACCGAATCATTTCCTGATGTGAACCAGGCGGTACATGCGTTCGTCGCACAATCATTTCGTCACCAGAGAATTGATTCAGAGAAGAACAGATTACTCAAACACGTCCAGAAAATACTTAAAGACTCGCGACGGAGCGCCGAGCTGGTAAACCGCGAGCTTGTTGATTCCGACCGGGCCAACGAGTACGAGCACATCGGAAATGTCATCATGGCGAACCTGCAGCACCTCACCAAAGGCACGAAGGAAATCGATGTGCCCGACGTCTTCGACGCGGAGCGGCCGTTGCATATAGCGTTCGACCCCAAATTGACTCCTGTTCAGAACGCCGCCCGGTATTTTGAGAAAGCAAAAAAATCCAAACTTGCGCACGTGGAAAACGAAAAAAGATTGAAGGAGTTGACAGACAAGATGTCCAGGCTCGAGACGTTATTACTCCATCTCGACAACTGCCAAACGATGGAACAGGTCAATGAATTTAAGACCCAGCACGAACAGGGATTGAGGGCACTCGGAATCATCAAACGGGAAGATGGGAAAGAATTACTTCCGTTCCGGGTGTTTGTCGTCGACGGAGGATTTGAAGTCTGGGTCGGCAAGAGTGCAGCAAACAACGACCTGCTCACCGCCCACTATGCCAAACCAAACGACCTTTGGTTCCACGCGCGGGGAGCGAGCGGTTCTCACACCGTTCTGAAATCACAGACAAAAACTCTGCCGCCGCCGAAGGCAATACGCCAGGCGGCAAGTATCGCAGCGTACTACAGTAAAATGCGCAAGGCGAGCAACGTCGCGGTCGCTTACTGTGAACGAAAGTACGTCCGTAAACCCAGGAAGTCTGCCGAAGGGGCTGTCCTGCTGGAACGGGAAAAAGTCATTTTCGTAGAACCCGGGTTGCCTTGAACCATCACCAACGTGAAGGAGTCGGCGACCTGTGACGCGACCCACGATCTATCAGAAACCGACATGGACAACATGCCGCCGGGTTGTGAACGTACTGAAAGAAATTCTGCAGGGGATCGGACAGGTCTTTCAAACAATCATGGACGTTTCGTGACCCTTTATCTCCTCCGCCACGGCGACGCGATGGAAGCCGGCTACGACGACGCAGAGCGTCCGTTGTCCCCGCTGGGTGAAAAGCAAGCCGCTCAAGCCGGCCTGGCGCTTCAACGACTCGACATTTTCCCGGAGATCATTATATCGAGTCCTCTTGAACGGGCGAGGCAAACGGCGAAGGCCGTCCAACAAATACTGCAGAAACCGGAAATTTCCACTTCAGAATACCTCATTCCCGGAACGGACCAGCGACAGATTCTGGAGCTCTTGAATAATATTTCCCGTCAAACGGTTCTCCTGGTAGGACATGAGCCGCAGTTGAGTACATTCATTTCGTCTCTTGTGAGCGGGTCGGTCTCCGCCCGCATCGTGATGAACAAGGGAAGCCTCGCCCGTCTCGATACACCGCGACCCATTGTGCAGGGTGTCTGCTGCCTGCGGTGGCTACTGACGGCAGAACAACTGGAGAAACTACTTCGTTAGTCTTCGGGCGGCAGGGGATAGAAATTGTCACTTGTTAGCCCGCACAGCTTCGCCGCACGATTCACCAGATGAAGATACTCCGTCACCTCCGTGAATGACTCACGCGTAATGGCATCCGGGACTGTCTTGCCGACAGGATAAAACGGAACCCAGCCCGATGTGTAGGCAAGAGTATCTCCTTCCAGATCTCCCGGCTGCAGGCGAAACGTCGAAACACTGTCGAACTTTCCGTCGAAATTCGTGCTGCGAACGACGATTTGCCGCTGTACCCAATCGCGCAGGGGATCCATGTCATGATGAATGACGGCATCGAGCGTGTCGTCAAAGTTATCGTCGGCCCAATGGTCAAAGATGAGCGAACAATGACTCACGAATACCTCGATGTTGGCGCGGCTTAACGGCTGCCCACGCTTGGGGAAGTTCTCGGGGACATCGTCTGTTTTCACCGGGCCTGCGCCTGCCAGCAACGCCATATAGTCGATCTTCCCATCATGATTGCGGTCGAAGATATACGCCCACGTCGACACCTTTCCCACACCCGGTGTGATGCCATCATAACTGACGGTTAGCGAGATACTGGTATCCGACACATCCGTCAGTGGTTTCAGCGTGATTGCGGCAAGGAGAGCTTTGTCCGATCCTTTCGACCCAACAAACGTCACGTAGCGCTTGTCGATTCTCTTGGAACACATGATCGTGAGCTTGTACTGCGCGCTCGGAAACCGTATGACGGAATCGACATGCGGGTAGAACCACAACAAATTGAAGCCCTGCGCGTCGAGACTGCTTCTGAGGATGACGAACAGAACCGCGATCACAAAACCATATCGTTTCACGGAGAACGTACCTTTATTGTTCATATCTGGCAATAGGAATAATTATTCAGTTTCTTGAAATTAAACGCATTGACTCGATTCCGAGTTTCCGCAAGTACGGTCCCGGTTCAAGAGACTTTCCCGTCGCAGTGCGAATGCGGGACGTCCATTCTTCAGTTTCACCGCCGCAATAGAGATACTGGATGATCCACGGTGCAACTTTGGGATTCTTCAGCTTTTCGCTCCCGAACTTGCTCGTGAGCGCTTCCTGGAGCTGTGTTGCGATCATGGTCGATAGCACGTAGTTCTGGTAGTAACACGGATACGACGTGTACCACATCGAAGCGGCGTACTGGTGCGGCTCGTCCTTGCCGGGGTCAACGAGCAAGTACTTTTTAAACATTGCACGCTCCAGGGCGGCCATATCCTGTCCCGGGTCGCGGTACATTTCATACTCTATGAAAAAATCCTTCAACAGCCTTCGTAACCGGTAGAGGCTGGGTAATCCACGTTCCCGGACGTACCGTTCAATTTCCTTCGGTTTGGCTTTTGTAAACATTGATAGCCACAGCGAATCGTCCGTGAACTCCCCGTGCATGTCAGCGATTCCCTCTTCGTACATCGCGCACTGCCCCCCGGGAATCCATTCGTAGCCTTTCAGGATCGGGTATTCAACATCGGTGTGAACCGCTTTCAATGCATGGCCGTACTCATGAAATGCGACGCCATAAAATCCTTTCCCTTTTGTCGGATTGAGAAGAAACCGCGAGTCGGAGGGAATGTGAATTGCCAGACTGAGCCCATTGTACGGTATGTCTTTTACAACTTCCTTGATTGGAAGGGAATCAACAGCAAAACCAATTCCTTTCTCGAACCGGTGAATTATCTTGAACACGGAATCGGACGGGAAATACTTGTCGGGAAGAGACGCACCCTCCCGCAAGGCGTGCTCGAAATCCCACGCTCCGAATTGTTTCACCCGGAGTTTTTTCCTGAACGTCGCGATGAATTGCTCAAATTCCAGACGCGTTTTTTCTTCCAGTGAATTGAGCGTCGCGAGGAGCCACTCTTCATCGATGGCTTGCAGAGAAAGGGCGAGAGAATAGTAGTTCGAAAATCCGAGGGACTTCGCCTTCTTGTTGCGAAGTTTGACCAGCTTGATCAGGTCACCTGCCGCGGCGGCAGACAGCTTGCCCGGAACGGACCACAGCTTCTTGCGCACCGACTGACGTTGTTCTTCCCGGAGCGCGTTGTTGACCTTCGCCCGTGTCGTCGGGGAGCCGTTATACGTGAACTTGAAATTAGTGATGCGTTGCTGAAGAGCATTCTCCAGCTTTGCAACATCGGGGTCGGCGTAAATTGCGCCGCCGATGAAACACCGGTGCCACAGCTCAAGACGGCGTGCCAGCAACGGGTCGGCGAGCGAGCTGGATTGCGCCCGCCAGTCCTCGACGATTTTTCGGGCCGCCGTATCCGAAAAAATATTCGCAAACTCCTGTTTGGCGGCATCGAGATCATAGGGACCTTCTTTGGAGTAACTATTCCAGTTGGCAACCCCCATTTGCCGGCAGGCCCCCTCATATCGTTGCTCGAGTGAATCCAAGAATTTCACAAGTTCGGTCTTCGTGCTGATGCGTTGTTGTTTGTACATACAAGATGAGAACAATAATGAGACAAATAATGCGACTGAGACTATCCGAAGGTAATCCATATTCTGGCGCCTCTAAGATACAAAAAAATTGGCTGAAACAACAGATGGAAGGCTGTTTGCTTCTCACCCTGTGTTTTCTTATTATCGTAAAAGAATACGAGATTCCCTTACATTTCTGGCGGCTATTTGCGCATGTCAACAGGGCTACGAGAACGGGATTACCCGGCAATAACGAAAGGGCACAAGACGAGCATCGAGCGTCGGCTTGCCGTCCTCAGGGAATTCACAGAGCCACGGTTTGTGTACGAACCGATCCAATATGTCCTGGGCTCGGGGGGCAAGCGCGTCCGCTCGGTCCTGGTTCTGCTGGCATGCGAAGCAGTCGGAGGCGACGCGCGTGCGGCTCTCGATGCCGCGGTCGCCGTCGAGCTTCTCCACAATTTCACGTTGATCCATGACGACGTGATGGACAACGCAGATATGCGCCGTTGCCAACCAACGGTTCATAAGAAATGGAATCAAGATGTCGCGATTCTGTCCGGCGACGAACTGACAGCACACGCGTATCGTTTCTTATTGCGAACAAAATCACCCCGGGTCAACGAAATCCTCGCTGTGCTTACGGACGCGTTTATTCAGGTCTGCGAGGGACAGGGATTCGATAAAGAATTCGAGAAGCGCCAGGACGTAACGGTCGAAGATTACTTTATGATGATCAACAAAAAGACGGCTCGAATGATTTCTGCGGCAACTGAGATTGGCGCGTTGATCGGCAACGGAACGGCCCGTGAAGTGAAAGCGCTTCGCAGGTTTGGCGAGTACTTGGGGATGGCTTTTCAGATCAAAGATGATCTGCTGGACATCGTCGGCGACGAGGAAGAAGTCGGAAAGACCATCGGAGGCGACATCAAGGAAGGAAAGAAGACTTTCCTGCTTGTGAAAGCTCTCGAACGGGTGAAGGGCAGCGACAGGAAACTTCTGCGGAAAGTCGTCCCGAACAATGGAATGAACAAGCACGCAATACGCACCATCCTCGACATCTACAGGCGTGAATGCGTTCTGGACGATGCGCGAAATGAAATCGCCCTCCGTACACGCCTGGCGGAAGAGGAGCTTGCTGCTCTGGAGCCGGGCAAAGCGAAGTCCACCCTGCTGTGGCTTTCAAGCCGGTTGCTCGAGAGAAATTCCTGAGAGCAACATGGCCGAACGCGAAGTAACGATACGGAATCGCACAGGCTTGCATACGCGTCCCGCGGCGATGCTTGTCAAGACTGCTGCCAGGTTCAAGTCGGATTTTTTTATTGTGAAGGATGAAATGCAGATAAACGGAAAGAGCATTATCGGCGTGATGACTCTTGCGGCAGAACAAGGCTCAAAACTTCTTCTGCAGTTCAGCGGTGAAGACGAGCTGGCGGCGGCCGAGGCAGTTGTCAAACTTTTTGAAAACGGTTTCGAGGAGCAATGATGATGACGGACCAGGATAGCTCCATAAAGAAAGAGGTCGTCATGAAAGGTGTCGCCGCCGCGCCCGGCATCGCGATCGGTCATGTATACTTGTTCAAGAAAGTAGTCCCGGTTGTGGAAGCATGGGACCTCGGCGATAACGAATTCGGGCACGAACTTGAACGATTGGACCGTGCTGTCGCAAAGTCGGAGAAGGAGTTGAACAAGATCCTGGCCTTCGCGCAGCAGAAGATCGGGGATGCAAAAGCCAAGATCTTTGAGGCGCAGATCATGGTTCTTCAAGATCAGGTCCTCCTCGACGCGATCAGAAAAAGAATCCGCACGGAAAAGAAGAACGCGGAGCACATTGTCAACGATGAGATCGGGAAGTACGCAAGACTTATGCTCGCTGCGCACGACGATTACATGCACGAGCGGGCGCACGATGTTGACGATCTGAAGAACCGCATCGTTCGGAATCTTCAACAGGAGAAGCTCTTCTCACGACTGGATGAATCGGCTGTCATCGTGGCACACAATCTCACACCGGCTGATACGATGATTCTCAGCAGGAACAATGTGCTCGGTTATGCCACCGACCTCGGAGGTGTTACTTCCCACGCGGCGCTGCTTTCACGCGCGCTCAAAATTCCCGCCGCCGTCGGGCTCGGCGAAGCGAGCCGGTCCGTTGTAACCGGCGACCTGGTTATTCTTGACGGCTACAGCGGAACAATCACCATTCATCCGTCCCAAGAAAGCCTGGAGGCCGCCGAACGAAAGCGCGAACAATTTCTGGAATTCGAATCGAAACTAGTCGAGCTGAAGAACCTGCCTGCGACAACGACTGACGGTCACACGGTGGAGCTTTCCGCGAATATTGAGTTTCAGGAAGAAATCGAATACGTTGTTGTTCAGGGCTCGCAGGGCATCGGATTGTACCGCAGCGAAAGCATTCTTCTCGACCGCGACGATTTTCCTTCTGAGGAGGAACAGTATCGCGAATACAAGAAAATAGCCGGTCATATTTATCCGAACCGTGTTATCATGCGAACGTTCGACGTCGGCGGCGACAAAATCGCCCCCGAGATGGCGGAAGAAGCGAACCCGTTCCTCGGCTGGCGCGGCATTCGCATGATGCTCGACCGCCCGGACCTGTTCCTGGACCAACTGCGTGCGATGCTCCGAGCGAGCACGCGAAAGAACATTGCCATCATGTTCCCGATGGTAACCACGATTCAAGAGGTTTACAAAGCGAAGGAACTGGTTGAGCAGGCAAAAGCGGAGCTCCAGGCAAAGAAAATAAAGTTTGATGCCAAGATTCAAATTGGCGTGATGATCGAAGTTCCTGCCGCCGCACTTACCGCCGGGGAAATCGCCGCGGAGGTTGATTTTCTGAGCATCGGTTCAAACGACCTGACACAGTATCTTCTGGCAATCGACCGCGGCAACAACCTCGTTGCCGATCTGTACCAGGAACTTAACCCGGTCGTGCTGAGAACGCTCAAGCACATCATCGGCGGCGGCCACAAACACAAGAAATGGGTCGGTATCTGCGGCGAAATGGCAAGCACGCCGCTCGCTGTACCGGTACTCCTGGGCCTGGGCATCGATGAGCTCAGCGTGATTCCGTCAATGCTGCCGGAAATAAAGAAAATCATTCGCTCGACCTCGTACAAGGAGGCCCAGGAGCTCGCGCACAAAGCGCTGACCTTTGCGTCCGCAAGCGAGGTGGAATCGACAGCACGAGCGTTCATGAAGAGCAATTGTCCCGATATTCCACTCGACGACAAGAACAACATTCAATAGGAGGAATGTATGAGAGAAATGGATATAGCTCAATTCGATAAATCCAATATGCGACGCCTGCTGGTGGAATTCCCCGGCCAGGTCGAAGATGCCGTACGCATCGGCAAGAAGAGTCCGGCGCCGTACGCATCGGCATCCATCAACAATATCGTTGTGACGGGACTCGGTGGCTCTGCGATTGGAGGAGACCTGCTTCGCTCGTATCTCCAGGAAGAATTACACATTCCCTTTTTTGTCAACCGGCATTATTTCCTGCCTGCCTTTGTCGGCAAGAACAGCCTGGTCATCGTCTCAAGTTATTCCGGCAACACCGAGGAAACTGTTGCTTCGCACAAGGAGGCAACAAAGCGCGACGCCAAAGTACTTTGCATCAGCTCAAACGGCGAAACCGAGCGGCTCGCGAGGAAATACCACCAGCCGCTGATTACCATCCCGAAAGGTTTCCCCCCGCGGGTTGCCTTGGGGTACTCCTTCTTTCCGGTGTTGGTGGCTCTCACCAAAATGAAGCTGATAAAAACCCGCGACAAGGATATTCGTGAAACGGTTTCGCTGCTGAAAGAGAAGTCAAAGTTGTACTCTTCGCCCGATTTGAAGAAGAACAAGGCATTCAAGCTGGCGCAGAAGCTTTACGGCAAGGTCCCGATCGTGTACTCCGCCGCCGACAAGTTCGATATTGTGAACCTTCGATGGCGCGGACAATTTGCTGAGAATGCCAAAGTGCTGGCCTTCGGCCACGTACTGCCGGAAATGAACCACAACGAGCTGGTCGGATGGAAAGTGCTGAAGCGGCAGATGAAGAACATGGTAGCGATTTTCCTGCGGGATGAATCCGACCACGCCCGGGTCCAGCGGCGCATGGCAATCACGATGGAAATCGTGGGCGAATACGCAAACGAGGTGGTTGAAATGTACAGCGAAGGCACGTCGCTCATGGCAAGAATTTTTTCCCTGATCTATCTTGGCGATTGGACAAGCTACTACCTGGCAATCCTGAACGGCATCGACCCGACACCGGTCAGGGTGATTGACTACTTAAAGAATGAATTGGCGAAGGTGTGAGGGGAGGAGTTGAGTAGTTGGGTAGTTAAATGGTTAAGTAGTTGAGATGAGCCAGAACGTTTTTTAATTTTGAATTTTGCGTTTTGAATTGAGAGATATGAGATGATGAGAATGTGAGAAGCAAGAAGCCGAAGGCCAACAGCCAATAGCTAAGAGCAAGTAGCTGGAAACAAGAACGAATAACAAAGAACCAATAACAAAGAACTAATGACACCAAGATGTTGAGATGTTGAGTAGTTGAGATTTTGAGAAGTTGATTCATTCGTTCATCGATCGTATATTAGGGGTTACCGGTTTGTCGTAAATCATATCAGTACTTAAACAAATTCGGGAGGACAAAAAATGAAAAAGAACGCATCCAAGAAGAAAAAGGCGAGAAGCAAAAGAGTCGCCGAACCTGAGGTTCCCTACCTCCGTCAGTCTAAGATTGCACAACCCGTCGAGCAGCTTGCTCTCATAGAAGAAGATGGACTATTGACAATCCAGCAGGCGAGTGAATGGGCTACAGGCTACTTGGGCAAGAATGTCACTGCGTCGAATATTTCTTACCTCATCCAATATGGAAAGGTGAAAAAACACTCCTCGAACGGCTCAACACTGGTTAAGAAAGATGAACTAAGACGATATTACCACTCGTTCTATGGAAGAAGAGAGGTCGAATGGAAGGAAAAACTTGGCCAAGACATTGATTGGCGCTTATCATTCGATTATCTAAAGGAGGCGGACACGACCAAACACGTTCACCGCCTTCATCCATACAAAGGAAAATTTATTCCCCAGCTGGTTGAGTATTTTCTAGATAGCCATACAGACGAGTTCAAGAAACAGGTTTATTTCAAACCCGGCGACATAGTCTTAGACCCGTTCTGTGGCAGCGGAACGACGCTGGTGCAAGCGAACGAGCTCGGAATGCATGCTGTTGGAATAGATATCTCTGCTTTCAATGCATTGATCAGCAATGCCAAAGTCGGGAAATACGACTTTGTTGACCTCCAGAGAGAAATCCAGCGAATCACACTCGAGCTAAAAAAAATCATCGCTGATTCAAAGACAGTGACATTTGAGAATGAGCTTCTGGAGGAATTGAAGAAGTTCAATGATGAATATTTCCCATCCCCGGACTATAAACGAAGGGTGCATCAGAAAAAGATCAATGAGGACACATATGGAGCTGAAAAGGAGAAAGAATTCCTTCCCCGTTATTGGAATTTGGTGAAGAAGTACGACATCGAATTAAAGCAGGAGCACGGAAATGGGTTTCTCAAGAAGTGGTATTTACAACATATCCGGAGAGAGATCGAATTTGTATTCCAGAAGGTAAGAAAGGCTCAAAACATTTCTACTAAGAAGATGCTCAGTATTATTCTGAGCAGAACAATTCGTTCGTGCCGGGCGACCACCCATGCAGACCTTGCGACTCTTCTAGATCCCATTTCAACAACCTACTATTGCAGCAAACACGGAAAGATTTGCAAGCCCTTGTTTTCCATCCTCAGTTGGTGGGAACGCTACTGCGGGGATACCATTTCGCGGCTTGCACAATTTGAAAAGCTGAAGACAAACACTCTGCAATATTGCTTGACGGGGGATTCAAGAACGATCGACATCACAGCTACGCTCAAAGAACACCATCCGGAGCTAGGTAAACTTGTGAGCCGCAACAGAATCAAAGGAATATTTTCAAGTCCCCCATATGTTGGGTTGATAGATTACCATGAACAACATGCATATGCTTACGATCTTTTCGGTTTTGAGAGAAAGGATGAGATGGAAATTGGCCGGATGCAGAAAGGAACCGGTCGGGAGGCAAAAGAGTCTTATGTTGATGGGATAGTTTCAGTCTTGAATAATTGCAAACGTTTCCTATCCGACGATTTTGAGATCCTTCTTGTCGCAAACGACAAGTACGGCGTTTATCCCTTGATCGCTGAGAAATGCGGACTGCAGATTGTACAACAATTCAAGCGCCCCGTGTTGAATAGAACGGAGAAGGATAAGGGAGCGTATTCGGAAAGTATCTTTCATATAAAGAGTAAATAAATGGACAGCCTACTACATGGAATAGATCAAACTCTGAGGCATCTCGACGTTTTGCAGAAAACATTTAGTGAGAGAAGGAATTTTGCTAAACAGGACGAGACTGATTATGAAATTTATCACGAGAATTTAACGAACATAGAAAAAACATTCGCCGAAACGAATTTCCACGACCAGCTTTATGCTGAGCATGACAGACAAATGATTCTGGCTGATTTATATGAATATTTTTTCTTGGGCAGGGGTTTCTATATAATGAAATCAAGAAAAGACAAAGAGAAATTTGTAAAATGCATTCTGCTCTTCGTAAATCTTTTGATGTGCTTTGAGTCAATCACGGTCTCTCTAAAACTGAGACGCAAGGTATTGCTGGGATTAAAAGAGGAACTTCCTGACATAGTCAAAGAAAAGCAGTTCAAAGATTTGTTTAGGTTTCGTGGGAAAGTAGGGCTTACCCAAGAAAAGACCGACGCACCAAAGGAATTGAATGAATATTTTGATACAATTCTTCCAAAAACGGCTGGCGGATTGTGGCATGAGTTGCTGGTCTATATCTTCTTGCTGAGACGCAACGAAGGGTACCTACTGCCATTGCTTCTCACTCAAAAAATCTTTGCTAGAGAGGATCATCTTGTCCCACCAGATTTCTTACTCATTACTCGCGACAAAAGAATCTATGGATTAGAGGTTGGAACTAAGAAAGAAATTCAATCCGGCTCTTTCTCGTTAAGAACAGCGATACCGACTGCCACAATAGATACCGCCAATTCAAGAAACTCTGACCGTTGTCCGGCTTGCAACAGATGGATTCAGTTCTGTCCTTATGTGATAGAAAGATATTCCAATTTCGACACACAACTGGATGACATAAAAGTGAATTGCTTAAAAGAGTGCACCGTGGTGCAACCGAAAGACATACTCAGAGGACGGTGCAAGTATACCAAATACGCCAGAAATAAAGCCAAAACGCTAGCCCACACCCAACACGAATTTGCCAATGGATTGCATTACCATTACAAATGTGTGCTAAATAATGTTTCAAAAGCAATGAAAAGGAAAATCATTTCAGCAAAAGACAAAGTGGCGATTAAGACACATTATCCATACTACTCTGGACTGGAAGAATTGGATAAATAGATGCCTATGAATGATTATCAAATTAAAATAATCGAAGAAGTAATAAGTAATTGCCTGCTTGAAAAGTTTAAGAATTATAGTCCTGAATCAAGCAACATGCCTTTCCATTTTCGTCTTCTCGGCAAAGATAGGATGGCATTATATTCTTTCATCCAGTCTCTAAACACAACTTTTGGGACTTCAATTTTTGAACCCGTGGCTGTCGCACTCGCAAAGAATCGCTTCAAGAAAGCCGAGGCTCAGTATGTGGTTGGAAATACGATTGGCCAAGGGTGTCAGCAGGTCATTCAAAATATTATGAATGACCTGACTCTCGGGAGTAATCCCAATAAGCTTGAAGAAATACAAACAATCAGAAAGGCGGTTGGTAAAGGTAAAATCAATGCTTTGAAAACAGTCAAGGTGGATTTGTATCTCGAGACTGCAGACGCCCAAGTGTATCTTTTTGATTTGAAGACGGCAAAGCCAAACATTAGCAATTTTAAGGATTTCAAGAGAACGCTTCTTGAATGGGCGGGGATTGCTTTAACACAAAATCCGAAAGTGAAGATCAATACCCTTGTTGCGATTCCATATAATCCTTACGAACCGAAACCATATGAACGATGGACACTAAAAGGGATGCTTGACCTTGAGCATGAGTTGAAGGTAGCAGAAGAATTTTGGGATTTTCTGGGAGGAAAAGGTGCATATAATGAACTGCTGGACTGTTTTGGAAGGGTGGGAATAACTTTACGCGACGAAATCGATGAGTATTTCAAAAGGTTCAAGTAAGTGCAGCTTAGCGATTGTAAGAAACATTTCGCGGACAGGCCGTCTTTTCTCACCAACACTATTCTTTGTTTTAGAAGCATATTGAAAAATGATACAAAGATGATCTTACCGAAACAGCCCAATATGTATCCACACATTAATGCAATTCTTTGGCATCGGAAAAACATTTTCCATTCTTCAGAAACGTCATAAGAGAGGTTTCACATGATTAACACTGAAAGAATCGTATACTCATTAAATGTTGAAGACATTCAAACTGTTGCTAATCAAGAATTAGGAAGAGATCTTACTCTGAAAGAAATAGAAGTTGTCGAACGGGAATTGGGCGATTATATCCCTTGGTTTGATATTATCAGTGATTTAATTACAAAAGGCCGGAAACCTGTAACATGAAACCCCATGGTTCCCGAACATTCCCCGTCGCACCGACATCCGAGGCCCCACAACTGCTGGATGCTGATTTCTGATTCCCGACTTCTACATTCTGACTTCTGGCTACTGGATTCTGACTTCTGTCTTCTGAATTCTGACTTCTCGCCTTTGGCTTTTAGCTATTCGCTTCTGGCCTCTATTTTCTAATCTCTTCTTTCTCATAATCTCACCATCTCAACTACTTATTCTTCTTGCTTTTGGCTTTTAGCCTTTGGCTTTTGGCTTCTTCTTCCCATCTCTTCTTTCTCATTATCTCAACATCTCAACTACTTATTCTTCTTGCTCTTGGCTTTTAGCCTTTGGCTTTTGGCTTCTTCTTCCCATCTCTTCTTTCTCATTATCTCAACATCTCAACTACTTATTCTTCTTGCTCTTGGCTTTTGGCCTTTGGCTTTTAGCTATTGGCTTCTTGCCTTTCCTTTCTCAACATCTCATCATCTTATCCAGGCCATCACGCGTCTATCTCATCATCTCACCCATTCTCCCACTCACCCCTTCACCGCTTCTCCCTTTCGTAATCTCATCTGCTCAAAATCTCATCATCTCAACTACTTATTGACTATTCCTCAAATAATCGTTAAATTCTTACGTCATTTTGTACCATTGCGTGGTGCCGGATCTGCTTAACATTGCCGTCTTTGCTTCGGGGAAAGGGTCGAACTTCCAGGCAATCCTCGACGCGATCAAAGCGGGGAAAATTCCCAACGCTCGGATCGCATTAGTGATCAGCAATAACAGCACCGCCGGCGCGCTGGAAATCGCGCGAAACAACCGGATTCCCGCCCTCCATGTGAGCCGGCAGCAGTTCGGTTCGGATGAAACCTTTAATAAAGCATTGCTGAAAAAGCTGACGGACGCGAAAGTCAATTTTGTGGTGCTCGCGGGATACATGAAAATGCTGGATAGCTCAATTATCGGACACTTCAAGAATCGCATTGTGAACATCCACCCCGCATTGCTGCCGAAGTTCGGCGGAAAAGGAATGTATGGAATTCATGTGCATGAGGCAGTCATTGCGAACAAGGAACGCATGAGCGGCGCAACGGTTCATCTTGTCGACGAAGAATATGACTGCGGACCGATCGTTCTGCAGCGAACGGTCGAAGTCGCCCCGAACGATACGCCGGAAAGCCTCGCCGCAAAGGTCCTGGAGATTGAGCATCAGCTCTACCCCGAAGCGGTCCGCCTCTTTGCCGAGGGCCAGGTGAAAGTGAACGGACAGAACGTTATGATCGCGTCGGCATGAAAAATCCCGTCCAAATAAAACGAGCATTGATCAGCGTCTCCGACAAGTCGGGCATCGTTGAACTTGCCAGACAGCTGCAACGGTGGAACATTGAAATCATCTCGACGGGCGGTACGCTCAAGACACTTGGCGAAGCCGGGATCAAAGCAACATCGGTTTCAGATATAACCGGTTTTCCTGAAATTCTTGACGGGAGAGTGAAAACACTTCATCCAAGTATTCACGCGGCCTTGCTCGCTGTGCCGTCAGTGGTAGCTCATGTCAGGCAACTTCAGGATCTTGATATTGACCCTATCGATATGGTCGTCGTCAATTTATATCCCTTTGAGCAAACCGTCGCAAAGCAGAACGTTTCTCTCGACGAAGCTCTGGAGCAGATTGACATCGGCGGCCCCACCATGCTTCGATCGGCGGCAAAAAACTTCAGGTACAAAACGGTGGTTGTGAATCCGGCACGTTATGAATCTGTGACACGTGAGCTGGAAGAAAACAAGGGAGCGATTTCCGAGGAACTCCGGTTTGTTCTGGCGAAGGAGGTTTTTCTCCTCACTTCCCGGTACGACGCAGTCATTTCAAGTTACCTTGAAGGCTCGAACGGACATGAATCCGCTCAGAAGCTGCCGGAAATTCTCTCGTTCTCACTTCCGAAAGTCCAGAACCTGCGTTACGGAGAGAATCCACACCAACAGGCAGTGCTTTACGGATCCTTTGACAGTTTCTTTGAGAAACTTCACGGCAAAGAGCTGTCGTTCAATAATATTGTGGATATTCAGTCGGCGGCGGAGCTTGCGGAAGAGTTCAGCGGTCCCACGGCAGTGATCGTCAAACACACGAATCCCTGCGGCGTCGGTTCCGGATCATCGCTTCGGGAAGCGTACGAAAAAGCTCTGGCGACGGACCCAAAGTCCGCTTATGGCGGCATCGTCTGCGTCAACGCACGTCTCGACCTCGAGGCGGCGGCACTCATCGACAAGATCTTTACGGAAGTCATCGTTGCCTCGGAATTCGCTCAGGACGCGCTTGCGCTGCTTCAGAAGAAGAAAGACCGTCGTTTGATCCGGCAGCGAAAGGTGCTGCTACACGACAAACAATTCATCGTCAAGAGTATTGCCGGAGGACTGCTGGCGCAAACACCCGACGATGTCACCGTCAGTGAACAGCATTTCAAGGTCGTCACCAAGCGAAAGCCGACAGAAGAGGAACTAGGGGCGATGATGTTCGGCTGGCGCGTCGCAAAGCATGTCAAATCGAACGCGATTGTGTACGCCCGGCACGACAGGACGGTCGGTATCGGCGCGGGACAAATGTCGCGTGTCGATTCCTCGCGCATTGCAGCGTTCAAAGCGCAGGAGGCCGGACTTGAGTTGCGGGGTACTGCCGTCGCGTCCGATGCGTTCTTCCCGTTTGCCGATGGGTTACTGGAAGCCGTCAAGGTTGGTGCGACGGCGGCGATCCAGCCCGGCGGTTCGATCCGGGATGAGGAGGTCGTTACGGCGGCGAACGAGCATAACGTCGCGATGGTGTTTACCGGAATAAGACATTTCAAACATTAGCGAGCTAACTTCCTATGGGTTTTTTCTCTTTCTTCTCCGCCGACCTTGCGATCGACCTTGGCACGGCCAACACGCTGATCTATATGAAAGGCAAAGGCATCGTGCTCAACGAGCCGTCGATTGTGGCTTTCGACCGGAACACAAAAAGAATTGTCGCCATCGGCAACGAAGCACGCGAGATGCTGGGCCGCACGCATCGGGACATTCGAACCATTCGTCCGATGAAGGATGGCGTTATCGCAGACTTCGAGATAGCCGAGGGAATGCTTCGGGAATTCATCAAGAAAATTCACGTCGGCTGGCTGCCAAGCCGGAGGATCGTCGTGTGCGTGCCGAGCGGCGTTACCGAAGTTGAGAAACGCGCCGTCCGCGATTCCGCCGAACACGCTGGCGCCAAGGAAGTCCATCTTATCGCCGAGCCGATGGCAACCGCTATCGGGATCGGACTCGACGTCGATGCACCGGTGGGCAACATGGTGGTGGACATCGGCGGAGGAACGACGGAAATTGCCGTCATTGCCCTCTCGGGAATCGTCAACGGAGAATCCATTCGCATCGCGGGCGACGAGATGAACGATTCGATCATCCAATTCTTCAAGAAAAACCACAACTTGCTCATCGGTGAACGAACGGCGGAGGCTATCAAATGCGAAGTCGGGTCGGCAATGCCGCTGAAAGAAGAGATCACAATCCAGGTGAAAGGGAGAGACCTGGTGAACGGCATTCCCAAGACCACGGAGGCCAGTTCGACGGAAATCCGCGAGTCGCTGCACGAACCGATTCAACAGATCGTCGACGCGGTCAAACTCACCCTCGAGCGAACACCACCGGAGCTCGCCGCGGACATTCTCGACCGCGGCATCATGCTCTCCGGCGGCGGCGCCTTGTTGAAGCAACTAGATGAACGGTTGCGGCTGGAGACAAGTTTGCCCGTTCATGTCGCAGAAGATCCCCTGACAGCCGTTGTGCGTGGAACGGGGAAAGCACTGGAAAATCTGAGTCATTACTCGAAAGTCTTGATCAAGAGTAGAAGATACTGAGGAGTGAGCTATGAGCGTGGAGTCGACTACTTGATGCGCTCTCACCGCTCATGGCTCCCCACTCCAAGCTCATTGTTCATAACTCACGATGCAAAGACTTCTTAATATAATCCGGTTTTTCAAGGAGTACTTCGTTCTCGGACTGCTCATCATCATATCTCTGCTCCTCCTGAGCTCCAATAATAACCGTCAGGTCCGGGCGATTCGCTCTCTCACCGTCGGATTCGTCGGCGCAATACAACAAGCGCTCTCGGTCATCCCCAACGTATTTGAATTGACGAACGAGAATGCAGTTCTTCGCCAGTTGAATGTCAATCTTTCAGACGAGGTGAGCCGCCTGCGGGACGCGCGGCTCGAAAATCTCCGTTTGCGGACAATGCTTGGATTGAAGGAACGAAGTCCCTTCCATGTCGTGGCGGCGGATGTGGTCGCGAAGAACCTTTACCTGTTACGCAACACCATAACGTTGGACGTCGGCGAAGCAAATGGCGTAAAACCGGATATGCCGATCATCTCGGAATCGGGTCTCGTGGGAAAGGTCATCACAACCAGCCAACATTACGCCGTCGGGCAGCTCATGTTCAACAGGGATTTCCGCGCAAGCGCGAAAGTGCTCCGGAGCGGCGTTGACGGAATAATCGGTTGGGACGGTGAAGATATCGTCCATTTGAGAAACGTGAGCAAAAAGCAGGACGTCCAGAAGGGCGATATCGTCGTGACATCGGAATATAGCAATCTCTTTCCCCGCGGCATCCGGATCGGAGTTGTCTCGGGCACCTCAGAGAAACCGGGAAGTCTCCTCAAGGACATCGAAATCACCCCGGCGGCCAACTTCACAACTCTCGAACAGGTATTTGTCCTGCTGGTCACCCCCGACCCCGAGCGAGTTTCGCTCGAACAAAAAACGCTCTCCCGGTAGTGCGTCACATTTTCAAATATTCTTTCATTTCATTCTTCCTGATTGTTCTCCAGGCGACGGCCATGCATCTCGTGACCCTGGAAGAGATAACACCCGACATTCTCGCCATCTGGGTCGTTTACCTTGCTTTGTCCGAAGGCCAGTTGCGCGCGACCATCTGGGGATTCGCGATCGGGCTTTCCTTCGATCTGGTGACGGGAAACTTCATAGGTCTTTCGGCGCTCACAAAGACGATGACCGGATTCGTTGCGGGTTATTTCTTCAATGAGACGAGGACACAATTAACCC
Organism: Bacteroidota bacterium; assembly: GCA_049515655.1. GTDB lineage: Bacteria > Bacteroidota > Ignavibacteria > UBA10030 > SZUA-254 > JBEKTW01. Next base: position 162,205 of record JBEKTW010000003.1, read on the forward strand.
TGGGAAGCTACCGATTTCTCCTCATCGTTTTGCTCGCATCGCTTATCCAAAATACGGCGTATTTCATCATCTTCACACGCGGGACAGATATCGGCCTGTTTCAGGCAGTTGTACGATTCGGACTTACAACAACGCTCTATACGGGAGCATTGTCCCTCATACCCATTTTCAAGTTCTCCCGTCAATCGCTGACGTGACATGGCAGAGCAATTTGAAGTCCCGATACGACAAAAGATTTTCATCGCAGGAATCGCGGTTATGTTCGCACTGTTCCTGGGGCGTCTGGTACAGCTCCAGATTCTCTACCAGAACGTCTATGGAAAAAAATCGGAAGAAAACAGTATTCGCCCGATTGCACAGGAGCCCATTCGCGGTTACATCTTTGACCGCAACGGCAAACTTATCGTCGACAATCGTCCGTCGTATTCTCTGACCATCACCCCTGCGGAATTCCATCCAAAGACGATCGACTACCTCGCTTCGCTCTTGAACCTCGATCCGCAGTTCATACTTGACCGCGTGAAAACGGGTCAGCGGTACAACCGATTCGCTCCGGTACGAATCAAGCGGGATATCGATTTTGCCACCCTTTCGGCAGTTGAGGAGAATAAGGACCACCTTCCGGGGATTGATTACCAAATTGAAACAAAGCGATTCTATCCAACCAAAGCTCGAGCGTCTCATGTACTCGGATACACAAAGGAAATTTCCGAACACCAGCTCGAAGAAATGGCGCAAGAATACCGGCTTGGCGACGACATCGGTGCCACAGGGCTGGAGGCAGCATATGAACGCGCCTTGCGCGGCCGCAGAGGATTCGAATTTGTTACCGTCAACGCGAAAGGTCAGATTGTCCGCGCCTACAATGAAGGCAAAAACGACATCCCCGTCAAAGAAGGCGATGACCTCAGCCTGGCACTTGATATCGACCTGCAAGCCTATGCTGAATCCCTGCTCGAAGGTAAACACGGTGCGATTGTCGCGATCGACCCTGAAGACGGCGGCGTGCTGGCACTGGCAAGCAAACCGGACTTCGACCTTTCCCTTCTCAGCGGCTTTACTCCAACTCCCGTCTGGAATGAGCTGAACACTGACGAAGACAAACCGCTGTTCAACCGGGCAACGCTGACGCGCTACCCTCCGGGCTCAACCTTCAAAATGGTGTTGGCGACAGCTGCGCTGCAGGAGAGTATCATCACAACGAGCTGGCGTGTAAGCTGCGCTGGCGGGTTTCGATTTGGGAACAAGATATTCAAGGATCTGCACGTGCACGGCTCGACGAATGTCGTTGAAGCGCTTCAACGGTCATGCAATGTGTTTTTCTATCAACTGATGCTCAAGACCGGCCTTGAACGATGGAATTTCTATGGCCGTCAGTTCGGTTTTGGATCACCGACCGGTATCGATATTCTTGAAGAGGATCCCGGTTTGCTGCCTTCGGAAGAGTATTTCGACCGGGTGTACGGTAAGGGACGTTGGACACAGGGATTCCTGGTGAGTCTGGGGATCGGTCAGGGGGAAGTCGGTGTTTCTCCCTTGCAAATGGCATGTTATGCGATGGCAATTGGGAATAGGGGTAAGTTTCATACGCCGCACGTGGTTCGGAGTATTTATGAAAAGGAAACCGGAAGAATCCTGGTAACGCCAATTCAAACGCGCACACTCAACGTCTCCAGCGAAGTGTGGGACATTATCCGTGACGGGCTCTACCGGTGCGTCAACGTTCCCGGGGGAACCGGGTTGGCAGCTAGGGTTCAAGGAGTGATTGTTGCCGGTAAAACCGGGACGGCGGAAAATCCCCATGGAAAAGATCACGCATGGTTCATCGGTTATGCCCCGGCTGATCACCCCAAAATCGCGATTTGCGTCCTCTTGGAAAATGCCGGATTCGGCGGCGCGGTCTCAGCCCCCATCGCCGGACTGTGTATCGAAAAGTATTTATACGGAAATCTTATCCGGTACAACAAAACCCAGCAGACCATTGCGATGAAAAGCGATAATCACTGAAATGCAGGACCTTCGGCATGGAAGAATGGTCTAAAGAACAGATCGATGTCACCACGATCGTGTCAGCTCTTCTCCTTTCATTGATTGGAGTTGTATCGGTGTACAGCGCAACGTACGATGCCGGCGCATCGGTTATATTCTACCGCCAGCTTCTGTGGATCGCCCTCGGTATCGTCGGGATGCTGATAGTGATGTTGACACCGTTTCGCTCGCTTCAATTCCTGTCGTATGTTTTTTACGGACTTTCCATCATCGCGCTCATCGGTGTTCTCGTCGCGGGGAAGATGGTAGCCGGCTCGAAAAGCTGGTTTGGCGTTCGCGGACTTGGGCTTCAGCCTTCTGAGTTCGCGAAGGCGGCAACCGTGCTTGCCCTTGCGGCATTCCTTTCCGGCCGCCATATCAATGTGAATCGTCTCAGGGATATCCTGATTGCGGTCGCGTTGGTTCTCGTGCCCGTCATCCTGATCTTGCTTCAACCCGATCTGGGAACAACGGTCATTTTTTTTGGCATACTGCTGCTTGTCATGTACTGGGCGGGCGCGTCGAATTTTCTTCTGCTCACCGTCCTCGCACCCACGGCGGCGGCAATCGCCTCATTGTTTGGAACGACTCCCTTCGCCCTCGTCGTCCTTTTTTCGCTGGTCATACTTCTTGTTCTTCGGGAAAACAGATTTGTGTCCTCGATCGTATTTTCGCTCACGGTGCTCGTCGGAGTGTCCGTTCAATTCATCTTTGGAAAACTCGCTCCTCACCAGCAGAAGCGCATTCTTACGTTCATGAGTCCTGACGCGGATCCCCTTGGCGCCGGCTATAACGTCCTGCAATCAAAAATCGCTATCGGCTCCGGCGGACTCTTCGGTAAGGGTTACCTCCGGGGCACTCAGACGCAATTGAATTTTATTCCCGCACAGTGGACGGATTTTATTTATTGTGTTCCCAGCGAAGAGTTCGGGTTCATCGGCGCGTTCCTTATTCTATTTCTGCTCACCGTGCTGCTGTATAGGGGCGTGCAGATTGCCGGCATGGTGAAAAGCCGATACGCGAGTCTTGTCGCAATTGGCGTCGTCGCTTCATTTGCAGTACATACCATTATCAATATCGGCATGTCGATGGGAATGGTTCCCGTCATCGGTGTGCCCCTCCCGTTCATAAGTTATGGGGGATCAAATCTGATCACGAACATGCTCATGATCGGATTGTTGCTTAATATGTACGCGAACAGAAAAGAATATTAATCACAATCGCTCGCACCATCATGGCAGATAGAAGAATGAAGTGGGAAGTTCCCGTCGGTAAGCTCCGCTGGAACTGCGATCCCAAAATCCTGAAAATAGAATCAACCGACGAAGCAAAGCCGATCAAGGATACGATCGGTCAGGAGAGGGCGCTGCGCGCGCTGCGCCTTGGTCTTGAGATAAAACATGCCGGCTACAACGTGTTTGTGACAGGCTACTCGGGGACGGGAAGGATGACCACGATCAAACGGCTTCTTTCCGAGTTCCAGGAGAAGAAAATCGAACTGAAAGACCGGTGCTACGTACATAATTTCAGGAATACGGATCAGCCGGTCCTCATCACGCTCCTCGTGGGCCAGGGAAGAAAATTCCGGGCGGATATGGAGTCGCTCCTGAGAGAGCTGCTGAAAACCATACCGTCGGCATTTGAAAGCAAGCGCTTCCAGGACGAACGAAAGCGAGTGATGGATCATTTTCAGGATCGACAGCGGAGCGTGTTGAAGGAATTCGAAAAAAGGGTGAAAGAAAAGGGATTTGAGGTCATTCAGGTGCAGCTTGGCGCCGCTTTACGCCCCGATATTGTTCCGGTAGTAAACAACCAACCGGTGAGCTTCGAACAACTGAATTCCCTCATGCAGCAGGGGATTATCTCCAAACAACAACTCGAGCAAATGTCCGCCGACAGGATCGCACTGGAGAGCGCAATGGAGATTGTTATGCGGGAAATGCGAAACATTGAGCGCAAAGCGAGTGAATCGTTGGAAGAGCTTACGCATCGATTTATTTCCCCGATAATTAAGGAACACATTGAAGAAGTACGGGAAAAATATTCCAATGAGAAGGTCCGCCTCTTTCTCAACGACCTTGAGGAAGATATCGTCGATAATCTCCAGCGGTTTCGACCGAGGGATGAACATCCCTCCCCCGCATCCCAACCGAGCGACGACGATTTCGTCGAATTTCAGGTGAACGTCATACTCGACAACTCCACGGTAAAGGGGGTCCCGATTATCATTGAGACAAATCCGAAATTTAAGAATCTCTTCGGCACGATTGAACGCGAGGTCGACCGCAATGGAGTCTGGAGAACCGATTTCACGATGATAAAACCCGGTTCCCTGCTTCAAGCCGACGGAGGTTTCGTGGTCGTCAACGCACTCGATGCTCTCATCGAGCCGGGAGTTTGGCAGACACTCAAGAGGACACTTCGGAACGGCTTGCTGGAGATCCAGCCGTTGGAAACAGGCCTCTTCGGGGCAAGCTCGGCTCTCAAACCCGAGCCGGTAAAGATCGACGTCAAGGTTATCATGGTCGGAGATGCGTACATTTATTCGATTCTCTATGAAGCGGATGATGATTTCAAAAAGGTTTTTAAAGTGCGTGCCGATTTCGATATTGAGATGCCCAAAAAAACGCAATCCATCGAACGATATATCTCTTTCATCAAGGCGATTTGCGACGACGGCCACCTGATGTCTTTCGACAGATCGGGAATTGCCGCGGTAGTCGAGTTCGGTGCCCGGCTTGCCGGACGTCAGAACAAGCTCTCGACGCGCTTTAACGTTATCGCCGACGTCCTGCGCGAAGCGAACTACTGGGCGCTGAAGGATGGAAATAAATGCGTGACCGCAGCCCATGTCAAAAAAGCGATTGAGGAGCGAATTGAGCGGGTAAAAATGATCGAGGATAAGATTCAAGAAATGATCATCGACGGAACTATCATGATCAGTTGCGACGGATCGACGGTGGGACAGGTCAATGGACTTTCGGTCTATGACATGGGGGAATACATGTTCGGAAAACCGACACGCATTACGGCACAAACGTCTGTGGGGCGGGTCGGCATCATCAACATCGAGAGAGAAGCAGATTTGAGCGGTCCGATCCACAACAAAGGCGTCCTTATCCTCGGCGGATACCTGCGAAGCATGTATGCGCGCACAAAGCCGCTTGTCGTGAATGCGAGCATCGCCTTTGAACAATCCTACAGCGGCGTTGACGGCGACAGTGCATCCTCAACTGAGGTGTACGCCATCCTTTCCAGCCTTTCGAATATTCCCGTTCGCCAGGACATTGCCGTTACGGGGTCAGTCAATCAAAAAGGGGAAATCCAGCCGATCGGCGGTGTCAACCAGAAAATCGAGGGCTTCTTTGATGTATGCAGGGAACGCAAACTCACGGGCAAGCAGGGCGTCATGATTCCCAGCCAGAATATCAAAGATTTGATGTTACGACACGATGTCATTGAAGCCGTCGAAAAACAACAATTTCACATTTACGCGATCAAAACCGTCGATGAAGGCATCGAAATTCTCATGGGAAAGAAAGCCGGCAGACGACTGAAAAATGGCCTTTTTGAAAAAGATTCCGTACATTTTCTTGTCGACCAAACGCTTGTCGAATATGCAATGCACTGGAAAGAGCTTTCTGGACCGAGGGATTAGATCAATGACGCGGACCATCACGTTCTCTGTTCTCCTGTTTTTTCTGACTGTGCTGTGCACCACAGGCTCCTTTGGTTGGGGAAGCACAGGACATAGGTTCATCAATCTCAAGGCCGTCTATAACCTTCCGAACTCGATGAGCTCATTTAAGGCAGACAGTCTTTTCTATCAGGCACATGCCAGCGACGCGGATGCGAGAAAAAGCTCAGACCCTTCAGAAGCTCCGCGCCATTACATCGATATCGACGCGTACCCGGACTTTCACCACCTTTCGCATAACCTCGACTCGGTCATAGCATTGTACGGACAGGACATCGTAACATCGAGAGGAATACTTCCTTGGGCGATCGCCGCTACTGTTGATTCTCTGACGGCCCAACTCGCACGCCACAATGGCAACGCACAGGAGACCGCAAGCGACCTGGGACACTACGTCGGTGATGCTCATCAGCCGCTTCACTGCACCGCAGACTACAATCCCAATGGCATGCACTCCCGGTACGAAACGACGATGATCGACATGTATGTATCGCAGCTCTCGGTACATCAGGATTCCATTCAGTACGTCAGCTCACCGCTCGATTTTGCTTTCGACTTTATCTACCATTCGAATTCGCTGGCCAGCACATTGGCGTACGCGGATAGAATGGCAGAGGTCTCATCCGGATGGGATGGAACGTTAAACCCTCCCGCGGCCTACTATTCCGAGCTCTGGCTGAGGGTGGGAACGCTCACCCTGGATCAAATCCAGCGTGCGACCGTCGCTCTCGCCAGCCTCTGGTACACAGCGTGGGTCAACGCGGGGTTGGGCACGTCGGTGGCAGACTTCAAGAATGAGTTCCCGCGGATATTCACGCTGGAACAGAACTACCCGAACCCCTTCAACCCAACGACAAATTTACAATTTTCAATTTCCAGTTTACAATTTGTCTCGCTGAAAGTCTACGACCAGCTCGGCAAGGAGGTGGTTGCCCTGGTGAATGGTGTGAAGCAACCGGGTGAGTATACGGTGCAGTGGAATGCGGAAGGAGCTGCGAGCGGTGTGTATTACTGTCGGCTGACGGCGGGCGAGTTTACGGCTACTAGGAAGATCGTTCTGCTGAGATAGTCCCCCATCTGGAACTGTCCGGAAAACCCAGCGTCATGCTGTCCCGACTTTGTCGGGATGTTCAGCATCTATTCCTTGCATAGGAGGTAAAGATATAGTCAATCGGCAATCATGTCCACAACAGCCCGACACGGCTTGACTCAAGTCGGGGAATTGGTTACTTTTCTGTAAGGTTAATCGAGGGCGAATCATGAGGTTACTAAATCATCCCGATGACAAACCCGTGAGTTCGAAAAAGAACCCGCTTTGTCCCGTGTTGGGATGGTGTGGGTTTTTGCGGTTTTTGATGACTCTACGAACCGGTGAAAACAACATTGAGGCAAAGTGTTTGCTCATTGGAGGTATCCTCTGCCTTTCTCTTAGTGTGGGTTTGTCACAGGGCACAATGAGTGCTGGGAGAGTGGAAGAGGCTGGCGCATTATTAGGCGACTCAATAAGATTTGCACCGTGTTCTTCACAGCTTGTGCCGACATGGGCAAGTTGCATTCGCGTTGCGGACATGAACGGTGACAGCTTGAATGATGTGATCATTGGGACATCATATTATCTATTAGAGTATTTCCAAAACCGGAGCGGTGGCTTCGAAGATCCTAAGGTATATCGTTGCGGTTCAGTTCGGGGCATGGATGTAGGCGATCTCAATAACGATGGCCTTCCGGATGTGGTTACAGCTGTTCAGACCAGTGGGGAATATCCTAATCTTGCAGATTCCATCATGATCTTTTTCCAGGATCCCGGTGGAACGCTGAAGCCGGGAGGCACATACTATTGTGGTCCGGACACCCGGTTTGTCTCAATTTGCGATCTGAACAATGACGGACTTGCCGATATAATAACGGTACCGATGGACACAGATTACTTTCGTGTTTTCTACCAAGGACCTGTTGGTAGGTTCGACTCAAGCGTTACTTATCCGTCATTTCGCAACCAATATACTGAGGGAATGGCTTTGGTCGGCGACTTCAATAGCGACGGTCTCAAAGATGTACTTGTCAACACATCGCCGGGTGAATGGAACCACGGCGCTAGCCTCTTTCTCCAACAGCCAGACGGAACTTTCAAGTATTCAGGTTCGACTGACACAACATGGGCATTTGAGGAACTAATTGCTGGAGACTTTAACAATGATGGGCGGTTGGATTTTGCAGCGACCGTTGTAGCAAACAGGCCCGATGCCGCCATAGTCGTGTTTGAGCAGGATAGCTCGGGTGGCATACTGCACAACGCACATTACTATCCCTCTTATGACATACCTCAGCCGATAGCCGCCGGAGACTTCGATTCGGATGGACGCACTGATATTGTTGTTGTGCATAACGGGTGGTATAAGCTTGGCATCTTTCATCAGAATAGCGACGGGGGTTTCGACCCCGAGATTCTAATTGACGCACCCTATTTGCAACCATGGTTGAGCAGTAGCATCGCAGTAAAAGACATCAACGGCGATGGAAAGGTCGATGTTAATATCGCCGATGATAACTACGGATTGGTCAGGTTTCTTAACGAAACCGGTGGCTCCAGCAAAGTTTCGATCACTCCAGTTGGCTTCGGTCAGTACCTGTCAACCACGATGGCACCGCCGACGATTGACTCTTCCGGAATACACGGCTTCATAGTCAACGAATCCAAGCTTGTTGATTCGCTAGGGAAGAGAATAGATGTTCCGCCCAACCCGGTGGCTTGCCACAGATTCGCTGGTAAGCAAGTTTGGGCCCGAAAAGGCTATTCTCCGTATCGAGTTCCATCAAAAGTTGTGGACTCGGGAGCACTTTGGAAACCCAATGCGATTGCAGGGAGTGATACGATTAGTTTTTCCGATCCTGTTTTCTATACCGGCGTTGCCGACATGAGTTGTCTCCGTATTGGAGATATGAACAACGATGGACTCAATGATGTGATAACAGGAATATCGACTGTATGGCGGAATCACCCACACGACATAATCATATACTACCAGAATAAAGAGGGACAACTTGGCGATACGATCCACTACCCGAGTTCTGGATGGGTATCGAGTATTGATGTCGGGGATTTGAACGGTGACCACCTGCAGGACCTTGTCGTTGCTGATTCAGGTCTGCTCAGGATCTTCTATCAATTGCCGACTGGCAGACTGGGAAAAGATACCGTTCTGGCTGCAGATAGCGGTGTCGCGAGTATCCGCGTAGGTGATTTGAACGGCGACGGAATGCCAGATATAGCGATCGCCTATTGGACAAAAGGATACATTAGAGTTTACTATCAGAAACCCGCCGGAGTTTTCACTTTGACTAAGATTTTCCCGGCAGCCAAGGTCGTCGGTGGCATGAGCGAATGTATAATGGAGATCGGCGATGTGAATGGCGATGGCCTCAATGACATCGTATTCGGCGGTGGACATTTCAATGACGCGTTGTCAATTTACCTTCAAACGCCCAACGGTGATTTGCAATTTTACAAGAATATTGGAGTTCCATCATACTTGCATGGACTGGCGATTGGGGACTTCAATGGTGATGGACGAGCAGATATTGCAGTGCCGTTGACGTACAATTGGCCTGGATCCTACATCTGTCTTTTTGCGCAAGATGCATCCGGAAATCTTCCTGACGTACCATCTTTTTATGAGGCCTATGAATGTCCAGGTGCATTGCAGGCAGCGGACATTGACCATGACGGCAGGACTGATCTAATTGTTGTTGGGTGGCACTGGCCTAGGGTGAGCGTCTATCGTCAGAATGCAAATGGTACGTTTGAGCCATACGTTCTATTTCCAGACGGTAATGGCGGTGGAGGGACGTACAGGGGACTGGCCGTGGGAGATATCAACAACGGCGGCTTGCCCGACATCGCATTAGCAGAGTGGGATGTCGGTGTTACGACACTCATCAACCAAACGAGAATTTCTACGAGCGTTCTTTCACAGAACGGGCTCGTAACTAAATTTGCATTATACCAGAACTACCCCAACCCATTCAATCCAACATCAACAATCTCATACTCCCTTCCTCAAAAGTCATTCGTGACGTTAAAGCTATACGATCTATTGGGGAGGGAAGTACGTACGCTTGTAAACGGCGAACAAGAACCTGGCAATTACTCGCGGATACTCGACGCAAGCGATCTGCCAAGTGGTGTCTACTTCTATCGCCTCCAGGCCGGCAATCCCTCGGCAAGCTCAGGACACGGATTCACAGACATCAAGAAGATGCTCCTATTGAAGTAGCCATTCCTTTGCGAATTAGTTTTTCAGATCGTTCGACTAACATCCACACGGGTCGCAGCCCGACATGGGTCTCAAATATATTCACGGCAGCGATAATGTTACTCTCTGCCGTCGAGGCATGCTCCCAGGGCTCATTTCTCCTGCACGGCACCGTCACAGACGCGGCGTCCGGAGAGCCGCTCGCGGCAGCAAACATCCGTGTTCTTGGCACATCGAAAGGAACGATCTCGAATGCCAGAGGCAGTTATTCGATCTCTATGGATGCGGGTGAGCACACAATCGTTTTCAGCTACCTCGCCTACCAGCCGGAAACGCTGAGGGTCTCCATTCAGGAATCCATACTCCGCAACATTAAACTTCAGCCGTCTCCCATTCAGATACCGGAAGTTCTCGTTCTGGCAGAAGACCCGGCCATCGATATCATCCGCAAGGCAATCGCCCATAAACATACCTGGATGGAGAGATTGAAGTCGTACCGCTTCGATGCCTTCACCCGGCAAGTCCTCTGGCGCGACACAACGATTGCCAGCATCACCGAGGCATATACGACCGGCTTCATGCAATCGGGGGACACGCTCCGGGAAGTTGTGAAGCAGCGTCGCCAGACCCAGAACATTCCATCCTCAGAAAATTTTGCCGCCGTCAGGCGAGTTGTGAATTTCAATGAAGACGAAATCGATTTGTTCTCCTTCACCGTTAATTCTCCGAACGGACCCGGCATCACCAGGAGTTACACGTTTACCGGTCCGACAGCGCCCGGAGCACTCGACAATTATGACTACAAACTTTTGCAGACGTGGGTGATGCACGGCGTGGAGATCTATGACATCAGGATGACGCCGAAATCGCGCCTCCGACCACTCTTCGACGGCACAATTTCCATCGCCAGTGGGACGTACGCAGTTATGGGAGTGGATGTGAAGCCGAACGAGGCGTTGACATTCCCGTTTGTGAAGGATGTCGACCTCCGGTACCGCCAGCAGTTTGCTCTCTACGATTCGATGTACTGGATGCCCGCGGATATGCGCGTCGACGGCGGTTTCAGCATAAGTCTCATCGGGTTATCCATGCCGAGAATCAAAATCAATCTCGTCTCGACGATCTACGACTACTCGATCAACCCGGCGATCCCCGACAGTATTCTCAAGAAACCAAGACTCGTGGTCGATTCCAGCGTTGCGATGTCTGACTCAACATTCTGGTCGAGCAACCAGGTGCTTCCCCTGACACCCGAGGAACAAAAAGCCTACACAACGCTCGACAGCACGCAAACCCTCGAAAAACAATTCGAGCCCAAAGGACCCCTAGCAACGCTCGGTGAAAAAGGAACTGAAACAGTTCTCGACATCCTTGACTTCCGGTTCAACCGGGTGGAAGGATTTTTCTTCGGCGCCCAGAATGAATTCAAGAATATTTCTCCCTACCTCAGCGTAAGCGCTGCAGCCGGCGTCGGCATTTCCGACCAGCGGTTCAAGTACGAATTGGGCACAACAGCCTTCACATTCAAGGATCATCATGTCGGCGCCGGTGGAGAAGTTTACTCGAAGCTGGACAATGTTCCGGATGATGGTTTTTATGGACCCCTCCTTATCTCGCTCATGGCGCTCATCGACCAGAACGACTACCGGGACTACTACCTTGCCAGCGGGTGGAGGATGTTCGTCACCGCCGATCCGATGAGAGCACTTCACTCTGCGCTCAGCTTCACTTCCGAAGACCAATCTTCGATGGAGACGAGCTCCTACTACAGCCTCTTCTCGCGCACCAGTGCGTACCGACCGAATCCGCCAATCAAAGAAGGAAAGCTTCGAAGCATCCGACTCGACCTGCGATTCGGCCCGGAGGAATCCCCGCTCGATATTATTTCCCGAAACGCTATAGAAATTTCCGTGGAGCATACCTCGCCGGCCATCGCCAACAGCGATTTCGATTTCACGCGCTATCATGGACTCTTGACCTGGAATGCTACGACGTTTTCAAGGAATCTTCTTTTCCCGCCGACACTGCGTATTCGGCTGACGAGCGGCATCGGCCTTGGGTCACTCCCGCCCCAGGAAATGTTTGTTCTTGACTCGCGGTCAAGCGGCTATGCGCCGTTCGGGGTTCTCCGGGGCTCAAACATCAAGGAATTCGCCGGCGACAGATTTGTCATGCTCAACCTCGAACACAACTTCCGGAGCATCCCGTTTCTCATGCTGAATATACCCTCCTTTTACCGGAACGGCATCGAATTTATTGTTCATGGCTCGGTCGCTCAAACATGGTACGGCACTGTGTCGACTTCGGGCGGCTGGTACTCTGAAGTGGGTTTCGGGATCAGTCGCATCCTCGACCTCCTGCGGGCAGACGTAACTTACCGGTTCAAGGCTCCCACAAGATTTTTCTTCACCATGAGTGTTGCGAACCTTTTTTGAGGGCTCCACCTCATTCCCAATGCGCTCTCTGCGTTTAAAAAAGCTTTAACGCAAAGGACGCAGAGAAAAGAATCGCAAAGGTCGCAAAGAGTATGTGCGCGTTAATAAATGATTATCGTGCTTTGCGCTTCGGCTGAAACAGCGTCATACCGATCATTTGCCTTGTCTGAACGCATCATGAACATCAGCGGTCCCTGTTGCTTCTTCCCAAAATTTTGCTAAATTAATGGAGAATTTTCCCGGACCCTGGGGCAGAACCAAAAACTAATGACCAATGACGAATGACTAATTACCAATGAACTTCTGAATTGATGAGATTTTGAGTAGTTGAGATTATGAGAGTAAAACAATGATTCATCGAGTAGTGCTTGAAAGGAAAGTCAGATGAAGCTTGGATTTATGAAACAAATGGCCTTCAACGTGTGCGTGCTGCTTATTGCTCTAAGCTCCGCGCTCATTGCTCAGCCCAAACGCCCGATGGAGATCGATGACCTCTCCCGGATCAAACGCGTGAGTGATCCGCAGTTGTCCCCCGACGGCAAACAGGTCGCATTCGTCATCACGGAGATGGACAAGCCGAACAACAAGTCCAGCAGCGACATTTGGATCATTCCGTCGACCGGCGGCGACCCCGTGCGACTGACGAATGCACACAAGCACGACCGCCATCCGCGTTGGTCACCGGACGGCAAATGGATCGCCTTTGAGTCGAATCGGGGCGGTTCGTACCAGGTCTACCTCACGAGCCCCGATGGAGGAGAGGCCAAACAACTGACGAATATCTCCAGCGAAGCTTCCCAGGCGGTATGGTCGCCCGACGGGAAATATCTCGCATTCGTCTCTGCCGTTTTCCCCGAATTCTCAGACAAACCCTACAAAGAAAGCGACCCGCTCAACAGGCAGAAACAGGATGACCGCGACAAAGGCAAAGTGAAAGCACGGGTCTTCACGAAACTCTTGTATCGCCACTGGGATAGCTGGGTCGACGACAAACGGCAACACATTTTTGTCATTCCCGTCGACGGCGGAGACCCGCGCGACGTTACACCGGGAGACCGCGATGCCGTCCCGACAGCAACAACATTTTCCGCGGGGGACGATTTCTGTTTTTCTCCGGACGTGAAGGAACTCGCCTACACGGCGACTCCGACACCGCCGCATGAAGAGTCCTGGAGTACCAATCACGACATTTACACCGTAAATCTCTCGACGGCAGAGCGAAAACAGATAACAACCAATCCGGCGGCGGATGGATTCCCTCGCTATTCTCCCGATGGAAAGTACATCGCCTATCGCGCACAGTCCCGGCCTAATTTTGAATCCGACCGATGGCAACTCATGCTCTATGACCGGGCAGCGGGGAACACAAGAAGCCTCACGGATGCTCTCGATTCGTGGGTGGAAGCATTCACCTGGGCTGGCGATAGCAAAATGATCTACTTTGAAGCTGAAGAAAAAGCAAACAAGCCGCTGTGGTCTGTTTCGGTCAGGGGGAATGATCTGAAAAAGGTCGTTGATGACGCCGCCAACGGAGAAGTGGCGGTCTCTCAGAACGGAAAGACGTTGATTTTCACTCACCAGTCGCTCTCGCGTCCGGCAGAAATCTACTCGGCATCTTCAGACGGGAAAAATATGCACCAGCTCACGCATTTGAACGACGAGTTGTTCTCACAGATCAGTTTCTCCGAGCCGGAAGTTGTCTGGTTTACGGGCGCCGGAGGCGCCAAAGTGCACATGTGGATAGTCAAGCCCCCGATGTTCGACCCGCAGACCAAATATCCGCTCGTTTTTTGGGCTCACGGTGGTCCGCAGGGAGCGTTCTTGAATTCGTGGTCATACCGCTGGAATGCTCAGCTGTGGGCTGCGCAAGGGTACGTGCTCGCGCTGCCGAATCCCCGCGGCAGTACCGGCTTCGGACAGAAGTTTGTGGATGAAATCAGCGGCGATTGGGGTGGAAAGGTCTTCACCGACCTGATGAACGGACTTGCGGTTATGGAGCATCTCCTGTATGTCGATTCAACCCGCATGGCGGCGGCCGGCGCTTCGTTCGGCGGCTACATGATGGACTGGTTCGAGGGACACACCGACAAATTCAAAACCATCATCACCCACGACGGTGTATTCAATTTCACGAGCATGTACGGAGCCACGGAAGAGACCTGGTTTGACGAATGGGAACATGGAATCCCATGGGAAAGTCCTGACTTTGAGAAATTCTCCCCTCACAAGTATGCCGCCAATTTCAAGACGCCCATGCTCATCATTCACAGCGAGCTGGATTACCGCGTGCCGTTGAATGAAGGACAGCAGCTTTTCACGACGCTCCAGCGGAAGGGAATTCCGTCAAAATTCCTCTACTTCCCCGATGAGGGGCACCTGATTCTGAAACCGGGAAACAGTGCGCTCTGGCACAAGACTGTTTTTGAGTGGCTGGAGACTTACCTCAAAAAGTAAAAATCAAAATGCAAAACGACAAAGAAAAATTCAAAAAGGAATTTAACAAAAGACTATATGCGCTTACGTTGGAGCTGATCGACGTTATTGACAAACTCCCGAAGGATAACGTATCCCGGCGATTGGGAGACCAATTACTCCGGAGCGGGACAAGTGTCATCGGGAATTATATTGAAGCACAATCGGCAAGTAGCAAGAAGGATTACACGAATTATTTTACGACCTCATTGAAATCGGCGAACGAAAGCAAGCTCTGGTTATCGCTGCTGAAGGATACTGGAAGACTTCAAGCTGACAGCTTTGAGAGGCTGTTGAATGAGCTGTCTGAAATATCGAATATCTTTGCCTCGAGCATTTTAACGTTGAAGGGAAAGAAATAATCTTTGCATTTTAATCTGTCATTTTGATTTTTCCTTTTTGACATTTGATCTTGATATGGACTTTACTAAGAAACTTCGACATATCCAGTACAAGAACCAATCGCTCCTGTGCATCGGGCTCGATACGGACGCGGAGAAGACTCCCCGGTTCCTCCGCAGGTTCCGGAGCCCACAGTACGAATTCAACCGGCTCCTCATCGAGGCCACGCAGGATCTCGTTTGTGCGTACAAGTTGAATCTTGCATTTTATGAATCGACGGGTGAAACCGGCTACCGGACAATTCACCGTACTCTTGCCGTCATTCCACAGGAGATTGTTACAATCGCCGATGGGAAACGCGGCGACATCGGAAACACCGCTGCACGGTATGCCTCTCTCATCTTCGAGAATTGGAAATTCGACGCCACGACGATCAGCCCGTACATGGGATATGATTCGGTGGAACCGTTCCTCAAACGTCGCGACCGGTGCGCCTTTGTTCTTGCGCTGACATCCAACAGAGGTTCAAGAGATTTTCAGTATCTCAGTGTAAACGGCAGACCGTTGTACGAGCATGTTGCGCGGGCAGCCGGTAAGTGGAATAAGAAAAGGAATGTCGGACTGGTCGTTGGTGCAACTCATCCGGCAGAGCTGAAACGCATCCGTTCACATGCACGGGAGATGCCCATTCTAATCCCCGGCATTGGCGCACAAAGGGGCGATTTGCAGGCTGCAGTCCGTTATGGATGCAATGCAAAAGGCGAACTTGCGGTCATCAACATCGGGCGAAGCATCATTTACGCCTCCGGCGGCAAGGATTTTGCTCAAAAGGCCCGGGAAACGGCACAGGAGTACCGGAAACAAATGGAGGCATATCGGAAGGAATACTTTCCAGCGGGGAAATAAGTATTTCAGTATATTAGTAAGTCATTCTCCGTGGGGGATGTTTCTTATTGAAAAATCCTGAAACCTAACACCTATTACCTAAATCCTAATAGGAGACATCTGAATTATAAATCCTGAAAAAATCTTGAATCCGAATATCTAAATCCCAAACAAATCCCAAATCCGAAATCCTAAACAAATCCCAAATAATTCTAAATCCTAAGACCTATTACCTATAACCTAACACCTGATTCTTTTAAGTAACAACATTTAGAAACTAGTATGGGGAGGCACCATGCGGAGGCATACAAATTCATTTCATATCCCTGAACGCTTTCTGAGGCAGATATGGAAGCACCGGCATTTCGCAACTCCGGTCTTGCAGACCGCCGACGGACAGCCGATTATCATTATCTCACCCGGTAAGTCGAATCCTGACGGAGGTCCGGATTTTATCGATGCCAGGATCCGGGTCGGCGACGTGCTGTACCGCGGTGACGTCGAGTTGCACCAAAACTGCATTGACTGGAGTCAACACGAGCATCATCTCGACCCGAAATATAACAGCGTGATTCTTCACGTCGTATTTCGCCGGGATCCTTCGGAGACTTCCACCCTCACGAAAAGCAAGCGAAGCGTTCCCGTTCTCGTCCTTGAACCTCACCTCGTCTCCACCCATCATGCACTCTGGGACAAAATGATACGGGACGAACGCTCGGAGCGGCTTGCGACCATCAGATGCTGTTCCCTCAACGACGATGTCGACCCTGTGCTCATTCAGCGATGGCTCCAGAAACTTGCCATCGAACGGTTTGAGCTTAAGGTGCGGCGATTCGAGGAACGCCTGAAGGAATTGGTTGATGACCAGAAGCTCTCGGTAAAAGAGCCTCCGGCCCGTTATGAAGAAACACCGTTCGGCCTCAATCCCGAAGACCTGCCTCCACCGGTTCATCGGTACTCACCGCGGGATTTCGGCAACATCCAGCTGTGGGAACAACTGTTGTACGAGGGATGCATGGAAGCGCTGGGCTTTTCAAAAAACCAGGATTCGTTCCTGAAGCTTGCAAGAAACCTGAAACTCCAGTTCTTCAAAGAGCACAACATACCGCCTCGCAATATCGTGCAGATCGAGGCGCTCCTTTTCGGTGTTGCAGGATTGCTCCCGCCGGTCCGCAGCCTCGATGAACGCCCGAGCAGAAAGTATGTGCTGGAACTGCGTCGTGCATGGAGGAAAATGAAACCACTATACCGGAATGAGAGATTGACCGAAGCCGAGTGGCAGTTTTTCCGGTTGCGTCCCGAAAATTTTCCGACGGTTCGCCTTGCGGGCGCGGCGCAACTGATTTCCAGGATACTCACACAGGATTTCTTTAAGACCCTTGTTCACACCGTCAAGGACGACGGGAGAGATACAGCGGAGAAACTCAACCCGCTGAGGTCAACATTCATAATCGCATTCGACGGGTTCTGGCAGCGTCATTTTCGATTTGGCGAGGAATCGGGGCGACCCTTAACGCTCCTCATCGGGAAGAGCCGGTCAGATGATATTGTAGTGAATATTGTACTTCCGATATGCTTGTTGTATGCGAGGATCTTTAAGGATAAGGGTGTCCGGCAGGCGGCCTTGAAAATTTGTGAGGAATATCCCCCGCTCAGCCACAACGCCATAATTCGAATGATGGAGGGTCAGCTGACCAAAGGTAAGTGCAAACTCGGATCGGCAACGCTCCAGCAGGGCGCCTTGCAACTGTATAAATTCTATTGCGTGGAGGAACGATGCAAGGAGTGTGTTGTAGGAAAAATCGTCTTTAGATCCGTCCCTGCCGATATTTCCCGATGAACCGCCGATCGCTTCTGGGTGCCGGGGAAAGGAACGCACATTTTCTTCTTCGGCTCCCGCTGGCCGTGGAAATCAGTGGAGCCGGTCTTCCTTTTCCAGCTGCTCAAAGTACTTTTTGATCAATTCCTCATAGTCCTTCGAGTATTTTCCTTCGAGGGCCTTGAGAAGTTCTTCGCGCAGCCTGTTTTTACCTTCCTGTGTCGTCACGTCGAAGTCCGACGGGCTTGCATGCGAGATAGAATTCCCGGTTTCTGCTCTGCGGCGTTTCTCGTAATCGCGTTCGCGCACGGAGCGCTGCGAATCAAGGAGCCGCGAGAGAATCCGATCCTGTTTTCTTATCGTTTCGGGATTGACATGGTTCTGCTCAAGGTCGGTTTGCACTTCCTTCATCTCCTGCGCCACACGGTCAATGTCGCCCAGAAGCCTGCTGTACTCACCGGCATTCTTGGCCTCGCGCGAAAGTTCTTCGAGCGATTTCTGGACAGCCGCTTGCTGGCCTGCAAGGCGCTGGTACTCCGCCATTTGCTGTTGCGTCAGACCTTCGCCCTGTCCCATGGCCGACTGTGTGCCTTGATTGATCGACCCCTGAGCACCTGCCATCTGCCCCAGTCGCCCCATCAAACCCGCCATGGTCATACCGCCTTCCCCGCCCTGCATCATGCCGTTGAGCGCATTCTGCATCATCATTGCTGCACGGTTCAGCGACCCCATGGCCTCGCCCTGTTTCGCCGATGTTCCGAGCGGATTGCGGCTCTCCAAGCCCTGCATTGCATCTCCCATCTGCCGCATCGCATTGCCGATTTCTTTTCCCATCTCCGGACTGATTGCGAACGATTTCTTCGCAAGCTCTGCCATCTCATTGGCGACGTTGCCAAGATTGTTTATTTCTTCGTTTTGCCCTTCTGCGGCTTCCCTGAACCGTCGCGAATTGGGCTCAAGACTCTGAGTTTGATTTTTGAGATTCTCCTCGCGTTTTGAAAGCTCGAGAATATTCTCGATTTGCTTCCGCATCTTATTCACAACTTCCTTCATTTGCTTGTCGCTCAGGGCCTTCTTGACTTCCTGCATCTGCTCTTCGAACTGATTCAATCCATCCATCGCCTGCTGCTGATCTTCTTGAGCTTGCTGCATGTCCCCCGCCTTCATCTTCTGCGCTGCGGAATTCATCTTTTGCTGGAGCTGTTGGTTTTGCAATTGCTGCTGTGCTTTCGACATCTCTTGCAACGGCATCTCTTTCGGAAACTCGTCCATCTTATCCTTCAGGTCCTTTGTCTCTTTCTGGAGTGAATCCGCCTGTTGCTGCAGGTCCTGTTGCTGGCGGGCGAGATCGTTTCGTTTTTGCTCGTCCGAGGGATTCGTTTTTGAAGCCTGCTGCTTGAGCGCCTCCTGCTGCTTCTTCAGCTCTTCCGCGCGCTTGAGAAGCTCATCAATCTTTTGTTCGATTGCGATGCGCTTCAGCAGCTCGATGGTTCGCTCCAGACTCTGGCGAAACTGTTCCTCAGAGAACTTCAACTGCTCCGTGGCCTGCTTCATCTGCTCCGGAGATAATTGCTTCGTCGACTCCCGCAATTTCTTGAGCGCTTCCTGTAACTCCGGCGATTTCAGTTGATCCATCAGTTTTTGGAGCTCAAGATACTTTTCGAGCGTTTCATCGGAGAGAACCTTGTTCTCTTCCATCTTTTTCACCGATTCATCGAGTTTTTGAGAAGCATCTTCCAGCTTCTTCTTCATGGACTCGTATCGCTGGAGCATTTGCTCGGCCTTGTTTTGCTGCTGCCAGTCCAATTTCTCGCGATTTTGTTTTTTCAACTCACGCTGCAAATCCTCAACATCATGTTTAAGCTCTTCCGCCTGCCTAGCGACATTTTTCATCGATTCCATTGATTGAACCTGGTCATGTGAAACGTCGGAAAAAACCTCTTCAAGGGACGGCAGCCGGAGCAGATAGGTCTCGCTTTTACCCGCCTTCGGTCCGTTAACCTCGTCGTTGTCAAACACTTCGACGTAATAGGAAACAGCGTCTTCGGGAACGAGATGCATGGAAGAGAGATCCCAGGCGTACGGTATTTCCATCACGATTTGATCGTTTCGCGCGAGAGGAATGTTGACATACGTCGCCGCGGTGTCAGGCTGTTCGTAGCGAGACTGGACTAATTTATAGGCAAGCCGGAGTTGTGAGAACCCAAAATCGTCCTTAATGCGGATGAAGAGGTTGAGTTTCATTTCCTCCGTCAGCTCGACATTTTTCGCGGGCGCAAGGATCTCGGCGGTCGGATATTCATCGGGAAGTGCTTTAATCGTGTATTCAACTGGAAAAATATTCGCCAGTCCATTCCGTCCCACGATCTGGAAATGATACGTCCTGTCCCGTTTGATCCCGATACTGCCGACAGCCCAGGCTTCCCCGCACTTCAACGGTACCATCGTGCTGTCGTTGAATACCATCGATGCTTCCGAAAGCTCTTCGCTAGCCGTCAATCGCACATCGACCCTCGACCCCGGATAGGCGCTGACGTCTCCGACATTCTCGTCGAGAAGCCTGGGAGACAATCGCGTGTACGAAGGAAGTGTCACCTTCAACTGAAACGAACGAACGAGCGGACGGTCAACGACGGTGATCTTGAATTTATCACTTTTATTCTCCTCGACTGAGACAAAGTACTCCGTAGTCGACTTAAGGCTGCCCAACTCCGTATGAAATGCACCGTCGGTTCCGGCCTGCAGTACCTGAGCGTCAAATTCCAGCTGACCTTCCGGGCGCATCATCAGAGAGAGCTTCCGGCGGGATGCACCGAGCACGCGGACCGTGACAGGAACGCTCTCGCCGCGGACAACTTCCGTATTTCCCGGTTCCACGACGAACCGGATTTCCTGGGTGACTGCGTAGGATGTATTATAGTTCGCGATGCGATAGATCGATCCGAGAAATCCCGAGGGAGAAACAACGAACACAAGAAGAAATACACCGAACGCGTACGTGACAAATTTCCGAAACCTTTTCACGCGCGTGTCGCTGACCGCTCCCGTGAAATCAAGCGGTTGAATTTGCTGATAGAGGTCGGTGAACGACGCATCGATGAGAGCAGAAGAATAAATCTGTTGAAGGGTATTGCGCGCTTCGTATATCTGGAGCGCATCCACCAGGCGGTCTCGGATAGACGGGAAATGCACACCCACTTTGAGCGCAATTGACATCTCAGTATCGATCTTCAAGAAGCCAAAGGAACGCAAGAGCGGACGGAGGACGAACCATCCGGCACAACCGCCGATACACAGGAGAACCGCAACGAAGAGAACCGTTCTTTCCGCAACTCCCAAAGAAAAGATTTCTTCAAGCAGAATTCCGGGAAGGACAATAGAAATTGTAACAAGGATTGTAGCCAGACTGCCATAGAGAAGAGAAAGACGATTCTCCTTTCTTCTCACCGCATCAAGGCGTTGAAGTATCTCTGAATAAAGCGGCGAACTATTTTGCTGCCCCGTTTCCACTAAGCAAACACCTTAATGGGTTAACGCCCAGACGACGAGATTTGTTCCGAAACGGAGCGCCTCTTCGCGTTTCTCCGGCGGGTCCCCATGGAGCTCGGGAGGATCCCAGCCGTCACTCGGGTTGGATTCATACGTATAATAGACGACAAGCCGACCGTTGTGAAATAATCCGAATCCTTGCGGTGGTTTTCCGTCGTGCTCGTGCGTTTTTGGAGGACCGCCGGGCAACTCATAGAAGCAATGATACAGGCCGAATGAAAACGGCAGCTCGCGCAATTCCTGTTCCGGGAAGACCTTTTTGATCTCACGGCGAAACGCCTTGTCCATACCGTAATCGTCGTCTGCATACATGAATCCGCCATTTTCCAGATACGTCCTCAATCGCTTAACCTCGTCATCGTTGAATGCGAGATTACCATGACCGGTTATAAATATAAACGGATAGGTAAAGAATTTGTCGCTGGAGATTTCGACAAACTGGTAATTGGGGTCGACATCGATGCCGGTGTTCTGTTGAACGAACTGAAGGAGATTCACTTCCTCGAGCGGGTCGTTGTACCAATCACCGCCGCCAACATACTTGAGCCGTGCGATTTTGAACGAGCTGCTGAACTTCACAGCCTGCGCGGAAGTCTCAACGCAGGCGAAGATGAACACACAGAAGAGCATGAACAGTTTTTTCATATAGGAAAAGGTATGAAATAGGACACGAAGATGCAAGAAAGACGTAGCGGTTTTACCGCATAGGAATAACTCGATGACAGGAAGACTTAGCGGCTACTTCGCCCCTAAGCATGGAGACGGAGGTCGTTAGCGTGACAAAATATCAGGATAGCGCGCCGACATGTGCACGCTATCCTGTACCATTAACGACCTCTCCACGAGGCCGCAGAGGAGAGAACGATAATTACAATCAATCCATGATCTTACGGAGGAACGCGGGCTTGTCGGCATCGATATTTTCAGTTCTTGCCTGCGGCTCTGGCTCCTCTGAGCGGAACGGATTGAGCGGGATATCAATCCCCTTGCGCATATAGGCCGGCTCGTCGAGTTTCTGCAAATCGTGCAGCCCCGCCGGAATCCGGTCTATCGCTTTCGACGCGGGCTTTGCAACGCGCACCGTGCCGATTCCGCGCTTGTTGAACCCGGTCGCGATGACGGTAACCATCATTTCTTCGCCAAGATTCTCGTTGATGACGGCACCCATAATCACGTTCGCGTCTTCGCCAGCCGCTTCATGGATGATGCTGACCGCTTCGTCAACTTCCACGAGGGACATCGACGGACCGCCGGTCACGTTCACCAGCACTCCCTGCGCACCGGAGATCGAGACGCCTTCGAGCAACGGACTTGAAATCGCCGCCTGCGCGGCTTCCACCGCCCGGTTTTCACCGGTCGCGACACCCGAGCCCATCAGGGCATCGCCCATCTCGCGCATGATCGTGCGAACATCGGCGAAATCCACGTTGATAAGACCGGGGACCGTGATCAGCTCCGAGATGCCGCGTGTAGCATTGTGCAGCACATCATTGGCCCTGTCAAAGGCCTCCTGGAGAGGTGTATTCCGCTCAACGATCGAAAGCAGCTTTTGATTCGGAATGACGATGAGCGTATCGACATGCTTCTTCATTTCCTCGATACCGATGTCCGCCTGTCCCATCCGTTTCTTACCCTCGCAACTAAACGGTTTGGTCACGACGCCGACGACCAGCGCGCCGATACTTTTGGCGACGTTGGCGACGACAGGTCCTCCGCCGGTTCCGGTTCCGCCGCCCATGCCGGCGGTGACGAACACCATGTCGCTGCCCGCAAGCGAACGGGCGATTTCATCCCTGTCCTCTTCCACGGCACGCTGTCCGATGGTCGGGTCAGCCCCGGCGCCCAGACCGCGCGTCAGGTTCTTCCCGATTTGAATCTTGTTTGGCGCCTTGTTTCGTTCCAGCGCCTGCATATCGCAATTGATCGCAAAGAAATCCACTCCCTGCAATCCTTTGTCGATCATGCTGTTGATGGCGTTTCCGCCACCACCGCCCACTCCCACCACACGAATTTTTGCCCCGTGGTCGAAGTAATTATCCAGTTCTATCACTATCGTTTCTCCTCTGTTGTTGATAGTTGTTAGTTAATGGTTATTAGTTAGTTATTTATCCAATCTTAATTTCCAGCCTCTGACTTCCGGCACTTTGCTCCTAGCGTTTTCCTTGTCACAGCTCGTCAAACCAGCTCTTCATTTTGCTGAAGATGCTTTTTAATGAATGGCCGCCTTTTCCGTTGTTGAAAGTCAGTGGGGCGGCATCCTTGTTGCGCAATCCGTGCAGGACGAGGCCGACGCAGGTTGCATACATCGGATTTTCAATTTCGCGAACCAATCCGGCGTTAAATCCCGACGGCACACCAATCTTGACCGGCATGCCCAACACCTCACGCGCGAGCTCCGCCGACCCCTTGATAAGCGAGCCCCCGCCTGTCAGCACAACGCCGGCAGAGAGGTGACGCGAATACCCTGAACGCTTGATCTCGATCGCCGCGATCTCAAAAATCTCCTCCATCCGCGGCTGGATGATCTGCGCGAGCAATCGCTTATCGATATCCAGCGGCGGACGCCCGCCGATGCCCGGGAGCGTGATGGGCTCGTCATCGACGACGCTGGGAAGATAAGCGAAGCCGTGCTGGCATTTCAGTCTCTCCGCCTGTTCGGTGAGAACACCCAGGCCTTTGCGGATGTCGTTCGTCACCTGGTTGCCGGCGATAGGGATTACTGCCGTGTGACGGATCGTCCGGTCTTCGAATACCGCCAAATCGGTTGTCCCGCCGCCGACGTCGAGCAGCGCGATGCCGACTTCCTTTTCCTCTTCGTCGAGCACGGCGTAGCTGGATGCCAGCGGTTCGAGAACCATGTCGCGTATCTGGAGTCCGGCGCGTTGAACGCACTTGCAGATATTCTGGGCCGCGGTCACTAACCCCGTGATGATGTGGACGTTGGCTTCCAGACGAACGCCGGACATTCCGACGGGGTCGAATACCCCATCCTGCCCGTCGATAATAAACTCCTGCGGAATAACATGAATGATCCTGCGGTCAGAGGGAAGCGCCACTCGTTTCGTATCTTCAATGAGGCGGTTCACGTCGGCCTGCGTTATTTCGTGCTCCGTTCCGCTGACGGCAATCACACCGCGACTTTGAAAACTCTGGATATGGTCGCCGGCGATGCCAACAATCACCGATTGAATTTTGATGCCCGAACGAGCTTCGGCTTCCGAAATCGCGACCTGAATTGACCGAACCGTTTTATCGATATTCGTCACGACTCCACGTGTCAGTCCACCCGAGGCGCTCTTGCCAATGCCGAGGACGTTGAACCGCCCGCTGTCGTCCACCGCCGCAACGACGGCGCACACCTTCGTTGTGCCAATATCCAATCCGACAACAATATTATGTTCCATGCCCTTTCCTTTTAAGATATTACGACGGAACCTTTTTCAACGATTCCTTTTGTCGATCCCACTTCGCGACAACCTGCCCGTCGTAGCGCAAATCGACAGCTTGAAGTAGTTGTAGCATATTCGGTTTTCCATAGCCAATCAGGAACGATTGAAACAGCACGAGCTTCTTCCCGAAATCCCCTCGTCCCAGTGTGATAGGGATTCCTCCTTCGGTCGAGTAGAGAACTACTTCACCGCCCATATTCATGTTGACTTCGGAAATGACATGATAGAGGTCGGTGCGTTGCGCGATCTGAAGGATGTTGATTGCTTCAAATACATCACTCTGATTCATGGCTACACCGACCCGAACGCTCTCCGCGCCCGCTACTCCGTTGACCAACGGAAGGTCAAACGTTGTCGTCGAAACGCGATGGGGAAGCACCATGCCTTCTGCATCGATACAGTACAACT
This sequence comes from Bacteroidota bacterium, assembly GCA_049515655.1. Classification (GTDB taxonomy): domain Bacteria; phylum Bacteroidota; class Ignavibacteria; order UBA10030; family SZUA-254; genus JBEKTW01. The sequence goes on from JBEKTW010000003.1 coordinate 187,542, forward strand.
GGCTGCCGCTCAAAGCTGCAATCGGGTCGCGCTCGACGATACTGATGTACAACCCGTTTGGCAATTGCCGGCTGACTATCGCCGACTTTATCAGCGGCTGGGAATACAGACGCTGCCGGACAGCAAAAAGATCTGTTTGATACATCAACGCCTGCGGCTGGATATTCGCCAAGGCAACAAGTTCCTTCGCGGACATGATGCGCGCGCCTTCAACCACGACTCGCTGCACGATAAGCGTTTCCTTCCACTGCATAGATAGGATGAAAATCATCATGAAGCCTATCACCAGCGGAATATGCAGCCATACTCCGATGCTGGATCGGGCTGACTGCTGTCGTGGTCGAGCCGGTGTGACAATTTCTTCCATCAGTTACAGAACTCCTTGCGAATACTATCCGGGAAACCCAATAGTTTCACTTCCGGTTCCAGTGTTACGCCGATTTTTTTTTGCACTGTCGTTCGGGCAAGCCGAATGAGTTCCAAAACATCGTCTGCCGTAGCACCGCCGGTGTTAACAATGAAATTTCCGTGCTTCTCGGAAATTTGTGCCTTTCCTTTGCGCGTTCCCTTGAGCCCGGCCTGCTCAATGAGTTTTCCCGCAAACAAGCCGGGCGGATTCTTGAATATACTCCCGGAGTTCGGAAGATTGAGCGGTTGAGACTGATTGCGTTTGACCAACAGTTCTCTCCGTTTCTTCATCAACTCGGGTTTGTTCCCCGTGGGCAGGGCAAACGATGCCGACAGGACGACATCATTCGCGAACCCGGATTGACGATATCCAAATCCGGCATCGGCTTTTTCCACTTTCAAAACCTTACCATCCCGGTACACTTCCACTTCCTTCAGGTGGTCGGATATCTCGCCGCCGTACGCACCCGCGTTCATCACAACCGCGCCGCCGATCGTTCCGGGAATACCGGCAAGCATTTCAACTCCCTGCCGGCCTTGTTGGATGCAGAAATCGACAAGCTTTGCCATCCGGACCCCCGCTTCGGCTACGACCGTATCCCCCTCTGTCCAGATTCTGTTGAGTGCGTACCCCAGACTCACGACGGCACAGCGAATTCCTTGGTCGCTCACGAGGAAATTACTTCCTGCCCCGATTACGATAAACGGAACGTCGTGCGTCCTAAAATATGCAAGGAGATTTCCGACATCGTTTTTGTCAAGCGGTTCAAGAAAATAGTCCGCCGGACCTCCGATGCGAAACGACGTATACTTTTCCAACGGTTCGCTCAAAACGACTCGTCCGCGATAGTTCCTTTTTAGGTCTTCGATGTCCACCAACGCAAGAATCCTGGATCTTGTTTAACTTTTCGTTTTGAATTCTTTCAGGAACACTTCGCCGTACTTCCAGATGTCCCCCGCGCCCATCGTGATAACGACATCACCTTTCCTTACAATGCCTTTGAGGAAACCCGCCACTGTACGCTTGTCCTCGACGTAGTACACCTCCCTATGACCGTATTGCCTTGCGGCATTGGCGATCAATTCTCCCGTCACCCCCTGGATCGGTTCTTCACGCGCGGGATAAACATCCGTCACAACGAGCACGTCGGCCTGCAGGAAGGCTTTGGCAAATTCCTCGTAAAAATCGCGCGTCCGCGAAAAAAGATGCGGCTGAAAGACACAGACCAGGCGCCGCCGCCATCCGGCTTTTGCACCCGAAAGCGTTGCCCTGCATTCCGTCGGATGATGCGCATAATCATCGTACACAGTAATGCCCCCGACTTCGCCTTTCTTCTCCCATCGACGGTAGACGCCGGCAAACTTTTCGATGCCGGCTTTCGCTTTCTCGAACGGGATGTTGAGCTCCAGGCCCACGGCAATGGCGGCAAGAGCATTCTGTACATTGTGATTTCCCGGTACCTGCAACGTCACGGTGCCAAGATCGATATCATTTCGCAACACCGTAAACGTCGCCGTGTCCTGCTTATGAGAGATATCGACCGCTTCAAGGTCTGCCTGCGGATTTAAGCCATAGGTGATGATTTTTTTCTTATTGAACATCGGCATGATATCCTGGAGCGCCGGCTCATCGAGGCACAGAACAATGAATCCGTAGAACGGTACTTTGCTGCCGAACTGTACGAACGCGCCTTTGAGATCGTCAAGGTCGCGGTAGCAATCGAGATGGTCGGTTTCCAGCGTCGTCAACACTGCAACGGTCGGCGTGATGGAGAGAAACGATCGGTCGAATTCATCCGCTTCCACCACGATGAACTCACCATGTCCCAACCGGGCGTTCGTTCCGCCGAGGCCACTGAGTTTTCCGCCAACGATCACAGTCGGGTCGAGTCCTCCCTCCATCAGTACAAGACTGATCATCGATGTCGTTGTCGTCTTCCCATGCGTTCCCGCGACACCGATACCATACTTCAGGCGCATCACTTCGGCAAGCATCTCCGCCCGTCGGATAACGGGAATTTTCCGCCGCTGCGCTTCAAGAACTTCGGGGTTATCCAGCGGCACGGCGGACGAATACACGAGCGCGTCGACATCCTCCCTGACATTGCCTGCCCGGTGGCCTTCGAAGATTTCCGCGCCAAGCGATTGCAGCCGCTCCGTGACCTCGCTCAAAGCTTTGTCCGAGCCGCTCACCTTAAATCCTTGATCCAGCAGGATTTCAGCGATGCCGCTCATTCCGATGCCGCCGAGACCGACAAAGTGTACTTTCTTGATTGAGCTGAACATAACTTGGAATTATTGGTATTTGTGCGTGGTCCGTTATTTTCCTATGATCATTCTCACTGAAATCAATAACATTGCGACGCCGAATACTCTGCGCAGCGTATCCGAGGAAATATTATTGGCAATCATCCCACCGAAGTATCCGCCGACGAAGAGTCCGACGCACATAATTGCCGCGATCTTGATGTTCACATGGCCGGCCTGATAGTATTGCCATGCGGCCAACAGACCAACCGGCGGAATAAGCATCGCCATCGTTGTTCCCTGCGCCATATGCTGTTCCCAGCTAAACATGTAGACGAGCACCGGCACGATGAACGTCGCTCCGCCGATGCCAAGAAGACCACTCAACACTCCACCTGCGAGCCCGAGGATGATGTACGGTAAATTCTCCATCTGTTCGTTCCTTTCTGTTGAACACGTTATGACAGCTTTGAGGAGCGAAGCCCGAATGCCGGGCGCTTCGCCTTCGGTACAAGCTCGGCAACACGCTGCATTTCCGCGATCAGTTCTTTTTCCCGCTCGTACCGCCCGACTCTGATGCGGAACAAACGCCGGCGACCTTTCGTCTTGAAAAGAATCACCTGTGAAAGCCCGGCGGTTTGCACCGACCGTTCGCGCCCGATGTACAGCCATTCGATAGCGGAAAACGGAATTTCACGGTCACGGTACTTGTGATGAAACACTATCTTGTCGACTCCAAGGATCAATTTCCGGTCACGGAGTTTGTTCAAGATCAACACGACAATTGATATCAACACGAAAACAATAATGACATAGAGCAACGGGTCTGTGCCCAACGACGGTAACCGTTCAATGGTCAGCGTTCCGCGGACACCCGCATACAACAAAAGCGTCGTAAGATACAACAGCGCCTGCTGATAATAGAAATCGAGCTTATACCTGAACATCTTTGCGTTCTGTTCCTGCCGATCGCTTTTCACAGAATTCGGATCGCTCGTCATACAACTTTCTTTCCCGCCAACATCAGAATACGCTCTGCAATCACCCGCCCGGCATCGGGTTTCCCGAATCTTTTGCTCGCTTCACCCATTCGACGAAGTTGTTCTTCATCGTTGATCAGTGAAGTAAGAACTCCGGGCAATCCATCGGCCACTTCATGGTCATACAGAAGCTTGGCCGCACCGGCTTCTGCCAGCTCCAGGGCGTTATGTACCTGATGATTTGCCGCCGCATGGGGGTACGGGACAAGAATTGCCGGCTTGCCAATCCGGGTTAGTTCTGAAATCGTCGTCGCCCCCGCCCTGCAAACCACAAGGTCGCTGACGGCATATGCATAATCCATTCGGTCGATGAACGGATTCACCCAGATCGGCGCGGCGGCCATCCTCGCACATTCGCCCCTGATCGCCTGATACTCATCTTTGCCGGTCTGCCAGATGAGCCTGATGCCTGACTGCACGAGTTCTACCAGATTCTTGAGCACAGCCTGATTAATCGACCGCGCGCCGAGGCTTCCACCGAAGACGAGGACCGTGCGCTTTCTTTCCTGGGCACTGAAACCAAAGTACGAACACGCTGCCGCCATATTGACATTGTCCAGAGAACTTCTGGTCGGGTTGCCGGTGATCGAGACGTTGTCGTTCCGTTTCAAATACTTCTTTGCCGCCTCGAAAGTGAGATGCACCTCATTCACACGATTTCCCAGCAACCTCGTCGTTATGCCCGGGTATGCATTTTGATCCAGAATAACCGTTGGGATATGCGAAAGTGTCGCGGCATACACTACCGGTCCCGACACATACCCGCCCGTTCCAACGGCGACGGCCGGCTTGAACTGTTTTATGATTGAGCGCGCTTGCATTATTGATATGATCAATTTCACCGGAAACAATGCGTTCTTAAACAACCGGCGGCGATGAAACCCGCTGACCCAAATCGAACGAAACTCATATCCTTGCTGCGGGACGACATGCGCTTCGAGTTTATCCAGGGTACCCACGAAAACAATTTCTGCTGCCGGCTCGAGTTTCTTGATTTCGTCCGCCACGGCAAGAGCCGGGAACAAATGTCCACCCGTTCCACCGCCGGCAAAGATGATTCGAACGCCAGGCACATCAATAGACCTTTCCCACGCTCATGTCATCCACATCAATCTCACCCACGACCGGAAGCTGGGAAGCCCGCGGGTGCAAATCCGTTTGTGAAGAAATATTCAGCAGCACGCCGATGGCAAATGCCGAAAAAACCATCGACGACCCGCCGTAACTCACAAACGGCATGGGAAGCCCTGTGGTCGGCAGCATACCAAGCGTGACACCGGCATTGACAAGCGCATACAGCGTGATGGCACATGTAATGGCAATCGCCAGATTGCGTCCAAACATATCCGACGCATGACGGGCAATTTCAAGTCCACGAAACATGATCACAAGAAACATTACCATGACAAACATCGTCCCCAGGAAACCGTACTCTTCTCCCACGATGGAGAAAACAAAGTCGCCGTACGACTCCGGCAGGAAAAGGTCGCGTTGTTTGCTCTCTCCGGGACCAACCCCAAAAACACCTCCATTCGCAAAACCGAAAATCCCCTGTTGGAGCTGATAGTTGTGTGTGCCGGAGGCGCCATGGTGGAGATGCAGAAAATCCATCATACGCACGCGGCGGTACGGAGCGCTCCACATATACAACGCCAGTAGTGGAACTACGATTGCAAACAACAACAGGACGTGCGAAAATTTTGCCCGCCCCACAAACAGCATCAACAAACCCAGCCCGAAAATCATTGTCCCCATGCTGAAATTCGGCTGCAACATGACAAGCCCTGTCACAAGCCCGATCCAGATGATAACCGGAATGAAACCGTGCTTGAAGTTGCGGAGAAGCTCCCCCTTGACTGCAATAAGTGCAGAAAGATGGAATAGGAGCGCGTATTTGGCAAACTCAGAGGGCTGGATGCCGAGACTGCCATACCGTAACCAGCGTGAAGCTCCTCTCGCTTCGCCGCCCATCACCAGCGTAGCCACAAGAAGGCCCACTGCTGCGATGAGCGCCAGTTTCGTGAACCGTTCTAACCTTTGATAGTTGATTCTTATTCCAACAAACAGCGCGATCAGTCCCAGGAACACTTTGATCGCATGACTGATCAGCATCTTTTCACTTTCACCGTACTTTGCCTGAGCCCATGACGCAGACGCGCTGTACACGATCCCGAGGCTCATGAACATGAGTATGATCACTGCAATGAAGACCATCATGTCAATATGGTTTTGATCTGCCCGCGGCATTCTGATCATTCATTACTACGGAGCAACATCATAGCTTCTCCACGAATTCTTTGAACATTTTTCCGCGGTGTTCATAGTTTTCAAACCAATCAAACGACGCACATGCAGGCGAGAGCAGCACAATGTCGCCGGAACGAGCGAGAGCGCACGCTTGGTTCACAGCTGCTTCCAATGAAAGTGCCCGGACCACGTTCGTTTTCGACGAGAATTCTCTCACAACCGTGTCTGCGGATTCACCGATCGCAACGATGGCTTTCACATGCCGCTCAACGAGCTTGTACAATTGTGTGTAGTCATTTCCTTTGTCCCGCCCACCAAGCAAGAGCACGATGGGCCGGTCGTATGCTTGAAGTGCGTACCAGACCGACGCGACATTCGTCGCTTTCGAATCATTGATATACTTTACACCGTTGACTTCCCGAACAAACTCCAGGCGATGCTCCACCCCTTTGAAGTTCCTCAGCGTTGCCCGAATCGACGGAACCTTAACTCCCAGGAGTTGGGCCGAGAGCGTAGCCGCCATCGCGTTGTAGAGGTTATGGACACCCCGAATGCTGATCTGGTCTGTTGGCACAATTTCGCAGCGGCTCGTGCCGAGCATTGTAACAAGCTTTCCATCCTGAACGAACGCACCCTCGTCAAATTTCGGCTGGAGTCCGAATGGCATCAAGTGCACATGCGACCGCGCCAGACGGAGCACAGAGTCACGGGTTTTTTCATCGTCATCATTGTAGATCAGATAGTCATCCGACGTCTGATTCTCAAAAATCCGGCACTTCGATGCAGCGTACTGTTCGAATGAATGGTTGTACCGGTCAAGATGGTCCGGAGTAATATTGAGAATGACCGAGACCTTTGGATGAAACGATTCGACATAGTCAAGCTGAAAACTGCTCACCTCAACGATTGCCACCGCAGTCGGGTCCAGGCCATCCACTATTGATGAGAACGGCGTACCGATATTCCCGGCTACGATATGGTCTCGTGCGGCGTCGCTAAACATCCTTCCTAACAATACCGTCGTCGTTGTCTTGCCGTTGCTTCCGGTGACCGCGACGACGGGAGCGCGACAGAACCAGCTCGCGACTTCAAGCTCGCTGACAATGTTCAGTCCACGCCGTGCCGCTTCCTGCAGCACGTTAGAATTCGTCGGAACACCGGGACTGGTCACGAACATATCCGCCTGGTAGACCCGCTCGGTGTGATCCCCGAATTCATGCTCGATCCCGAGGGATTGAAGTGCCGAAATCTGCGAGTGCAATTTCTCGCTAGTTTGCCGGTCGCTTACGAACACACGCGCACCCCTGGACTTAAGCAATTGCGCCACGGCCACACCGCTTCGTGCCGCGCCAATAATTGAGATTCTCTTTCCTTGAAGTGCATTACGTTCCATGCAACACAACTGCTTTGAACTTTCTCCTGCATTCCACGTGCGTTAGCCGCAATCCATGGATTCATCTGAGGTCGTTATTATCTGACTTTGAACGTCGCAAGACTCAGGATCATCATGAGAATTGCAACGATGTAAAAACGTGTGACGATCTTCGGCTCGGGCCAGCCGAGCATTTCAAAATGATGGTGCAGCGGTGCCATTTTGAACACACGCATGCCTTCGCCGTACTTTCTCTTTGTGTACTTAAAATACAGTCGCTGGATGATTACCGATAGCGCTTCCACCAGGAAGACTCCGCCGAGAGTCGGCAGCAACAATTCTTTTTTGATCAGCACGCAGAGTGCGCCGAGTGCACCTCCAAGCGCAAGCGAACCGGTGTCCCCCATGAACACCTGTGCCGGGTAGGCATTGAACCAGAGAAAACCTATGGTCGCTCCGGCCAAGCCCGAGCAATAGATACTGAGCTCACCGTTTCCACGCAGGAACGGAATTGTGAGGTACTGGCTCAATTCCGCGTGCCCCGAAACATAACTCATAATGGCCAGCGTGACGGCAACGATACCCACCGTCCCCGCCGCCAGACCATCGAGTCCGTCGGTTAAATTCACTGCATTGCTTGTCGCGGTGATGATAAAGATTACCATCGGGATATAAAATACTCCGAAATCAAATTCGAGATTCTTGAAAAATGGAACCGTCGTAGAAGAAGCGTACCGTTTGAGACCCGGATCAATCCATTCTGGGTGAAAATAGATCACGAAGCCGATAACCAAACCCGCGACGACTTGGCCTACAATCTTATAACGACCGACAAGTCCCTTCGACTTTTTCTTGACGACCTTGAGATAGTCATCCAGGAATCCAACCGCACCCAGCCACGCGGTCACAAACATGATCAAAATCACGTAGCCGTTCTTGATATCGGCCCAGAGGAGGACGGGAATCAGCGTCGCAAACAAAATAATCAACCCGCCCATCGTCGGAGTTCCGGCTTTGCTCAGGTGCGTCTTGGGCGCCTCCAACTTCGCCGCTTCGCCTACCTGCCGCTCCTTCAGCGCCCGAATTATCTTGGGTCCCAGCCAGAATGAAATCACGAGCGCGGTAACGGTTGCCGCCCCGGCACGGAACGTGATATAATGAAACAACCCGAATCCGGGGGGATGGAGCTTGACGCGAATATATTCCAGAAGATAATAGAGCATCACTTCACCCGGTGAAAGTACCGGCGCTGCGAAACCGTTGAATCACGAGGAGGAAACCTTTGTGTCATGCTCACTCGAAGAGTACCATCGTCGAGAATCTCCCACATCTCCGTCTGTCGAAATCGCTGGCCGCCTTTCATACTATGCTGCTCGACACGTGTCGTCACGCTGAATTTCTTGCCTCGCTCAACCCACCTCGCTTTGTACCACCGCTTGATGCCGCGAAGGGAGTCTTCGCGGAACATTTCCGGACCGTTGAATTTGTAGACACTTGAAGGAAATTTCACGTCCTGGCCGGATCCTATCAACTCAACCAGAACAGTCATCGAATCGCGGACCTGTTGTATTTCCATCTCGTACCGGTCGATAGACTTGAAGGAGGAGGGAAGGTTCTCGCTCTTCTTGAGGTCGAGCCACCATTTGCCCACAAGACTCGGGCTGTGCTTCTGCAGACCCATGAATAGCAGACAGATGACCAATACGAACAGCACGCATTTCATGAGATTTTTCTCCTCAGCCGTTCCAGCAAAAAGACCACGACATCCTCCATTTTCATCCCGCGTGAGCCTTTCACAAGAACGATATCGCCGGGAGCCACCAGCTCGGCGGCGTATTCCGACAGGATGTTCTTTTGATCATAGTGTAAATTCACATCGCATCGCAACTTCGCTGCAATGCATGCTGCCATTGCGCCGTACGTGAGCACACACCCGAAACCGAGGCGGTTGATGAGCGCCGCAATTCTTTCATGCTCTTCCTGCGCGTACTCTCCAAGTTCCAGCATATCACCCAGAATGACAATCTTTTTCCCGGGGCATTTCATCGTCTGCAACGCCTCAAGCGTCGAAGCCACCGACTCAGGGTTCGCGTTGTAGGTATCGTTAAGAATCGTGACCCCGGCAACAACAGTAGTCTGCATCCGATTCTTCATCGGCTGAAACGACTCCAAAGCGGTTTTGATATCCCGGCCGGAAACACCGAACTCGAACCCGATCGCCGCCGCGGCTAGCGCGTTGGAGATATTCCCGTGTCCGGCGACCCGGCTTTGAACGATGAGCGGGTGTTTTGAACCCGACCGTGCGATAGAGAATCTCGGGCAACCATTTCGATCGACGTCCAACAGTTTTCCCCGCACCTGCGCCCTCGTCGTGCTCAGGCCATAGGTTCTTTTCTGCTTCAACTTTTTCGACTCCGCGACCACATGCCGGTCATCGGCGTTGACAAAACCAACGCGGGAACGATCCATGGCCAGCCAGTCAAATAACTCTCCCTTAGCATGCGCGATCCTTTCGAGCGAGCCAAAGAATCCGAGATGAGCTTTGCCGACATTGGTGATGGCACCATGGGTTGGCTCCGCGATGGCGCATAAGTTCGCGATTTCACCCTCGTGGTTCATCCCGATTTCGATAACCGCCAGGTCGTGACCGCGATTAAGGCGGAACACCGTCATCGGCACTCCGATATGATTATTGAGATTGCCTTCGGTGCCGAGTACTGAGTAACGATCTTTGAGTATACTCTTTACCATTTCTTTTGTTGTCGTCTTTCCGCTGCTGCCCGTGATCGCGACAACCGGAATATCGAACCTTCTCCTGTAGTGACACGCTAATTGTCCCAGAGCTTTCACGGTATCTTCGACGATCACCAGCGGAAGTTCCGTTGACGAATAGTCGAACCGCCGGTCGACAACTGCGCACGCGATTCCTTTCGCGGCGGCCGCAGAGATGAAATCATGCCCGTCAAAGTTCTGTCCGCGAATCGCGAAAAAGAGTTCGCCCTGCCTGACTGTCCGCGAGTCGGTCGACACTCCATGGATGGTCACCCCTTTCAGCGTCTCGGTTCCGTGTACCTGAAGATGCTCGATGGCAAGCAGATCTTTGACTGTCATTCTCATGCATGCGCGCGCAAAAATTCCTCAACAATCTCACGATCGCTGAAATGAACCTTCTTGTCCCCGATGACCTGATAGTCTTCGTGGCCCTTTCCGGCTATCAATGCAACGTCGCCGGGCCTCATGATGTCCAGCCCGGTCATGATCGCTTTCCCGCGGTCCGATTCCCGGTGGACTCTCGAACCGGGTTTCACACCGACCATGATTTCATCGATGATCGCATCGGCGTTTTCATGTCGCGGGTTGTCGGAAGTCACAACCGTAATGTCACTCAACTCCGAGGCGATACGCCCCATCATGGGACGTTTTTTGGCGTCACGGTTTCCACCACAGCCAAATACTGTTACGACTCTGCCGTTCTTCGTTGTTCCGAGTAAGTCGCGGGCTGCTTTTATTGCTTTTTCAAGCGCGTCGGGAGTATGTGCGTAGTCGATTACGGCGATCCAACCGCGGGGAGAAACAATCCGCTCAAATCTCCCCCGAACACCCTGTACCGATTGCAATGCCTGCTGCATGGTCGATTTCGGAATTCCGAGCGAGATCCCAGCCGAGAAAGCAGCAAGGATATTCGAGACGTTGAATCGGCCGACAAGGGGCGATTGAATCTCGGTCTCCTCCGAGCCGTGCTCGACAATAAATCGTAGGTCCTGCAACGACAACGAGATGTTCTTCGCCCGCACGTTTGCCGGCGAATCTACTCCGTACGATATTTTCTGACCCGCGACGCTGCCGTACAATCGCTTTCCCCATTCATCGTCAACGTTAATGACTGCCCAGGCGTTTGGAGAGAGCGTGTCGAACAATATTCGCTTTGCTTTGAAATATTCTTCCATCGACCCGTGGTAATCGAGGTGGTCCTGAGTCAGGTTCGTAAACACCGCGCTGTCGAACTCGATTCCTTCCACACGATGCTGGTGCAGCGCGTGGGAAGAAACTTCCATCACCGCAGAAGAGCATCCCCCTTCGACCATCCTTGCCAGCATTTCATTCAGCTCCAGGGATTCCGGCGTCGTGTGCGTGGCAGGAATCCGATCCTTTCCAAGGACATATTCAATCGTTCCGATCAATCCCGCGGTCTTCCCCTGCGCTTCAAAAAGCGATTTCAACAAATGTGTCGTCGTTGTTTTTCCGTTTGTTCCCGTTACGCCGACCATCGTCAGTGCGAGGGATGGATTGCCAAAGTATGCCGACGACATCCGGGCCAGGGCAATCCTCGTGTCGGGAACCACGACTTTCATGACACCGGCATGCATGAAATAGGAATCAGGCAGAGCGCGATCTTCATCCGTCACCACAACGCTTGCACCTCGCTCGACAGCGTCCATGATGAACTTGTTACCATCTCTCGACGTTCCGTGAATCGCGACGAATACATCATTTCTTTCCACCTTTCGGGAATCGTACTGGAGGCGTCGAATCTCCATATCCTGCGTCACAAGCGACTGTCCATATCTCTGATTAACCATTTTGCTGACGGTGATTCCCGCAAGGATCTTTGAGAGCGTCATTGAATCCCGATCTCTTCCAACCGCGAACGCAATCTATTTTAACCACAACTTCCGGCCCGGCGGAACGGGAGGGTCAGTAGTATTCATAATTGTATTTCACCACTTCCTCGACTTTTCCCCGGCTGTCAAGAACCGTTTCTTTCACAACCCGTCCGTCGGCATTGTGCATATAGAGATGCTTCCGGAGAAACTTCCCGTCACCGGAATAGTCCTGCTGCATCGTTTTCCGATTGTGGGAATCGTACGCATGCACCCAACGATATCGGGGGATACCCTGTTCGCTTCCATTTTCATCCGTCAAATTCCCCCGGTTGTCGTACTTGAAATTCCTGAAGTTGAACAGTTTACCATCGCGGTCGTACATTTCCTGCCGGATTTTTCTTCCAGAAATATCGTACACGTACGCCGTTTTATAACTCCTGTTTCCGTCACTTGTGAACTCCTGTATTCCGATTTCCCGCCCGGTCGAATCAAAGAGCGATTCCAGCTTCAAAGAGCGTATGCTGTCCGAAAACGTGATCGCCGAATCGAGTCTACCATTGCTACCGTAATAATTCCGTTCGCTATGTGTCACGACCTTTTTCACCTGGGGCAACCAATGCTGGTCAGATTCTTCAAGCACCTTTCCTTCGCGATCATAAAGCTTTACAACCCGCGACTGGTCCGGTTGAAGCTTACCGCCTGCAACGGGAACATATCCTGTTTGAATCTCTTTCTTCACAAGTCTCGGCTGTCCATACGCGATCAATGACCCCACGCACATCGTGACAGCAAGAAATCTCGCGACCTTCATCGTCAACATTCATCCGCTTACGTGCTGTTCCGATTCCACCATCTCGACGATTTCAATTCTTGTCTCCGTTAGCGGACGACTTGGGTTCACACGTCAGGATGATTTTCATTCTCGAATGCGAATGCATCCCCGCCTGGGGCTGCTGCCGCACCACAATTCCCGAACCATTCACCACCGGCTCGAACTGTTCCATCGTCAACAGACTTACGGCGCGTCGCGCGCTGAATCCTCTGACGTCGGGAACGAGCGTATCGGAGGCCGTAGCCGTCAACCTCTTACCAGTTGTTCTTGCCGGCACCGCAGGTTGATTCGGGTCATCCGTCGATGGCGTCGTCGGCTGACCGTTGTCCGCATGCACGGCCGTTGACGGTTCGACCGGCATCAGCAGTTGTGTCGTGTTGAGAACACGTTCCGCTATCGCGTGAAACACTGGTGCACTCGTTGTCCCACCCGTGTAGTTCGCACCCCGCGGATTGTCCATCATCACCAGGCAAAGAAGCTGAGGATTGTCTGCGGGAAAAAATCCAATGAACGACGCGGTGTAGCTTTTGGGTTCGTAACCACCCTCGACATATTTCCTTGATGTCCCGGTTTTTCCTGCGATTTGTACTCCTCGAATCTTCGCGGGTTTTCCCGTTCCGTGCTCTACCACGCCGACGAAAAATTCATTTAGCTTCTGCACCGTTGAAGGTGATACGACCCTCCGGATCACTTCAGACTTCGATTCCCGGATCACCTGCGCGCTCGCATCGACTTCTTTCTTCAGGATGTGCGGCCTCATGATCGACCCGCCATTCGCGACGGCGGCATACGCAGCGCAGAGCTGCAGGGGCGTCACTCCCACCTCATAACCGAACGCCATCGTGTTCAAGGTTGTGCTGTACCAGTCCACCGGCTTTTTCAATGTTCCTTTCACCTCGCCGGGAAGTTCGATGTTGGTCAGCATGCCGAACCCGTAATCCCGTGCCATCTTATACAACCGCTCGGCTCCCAGGATATCGCTGACCTTCGCCATGACAATATTGCTTGAAAACTCAATCGCTTCCCGGAAGGTGATCCATCCGTACGGGTGGACATCTTCAATTGTCCGGACTTTCCCGCCGCCGATAGGCACCCGATACACACCCTGCTCGGCATAAAATCTCTGATCGGGCCTGACGAGGTCAGCCTCCAAGGCTGCCGAGGCAGTAACCAGTTTGAAGACCGATCCCGGCTCGAAGACATCCGTCACGGCACGGAGCCGTTGGTCTTTCAGCTCCGAGCGCGAGAACGCATTTGAGTTCACTGAAGGATACTGCGCGATTGCCAGGACTTCGCATGTCATCGGCTGAAGAATCACGACGATACCGGCGTCCGCCTTATTGGCTTCGACACCTTTTCGCAGTTCCTCCTCAGCAATCGATTGCACCGCCAGGTCGATCGTGAGATAAATATCATGCCCTTTGACCGGTTCGACGCGGGGGTAGTCGACAGCCGGTCGAGCGTGCCCCTTGCCGTCGCGCTGAAACACAACATATCCTTCGGTGCCTCGGAGCTCCTGGTTGAATTCCCACTCGATGCCGGCATCTCCTTCGTAATCCACATTGGTGGAACCAATCAGTTGTCCCGCAACGGATTCATTGGGATACAACCGTTTGGGCTCATACCGCACAACGATGCCGCTGAATGTTTCCGGCTTCACCTTGCTTAAGTAATCACTTTGAACCTGCCGCTCCAGCCAGACAAAACGTGAATCCGAGTTGAGTTTCTGCAGATAATATTCCTGCGGTTTCCCGAACACGCGTTCAAATGTCAACGCGATCGATTTGACTTCATCGGCAGCAAGCTTGGGGTCCGCCGCGAATGAGACGGACATCGAGTTGGATGCCAGGATGTTCCCATTGCAATCGAACAATGTGCCCCGCACCGCCGGCAAGACGATTCTCGATTGATACTGCTTATCGGCTAACTCACGATAACGGGAAGCGTCGACAATCTGAATCTGTGCCAGACGGGCACACAGAACAGCAAACAATACGCACAGTACGATCTTCAAGAACCTCATCCGGAAGTAGTCCGGCGTCACCGCCGACGTCTGCACGGCAAAAGCAGTATTGTTTTCTGAATAATTCATCAAGCAACACTTTTCGTAACGATACCTGTCATTCCTACAACTCGCCCGATCTTAACTTTTCTTCCTGGTGGGAAGCTTCAACTACTCTTCTTGAAATTCCCGGAGACGATCCGGATCGACGTCGAGCCACACCGGCTGCTCCTTGGGATAGGTGAGCCCCAATTGCTCAGTAGCAATTTTCCCAATGCGTTCCAGCTTTGACTTCTGGCTGATCTCCGCCCGCAGAATTTCATTTGCACTGAGGATTTTTTGATGCTGCATTTGCAGATTATTAACTTCTTCGGCCAACCGGATGACGGTAATCTTGTTCCAGATGTACGACACCGTAAGAAACGATACGGTCATAACGATGAAAACCAATGAAACGGGCGAGCGTTTTCGACGTTTCACCGGTCGGTTGGTGCGGGTACCGGATGCTTGCTTCACAAATTCGCCATTGTAGACAATCCGGCGGTCAGTGCTTTCCATATCGAATGGTGACTCGATTTTCTCCGCAACGTCCTTGACCATTCTACGTCCTTTCTGCCGCCCTGAGCTTTGCGCTGCGCGCCCGGCTATTACGGGCGAGTTCCGCCGGCGTCGCCTGGATTGGCTTCTTCGTTAAGACCGTCAGGCGCGGTTCCAATTCCCTGTCGGGTATGAGCTTGTTCCCTGAAAAGGCCAGCCGCTGCGATTCTGCCCTGAACGTCTGTTTTACCGCACGATCCTCAAGAGAATGATACGAAATGACCACAATGCGACCGCCTTGTTCCAGGAGGTCGACCGCGTCGGTGAGAACTCCCCGCAGGTTTTCCATCTCGTTATTGACTTCAATCCGGATCGCCTGGAATACTCTTGCCAGGGATTTCATCAGCCACCGGGGGCCGACAGCGGCTTCCGTGATCTGTGTAAGCTGGTTGGTAGTATCGATCGGTTCTTCTTTTCGCATCTTCACGATTTTCTTTGCAATGCGCCTGCTATTTCGCTCTTCACCATATTGCCACAAAACATCCGCCAGCCGTTTTTCGTCATAGGTATTGATGACGGTCCAGGCGTCGAGCGATTGGGCGGCGTCCATGCGCATATCAAGCCGGCCGTGGGATTGAAAACTGAAACCACGCTCGGTATTCTCAAGCTGTCTTGATGAGACGCCGAGATCCAACAAGATCCCCCGTACGCGGTCGATACCGATAGCCTTCAGCCGCCGGCGGAGATTGAGAAAATTGTCATGAACGAATACTATCCGGTTTGCATATTCCGCTAACCGCGCTTTCGCGTGGTTCAGCGCGTCGATGTCCATATCAAACGCGACGACTTTCCCGCGAGGCGACAGGCATTTCAGGATAACCTCCGAATGTCCGCCACCGCCGAGCGTTCCGTCGACATAGATGCCTTCCGGCACCGGCTGCAGGTATTCGAGCACTTCGTCGACAAGTACCGGAATGTGATAATCATCGGTCATCCTGGTGTATTTTCATGTCGCCGGCATGAGAGTTGCCGGCAGTGCCGTCAGGCTGGACGCATTACTTTTTCTGCGACGGCTTCATACGATTCCGGATGAGCCTTCTTGTATTCTTCGTACACCTTGGGGTTCCATACTTCGATTTTGTCCAGTGTACCGAGAATGCGCACCTCATTCTGTATATCCGCATACTCCCGGAGTTCCTGGGGAATCATGAGACGAAACTGGGAATCAAGCTGACTTTCCTGCGCGAGTTCAAGGATTTCCCTCATGAATCGGCGATGCTCCGAGTTGTACGAGGAGAGATTTCGTAAGTGCTCTTCCAGCTTATTCCACTCGTCGAGGGGATAGACATACAGACACTTCTCAAAACCACGGGTGAGAACAAATGTGTCGTTTGCTTCCGGCGAAACGTATTTCCGCAATTTCGCTGGAAGATTTAGTCGCCCCTTGTTGTCGACGGAATAATTATATGAACCCTTGAATGATGACACTTTGTCGGCTTAAGAATTAGTGACTGAAATCCTTCAAATCAGACAAATTTCACACTCCATAATTCCCCACTTTCCCCCACCGTGAGTTTTAAATTTACATGATTTTTGATGAAAGTCAAGTTCTTGATGAAAAAATTGAGTATTCGGGAGGGTTTTGGAAGATTGAAATGGTCTCTTCTGCTGAAAATCCCCCAAAACAGCATTATTTGGGATATTCCAGGAGTGGGGTAATTCGAAACAAAAGTGGGGAAAAGAATGCGGTTCGGAGGGAAAGATAAAAAACACCTTCCCAACTCAATAGCGAGCCTTCGATCCTAGAAAGCCAGCAATGAGCCGTTTGTTACGGTAACTTTTTCTCCAATAATTTCGAGAGTGGCGAAATACCCTCTGCCTGCTGCTCCGCAATTCACAATGACGCTTTTGCCGATCGCGTCCTTGCCGCGGGCTTCATGAATATGGCCGCACACCACGACATCCGGTTCTTCATTTTCGATAAATTCGCGAACGGCAGTGCTGCCGACGTGAAAACCGGCGCGCACGATATCCACTCTCGTTCCGTAAGGAGGCGCATGCGGTACGAGGATTTTCACACTGCACCCTTTGACCTGTTCGTGGCCGGCAGCAAGGCGCAGAGAGATCTCCTCTTCGGAAATTTCGTACGGGGTGCGAAGGGGAGAATGGGGTCCGGCCGAAACACCGAAAAAGCCCACCTCATCGATGATAACCCCCCGGCCATTGATCGAAACACCGAGGCGGACGAAGAGGTCGTCGTGTTGAGGAAGATCCATGTTGCCCGCGATACAAAGAACCTTGCCGGTGAATGACTGAAATCGTACGACCGCTTCCTCGGCTTCTTTGACCGATCCGACCGTTGTCAAATCACCGCCGATGATAACGACGTCCGCCTGCGCTTTCCGGATAATCTCTTCGGCTTTCTTATACGAGCCGTGAATATCTGTCAGGGCTACTATCTTCATGGACGATTCATTCGTTTCCGCATAATTTAACTGACGTTTCGCAAAACTCTTCTCGACGTCCAAAATCAGGACAAATCCTAAGCACGAAATTCGAAATCTTAAATTCCGCCTCTCAGAATCCCGCTCCCCAGCGGAATCCAGAAGCGGGACAAGCTCAAAACACTAATTTCGAAACCCTAAACCGTTCTAGCAACGATGCCATGGGAAGTTCTCCCCGTGTCTCGAAGGCCACAAAGCCCACGGAAAAATTCCTTCGGGCCTTGCGAACGAGTTTAGGATTTAGTGCTTCGAGTTTGGGATTTGTTTAGGATTTAGGAATTCGGGTTTAGAATTTATCACTTAGAATAATGACTCTGCGTACCATAACAATTTAATTTCTTTTGGGAAGAAGTCAAGTGCTATGAAGCCGCGGGTTCTCGCCTCCCCTTTGCGACCTCTGCGCATCTTTTCTCCGCGTCCTCTGCGTTAAATCTTTTAGCCGCAAAGGGCACGAAGGGTTTAAATCATGCCCAAATTCCGTTTTGGAACACTTTCAGCATGCTGGCTGGGAGGAGCTTCGCTCCCGACCCACCTGTATAGAGTCCTCGCCGAACTCATCCCCTCCGATCCCCTTCTCTACAAGTAGAGAAGGGGAAGCGCCTGCTACGCCAACGTCCCTCTCTAATTTTAGAGAGGGACCACAGGGTGAGTTCGGACTTGGTTCGTTCCCACCTAGACACACTCACACGGATAGTGCTGTCCAGAACCCCACCTCGGTGAGGTTGTCCTGAAAGCCCCAGCGTCATGCTGACATTTCCCGCGGAGCGGGATGGCGCCGGAGCGCTCACTTCTGATCGGCATCTAAACGTCGGCAGCGGTGTGCTCGGTTCAGATCCTGACCAAGAGCATCCTTCGACTTCGCTCAGGACAGGTGTCAGGGGGGTTGGCTTACTCTTTGGACAACCTCAAGACAAGATGGGGTCAGACGAGGGCGATACGACTTCGAACTGAGGCCCGCATTCTTGTTGATTCTTCTTTTCGCATTCCTTACATTTCTATTCAAAGATCTGGAACAGGTAGATGGAATTTTCAATCGCAACGATAGTTATCATTTCGGCTCTGTTCTTCATCGTCGCCTTTCTGTACTCGTCCGTCGGGCATGGCGGGGCGTCGGGATACCTTGCCGTACTCTCCTTTTTCGCTCTTGCGCCGAAGGAAATGTCTTCCACCGCACTGGTTCTCAATATCATCGTATCCGGAATAGCTTTCACTGCCTACTACCGGGCGGGACACTTCTCCCCCCGGTTGGCTTTTCCTTTTCTCGTGGGTTCGGTTCCGGCGGCCTTCGTCGGCGGCATGATTCACATTCCGGCAAGTGTGTACACATTCCTTCTTGCCGTAGCATTACTCGTCGCGGCGTTCCGTCTCATCGTGAAGGTCGAACCGACGGCAGGAGCGTTGATACCGTACACTCCGCCGCGGATCGCCATCGCTCTCGTTGTCGGCGGCATTGTCGGACTGCTTTCCGGGATCGTCGGAATCGGCGGAGGCATCTTTCTCAGTCCATTGATCCTTCTTTGGAACTGGGCCGACGCGAAGCAGACGTCGGCGGCATCGGCATGTTTTATTTTGTTCAATTCCGTCGCCGGTATTGCCGGCAGGCTGATGCAGGCATATTTTGCGGTCGGTAATCTGCTGCCGTTTATCGTGACGGCGGTGGCAGGCGGATATTTAGGCTCATCGTTGGGTGCACGCAAGTTTTCCAATCTCACGCTGCGCCGGCTGCTGGGGGTTGTTCTCATCGCAGCAGCGCTGAAGCTTCTTCGGGTAGTGTTGTAACTCAAAACTTTCCCGCCGGCAGGTCGACAGTCGCCGCGTCTACCGTTAACGGGGGAATCCCTCCAAATTCACCACCGCACACCGCGTGGAAAAATACTATTTTTTGTCTGGGCCCTTGCATTAAATCCTTGGGACGCAGAGGGTTTATCTCGTTCCCAAATTCCATTTGGGAACGCTCCGCGGCCACATAAGCTCAATTCAGCGTTCTCGATCAATCCGAACTCATCCCCTGCCCCCTTCTCTACAAGTAGAGAAGGGGAAGCGCTTCCACGGCCAACGTCCCTCTCTAATTTTAGAGAGGGACCACAGGGTGAGTTCGTTCATGGTCCATTTGGGAACGTTTGGCGCGGTCTCGCAGGGGTGATGGAACACAGAGTAAACGGGATGGCTGAGTCCGTTCCCAAGCAGGAGCTTGGGAACGAGCAGGAACGGGGGAAAATCCCGCCTACGTAAGCGGAATCCAGAAAGCGGGACTTTAATCGGGCATCTTTAGAAGGATTCCCGATAGAAACATTCGGGAATGACAGGTGGGCTTTTGAATTCACGCGTAACATCAGTTAATCAATCTATTTCCGAGACAGGGCACCAATTTGCCCGGAAGAAGAAGGGACGCGTCGCTATTTTTGTCATCCGGCACTTGACAATACGACAAAAATGTCGTATCTTCCAAGGAGACAGTTTCCATGGTACCAACAACTTCCAATAGACCGTCTTGCGATGAAAATCTGCCAGTGACATTCGGCGCTTTATCCAACCGTTTTACAAGGCCGCCGGGGAAGTTGTACCTCCTTTACGGTGACCCGTTGGTTTTCCGGATGTCGCTCGCAATTGCATCCCAAGCGCTGGCCTGCAACATGCCCATTGCCGTCGTGGACGGCTGTAACCGGTTTGATCCTCACGCTATAGCACAGTTTGCGCGCCGGCACAAGATCGATCCAGATTCTCTTCTCAACCGCATTTTTGTTTCCCGCGGCTTCACGTGTTACCAGATGGAAGCCGCCATTACGAACCGCCTTTCGCCGATGCTGCAGCGCATCAACTCACACGCCGCTTTTATTTTCGGTCTGCTCGATACATTTTACGACGAACAGGCACCATTGAGGGAAGTCCGGCACATGCTCGACCGCATCGTTACCGTATTGCATTCCATGAAATCGCAGGGCATCTCCATCCTCTTAACCAGCCAGGAATGGAACGTTCGCCCTGAAGAGCGCAACCAGCTTTTCGCGACTCTGAAAATGAGTGTCGACCATGTGTACCGGCTGCAACACGACGCACCGATTAAACCACAACTGTTTTTCGAACAACAACGGAGACTGAGCCATGGGACGAACAGTACCGACGTTCACCAATATCATCGAGAGCGAGCTGGCAAGCTGGTCGAAGTTTCGCCGCGGCCTGCGGAAAGAAGACCAGGAAATGTTTGACGACCTTTTCCGCGCGGCAAAGATTCATCTTGCGGAAAATTTCTACGCCATGCGGATTATTCCGTTCGAGAGCATCGCGGTCTCCATGCTGCTTGAACAGCACAAACGTATCGCGCGCCTCGATAAGGAGCTCGAACGACTGAAGGCGGGTACCGTTCCCGCTGCATAATACCCTGATTTCACGGAGGGACATTTTTTCGCCCCAATCGCGGGCGGAGTATTCCACAAAAAACAAGGCCTCGTGTTAGAAGCGGCACAAGCAATGTCAACAACGATCGCCGGCTGGCTGTTTGATATCTATCCATCGTCGAAGGGCATCACGCTCTGGTTCATCGACGGGGACGGTACGAAGCACTGCGGGTTCTACCCCTTCCATCCGTCGTTTTATCTTCATTTGAACGACGCGGACATGAAGCGCGCCGAAGTCCTCGCCGCCCAGTGCCCCGTTCCCATTTCTGTCGCGCGCGCGCGGCAAACGGAAATCTATTCCGGCGCATCGCTCGACGTGCTGCGCGTCAGCGTGCACGACACCACGCGCTTCAAAAATGTCGTCCGGTACTACGAGCGATTCTTCCCGCATTTTGCGTTCTTCAATTCCGATATTGTGCCGGAACATTTGTTCCTCTACGACACGCAACTTTTCCCGCTGGCTCTCGGCGAGTACGAGCTTGACGGGAGCGGCAAACTCATTCTCTGGTCGCTGAAGGATTCGCGTGAAAGGACGGAGTACGCCCTTCCGCCGCTGTCAATCATGAAAATGCGAAACGCCAACGATTTTCTTCCGCCGAAATATCAAAACCATCTTCAGCTCGAGCTCTCGTATGACGGTGAGACCTATTCGCTGGAACAGGAAACTCCCATCGACGTCCTCGAAACGCTCAACTGGCATCTTCACCGCTGCGACCCCGACATCATCCTCACGGACCATGGCGATTCGTTCCTGCTGCCCACGCTTACCGCACTGGCACGGCGGTACAAAACTCCGTTGTTGCTGAACCGGGACCCGGAGGTGGGATATTTGACGACGCGGGAATCGAGTTTCTTCCAGTACGGAAAAATCGTTCATAAGGACGGTGCCTTCGAGCTTGCCGGTCGCTGGCATATCGATGTGGAGAACTCGTTCACCGTTGTCGAATCGGATCTCGACGGGCTCTTTGAAATTGTCCGCATCACACAGACGTGCGGGCAGCATCAGGCGCGCGCGAGCATCGGGACGAGCATGTCGTCGCTGCAGCTTTCGTGGGCGTACAGGAACGACATTCTGATCCCGGCGAAAAAACGGGAACCCGAGGAATTCAAATCCGCCGCGACACTGCTGCTCGCGGACCGGGGCGGGCTGATTTTTCAGCCGCCGCCCGGGTATCACGAAGACATCGCCGAGCTCGACTTTGTGTCGATGTACCCGTCCATCATGGTCAAGCGTAATGTATCGCCCGAAACAATCAACTGCCGGTGCTGTTGCAACACCAAGGTCCCGGAACTGGGATATACGATCTGCGAAAAACGGGAGGGCATTATTCCGGCAACGCTTCGCATGGTAGTCGACAAGCGCGCGTACTACAAAAAGAAGAAAAAGGAGTGGAAAGGAAAAGATGAAACGTTGTTCCGCCGTTACGACCAGCGGCAGAATGCGCTGAAGTGGATGCTCGTCAGTTGCTTTGGATATCTTGGATACAAAAATGCGCGGTTCGGCAGAATTGAAGCGCACGAATCGGTCAATGCTTATTCGCGCGACACAATCCTTACGGCAAAAGAAATCGCCGAAGCGAAGGGATTCCGGCTGGTGCATGCCATTATTGACTGCCTCTGGTTAAAAAAGGAAGGCGCGACGGACGCCGACTACGAAGCGCTCTGCCGAGAAATCGGCGCGCGCATCGGCATCGACATCTCGCTGGAGGGAATCTATCGCTGGATATTATTCCCGTCATCCAAAATGGACCCCGTCCTCCCGACGGCAAACCGTTACGTCGGGTGGTACTACCACGGCGAGATGAAGATACGCGGAATTGAAACCCGCAGGCGGGATACCCCGAAGTTCATCAAACGAATGCAGGAAACAATGCTCGAGCGAATGTCGCGCGCAGGGACGATCGCAGAACTTGAACGTGCAGTACCGGAAGTACTGGAAATTGCCGGCAACTTCGTCGCAACATTACGCAGTGGAAACGCTCACCCCATGGAGCTCGTGATTCGCAGAAACATCTCGCAGGAAGCGGAAGAGTATAGCAATAACAGCGTCAACGCATCGGTCGCGAAAGCGATCGAAGAAGCGGGTGTCCACCTCTCGGCGGGCGAGCGCATCGAGTACATCCTCATTGACTCCACGGGAAAGAAACAACCGTACAAAGCAAGGCCGCTTGCTCTCTACGCATTCGAAGACGGCTACGACATCGAAAAATACACCGAGTTAACGCTCAAAGCGGCGGAAACCCTGCTGTCGCCGTTCGGATACGATGCCGACCGGCTGAAAGAGTATTTCAACGTGCTCCAGCCGCGCCGGCGGGCAGCGCATCGCAGTGCACAATCAATTCCGGTGTATGAATCGCTCTTCAGCAGTCTTTCTTGACTACTGTCGGGAAAAGCCGTATCTTAGCAGAACGACAAATTTGTCGTCAATTGAATACTTATTCGACAAAACTATCATACCACAAACCGGCAGGATAATATGAAAACAACCGTAGCCGATCGCATTCGCGTGGCACGCGAGAACAAAGATATTGACCAGACAAGCTTGGCGTCGAAGATCGACGTCACGTCGCGCACCCTGCAGCGATGGGAGAAGGGAGAACAGGTTCCCGACGGGGACTATCTCATTGCACTCGCAAAGCACACGGGCGTGCGGCCCGAATGGCTGCTCACGGGTGAAGGAGAAATGTATCCCGCGCCCACGCCTCGCGGAAAGATCATTCCCATCGACCAGATGTCGATACTCAAGAAAGTCCATCTTGAGATGATCCCCCTGTTTTCCTCGGTCCCCGCAGGAAAACTCGCGGAAATTTTTCATCCGGACCATGCCGAGCGTTACGTCACCGTCGACTCGGTGAACGATCCGAATGCCTTCGCGCTCGTCGTGAGGGGAAACAGCATGTCGCCGAAGGTAGAAAACGGGGACATTGTCGTTATCAGTCCACAGCGCGAGGCGAAGAACGGCGACATTTGCGTGGTAAGAATCAATAATGAAGACACCTTGAAGAAGGTTAAGATCGAGGAGAACTATCTTCACCTCATCCCGCTCAACACCGCTTTTGAACCCGTGACGGTGCGTAAACGGGATGTTGCGTTCATCTGGAAAGTGGTCAGGGTTATTAAGTCGCTGTAAGCATTGGGGATTGAGGATTGAGGAATTAGGTTGTAGGTTGTGGGTAATAGATGGTAGGAATTTCGAATTTCGGATTTTCAATTTCGGATTTGTTTGGGATTTCGGATTTATCTTCATTTCGCTTTCAGAATCTCATACAGCGCTGCACGTGCTTTCTCACTGCCGATGTTGCCAAGATAGTAGACGGCATCACTGCGGAGGTTATAATTCTCGTTCGTCTGGGCAACTTTCGCCAGAAAATCCACGGCTTTGTCGTTCCCAATTTCAGCGATGGAATACAATACAGTTCCAAGCTGTTCTTCCCGGTATTGGGGAATTGCAGAAAACAATTCCATCAGCGTTTCAACAGAACGGTTCTTGTCCTTTGAATGCTGACCGACGAACTCGATGGCCGTATTTTGCATGTACTCGCTTGTATCGGTTTTGGCTACTTCGGTGAAAATTGGCAGGACGTCGAACTTCCGAAAATCGGAGAGAGCGTCCATTGCAGCTTCGCGCAGTTGATGCGGCTGTGAGCGATCCAGCGCCACATCCCGCAACGCCTTGTAAGAAGTGGAATCTTCCTTTGTTTCACCGATGGCATAAAGCGCATCCATTTTCAACTTTGTCTCCGGGTCGAGCTTCTCATCAGAAGAATAGATTCCCCACGGTTGCGGGGTTGGCCGGGGGGCCGCAATCGCCAGGCCGCGCAGTTGGCGCTGCAGGCGGTGCATGTTGCGTCCGAAATTATACCCCAGCAACCTGCCATTGGCTTTCCCAACCACCATGCCCTTTGGTGTTACCAGTGCCCGTTCACCTTCCTTAACATGGACGTTTGTTCCCCCTGTCCCCGAATAGACAGTCTCTGTTTCGTCCTTGAGCTGGCTCAAATCAGCCACTGCATCATCGTAATACTGGCTGTTGGGATACGTCGAGATGAACTTGTCATACGCTTCGACGGCTTTCTTCTCATCGAGATGTTTCAAGGCGTATGCGGACCAGTATTCTGCGTCGTCGACATATTCACTTTTCGGATACTTGCTAATCAGCTCGGCAAACTTCTTTCGTGCTTCCTTCCATTTCTCTCCGAGGATGAGGTCATACCCGGCTTTATATGTTTTGTAACCCGGGTCGTTCTGGTCGCCGGGGGATTCCCCGGAACCGGTCTCAATCATCGCGAACGTCGAAGTCTTCGGTGAACATGGAACCTCCTGCGAGAAACCGTATGACCCAATGATGAGGAAGAGAATTGCAGTCAATGTGATGGATGTTGCCTTCATCGTCGTGCTCCTTTCAAAAAGCGTCGCGTACCCGAACAAATCGGGCCGTATCGTACAGCGATTCCGCCATCCTGATCTTGAAGAGTAAATTTTCCTGGTGTATCCCCGCCCGGACGATTTCCACGTTCGGCATGTTATTGTCCTCCTTCATGTTCGCCAGCTCAATCAGGATTCTTTCCATGTCCTCGATGAGCCGGGCCGAGCGTGCATCGATGGGTTGATTTCGAAGATACCGCGCTTGCTGCACAAGCTCCCGCGACGCCCGCCGTTCAACCGAAAGGTCAACTTGCTGATCTTCCGGCAGTTTCATGTTCGTCAAACCCACAAGCAGCACCTTCGACTTGCGGAAATAGCGGCTCATTTCCTCGCGCACAGAATCACTTTGGGATGGTTCGTGAACGTTGCTCATGCGCATGGTTGTTCGCTCCCTGTTGAGCGAGAGGTTCCAGATGCCGATCGCAAGAAATGCGAGAACAAGTGCTCCGCCCAGGGAAACTGCCAGCGGACGGTGAAACACAAAGAAAGACTGAAGATACTCCAGGGACGGTACTGCAAAGCGCCTTTGTGCCGGCCGGCTCTGAATTCTTTGCTCCACCCTGAGAGCAAAGCTATTCCAAAACTCCTGAGAGCGGTTCCTGCTCGCGTCCGAGCTTAACCCGTCAAGCGTTTGCAGCGTCGATTCTACGTCTTTCAACTTAGCAGAGCATCGGTCACAGGATGCAAGGTGTTTTTCAACAATTTCCCTGTCCTGCGGATTCAGCTCGTCACGCAGATACTCATACAACAAATTCCGGATTTGGGAATGTCCCCTCATGTACGTCCTTCGTTCAGGAAATCCAACATGACTCTCATTTTTCTTAGTCCTCGATACAAATGCGTTTTCACCGTTCCTTCCGAGCACTGGAGAATATTACTCACTTCACAGGTCGACAGACCGTCGAGATGCCGCAGTATGACCACGGCCCGCTGCAGCGTTGGAAGCCGGTGAAGCGCACGTTCGACGTGCATCTGGACGTCGGCATTCTCTGAAAATTCCGGACCGGGGCCGGCCCATTTCTGAACATCTTCCATCTTATTTGTCTCGCGCTGCATTTTCTTCTTTTTTTCGTTCAGACGGTTGAGCGACAGGTTCATTGTAATGCGGTACAACCATGTAGAGAACTCCGCATCGCCGCGAAATGAGGAGAGCGCCCGGTGGACGCGCACGAACGCTTCCTGCGCAATGTCCTCGGCATCGTCGTGACTGCCGACAAAACTGTGCGCAACATTGTACGCGTGCTTCATATATCGTTCAACCAAGTCACGGAACGCCCGGGGGTTACCGTACTTCGCCTGAACAATCAGTTGCTGCTCGTCGGCAGCGGACATGCAGGGAGTCCCTTGTTGTGATGTTCTATAGGTTTAGACAGTCGTATCAACCATTCGGTTGACAGATACGTCTATAGATTTTACGAAAGGAGGGCAATTTTGTTGGATTTCGAGATAACCGGTGAGATTGGCTACCTGCTCCACCAGTACGTGATTTTCGCCAGAAGCACGTTGTCCATCGGCAGTTTGAAAGCGTCGCGGAAATCATCGCCGAAGGTCGTGGGATAGTCGCTGTTGTAGCCAAACCGCGACTGCGTCCAGACAAGGTAGAATGTGCTCCCGGGCATGTATTCCCAGCGTAGGACGAGATTTGCGTTGATCGTTTTCTCGTTGAAATCCGGGTTGAAAGCGGGCGGCGAGTAGTACGGCATGAGTTCATCCGACCCGACGAGCTCCCGAAGGTTCGCATAATGCCCTTTTGCCAGCAACACCTGCGTGAAAAACTGCACACTGAGGTTCCTGGTGAAAGTTATGGTGCCGCGCAGGGAGAGGTCGGTCTCATCAACATCCCGATCGCCGAAAAGGTTGTACCTGGGAGCATTCAAAGTGTCATAGACATACAGCCCAATCGGCCAGGCTTCTTCATCCCTCGTTGCATAGAGTGTGATGCTCGGATCGAACTCCATCCAGGTTGAGGGACGCAGAGTGAACTGGAACACTGAATACAATGTACTCATCCCTTTTGTCGAGTTCTGGTATCCGGCGTTCATCGTTAAAACCACTGGTTGCCTGCTATCAGTCTGGAGTGAGGCCAGCAGGCGGTCGCCGGCCGGGCGATGGTACAGGGCAACATTTGGAACGACACCTCCATAGCTAAGCTTGTTGATGTCGTCGTACGCAGGCAGGAGGCGCAGGTAATCCAGCGTCAGCGTCCAGAAATTCGTGAATTGGAACTGTGGCTCAAACTCAACCTGACTCACTGTTTTCACTTGGTCCCAATCCCACCGGTAGTCGGTTTCCGCCGTCAGGGCATAACGTTGCACGACCGCCGTGTTCGCACGGTCTTCCTTGTACGATACCTGTGTGAAGCCACCATGTTCTCGGGGCTGGCTGTAAAATCCGAGGTCGTCGATCCAAAAATTCTTTGAAGTGAAATCATAGAGTGAAAATGCGAGCCAGTGTTCACCCTGCAACTTCCCTATGCCAATCCTGCCCGCATCGCCGGTGACTCGATTACCAGAGGGATACAGGGGATCAAAGACTGCCTGCGAGCCCGCCAGGTACCCGTCGACCGCATAGGTATTCTCGTCAAATCGAAGATTCCAGTCTACGCCCCCGCTGAGCGCAGGAGAATTGTATTCTTTCGCGGAGCTTGTCGCCATTAGCCCGACCCATGAGTTGTCAAAGACATCCTGTTTCAATCGAAGAACATTGTAGCCTGCCCGCGGCTCGACCAACGTTGCAGGATTCGTACTTCCATCCTGGTTTTTCACAGTCGCATTCTCTTCATTCGTGACCGCGGATAAAACCCCGAGGGTAAGACCGCCTTCTGTTCTCCCGGTGAGTTTACCTGCTGCAAGAATCGTCGTCAATTCCGGCATGTCGGAGTAGGTTGGATTGGGAACAATGCTGACCGTGTCATATCCGGCCGGTCTTTTTCCGATGCGCCGGGAGTAAAACAACCTGAGTTCCTGATTGTCGAACATATTGCCGAACGAGAAAATCGGCGCTCCCTCGAGGAAAAATGGCCGCTTCTCAGGATAGAACGTTTCGAATACCGTCAGGTTGAGGATTGCCTGGTCGACCTCCACCTGTCCGAAGTCCGGATTGACCGCAACGTCGAGCGTAAGATTATTGCTG
This sequence comes from Bacteroidota bacterium, assembly GCA_049515655.1. Taxonomy (GTDB): domain Bacteria; phylum Bacteroidota; class Ignavibacteria; order UBA10030; family SZUA-254; genus JBEKTW01. The sequence continues at coordinate 216,287 of JBEKTW010000003.1, forward strand.
ACGCCGTACTTGAGATCGAGTCCCACGTTTTCCTTGAAATCCTTTTGTAACGGGAACGGATCCGGCTGGGAAATATAATTCAGCTTCGACGATTCATACGGCAACACCTCGAGATGCAGGGGCGGATGAATATCGTTGATGCCGAGGAGGTGTCCCATCTTCGAGACCGATGAAAGTGTGCCCGGAGGTACTTCTTTCCGCGCGACCATTACCCATTCATCCGTTTCATTCTTGCGAGCTATATAGCGCCGGAAATTTATTCCCCAGACATATCCGCTATCGCCCTGTTTCAGCGGGACAAAACGCAGAGCGCTGAATGGAATTTTGAATTCTGCGGACCACCCATCGGCGACGACCTGCGCGTTGAATTCCCAAACGGCGTCCCATTGAATATCATACACGAGTCCGTCATGAGACAGGGCACCGTCCGATTGTACGCCGGAAACACTCCCGCTGAACAGAAACGCAGTGCTGTGGTCATGGTAGGAATCGATGATAACGGCAATTCTATCGGATTGCGCTGAACGGTCGCGCCGTGTCAGTTGGTGAACAATTCCTTGGGGATTGGAATCGTAGCACATTACCCCGACGTACAGCGCGTTGTCATCATACAGTACACGAACAGAAGTTCGTTCGGTGGGTTCGGCTCCTTCCACGGGGTCATATTGCTGAAATTCGCTGACGGGCTCAGCCAGCGCCCATTGATTCTCTGTGAGTTTTCCGTCAATTGTGGGGGCGGATGAAACACGTACCGCCGTGATATGCTTCCCCGATGTTCCACCCAAAAACCTTCCGGGCACGAAAAGCAATAAGACACCCGCCAGCAGGGACCAAATTAGGATGTGCTTTCCCCTCTTCATACAAAGTTCTTTAAACATAAGAGAAGAAAGATTAAAAAGCAAGAAGAATGTGCATACTTTCGCCGTTTTTTTACCGTGACTTGCGTTTTGTCACGTAATTTTAGACATTTAGCAATATGGACACGGACAGATTGCGGCGAGCGGTCGTTCAGAACCCGCTCAACATCCAGGCGATGTTCAATGCCATTGCTCCGAAGTACGACGTGCTTAATCATTTGCTCAGCTTCGGATTGGATATCCGCTGGCGGAAACGAGCATTGAAGTTAGTGGAAGAAAAGCGGAAGGGAAAGTTTCTCGACATCGCGGCGGGAAGCGGCGATTTGTCAATTGAGGCAATTGGATTACAACCACAAATGATCGTTGCAACGGATTTCGCCGCGAACATGCTCGGCGTCTTTCGAGACAAGCTCAACGATCGCAAAATAACGAATCCCATTCATCTCGCCTCGTGCGATGCGTTGCATCTGCCATTCACCGTCGACACATTCGACCTTACGATGGTCGCCTTCGGGGTAAGAAACTTTAGCGACCGGCTTCTCGGACTGAAAGAAATGCTCCGCGTACTCAGGCCCGGCGGGGTATGCCTGATCCTCGAACTCACGACTCCGAAGCTTCCGGTCATCGCGCATCTCTACAATCTTTATTCGAAATCAATACTCCCCATGATCGGAAAGATCATTTCACGCCACAACCTCGCGTACAGTTATCTACCGACCTCGATTTCGGAGTTTCCGGCAGACGAACAATTCCTTTCGTTGATGAAGGAGGCGGGTTTCAGAGAACCATCTGCCTCATTCCTGACGTTCGGAGTCGCGACGATATATACGGGAAGAAAGTAACAATTCACTTTCTCACCAGCAACGCAACTGCCTCGATGTGGTCGGTGTGGGGAAACATATCGACCGGCTGAACAACCTTCAGTTCATATCCTGAATCTGCGAGAAGTCGCGCATCCCGGGCTTGCGTGGAAGGGTTGCAACTTACATACACGATACGTTCGGAAGCAAACTTGGCGATTTGTTGAATCACCTTGGGATGCATGCCGCTTCGCGGCGGGTCGACGACGATGACCGTCGGGCGGGGATGATCTTTCAGCCAGGCATTATCCTTCGTGAGTTTCTCTTTCAGGTCTCCCAGTAAGAAATAACAGTTGGATATACCGTTTAGCTCGGCATTTCGCTGGGCATCGCTGATCGCACTTTCAATGACTTCGATACCAACCACCCGTCCGACAGCATCCGAAAGGAAGCACGCGATGGTGCCGGTGCCGCTGTAGAGGTCGTAGAGAACATCGGTTGACCTGAGGTCGGCAAATCTCCTAGCAATTTCGTAGAGTTTTTCTGCCTGGAGCGTGTTGGTCTGGAAAAACGAGTTTGCCGAAATGTGGAAGATGTACCTGCCGAGCTGTTCCGTGATGAAACCGGAACCGTGGTATATTTTCTCCAGGTCTCCAAACGCCACCATCGATTTTCGGTCGGTGATGTTATTGACGATCGTCGTAATCCCAGGAAATTGCTTGAGGAGAAGCTTCGTCATGTTTTGCATTGCTTCGGGCCAATCGTAGGTCGTCACGAGATTGACCATGACCTCGCCGGACCTCTTCCCGTCACGAATTACAAGATGGCGCAGATATCCGTCATGGGTCTTTGTCGAATAGACGGAAAGATTCCATACGCGGCAAATTTCCCGGACCGTTGTGAGAATTGCCGAGCTCATTTCCGATTGGAGCCAGCATTCTTCTATATTCAGAACCTTGTCGTAGCGCCGGGGGACGTGCAGCCCGAGAGCAACTTCTTCCTTGACTTCTTCCTGGGACTGCATCTCTTCCGTGGTCAACCACCGGTTTCGCGAGAAGGTAAACTCCATTTTATTCCGGTAGAAGAACTGTTCATCACAACCGAGGACGGGCTCCACTTCGACGCGGTCAAATCCTCCGATACGTTGAAAGGCATCGACGACATTCTGGTGCTTGAATTTGAGCTGAGCTTCATAGGAAAGATTTTGCCAGCTGCACCCCCCGCACACGCCGAAGTGCCTGCATTTCGCCTCCACGCGTGATGGCGACGGATTGAGAATTTCCATCGCTCGTGCTTCGGCATAATTCTTTTTGAGTTTCCAGAATCGCGCGCGAACAATATCTCCCGGAACGGCATTCTCCACGAAAAATACGATACCGTCATGCCGAGCAACGGTTTTTCCGTCGCCGGTGAGGGACTCAATTGTTAGGGTTATATCTTCGCCTTTGTGCATGTGGTTGCAATATACGAAAGAAACGGAGAAAAGGTCGTTTTTTGAAACCGCCTTCCCTTTTTGTATATTTGAAAGTCATGCGGGAGTAATTCAGCCCCCGCCTTCGGCGGGGTAAAGTCCGAATGTCAGCTTCCCAAGTCCCGCTCCGACCGAACTTGGGAACCAAGTTCGTAGTCGGAGCGAGGATCCGCATTTTGACTATAGGCGGGCGTAATTCAGTGGTAGAATGCCAGCTTCCCAAGCTGGACGTCGCCGGTTCGACCCCGGTCGCCCGCTCATAAGTTCGCGGTTCACAATGGGACTGAACGTCGCGGGTTCTGCGCCAAAGGCGCATCCGCCTCTGGCGGAGATCCCCGTCTCCCGCTCTAAACAATGCAAAATGCGAAATAAGAAAAGGCAAAAAACCATTTTTTCATTTTACATTTTTAATTTTGCATTGTAACAGGACGCTTAGCTCAGCTGGTTCAGAGCGCCGCCCTTACAAGGCGGAGGTCGAAGGTTCGAACCCTTCAGCGTCCACTAAGCCTCATCAATCCTCAATCGTCAATCCTTGATCCTCAATCTCAAATATGACTATCGCTATTGCCAGCAAACGCGGACCCAAAGTCGAGGCGGCAAGAGCTGTCTCAGACAAACTCAAGCATTTCTTTACAAGCAATTCCTCACCCATTGAGTATCTGACATTTGAAATCGACGGCGGTGTCGAAATGCCGCGAACACTCGACGAACTTCTCCGCGGCGCACGGCAACGAGTGGCAAAGCTTCTGGAGGCGACGCAATCACAACAACGGAAAGCAGACTTCTTCGTCGGGATGGAAGGTGGATTCCACACGGTTCACCATGACGGTAGGAACCTCACCTTTCTTCAAAGCTGGGCGTTCGTAAGCGATGGGACGGCCGGTCATTTCGGAAGCTCCGGCAATATCCTCGTCCCCGAACGAATCGCCAAAGAGGTTATAACACATGGAAGAGACCTGAGCGTCGTCATCGATGAAACCGCCCAACAAAAGGATGTTCGCAGCAAACAAGGAACGTGGGGAATTCTGACACGCGATTTGTTAACGAGGCAACAATCCTTCGAGATCGCTCTGACCGCTGCCTTCGCGCCGTTCTACAATAAGAAAGTCTACGAGGAGGGGCAAACCGGTTAGGCAATCATTCGCAGAGTTAGATGTGGGGTCGCCAAGGCTTCCAGAGAGCCAGCGTCATCCCGACATGCTTCTAGTCGGGATCTATGCGTTGCCTGCTCCGTTTAGATGCTGACCTAAACCATGTCAGCAAAACGGGTTGGCCTCAGCCGAAGAACAATCCCTCGACGATACCAATTTGCCATGCAAGAAACATCCCGAAACACAGGCTGATCACTCCAGCGGAAATCCGAATAATCTTGTTGATGCGATCGTGTTTCGCGGTGACAGCAAAGGGTAATCCGATGAGCGTGCTCATGAGAAGCATCCCACCGACAGATCCTATTCCGAAGATGCCAATGTACAAAAGGGCAAGAGCCCTCGAAGAAATCGTCGCGAGCACCAGGAGCATCAAGGCGGCGCTCCCCGCCATGCCATGTACCATTCCAACGAAGAACGGTTTTTTCCCGACCTTCGCTCCGTGGTGATGAGGAACGGGATCCTCGTGACGATCATCGGGATGAACTTCATGGACATGCGGATGAATATGAACGTGGCCATCATGGAGGTGGGTATGGACATGGAATGTCGCGCCTTTGCGAACTTTCCACAGGACATTCACCCCGAGAATAATGAGCATGAGCGCCACTGCAAACTCCATCGCCAGAGCAATCCTGTCCGGAATCTGGAAATGAAACGCAATCACGATCAATCCGACGATCAGGAGCGAGGCCGTATGGCCTAATCCCCAAACCGCCCCCACAATGGATGAGATCCAAAATCCTTTCTTTTCGCTGACGATCGTCGAAACAGCGACAAGGTGGTCGGCATCAAGCGCATGCTTCAAGCCAAGGACGAATCCCAAACCAAGTATCGATAGCGACCCTGCGTCGAACATTGTACCACATAATAGCAAAATTTATAGAAAATTCCCACAGCGACGGAGAGACGCCCCGCGTTTGCCACACCGCTAGGGACGTTCCCGTACGGACGGGGTAACCCTCATCCTTTCTGCCTCCCCTTCCCCCAACTTCGGGGGAAGGGGAGAATACCCAATGCCCGGGAAATTCAGGTACGCGTGCAGGCATGGGGACGTTCCCAAATGGAATTTGGGAACGAGATAACGCATGGGCATCTATGCCATCGCCCTCATGATCACCGGCGTGTTTGATTCTCACCGAGGAACGATTTATCTTGTGTACGCAATGAACGAAGGGCTTAACGTAAAAACGATTACCTCGCTCGATTCGACGGAGCTTCAGCCGTATCGCACCTTACGAAGGTCCGTTGAGCACATGGAGCACGGAATTTTCGTGGCCGAGGGAGAGAAAGTTGTCCGCCGTCTCCTCGCTTCGCAGCTCACCGTTCTATCGCTGCTCATCACGTCCGAACGGTTTAACCAGTTGAAACGCTCACGGGAAATTCCTCAACAGGCTGCGTTTACCGTGTTTCTGGCGGATAAAACAATTCTTGAGACAATTGTCGGGTATAACCTTCACCAGGGAATCATGGCTGTGGCAAAGGTTCCGGAGGAACCGACGCTTGAGAGACTTCTGAATGGCATTTCGAAACCGTATCTGTTCGTCGCTCTGGACGGGCTTGTGAATTCGGAGAACGTCGGGGTCATCGTGCGCAACTGCGCGGCGTTCGGCGTCGACGCCCTTCTCGTCGGAGAAACCTCAAGCAGTCCGTACTTACGCCGGGCGGTCCGGAATTCGATGGGGGCGGTATTCCAAATTCCGGTGATTCATGCGGGCGACCTTGCAGCGTCACTTCGGGATCTGGCCGAACGGCATCGGACAAAAGTGCTTGCGACGCTCCCCAGAGGCCGATCGTTTATTCATGAAGCAGACCTTTCCGGAAACGTCTGCCTTGTGCTCGGGAATGAGGGGGATGGAGTTTCTCAGAGAATTCTCGATGTGTGCGCCGGGCATATTGCAATCCCGATGACCGGTGGAATTGATTCCCTCAATGTCGCAAGCGCGAGCGCAGTGCTGTTGTACGATATTTTCAGACAGCGATCGTCGCGAGTATGATGCTCACAAGAGAACGGATCAAACAAGCACTTCTGGAGTATAGAAGGGTCGAAATTTCCCGGGAGCAGTATCTCGATTTCTCAAGGGCTGCGATTCTCATCCCGTTGTTTCCTGTGAACGACGAGCTTTCCGTGCTGCTCACAGTTCGGACACACGAAGTAGACACGCACAAAGGACAGATTTCTTTCCCGGGCGGTCTGCGCGATGAAACTGACGAGGATGCCGTTCACACGGCCCTTCGCGAGACCGAGGAAGAACTCGGCATCAACCCGAATAACATCGAAATACTGGGAACGCTCGACGACCTCAGCACACCGACTGGATTTATTATCACTCCGGTTGTCGGTCACTTCCGGACAAAACCGGCACTTATGCTGAATACGTCGGAGGTTGCGGAAACTTTTTCTGTCCCCCTTTCATTCTTCGTGGAGGAAAAAAACGGCAGGTGGGAAATGAGGAACAGGGGTGATTCTCAAATGAAGGTTTGGTTCTACCAATACGGAAAATATCTTATCTGGGGCGCGACGGCCGCCATAATGAAGAACCTCCTCAAGCTTGCCACCGCCGAGAATACATGATAGAGTTATTCCCCCCGTAGAAGGTCTATTGAACTTCGATCAGTTCCTTGTTTGCAAAGAAGAAATTAATCTCGAACTTCGCATTCTCAGGAGAGTCCGATCCATGGACGATATTTTCCCCCTTGTTATCGGCATAGAGTTTCCGAATTGTTCCCGGAGCGGCATCTTTTGGGTCGGTTGCTCCGATGAGCGTCCGGAAATCCGCCACGGCATTTTCTTTTTCCAGTGCGATCGGAACGCAGGGGCCGGAACTCATGAATTCAACGAGCCCGTCATAAAACGGCTTTCCTTTGTGCACGGCGTAGAATCCGCCGGCAGTTTCCTTCGTGAGCCGGGTTTTCTTCAATGCAACGACTTTGAAACCCGCTTTCTCAATACGGGCAATAACTTCGCCAACAAGTTTCTTCTTGACGCAATCCGGTTTTAGTATCGCAAGTGTACGTTCGATCACGATATCTCCATAGTAGTGATGTTACGCAGAGCTATAATTCTTGGTGACAAATCTAAAGTATAATTTCGGATTCGCTTGGAATTTAGAGTTTCATTCAGTTGGATATCTCAGCTCATTCCACCTTCTCCACCCTCCATCCATCGAGACGACATTCGTGTATCCCATTTTCTGAAGATTATCCGCTGCGAGCGCCGTACGATACCCACCGCCGCAGTAAAGGACGATTTCCCTATCCTTGGAGGGAACCAGTTTTTCAATGTCACGCTCGATGATTCCCTTCCCAAGATGAATCGCCCGAACGATATGCCCCTTTTCCCATTCGTGGTCTTCCCGTATATCGATGAGCAAGAAATCATCTCCCCGGTCGAGCCGTGACTTGACTTTTTCCGGAGAGGTCTCTTTGATGCGAGTTTTTGCATCGTTTACCAACGCGAGAAACGCCGCTGAGTGTTCCATGTTTTGGACCGATTAATGAGGTTCCTTGCGCCGGAGAACAATAATCTGGGTGTCGGGTACGCCGGCATCGTACTCCTGAGACAGGACCGCAGCCATCCCCGATGCATTCGTATCTTCCGCGAATACGAAAATGTAATCGAAAGCGTAACGAATCTTGAAAATGAAGGGTTTGTCCCGCGAGTTGATTCTTGTTTATTACCTTTTCTTTTCCCGAGCTTGCGGTCGTGCCCGGCGTTTTGTGGAAGGCCGGGACATCTGTTTTCCTTTCGATACAACGACAGATATTTTGCGGAGGCTCTTTCCCAAAACTTTTTTCACCGTTTCCCCGATCAGCGCGGGACTTTCCACGACATGGATTCCGGCCTCGCGCATCGCCAGCATTTTTTCCGCGGCGGTTCCCTTCCCGCCGGAGATGATCGCGCCGGCGTGTCCCATGCGCCTGCCTGGAGGGGCGGTACGGCCTGCGACAAAACCGATGACTGGTTTCTTGAAATGTCTCTTGACATACTCCGCCGCTTCTTCCTCGGCGGTCCCGCCAATTTCTCCGATCATGATGACCGCATCCGTGCCGTCGTCGTCCTTAAAAAGTTTCAGCAAATCGATGAAGCGGGTTCCGACGACCGGGTCGCCGCCGATCCCGACACAGGTCGACTGGCCAAGCCCGAGCTCGGTCACCTGCCATACAGCTTCGTAGGTCAATGTTCCGCTGCGGGAGATGACGCCGACCGTGCCGGGACGATGAATGAAACCCGGCATGATCCCGATTTTACACTGGCCCGGCGTAATAATACCGGGACAGTTTGGACCGATCAGGCGAGTGCCCGTTCGCTGAAGATATTCGTAGACCTTGACCATATCGCGGGCCGGTATACCTTCGGTGATCGCCACGACGACTTTGACGCCGGCTTCCGCCGCTTCCATAATCGCTTCGGCCGCGAACGACGCCGGCACAAAGATCACCGCGGTGTTGGCACCTTCACGTGCGACGGCATCGGCAACCGTATTGAAGACCGGAACGGGTCTCGCGAAAGGATACTGCTCGTTCCCGCCGTACGATAACCCGCCTTTGCCAGGAGTAACCCCGGCAACGACGTTGGTTCCATACGCGATCATTTGCTGAGTGTGGAATGTTCCTTCGCCGCCGGTAATTCCCTGGACGACGAGACGTGTCTTATGATCGACGAGGATGCTCATAGTTCAAATCAAGAGGAAAATAGTTCTTCGGAGTGACGGAGCCGTACTACAGGTCCGGTGGTCATGGAAAATTCCGGTCGCGGAACGGGATCGGCGATGTAACATCCCCCGGCAACTCAGGTTCTTCCTTACACTACTTTACCGTCAGACCGGCTATTCGGTTTTCTTTTGTTCGACCTTCTTATCTTCAACAGGCTTCTCAAGCTCGTCCTGGATGTCCCGAGAAGCTTTCTTGAACTCACGGATACCTTTTCCCAGGCCCTGCATGAACTCTGGAATCTTTTTTGCTCCGAATAACACCAGAATCACAAGAGCAATCAACATTATTTCCGGTGCACCTAAATTACCCATGGCCTAACTCCTTTCTGCTTCCACCTGTTCGTTAATGTGTTCTTCAAGAATAAAACTATCGGTCAATGAATTGAAAAGCTTCTGCCCGTCCGTATGCCCTAGCAGCGGGTCCGACGCACGTTCCGGGTGGGGCATCATTCCCATGACGTTTCCGCGTTCGTTCATGATCCCGGCGATATTCGACAACGAGCCGTTTGGATTTGCCGCATCCGTAATCCTTCCTTCGGGATCGCAGTACCGGAATAGAATCTGGCCGTTCTCTTCCATCCGGCGGAGCGTTGCATTGTCCACGATATAATTCCCATCACCGTGGGCAATTGGCATGTTCAATACTTCTCCGTGTTGGCACCGGGAGGTCAACCGCGTTCCCGGGTTTTCCACACGGAGGTGAACATACTTGCAAACGAACGTCAGGCAATCATTCCGCAGCAGCGCGCCGGGCAGCAATCCGGCCTCGCACAAGATCTGGAATCCGTTGCAAATTCCTAAAACGATGCCTCCGCGATGCGCGAAGGAAACTACTTCTTTCATGATCGGTGAAAACCGTGCGATGGCTCCGCAGCGAAGATAATCCCCGTAAGAAAATCCGCCTGGCAGGATGACCACGTCGACGTTTTCAAGATCCGAATCTTTGTGCCAGAGAAAACGCACATCCTGATGAAAAATATCCTTCAGGACGTACTGCGCGTCATGGTCGCAATTCGACCCGGGGAAAACAACGACGCCGAATTTAGGATTTCTCATCGCTCTGGCTGACTGGAGTCAGCACATTTGTTTGTGCTTTTTGCTGTCAACGCACATATCATCGCCGGATTCAGATCCTTTCCACCGAGAATGTATAATCTTCCATGACCGGATTTGCCAGCAACTTCGTACACGCCTCACGTGTAATACGCTCGGCTTCCTCTTTACCCGAACAATCGATTTTCATCTCGATATATTTACCCATGCGGATTTCCCGAACCGTGCTCATCCCGAGACTTTCCACCGCGTGGTATACGGCTTTCCCTTGCGGGTCAAGGATCGATCGCCGGAGTGTAACGGTTACCTTTGCCAGATACAAAATCTCACATCCTTCTAAACATCAACACTCGTTATTTCAGTTTCCTTTTCATCGGCGCTGCTCACGGGTGGATGGAGAGCATGTTGAATTGACTGAACGACATAACGGATCGGGCCCGTCGCTATGTAGAACACAAAACACGGGAAGAGCGCCCCTCCTTGCGTGAGCACGATCGCCGTCAGAGCCACAACTCCGACAGTGAATCGCAAGGGGTGCTGCATGATTCCCCGGCGCGTGATTTTCGGAAGGTTATCGTACTTGATGCTGCTCACCATAAGCAACGAAACAATGAGAACAAGAAATATGAGCAACAAGGCCTCAAGGCCGCCAAACCCGTTGGCTGCCGTGTAGTAGGTCAGCACGTACGCGCTGATCATAATTCCGGCCGCCGGGATCGGAAGGCCTTTGAAATAATCTTTGTCGTAACCGACGAGCTGGACGTTGAATCGCGCCAACCGCATCGCTCCGAACACCAGCGGAAATGAGCTTATGAGAACGCCGATGCCCTCCAGCGTATGGAGGTGAATCGTATACACGAGAAATGAGGGCGCGGCGCCGAAGGATATGACGTCGGAGAGGGAGTCAAACTCAACGCCGAAGTCGCTGAACGATCTTGTCACGCGCGCCATCATGCCGTCGAGGACATCGCAAATCCCGGCAAGAATGATGAACCATGCTGCGGTCGGGAAATCGTTCTGTGCAGTATGAATGATGGAAAGAAATCCACAAAACATGTTAAGCACGGTGAACAAGCTCGGAACGACAGCTCGGGTAATTCTCATTCTAGTTCTCCATCGCCGGTTTGGTTGGCGCTCATTCCACCTCCGGGGCAACCAAGCCCGATGAAAACCTGGCAAGAATCGTCTCGCCCCCACGGACATTTTCATGCAACCGGACGACAATTTCCGTACCCTTCGGCACAATCACATCGACGCGGGATCCGAATTTGATCATCCCGAACCGCTCGCCCGCCGTAGCTGTCTGACCGACATTCACGTGCACAACAATTCTCCGCGCGACAGCGCCGGCAATTTGCTTGAAAAGGACTTTTTGTCCCTTATTCTCCATCCCAATATGCGTTCGTTCGTTTTGTTCAGAGGATTTCTCGTCAAAAGCAACAATGTAATCACCACGAATATAGCGAAAATATTTCACAATACCAGAAATGGGGAATCGGTTGACATGCACATTCAGGGGAGACATGAAGATACTCACCTGGATTGCCTCCGTTTTAAGGTACTCCGGCTCGAACAACTCTTTGATCACAACGACCTTCCCGTCCGCCGGCGAAATAACGGTGTTATCCTGCTGCGGAGTCGAACGATCGGGATCCCGAAAGAAACTCAGCACGAAGGCCGACGAGACCCCGACTAGGGCAAGGAGCACGCCTCTCACAACTTCCTGATGAATGATGGTGAAGCAACACACGACGGCCAGAGCGGCGAGCCCGAAGAATTTGAGCAGGACTCCTAGGCCGTATTTACTGAGCACCGCAGTGCCTTTCTCAGACTTTCACCGTCAGACGGTCGAACAGTTCGTTATAGGTCTCTTCCGCGGATCCTTCGTGCACGACAAATCGGTCTCTCTTAGCGCCGTTATCACTCGCAGTATCCCAGATGAGACATTTCGCCGGGGAGAAATCGCCGCCGACGTACAACTGGCCGTGGAAGCGACCGAATTCAAGCTTGAGTCCAACAAGCGTAAGCTTTCGTCTGTCGCACAGGCTCCGGAGAACTGCATTCACTTTGGAGGTAAGCCGATTCATCTGCCTGAATTCCTCGGGTGTTGCGATCTTAAAGGCATACATGTGATGTTCATTCAGCCACTGCAGGCCGGGGTGGGCATTTTTATGATAATACTCGAACACCGGGAAGACGAGGGGAGTTCCTTGGTGCAAGTTGAACCGGGCCGCAAATTCGCCAAAGGCGATATTGTAGACGGTCACGAGGAGCGGGATCATCTCCAGCCGGCGTATCATCATTTCATCGTCGGATTCCTTGCGAACAAAGTGCGTAGGAATATGAAAACCGGCAAGGTAATCGAACAGATAGCTCGAAATATCATTCTTAATGGCCCCGATACCCTTTGTTTTGCCGTTCCGTTTCCCATCGAGAAACCCGTCGTCCTTAAACTTATACACCACAAACTCCTGGCGGTCGATGGAAGATGGTTGTGTTTCTTTTCCATCGAACAGAAGTTCCCGCTTTGAGTTTTTCACCGAAGGATTGCGCTTGGGGGCGGGTGAAGAGTGCGGATGTTGCTTCATAAGTATGATAATGTGATCAAGGTGATGCAATGATAGCAAAATTACGATAGAAAGTCAAACACGCAGATCACATCTCCCGGGAAATATCTTCAACTGCAAGCTGTGATTTTTCCCGGGTAGATATGTGAAGCCATTTCTGGGTTACCTCCTGAAAATCTGGTTGCAGCAATTCTGCCCATCGAAGGATCTTATCTGTGCATAGCAGTACATGACTCTTGCTGTGTACGTTGTCATTATGGACAAGGCGCAAGAAATTCCATCTCGGCCATGCCCATATCCAAACGGCGCGCGAGCTTGGACTGAATCCGAAAAGCTTCTCTAACCAGGGCTCCATCAGTAAACGACTACTGTCTGATTCGTCTCTGCAGCTGGAAAATGAACCCTCTTTCCTTTCCCCTGCGCTTCAATGTGATATTCAAAATCACCCGTTATTCGTCCTGAGGGTATCGACACCTCGAAGACGTTCCTTGCCGCATTTTTGAATTTCAGCGTCCCATACGTGGAACCTCCCAGGGTCCTCCATTTTACGACGACCGTAGGGGGCTTCTCTCCATAGAACAGGACTTTTAATTTCAGATCCTCCCCTTTTCGGATGGCCGTCCTGACGGTCGGCACGACCATTTTACTCACGGCAAGCTGTTTATCGCCGGGAAAACAGTCCGCCGGGAGTTGCTTTCCCATTATTTTTTCGATCTGTTTCGCTGTTCTTTCAAGAGAGATATCCCTGATATGCTGCTGCCAGTTGGCGATTGTCCCGAGCTCGGATGAACTGCTGATCGTCCTGATCAGCCACATATACACCTCCTCCAGTTCGCTCATCTGCCTCTTCCGCAGTGTGATGATAGTGTCCCAGTAACTGGCCTTGCTCCCTTCGGGCTCTTTTTCAGCTTTACCGATCAGCCGCTGTATCTCCCCCTGCGAGCACGCGTATTTCCCGGCCGCTCTCAGATACCGGAACATGTCAAGCCAGTAGCCGAACCTCTCACGCGAGCCCTCGCCCTCGATCTTTTTCCCGATCGTTTCAAGTGTGTCAATGAACCTGTAGTCTCCTTTTCTCCGTTCCCATGTAAGCGTATCCGGAGCGATGCCCCCCGGACCGTCCATCCAGTCCGCAGGCCGGGGTATGTGCGTCCGGTAGGCAGTGTTCGGAACAAAAACAGGCCCACCGTCAAGCCTTGAAAAAATTCCCGCTATCGCCTTTCCTGCCTCACCGCCAAAATTGCTCGTGGCCCAGTCAAGATAAAAATCAGCTACCGGGTAATCCAGGTTCATGGTCTTTTTTCTTTCCAAGGCCTGTTCGTACGAGACTTTCACCCCCAGATGGGGATTCCACGGCTGCTCCCAGGCCGATGAAGCCAGCGCCGAGACATTGAGGCTCAGTATCCTTGTCCGCCAGTGGATGCCGATCAGCCCCGTGCATCCGTACGCTGCCGCATCTACCGCATCCCGCCTCATCCGCCTGACCCAGAGCTGCATGACCGAAAGCCCGGGGTCGTCTTCCATCCAAGGTATCGCCCACAGAGGCCGGTCCTTGGTCTTCGCAAAATCCGCCTCGATCGGCTCGTAACCGACATACCGGTTGATGCAGCTCATCGGCCATGTCTTCGGGAGGAACTTGTCAAAGTATGCCCGGTCGTTCACAGGCCCGAGCACCCATCCGCAGGTGGCAAGATCAAACGGCGCGTCGACATTCCTTGCGGCCTTCATTGCGGATTCCAGGTCCGTCCGCGTCTTTTGGACCTCTTCAGATGTGTTCTCCCTCCAGGTCCAGCCCTCTGGCGTCCAGAACCAGTAATAATCCACCGAGTAGTTCTTCTTCACCCACTCAAACATCCCCTGATACAGAGTCCGGACAGTGCCAGAGTCCTCCGGATCGATGCCCTTCGATCTCAGTTCTTCCTTCACTTTCTTCGGTACGATAAGCGGGGTTTCCGTTCCGACGCAGGCATGTATCCCCAGCTCTCTGGCATAGCCGAAGACATCCCGGAAGAAAGCGCCCGTTTTATTGAACATCTCGATCTCAGCCTGATCCCCGTTGGGCCAGGCGTTGATACCCTTCATGTAGGATGTGCCGAAATAGTCCGAGTCGAACAGATCGCCTATTCTGTACGCATAGGAGGAGGTCGGTCTCGCGGTGTACCCCCATGTCCCGTTCCCGTTTGAAAAATGTCGCGCCGGGTACGCACGCTTCACCGTCCCGTCCTCCCCGACGTCTTCCTTCAGGCCTATCCAGACAAGAGGCTCCGGACCCACGCCCCCTTCAGGGTACGTATGGAGCCCGAAGAAATTCATCTTTAACTTCAGAAGCTGCGAGAATATGCCCTTGTAGTCATCCTCCGTCCACCAGTCCGGCCCTTCCGGAAAGTCATGGAACGGCTGTATGCCGCGTATACTGAAGAGCGGTTTCCCTGTTTTTTCCTCCACAGAAAATGCATCCGGCTTTATTTTCACATCCGGTATGACATCCCCATGCAGATAGAACCGCACCCCCATTAGCTCCGCAAATGCGTACGCTGCGTAGAGGAGCCCCGCATCGTCCCCCCCGGCGATCAAATGGACATTCCTGCCTCTGTTATTGACGGTCTTCAACAAATACTCCTCCTTGCCGAGCGCACGGATCCTGCCTGCAAGGGCATCCCCGGTCAGACCCTCAGGCAGGTCATCCGAGCTCCTGCAGAGGAAAAAGACGATATCCTTGTCTTTCACCTTCCCCGCCCATTCGGATATCTCCGGCAAAATCCCCGTTCTCAGAAAAAAGTACCTTCGCACCTCATGAGCGGCCAGATTGACCTTCAGGGTCCCCTTCGAGGGCATATAGACCGTCGCCTTCACTGCGGCGGAGAGGGAAGCGGCCGCCAGGGATAACAGCAGCAGCAATAGTAATGTTTTTTTCATGGCTTACCTGATGTGATGGGATTTTTTAAATAATGAACCGCCCGCCTTTGCGGCGAGGTCTTTGGGAAAATTATTGTCTGCCGGATCCACATTAAAATAATTCACCCCCCACGACTGATCGTCTTTCTTCGATTGGTTGAACCGGATCGGTTCTCCGGATGTATTGAAGCTGATATTCCCTTCCACGCGCAGGCCTGTTGTGCCTTCATCGAAAAAGAACGCGTTGTTGGGGGCTCCGCCGAACGCATACTTCGACCGGTGGACATCGTGCAGGAGATTATCTTTCATTATCGTCCCCGGTTGAAGACCGAGTGTGTAGATACATCCGCCGTCTGCGAGGATTTTCATGACATCGAAGACGTCGTTCGCTTCGACCGTGCAGCGTTCCATGCTCGACGGCTGTGGATTCCAGCGGAACCCAACCGAAATGCCCGTGTAAGGAAGATGCGCGACCGTATTGTGGGAAACCGTTGTGCTGCTGCAGAACGCCGCGAAGATACCAACGGCGCCGAATTGTGTCGCGCCGCAGTCATGAACGTAATTATTGACGATCTCATTGCCGGTGGGAATTTCATTCTTCCGTGGCCAGTCCTCGTCGAGGGAACCAACTGCTTCGGTCCGGTGCCCGATGTTGATACCATTCCCGCCATTGTCATAAATTTCTGAATCGGTGACGCGGCACTTCCGCGTACCACGGCCGAAACCCACTCCCGCGGCGCCGGTATGGGCGATAGTACACCTGTCGATGAAACAGTTCTCTGCGTCCGTGAACTCGATCGCTGCGGGTTCGCAGTATTCTGGTTCGGCGGGGACTAGGGAGGTGCCATAGAATCCCGCCTGTAAACCACGATAGCCGAATGCGGGGAGCGAAAAGTTCGTGTACGCGAAATCTATTCCGTTGAAGCGAAGGTTCTGAACGGCGACATCCGGTTTCCCCCGAACGATCAGGAATTTATCGACAAAAGGAGCGACGAACACTTTGGTATTCGGATCTTCACCGTCGCGGGCCGCATAGTACAATTGTCGAGAACTCTCATCGAGGTACCATTCCCCCGGCTCGGTCAGGAATTCCGGTGAGTTCTCGAAGAACACCGCCATCCCCTGTTTCGCGACACAGCAGCAATGACCCATCCAACCCGCTTCATTTTGTAAAAAGACTTTTCCTTCGCTAAGCGAATCGATCAGGATGCGGGCGATGTTCCAGTTTTGAAGAATGATGATCTCCGCTTTGGGTTTCAGCGATAGAAAGGGAATCTGTTCCCTGAGCGTGATTTGCTTCTGATCCGGCGATACTTCCGCGATCGTAAGCATTCCATCGCCATCAGGATACCGGCAGCGCGGCAAGCGTGCTCCATCACGGAACAACTGGCGGAACGTCCCTCGTTCATCCCTCTGCGCAGTGATGTCGGTTGACCATACAGTCCCGCGGATTTTTCGCCATCCGGTGATCGTCCTCCCGCCGCTGATCAGTGGCTTCTCGTCGTTATACGCGCGAAATGTGACCGTGCGTGAACCACCCGGTGAATCCTTCTCATCAAAAACCAGTGGTTCGTCGATCTGAAATTCACCTCCACGGAGATTGACAACGATATCACCCGCCGTTCCCTTTTTTAAGATATCACGCACCGCCTGTCGCGCGCGGTCTACGGTGGCAAAGGGACGATCAATGCTACCAGGATCCTTGTCATTTCCCTTTGGTGAAACGAAAAGCTCTACTGTCTGTCCGGAGCAATCGAGGCCAAACAGAACAGCAAGACAACAGTAAAAAACAAAATTTCGTACAACCGCTGACATTTATAACTCCAATCTTAAGAATTTCACTTCATATGGTTTGAAGAAAAATTTTCCCTCGACTTTTTAACTGCTGGGGCTTATTCGGGGAAAAATGAAGGCCGACCCGCGATGAGAACGAGTCGGCTCGATTACCAGTTGGATCCAATATTCCAGAATACCATCCTGAAGTACAAAACCCGCTGCGCCATATACTTCAGCACAAGCGGGTCCTCTGGTTTGGACGCTGGAAGATCTGATAACCTCATGATTCGCCCTCGATTGATTTCACAGAAAGGTAATGAATCTGGGGCCTTGAGTCAAGGAGGTAGCCCGAGTTCACCATTCTAGTGGATAGGGGGAATTTGTGAGGTTCTTTCTTGCCCCAGAAATGCCGGGCTCTTAGGTGGAAATTAATCATCAAATTGAGCACCGCGAGCTGCGGACTGGTTGCAACAATCAATACTATTCCTTATCATTAAATACCGCTGGTTGCAAATTGGTAACATCTGTACCTCTTGGGGAATTCAGACCTGAGAAACCGGCTTTATTGACACTGCCCGGTGGTGTAATTGGCAACACACCTGACTCTGGATCAGGGAAGTCTAGGTTCGAGTCCTAGCCGGGCAGCGATAAAAGGGCAATCTATCTCCAGGATTGCCCTTTAGTTTTACATGCAAATCTCCCGCTGCAGCGGGATTCTCAATCCGACCTATGACTTATCCGCTCTCGCATGACAAAGATGATAAGTCATGTCGGATTGGAACTAGCCGGGCAGCAAAATAAGGGCAGTCCGCCGCGGCGGACTGCCCTTATTCGTTTTCAGGAAGAAATCTTGTCAAAATCTTAGCATCGCTTGAAAGTCATTCTACAATCTGCCGTCACAAGCTCAGGATCGCGCCGTTTCATTCGTTTGAGATACTGCTTCAGGTCGTTGCTGGTAGTCGGTTTTTGTGATCCCGTTGCGTCCGCTTGCTTTGCCGGTCAGTTCTTGTTCAGCCCGGGAGAATTTATGGCCGGCGAATCGCAGGAAGATCAATCCAAGGACAGGTGTTACATACT
Organism: Bacteroidota bacterium; assembly: GCA_049515655.1. Taxonomy (GTDB): domain Bacteria; phylum Bacteroidota; class Ignavibacteria; order UBA10030; family SZUA-254; genus JBEKTW01. The sequence continues at coordinate 234,646 of JBEKTW010000003.1, forward strand.
CAGAGGATTTTAGTTTTGAGTTCACCTGCAGTTCATCCGCGGCGGCCCGGAGCTTCTTTTCAAAATCGTTGTTGTTGGCAACCATTGTAGAATTCGTCTTCAAAGTGACATACATGGGTCCCCACCACCCGCTATTCATCCATGATGCTGGGCGTCGATTCAGCCGGCAACCTCTGCATGGGCAGAGAACGAATTGGCCAGATGATCCGACAGTTCCATCCCCACTGCCGAGAGGATACCGATGACTGTTCCATTCCTTAGATTCATATAACTCCACGCGAAAGTTTTCACCGGGTGGACGAGCACTCGGAGAGACACTGCTTCAAGGAAGATGACGATCACTCCATGTGCGAGTCCAAGGATGAGCGCTGCCGCTATGATTCGTTGAACCCGATTATTCGCAAACCTCTCACTGATCACTCAAAGATAGAGGTAAACTGACCCCGTGAGCCCGACGACGTAGGAAGCTTCCATGATGAAGTTCCACATGTAGATCGGGGAAAAAATGATCAACGTCAAGAATAGATACCAGACAAGCAAGGCAGCAAAACCATTCCGGGCTCTATGTGCTTTGAATGCTGCGTAGCCAATTGCAATGGTGACGCCATTCGCGACAAACTCAAAAGATGTGAGTAGAGGGTTGAAAACAGATGTTCCAAACACGAGAAGACCGGGCACAATAACAAGGCAGGCGATCACAAGGGTACGAACGACTGCCTTTTTCAAAACATCATTATCTGCATTCATCGAGGTAACCTTTCATGAGTAATCCGATTGCGGAACGAACTCTTGTGTGTGCGGGGAGATGGGGCATTTGAAATTGTGGTTACAGTTGTGTGAAGGATGCATAACGCTCTCTCAATCGCATCAAAATACAAACGGAATTATTCGTTTCGTGCGCGATGCATACTCGACGTAATCTGGATATCGCTCGGTTACGAGACGCTCCTCGGCAACGATACGGATAAACAAGCCGATTGTTGCAGCGATACCCAGAAGAGCATTGATCAATGACATATGAGAAAATATTCCAGCCCAAATAAAATACATTATAGCGGCATAGATCGGGTGTCGTACGTAATGATATGGACCAGATGTCACGAGACCCCCTTCCGTGGGGTCTGCGGTTGCGTGAAAACTCCGACCGCCAAAGGTAACTCGTGCCCAAAGCATAAGCAGTACGGCAAGGACTTGAATTAGAACTGCGACAATTCCCACCGCCAGAATTGATTCTTGAAAAATGAGTGCTACCAATGCCAGAACAGCGATAGCAAAACCTGCTCTTGAAGACCACTTAAGACTCATGAGAAGTTCTCCTGTTAGCCGCCGTTGACCTTTATTGTCTGAATCAGAATTTCCAGGATTGTAGAATTAACAGAATTGTTCGTGGTCTTTTTCATTCAGAAAATTCTCTCATTCTGTGAATTCTGATTCTGACTATATTTAGGATTGAACAACAGCCTATACTGCACTCTCTTACCACCACTCGCGGAATGAACTGTTGTGTGTGGGGTGATGGGGCATATTAGTTTTTGTTATTCTTAACTGCGGTGACCCATTTTCTAGGATCACGGTATTCTTCGTTTGTTCTTCCCTACCAAAGCTTCAATTCAAAGTTACCCAATTATCAAGCGTTCCAGTGTTTGTAAACGAATCGCCATTACATCTCAAAGTATCGGAATCCCGTGCCTCCTTTGAGATGATTGCATCAGACCGAGACTTGAGACCACGCACCTCATAACCATTAAACACGGAATCAGTCATGACATCCAAGTACGAGACGAGCTTCCAGCCCTTTGGCGTGCTGACACCCACCGCTATATCTGACATTGTCTGGGAGCCGATGTGAGTTCCGAGTTGTTGACCCGCGTTTACCTTATCGCCTATATTCAGTGGATTCGACAAACTGATGTGAAAGATGATGAAATAGAATGCCGGATACGCAGCTGACTTAATTTGAACCTGTGTACCTGCCCATTCCTGATACATCTTGAAGATAGTCCCTTTCACCGGCGAACATATCTTTACTGTTGACCAGTCGATGGTGTCCTTCGGCTCAAAATAGTGTTTCATACTACGACATTGTTCAAAGTCGTCCCAGTAGTCATGTCCTACGCTAGAGCGAAACCTTGAGATACGATGAATTTTTGCAAGCTCGATGTAATCTACCCCTGCAAACTTCGGAATTCCATTTGCGCCGACATCGTACGTGCCATCGTGAGGAGACGGAGGAGGCTCGTCTCCACCTCCGCCGCGACACACGATCAGTGTTGCGGATGAAAGTAAGATCTGCAACAGATACGTCTTGACAATTTTCCTTACCATCCTGTGTCCCCTGTAAGACTCTGCCGAATTAGACGAACAATGCCGTCAGGCCAGCGTTATTCACTTGTAATCGCATGCCAGCAAGTATGAATAATGACAGAGTGAGCATCATCTGAGCAAAACAAGTTTCTTCCTCGCGGTAAATGAGTCCGTCTGCTGACAGCCGGGCAGCTGCAGCAAACGTCTCGCAAAACCACGCAACACTTCTGCGAATCCACTCATACACCAATCGCCTGTGAACAAGACTGTTGAGCGAGTTTTTAGCATGACTTTTCCGGGATCGTTGATGGTCGTCTCAGCCGCGGTTCACCTTTATTGTCTGAATCAGAATTTCCAGGATTGTAGAATTAACAGAATTGTTCGTGCTCTCCAGGATTTCAGAATTAACAGAATTGTTCGCGCTCTTTTTCATTCGGAAAATTCTCTCATTTTGTGAATTCTGATTCTGACTTTCTACTGATAGACCAATCGCCCGCGAGCAACACTAGCGTCCGAAGGACCCATCCGGTGAGCGAAGTGTTTCTTGATCGTGACAATTCCCCGTTGCAGTCGCTCGCTATCTCAGCAAAACGAGTTTTTTCGTGTCAGTAAACGAACCGGCCTGCAAACGATAGAAATAAACACCACTTGGCAATTCCGCCGCATTCCATTGTCGGGTGTAATTACCTGCCGGCATTTCTTCAGAGACAATTGTTGATTTCTCTCTTCCAAGAAGATCGTACACCTTGAATGAGACAAATGAACGTATCGGGATGCTAAAGGAGATATTTGTTACTGGGTTGAACGGGTTGGGATAATTTTGAGACAACAATTGAGAGGATATCTCTTGTTGCATTTCTACTTTTATTCCTGTAACAAAAGCTGTATAATGCAAAAGAGTCATTCCAACACCGGCCGCCCAAATGTTTAAAGTATTACCTTCTCGATATGATGCAATGCTGAATAAAGTATTTCCGGTATAAGTTGGAATGTCATAAACGTAACTATCTCCCTGCCTGAATTGAGTCAGACCTCCATCATCTCCTGCTGCAACCGTAACAACACCTCCAAAATAATTTCCTTCCCTATACGTCAGAATATCCTCTGTTTGGGAAGAATACGGTTTATCAACAAATTCCCATGTTAACCCGCCGTCAGTCGTATATGCCATCTTTTTGTACTGCCCTCCCCATATTGATAACCAGCCGTTCAATGAATCAACAAAATCAAACGCACTAGAAGCCCCTTCTACCGGAAATAATGTCCAGGTTTTGGCAGTATCTCTCGATAACCAGGCTCCATCTTGATTCGCAAACCATATATGCCCGGGGTCTGTAAATTTGATTTTATTAAGTGATGAAATGAAAGGCCTGTTATTAATAGTGTGTTTGTTCCAGGTATTCCCGGCGTCCGTGGTAACATAATTAAAAGTAGTATCGTTTTCCCAGACTTCAAAAACAATTCCTATGCTTGAATCAAGGAATTGAATTCCCCTCATCTGTTCGATATGATTGCTTAATTTAAAAGAGAGCCATGAATTGCCGCCGTCGGTTGATTTAAATATTGAGTCGTATCCTGTTATCCAAACATGTAATGAATCCAGCATGTCCAATCCGGAAAAAGATTGCGAAGAGGATTCATACAATACTTTCCAACTGCGCCCGCCGTCTAGGGTTTTATAGATTGAGTTGCCGCCGACCCCCATGCCTATGTTCTCAGAAGCGAAATCTATTTTTCTGAAATTTCCCTTAAGAGATTTCCCGACCCTCTTCCATGTAATTCCTCCATTACTCGTAACCCAAAAATCGGGGCCCGCAAGAAATCCCTTGGTAGAATTCAGAAATTTTATTGTAAACGAATAGTCAAAGTACTGGTCAACCTGAACGAATTGCCAGTTTTGTCCGCTGTCAGTAGAATAAAGTACTCTGCCGCTGCCGTCAACAGCAAAAATATTTATGCCGTCCGGTGAAGAAATAGACTTGACCGGATATTCGTGCAAAGAATCGGAATATTGAAGTGTCCAGGTGACTCCGCCGTCTGTGGTTTTATAGATTCTGTCCGATTCTGCGCCTAACCATCCGACTGAATCGTTGAAAAATGAAATTGTTTGAGAATTATACGGAAGGCCACACCACAACGTATCCCACATGCTTCCTGCGTCATCGCTTTTCAGGATGTAAGAAACTGAATCGGAAATGACACCTGCACGTTTTGCCGCGTCACTGGAGCCCAGTGCCAATATTCTGCCTCCGGGTAATCGCTGGAACTGCACAACGCTGCCAAAAGGAACAGATACATCAATATCAAAGAAATAAGGAGTCTTGTATGTCTCAGTCCAATGACCAAAGAAATTATCCAGCTTGCTTATGATTCCGTTTGTCTGTGATTTTATAATGACCGAAGATGACAGCGGGAGAAATGCCAATGCGTCACCCATATATACATTTCCTTCATCCCAGTGTAATCCGCCATCGGTGGTGAAGATAAAACTGATATTATCGTCAATGTGGGAATACGGAGAGATTGCAAAACCGTTTTGGCTGTCCAGAAATTTTATTTCTGAAAAGACATTCCTTTGATAGTGGGCTTTGATCTTCCAGGTATTACCTCCATCCGTTGTCATTAAGACACTCCCTGCGCTGTTGACGACAAATCCGGTCGATTCATTCAAGAAAAGGATGTCGTTAATCTGATCAGCTGGGATATCCGGATAGCGCAATTCCCATTGTGCGGTCAGAGCGTTTACAATGAACACCGTAACAAAGCTCGCAACAAGATATGGCCGAGAACATTTCACTATATCATTTCTTCAATCTGTGATTTGTTGTAACGACTCCATAGGGCAATTGCAGCTAACGTCCCACAAAAAACGCCGCCGTTCTCCAAATCCACTCATACACCAATCGCCGTGAGCAATACGGTCGAACAAGGACAATTATTTTCTTTCAGAGAGCGAGTGTCATGCTTTTTCGGTGTTATGCGAAGTGGGCTGTTCACATTATCTTCCGAAAAGTTCTAAATGTCGTTCTTGGTACGGATCATCTGGCAAAATAGGCTCGATTCATCTACTTCTACTATTGTCGTAGCCACGTTGAGCCCGGATGTAAGCGCTAGAAAACGATCTCGTCCTACTGTGGAAGACGTGAATCCATCCTTGCAAACAATCACTCCATCTCTGGTATTGGCAAAGTCGATTTCCCCCAAGAGCCCCTCCTCCGATTGTCGACGAAACCATTCAAGGCGATTTTCCCAGAACCTTTCTGAATAACTTGAAAAGAGAATCGTTCCTCCATGCTTTGCCACTCGAATGCTTTCCCCAATGAGGCGTTCCTGGTCAACGTGGAACGCCGATATACCATTCTGGATGCAGACAACTACATCAAAAGTCCGACCAAGAAAAGCAAGGTGAGCTGCATCCATTGGGAGCAGCAAACAGTTTCGAGTACTGCACAGCAAGGTCTGTCCATGCATTAAGCTGGAGATAGAAGTATCGACGCCCACAACACATCCCGCTTTCTTGGCGAACCTAGCCATGACCCGTCCGTAACCGCAGCCTAATTCCAACACTAGGTCACCGGGACTGATTCTCTCAAGAACAAAATCGACTTCCGCGTCAAGATACTGCCTAATACGTTGTGATGCGATTTCGTAGCATCTCTGGAGCCGTTCTGCAGAGAGTCTTTCTACATAGTAGTTATTCACACAGTCCATTTCGCATAACGTCCCACAAAACAACGCACCACACTTGCGAATCCACTCATAGACCAATCGCCCGTTGCAAAAGTGTTGAGCGAGTTTTTAGCATGACTTTTCCGGGATCGTTGATGGTCGTCTCAGCCGCGGTTCACCTTTATTGTCTGAATCAGAATTTCCAGGATTGTAGAATTAACAGAATTGTTCGTGCTC
>JBEKTW010000004.1:0-181184 GCA_049515655.1 Bacteroidota bacterium
CGTTTAATCTTGTACATTTTCATGTTGAGTCTCCTGTTATGTTGTGAGTTGATGATTTGGCCAATTAAAATATATCACAACTAACGGTGAGACTCAATTTTATTTGTAACATAGTTACTCCTATAAATGGGAGAGGGTTAAAATGACATTTAAGAAATCTCGAGACGTTTCACGATACGCATTGGATTACTTTTCCGGGACAGGTCATTTCGTGACGCGACACACCATTGAGTTCATCCCACCGTGAAGCGCGTGGCGAGAACTATCCGGAAGAATTGCCATCGCTTCAACATTCGGAGGAACAGTTGCCGAAAGGTGAAACTCTTTCTTTGCGTGAGTCCAGTTTACGACGATTTTTCCTGCCGGGCTGTCGAAGGATGCCGATGCTTTCTTCATATCGCCCGGCTGGGGCGCGATGAGAATCTTGCGCCATGCCACACTTCCGGCCTGCTGACGGATGCCCGCAACGTAAGCGAACTGCCATTCCATGAGTTGTCCGAGCATGAAATGGTTCATGCTGTTTCCCGTCCCGGGTTTCGCCTCCCAGCTTTCGGGGAGTGTCGTGAGACCCAGGTTCACCATATATCCATAGCTTCCAACGCCTTCCCGGCTGTACACTTTGTGCAGAACGTCCCCGCGCCCGCCTTCTGCCAGCGCCCGTATCAGGAAAACATGAAGCACCTCGCCAGTCGTTTGTTGCCAGTCACGCCGCTGCAGGTCGTCGACGATCGCCTGCAACGCTCCCTCGCGGTCTTCGTCGGGCACCAGTCCGATGCAGAGTGCGGTTGCATTCCCCGCCTGACACGAGCCGCCATTTTTCACCGTCTTTGTTTGCGAGTCGTAAAAATGTCGCTGAAAATCATTCTTCACCTGGCTGTACAGACTGTCGTAATGCTGAGAATCCTCCGGCCGATTCAAGACTCTGGCGGCGTTAGCCACCGTTCTGGCTCCGAGCGCCCAGATCGCCGTTGCCGAAACCTGCGTCGGAGTCCATTGGGACGGCCCGTCTCCTTTTCCGTGTCCATAGTCGTACCAATCGCCGAGGTTGCTTGCAATCACTCCATCTTTCGCCTGGCTTGAGAGGTAATCAACATACCGTTTCATGCTTTCGAACGAAACAGCCAGCGTGCTCGTATCACCGTACCATTCATACAGCTGCCAGGGAACAAGAACTCCGGAAATCCCCCACTCAGGAGCTTCATTCCAATAGCCATGCGGGGGAATGCCGACCAGGTAATTCGGACAGTTAGTTGGAATGTGGCCGTCGGGAAGTTGCGTATCCCGTACGTCATGCATGATCTTGCGATACCAGTCGCGCACATCGAAGAGATACGCGATCGCTCTCGCCATGTGCCAGTTCTCTTCCTGCCAGCCATTTTTCTCGCGATGGGGACAGTCGGTCGCAACGTGACTCATGTTCGACCGTATCGACCAATCGATCAACCGGTGAGCAGCATTTTGCAATGTACTAGAACTCTCGAATGAGCCGACCCTCTGGTTGGCAGCGCGGACATGCACCAGCTCGAGTTTCCGTATGACCGGCAGTTTTTCCGGATTCGGATATCCGGCTGGAACGGCGCCCGTCACTCCGACATACTGGCCGCCGACATAACAGAAAAGTATTTGGTGAGATTCTTCTTTTCCGCCGGACAGCGTGTAATCGTGCCAGATATCCTTGTTCGTTCCCCAGGTATAAGTAAAGCGGACGCGGCCTGTTGAGTCGATATATTCACACGGTTTGAAGCGAATGCGCTTTCCCGATTTGCCGACAACAGTAAACCGCAGGAGCGCGGAACAATTCTGCGGGAATATGTACGTGTATTCTCCAGACCCAAGTTTTATAATCTTTTCAATTCTAAATACTTCAAACTCTTTTACCGCCGGGCCGGGCAGTGGAACCAGTTTGCCCTCCGGGGCAGGGAAGGTCGCCGCAAGGTTCCATTTCTCATCATCAAACCCCGGTTTATCCCAGCCAATTAGGTCGAGGCGCGCATCGTAGTCTTCGCCGGCGTAGATGTGCGAGAAAGTGAGCGGTCCCGATGTCCATTTCCACAAGGAGTCGCTGACGATCACAGTATCGACGCCGGATGCCAATCGTATGCGAGCTTCCAGCCACAGAAGGTACGAATGACCGTTGGAAAAATCCGGCATCGCATCGGTTTTGGAGTAGCGGCCTGAATCGTTCGGAGGACCGACGCGCCAGAAGGAATTCCCGAGCATCACGCCGAACACATTTTCACCCTTTGCCAGCAACCGGGAGATATCGAATTCCTGGGTATAGAGTGTTTTGTTGTATTCCGACCAGGCCTGATTTATCACCGACTCGCCGACCTGCTTGCCGTTGAGTCGAAGTTGGTAATGACCCAGTCCGACAATGCGGACGGTACCTTTCAGCGGCTTCCCGTTCAATAAGAAATGTGAGCGCAGGATCGGGCAGGGCTGCTGGTCCGCCGCGTGACCATCAATTGAGGGACCGATCCATTGAGGGACTATAGCGGTGGTTGTCGCTCCCGATTGGGTTCCAGGAACTTGCGAGAGGATGGAGCCGCAAATACATACGATAAGTGATGCCGCCAACAGTAATTGTTTAGTGTGCATGTTTACTCCGAAAGTGATGAAGGAACGCAGTAAATGCTAATCACAAATTATGGATCAAAGATCGAGAGCAGAAGATAACGCAATCAACTAAGACAAGAAATTTGAATTATTGAACGAGCGGTCATTGTTCTTTCCCCGATTGGTATCGTGTCTCTCGACCAATTTGAATGAATTCTCGGATCGCCACGTCCAACGCTACCCTTGTCACTACGTGACATCCCTCTCCCAAACCCGTCCTGAGCGAAGTCGAAGGATGGGAGAGGGAGCGCGGGTGAGGGTTACAATCTCAAGACGCCGTCAATTGAATGAGTTGGGGCAGATGAAATCTGTCACCCCGCCCCCTCTCTCAACTCATGCGCCATCACAAACTTATTGTACAGGTACATCAGGAGTGTCCCAAGAGCACCGATTCCCACAAGCGCGAACCACACCAGGTTTATTCTGCCGCTCGATTTTGTCGTCTGGTATAACCACCCGCCGATGGGGTCGCCGACAAATCTCGCAATTGCAATGGGAAGGAATGCGTACCCCTGGAATAACCCCTGTTGCCCCGGAGGCGCGATCTCTGAAATGTATTCATAATAGCGCGGTGCCTGAATCATCTCACCGATTGCAAACGCGACGATCCCGGCTGCAATCGTCGGAATGCTTGGATATATGCCGATGATCAGCCAGATGAGACTCGAGATACCGAACCCGAGCACAATTGCCTTGCGCGTCGGGATGTTCTTCGTCAGCCGGTTGAGCGGTATTTGCAGCAGGATGATTGCTCCCGCACCCGCCCACGATTGGATGATTTCATACGGGGCGTTTCGATTGATGAAATCTGTAATGTAGTATGGAACGATGATGTACTCCTGCCAGAAGATGATCCAGTAGAGCGAATAGATGAGAAGAAATATCATGAATTTAAGGTTTGCCAGAACCACGAAGAGATTGGCAATCTTTTTCCCGAACGATTCCACAACTTCCGTTTTTTCACTCTTCACTTCCTTGTAGAGCAGAAGGTTGACGATAAGCATCGCGAGACAGCTTATCGCCGAAACCACATAGACGAACTCGTTGCCGAAACTATCCCTCACGAAATATGCGATCGTGGGTCCCAGCATCGCGCCCGCGTTCACAAGCCAGTAGTACACGGCGTAACCGAGTGATTTAGTCTTCTCGGTCGACGTGACCGCCACGGTCCCGAGTACTGACGGCTTGATGAACGAACCGCCGAACGCCGTGAGGACCAGGAAAACCACCAAGAGCCAGTAATGGTCGAGGCCGCCGTAGACGCCCGCGAAGGCACTCATGCCCACCGACCCGATCAGGAAGTAGCCAAGCGCAAGGATAGAAAATGCAATGTTAAAGGCCCGCCGGAATCCCCATTTATCCGCAAGCGTGCCGCCGAGAATCGGAAGGAGATAGAGTAAGCCGCCGAAGAGACCGGAGAGCTGTCCCGCCTCCGACTCGGTAAAGCCGAGCTTGTTGCGCATGTAGATCATGAAAACGATCTGCTGGCCGTAGTAGGCGAGCCGCTCAAACAATTCCATGATGTTCGCAACCCAGAAGGTCCGGTGAAAGCCGTTCCGGAAGGCGTCAAACTGTTCTTTTAGTTTCATGTATGATCCTTTGTTCGATGACCAATCATGCGCTACCTGTTAACGACTTTCGAAAGTAGCGAAATCGAGAGTCAGAATCAAGGATGGTCCTAGTGCAAGGTTTCGGTCACGAAATCCTGCCCGCTCGCCGATGTCACGAAAAGCGGGACTTAGGCGAGCCCGCCGCAACAAAGTATTGCTTTAGGCAGGCGGGGGTTCGTGACCGCGACTCGGAAACTTGATTCCGGCAACGCCTCAGTTCGAAGTTGCGTCGTTCAAAACCGACCTCCTCTTGTATTCTCCCCCTTGAATAAGGGGGAGAAGTTTGCTTCGCTACGGCAATTCACTCAAGAAATCCTGCTGGGCGCGCAAACCTCGCGTCATGCTGACATTCTTCTAGTCAGCATCTAAACGCGGGCAGCGGAATGTTCGGCTCAGATCCTGACCAGAAGCGTCCTTCGCCTCGTCCGCCCTCCGGCAGACTTCGCTCAGGACAGGTGTCAGGATGACGTTGGAACTCGCTACCCGGTCGCGCGGGATTTTCAATCCGCAATCGGCAATCCACGCTCCGCAATCTCCATCTTGTCGGTCTCTGGCTTTTTTCTTATCTTGGGAAAAATCCTCGGCCAATTTTATGAAGGCAATACGATTCAGCGCGTTCGGCGGGACAGACGTCCTTCGATACGAGGAAGCTCCGAGACCGGTCATCGGTCCGACCGAAGTTGTCGTTCAGCTGAAAGCCGCGGCGCTTAACCATCTCGATCTCTGGGTTCGCAGCGGCGCTCGCGAGCGAAATATCCCGCTGCCGCACATTCCCGGCTCGGACGGCGCGGGCATCGTAACAGAGGTCGGATCTGCGGTCGAAGGGGCGAAGCGCGGCGACAAAGTTCTCATTTCACCTGGACTTTCGTGCGGGCACTGTGACGTGTGCCTGGGCGGTCGCGACAACCTCTGCAAAGATTATCGCGTTCTGGGAACGAAGGAGGATGGAACGTATGCCGAGTTTGTGAAACTTCCCGCGGCGAATGTTCTGCCGATTCCTGAAGGGTTGGATTTTAATCAGGCCGCGGCAATTCCGCTGGTGTTCCTGACGGCGTGGCATATGCTCGCAACGCTTGCAAAGGTCCGGGCATCCGAGACGGTGCTGGTGCACGGAGCGGGAAGCGGGGTCGGTTCTGCCGGAATTCAAATTGCTAAACTTCTCGGCGCGCGCGTCATCACGACCGCGGGATCGCAGGAAAAATTGGAGAAAGCAAAGAAGCTCGGGGCAGATGAGCTGATTAATTATCGTGAGAGTAACTTCGTAGATGAAGTCAGAAAGATTACCGATAAACGGGGAGTCGACGTCGTGTTTGAGCACATCGGCGGAGAGGTATTTGAAAAGAGTATTACTGTGTTGGCAAGAGGCGGACGGCTCGTGACCTGCGGCGCAACGACCGAGTTCGTCGCCCGGCTTGACCTCCGCTATGTCTATTCCCGCCATCAAACAATTCATGGATCCTGGATGGGAGGGAAACCGGAATTGACCGAGGTTTTGAAATTCTTCCGAAGAGAAGGCGAGCAAGATCATGCTCGCCTTCAGCCGGTTGTCGACCGCATTTTCCCACTTGCCCAGGCCGCCGAAGCCCAGCGGTACATGGAGGAAAGGAAGAATTTCGGAAAGGTTGTGTTGAGCATTTAATCCGATCCTTCATTATCTTGGTGCGGATGCAGGGAAGGAGTGACAACCGGTTAAGATTATTGACCAGGAGAAATTAGGGGGGATATATGCAACAGGGGAGACATCGGAATTCTCAAAAACGTATCTATGGTGAAGGATACGCATACTTCATCACCACGGTGACGGACGTGCGATATCGGTATTTTGAAAATCCGATTATTGCGGAACTGTGCGCAAGAGACACATGGTTTGTACGGGCATTAAAGCAATGCGAATTGCATGGATACACCGTGTTGCCTGACCACATGCATCTGATGATAACGCCGACAGAGAAGGCGAATTATTCGGAGATTATGGGAACGCTGAAGCGAAATGTTGCACGCGATATCAACGACATGACGGCCAACCGGCCTTTCATCCGAAATCTCACGGGTGACCATATGCATCCTGCAGGCGAGGATTCAATCCTTGCGGGTGACGATTCGATCCCCATAGGTGAGGATTCGAATCCTCATCTACGGGACGTTGATCAATACATGCGGGAAAATTACGAATTGACAAGAAAGCGACATCCACATCTTTCATTTGAGACCTACAAAGAACATTTTGTCTCACTTGAAAAAATGCGCCATAGGTTTCTGCACGAATTCCCGGATTACCAATCACAACGCTTCCAGTGGCAATCGTCCTTTCGCGATCACATCATCCGTAGCGAGAAGGATTTTCAAGAGCATCTCAATTACATCTACGGCAACGCAGTCGAACATGGATTAGCAGAAGAACCCGAGCAATGGCGGTGGATGTGGATTGCCGGGATGCCCCTCCCGGGATTCATTCCTTTCGAGCATCACCAACCCATAGGGGAGTATTCGAATGCTCACCTTACGCATGGAAAACAATTATGATCACATTCTCCGACATCGAACGCGCCTACAAAACTCTCAAGCCCGTCGTTCACAAGACGCCGCTTCTCTCTTCAAGAACCTTCAACCGGCTTAATGGAAACGAGGTTTACTTCAAAGCGGAAAATTTCCAACGAATCGGCGCCTTCAAATTCCGGGGAGCGTACAACAAAATCGCTTCGCTGACAGAGGAAGAACGACGCAAAGGGGTCATTGCCCATTCATCGGGGAACCATGCCCAGGGTGTGGCGCTTGCAGCCAGGCTCTTTGACATCAAAGCGGTGGTGGTGATGCCTGGCGATTCTATAGCGCCCAAGGTCGAAGCCACAAAGAGCTACGGCGCGGAAGTTGTCTTCTGCGGCAGTACCACCGACGACCGGGAGCGCGTAACAGCCGAGCTCATGACAAAATTCGGTTACACTCTGATTCATCCCTACAACGATAAACATCTCATCGCCGGACAGGGAACGACCGTTCTTGAAATTTTCCAAGACATCAAGGATCTCGACTATCTTTTTGTGCCCGTCGGCGGCGGCGGACTCATTGCTGGGTGCGCGATCGCTGCCAGGAATCTTTTCCCGGGGATTAAAATCATCGGAGTGGAAACGGAGGGCGCCAATGATTGTTATCAATCCTTCCGCGCGAAGAAAATAATCAAGCTGCAATCGGCAAACACGATTGCCGATGGAATGCGCACACTTTCTGTCGGCCCGCTAAACTTCGACATTATCCAGCGCTATGTCGACGATGTCATCACCATCGAGGATGACGACATATTACCGATGATGAAATTCTTCTTCGGGCGGATGAAGATTGTCGTCGAGCCTACCGGCGCCGTCGCCTCCGCCGCAGTCATGAAGAATGCCGGCGGTATCAAGGGTAAGAAGATATGCGCCATCATCAGCGGCGGAAATGTCGACCCGCAGTTCCTGAAAAAGATCCTGTGAAAATGTGACCGACCGCCGACTCTGAGAGACGGATGCCGAATGCGGCGTCACTTCTCGCGGTAGAGCATCATTTCCACTTTTGAGAGATGTGTCCTCCTTAGCTCATTTCAGCGCCTGCCCTGAAAAGCCTCAATTCAGGGTCCTCGCTGAAATATACTGAGCGTGGTCGTACATCCGACCGCGAGCCCGCCTACGTCCCGACTGCCGTCGGGACTTCGGGGGTACAAGACGCAGTCGGGAGCAGGGCACGATTTCGAACTGAGGCACTACCCTTCTTGCCGATCACACCGCTGTTGAAAAATTCAAGGAACTGGCAAAGGTGATGAAGAAGCTGGGGTACAAGAACCCGGTCCGCATTCTCACGGATGTCAGTGGCGAGCGCTACTGGACGGTCGTCGTCGCCCAGGAAGTGGAAAGCCTTGAAGAGTACGCCGAGTTGTCTCTCAAGACAATGTCGGACAAGAACTTGCAGAAGGTCATGAAGGATTATCATGACCTCGTCGTATCAGGACATCGCGAGATTTGTCAGATCGAGCAGTAAGACGCAGTAGATGAATCACAGGCCGCGAGTTTCCTTCAGGATAGCATCAGGAAGTAAGCTCGCGGTTCGTTTTTCCGCCCGGCAGGGTCAGCTGAGGATTTGTGCTGCAACGGTTATTGCAGCCGTTTCGGTTCGCAACCGGCGCTGGCCAAGCGAGAAAGCGGTACAGCCCATCGACACACACATCTGAATTTCTTCCTCACTGAATCCTCCCTCGGGTCCAACCAGAACCAAGATGGAACTCCGACCATCTCCAGCCACCGTACGCAGCGACACGGTTGATTCCACCTGTTCATGGGCGACCAGCGTCCGGTCGAATTTATCAAAGTCATCACGCACCCGCGCCAACGGCGTCAATTCTCTCACACGCGGCAAGTATGCCCGTCCGCATTGTTTCATTGCCGCGAGGGCGAGCTTTTGCCAACGATCCGTTTTCGCGTGCGACGGAATGGTTCTGTCTGTTTCAAGAGGAACGATTTCCTTCACCCCCAGTTCGGTCACTTTTTCAACAAGAAAATCGAACCGCGAAGGATTTTTCAGAATCCCGACGGCCAGAGTCAACCGGGTCGTCGGCTCAAGATGGTTCCGGGAGGTCGCGGTAATTTTTCCCCTCGCCTGTTTCTCTCTTACCTCCTCAAGGGTAACTTCGTGGAGAGTCCCTTCTCCATCGACCACACCTATCACATCTCCGATTTTCTTCCTCATCACATGAATAAGATGGGAAAACTCTTCCCCGTCGATGAGGACAGACCCCGCGGATATTTTTTCAGGAGGACAGTAAAAATTATCCATCAATCAGCCGGGAGCGCTAGAAACTTGACCCAAGGTCGATGATGAATTCTCCCTTGCGCGCTTCATTCAATGCATAGTCCAGGTGAACAACTGTACTGTACGGCAGAAGAACGTCAAGTCCCGCTCCGTATCCTTTCTCAAGCAAATTGGCCACAACCGGATTGCCCCGGAACCAGACCGTACCCGCGTCCCCGAAAACCTCAGCAACGAGACCAAACCGCCACACACCGAACGCCGGCGGCAGGAGGTCCGTCTTGAAGTACCTTGCTGATAACAGTGTATAATGTACCTCGACTGTTCCCCCGAGGATGCTCTCACCTTCCCTTACATCGTTGAAGTGCCCGCGAATTCGTTCGTTGTATCCGAAGTAGATGCGATTATAGCTTGGAGTTTTCCCTGCGGCGGCCACGTCGGTCATGACGCGCATGGCAAGACCCAATCTCGATCGGAGGGGAACGTACTCTCTCACATCCGCGGCATACCGGATGATATTCACAAGCGTCGAGGGAATGCCGAACTTCGTGATGGTTCCCCGAATGAATGAGCCGCTGTAGGGATACTCTGCGAGGTCCCTCGAATCATAGGTGAACCCGCCGCTAAACACCGGATACTTGTCCTCCCCGCTCGGGGAGAGTGTCGTGAACTGATTGTACTGGGAAACCCTGACAACCTCATACCCGGCAGAAAGCCAGCCGGTGGTCGTAATGCCGGCCCGTTCCCCGAGAGTCAGGGAAATGTTGTAATGCCGCTCATCGAAGTTACCCGAGGGGGCCATAGCCAGGAGACTCTTGTTCTGGATGACATTGGTACCGACGCGTGCTTCGAGATAGTTGGATCCATCGTCGGAAAGGAACGGATTCCGGTACGAAAGCTGTATCCACGGATTGTATCCGAGTGCAAAGGAAGCAATTAGCTTTTCATTCCGGCCGCGAAAATTCATATGGAGGAGACCGAGTCCGTAATAAACCTTGCTCCAGTCACGGTCCCAGATGCCAACAATTGGATAGGGGTAGATATACCAGCGTTCCGTCACATTCACAACAATGGTCGCATTGCTGTCGGCCGATGGTATGGCCTGCATGTCAACCTTGTTAAAAAGGCCGAGGCTGTAGATGCGGTTCTTATCGTACTCAATAAGTTCTTTCGTGATCATAGAACCCGGTTTCAGGGTCATTTCACGCAGGACAACAAAATCTCTGGTATAGTCATTACCTGAGACAAGGATGCGGTCAACGTAGTAGGTCGAATCCTTCAGCTCCCCTTCCACCGGCCGCATCCAGAGTGAATCCTGGGCTTTCGCGGCTGTGCCGGCGACAGCAAGCGCGACGGCACAGAGAAAAAACGTCGCGCGGAACGAATCGAACCACCCCTTCTGTTGAAGGGAGAAGCATGTCACAAGAGATTGAGCGATGGTAGGCCTTAGATCAGTTGTAATTTTTGGAGTGCTTTTTCCGCAGCAGCCTGTTCAGCATCTTTTTTATTTTTCCCCATCCCTACACCGTGCGGATCAGTGCCGATGTACACTTCGACGGTGAACGTGCGGTCATGGTCCGGACCTTCCTCGTTGACGGTCGCATACCGCGGGACATTTAATCCTTCGGCCTGGGCATATTCGAGCAGTTGACTCTTGAAATTTTCGTCTTCCGTGGTGACCGTCCGTTCGCGCAGGGCAGTATTAATTTGCCGTTCGATAAAGTCCCGGGCGGCCTCGTTACCGCCATCCAGATAGATCGCGGCAACAAGCGCTTCGAACGCATCCGCAAGAATCTTGCTCATGCCTCTGCCGTCTGTCTGTGTGGCGCTTACGCCGATCAGCATAAAATCTTCAAGGTGAATCTGGGTGGCATAGATGCTGAGGGATTTGCGATTAACGAGACGGGAGCGAACTTTCGTAAGGTCGCCTTCCGGAGAGGATTCATGCTGTTCGAAGAGGCGCTTCGCCACAACTAGATTCAATACTGCGTCGCCTAAGAATTCCATCCGTTCATTGGAACCGAGGGCGCCGTTGCCGTTCTCCTGGAAGTATGAGCGGTGGGAAAGCGCTTGCGAGAATAATTGTCGATTGCGGATCTTGTAGTTGATAGCCCTTGAGAGTTTTCCAAAATCGACGTCGCGGGTGAGGTCGTGCTCCGAACGGACGCCCCGCCATCGGCTGAACCATCTAGTGAGTCGGCCGATCACCTTCATTGTGCCACACGATTAATTCTTTTGATACTTCTTGAAAAGCAATGACACGTTATGACCGCCAAACCCGAACGTGTTGCTGACCGCGACGTTCACCGTTTTCGTAACGGCCTGGTTGGGAACGTAGTTTAAGTCGCACTCCGGGTCCGGGAATTCATAATTGATCGTCGGCGGCATGATGTTGTAGTACGTCGAGAGTATGGTAACGATCGCTTCGATTGCCCCTGCGGCGCCGAGCAGATGCCCGGTCATAGATTTCGTTGAGCTGATGTGAAGCTTGTAGGCGTGCTCGCCAAAGACTCCCTTGATCGCGTCGGTTTCCGATTTGTCATTGTACGGAGTGGACGTTCCGTGCGCGTTGATGTAGTCGACGTCATTCGGTTGGAGACCGGCATCCTCGATGCACAAACGCATCGAGCGGATCGCGCCTTCTCCACCGGGAGCCGGGGCCGTAATGTGATACGCGTCTGCCGTCATCCCGACGCCCGCTATTTCCCCATAGATTGTGGCTCCGCGATCGAGCGCGTGCTGGAGCTCCTCGAGCACGATGACACCGCCACCCTCGCCCATGACGAAGCCATCCCGTTTTGCGTCGAATGGCCGGCTTGCTTTTTCGGGCTCATCATTCCGCACCGACAATGCCTTCATCGCATTAAAGCCGCCAACTCCCATGGGGCACACCGCAGCTTCAGAGCCGCCGGCGAACATGACGTCGGCGTTCCCGCGTTGAATCAACATGAAAGCGTCGGCGATTGCATGCCCGGACGTCGCACATGCCGACGTTGTCGCATAGTTGGGGCCTTTTGCCTGGAACCGCATCGATATGTGCCCGGCGGCGATATCGGCAATCATCATCGGCACGAAAAACGGACTTATGCGATGTGGGCCACCGGTTTCGTACATCGTCTGCATCTGCCGGTGCCAGGTCCACATGCCTCCAATGCCGGAGCCAAACACAACACCGATCCGGTCACGGTTTTCTTTGTCGAGATTGAGACCGGAATGCTGTACCGCCATCTCGGATGCCGCCATCGCGTACTGCGTGAACAGATCCATTCGATTAACCGTCTTCTTATCCATGAATTTCAGGGGGTCAAAGCCTTTGACCTCGGCGGCAATCTTTGTATCGTACTGTGTCGTGTCGAAGTATGTTATCTTCGCAACGCCACTCTTGCCGGCGATTGAGTTCTTCCAAAACTCATCAAGGTCAAGACCGATGGGCGTCACCACTCCCATTCCCGTGACCACCACCTGACGGCGATGATTCATCATTGCATTCATCCTAGTACCCGGATTGTACGGCTGTCACTTGGCTTTACCCGAGAGATACGAGATTGCGTCGCCAACGGTAGAGATCTTTTCGGCATCTTCGTCGGGAATCTGGAGGTTGAACGCTTTTTCAAATTCCATCACGAGCTCGACGGTATCGAGAGAATCGGCGCCAAGGTCGTTCGTAAACGATGCCTCTTTTGTCACTTGCGAAGCCTCCACACCGAGCTTGTTCATGATGATTTCCTTTACTTTTGCTTCTATGTCTGCCATGGAAGTTGCTCCTTTTATTAGTGAATTGATGATATTTATTTTCTCTTCAACCCTTTGAGAGCTTACCCTGTATACATGCCGCCGTCAACGCTGATGACCTGCCCTGTGATGTAGCTTGCCTCATCTGAAGCCAGAAACAGTACGACGTTGGCGACATCTTCGGCATTGCCAAATCGCTTGAGCGGAATCGACTTGAGGTACATCTCTTTGACTTTTTCATCCAGCTTCTCCGTCATCGCTGTCTTGATGAATCCGGGCGCCACGGCATTGCACGTGATGTCGCGGGAGGCGAGTTCCTTTGCAACCGATTTTGTAAAGGCAATCAGGCCCCCTTTCGACGACGCATAGTTCACCTGCCCGGCATTACCGATGAGACCCACCAGAGATGACACATTGATGATCCGACCGTGCCGCTGCTTCATCATGATCGGGCTGACCGCTTTTGTCAAAAGAAACGGCCCCTTCAGATTGACATCGAGAACGATATCCCAATCCTCCTCCGCCATCCTCATCATCAAATTATCCCGCGTCAATCCCGCATTATTGACGAGGATATCGATCGTCGGGAAAACCTCCTGGATTTTTCTGACTAACTCACTGACTTCGGCGGCATCGGCAACATTACACTTCACCGCGATGGCTCTCCTTCCCATGGTCGTAATCTCATGGACGGTCTGATTCATTCCATCGATATCGGTATTGGTAACAACAACGTCTGCGCCCGCGTGGGCGAGCTTCAACGCAATGGTTTTACCAATGCCCCGGGCGCTGCCGGTGACGACCGCGACTTTATCGTGCAGAGGAGACATGAATGTTATACTTCGATCATTTTAGGCATATCATCGAATCGCTCGATACCCATTACATTGACACCGTTGTTAATTCGTTTCACCAATCCCTGGAGGACTTTCCCCGGTCCGATTTCCACGAAGTTCGTCGCACCGTCCCCGATCATGTTCTGGATGCTTGCTTCCCACTGCACGGGACTGGTCAGTTGTTCTTCCAGTAATCTACGAATTTCTTCCGCCTTTTCCACAGGACGCCCGGTAACATTCGCATACACGGGTATTCTTGTGTCCCGGATCGCCGTTTGCCCAAGTGCAGAATGCAGTCCCTTCTGTGCGCTTTGCATCAGCGGGGAGTGAAATGCTCCGCTGACCACCAATTCCTTGACCAATTTCGCACCTTTCGACTTTGCGATCTCCATTGCTCTGTGAACGCCGCTCACCGACCCGCTGATCACTATCTGGCCGGGGGAATTAAGATTCGCACACTGCACAATTCCCGCAGAACCTGCTTCACGACAGATTTCCACAAGAATGTCCGGCAGAAGGCCGACGACCGCGGCCATCGTTCCCTTCTGTTCTTCCCCGGCACGTTGCATGAGCTCTCCCCGCACGCGAACGAGTTTCAGGCCGTCCTCAAACGTAAGAGCACCGGCAAACACGAGCGCAGAGTATTCGCCGAGCGAGTGACCTGCGACCATCGCGACATCACTGCGTTCAATCATTCTCGTGAGAATGACGCTGTGAAGGAATATCCCCGGCTGCGTGTTTTTTGTTTGTTTGAGTTCTTCTTCTGGGCCCTCAAAGCAAATTCGACTTAACGGAACGCCAAGAATGGCATCTGCTTTCTTGAATAGCTCGCGGGCGGCATCGCTCTGCTCGCACAAGTCTTTTCCCATTCCAACGTACTGGGAACCCTGACCGGGGAATAAGTAGGCTGTTGTCGGCACTGTTAGAGAAATGACAAATGCTTTTTCAAGATTTATTTGGATTATCGACTGCCCATTTTAGCAGCACGGCACCCCAGGTCCATCCCGCGCCGAAGCTCGAGAGGACAATCGTGTTCCCGCGTTTGAGCTTGCCGCATTGCCACCATTCCGAGAGACAGAGCGGTATTGTCGCCGCCGTCGTGTTACCGTACCGGTCGATGTTAATCATCACCTTGGAGGGGTCGAGTCCCATGCGTTCCCTGCAGGCGTCGATGATGCGCAGGTTTGCCTGGTGGGGCACGAGAAAGTCGACGTCGTTCCCCGTCAGGTTATTACGCTTCATGATTTCCGCCGAAACATCCGCCATGCCGAGCACAGCCACTTTGAACACTGCCTTACCGTCCTGGTAGATATAGTGCATTTTCTTGTCGACCGTCTCGTGAGTCGGGGGGTTGAGGCTTCCGCCGCCTTTCATATACAGATATTCCGCGCCCGCGCCATCGACGTAGAATACGTGATCGAGAATGCCGACGTCAGGGTCATCGCTCGGTTCAAGCAGCACGGCACCGCCGGCATCGCCGAACAAAATACAATTATTGCGGTCGGTGTAATCAGTAATAGAGCTCATCTTGTCTGCTCCAACGACCACGACTTTCTTGTATGCGCCCGATTCAATGAACTGGGCGCCGGCGATGAGCGCAAAAAGAAATCCCGAACATGCCGCCGAGAGATCGAACCCCCACGCTTTCTTTGCACGGACCTTGTCCTGCACGAGGCAGGCAGTAGCCGGGAAGAACATGTCGGGTGTGACCGTGGCGACAATAATGAGTTCGATCTCTTCGGGACCGATGCCGCGATTCTTCAGCATTGCCTTCAGCGCTCCTGCACCCAAGTCCGATGTTCCGCCATGTTCGAGAATTCTTCGCTCGCGAATTCCCGTGCGCGTACGGATCCATTCGTCAGTCGTATTGACCATCTTTTCTAAATCCGCATTCGAGAGGATCTTATCGGGGACATAGTGACCGACCGCCGTAATCGCGGCGCGAATGCGTTTCTGTGTCGAAGAATTCATCGTGTCACCACTAATGCTTCCTGAATGCGTTGATTGATCCCTTTCCGTACCATTTCTTCTGCTTTGAAAATCATGTTCTTGATCGCCTTGGGCGTCGATTTTCCATGACCGATGATGGAAACACCGTTAATGCCAAGAAGCGGCACGCCTCCATACTCTTCATAATCCAGACTCTTCAGGACATTGCGCATCGTTCCGCGCATGAACGCACCAAAAATCCTTTTGAATCTGTGTCCTGCAAAATATTGTTTCACAGCACTCTTGAAGAATGCCGGAACGCTTTCTGCGAATTTCAAAATGATATTCCCGACAAACCCGTCGCACACAACCACCTGAGCTGCTCCCCGCAAAATATCCCGCCCTTCCACATTCCCAACGAAATTCAGCTGGCTGTTCTTCAAGAGGTTATACGATTCCTTCACAACTTCACTGCCTTTGGACACTTCTTCACCAATATTCAATAATCCAACTGTCGGATTTTCGTACCTGAACATCTCGCGCGCGTAGATGCTGCCCATCACGGCAAATTCGTACAGGTGCTGCGGCTTGCAGTCGACGTTTGCGCCCGCATCCAGCAGGAGGCAGACGCCCTGCTCATTCGGGAAAAACGCGCCGATGGTCGGCCGACCGACACCTTCAATGCGCCCAAGGATCAACGTCGATGCCGACATGACCGCGCCGGTGTTACCCGCGCTGACAAAGGCGTCGGCCTTACTTTCCTTCTGCAGCATTATCCCGACCGCAATGGAGGAATCTCTTTTCTGCCTCAATGCCGCCGTCGCCCCATCGTGCATATCGATCACCTGGGATGCGTTAACGACACGGTACGAAAACCCATTGCTTTGACGCTGGCCGAGCTCTTCCAGCACGGTTGCTTCGGGACCTACGAAGATAACTTCAAACCGATTGTTCGTCTCACGCAGGGCTTCCAGCGCACCGTCGATGACATTTCGAGGCGCAAAATCCCCGCCCATCACGTCGACAGCGATCCGTATGTTTGCGCGTTCCATATTCAGCACGTAACCGATAGTGTTCTTTTAACTGATAGACGATGGCCAATATTCTTCATGCCGCAAACATCCTCGAGCTTTCCGACGCGTTCTCAACGGAGTGTTGAGTGGCTTCAATCTGCGAGGAAGTTACGATTCTTTTGGAATGATGATGGAGCGCCCGTGATAGTATCCGCAGTTTGGGCAAGCGCGATGAAGGAGTTTTTGCTCGTGGCAATTGGGGCATTCGGCAACGGAAGGAACGTTAGCCTTGTAATGTGTTCGCCGCTTGGCTCCGCGAGATTTCGAATGTCGTCGTTTGGGATTTGGCATGCTTATGCTTTCTTTAACATTTATTGGTCTATGAAATTCTCCAGTGATTCCCAGCGGCCGTCAACGTTCTCATCCTCGCACGAGCATGTCCGGCGATTCAAGTTGACGCCACAGTGCGGACATAATCCTTTACAGTTCTCCTTGCACAGGAGCTTCAGCGGAACCGACAACATGACGGTTTCCCGAATGTCGTCCGCCAGGTCGAGTTGGGGAGTTTCCGGAGAAATTACTCTGACTTCGTCATCGGTAGATCTTCCGGCGTCGAGTCCGTCGTACACATACAACACCGAGAAGCTGGCGGAAACGTTGTGTTCAAACTCCTCGACGCAGCGGTCACACTGGAACAACCCTGACGTTCTCACATCCGCCTGAAGGTAGAGCTGCCGGCCGCTTTTCTCGATGGTGGCGTCGATAACCACTGATCTTTGAAAATTGCTCCCGAGTCCAATCCCCGATGCTGCAGGGGAAAAGTGGTACTCGTGAAGTCCGTTCGAGAGTTGAGAAATTCGTATTCTTGTGTCATTCTGCTCAGTGTGCATGCGAACGCTCCATCTCAAAGAACTTCCAACAGCCGAAATTCAAGCAATTTGACAGAAACCGGTGGATTAATATAAAAAAAAACTGGCCGAGAGTCAAGGATACAAGATGACCCATCCCCCGCATTTTCGCTCGAAAGGCCAATTTTCAGCGGTCAGTTCGAAATCTTGACTTTCAATGAGACGGACACTATATTAGTACAATCTCCTTGGCCGGGATAGTCCACCGGTACAACAATCACAGTGTAACTTGATACTTCATGAGCATGCCGAGTTCAACGACCCAATCCATATCAGCCGAGCTCAGAGAATCGATCGATATTCTCCGCGGAATACCTCTTTTCTCCGACATCGAAGACGAGGCGCTAGCGAAAATCGCACGCCTCGGCGTTCGGAAAAAATACAAGAAAGGAACCGTCATCCTGATGGAGGAAGAGGCGGGAATGGCCCTTTTTGTCATCATTGTCGGCAAAATAAAGATAGTTCGCACTGACGACACCGGTCGTGAAGTGATTCTCTCCATTCTAAGCGAGAGCGATTTCTTCGGCGAGATGGCGATTCTCGACGGCCTGGCACGCTCGGCTAGCGCCGTCGCCATTTCAAAAACGGAATTGTTCATGATCCATCGTCAGGATTTCCTGAAACTCCTCCACGACCATCCCCTTGTCGCAATCGCATTGCTCAGGGAGATGACCATGCGGCTGCGCAAAGCCGATACCCAGATCAAAAGCCTGTCGTTGAAGGATGCCGCGGGGAGAGTGGCAAACGTCATCCTCCAGCTGGCCGATGATGTCGGGACTATCCGAAAAGGTCGTGTTGAAATTGACGAGCTCCCACTGCAGCAGGACCTCGCAAATATGGCGGGGACTTCACGCGAGACCATTTCGCGAACAATGCATATGTTCGTGAAGAAAGGACACCTGGAGCTTCAAGGGAACAAGCTCATAATCAAAGATTACGAGAAGTTCAAGAGCTTGTACTTCTGATTCAGAAATTTCTGAAGTAGGTGGAGTATGGAATGGTGGGAGGTACCAAGTGACGGCAAAGCGGATCTTCACACGCACACCACGTTTTCCGACGGTGCGTTGACTCCCGCCCAACTCGTGAAGAAGGCAAAGCAGGCCGGACTTGCCGCCATCAGCATCACCGATCATGACAGCGTCAACGGGCTGGATGAAGCCATTGCGGCAGGAAAAGATCTGGATGTGGCGGTCGTTCCCGGCGTCGAGTTAAGTGCAACATTCAACAGGAAAGAAGTTCACATCCTTGGTTACTTTGTCGACCATGATGATAAACAATTTCAGATTTTTCTATCGGAATTGCGCGGAGAACGGATACGGCGCGCGGAGCGCATCGTTCAAAGACTTAACCAGATGAATATTCCCATCACGATGAATTCGGTTCTCAAGCAGGCCGGCGACGGCGCAGTAGGACGACCGCATATCGCTGCCGCGATGGTCACAGAAGGACTTGCCCCATCATACCAGAGCGTGTTCGACGACTATATCGGCAACGGCCGCCCCGCCTACGAAAGAAAGGCGGAAGTTTCCCCCGAAAAGACCGTGCACCTCATCGCCGATGCCGGGGGACTCTCCTTTCTTGCTCATCCGGGTCGCTCCCTCGACGACAATGAGGTTCATCAATTGGTGAAGGCGGGAATCGACGGGATCGAAGTAGTCCATCCGAGCCACTCTCCGTGGACTCTCCAGCATTTTCACGACATCACGAGCGAGTACTTCCTGCTCGAATGCGGCGGGTCCGATTTTCACGGAGGACTGAGAGGCGACGACGATTTATTCGGACAAGTAACCATCACGGCGGCGACTGTTGAAATCATGCGCCGGCGGTTGTTTTCTCATCACTAACTTCCTCATACGACTATGCCAAATACTATTGAAGGACGACTCCTCGCGGCACCGTACACCTTTGCGATTCTGGTGAGCCGGTTCAATGAATTTGTTTCGCGGCGACTTCTCGACGGTGCTCTCGATTGCCTGCGAAGGCACGGAGCTTCCGATGACGCGATTGATATCATCCATTGCCCGGGGGCGTTTGAAATCCCCATCCTCGCCAAGAAACTCGCCGAGAAGGGAAAGTACGACGTCATCATTTCCCTGGGGTGTATCATTCGCGGCGACACTCCTCACTTCGATTATATCGCAAGCGCGGTTAGCACCGGTTTGACACGGGTGGCTCTGGAAACGCACGTCCCCGTGACATTCGGGGTCCTGACGACAGATTCTCTCGAGCAAGCCATCGAACGTGCCGGGGCGAAAGACGGCAACAAAGGTTGGGAAGCCGCACTTGCCGCAATCGAGCTGGCCGACCTCTACAAGAACATCTCTGCAAAGAAGAAGTAGTTGTTCCCTGTGCTCAACGCTCGGAGGGTTTTGGCTTGCGCAGTATGCTTGGCGGGATTCGCGACGGTCAACGGATCGCTTTGCCTCGCCGGAATTGGAGAATGGAAAACATACACTGCTAAGAGCGAAATACGCGGCGTGGTGTTTGACGGGCGCACCGGAACAATCTGGGCTGCAACAAGCGGCGGGTTGTTTTCGTATCGTGTTTCAGACAGCACTTTTAACGGGTTTACCACCTCCGATGGGTTGAAGACAATCGACCTGACGGCGATTGCGCTCGACAGCAATGGAACGATCTGGTCGGGCGGATCAAACGGCTTCATTCAGGCATATCACCAGGCATCGAGACAATGGCAGTACGTTTCCGATATATTTTCTCTCAATGCTCCTCAAAAACAGGTGAACGCGCTCGAAGTCATAGGTGATACACTGTTCATTCTTTCCGACATCGGTGTCAGCACGTTCTCCATTTCCCGGATGGAGTTCGGTGATACTTATTCGCGATTTGGCTCGGCGCCGAACCAGCTTGTGAGTAATGCCACGTCGGTACAGGTCTTCAATGGACGGCTCTGGGTATCCACAAGCAGCGGCATTGCCTCAACCCCGACGGCCAATGCGAATCCATCGGCACCGGAATCGTGGCAGGTGTATACTGTGGTTCAGGGATTGCCTTCGAATTCAATTTCAGGATTTGCCGTTCTCGATGATACCCTGTATGCCGCAACCAGTCTGGGCTTGGTCTATTTCACGGGGACTTCGTGGAATGGTGTCCATGGAACCCTGGCGTCGAACATCATCAGTCTGGCACTCCATCCCGGCTGTCCCGGATGCGCTCAGAATGACCCGCCTTCGATCAGTTTTATCACACCGACTCAGTACGGGACAGTCGCGAACTCGAATACCGTGAACCTCTCCGGTGTTCCATACACGCTCACCGCCGTCGCCCGGGGAAATATCACCGTCTTGGGAACTCAATCCGCGGGAGTATTGATCCGACGCAACGGTTCATGGATTTCCATTGTACCGCCGGGTCCTCCGACAAACGGATTTTACGGCATGGCGGTAGATGATAGAGGGGTGTTCTGGTCGGGGACAGGAACAACGAGCACGCTTGGCTTCATGCGATTCGACGGACAATCATGGCGAGAGTACAATCCCCAGACCGACCCCGAATTGGGCAGTGCAGACAGCGGCGGCGGGGCTGCATTCCGGATCGACCTCGGATCCAACGGCACCAAGTGGGTAAGCTTGTTCGGCAACGGCGTTGCAATGGTGAATGAGAATGATGTCATCACGCATGTATTCAACACTTCAACCGGACTGGCGTATACAACTCCCCAAACGAATAATAAGCGCTTCGTCGTTGTCATGGGGGTCGCCACAGACCTCCAAGGGAATGCGTGGATTAATGTCCGGTCGCCCTCGAACGATTCGGCACTTGCAGTTTATACGCCGTCGACAGGGTCGTTTGGCTACGTTCGGTACCCTTCCTCGACGGTACCTGTTCTCACCGGTGTTGCAATTGATTCTTACGGAACACTCTGGTTCACAACGACAACCGAGGGTAGCAATTCTGCACCCGGCCTCGTGTTGTACAATCCTGCGTCAGGATGGGATGTTGTCACGAAGACTGATGGCTTCACCGACAATGAAGTTTCCGCTGTCGCCGTCGACAATGACCAGAACATATGGGCGGGAACCGTATCGGGCGGAATCAACATCATCTTTGACCCGACCAGTCCTCACGATCACATATTGATTTATCATCCTTTGAATGATCAGATCATCTACAGTATCCTCGTCGACCCCATCAACAACAAGTGGGTGGCAACGAGCAACGGTGTTTTTGTCCTCTCATCCGATGGGACGTCGATTCTCAACCAGTACACAACAGAGTCGACGGACGGAAAGATACCGGACGACAACATAACTTCGCTCGCGATGGACCGCAGGGCTGGAATAGTATATATTGGAACGGCGAAGGGCCTGGCCGCACTCTCGACAACGGCCGCAGCTCCTGTGCAGAGTTTTTCGGGCTTCACAATTTCTCCCAACCCCTTTCTCCTGCCTTCCGCGAAACAACTTACTGTCGACGGACTTGTAGAAGGTTCGTCGCTGAAGATTCTGTCGATTGATGGAAAGCTGATACGCGAGCTGACCACTCCCGGAGGCCGGATCGGGTTCTGGGAT
Source organism: Bacteroidota bacterium (assembly GCA_049515655.1). Classification (GTDB taxonomy): domain Bacteria; phylum Bacteroidota; class Ignavibacteria; order UBA10030; family SZUA-254; genus JBEKTW01. Next base: position 21,947 of record JBEKTW010000004.1, read on the forward strand.
GGAATGGACAACAACGGGAATCTTGTCGGGACCGGAGTCTACATCGTCGTCGCCTATTCTTCCGATGGAACTCAGGTCGCAACCGGGAAGGTGGCAGTGATCCGAAAATGATGAACGACTCAATCATGGAAAGCGACCTGCCCGTAACCGCAACCATCATTAATTTCCGAACGCCCAACTTGTTGAAGCGCGCGGCGGAGAGCCTCCGAAAGTACTATCCCAACATACCGGCACTGTTGATCGATAACGGCTCCGGTAACGGAAGCGCAGGAGCGATGGAAACGATCCGGCAACAGAATCCCGCACGCACAGAGGTCATCATCAACGACGAAAACCTCCACCACGGGCCCGCGATGGACCAGGCGCTTTGGCATCTTCAGTCGCGGTATGTTCTGTTTCTGGACTCCGATGTCGAACTCCGCGGCGGCTGCTTTCTCGAGCTGATGGTGAAGGCGGCGGAAGAGCACCCCGGAGGGTATGCCGTCGGGCACTGCGTTCACATGAACAAACGCGGATTTGATGTACCGTCGGAGGAGGGGGGAACCCCGTACATCCGCCCGTATTGCATGTTGATCAGGCGAGAAATATACTTGGCGCTCCCGAGTTTCCAGCGGCACGGCACCCCGTGCCTGGCGAATATGAAAGCTGCCGTCGATCGCGGCTTGACGCTGGTTGACTTTCCCGTTTACGATTACGTCGCCCATGAAGGCCGGGGGACGGCAGGAAAATTCGGTTACCAACTCGGCGTACGCGGCAAACTCAATTATGTTATGAATAAACTTGGCTGGTAAAGCCTGAACATTCATGAAGAAAAGAACAATCCTCATTGTCGAAGACAGTCCCGGTTTTTCCGAGCTCATGAAGTATGTGGTGGAAGATGAAGGATACACCGGCGTCATATTCCCCCTCGAGGAAAACTTCCTTCACTGGGTCGAAAAGGAAAAAACGGTCGCCATCATTATGGATTTGGCTCTCAACCGCATGAACGGCTTTGATTTCATCCGCGAGCTGAAGAACAACGCGAAGTTCAAACGCATCCCCGTCATCGTCATCACCGGCAAGGATCTGGGCGTGCATGATATTGCCGAGCTGAAAATGTACGATATTCCATACCTCCGTAAGGGACGCGTTGACATGCATGAAATCCATCAAGCCATCAAGAACGCGGCTGGAACATCGGAAAGCTGATTCCACAACGGCAGAAGTGAACTCCGCTTTTTCTCCGGGCGGCGGCTAACCATTCCCTTTGAATCTCAACGCGCGCAGGCCGTTGAGGATCACGACCAGCGTTGCACCATCATCCGCAAGAAGAGCCATCCACAGCGTCGCGGCACCGAAGACGCCCAGTCCTAAAAATATCAGTTTTGTGAGAATCGCAATCGCGATGTTTTCTCTGATAATGGAGAGCGTTTTCTTGCTGAGCGCCATGACATAGGGCAGCCGGGAAAGGTCGTCGGACATGAGAACGATATCGGCTGTCTCGAGCGCGACACCGGTTCCAGCAATTCCCATGGCGATACCGACGGTTGACGCCGCGAGTGCCGGGGCATCGTTGATGCCGTCGCCGACCATTGCGACGCTTCCGTAGCGTTCCTTCAGGAGGTTTACCCGGCGCGCTTTCTGCTCGGGCAGGATCCCGGCGTGAAATTCGTCAATGCCCGTCGTCGAGGAGATGGCGCGGGCCGTCGTCTCGTTGTCCCCGGTGATCATGATCGCCTTTTGTATCCCTTCGTTGTGCAGGCTCCGGATAACGTCGAGGCTGTCGGCGCGCACTTCGTCGGCGATCGCGATGATGCCGAGCGGCTCATGCTCGGTACCGACGATGACCGCCGTTTTCCCACCGGCCTCCAGTCGATGCAATTCACGTTCGACTGATGGCGAACAGATCTTTTCTTCTTCGATGAACGAGTGATTGCCGACAATATAAGTTGTCCCGCCGATTCTTGCCTTGACACCCTTGCCGGCAACGGTTTCAAAATGCTGGTACGTCGCATTGTCGAACGGTATCTGTTCTTTATACGCCTTTCGCAATATGGCGCCGGCAAGGTGATGTTCCGATTTTGCCTCGACCGCGCACGCGAGTCGGATGATCTCCCGTGGTGAGATGGAGTTCAACGGAATGACGTCGATGACACGGGGTATTCCTTTCGTCAGCGTGCCGGTTTTGTCGAATGCGATCGCCTTGATTCTTCCCATCTCCTCAAGATGCCGGCCGCCCTTGATGAGAATTCCCCGACGTGCGGCATTCGTCAGTCCGCTCACGATCGTCACAGGCGTGGAAATGACCAGCGCGCAGGGGCAGGCGATCACGAGCAGCACGAGCGCACGATAGAACCACAGCCCAAACGGCGCGTGAAAGAGGAGTGTCGGTATGAGAACAACCATGACCGCGAAGGCGAGAACGGAGGGAGTATAATAATGCGCGAAGCGGTCGACGAAATTCTGCACGGGAGCGCGCTCGGACTGTGCTTCCTCGACCATCCTGACAATACGGGCGAGCGTCGTCTCTGCATACGGCGTGGTGACCTCGACTTCAAGCATCCCGCGTTCATTCAAAGTGCCGGCATAGACTGCGTCACCCATTTTTTTGCGGGCCGGAATGGATTCTCCTGTTATCGGTGCCTGATTGACGGTCGAATCTCCCGCCACAACTTTTCCGTCGAGGGGAATTCGCTCCCCGGGGCGGATGAAAATCTTCTCGCCGACAGCCACTTCTTCAACCTTGACGATGCATTCTAAACCGCTGCGTTGAGCGCATGCCGTCGGCGGCGAGACGTCCATGAGAGAGCGCATTGCTTTTCTCGTGCGCGCCATGCTGTTCGACTCCAGCAGGTTGGCCACCGTGAAGAGGAACATCACCGCGGCTGACTCTTCCCATTTTCCGATTGCCATCGCACCGAGAGCGGCGAGGGTCATGAGAACGTTCATGTCGAGCGAGAGGTTTTTGCCCGCCTTGAATCCTTTGACAGCAATCCGCCATCCTCCGCTGATGACCGAAACCACGAAGATGGGAATCAGAAACGTTTCCGCGACGCCGAATCGCGCGAGCACCAGTCCAGTTGTCAGCGCAGCGCCGGAGAGGACAGTCGATGCCCAATGATTATGCCGCCGCCAGAATGTTTTCGGTTCGTCCAGCCCGTAATGAAGTCGCGGATTGAAACCGATGTCCCTGAGCGCTTTGACGATATCCTCTTGCGGACAGGAATGCGAAACTGCCAACTTTCGCAGGACGAGATTGACGCTGGTTTCGTGTATTCCCTTCAGACCATCGAGTTTCTTTCTGATAAGAATTTCCTCGTCGCCGCAGCAGATTTCGTCAATATGGAAAGTTGTCGTTTGCATTCAAACATTCGTGGTCGATCTTAAATCCTAGAATAACTCTTAGGCCGAAACGTCAAAATCCGAAATTCGAAACCCTAAACAAATCTCAAATTCCAATATCAAAATCTCAAACCAGCCCGTTCCCCTGAGTCCTTCGCTCTCGCTTCCCGATGGGGTCCTTTGAACGGAACAACATGACATTTTTGGATTTTGTGCTTAGAGTTTGTTTAGGATTTAGAGTTTCGGATTTAGGATTTTCGTTCTGTCTTCATTTTTCAGAGACATGTCGCAGTGCCGGTCGTATGATATCTTCAATATGTTCATCGTCGAGCGCATAGTACGCCATTTTCCCCTTCTTGTGATACGTCACGAGGCGCAGATTCTTGAGAACTCTCAGTTGGTGGGAGATTGCGGACTCCGTCATGCTGAGAAGGGCGGCGATGTCGCAGACGCAGAGTTCTTCTTTCGTCAGGGCAAGGACTATTTTCAGCCGCGTCGGGTCGCTCAGGACTTTGAAGGTTTCGCAAAGTAGTACCGTCGTTTCATGGTCGTGGAGTGCTTTGCGGGCGGAGTTCACGCGGTCTTCATGGACGAAGGTAATGTCGCATTTTCCGTTTAATTTCTTCATTTTCTTATGATTTAACGATTGAGCAAGCGTTCAATTGATTTAAGATACGGCATTGCCCGGAAAATGTCAAGTGTTGTAAGATGCAAAATATCAAACTCTCACATTGATTCCGACCGCGAAGACGCGGTCGGCACCCTGCACGCAGGCTCTGAACATTTCAGCGGGGACGCTGAAATGAGCTTAGAGGCCGAAGATTCTGAATTATGCATGTGTCGCAAAAAGGGCGTTCCGAAATGGAATCGGGGGGAGTTCTGCCAGGGCGTTAGAGTCGGGTTCAGTGTTGGAATACAAACACCCCGTTGGGTTTTTTCTTGACTTTCCGCGAGTTCTTCTGTACCTTGCGACTGTTAATTTGAGAAGTGTCTAAATGAGGCAAGCGCATTTCTTGTATTAGAAGTCGTTTGCGGCAATGTGGAAAGTGTGTCCCGGCATGAATGTGTCATATCCGATGTATCTAAGAACACAATGGAGATCAAAACAGCGCTCTGCACTTTTCTTTTAGTCCTGGTAACTACCTCCGGGCATACCATGCCACGGTATTTGCCCGCTCATGGTACCTACACAATCGAAAAACTTCTTCCTATTTGTGTGCCGGATTATCCAAGTCAATTAAAGGCCGATACGTTAGTGGGTCAAACGATTGAGTTCAAGGAAGGTCAAATCATATACAAAGGGATATCGCACAATATTGATTCCGTTCAGGACTGTGTGCTTAGAGACGGAGAATACCACGACGCTAACTGCGATTCACTCAAGCATGTAATCGCATTCAAAGATTTTGAATACCCCGAACATCGTGAATTGATGGTTGAGTATTTGGTGACGTTCCACGATGGTTTCGCAGGACCTGGAAATCATTTGCTCGACTTCAACGAACAGGAAAACATCGTTGTGGGATTCAACAAACATTATTATAAACTGAAAGCAGTTGATCTGCCATCCGATTTCAGTACAGATTTCCGTCTGCACTCCGGATGGAAAGAGGCTAATGATAGTCTCTTTGTGATCAAAGACTTCAAAAAAGAATTTAACGATTTGTATTCATTTCTTTCACAGGGCCATCAGCCATGGCGATTGGGTCCTAGAAATGCTGCCGCGGCTTTTTTCGTGGAATCTGGAATGCATTATAAATTTAGCGACGTTGATCTATTTGGCTCACGTCTTACCGAAATCAAGAAACAAGAGATCTATTCGGTTGCGGTTGACGGAGTAACATATCTTGTGTATTTAAAAATCAAGAAAGGAATCCCGGTTCCTTACAAGTTAGAAATCAAGAAGCATCGCAGTATAACCGGAGACTAACGGCCAGTCCGACTAAAGCGTATGGGAGCGGCTGCAAGTTCCGTCCTCTCCTCCGAAAGAACTATTGAGCAAGCACGTGCGATGTGATGTACAATTGTAGCATCAACCAAAGGATAAAACCATGACAAATGACATGAATTCTTCTTCACACGATCATAAAGGGAAAAAAGGAATGAAAGATAGCGGGGCTTTCGGCAGTATTTATGGACTGGCCTTCATCGGTGCTGCGGTGTATTACATCCAGCACTCTTCTACGTTCTGGGAAGGCGTGCTCGGTTTCCTCAAGGCCTTGGTTTGGCCTGCCATGTTGATGTATAAATTGCTTGAGTTCCTGAAAATGTAGGCACATTTGATTGCGGATAGCCACGATTATGGCGAATCATGGCTCAGAAACAAGGGTGTGAAAAATCCCTGTGAATCTGAGGGAATCCCCGTGCAACACCGTTTTTCGCTAATGACCAATGGCTTATTGCCAAGAGCCGGTTTTACATCTTCTCCGGCGCCGCGATGCCGAGGATTACGCATCCATTGGCAAGAACGGTTTTCGTTCCAAGACACAGCGCTATGCGCGCTGCGGTCAATGCTTTGTCCTCCGTGATGACCCTGTGGGCATGATAGAATTTATGAAAACATCCGGCCATCACCTGGAGATACTCCGCGAGGCGGTGCGGCTCGAACGTCGCGGCACAGGACTCCACCATGTCCGGAAAATCCGCGAGCAGTTTCATGAGGGCCATTTCCTCCGCCTGGGTGAGCAGCGCAACGTCGGCCGGTGAATTCCCGTCGATTCCCTGGCTCTCCGCGTGGCGGAGTATACTCGCGATCCGTGCATGAGCGTACTGCAGGTAGTAGACAGGATTTTCCTCCGATTGCTCTTTCGCGAGCTTCAGGTCAAAATTCAAATGACTGTCGATGCTCCGCATGAGGAAGAAATAACGCACGACATCGGCTCCGACCTCCTCGATCAGCTCATCGAGCGTAATAAAGTTCGCCTTCCTGGTAGACATCTTCACGACTTCGCCGCCCTGTACGATCGTCACAAACTGGTGAATGAGCACTTTCACTTTTGCCGCGTCGAGCCCCAGTGCCCGCACGCCCGCCAGCACGTCGGGATACGTGGCAACATGGTCGGCTCCGAACACATCGACAACGAGCTCAAACCCCCGCCGGAATTTCTCCCGGTGGTACGCGATATCCGGGAGGCGGTACGTCGGCTCGCCTGTGCTTTTCACGATAACCTTGTCTTTCTCGCCGCCGAATGCGCTTGCTTTGAACCACACCGCGCCGTCCTGATCGTACGCAAGTCCTTTGGCCCGGAATTCTTCAATGACCTCCTTTATTTTTCCGGTTTCATACAACGAGTTCTCGTTGTAGAACACATCGAACTCGATCCCGAGCCGCTGCAACGTTTTCTTGATGTCGTCAAAAATCTCCCCTTCGGCCTGCCGCTTGAACATTCCTTCCGCCGGCTCGGCTTTCAATCTGTCGCCGTGTTCGTCCTTCAGATGCCCGGCGATGGTTTTAATGTACTCGCCCTGATAATAGTCTGCGGGATATTCTGCCTTCTCTCCGAAGAGCTCAAGATACCGTAGCCGGACCGAATCTCCGAGGATGCGCATCTGCCTGCCGGCGTTGTTAAAATAGTACTCCCGCGTGACGTCGTAGCCGGTCCACTCAAGCAACCGCGCTACGGTATCGCCGAACACGGCCCCGCGGCCATGACCGACGGTCAGCGGTCCGGTCGGGTTGGCGCTCACAAACTCGACCTGCGTTTTCTTCCGTAACCCCACGTTGAGCCGACCGAAATCCTTGCCCGTGCGCACGATGTTGCCAAGCTGTTTCTCAAAGAATTTGGCCGTGAAATGAAAATTGATAAACCCCGGTCCGGCAATTTCAACACGGTCGACAAGAGTCTTATCGACATCCAGGCATTCAACGATGCGCTGGGCAAGCTGGCGCGGCGGTTTCCCGGCGTGCTTTGCGACAACCATTGCGATATTCGTGGTGAGGTCCCCGTGCTCCGGAACGCGCGGCTTCTCGAATGTCGGCGCAGCGGATTCGCCCACGCCGATGGTCTTCAACGCCGAACCCATCCGCTCCCGAAGATATTCTTTCATGAACTTTTGGCCGTTGTTTTCTTCCGGGGAGTTTTCTTTTTAGGAGTTTTGTCTTCCACCGCCTCGATGTTTGCGTCACCCCAGAGTTTTTCCAGCGCGTAAAATGAGCGGGTCTCCTTATGAAAGACATGGACGACAACATCAACATAATCCAGCAAAATCCACTGCCGTTGGGAAACACCTTCTCGGTGCCAGAGCTGCACTCCCAGTTTATCCATCCCATCGGCGACAGCGTCGGCAATGGCTTTTACCTGGACTTCGGAATCGGCCGAGCCGACAACAAAAAAATCCGCCATGTCGGTCACCTTGCGCAAGTCCATGATCAGCACGTCAAGAGCCTTTTTGGTCAGCGCGAGCTGGGCGATCTTCTTAGCTAGTGCTTTTGTCGTCAATACTCTATTCCTCCTTTGTTAGTGTGCATGGGGAAGGGTAGCGTAATCCTCCCCGATGATAACGGAAACATCGACGTAATAGTCGAGACTCAATTGTTGAATGACGTTCTGACTCTCCACCCCGAGTGCGAGCGCGACTTCGCGGGCGGCATCCAGATTGCCGACGCGGTCGACGACGAGCGTTTGGGGGACGCGCGAAGACTTAAAATTCTTTACCTCGACGACATCAAACCCGTGTGTGCGCAGGTAGTCGGTAAACTTCGCGCCGACATTCTTCACACCGCAGCCGTTAATGACATCGAGCTGAAGAACACGAACCGGTTTGACCCTCACTGTGTCCGGCGCGGAGGAAGAAAATGCAAAGTAATTATTGGAAATGAACGCGTAGGAAAAATATCCCGTCGCCAGCACAAGAACGGCAATAAGAATGTTCAGAACAATCACTACGCGTCGGGATCGCCGTTTCGGCGGGGCGGGCCTCACCCTCCTGGTGTCACTCCGTTGTGACTTCTCCGTCACACTATGTACCCTGCGGGGGAAACACAAAAAAGCCGAGTTAGCAACATGCAGAGCGACTAACCCGGCAAAATCTCAAAACAGAAAAGGAGGAATCAGCGTTCAACGGAATTTATTGTTCTCCCGGCAGTACCGAATACGGTGAGCGGGTATACCAGCCGTAATAATTGAACGGCATCTGTGCGTATTGAAGCCGGACGGAGAAGTTCTGCCATGGCCGGTAATTCAATTCAGCCCGGCTGACGAACAGCTTGCTCAAATCGTTCTGCTGAAGGGATCCACCTTGCGCGAAGGGTGAACCCTGGAGCGTGACGTCGAACCGCATATCCAGCGGATCGGCAATCTTGTAGAACATGCTGTTCGTGTACGATGCCAGCGACATCGATTGTCCGCCGAACGTGAAATAGCTCATCGAAATATTCTGTCGCATCTGGAAATTGTCCGGGTTGAACCAGTTCAGGAGACTTGAGATCCCGGACGGATGGACGAGATACTGTGAGGCGCTTGGCTGGTTGTCGATCTCCGATTTAAATTGTGCGGAAGCGTTCGCAGACATCAAAATGCCCGCGAGGACCGCCGCCAATACACCTTTCATCGTCGTATCTTTCATAACCATCATAATTATACATAAATCGGGACTTATTGTCAATACTCCGGGTTACCTCTCAACCCGGGCTACGCTTTGATAGAACGCCCCGGGCAAACTCCAGCTGTTCCGCTGTATTAATTCCCATAACTTCAAATGGATCAAGGGCTTTCACCGCGGAAACGCGCCACTTGTTCTTCCAGAAGAACTCGAAGACGTCTGTCAGATAGTATTCACCCTGAGCGTTGTCCGGCTTCAGAAGTTCAAGGCATTCAAAGAGCCTCTCTTTATTAAACACATAGATTCCCGAATTAATTTCCTTGATTGCTTTCTCTTCTTTTGAAGCGTCTTTATCTTCGACAATTCTTTTTACACTGCCGTCCTTGTGCCTCAAGATGCGACCATAGCCCGCAGGGTCATCAAACTCCGCGGACAAGATGGTCGCGAGCGCTTCGCTTGAGCGATGATAGCCGAGAAGCGCCTTCAGCGTTTTCTCCGAGAGAAGAGGGACGTCGCCGGAGAGAACCAGCACATCGCCGTCAAACCCCGTGAGCGCCAACCTGGTCTGGAGGACAGCGTGTCCCGTCCCGAGCTGTTCGGTCTGGTCGACAAACTCGGCCATGGCAAGTTTCTTTGAAACATGATCGACAACCGACTGTCTCTGCCAGCCGACGATCAGGAGAATACGATTGGGCTGCAATGTTTGCGCCAGTTGAACAACGTATTCGATCATCGGTCGCCCGTCGATCTCATACATGACTTTCGCCATTTCCGGGTCCTTCATCCGCTTGCCTTTTCCGGCGGCGAGAACAACAACAGCCAACTGCGGGGGTCGTTTGGGTTCCATTGCCATAGGTCTTCAAACCGTTATGAGAGCGTTATCGATAAGCCGAGTCGAGCCGATGCGAACAGCTAGGGAAACGAGCGCGGTGGTTCCGCGACCCAGCCTCGTGAGCTCCTGCAGCGTTGTCGCATCCGCAATTGAAATATAATCTATCTGGGCAGACGGTTGGGACGCGATATGATTCTTCATCTCGGCAAGCACGACCTCACATTTTCTTTCACCCGTCGCGATCCGTTTGCGGGCCAGCTCGAGCGATTGAGACAGCGCAAGGGCCTGTTTCCTTTCATCCGGCGAGAGGTAAACGTTCCTCGAGCTCATCGCGAGCCCGTCCGGTTCCCTGACAATCGGAGCGACAATGATTTCAACGTCGAAATTCAAATCCTTCACCGCCTGCCGCACCACGGCGGCCTGCTGTGCATCTTTCTGGCCAAAGACAGCGACATGCGGCTTAGTAATATTGAACAATTTCGCCACGACAGTCGCTACTCCGCGAAAGTGCGTCGGCCTGAAGCTGCCTTCGAGCACTTCGGTAATCTTCTCGACATTCACGTAGCTGTGGTAACCTTCGGGATACATTTCTTTTTCATTCGGTACGAAGAGAATATCCGTTCCCGCCGTTTCTGCAAGATGCGTATCGCGGTCGAGGTCGCGGGGATATCTCGAAAGGTCCTCGTTCGGTCCAAATTGCGCCGGGTTGACAAAAACCGTAGTAATAACAATATCGGACTTCTTCTTTGCGATCCGGATGAGGCTGAGATGTCCTTCATGCAGGTATCCCATGGTTGGAACGACGCCAATGCGCTTGCCTTCGCGCCGGAGCGCATCCGCGGCATGCTGCATCTCCGAAATTGAATTGATGATGTTCATGGGTTATGTGATCTTTTCCCCGAAGGCAGATTCCAAAATTTCAATTACGATAAAAGAACAATTAAAAATGAAAAACAAGAAGCTGTCTGGATTAAGTGACTTGATCGACTCAATCCGTGAGAATCAAAGTACTGGTATGATTTGATCCTATTTCTTCAAGATCATTTTCCTCGTTTGAGCAAGCAATCGATTGTTGCTTCCAGAATCAATAATCGCCAAATGCCGCTGTAATTCCAAAGTTTATGCCCACATCATCTTAAGCAATTTCGTCACCGTTTCCTTCATCTCCTTGCGATGCACAACGACGTCGACAAAACCGTGCTCGAGTTGGAATTCCGACCGTTGAAAACCTTTCGGTAGATCTTTTCCCGTGGCCTGTTTGATCACGCGGGGGCCGGCAAAGCCGATCAATGCGTTTGGCTCCGCGAGATTCACGTCCCCCAGCATCGCATAGCTTGCCGTCACGCCGCCCGTCGTCGGGTCGGTGATGACAGAAATATACGGAATCTTCGCGTCGGAGAGCTGGGCAAGCTTGGCGCTCGTCTTCGCCAGCTGCATAAGGGAAAGCGCCGCCTCCATCATGCGCGCGCCACCGCTCGAAGAAATAATCACCAGCGGCTGTTTCGTTCTTAGAGCCTTGTCGATCGCGCGAGCGACCTTTTCTCCGACAACCGAGCCCATGCTTCCTCCGATGAAGCTGAAATCCATCGCGGCAACGACAATATCGATGCCGCCGATTTTCCCCGTCCCCGTGCGCACGGCGTCATGCAATTCGGTTTTGCGCATGGCATCCCTGACGCGGTCCTTGTATTTCTTTGTGTCGGAAAAACCCAGCGGGTCGGTTGATCGCATTTTCCTGTCGATCTCCTTGAAGGTCCCTTCATCGAGAAAGAACGAGAGATATTCTTTGCTGCCAATCCGAAAATGGTAATTGCATTTAGCGCAGGTGTAAAGCTGCTGCTCGAGTTGCTTGCGGTGGATGATCTCGCCGCAGCCCTCGCATTTTGCCCACAGGCCGTCGGGAAGATCCTTCCGTTGCGGCTCGCTGGCAATGCTTACTTTGGAGCGTCTAAACCACGCCATTATTGCACCGTTGAATGTTGTGTCTTCAGCAACGTATGAAAATCCTTGACGTACATCGGTTCGAGTGTTTCAAGGTTTGTGGCATTGCCATTCAGCAGCTGCCGTTCGCCGATCAAACCGACCGCGGAGGCCCTGCACTGGAAACGCTCACCGACCGGGAGGGAAATCCGAGACGCATATTCCGGATATTTTCCCTGAGCAAATTCCTTCAATTTCCCCGCGCCGTCTCCCGTCATAACAATATACTCATTATCCCGAATTATGGGCATGAGTTCTTCCATCGTCATCGATTGTGGCGCTATGTTCTCTTCGAGTCTGCCGTCATCGTAACGATAGCCTGCCACGTAAACTTCGTCCCGCCGGGCGTCGATCATCGGGAGAATCAATCCCTGGCGATGAACCACTCCCGAGCGTGCGGCTTCCCATGCCAGCGCTTCAAGAGTTGGAACCGCCGCCAACGGCTTGGTCCACGCGTATGCCAGTCCTTTCGCGACACTCAGTCCAATGCGAAGCCCGGTAAAGGAACCCGGACCGATGGACACGGCAATCCCGTCAATTGCTCCGGATTTCACGGATGCCGCTGCGAGAGCCCGGTCAATCAACGCCACCAGTTTTTCTGAGTGGACGCGAGGAGCATCCAACTCGAACTCCGACCGGGTCTTTCCATCGGCGACCACTGCGACTGCGCAGACGGCGGTTGCTGTTTCAATCGCGAGAACGGTCATGCTGCGACTCCGACGATTTCTTCAATCGAAATCTCACGGCTGTTCTCGGTATTCCCCAGCTTCAGATGAACATCGAAGCGGTGCGGGGGAAGCAGGCTTTGAACCCGGTCCGCCCATTCGACCAGGCAAACACCGTCACCGTTTAATGATTCTTCAAAGCCAAGTTCACGAAGTTCCGGCTCCGATGTGACGCGGTAAAAATCCCAGTGATAGACGGTGACCCCGGCGCCGGCATATTCCCTCAGGATCGTGAATGTCGGACTCATGACCCGTTCCCGAACCCCGAGCCCTTTGCAGATTCCCTTGACTAGGCGAGTTTTCCCCGTTCCGAGGTTGCCAAAACATGCCACGACGTCGCCGCGTTGCAACCGGCGTGCGAGTTCCCTTCCAGCCGCGACGGTCTCCTCCTCGGAATTCGTGATGAATCTCTTCATTGTTTGGGTTCAAGTTTCACGACCGGCAGAATCATTTCTTCCATTGAGATCCCCCCGTGCTGAAAGCTGTCGCGGTACTGGTTGACGTACTTATGAAAATCCGTCGGATAGACAAAGTAGTAATCTTCCTTTGCGATGAGATAATTGATCGTCACGCTCCGGCGGGGAAGTCGAAAGTCCGCCGGGTTTTTTACAAAGATAGCCTGACGTTCGTCGCACTTGAGGTTGCGTCCAAATTTGTATCTGAGGTTGGTCGAGGCCTCTCTGTCGGCGATGACGCGCGCGCTCCGCAGACTGCGGATACTGCCGTGGTCGGTTGTAAGCACGATCGTCACATTCTTCTGGCGCGACAGCGTGCGCAGCATTGTGAGGAACGATGAATGCATGAACCACGATTTTGTCAGTGAGCGGTAGGCCGACTCGTCGGGAGCGATTTCCTTGAGGAGCTGGGAATCGGAGCGTCCATGCGCCAGCATGTCCACGAAATTGAGCACAATGGACGTCAGCGGATTTCTCGCATAGGAAAGAATGTTCTGCTCGATGCTCCGTCCGAATTCCGGGTCAAGGATTTTGACATACTTCGATTCGGGCTTGAGCAGAACCTTGCGCCGCTGCAACAGGTTATCGAGGAATTGATGTTCGTTCCGGTTCCGGCTGTTATCGTCGTCTTCCCATTCCTCCCAGATTTCCGGAAACCGCCCTTCGATTTCATCCGGGAACGCGCCGCTGAAAATCGCGTTTCGCGAGTACGGTGTTGCCGTCGGGAGAATCGAATAGTAGTAGTCGCGTGTGACGTTGTAATATTCGCGCAGGACCGACTCCATCATCAACCACTGGTCAAGCCGCAGACAATCGATGACGAAGAAGAAGACGGAGCGGCCTTTGGAAAGCTCGGGAATGAGGAACCGTTCGACGACGTCCACCGACAGCTTCGGACGGTTCTTCTCTTCCAGCCAGTGACGGTAATTGGCCTCGACAAATTTTGAGAACTCGACGTTGCATTCCCGGATCTGGTCGCGCAGCGTCAGCCGCAATTCCGATTCGGTGTGGATATCAAACTCGAGTGCCCAGTGCGCAAGCTTGTCGTAGATCTCTATCCAGTCAGCCGAGTTGAGGGGCGATTGCAGAGCGACGGAAATCTCGTTGAATTCTTTGATGTAGTCGCGAGAAGCATAATCCTCGGTGATTTTCTTTCCCTCCAGGAATTTCTTGCACGTCAGCAGAACCTGGCTCGGGTTCACCGGCTTGGTGAGGTAATCGTTGATCTTGACGCCGATCGCCTCTTCCATGAGACCTTCGTCTTCGTTTTTCGTGACCATGACGACGGGAAGCTCGGGCTTCATATCTTTTATCACCGTGAGGGTCTTCAACCCGCCCATGCCGGGCATCATCTCGTCAAGAAAGACCATATCGAAATTGCCGGATCTCACAAGGTCCGCGGCATCTTCCCCGTTGGTCGCGGTTACGACGCCATATCCTTTCTCTGTCAGCAGCATGATATGCGGCTTGAGAAGCTCAATTTCGTCGTCAACCCACAGAATTTTTCCTTTTGTTGCGGTTGTTGTAAGCATTATTACCTCATAGATAGAAAATACATATTTCAGGGTCGAGAATCAACGAACGTTCATTCTCGCCTTCTTGGATTACGGATTACTGGATGGCAATATGAACGTCTAACCCTGCTTCGTTGGTGGTCGTCCCGGGAATGGTCGATCCGGCCGCGTCCGGTTCCATCGATGTAAGTCGATAAAAGACCGATGCCCGTACGCGGGAACTCAAAGCATAGTTGATGCGCGGCTCCATCGTCGTCCGCGTGTTGCCGTCGAGCGGGGTGCCATCGACGTTTGTCGTGAGGAGATCACTTTCATGCATGCGGCGGGAATTTCGCGTGCGCGAGTATGTCAACGCCAGGTCGACATCGTTTTGCAGGTTGATACCGAATAATGGAAGATTGAATCCGCGATGAGAATAGCTTAATGAGATAGAAATCTCCTGCGCAATCGTTTCGACGATGTTCTGCGCGGAAAGATTCAAATCGTACGTCGTCGTCGTGTTGTAACGAAACGTCCCGGAAAAACTTCCCTTGAACAGTTCTTTAAATGTTGTGTTTAATCCAACGAGAGGAGAAAATCCGTATTGTAATCGTTCAACATCGGTTTGCTCCGTGCCGTCGGCAGCACCGCGGAAATCGCGTCTGAAGGTGGAGGCGTACGCGTGCTCGAGCGACATTCGCTGGACAACCGAGCTCAATCCGCCGATCTTTTCGAGTCCATCCCATCGAAGGGTCCAGTTGGCACGGGGGACGAATTCACCAAAGAACTTGTTCAGGACCGGAAATGCCTCGAGCCCATCTTCAAATGCACTGGAAAGAGCGGCGCCGTCGGGTTGACTCAACTTATTCGTCTCGTATCTTTTCCCGACTTCTTCCAACGAGTTTCGAAATACTTTAAAGAGAAAGACCGGCGGGATGGTCAGGAACGAACGCTCCACGCTTCCCGACCACGTCGACAAACTGGGATGCGGGACCCCGTTGCTGTCTGTCGTTAGTGTCGTCGATTTGTTGAATTGCCATCCTACCTTCCAGTTAATCTCCAGCGTCGCCCCGTCCCACAGCGGCCGGCTCGTTCTTAACGCCACGTTGTTGGTTTGCGAAAACTGGTCGGTCAATGTGGCATTCGCTGCACGAAGACCCTGGTCGACCCCTTGCGAGTGCAACTGCGAGAATCCAAAAACGCCCTTTCCGCTTGGATCGGTAGACAGTCCCAGTTGATACAACAGGGAGGGACCGTTGTTCAAAAGAGAGCCTTGACCCGGGAACCGTCCCCAGAAGTTTCCAAACCCAGTGGTCCCAACGACCCCAGAATTTGCAGAATGGTTCGCTTGCGAAAAGGAAACGCTGATATTTTCGTAATCGAGGAATGGAATTTTGATGAGCAGTTTCCCGATCTTCTTCATCTGCGCAAAAATATCTTTTCCCTTCACCGTCGGTTCCTCCGCAACTGAATCCTGTTTGGCCGGTTTCGTTGAATCCTGTTTCGTCGCTGCGGTAGAATCCGTGGTCTTGCGCTCCGACTGTCGGCGCCGGACGGTCTGGTCGTGCTCGGGAGCAGAAGGCTCGTCCGGCACCTGAAACCATGGGTCGGCAAGCGCCTTCAGGCGGATGCTCGAACCCACTGCAATGTTATTGTCCCATCCAGCGCTCTTGCCAATATCTCCGTTTTGAAACGCGTTTTGCCAGTTGTAATTCGCCGCATAATTGGCGTTGATGTCAAAGTATTTTGGTATGTCGAACACATTGGGAAGTTTCGGTTTCGTGTTGACGGAGAGATGCTGAGCATAATGCCCGTCCCGGCCACCCAGGAGTATGCTGTGGAGAATCGACGAGAAACTCCTTCCGACGGAATCGTTGTCAAGAAACAAGAGGTCGCGACTGACCGTGAGCCCGTAGTCTCCACTGAGGTTAAGGAAACCGCCCTCGGCCAATTTCCATCCAAATCCGGCAGACTTGTTGGCAGAGAATGTGCGGGAATCCTGTACGATGGCGTTTTGGGCATTGCTTAAAGCAGTCGCGCGAGATCGTTGAGCGGTCAACGAGGCGGAGATATTTGTGACCGGAACGTAGTAGAATTTCCAATCCTTAAATTCGTCCAGGAAAAGCAGTTTATTGAAGAGCGACTTGAAGGGCTGAATATAATACTCCGTCGGAAGGCCGACCGAATAACCGGTGCCCATGTTCCATGCCCAGTTCTTTCTGAATACCGTTGATGGGTCACGGTCACTCGATTTATTGAAGGTAAAATTGAACGAGAGCTTGCTGAGAATATCCCGAACGTACCAGACCTGCCAGGGAAAGGTGAAATGAACTCCCGGGAGCGAATACGAATCCTGGGTATGCAGTGATTGAGATGAGGTAACCACATTGTTCGCCGCGGCGGCGGACGATCCGGGCGGGGCAAGTTCGGCGGCACGAGCGGCTGCCTTGTCGACAAGAATATCGGTGCTGGGAAGATACTTGGGCTTGGTTATTCCCTCCTGATGCGAATATCCGAAGGAAAGCATTGTGCCCTGCCATTCTTGAGGAAAAAATCGCTCGAACGAGAATGTCGTATTCATGGCCCAGTTCACATGCGTGATGCGATCCCCAAACCGTTGGTCGATACTGTGAAAGTTGGGATCTACTTTCGCATAATTGAAGCCCACTTGACCGAAATCCGAAAGCTTGAGTTGTGTGTCAAAATGATACGCATACCCCACCGAATTATCAACGCCGATAACACGAAGCTCATTCACCCAGATGTCACCGTCAAGAGATTGTTTGTGACCGATTCCTTTCGGTTTGAACAATCCGACACCGATGTAGCGGATTTGGGTCAGGGACGGGTTACCCTTCACACCATAGGGTGTTCCAGGATGATGATACAGCATCTTCGACAGCGAATCCCGGTAAGCGCTTGCGTCGCGCGCAGACTTTACAGAGGTTAGTTCTGAAAAGACAACGTCCATCTGGCTCCAATGATCTCCGGACTCATTCGGATCCGAGCCGAGCGGCATGCGGTATTCATAGAAGTTCAGTGTATCTGCTCCGAATCGGAGAAATACTTCTGCGTCGTAATCGCTTGGACCGCTGTAATGAAACTTTGAGGCATCGCGATGGACAAACATCTTCATCTCGGTATAGCTGAAAACGTCAAGCGGCCGCACCGTGAAGTATTTTGCCGCCTGGCGCTCGGTGCCGTCGGTTAAGCCCTGGTATTTCAGTGCGAGTGACTGCTCGTTCCCGAAGAGTTGTTGATCGGGTTGCGTTTTATCGCGTTCGCGAATGACCCCAGGCGGGCTTGTGTAGTAATCCGGAGCGCCGCTGTTGTCTTCAATGCTGACAACCGAAATCTTCATTATCGAATCGCTCTGCACAACCGGAAGCCACTGGTTTCCCACGAAATTCATATCGGCAATACGAATAGTGTCAACTTCGGCGACGCCGGAGAGCCAGAGGCGGACGTACTGTACGTCTTGCAGAATCGATGCCGCCGTCTGGGTGCTCTGGGCGGGAAGAATATGCGAAGGCTTCTCGAGCGGAATGAGGAACTGGTACCAGCGATTGTACCCTCCGCCCACGACATAGATGTTACTGTCCGGGTCGAGCGGCACCTCGTACTCGAGATAGTTGTTCTCCAGACTGACAACGCCATCGCCGTTGAGGTCTTCCGTATCGGGGTATTGCCCATCGAGCCCGCCTTTTCCGCCTAACGATATGGGGCCATTACCTTCCGTTCCGTTGATATGCGTAAAATCCGTGCCACCGGCCATGTAATTATAATCATCGCCGCTGGGGTCATTGGGGTCAATGTCGGGGTCACCGCTGTTCCTTCCCAGGAAATGACTGATTGCGGGGTCGGCTCTCTCCTGGTCGTCCGAAAGCATATCCAAACCAAGATCTTCCCCGGTATGAAGAACGCCGGTGGGAATACCGCTGGGGTTGTCGGGTGTTCTCACGATGTCTTCTGAATTGAGCTGTTTGTTGGGTATGGCGTCTTCGCTGATACGACCAACGTCGACGAACAATCGTCCCTGGCGGACGTCACTGCCCGTCGCCTTCATCCAGATTTCGAGATAGTCGATGTTCTGCGCAACGAGATTTCCCGCGGTCGATGAGATGTACCGCATGACACCATTCCAATTGCGCCGCCGGGCAACCGCGTCATTGAAACGGCCCGAATTTCCGCCGATGTTCTTGCGGTGCAGGGTTGAATCGATATTAGGCGAATAGTTATACGTACCCCTGTGATTGGGATCAAAGTTCAGAGACAACGTCGTTACCAAATCCTGACCCACCGGACGGCTTTGTTTGTAGGGCCAAATTTCCCGGTCCGTGACGGGGTCGATAGCTTGAGAGTTGTTATACCACATTAATCTCCCCTTGCTATAGATCTTGTCCGAATCCGGTTGTGCGGTAGTGCTGAGAGAATCCAACGGCGGGCTTGCGATTTTCCACTGGGTATACGAAAGACCGAGCGGAATCGTTCGCCGTGCTCCTTCGAAGTCGTCGATATAGGCAATGCTTGCACCATTGTCGCTCGCAATCGTACTCGTCGTTGTATTCGCATTCGGCAGAATATAGGCGGCTTCCCCGCTGATTTTGAATGTCGACATCTCCCGGGCGTGCAGGAACGGAATCGCATCCAGTGCATCGGTGAGGAATGGAAGTTCCATCGCCGTTCCCCCGTCAACCCCCAGGATCGTATTACTCGTCGGCTCTTCTCCCAATCGCACTTTGTCGGACAACGTGGCCTGATTCAAATTCATCACTGTGAACCCAAAGCCCGTGTTTTGGGAGAGATTCATCTCCGCACGCGCGCCGATTTGTGTTTTTGAGGCAAGCTGGAACAAATCGTTTTGCTCGTATTTCACCTGCAGATTTGCACCAGGGACCAGCGCCTGCGCGTTGCGAACGACAACTTCTCCAATGATGTAATCAACTGTGTAGTCGACATTGGGCTGCAGGGGCGAACCATTGAGCAAGACCTGGACGCTTCCCTCAACGATGTTGAATCCTCCCAGACTGAAGTGGTTTGACTGCGCCGTCGAGGAGGTGACGCGCATATAGTAGACGTCCTTCGTTGCATTGTTTTGAGCCGCCTGCCATGTCGTATCGTAAACATCGTCAAACGTCAGCGAGTCGGGGACGATGAAATTCGTGTGGTTTTGGATAAAGACAGGATCTTTCTTCGCAAAATCAAATGAGAATGGCCGGAGCGTCGGAAAAATTATTTCGGCTCTAGCCACGTCAACGGTGAGACCCGAAACGAAATCGAACTTGCCGTCCGGCACGGGACCGTTGTCGCTGCTGTACTTGTCAAGACCCATGAGCGTCAAGAGATTTACAGTGAGAAGAGTGTTTATTTCCGAGCCGCCGACCGGCTTGTAGTAAATATTCAGGTCGAATCCATCCTTTTTCAAATCTTTCCCGCCCAGGGAGAAGATGTTTTTCATCATGAGGTCCCACGCGGGTCTGTAGCTTGGCTGGAGATTTTTCGGTTTGATGAGTTTAAGAACCATCGTTGCGGACGTATCCTGGACGGCAGCATCTCCATAATTCACCCCTCCGGCTGTGCTGTAGGCAACCGCAATCATTTTGTCGTCTCCGACCTCGGCACTCAAAGAAATGTACCCCGACGTGGGATCGTAGCCGTATTGGTCGGGATACTGGAGCTTAAGAAACCAACCGGTTCCGCCTTCCCCGTCACTAGCGAAACTGTAATTCGGGCTGTGAAGACTATCCGGATACCCTTTGGCCAGTCGCGGCCCGAGATCGATGAACGCATTGACCCTCCGTGCCCCCTGACCCATAGTGTTTTGGTTCTGGCCGGAGCTCACCCACACGTCGAGGTATGTTATACGGTTGGAGTCAATGTGGGCCGTAATTGTTGGAACCACACTTCGGTGCATGATTTCAAATGAGCTGCGGTACAGCGTATCGAGGAAGAAGTGCGTCCTTGCATATTCATAAGCATGATAATCGTGTGTGTTTTGCTGCGAGCCGCCGGAAAGGCTGATTTCTTTTGCCTGGCCCTTTTTCTGCGAAACGAGGCCGGTCAGCGTGAGCGGGCCCAGCTGCGCTCTCGCTTTGATGCCGAACAACGCCTGGCTGCTTCCGACAAGAGAGGGGGTCTGGAGCGAAACGTTTCCGGCTTCGACGCTCTGGATGATTTCATCGTCGTACCCGGTATATTTGATCTTGAGCTGGTTCTCATACTCGAACGTGCGTTGTGTGTTCCAGTCGGCGCCTATTTTGAGTTTATCCCCGATCGTCCCATCCACGTTGATCTGAACATCCTGGTTAAAATTCGGCTCGTTGCGTGTTTGGTCGAGTGTCGATATCGTCGCCTGGTCGGTGGAGGAATGTGAAAACCCCGCACGGATATCGACCGCGCCCGTGACGTGCAGGATCACATGCGGTGGTCCGAAAATACTGAGGATGGGATTCGACGGCATCGGTATGTCGATATTCGTTATCGTGCCGAACAGATTTGCGAGGTCATCCTGCTTTTCTTTTGTCCGGTACTCGTGGGCGAAGGTCTGCCAGCCGTTTCGTTTCTCGTACTGGTAACGCTCCTTGATATAGTCTTCCAGCGTTAGCGTGAGAGGAACCTTCACATCCAGACCATTAACTTTCTCACGAATGGTTATAAAGCGGCCCGTGGTGTCCATCTTAACTTCTCGCAGATAGGCCGGGGAATTGACGTCGAGATACAGGGAATATTCCTTTCGCGGGAACAACGGCACGGCGGGCGCGTCGTATCGTCGATGGAGAAATTGCGCGACGCGGTATGTGGAATCAAAATACGGTTTGTAGGTCGTATCCGAACGAAATGTTGTATCCGCGCGAAGCGTGGTATCGGCACGAAGTGTCGTATCGTTGAACGCCCTGGTTGTATCCAACAGCCTCGGTCCCTGCAGCGAAAGCGAGTCGCGTTTGACCCTCGAAGTGTCCGCTACCCGCGCTGTATCGCTGGACGCTCCGGACGTTCTCAACAACTTCGACAGTTGTAACGAAACCGAGTCGCGTTTGACCTTCGAAGTGTCCGGTGTCCGCGCCGTATCGCCGGTTACTCCAGAAGTTTTCAACAGCTTCGACACTTGTAGCGAAAGCGAATCGCGCCTGACCTTCGAGGAGTCTGCCGTCCGCGCCGTATCGCCGGTTACTGCGGAAGTTTTCAACAGCTTCGACACTTGTAACGAAAGCGAGTCACGTTTTGCGTTTGAAGAGTCTTTTGAAAGGGTTGTATCACCCGCGGCGGCTTGTCGGCCAGGGTTGAGCTCCGGTTGCAGAAGAATCGACGCATTACCAGAATTGTCCGGCGAAAGATTCACCCGCTGCGACATAAACGCAACCAGGAATCCACAGCATGCCACGACCGTCACGGTCGTAAGACGTGGGCGGGGTTTCACCGGGTCAGATGGTTTGGGGTGAACGCGGCGGCGGGACGAAGCGCCGCTTTCAGGAGCGCAAAAGCTATTCACGTCGATGATGTCGATTCTTTATCTATAGAGTAACACGCAAGCAGTACTGCTCTTACATACTATCGCTGAACTGCTATCAAGAATCGATACCAACAACTCCTTTTGCGTTAAGAAAACGTTGAATTACGGCTGCTTACAGAAGAACACAGCTTTAAAATGATATGAAAAACCTTTATGAATTGCAAGTGGTTTGGCCGGCCCCGAAGAATCAGGGAAATTGGCCTTCTTGAGCGGCTTTTAGACAAGGACGAAACAAAAACTGTTTCCGCTACGTATCAGGAGAAGGAATTCTCCAATGAAAAACCTCAACCACAAGAGGCGTTCACGTATGAGCAACGTAGGACGACTTCTCGTTCATCTTGTTGGTCTTCTCCCGGTCATCCTGGGGGGATTGGCCCTCGGTCAGGAGCCCTCGGTCGTTCAGCTAAAAGATTTCACCCAAATGGAAGTGAAAAGCGGCGGATTCATCCTGCCGTCGGAAACGCGCATTCACATCCACGCCCTCGGGGGCGGATCTGAAGATATGATGAACGATGACGATGGAGATCTGTACGCCTACGGATGGATCATTAATGCCGAGACAAGGACCCAAGTGTGGAAAATGGACCTGGATAACACATCGTCAAAGAAAGACGACCGCGTATTTAATGGAGACATTGTGCTGCCGGGTGGATCGTACGAGGTCTATTTCGCCGCCTATGCGTTTGTCTCCCGTTCTTCCTTCGGAAGACTCAAAGTGAACATTGACCGCCGGAAAGATATCTCCGGCAACGATACATGGAAACTCACGTTGAAACGCTGGGGATTTCTGTCATGGCTTGATGGATTCTTCGGAGAAGATATTGCCAAAGAATGGAAACAGCGGGTGAAGGAGTGGGGTATCGACGTGTCCATCGCCGACGGCAGCACTTCTTATACGACCTTCAGCCCACCGAAAGAATTTCCCAACGTGCTTTTTCAAGCCGTGAGACTGGGGGAACGTGAGTACATCAAGCAGGGATTCACCTTGAAAAAAGAGATGCCCATCCACATTTACGCTCTCGGCGAGGCAACCTCCGAGGAAGAGATGGCGGATTACGGATGGATTATTAACGCAACAACTCACAAGCGTGTGTGGGAAATGCAGCGGACTCATCTCCGGCCGGCAGGAGGCGCTTCAAAGAATGTGAAGTTCGACAATACCATTACATTCCCCGCGGGAGAATTCATCCTCTATTACACGACCGACGATTCGCATTCGTTCGTCGACTGGAATGCCGCTCCGCCGGACGACCCTTTCAACTATGGTATCTCGTTGATCGCAACGACAGAAAGCGACAAGCCCGCGTTCAAGCTTTCCACCCCGAAAGAAGATCAGAACGTCATCGCCCAAATCGTGAGGGTCGGCAACGATGAAACGAAAAACACAGCCTTCACGCTGAAAAAAGAAACCAGGGTTCATATCTACGCAATCGGCGAACGCTCTCTCTCGAACCGGCAGATGGTCGACTACGGGTGGATCATCAATGCCCGGACACGGGAAAAAGTCTGGACGATGGATGTCGATAAGACCGAGCACGCCGGCGGAGCGCAAAAGAATCGAATGGTCGATGAGGTCATGACGCTCCCGAAAGGCACATACATCGTCTACTTCCAGACCGATGACTCCCACGCCTACAACGATTGGAACTCTCCACCTCCCCTGGACGCCGAGCACTATGGTATTACCCTTACCGGCGAGGGAGAGAATTTCACGATGAACAATGTTGAGAAGAATACGGAGGAACAGGAATCCGGAATCATCGCACAAATTATCCAAGTCGGTGACGATGCCAAGGAAGTACGGACGTTTACCCTCGACAAGCCCACCCATGTTCGCGTCTACGCCATCGGTGAAGGACAGAACCGCGAAATGTACGACTACGGCTGGATTGAAAACGCGGCTGTGCGGAATATTGTCTGGGAAATGACTTACGAAATGACCTTTCATGCCGGCGGAGGGAGAAAAAACAGGATGGTCAATACGACAATATTGCTGGACAAAGGTGAATACAAGCTCCATTACGTCTCCGATGATTCCCATTCCTACAATAACTGGAACACCGACCCGCCCGACGACCCCACGATGTGGGGAATAACACTCTATCGGGAAGAACCATGAGAAGGAGATTGAACCATGAAGAAACGGATACCGATTCTCTTTGTCATCCTTATCGCCATCCTTACCGCCACCCCGAAATCGAAAGCACAAGAGCAGCGCGCCGACACATCCGATTTTGACCGCCGTGTCGAATCGACCGTAAATCAGATCTTTCAACGCTTCGACGAACAGTACGGGACATATATTTTCACCGACGAACCTTCCCCGAGATCAGAACAAACCGAATCGGATGAGTCGTGCGACTCCCCCTCGGTGAAGCACCGCCGGCAACAGCATCGCTGGTTTGGCGACGGGCAATCGAGTTTCTTCGCGAGCACCCCGGACAATTTTATCCACCGGAATTCAACGATCCTCTACCCGTGGTTTCCGGTGGACGATGATGTTCTCTTCCGGTACAATCGCGTCGAGGGATTGTTTCTGGGTCTCAATTCTCCGAAGCAGTATCACTGGGAAGGACGGCACATCAATCTCTTTGGCTCCGCCGGTTACGGGTTCGCATTTCACCGGTGGAGATACGGCGGGGGAATCGCCAATCAGTTCGGACGCGGAAATCGAATCTTCGAACTCGGCGTCGAGGGACACAGCCTCACCGACACGCCCGACCAATGGATTGTCGGCGATGAGGAGAATAATCTTGCGGCGCTGCTTCTACGGGACGACTACCGCGATTACTACAGCAGGGAAGGCGCATCTCTCTGGACAGCGCTGTACCTCCGCTCGGGATGCACCGACGCCCAAGTTCGTGCGGCGTACTTAATCGACAGATATGGTTCACTCGACCGCAATACCAACTGGTCGCTCTTCGGCGGCGACAAGGTGTTTCGCGACAACCCGCCCATCAATGATGGAGACATGAGGAGCATGCTGGTGAGTATCGATGTCCACAACTCCGCCCAGCGCAGGTACATGATAACGGGGTGGAGCGCCGCCGCAAGCGCGGAATTCGGAGGGAAAGCTTTCCGCGGAGATTTCGACTTCAATCGATACATCGTCGATGTTCGCCGATATCAACCTCTCAGCGATTATGATAACATCAATATCCGTCTGCGGGCGAGCTCTCTCACCGGCGACATCGTTCTTCAGAAAATGTTCGGGCTCGGCGGATTCAGCACCATCCCGGCATTTGCCTTCAAAGAGTTTAACGGGAACCGGATGCTGCTCGCAAATGCGGAATACGTCGTGAACGGAAAACTTTTCGACGAAAGCGGAATCCCCGCATGGGCGCTCCGCAATTTCAATGTGATCCTTTTCTTCGACGCCGGATACGCCGCGATGGCTCAGACCACCGATGCCATTCTCGCCGGTTTCAACAACCTCGGCTCCAGCACGATAAAATCGGATTGGGGACTGGGCTTCGGCACGCGTGACGGAAAAATGCGGCTTGGCTTCGCGTGGCGCACCGACGTTGCGGAGCCCGTGAGAGTTTTTCTGAGAATTGACCGGCCGTTTTAGCCGCCGCGCGGCTCTCCTCGTCTACAGCTCATTTCAGCGTCCTCGCTGGAATGCATAATGCTTGCGGCTGACGTACCTGACCGCGAGGACGCGGTCAGGAGCGGGGCGGCAATTGACTTTTCTTGTTCTTCTTCCTACATTTTCTTCACCTTCAATCATAACCAGAGACAATTCTCATCAGCCCTGTTTCCGCCATGAACGCCACAGATGTTCCTGACCTGGCTGCAAGGCTCACTCTGAATGCTTTCGACTCGTTCAACGAAGCCTTCGGAGCGATTACCCGCCGGGCCCGGCAGAAGTTTGAGGCGAAAGACTGGCAGGGCTGCCGCCAGGACGCAGCCGAACGACTAGATCTCTACGAGCGATCCCTCGACGAGGCCGCCATCCAACTCGACCGCGCTCTTGGCGAACGAGCACGGGATCAATCTACCTGGAAAGCGGCAAAACAACGTTTCGCAGTGCTTGTCGCGGAGCGATACGATATCGACCGCGCGGAGACATTTTTCAACTCAGCAACCCGAAAAATGTTGAACACTGTCGGTATCAACCGCGAGGTGGAGTTCTTTTACCTCCATCCCAAGGCGACAACCCTCCGACAACCGGAATCCATTTACCGGACGTACACAAACGTAACAGACACTGTTGCTCTGGTCAGGAACATTCTGAAAGATTTCCCCTTTGATGCCGGATATGAGAATATCGAACAGGACGCCGCGCTCGTCGCCCAGGAAATCGATTTGCGCTTATGGCCCATCATCGGCAACGATACATCGTACACGGTCGACGTGGTACGAGCGGTCTTCTACCGAAACAAAGGCGCGTACATCGTCGGACGGATCAACGCGGGTGCGCAACCGATCCCGCTGATGATTCCATTGGTCAATGGTGAGTCGGGAATTTACATCGACACGGTTCTCCTCCACGAATCGGAGGTGAGTATCGTTTTCAGTTTTGCATTTTCCTATTTTCGCGTCGACGTAGAGAGATACGACGCGCTGATCAATTTCCTGCGGTCGATTCTCCACCACGCGGAGTTCGCAGAACTGTATACGCTGCTCGGATATAACCGGCACGGTAAGACCGAATTTTATCGCGATCTCCACCGGTTCGTGCATGTGTCCAGGGAGCATTTCGTTTTCGCACCAGGCGCAGAGGGCGCGGTGATGATCGTTTTCACGCTTCCCAGCTACGGCTTCGTCTTCAAAGTTATCAAGGACAAACCGTGTTTCCTCCGGTCGAGGAACCAGACACCCAAGATGATCACGAAAGAGCAGGTGAAGTATCAGTACGATTTTGTTTCTCATCGGGACCGTGCGGGCCGGATGGTCGATACACAGGAGTTCGAGAACCTCCGGTTCAGGAAGAAACGATTCTCAAAGGAGCTGCTCGACGAATTCAGTCTGGCCGCGAACCGCAGCGTGGTCGTCACCGACGATTACGTCATCTTGCAGCACCTGTACGTGCAGAGAAAAGTCGTTCCGCTACCCATCTACTTCCAGTCCGAGAAGGATCCCGAGGCTATCCGGCACGTCCTGATCGACTTCGGGTATTTCCTGAAGGACCTTGCCGGGAGCGGTGTTTTCCCCTGCGATTTGTTCAACACGTGGAACTATGGCGTCACTCACTGGGGCCGGGTCGTCCTCTTCGACTACGACGACGTTTTCCCGATCGAGAGGATCACCTTCCGCGAAAAGCCGGTACCACGCAGCGAGCTGGAGGAGTCCGAGCCGGAAGAGAATTGGATTGTCGCAACCGAGGATGATTTCTTCATGGACGAGATCGATCGATACTCCGGCGTTCCATATCCTCTCAAGGGAATATTCAAATCCGTGCACGGAGATCTGTACACGCTTAAGTTTTGGGAAAGTCTGAAGGAGAATCTGAGCAAGGGAGAAATCTTTGACGTGATTCCGTACGACAGGGCCAAACAGTTTCATGCTGACAGACGACGTCAATGAGCGTGAAGTTGGATGATGGAATGTCCTGTCTCGGAAATAGATTGATTACGTCTTGCAGCGTTTAACCCTCACCCCTTTCCCCTCTCCCATTGGGAGAGGGGAATCGAAGAGGTGAGGGTTGCGAATGACATAACGACTCAAGGACTTACTAAACCATTTGAGTGACACGACAGTAGGACATTTCGCGTATTGACGCATGCGGTATCTCAGTTCGTCATGGACCATTTTCTGACTGTCTTAAGACTCTTGACTCAAGTTCGTAAATTCGTTACCTTTCTGCGATATCAATTTGGGGCGAATCATGAGGTTGTTAGATCTTCCTGATTGCAAAGCCGTGAGTTCGAAATGGAACCCGCTTGTGCTGTATATGGCACGGCGGTTTTTTGTTCTATGTATGGTGCTCTTATATTTTCAACCCGCATACATCAAAGCCCAAGGAGACTGGCATTGGCAGAATCCTCTGCCACAGGGAGAGGATTTGAATGACATTCATGTCTTCGATTCCCAGACTGCCATTGCGGTCGGCCTCGGAAAGGTCCTTAAAACCTCAGACGGAGGTATCACCTGGCGAATGCAGGATGTCAACGCGTGGTTGACGTCTGTCGCATTCGTGGACCGCAATCTCGGTTGGGCAGCGGGCTTCAACCCCGTAAGCAACAGTGCGGTGATCATGCACACAACGGATGCAGGAGAGAGTTGGATTGAATTGAACATACAGCCGAATGTGTGGCTGTCAGCAATTTACTTTGTGGATTCAACGTACGGCTGGCTTGTCGGCAGTGATGGTGCGGCGTGGCGGACATCCAATGGTGGCCTGAACTGGCAACTTCAAAGCACCGGCATTACCAATCGTATCGAATCGGTTCATTTTGTCGACCGGTCGGCAGGATGGGCTGTAGGAGATCAAGGCACCATACTATCAACGGCAGATAGCGGGATTAGCTGGGTCCCTCAAAATGCCCGGACAGACTTTGACCTCCATCATGTCTTCTTTACCGATGGGAACAACGGTTGGATTGTGGGGAATCATCAAACTTTTGAGGGTTACTTTGACAGTTGTTTCGTTCTCAACACAACTGATGGGGGCATCAACTGGACACCTCAATATATCCATCGTGCATTTGCATTATCCTCGATTACTTTTCACGATCAAAACTACGGCTGGGCGGTTGGCAATGGCATAACTTTAAACACAACGGATGGAGGAAAAAGTTGGTCGTCCCAAATAATCTATCCGTTCCACAATCTCAATTCAGCGTACTTCGCGGATGACAAATCCGGCTGGGCTGTGGGCCAATATGGGACCATCCTCAGGACTGATGATTCGGGGAAGAGTTGGTCACCCCAATCCTTCGGAGAAGTGATAAATCTGAACTCTGTCTATTTTTGTGATTCGAGCCTCGGATGGGCTGCCGGATATGGTATAATGAAAACGACAGATGGTGGCAGGAATTGGCAACTTCAAGCGACGGATTCAGCCACGGGCGGATATTCCACTTCAATATGTTTTCTCAACGGAGATACGGGCTGGGCAGTTGGATACTATGGCGTGCTCTTGAAGTCTACAGACGGTGGAACAACGTGGATCTCAAAAGCCTCCAGCACGATGAGAACTCTTCTATCTATTCAATTTACCAACTCAGAAACTGGTTGGATCGTGGGAGATTATGGGACACTATTAAAAACCTCGGATGGCGGTGTAACTTGGATCCAACAGCCAGCTGATTCTCAGGCTCATTACAGGTCGGTTTATTTCAAGGACGAAGCGCACGGTTGGATCGTTGGCTTCGATTATGGAAATAATCGAGGAATAATCTTAAGAACAACAGATGCAGGCGGTCATTGGATTTCGCAAAGCACTGCAGACAGTATCGGCCTCTTTTCCGTGTACTTTGCTGATCTGCATCGGGGATGGGCGGCCGGAGATTATGGTGGTTTGGATCGGGGAATCATTCTCTCGACCACAGATGGAGGCAGCACTTGGGAGGTGCATGTGGATTCGACAACCACCCGCATTAACTCGATCTGCTTCGTGGACTCGAACTGTGGATGGGCGGTGGGTGAGAATTGGACCAATGATCTTGGAGTGATCTTAGCCACGAAAGATGGAGGAAAAACATGGGTATCATACTATGACCACTCCAGCCACTATCTCAACTCAATCTTTTTTCTCCATTCGCACGGTTGGATTGTCGGCGATGGGGGTAGTATACTAAATACAGTAAGCGCAGGTCCGACCGGAGTGGAGGTTTATGCCAATCTTAACGATCTGATCTATCATTTGAAACAGAACTACCCCAATCCCTTCAACCCCGACACAAGGATAGGCTACGAATTGCCAAGGCAAAGCCACGTGACGCTGAAGGTTTTTGATGTGCTGGGCCGGGAGGTTGCGACGCTGGTGAATGGAGTACAAGAGCCGGGGTATGAGTCAGTGACGTTCAACGCAAGCGGGTTATCCAGCGGCGTCTACTTCTACCGCCTCCAGGCAGGCAATCCTTCGGCAAGCTCAGGACACGGATTCACAGACATCAAAAAGATGTTGATTATAAGGTGATCGTTATTGGTCATCGGTTCTTTGTTCCTTGTTCTTGGTTCTTCGTTCTTGGTTACGTGTCCTGTCTTTGGGATTTTAGCTAAACGAAGTGTTCTCATCAGCTCTTATCAGTTGTTATCAG
The DNA here is from genome assembly GCA_049515655.1 of Bacteroidota bacterium. Taxonomy (GTDB): domain Bacteria; phylum Bacteroidota; class Ignavibacteria; order UBA10030; family SZUA-254; genus JBEKTW01. The sequence goes on from JBEKTW010000004.1 coordinate 52,011, forward strand.
CGGTCATCAGCGGTTGACTTTTCTTCAACTTCTTCCTACATTTTTTCACTCTTCACAACCAAGGAGAATGTTTATGAGTAATTTCAGCCGTCGAAAATTCTTGAAATCGACCGCCCTCGGAACCACCGCCGCACTGACAGCACGATCCTTTCTCACGGAAGCAATAGCACGGCCTTCAAGCCCGGGCGTCGTGAAACCAATCGCCATTTCAAGCACGAACGGGACGAAAGCGCTGGAGAAAGCGATGGAATTGCTCAAGGGGGGCAGCGACGCGCTCGATGCCGTCATCGCCGGCGTCAATATTGTCGAAGACGACCCCAACGATACGAGCGTCGGCTACGGCGGTTTGCCCAACGAAGACGGTGTCGTTGAGCTTGATGCCGCGGTGATGCACGGCCCCACTTATCGCGGGGCGGGCGTTGCGGCGCTACGGAATATCAAGAACCCGTCGAAGGTTGCCCGCGTCGTCATGGAGCGCACCAAGCACGTGCTGCTCGTCGGCGAGGGTGCGCTGAGATTTGCCAAAGCCCACGGCTTCCAGGAAATGGATCTCCTCACCGACCAGGCGCGGGAAGCATGGCTGAAGTGGAAGGAGAACCTGAGCAATCAGGATAACTGGCTTCCCCAGCATTCCATTGAAGATACCGACATCGGAAAAGCCTTCGAGGAATTTCTCCGGCATTACGGCACCATCCACTGCAGCGCCATCGACCTCAACGGGAACATCTCGTGCACGACAACCACAAGCGGTCTGGCGTTCAAGATCGCCGGACGGGTCGGGGATTCTCCGATCATCGGCGCCGGTTTGTATTGCGATAACGAAGTCGGCTCTGCCGGCTCAACCGGACTCGGCGAAGCGAACCTTCTGAACTGCAGCTCGGTCATGATTGTCGAGTGGATGCGGCAGGGGAAATCCCCCGAAGAAGCATGTCTGCTTGCCTGCAAGCGTGTCAACGAGAGGTGCAGAGAAAAACGCCTCCAAGACAGTCAGGGAAGATTCAAATACGATGTCACCTTTTATGCTATAAACAAGCGGGGTGAGCACGGCGGCGGCGCGATATGGAGCGGAGCTAAATACCTGATTCACGATGGCAGTGAAGTGAAGAAATTCGATTGCGCGTATTTGTTCAAGCGGGGATGAACATCCTTGCAAGACGGGCGGTCTTGCGTTCGGGGAAAACAAAAAAACCGCCCGGCAATCACCCGGGCGGCTCTGAGTTCAAAGGATTACTCTTGCTGCTTACAGCTTCAATTTTGCAATGTTCGCTTTGACTTCATTCGCTGATTTTGTGAGCGCCGCTTTCTCATCGGCGGTAAGAGGAACTTCAACAATTTGTTCGATTCCTTTCTTACCGAGCTTCACCGGCACGCCGATGTAGGTATCGTTCAGCCCGTATTCCCCCTTGAGATATGCAGCGCAGGGGAGAATTCTCTTCTTGTCCTTCACGATGGCTTCGACCATTTCGACGGCGGCGGCAGAAGGAGCATAGTACGCGCTTCCGGTCTTCAAATAGTTGACAATCTCTATCCCGCCGTCGCGTGTCCGTTTCACGAGTTTATCGATCGTCGGCTGATCCACAAATTCGGTAATCGGCACACCCGCGATGGTCGTGTAGCGAACGAGTGGTACCATCGAATCGCCGTGTCCGCCGAGCACGAGCGCCTGAATATCTTCCACGGAAACACCCAGTTCCATTGCGATGAACGTCCGGTACCGGGCCGTGTCCAGCACTCCGGCCATCCCGATCACCCGATGCCGTTCGAAACCGCTCACCTTGTATGCGACGTACGCCATGACGTCAAGTGGGTTTGAAACAACGATGAGAATCGCCTGCGGTGACTTCGCAGCGGCCTGTTCCGCGACAGCCTTCACGATGCCGGCGTTAGTATCCTGCAACTGTTCACGCGTCATACCGGGTTTGCGAGCGATGCCCGCGGTAATAACCACAATCTGCGAGCCGGCAGTTTCATCGTATCCATTGGTGCCGGTAACGCGCGTATCGACTCCTTCGATCGGTGTGGATTCGAACATATCGAGCCCTTTGCCCTGCGGCAGTCCCTCGACGACATCCACCAGCACAACTTCATTCGCAAGCTCTTTGTCGACAAGACGCTGCGCGAGAGTCGCGCCGACATTCCCTGCACCAACAACTGTAATTTTCATAGTGATACCTTATTATTCGTCATCAGATCGGTTGGTTAAAAAATATCCCCTCCGCTGCAAACTGCAAGAAGGGGATCACAAGAAGAACTAAAGGATGAAATCAAATCCGCGGCGCATTCACTGCGCCGGGTTTATACTGACGATAGTTTTGGACTTTCCGTACCGTTTGAACTGCACGGTGCCGTCGCTGAGAGCAAAGAGTGTGTCATCGCTGCCGATTCCGACGTTGGGACCCGGAGCAAACCGTGTTCCGCGCTGCCGCACGATGATGCTTCCCGCGCTCACGCTCTCACCGCCGAAGCGCTTCACGCCAAGTCGCTGCGAATTGCTGTCGCGACCGTTCCGGGAACTTCCACCGCCTTTTTTATGAGCCATACATTCTTACTCCTCTTTGAACTGACAAGTCGCCCACGCGTCAATTCACGACCCGGGGTGACGTCATGATTCTGTTATGCAATAGATGTAATTTCAATTTCCGTGTATTGCTGGCGATGGCCGCGGAGAACGCGATATCCTTTTCGTCGTTTCTTCTTGAAGACGGTCACCTTGTCGTCCTTCACGTGCGCAAGAACCTTCGCCTGTACTGCGATCCCCTTCAACGTCGGATTTCCGACCTTTACATTTTTGTCGTCCGAAACCAGGAGAACACGGTCGAACGTGATAACATCTCCGACTTTTTGAGCGAGCTTAGGGACAAAGATTCGCTCTGAAGGGCTAACTTTAAGCTGCTGACCAGCGATTTCAACTACCGAAAACATTCTGAATTACCTGGATTTGAATGATTGGTTTGGTAAAAGCAAAATAAATTTACTCAAAATCTGCATGAAAGTCAAAGATGGAGTCCTGGAAATGTTAAACGACCCCGCCCTCCAGGAATTCCATGCTGCCGCCGGAAACGTCAAGGCGGACACGGACTCCGAGGGGGATTGTCAATGATTTTTTTGTATGCCCGTACGGAAGACGTCCAACAACCGGAAATCTAAAAGGCTGGAAGGTTTGTTCGATCACTTCGCTGAGTGTGAGCGATGGCTTCCCCGCTTCGGGTCCACAGTCCTTGAAGCTCCCCAGGACAATTCCATTCGTTTTCTTGAAAATACCCCCGAGAGAAATCTGCTGCAGCATCCTATCGATCCTGTACGGACGTTCACCGATCTCTTCGAGAAGAAGAATGTGATTGTTCGCCTTCGGGAAATAAGATGTCGTTACCAATGCCGCGACGAGCGATAAGTTCCCGCCGATAATTCTTCCGGTCGGGTTTCTCTTAGCCGGATTGCTCCATCTCTTGACCTGCATCCTACCCGGCGGTTTCGTCGATGTCAGCGTTCTCCAGAACTGTTCCTCTCTCTTGCCGTCCAGCCCCTCGGCCATTTCAACGGAGACCATCGGGCCCGAGAATGTGACCAGGCCGGCTCTTGCGAATAGCGCAATCTGCAGTGCCGTGATGTCGCTGTAACCGACCAGAATCTTCGGATGTTTGCGGATAAAACTGTAGTCCAGGTACGGAAGAATTCTCATGCAGCCGTAGCCGCCGCGGGCAGTGAATACGGCCTTGACGTCGGGATGGGAGAAGAGTTCGAAAAGGTCAGACACACGCTCACGGTCAGTCCCGGCAAGATATCCCCGTCGACGATGAAGATGCGAACCCAGAACAATCCGATATCCGAGTTGTTCAAGATATCGAATGCCTTTTTCGAGGCGCTCTTCGGACTCGGGAGGACTGGCGGGTGCTGCAATTCCAATCACGTCTCCTTTTCGCAGCGCTTGGGGTTTGACTATCTTCATATGATTTCGAAAAGATACTGAGAATCGATTAGAATACCAATTTATCGCTTTGCAATTTGTGATTCGCTTTGTTACCTTCGGAGAGGAAAAATCGAGACGGCGGCCGGGTCTGGAAAGGAACTATTACACCTCAAAAAAAACCGACCTTCTGAACGTCCAAACAACCGGTATTGTCCCTCTCACCGGGCTTGAGCGTCCAGGGTCGGTCGGAGTTACACTAGACATTTTATCATACAGCGTCTCCCTGCGCGCGAAAGACGCTATTGATTAGTCATATGTAATTTACGAATTCTCCGCACAATTTGTTGTGCTTCCTGTCACACGCGTGGATTCTGCTCATGACGGTTTTTTGCATTTCGAACGGTTTTCGAGGTTGATAGAATGAATCCAACCAGCTCTCGTCGACCGCCGAAGACAGAGTGTCATTATATCCTTTTCCACAAACCCTATGGAGTGCTGTGTCAGTTCAGGAGTGCGGGGCGAAAACAGACGTTGGCAGATTTCAAGCCGTTCCCTCCCTTCGTCCATCCTGCGGGTCGCCTCGACGAAGACAGCGAAGGCCTGATTCTGCTCACCGATGACGGCAGGCTTGCGCATTTCCTTCTGAATCCCCTGTATGAGCATCCGCGCACCTATCTTGTCCAGGTCGAACGTATACCGGACGAAGCAGACCTCCAGAGATTACGGGATGGAGTTGTCATCGAAGGACGCACGACGTTGCCTGCGGGGGTCCGGCTTTTATCCGATGAGCCATCTCTCGCACCTCGCAGTACGCCCATTCGATTCAGGAAAAACGTTCCGACCGCCTGGCTGGAGATTACGCTGCGCGAGGGCCGTAATCACCAGGTTCGGAAAATGACCGCTGCCGTTGGTCATCCAACTCTCCGGCTTGTTCGCTTCAAGATAGGAAATCTCACTCTTCGTGGCCTGCGACCGGGCGAGAACCGGGAAGTAACCCCCGGAGAAATCGAGAAACTTCAAGAATTTGTGGCTCTTCAGCGGAAATCTGTAGACAGATCAAAGATTCCAAAATTTTAGGTCTTTCCCTTTTCTCAGTTTCGTGATGTAGATAATCTGTCCCATGTGCTGTCCAACATGCTCGACGACGTGAGAAATTGCGTCAAGGCACGTATGATCCCATTTTTGAAAGTGACGCACTTCCAGAAGTTTGTCCGCATCAAATTCTTCCAGGACGCGATCCACTTCGAGAAGTGTTTCTTCAAATCTCTTCATCAATTCATTTTTCGCGATGTGCCTGCGCTCGGAGAATTCCAATGCACGGTTGCGTTCATCCGATGCGCCGCCGATACCGGAAATAATCCATTGCCGGATATTGCCGCACAGGTGGAGGATCAGATTCCCGATACTGTTGTCGGTCTCGTGCGCTCGCCACCACACGTCTTCTTCCGAAAGTTCATCGAAGCATCCCTGAATCTTGGGAAGATATTCCTTCAGCAGTCTCCGGCGGCAGTAGGAAATGTACTCTTTGCCAAGATGCGATTTCGCGGATTGCCTACGACGTGAGAAGATTCGGCGCCTGACCTGAACCTTCTTTCCAAAATTAATTAGAAGGCCGAGCTCCAGACCCGATGACTTCAAATAGTCCAGGAGCTGCTCTTCAAACGACCTCCGGAGCGGGTGAGCTGCTGTCACTTCTACGATGATTTTGCCTTCCACGAGCAGGTCGACGACAACATCCCGAACCGGTCCTCCGATGTCGTTCACCCTCATCGGTTTCTGCTGCTCGACCTTGACCCCCAGATTCTGCAATTCTTCTGCGAGCGCATTTTCATACGCTTTATCCCGGAGGGTCTGCCCCAGTCTCTTGTGGACATTGGAGGCGGCATTAAGGATCTTCTCGGTCAACTCCTTGTACGGATGGAGCTTTTCAGGAACTGCTTTCTTCATGTGGTCCTCTCTGGAATGTGATCATTGATTCTGCTGATGCTCGAGCGTAGCAATCTTGCCGGTGAGTGCATCCCACACTGCATACGCTTTCTGCAGGCTCGTCCGGATCTCTTTGTATTCATTCGAAATTTTCTTCGCTTCATCCCCGTCTTTATACATGTCGGGGTCGGCCATCAGTCCTTCAATTTCCGACTTCCGCGATTCCATCCGGGAAATGTCTCTTTCAACCTTCTCAAGCTCTTTGCGGACGGGAAGCAACAGCCTATAAAGTTTTTGGCGGCGTTCAGCATCCAGCCGCTTACGGTCTTTCTCCGGCGCAATGTTGGGCGTATTGACGCGCGATGCGGCAGATGACATGCGTGTTTGCTCTTTCAATGACTCACGTTCGACTTTTTTCTTCGCGAGATAGTCGGAAACATTGCCGAGATACGTCCGCATTGAACCGGAGCCGAACTCTACGACTTTCTGGATGAGCGGGTCGAGGAATGCGCGGTCATGGGAGACGATGACAAACGTTCCCTCGTATTCCCTCAACGCGTCCTGCAAGACGCCCTTCGAACGCATGTCGAGGTGGTTCGTCGGTTCGTCCAGAATGAGGAAATTCGCCGGCTGCAACAGCATCTTCGCAAGTGCGAGACGGCTTTTCTCGCCGCCGGAAAGAACCGCGACTTTCTTGAACACATCATCGCCGTGGAAGAGAAATGAGCCGAGTATCGTTCTGAGCTTCCTGCGGACATCCCCGATGGCAACATCGTCGACAATCTGAATGGCTTCTTTGGACAAATCGAGTTCCTCCGCCTGGTGCTGGCCGAAATACGAAAGAACGACGTTGTAGCCGGGAAGCCTCTCCCCGCTCTCGAACGGCTCAACGCCCGCGAGAAGGCGGGAAAAGGTCGACTTGCCGGCTCCGTTCACGCCGACAACCGCAATCCTGTCGCCCCGCTCGATTATGCAATTGAGGTTGTCAAAGACCCGGACTGCGGCGTAGTGCTTCCGTATGTTCTTCAACTCCATGACAATGGCTCCACTCTGGGGCGGCGGCGGAAATTTGAATCGTATTTCTTCCTCATCGTTTTCAATCTCGATGAGGTCGATTTTCTCGAGTTGCTTGATGCGGCTTTGCACCTGCCGCGCCTTCGTTGCTTTGTACCGGAAGCGTTCAATGAACCGCTGTGTTTGCTCCAGTTGCCGCTGCTGGTTCTTGTAAGCGTTGACCTGCTGTTCCTTGCGCACCAGCCTCTCCTGTTCATAGAACGAGTAGTTGCCCGAATAGATCTCCAGGCGGCCCATGGTGAGCGCCAGCGTCTTCGTCGTCAGAGAATCGAGCAACGCCCTGTCGTGCGAGACAAGAAGAATGGCGCCGTTGTACTGCCGGAGATATTCCTCGAGCCACTGAAGAGACTCGATATCGAGGTGGTTGGTTGGTTCGTCGAGGAGAAGTACCGAGGGTTCCCGGAGAAGTAGTTTTGCCAGCGCGATCCGCATCTGCCATCCGCCGCTGAATTCCTCCGTTTGCCGGGCGAAATCTTCGACGGAAAATCCCAAGCCCATCAGCACACGCTCGACTTTGGACCGCATGCGAAATGCGTCGAGATCCTCCAGCTTATGGTAGAGCTCTCCGTGTACTTCGATCGTCTCTGCGTACTCTGCGGTTGCCGGGTCGAGGGATAAAAGCCGCTCCTGCACTTCGCGAATTTCATCTTGCACCTCGACAATGTTTTCAAATGCAGTTTCGGCTTCTTCGACGAGTGTTTTCCCGGTGGCGACGATGCCGTCCTGCGGCAAATAACCGACCGTCACGTAATGCGCCTTACCAATGCTTCCGCTGTCGGGCCCGTTGAGGCCAGCGATGATCTTCAGGAGTGTGGATTTCCCGGTTCCGTTCGAACCGACGAGGGCGGTGCGATCGTGCGGACCGATGACGAGTGAAACGTCGTCGAACAGCGTCCGGCCGGCGAACTGAACCGATATTTGGTTTAAGGAGAGCATAAAGGCAGAAGATTATGCGACTTCCTTCACGGCATCGAGAAACTTGTTCACCTCATCGAAATTGTTGTACATGTGCGTGGAGACGCGAATTGAATTTAAATGACTCTCCCCGACCAAGCGGATGCGAAAGCCTTTCTTCGACGCGTGCTCTCCGAACTTGTCATGCAGCATGTTCTTGAGACGAAAGCCGACGATAGAGCCGCGGGATTGATCCTCCGTTGGCGTCAGCATTTCAACCTTGTCACCAAGTTTCATCAATTCCCGCTGCAAATGTCCTGCAAGCGCGTTCCCGCGATGAACGACATTCTCCATGCCGATATGGTAAAGGAAATCAACCGCCGCCGCCAACCCAATGTAAATCGCGGCATTCTGTGTCGCGAAATCATAGCGATGGGCAGTCGGTACGTACCCATTGAACTCCGGCGACTCGGTTGTCAAATCCCAGCCGGTGTCCGAGTAGCCGCCAATCCATTTAGCCTGACAGACATCAAGCATCTCTTTCCGAACATACAGAAATCCAGTCCCTTTCGGCCCGCACATCCACTTATGGCAACACGTCGCATAAAAATCACAGCCGATGTCTTTCAGATCAAGCATTGTCATTCCCGGACCGTGTGCGCCATCGAAGAACACCCACAAGCCCTTGTCGCGACCGAGCCTTGCAATTTCTTTGCCGGGAAATACTTGTCCAATTGTACAGGTGATATGAGGAATTGCAATCGCCTTCGTGTTGTGTGTGATCAGGTCGTTGATGCGGTTGAGATTCTCGCTCGCAGTTTGCGCAGGCTTGAGGGTTTTGATAACGATCCCGTCGAGTTTCGCCCGGTTCAGCCACGGTAGAGCATTGCCTGCATGTTCGTGTGTCGTCAGTATCACTTCATCGCCGCGTTTCAGCGGGAGTCCCCACGCTACGATGTTGATTCCCTCGGTAACATTGTGCGTCAGCGAGATTTCGGATTCATCGACGTTGACGAACTTCGCAAGTTTCGGTCGTGCAACCTCCCACCCGCCGTACTCTCCTGACGTGTCGATATTGTCGATTGCACTCTTGACGGCTTCGCGGACGACATACGGCGAAGGACCCATTGTTCCGTTGTTGAAGTACACGCGATCATGAGTGAGCGGAAATTGGTCTCGCACGACTTTCCAAAATTGCTCGTCCTCGGGCTGGACGGTTTGATCGTTGGAGATGACGTACCGGGCACGCGAAGTCTCCGGAACTGCGGTCAGCATCCACGCTCCGACTGCTCCGCCGGCAACTTCTCTAATAAAATTTCTTCGTGAGGTGTGCATTGTAGTGTTCCTTTTGATTAGTTGTCATATATTGGTCTTCTCACGTCGGGTGGTTGATCGATTCTCTAAACTGCAGTAATTTTCACCTTGAATGCCTGCTCTCAGAAAAGGCTTGTTCTGGGTAAGGATGAAAACCAACAGGGGAAAAATTTTCTTCATGAATAGAAACTCTAGACTCAAGGTGTTGTCAATATAAGAAATTTAACCTCGTAAATAAAGGTTCAAGAACAATCCATTGCCTTAGGGGACACGGGGCTGCACCGTTTGAAGCTTTGAAGAATCCGTTATTTTCACCATATTTTCATGTAGAATTCTTAATTTTGAATAGTTGAAGATGACCGTTTTTTGTGAGCAAGCAAGTGGCGTCGCTATAATCTGAGGTGTGAACGCGGATCAGGAAGTTAAACAATGCGTATTCTTTTGATAGAAGACGATAAGAAAATTGCTGCGGCAATTTCAAAGAGCTTAAAGGCCGAGGGCTATGCCGTCGACGTCGCGTATGACGGAATCAAGGGAGAAGAACTTGCGCTGGTCAGCGACAACGATTTGATTATTCTCGACGTCTTGCTTCCCTTGCAGGACGGCTGGACGACGTGCGCAAATCTCCGGAAACAGAAGGTGATGACGCCGATTATCATGTTGACGGCACTTCAAGATGTCAATGACAAGATCCGGGGTCTGGACTGCGGGGCCGACGATTATCTCGCCAAACCGTTTCATTTCGGGGAACTCCTCGCGCGGATTCGCTCCCTGGTCAGGAGAAAAAGCGAGGTACGGAGCACCGTCATCGAGAAGTTCGGACTGTCCCTCGACGTCAATACGCATAAGGCATTTCGGGATGGATTGGAAATCTCTCTGACCTCGAAGGAATATGCACTACTCGAACTTTTCATGATGAACCCCGGCAGAATTCTTTCGCGTGAAACGATCTCCGAGCATGTCTGGGATATGAATTTCGAACCGCGGAGCAATGTCATCGAGTCCTTCGTGAAATTCCTGCGCCAGAAAGTAGATAAGGGATTCAAGACCCCGCTCATCCGCACTGTCCGCGGGTCGGGATATATCTTCTCGGACACAGAACCGTAGTTGCTCTACGCTGATGCTAACCATCAAGACAAAAATCATCATCGCGTACACGCTGGTCTTCGGCGTGATGCTGGTTCTCTTTGCCTACTTCATCTACCGGGACACGCAGGAAGTGGAGACGGCAAAGATCGATGCCCGTCTGGAAACACACGCCGCAAAAATCATAACAGAACTCGAAGAGGAGAGCGATAGTTCTGCCCCCGTTGAGGTACGCACAATTCTCGGAATTCCCGCAGAAGGTTTAACCGGGTTGCGCATTCAACTCTTTGATCAATCCGGAAAAACCGTCGTTGCAGACAGTGTTCTCCAACGGTACCCGACAACGACCTGGAGAGAAGCGGTCGCCGGGAGACGTCAGAGGGAGGTGTTGCACATCGGCGGGCGGGAATACCGCTGCCTTTGGGTCCCGATCGAGCTCAACGACCAGTATCCGGCCGCAGTGCAGCTTGCTGCATCTCTGGCAGAGGTCGATGCGAATTTGCGCCGTCTCCTACTCTTCTTTTTTATGGGGATTCCTCTCGCGTTAATAGTGGCAGCACTGGCGGCGTACCTGATTACCCGTATGGCATTTCGTCCCATCCTGGGGATGGTGGAAACCGCGCGGCAAATTACGGCCAGAGATCTCCATCATCGCCTCGCGTTACCGGCCGCACGAGACGAAGTCCGATTGCTCGGCGAGACACTCAATAACATGATCGAGCGTATCGAAGCGTCATTCCGGAGCCAGAAGCAATTCGTTGCCGACGCATCGCACGAGATCCGGACACCTCTCACCGTCATCTGCAGTGAGCTGGAATTCGCCGAACGCCGGGTCACCGAGCCCTCAGTGAAAGAAAGCATTCAAACATCACTTTCAGAAATAGACCGGCTCGCTAAATTAACGGACAGTCTTCTCCTCCTCGCCAGACTCGACGCGTCCCAGCTGAAACTCAATCTCCAGCCGGTCCGGCTTGATGAACTCCTTGTTGAATGCGTGCAGCTCGCCAAGAGTATCGCCGACAAAAAAAATATTCGGATACGGGTGGATTTGGAGGAAGCGCTTACGCTTCGGGCGGACAGAGAAAGGATGAAGAGCATCATTCTGAATCTGCTCGATAACGCGGTGAAGTACTCCGGTAACGACACCACCGTGAGCGTTTCGCTGGCGAGAAGGAATTCCTCGGTGATGCTCTCCGTCGCGGATCAAGGGCCCGGGATTCCGGCGGACGTCCTTACGGATATTTTCAAACGCTTCTACCGCGTCGATGCATCGCGCACTCAGATCGAGGGAAGCGGTTTGGGACTTGCGATTGTGGAACGGCTTGTAGAACTCCACGGCGGTAAGATTTCCGTTCACAGCGAAGAGGGAAAAGGGGCAACATTTACTGTAGAATTGCCCTTAGCCATCAATTCCTGAGCCCTGCCTCTCACACACAAAAACTGCAAATTCCCCCCGTTTTTCATCTGGCTTTCATCTTTATTTTATATTTTTTACGATGCCAACTAATGGTTCTCTGTATCGTTATCAGCATTAAGAGGAGTATTATATGAAAAGCTTTCGTCTTATTTCAATGGCAGTGTGCCTCTGCCTGATGGTCGCGCTGGGCGCGGAGGTTACGAGCGCCAAGGACAAGAAAATCACAAAGAAACAGCTCCCCGCCGCCGTGCTTACCGCCTTTCAAACGGCCTACCCCCATGCGACAATCAAAGGACAATCGATAGAGACCGAGAAGGGGAAGAAGTTCTACGAGATCGAGAGTGTCGATGGAAAAATAAACCGGGATCTGCTCTACACCGCTGAGGGAAAGGTGTACGAAATCGAGGAAACTGTCGCCGCCGAAACATTGCCGGAGGCTGTGAAGAGTACGCTCGCGAAGGAGTATCCGAAGGGAAAAATCGTCAAGGCGGAAAAGGTTACCCATGATACGTTGTCCACATACGAAATCCATCTCAAAATCGGAAAGAAAACAAAGGGCGTATCTTTGGATCTCCAGGGAAAGATACTGAAAGGCGATTCGGAAAAGGAAGAGAAAGGTGAAAAGGACGAGGAGAAGGAAGACGACTAGTCGACCGCTGATGCGGAATGATTATCGCGCCTGACCGAACTCTTGAGAAGGTGAAAATGAAATCAGATGAAAATATTTGACCTGGGCAACGCTGTAGCGATACATTTGTTGGGAATCTCGTTCTTTTTCTCAACGTTCGTTGTTGCCCAGGAAAGCAAAATCGGAATGATCAAAGGATCGGTTATCGATGAGGCAACCAACCGCCCGCTGGCGTTTGTCAATATCGTGCTGCACGATAAGGCCGACAGTGCAATCGTCACGGGAAAAGCTACCGACAAGAGCGGGAGATTTGATTTCGCCGATGTCCCTGCCGGTGAGTATTTCATGTCATACAGTTTGATCGGTTATAAAGAGAAAATATCGCCTGTTTTCATCATCGATCCTCAGCATAAGAGACTCAATCTCGGCACGGTTCCGCTCGTCGCAACGACGGTGGACCTAGATGAAGTGCTGGTGAGCGGTCAAAAATCGTTGTTCAATAATTCGATCGACCGCAAAGTATATAACGTTGACCAGGACATTATGGGCAAGGCGGGGTCGGCAAGCGAGTTGCTCCAGAATGTTCCTTCTGTTCAGGTCGATATTGATGGGAATGTCAGTCTCCGGGGTTCATCGAATGTGCTCATCATGGTCAACGGCAAGACTTCCGCGTTGATGGAAAAAAGTAGTGCGGAGGTTTTGCAGCAAATGCCCGCGAGTTCGATTGACAAAATCGAAGTAATAACGAATCCATCGGCCAAGTACAATCCCGAAGGGACGGCCGGCATCATCAACATTGTTCTGAAGAAAAACGCTACTGTCGGAGTGAACGGCAATCTCACCGCAACTGCCGGCAACAATCGCCGGTACAATGGCAATCTCAGGCTCAACTACAATCCCGGCAACTATAATATTTATGCAAGCTATGGTTTACGGAAAGATAATCGTAATCGCACGAACGCGGACATAAGAGCACGGGTCGATCCAGCTTCGGTATTATCCTACTACACTGGAGATCTTTTATCCTATGCAAGCCCGCTCTCGAACATCGTTGCGCTGGGACTTGATTACCACCTGGACTCACTTGACCAGTTGGGGATAACGGGCAATTTCTTTATCAATACTTTTACGAGAACCGATAACCTGCATGTCGACCTGCAGAATGACTCCAGAGCAACTACCGAGGATTACAGCCGCAATCGTTACGATCCGGAATACGAAGAAGAATACGGTCTCACGACGTATTTCGAGCATGATTTCCCGAAAAAAGACCATAAGCTCAGACTCGAATTCACCGCGTCACAGTCACCAGAACAGGAAGACAATCATTACACGAATATATACGATTGGCCGAGTACCTCGACGAGCTATGATAACACACTGATCAAACAGTCCGACAATCGTAACCAGCTATCGCTTGACTATTCAAATCCGCTCAATGATGGTTCTACGCTCGAAGCCGGGTATGCGGGCGAATTTAATAGCGCGGATCTTGACTTTCATGCAGAGTCTTTTGACACCAATCAGCATCAATTTGTAAAAGACAGTGTAAAGACAAATCAATTTCTTTACGATGGCGAGATCAACGCTCTCTATGGCACATACAAACAGTCATTTGGAGCATTCGGTCTTCTGGCTGGCATACGTGCCGAGCAAGCCCACATCAAATCAGATCTGGTAACCAGGGATTCGGTTGTCTCAAATAGCTATTTCAATTTTTATCCAAGCATCCATCTATCGTACAAGCTCAGCGGTTCTACCGAGTTGCAGTTAAGTTATAGTCGAAGAACGAACCGGCCGCGGGGAGAGGATCTCAACCCGTTTCCCGAATATCGTGACCCGAGAAATGTTTCAGCCGGCAATCCTCACTTGCTGCCAGAATATATCCATTCGATCGAATTGGGTTGTCAATTTGAGAATGATTTGATATCGGTTCTACCGGCTCTGTATTACCGCTATACCTACAACAGGTTCACTTCCGTTACACAGGCCATTGACGACTCGACGCTGCTTACAACAAGACAGAATCTTTCAAACGATCAATCTGGAGGAGTAGAAATGATTGTTTCAGCCGATGTGGGAAAGTTCTTCACTGCTCATTGGAGCGCGAATGGTTTCTATGAGCAGATTGACGCTTCCAATCTGGGGTACACTCAAAATAAGTCCACAACGACATGGAGCAGCAACCTGACGCTTAATTTTGAGCTCACTGAAACATCCAAATTGCAGATAAATTCAAACTATACGTCGTCAAGATTGACCCCACAGGGAGAGTACGTTCCAACCTATGTGGTAAATGTTGGATTCCGGCAGGAAATGTTGGACGGCAAAGTTTCCCTGATTGCAACGATCTCAGACCTATTGAAGACTCAGAAGAGACAGCTTGAGCTCAACACTCCTCTATTAAATCAAACAGTAATTAATACCCGCGATTCCCGAATAGTGTACGTTGGTTTTACGTATCATTTTGGAGCACCGCCTAAGAAATCCAATGAGGAGCAAATACATTATGACGACAACCTCTAGTATACTTATTATACGTCAAGCATCGGAACTGCGCCAGGGTTAGCCCGGGACTCAAAGAACAATGTGGAATAACGTTATTCGACATGAATCCACGTATGCACAATAAGCTGAAGTTCATCGAGATACTCTTATCGGGCTGTTTGCACCTCGTTCTTGTTCTATGTGCAAACGCCCAGGTGGATACTATTTCGCTTCAACAGGCGATCGAATCGGCTTTGACAAAGAATCAGCTCGTCGCCATCGCCGACATCGAAGTCCGGCAGAACGAATCTCACCTGCAGGAAGTGCAATCCACAAAATTTCCTCAGCTTCTGCTCCGTTCTCATTACCTCTATACTCCGGAGAACGGCTACAGCGAGGTCGTCACCAATGGCGGTGAGTACGGTTTACAGTTGACGACAGGCATACCGTTGTATGACGGCGGTACCCGCACTACCGTGATTCACCAGGCCTCAATTGCCGTCGATCGCTCAACCATTGAGCTGCAGAAATCGAAGGTTGACCTTAGCTATGAAGTTCGGTCTGCATACTATGAAATCGTCCGGGCCGGCAACGAACTCCAGATCCGCACAGAGACAAAACAACGGCTGCAGGACTACGTTTCATTCCTTGCACAACTTCAGCGTGGCGGCAGCGTCAACGCCAGCGACGTCATGAAGGCCCGCGTTGAGCTGAACAACGCCACTACCGACGCGGAGAATGCACGGCAATCCGTGGTCAATGCGAAAATGTCGTTGAACAGGCTTGCCGGAAATCCCATCGAGCGGAATTTTGAAATTGTTTCCGGCACGATGAGCGATACATCTTCGATGCCGCAGTTTGCTGTTGAGAATAGCCCATCGGTCCAACTCCTGCAGCACGATAAGGCCTCCTCTGAGGATGACCTTTCGATCGCAAGGAACGAACGATTACCGACACTCTCCGTTGCGGGAGACGTCGGGTGGCTTGGCGTACTGCCGACTGAATATCGCCAGAACATCGGTTACTCAGTCTCTCTTTCTCTCGACCTGCCGCTCTGGTCGTGGGGAGCCATAGAAAACCGCATTCAGCAGAAAACGCTTTCCCGGGAACACATTGACAAGCAGATTGAATTGGAGAAGCGGGATCTCGAGTTGCAGTGGTATACGAACTTGAACGATATCGCGTATGCCCGCAACGCCCTTAGTGCCTATGCCAGCAACATCGGTGAGGCCGAGAAAAACTACCTGCTGGCAAAATCGCGCTTTGCGGGAGGATCCGGTTCAAATCTTGAAGTCCTTGATGCGCAGCGGCTGCTCGTCGAAATCAAACTGAATTACAACCATTCACTCTTCCAGCTCAATTCAGCGATCGCAAGAGCTTTGAAGTTGAGCGGACAATAACAACGACGCCACTACCATGACCAGACTTTCGATTGTCCTTCTCCTCATTGCGGGACTCATCCAGAGTTGTACGAAAGAATCCGCCCAGGAAGCTGAGCCCGGCATCGTCGTCGATGTGAGAGTTGCTTCGATCCGCACAGGCTCAATCGACGAAACGGTCTCGGCTTCCGGAAGCACGACCAACCTCCGCGAATCTCAATTGCGCTCCCCTATTGCCGGCGTGATCACGAAGTTCAAGCTCTTCAACGGGGATGCCGTCGCAGCGGGGGAAACGGTCGCCGTCGTACAAACGAAAGAGTCACAGGCCTCCATCCAGGGTGCTGAAAGACTCGTTCGAAGCGCGACGAATCCCGCCCAGCGCGAAGAGGCGGAGAAAGCTCTTGGCCTCGCACGCGATGCCGCGAACAACGCTATTATCACCGCCCCTTTCTCCGGCATCGTGAGCAGCAAGGCGAAGAATGAAATGGAGCTCGTTTCCGAAGAGGAACCGATCGTATCGCTCGTCGACCCGCAGTCGATTGTCTTCATCGCAGATGTGCCCTCGCGTTCGCTTCCGATGATCGGGAAAGGCCAAAACGTCCTCGTGCGATTTCCGACGATCGCTGCAAAGGTCTTTCACGGAACGGTCGGCCGGATTGAACCGCTGGTGAATCCCGGCGATCAAACCGCGCACGTGCAAATCAATTTCAGTGAACCGACGCCGACGCTGCAGCGATCGCTCTTCGGAGATGCCACCGTCGTTGTCGGAAAGAGGTCCAATGTCTTGCTGGCGCCGGCTGCAGCGTTGCTGCACAACGACGAGAACAATACAACGGAAATCGTTGTCGTGGGGAAAGATTCGGTTGCCCATAAGGTCGACGTCCAGGTTGGAATCCGTCAAGATTCCCTTGTTCAGATCATGTCGAAGAGCGTATCGGCCGGAGACCTCGTCGTCGTCCAGGGACATTACGGTCTACCCGACTCGACGCGTGTGAGAATTGTGCAATGACCTTTACCGAAAAGCTCGAGCATCATCCGCGGGCCGTCATATTCACGATTACGGTTCTCGCGATTGCCGGAGTCGTGGCTGCGCTAAATCTTCCCGTTTCAATCTTCCCCGACATCACGTTTCCCCGCATCGTCATTCTTGCCGATAACGGTGAGGATCCGCCCGAGCGTGTGATGGTGACTCTCACCAAGCCGCTGGAAGAAGCGGTCAACTCCATTCCCGGCGTCCGTAGTGTTCGCTCCAAAACGGCAAGAGGTGCCGCCGAAATATCCATCAACTTCGATTGGGGAACGGATATCATCCTGTCCCAGCAGTTGCTCCAGGCAAAGATTTCTTCAATCCGGAATCAGCTTCCGGCGAACGCAAATATTCTCGTTGAGCGGATGAATGCGACGTTTTTCCCCATCATGGGATATTCTCTCACATCCGACTCGACGAGCCTGGTGGACTTACGGGACATCGCGCTCTATACTATTCGCCCTGCGTTCAGCCGCATTCGCGGTGTATCGCAAATCAAAGTCACTGGAGGAAGAACCCGCGAGTTTCTCGTTACCATCGATCCATCAAAATGTGCATCGTATCATCTGGACATTCGCCAGGTGTCGGAGGCACTGCAAAAAACGAATATCGTGGAAGCAATCGGATTGATGGATGCGAACTACCATCTGAACCTTACCCTCGTGGATAACATGTATTCCTCGCTGGAAGCACTGCGGAATTCCGTCGTCACAACCCGGGGCACAACTCCCGTCATCCTCAGCGATATTGCCACCATTGCCCCCGCGGAAAAAGATGAATACATCCGGGTGACCGCCGACGGCAAGGAAGCCGTGCTGGTAAGCATTCTCCGGCAGCCCGACGGGAATTCCGTGCAGATCGCAGAAGACGTCAAACGTATGTTGAGTGAACTACGCACCCAGATACCGGCCGGAGTGCACATTGCCAACTTCTATGACGAATCGATCATCATCAACGATTCACTCTACGCTCTGCGCGATAGCATTGTGGTCGGCGTGGCGCTGGCGATCCTCATCCTGGTCATCTTCCTGCGCAACTGGCCCGTGACAATCATCGTCGCCATTGTTATCCCGGTGACGGTTGCCATAACGCTTCTTCTACTTTCCGTGTTCAACCTGACACTCAACATCATGACCCTGGGAGGTATTGCGGGATCCATCGGACTTATTATCGATGATGTGATTGTGATCGCGGAAAATGCTTTCAGGCACTCGGAGCGCGAAAGGGTCACTATTATCGAGAGCGTGCGCACGTCGATTCCCGAGATGCTTCCGGCAATCATTGGCTCGAGCGCGGCAACCATTGTTATTCATATCCCCTTCGCATTTCTTTCGGGCGTCACGGGCGCTTTCTTCCGGTCGCTCTCCCTGACGATGGCGCTCACGTTGATCATCTCGTTTATCTTATCCGTCGTGCTCGTGCCGCTGCTCATGAAGTTTTTTATCCGGACACCGGTACCCCGGCAGCACGAGACCGGAACGGAAGGAGGAATCTACTCCTCGTACAGAGCCAGTCTCCGCTTCCTTCTCGCACACCGCTCCCTAATCGTCCTGCCGGTCACCGCTCTCATTCTGGGAGGATACTTTGTTTACCGCCAGCTCGGCAGCGAATTCATGCCGGAGATGGATGAAGGAGCTTTCATTCTCGATTACGCATCCCCTCCCGGCACGTCACTGAATGAAACGCACCGGATGCTCAATGCGATTGAGAAACTCATCATGGACCTCCCGGAGGTGGAATCGTATTCGCGGCGAACTGGAACGGAACTGGGATTTTTCATCACCGAGCCTAATACCGGCGATTATCTCATCAAACTCAAGAAGAAGAGAAGCCGGTCGGCGGATGAAATCATCGACGATTTGCGGGCAAGGATCGAAGCATCTCAACCGGCGCTTCGTATCGAGTTCGGCCAGGCAATTCAGGATCTGGTCGGCGACCTGACAACCGTTCCGTCTCCGATTGAGATAAAAGTGTTCGGCGAAAACAAACTCTTGATCGAATCGACTGCGAGGAAGATTGCAGAAACAATTGAGACGGTTCCCGGGGTTGTCGACGTGTTTAATGGAATCACCATCAGCGGTCCGGCGTACGTTATTTCGTTTGACGAGCGTGCCATCGGAAGGGCCGGATTAACTGTCGACGACCTGCAGGCTATTTTGCAGAATGATATTCAGGGAACCGTTGCATCCAGTATTCAGCGCGGAGAGAAACTGATAGGAATTCGTGTTCGGTTACCCGATTCCTACCGCACGAGGGCGGACCAGTTATCCTCGCTGCGCATCCTGTCTCCGAACGGAGGAACGTACCTTCTCGGCTCGCTGGCTTCGATCACGGTGGACCCGGGCCAGTCTGAAGTCGCGCGGCAGAATTTGAAGCAAATGGTGGCGGTCACCGCCAGATTATCCGAGCGCGACCTCGGCAGCGCGGTCCGGGAAATTCAACAGCGCATCCGGCAGCGCGTTGTCCTGCCGTTGGGTGTCACGCTTCAGTACGGCGGGGAGTACGAAACGCAGCAGGAGTCGTTCATCTCGCTGCTGAAAATTCTTGCCGCGGCTTCCCTGTTGGTGTTTCTTGTTCTGATCATGGAATTTGAATCCTTCAGGATTCCGGTGCTCGTATATTTTGTCACTTTATTGTCGTTGTTCGGAGTGTTCTTTGCGCTGTGGGTAACGAAGGTGAATTTGAACATCTCGAGCTTCATGGGCGCAATTTTGATTGTCGGTATTGTGGGGGAGAACAGCATTTTCCTCGTTCATTTCTTTAAGAAGTTTGAGAACTCCGGGCTCCCGAGAGTGGAGGCGGTTGTTGAAGCGGGCGTGATACGTTTTCGTCCGATCATCATGACGGCGATTGCGGCGATTTGCGCACTTCTTCCGCTGGCGGTGGGATTCGGCGCCGGAGCGCAGATGCAGCAGCCGCTCGCGATTGCTATCATCGGCGGGTTCTCGCTTTCGAGTATCTTGTTGCTTTACATTCTGCCCGTCTTGCTTTCCCTCCAGCGAAAAAACCCGAACCAATAGCTTGCGTTCCCGATGAAATCCTCTCCCCTGTATGCCGGAGAGGATCGCACTCCCGGGGAGAATGCTATCCCGGATTCACTTCATCTTCGACCGTTATCACTTCTACGACGGGAACCGGTTCCTCAACGTACGAAGAGAGTGTGCGCACGGCAAAGAGAACGCTGAACACCGTGAGGACCGCCCCCGCAAGGAACGGCGCGCCCGCGAAATAGATGGGAGCATTCCCGCCCGTGAAATATGCAAATAGATTGGTCATCACCGGCGGACCGATGATGGCGGTGACACTCATGAGACTGGTCAAGGCTCCCTGCAATTCCCCCTGCTCGTTGGCGGGCACCTCTGTGGAAATGAGTCCTTGCAGGGCTGGCCCGGCAATGCTCCCGAGTGAATACGGTACGAGAATGGCAAACATCATCCAGCTCTTTGTCGCAAAGGCAAACAGCAAGAACCCTATTCCGTTCATGGTGAGACCGATGTAGACGGACCATTTCAATCCCAGCTTCGGGATAATGGTTCGGATTAATCCCCCCTGAACAATTGCGACCAGAAGTCCAATCGCCCCGAGAGATATACCGACCATTGTCGAATCCCACTTGAATTGCTCCATCGTAAAGTACGTCCATGTGCTTTGAACCGCATACGCGGCGACGTAAATAAGCACCATGGACTCAATGAGTCCGGCAACGACCGGATACTTTTTCAGTTGCCGTAGAGAGCCCATGGGGTTGGCACGCTTCCACTCGAACGGACGCCGGTGTTCCTTCCCGAGCGATTCGGGAACGACGAAAAATCCATAGACCCAGTTGAGGAGAGTAAGCCCGGCGGCCGCAAGGAAGGGTACGCGGGAACCATACTGGCCGAGCACACCGCCGACAACAGGTCCGATGATGAATCCAAGCCCGAACGCGACGCCAATCATCCCGAAATTCTGCGCGCGTTTCTCGGGAGCGCTGATATCGGCAATGTAAGCGGCGCCGGTTGTAAAACTGGCACCCAGGATCCCTGCAAGAAATCGGCCAACGAAAAGCCATCCGATAGTCGGCGAAAAGGCAAGAAAGATATAATCGATACCCAGCCCGAAGACGGAGACGAGGAGCACCGGGCGCCGCCCGAAGCGGTCACTGAGATTTCCCATCACCGGCGAGCATACAAACTGCATCACCGAATAGGTGAACATGAGCCATCCCCCGTACAGAGAAGCATCGCTCATCGTGCCATGGATCAGCTCGCCGATGAGTTTAGGAACAACCGGAATGATAATGCCGATACCCGTGACATCGATCAGCAACGTCACGAATATGAAACCCAAGGCTGCCTGTCGTTCTTTGTGCATATCTATTGGTGTTCGTTGTAATCCGGTGAACTGTGTGGCGGTCTTGAGCCCTCGCCGGCCCAGGAGGGACTAAAATAAACCGCAGGGATCGCAAAGCTCATTTATGGCCGAGGCCAATTCTCTTGGCGAACTTTGCGAGTCTTCTCTTTGCGTCCTCTGCGTTAAATCTTTTAACCGCAGAGAGCGCAAAGGGTTTGGTCACGCTGGACTTGCCTGCGAGCCTTCACTTCCGTACGATGGTGTCTCGCTCAGCTACCCAGTAGGCGTTTAAAATCGTCCTCCAGCAATGAGAACCCGAGTTCCCCGTAATGAAACTTCCTGATGACGCCCTGCCGGTCGATGATGAAGGTGCTCGGCCAGAACTGAACGTGGTAAAGATTCCATGTGGCATACCCATTGTCTGTCACAACGGGAAATTCTATCCCGTGGGTGCCTACAAACCGCTGCAGCGAGAGCACATTCTTCTCTTCATTGGTTTCCGGCGTATGGACAGCGATGAAGACCACTCCTTTGTCGTTATACTTCTTGTACCAATCATTCAATGTCGGGAGGACGTGAAGGCAATTATCACATTTGAATGACCAGAAATCTATTACAACGACCTTACCGCGCAATTGGTGCAGCGATAACGGGGTGGAATTGATCCATGCGCCACCGTTAATATCCGGAGCGAGAATTCCCACCGCTTCTTTCGCTTTGGGATGCAGCATCGCGATGAAACGGTCCCTGTTGATGTAGAGCACGATAAAAATCGTGAGAGAAAGGATGATATTCAGCACCCGTAAGGGTTTTAGTATCGGGAGTTTCATTCGCAGTCAGCTAGTGCGGAAGGATTTGCATATTGGCCGGGGTTCTAGAAATCATTGCCGGAAGTGATCCCAACCGCCAAACTTCAACGCCTCCGCTTCCCCATTCTCGCGAACAAGCTCAATGCTTTCGCTCTTCTCCGTGACGCGACCAAGAATCGTCACGTCGTCGGTGAGGCACTCCAACTTTTCGAACTCTTCGTCGGTCGCGGCAAACAATAGCTCGTATTCTTCTCCTCCGTACAGCGCGTAATCGGTCGGGTGTTCGGAAAATTCTCTGGCAATCGTTTGCGTCACGGATTCGACTGGAATATTGTGTTCGTACACCTTCGCGCCGACGCCGCTGTTCAAACACATCCGGTGAACCTCAGAGGCGAGACCATCGCTGATGTCAATCATCGCATGGACAGAAACTCGATCGGCGATGAGTCTTGCAACGTCGAGTCGCGGCTTGGGCATGAGGTGTTTCTCGATAGCGGTTTTGTACGCTTCAAGGTTCAGCCGAAATTCTTCGGTTTGAGCGCTTTCTGCAAAACGACGCCTCTCGCGTTCCAGAATTCTCAGTCCTGCGTGCGAACTCCCCAGATGGCCGGTGACACACAGAAGGTCGCCGGGTTTTGCTCCCTTGCGATAGACAACGCGCTCCTCGGATGCCTCGCCCGTCATTGCGACGCTCAACATCATGTTGGCGAGAGAGGCGGTCGTATCGCCTCCAACGAGGAGGCATGAATACTTCTTGCAGGCGAACAACGCCCCTTCATACAACTCTTCGATCATCTCAACCGAGATTTTCGCCGGGAGGGATAATGACATCGTCGCATAGCGTGGAGTGCCGCCCATCGCTGCAATGTCGCTCAGGTTCGCGACCATTGCTTTCCAGCCCAAGTGTTTGAGAGACGTGAAGGTAAGGTCGAAATGCACGCCTTCGACGAACGCATCGGTGGTGAAGAGCTGAACCTTCCCGGGCGTCGGTCGAAACACGGCGGTGTCGTCAGATATTCCCAAAATCAAATTATCATGAACCGTTGCGTCGTCGACGTGAATATCCACGAGCCCGCGAATGCGCTCGATGAGCCCCACTTCTCCAATCGCTGATATTTCAGTACGCCGGGTTGACATCAAAGGACGAAAACAATAATGGACAACTTACCGATTCGGAAAGTAAAATACAACCCACGAAACCACCGGGGATGTGATAGACCGGAGGGATTTGTGAAGAATGGAAATGGTTCTAATTCAGGAGCGGGGTAATGGCCTGGGCGAACATGTCCTTCGTTCTCGACCCCACGATGGTCTGGACAATCTTTCCCTGCCGGTCAATGATGAACGACGTAGGAACCGCCCTGATGGAGCCAAACGCGTCTTCGAGGTCGGAATTCGAGATGACAATCTGGTAAGGGATGCCATGCTGCCGGACAAACGACTTCACGTCGTTCACAACGTTACTCCCACGGTCAGTAGAAACTCCGATGACCAGCACACCACGATCGGCAAAATCATTGCTCAGCGCGATGAGGTCCGGCAACTCTTTCCGGCAGGGTCCGCACCACGTGGCCCAAAAATTCACGAGCGTTACCTTTCCACGAAACGATTCCAAATCGACTTGTTTTCCGGAGGCATCGGTCCATGAAAAATTGGGGGCCTGGTCGCTTCGTTTCTCCACTTTGGTCACTTCAGCGACATTTTGCGCTGACGGGGTCGCGGAGGTCTCTTGCTCGTCCGTTTTCTCTTTCTTAGCACAACCTGAAATGGTGAAAAGAAATACTGCTACCAAACTGAAAAGCTTTACTCTCTGCACGCAGTTACTCCGTTTCTTTGAAAAAGTCGACAAGTTCGGGCTCACCCATGTCCGCGATGGCGCAGCACACTGTAGAATCAACGGTCCACACCATGAGGGTACATCCGGCGCATTGTTTCTCGAAATACCATCCGGTGCGCAGGATCTCTCGCTTGACACTATCGGGAAGGCGCAGCGTATGGCCGTCCATCACCGATTGCAGTCTTGCTTGGTATAAATAAATGACGTTGTCTTTTTGCCGGTAGATAATGTGCGCAACATTCTCATCGTTATAGTGCGCTTGCATAGCGCCGACCAAGCGGCCGTGTTTCAAGAGCGGAACATGTGTGTGAAATCCAACTTTCGGATCAATATAGCCTTTCACTTCCGACGGATCTTCCGAGGAGATCCCGGGAACAATCGTTCCTTTCAGCACTTCACCAAAGTTGTTGTACGTTTGATTGATGATGTTGTCATCGCTGGGCCGGACATGGGAATGTTGCGGTTTGAATGGAATCAACACAATGAGGAAAAGCACGGCAATCGCGCCTGCGGCTGTGGCAAATGTTCTCCAGGTCGGCTGGAAGAGGAACTTCTTGATCTCAAACTGGGGAAAACTGCCTGCCAGGGTTTTGGCCGAGAGTTGAATCCTCACGCGTTCGGCCAGCGCTTGCGGGGCGGGCACCCGGCTCATATGCAGTTTGAATGCGCGTTTTGTTATACGTTCGAGTTCAAATTCACTGCGGCAGGCGGGACACTTTTCGAAATGTTCTTGAAGCTGGGATTCATCGCCAACAGCGAGCTTTCCATCAACGGCTGGGGTTACAAGTTCCAGCGCTTCTTTACAATCCATCGTTATTCCAATCTTCTATCAATATTCGATACGTTTCTTCCCGGAATTACTCGTTCGTTACATATCCCCGTTTCTTAGCATACTCAAATAATGTCGTGCGCAACATCTTCCGTCCTCTGTGTAACCGGGAACGCACCGTGCCGATTGGGCAATCAATGAATTCCGCTATCTCTTCGTACGTGAGCCCTTCGATATCACAGAGGATAACGACAGTCCGGAAATCTTCGGGAAGCGTTTCAAGCGCACGTGCGACATCGTCGTCGAGGAGGCCGCCGAAAATTTTTTCCTGAAGGTCATTCGGGTCGGCTGATTCAGCGCGGATGATGTTGTAGAAATTCTGAATGTCATTATAATCTACGGTATCCGGTTCCCGCGTCTCCTTACGATAACGATTGATGTACGAATTCTTCATTATCCTAAACAACCACGCGCGGATGTTAGTTCCTTTTTCGTACTTGTCCCAGAAACGATAGGCCTTGAGATATGTTTCTTGCACAAGGTCGTCGGCATCGTCGGGACCACCGGTCATGCGGAGGGCATAATTGTAGAGAATGTCCATGTGCGGCAGGGCCTCCCGCTCGAACTCACCGTGCTTTTCGCGCGTAGCAGCTTTTGTTAAAAGTGGAACTATCGGAATGAGCATGAAATTGATTTAGAAATAGCCCGCAATATTCAGACACTGCGGAATCCTTTGCGCTTAATTGATTCTTTTCAGCAGGAGACTTAAAATGATACAAAAAAATGAGGTTATTCGCAAGACCTTGATTCTTAAGCGGATTCATTGCATTTCAGACGTGTTTTTCATACATTCAGGCGTGACGGCCCTGACAACCTGCAAGGAGTTGAACGATCCCCGGTTGGCCGAGAATGCGCGCTCTTCGGATACATCTTCGACATGTAACATAATCTATCACAATTCAAATGAAATTATCAGATAAATTTATCCGGGAATTCCCCAAGGTTGTCCTCCATGATCATCTCGACGGCGGGCTCCGACCTCAAACGATCATCGAGCTGGCAAAGGACATTGGTTACAAGAAACTTCCAACAAAAGATACGGACAAATTGGCAAAGTGGTTTCAACGCGGTGCCAGGCGGGGCAGCCTCGCGCTATACCTGGAAGGGTTTGCCCACACAACCGGTGTGATGCAAACGGAAGAAGCTCTTGAGCGCGTCGCATATGAAATGATGGAAGACATGCACAACGACGGCGTTGTCTATGTAGAAACCCGCTTCGCCCCCGTGTACCACACGAGCAAGGGATTGCATTGGGAAGAAATTGTGACGGCGGTTCTGCGGGGACTGGAGCAAGGGGAAAGGGACTTTGGTGTTAAGTACGGATTGATCATCTGCGCGATGCGCAATATGAAACTCTCTCAGGAAATGGCGGAACTTGCGGTCGATTTCCGGGAACGCGGTGTCGTCGGATTCGATCTTGCCGGCGAAGAGGGCGGATACCCGCCCAAGAAGCACGTCGACGCGTTTCATTACATCCAGCGGGCGAATTTCAACATCACGATCCATGCGGGCGAAGCATTCGGGAAAGAATCAATCTGGCAGGCCATCCAGTGGTGCGGGGCGCACCGCATCGGACACGCGACACGGCTGATCGAAGATATGAAAATATCCGATGACGACCCGACGGAGGTTGTCAGCATGGGCTATCTTGCCCAGTACGTTCTCGACAAACGTATTCCTCTTGAAATGTGTCTCACAAGCAACGTCGACACCGGCGCGGTAAAGACCGTGGCTGAGCATCCTTTTGGCATTTACCACCGGTATAAATTCCGCGTTACACTCAATACGGACGACCGTTTGATGAGCAATACAACGATGACAAAGGAATTCAAGCTCGCCCACGACACTTTCAAGCTCTCGCTCGACGCTCTCGAGAAACTCACGATCAATGCCATGAAAAGCGCCTTCATCCCATACAAGGAACGCATCGACATCATCTACAGTACCATCAAGCCGGGATACGAGAAGGCCCGCCGGGAACTACCCCGTACCCGGTAGGTCAGACGTTCCCGTATGGTCAGACATTCTTGTCTGACCATACGTGTCGAAGACTCGGAAGTGCCTCAGTTCAAAGTCGTATCGTCCTCTCCTGACCCCCTCTTGTATTCTCCCCCTTGAATAAGGGGGAGAAGTTTCCTCCGCTTACCTAGGAGAGGACGGAAGGATCGGTCGGGTACAGCAATAAAACCGATTCACTATCGAAAATGTGTGTGTTTGTTTTTCAACCATATTTTTCATAATTTAATTATCTAGAGGGTTGCGACGTGCAATCCTCTTTTTTGTGTAAAACGTGAAGCAATAGCAGTTTTTAAGGAGAACACATGAAGCGAACCTTCCAGCCGAGCAACCGTCATCGAAAGAATACCCACGGGTTCCGGGAGCGGATGAAGACGAAAGACGGACGAAAGGTCCTCGCGCGCCGCCGTGCCAAGGGCCGTTGGAAACTCACCGTCAGTGATGAGCGATAATGCCGTCGTTAACCGCCGTGTAGGCACGAACCGGAAGGGCAATCCCCTGCCGTTCGCGGGCTGAGGCATGTGAATTGCCCCCACGCAACAACCAGAATTCCGCCGTGCGGTTCACCCTCAGAAAGTCAGAGATATTACGCGGGGAAAAGAGTTTTAAGGAAGTTTTCAACCGGGGGACGAGAATCAAGAGCGCGTGCCTGCAAGCGGTGGTCTTGGTGAAACCTCAATTACCGGATTCCAAACCGAAAGTGATCGCCGGATTTTCCGTGCGTCGCACCGTCAAACGGGCTGTTGACCGCAATCGGGTCAAGAGACTGATGCGCGAATCATACCGGCTCAATAAACATGTACTTCTACCCTTTGTGGAAAAGAGTTCCGATATCGTTGAAATAGCTTTCCTGTATCCTCCGGCAATGGCGACGGCCGCGTCCCCACTTCCAACCTTCAAGCAAGTCGAACACGACGTGACGGAAATCCTCTCTGCGGTGGCGGCAAGATATTCCTGATCAATTGTATGGCAATTTACTTCATCCGGCTTTACCAGCGATTCGTTTCTCCGGCCCTTCCCGGCAATGCTTGCCGGTTTTATCCTTCTTGTTCATCGTATACAATCGAAGCCATTGAACGATATGGATTTCTTAAAGGGTCGTTCCTGGGGATGAAACGCATCCTCCATTGTCATCCTTTTCATCCCGGGGGTTATGATCCCGTCCCGTAATCACTATTTGATGTTACGCAGCACCATCATTCTTGGTGACAAATTCTAAATTCGAATATCGAAACACTAAACAAATCCGAAACTCGAATGCTCAAAACTCGAAACATTAGATTTCCCAAGACGGTTTTGAATTTGGGATTTAGTGCTTGGATCTTATTTATGATTTCGGATTTCGTGTTTAGGATTTGTCTATGATTTCGTGCTTCGGATATCGGACATCCGTCATTGTTTTGCGTGACATCGGTTTTTATGTACTTCTAAGCTGAGGATCTCATGGATCGAAATGCTGTCATAGGTTTTGTATTGATTGGATTGGTTCTGATGCTCTGGATGTGGCTGAATGCCCCGCCTCCTCAGCCGCCGAAAATTTCAACGACGACGGATTCAATCGCACTCCATAAGTCGACGATCGACTCCGCCCGCGCCATTCTTCCCCCGCAGGAGAAAACGTATACGCCGACGGATACGCTTGGAAAGTATTTTTCCGCGCTTGCGACCGGAAAGGAAAAATTCCTTTTCATCGAATCGGACCTGTACCGGGCGAGAATTTCATCCAAAGGCGGCTCGATTCAGGTCTGGGAACTGAAGAAATTCAAGACGTGGAATCAGTACCCGGTAAACCTGATTAACAGCGACAAGGCGGGGGACTTCCATCTTCTTTTCTCCTCGGTCGACGGCAAACTCGTCGATACAAAGAATCTGTATTTTCAATCGCCGCTCGACAACGACCAAACCGTCACACTCGCGAATCAGGATTCCTTCAAGGTCGAATTTGTCCTCAAAATCTCCGAACAAAGCCGGATTGTGAAAACGCTGGTGTTTCACAACGGAAACTATGATTTTGACGCTTACTACCGGTTTGAGGGGATGGATGATATTCTGGCGAATTTTGAATACCAGGTCACATGGGAATCAGGACTGCAGTACGCTGAAGGCAACAGTATCGATGAATCCAATTCCGCGAAAGCGTTCGCGTACGCCGGCGGCGAGCTGACCGAAGTTGACGCGACGAAGTTCAACGAAACGCAGAAACAAAATATCTCCGGCCGGGTGAGCTGGGTCGCGACCCGCAACAAGTATTTCGCTGTAGCGATCATCAATCGCGAAGGAGACAGCCAGGGAGCGTACCTCGAAGGTAATCGCCAGAAGGAACCGAACGACGGCGCGAAAGAAGACTACAGCCTTGCGCTGAAAATGCCATTTCTGGGAAACAAGCTCGAAACGGCGCATTTTACAGTGTTTCTGGGTCCGCTCGACTTCGATATTGTGAAGGGCTACAACGCGGGATTGGACCAGATGATGAGCCTCGGTGCGGCATGGATCATCCGACCGATTTCCGAATACGTCATGATCCCGTTGTTCAAGTTCCTGAAGCTCTTCATCCCCAATTACGGCTTTGTGTTGATCGTCTTCTCGATCATCATCAAGCTTGCGCTGCAGCCGCTCACCGCGAAGAGTATGAAATCGATGCAGAGAATGCAGCAGCTTCAGCCGATGATGACCGAGATCCGCGAAAAGTTCAAAGACGACCCCCAGAAACAGAACCAGCAGATCATGCGGTTGTACAAGGAGTATGGCGTGAACCCTGCGGGCGGCTGCCTGCCGATGCTTCTCCAACTCCCGATCCTGTACGCACTCTGGGCGGTGTTTCGCTCGGCAATCGACCTGCGCCAGGCCTCGTTCATCTGGTGGATCAAAGACCTTTCCGTTCCCGACGTTATCACAAAGCTGTCCTTCCGGCTTCCGATCGTGAATATGGATGAAATCAGCGGGCTCGCGGTGCTTATGGGCATAACGATGTTCATTCAGCAGAAGATGTCGGTCAAAGACCCGCGTCAAAAAGCGATGGTGTGGATGATGCCCGTGATGATGACGCTGCTGTTTAACAGCTTTCCCGCCGGATTGAATCTGTACTATTTTGTGTTTAACCTTCTCTCAATCGGACAGCAGGCATGGATTACGAAGAAGCACAAGGACGAGCCGTTGAGAAAGGTCGAGGAAAAGAAAAAGTCGGGAGGAATTTTCAGCCGGATCACGAAGGACATGCCGAAGTTGAACCGCTGACCTTCTGTTGTTCCCGCGCTGGCACGGTGGCTGACGGGATAAGCGTTCCAGCGGCGGGCGACTGCGAGGGCTTTATTTGGCCTCCAACCCCAATTCCTGCCGGAGCTTCGCGAGATCCACACACATAGTCTCATCCTCCCGACGCTCGTTCCTCGACTCGAAGTCCATGAGGAGCGCTTCAAGAAGTTCCCGCCCCCGGGGGTCTTTCGCTGCCTCGCGCGGCGTCATCCCTCTCAACGCCGGCACGGATGTATCCGGCCAGGCTGCCCAATGCTTTTCGATCAGCTCTTTCAGAACAGCCCTTACCTCCGTAGATTCGTTCAGCGCGCGATCACTCTCGCTTTCTTTCGCAGACCGTTTTCTTTTCCCTCCTTTTTCGGCTTCGATCATCAACCCCTCGTACGATTTCATTTCCGTCCCAAGGAGCACGGCTGAACCCCCGAGTCTCTTTGCGATTTCTTTTTGGATGCGCTTTGAGCGTCGTTCCGAGTTCACCTCCACGATCAGTTTGGAGGCGCTTATTTTCAGAGTGGCCAGAGCCGTGTTGCCGTCCAACTTCCCTTTCCTGCTTCTTCGCAACCAGTGG
Organism: Bacteroidota bacterium; assembly: GCA_049515655.1. Taxonomy (GTDB): domain Bacteria; phylum Bacteroidota; class Ignavibacteria; order UBA10030; family SZUA-254; genus JBEKTW01. Next base: position 82,793 of record JBEKTW010000004.1, read on the forward strand.
ATCATGACTTCAGTCGGTTTGCCCGTTCTTGTTCGTTTCGCATCGGCAAGCAATTCTTCGTCCGTCCTGCCGGATACTCTTTGCTCAAGCTCTTTCAGATTTTGAAACGCCTCATCGAACGACGGAATCTCGTAGGTCAGGGTGTGAAACGCAAGGTGGTCTCCGTCCGTGTTTCTGATGTCCATCCGCCGGTTTCGTAGCTCATCTTCGATCTCGAAGTATGCCTCGCGGAGGAGTTCCTCCTGCTTCAACAGGTTTTGGGTAGAAACGTGCTCGCCCCCGGTCGGCTCAAGCGCCTCCAGGAATGCACGCAGGTCCAGAACGTGATCCAGCTGGAGGGGCGGAATGATCAATGCGCCGCTCCCCATGAGAAAGCAGACTCCGTCTAACTCAACAGCCCGGGCCAGTAGAATGTCTCCACGGCGAACCATCGTCGACGCAGTTCTCTCGGTCACATGAAACTCACGTCGACGAAGGACATCTCGAAATTCGATCGACGTACCGGGGTCAACTGCAATCGTTTGGAAGAAGCTGTAGGGAGATTGAAGTGTCGCCTCCAGAAAGCGGCGCAGGCCGCCGTCGAGTCTTAGCCCTTCGTCGGCGATGAATTTTTCTGCAAGTGTTTCTTTCTCATCCGGCCTCCAATTGAAGGCGAACCATCGCAAGAACGAATCGTTATCAGCGGGAGAACCAATAAACAGCGCCTCGTCGAAGAAATGAAACTGCTGCCAGGCGTCCTCAAGCGCCGCCTCTCCATAGTGCTTCTTTGCATATCTCATCAGCATTTCGCCCGACTCCGCATCGAACCTCCGAATCCGGTTATAGGCGGAATCTGGACTAAGGATGGCCGCAGCCCCGTGGCACTTCTTATATTTTTTGCCACTGCCGCACGGACAGGGATCATTTCTGCCGATGGTGTTCATGAGTTTAGTTTTTGGGTCGTCATTACAAAATACGATTCCTCTCGGACACATTCCAGCGGCACGAACGGGTAGCATTTTCAACCGAATGATGAAGGATATGCCGAAGTTGAACCCCCGATGTTCCCGCGCCTGCCTGTCGTGCTTCATTTTGGGGGGGGGACTGGAATTGAAATGTTCCTCCGAGAATCGAGGGTGCTTCGCCAAGACCATATCAATTTTATCGGTGATGGGCTTGACTCTCACCAAGGAAGATATCTACACCCGTAGCAGTTCCGCAGCAGCCGCTAGCTTCCTCGAGACGGAAGGTGTAATGTTTCCTCGGATCAATGAGTGGGCGACATTGTCCGCCTTGGGCGAATGAACACAGGTAAGTCCCAACGAGATAGGTACGTTAGCTCGAAGCCTGGCAAGCCTGAACTTTGTTCGATCAACAATCGCTGTGCAGAGGCTGGTCAGTCTTTCCAAATCCACAGATAAACCATCCTTATCTGTCTTTCGCAGTTTGAAGGCAAATGAAGTAATTGTATTATCGGGCTTGATATAGCTGGGATCGATGGTGATTCTTCGAAGGAGCCCATCATCGGGTTTGATTGCTTCTATAGTGGCGGCGCCTCTCTTATGAGGAGAGCCAAGCAGCGAGATCAGACAGATTTTGATCTGAGAGAGTATTTTCTTCAAGACATTCAACACCTTCAAATTTGGCATACGAAGAGCTCCCCTTACTATCGAATGTAAATTCTATCGACCTAGTGCCCTGTTTCAATTCAACGAGCACCTCACCGTTTGGACCTGGAGCGGTAAAGAAAATCGGAAGTCTCCTCTCGTCGACGGATCGGACAAGGGATAGTGCATTTCGGACGGCAGTTTTCGAAGGAGGAGTCGCCCCATAACTATCCCAGTTCTCTGGAAGATCGGAAAAGGTCTTGATTTTGCCAACAATCTCTCTCGCTCCATCAGTAAGCACACCAGTTTGAACAATTATGATAGACGATGATGGCCTTATTGCGTATTGCCAAACTGTGTAACTACTAACCGCCGATGTGCTCCACTCTTGGGGATCATAAGGAATAATTGCTTCACTTAAGGCTGGCATAGAACTCCTTTCGAAGCATTTGTTTGAAAAGATTCGAAGTCACACTATGTGCACTTGAGATCCAATTCTTGATGTCGTCAACGGCTAATTGCCCTTCTCTAACAACCGCAATTTGTAGGATTACTGCGGGTTTGTTACTACGTGAACCATCTGAAACAACAAGGGTGAGTTTGGAGCCGTCTCCAAGGGTATACGCCTGAATCAGATTTTGGTTGCTTATGGCACCCTGTACCTCAAAGCCCTTAATTACCTGAATTTGAAGATTCGCTTCAATATATTTAACAAAGTCTTCTTTGAATTCGTCTCCTAATTCAAATGCATCAATATACCGAAGGCTGACTTTCTGAAACCGGGGCGGCTCTTTGTAGCTCTTGAGGAGCGCGTCCAATCCGTATTCAATTGCTGGTCTGTATGCAGATTCCCATACATACGTTTTTTCAGTATCATTTACTGCAAGAAGCCCAGGGCCTAACTGAAGAACCGGCCATTGCCCATCTCCGCGCCAAAACTGATGAACTGGTTTTTGGTTCAGAAAATGTGGTGGTACTATTGACGGAACGATTTTCTTATAGAAAGGATAGTCCTTTTTCACAGTGTCGGCAAAGACTCCCTGAGCAAGCTCAAATCCAGGGTCAAAGTTCTCTCTCGATTGCGGATCAACATCTAGCTCCCAAAAAGCTTCAAAGACAACCTCTTGGAGTGGCGCTTTGGTAAGCTTGGTTATATAACCGTTATTAGTGGGCATAAAGGATGTATCCGAATATAATAAAAATTCTTGTCTAATTCCTCACCGGCAAATTCCTGCCCGATTCGATATGAGCCCCTTTGCGCCACTTGATGTCGTAGTGGATACCTGTCTGCCGTGCTTCATCTTGCTGATCGCCGTTTGATTGGCGGTTTGTCAGGAGAAGCGCAGTGCATTTTTTGCACATTGCTTTTTTCATCCAGCTCTCCGGTTCTAAAAACGTTGTTAATGTGCTTTGTAATGACAGTTCTTTCCCGCTTGAAGAGCCGTGCCATTTCATCCTGGGTCAGCCAGACAGTCTCGTCCTGCAACCGCACATCGATTGCGGTTTGCCCATCCTCGGCTTTGTAGATAACGATTTCGCCTTTTCGCCCTTCGCTATTTTTTGTCATGGCTCAGTTCCTCAAAGAGTAACACGTTCCAGCTGTTGCAAAATATGCAACGACTTACCCATCAACTTGGAGAGATTGCAATTCAACCTCCGCACGGCCGTCAATTCGTCACGCACCGCGTGACGAATCTTTGGAGATCCCATTACGATCGCAAATTGGTCACTCACTGCGTGACGTTTCTCCTTCGCCTCTGTTTCCCAGAGATACCGGCCGTAGTTCACAAACGTTGTCTTGCCGACTCCAACATCGCCTTCGACTACAGCCCGACCGCCTCCCGTACTACGAAGAATACCCAGTAACATCTTGGATCCGTTTGATTCCATGTCACGACCGACGATTGCCTCACTGGCGGGCAAAAGTGCTCCAGCCGAAGCCGAAAGCGCGGCCGTATCAAACGGATTGCCTCGGAAGCCATATCGTGACCAGATGTTCTGTGTCAGTTCCGTTGCCGTAGGAATAACGTGTAATATAAATTTGTATTTCAAGGTATTGCATACCTGCTGTTCACTTGCCCGCCCCTTCCACGATCGCAATCTCCGCCTCCCTGGCCGCCGGAGCGAAGCGTAGGCGGGCGTCAGGCCGTACAGCTCATACACCAGTTGGTAGATTTCCCGCTCCGACATTGTTAGGTTCGCCACCGGCTTCGGGTCCAGCATCGTGCTGTTGCTCCTGTCTGAATGCGCGGATAAAATCGGCGCGATCATTGAGTCGAATCATGACAGGATTTTCGCAGCTGGACGCACGGCCAAAGAAGACAGCATGCCTTTCCTTTAGAGAAGGTAGTTTCGATGCATACACACTTCCAAGATAATTTGAAAGGAACTCTTTGCCGGTGTCATCAAAAGTGCGCATTGCAAAGACAGTGTTGCATTGATTGAGAATTGTTTTGGTTACGTTGGCAGTCCTCTGAGTGATCAACAAGCATCCCAAGCCATATTTTCGGCCTTGAAGTATAGCTCGCGCTGTTCCATTTGTTGCGGCCTTATCTCCCTCCGCCGCAACTGAGTTCCACTCGGGAATCAATGAATGAGCTTCTTCGTAAACAAGGCAGACCCGAGCTTTATCTGTCATGCCATTTTTCTGAACAATGTGAAGAGTAGCCTCAGAGATTATCTGCGCGATTTCGGTCGGCGTTAGAGAGGCCATAGATGCAGTATCTTGGTACGGCTTGCTGTCTTGACGCCATACTTCAAACTGGGATGGATTTAGAATCTTCAGCTTCTGCGGGTTAGCAACGTCGAGGTATTCCTGAAGATACTTAGTAACCGCAAGAGAAAAATCAGTCCTGCTACCACCTTCTTCGACGTTCTTTTTTATGACGGTCTTACCCGCTTGCCCAATCGCTTGAAGCTCTTTGAGCTTTACGCTTTCAGCCGAAGCATCGAAGAATGCTGTCAATTCACTGGTATATTGAGTTGTTGAATCAATGCAGATCACCTTGATTCCGTGCGCAATCATACGTTCGACCAACTCGATAGCCAACATCGACTTGCCTACCCCAAGGATTCCAAGTATGGCGGTGTTGTGGGTTACCATCTCATCAATGTTCTTGATCTCGACGTCGTACGTCGTCAAAGGGAAGTGCCCAACTGCCTTGTAATTGTCTTCGTGCCTCTCCACCGTCTTTAGGAACACCGGAGCATTTAGTTGAGGTATCCAACTGCAAGGTTTGAATTTTCTTTCCCCTTCATCCCATATGCCCACTTGTACGGCCTCGCCACGCGCGAAGCCAAACGTGTTTTTCTGTTGGATGATGTCTTCTTTTGTCAGCCCATCCAGAACCTGATACAGAACACGCCTGCTGCCAACAAACGTCTCAACGAGTCGCCCTTGCTCGATGTCTCTTTCGTGAATGACTTCAAAGTAAAGCCGTTCCGTTGAGGTCTCGGTAGCAACGATCCCGATGAAACATTCCAGGTTTCTTAGCAAGTAAACGTCATCTCGAAAGGTTTCAGTTTGCTTTCCGTCGAGTATACACACGGAACCCTTGGGAGTATGTTTGGTTAGTTCGGTTAGTTGCGAGAGGTGCTCGATGGGTACATTGATTTCAAGAGCTCGCAGCAAAATGCCTTCATCCCGCCCGAAGTATCCGAGGGGAACGGCTACCTTCAACGGGCCATGTTCGTCGGCAACCAACAAACAAGAGTTGAGGTCTAAAGCTCCTGTGCCATCTTGCCGGATGAGCAGTAACCCAGGTGTTTGAAGTGCCACAATGTTGCCAACGATCATCGGGGTTTGATCGGGACGCCAGACTTGGGCTATGTTCTGAATCATGTTACCGAACGCCTCCAGTGGTCGTTGCGCGGCAATCACGATTCCTGAAGCACCAACAAAAAACAACTCCATTGGAGCATCGCGATGATATTCCCAGAGCGCGTACATTACGACGACGCTGTAGACAAAACGCGGACTTCCTATGTTGTCAGCGAGCATCCGCCCGGCCTCAGAGATGTTGTGCCGCCAGCGATGCGTTGAATCCTTATAGAGAATCGTCAAGACACAGACAATCAACATGAAGCAACAAAAACCGATGAGTATGTTCCTTGGTAGGGTGTCTATCAAGTCTGCGGTAGGAGCATCATACACCATAACGGCTATGAGCGCAGCGACAAGGTACGCAATTGCGTTTGCGGGAGTTGTGTAGAATGGCGTTACCAACAAACTTCCCAGAATTAGTGCGGCCATGCCGGAGTAAAACCATAAACCTTTTGGCGTTGTGAGCGGGAGCCAGTGGCCGAAGGCCAACTGATTCATCAGGATGAGAAAAACGAGGTAAAGAAGAAGGTAGAGAAGTCGGATGGCTTGAGAGACTTCCTTCTGTCGTCCAATCATGTTTTTTCCTCCACTCGACGAGTCGAGTCTTGCACAATCGCAATTTCTTCCGGCGTGAGCTCGTACAGCTCATACACCAGCCGGTCGATCTCTCGCTCCAACGCCGTTGTATCTGCTTGAGAATCGGCGCGCTTTTCCGCAAGGATGCGGTCGACTAACCGAACAAATGGTGTTTGCTCCACAATAGATAGTTGCTTGATTGGGATGAACTGGAGGGGTTCCAGGTAGAGTTCAAGCATTTCCCCTTTCCGTTTACCCATATAGTACAGCCAAAAATAGCATACTTTGCTATTCAATATCGAGAGAATATATTTAAGTGAATAATCCTTCCTGTTCGGAGAAATATAGTACACATCCGCTGAGGCATACCACTCAACATCAGAATAAGTGAAAGTGTTTTGCACACTTCTCTGTGGACACAGGATTTTCTCTCCTGAGAAATCTATGTTTGGCCTGTCTGTGGTTAACGACCACCACTTACCTCTACTATATGCAGATTCAAGTACGCCGTTGATGGATCGTTTGCTCAACAAATTCTTGTATTTGAGCAAATGGTTATATATGGCAGGTAACTCCCTGAGTTCCTTTTCATTTTCAACATCATTTACATATATGAGAAAGTACCTCGATTTACGCGCCAGAGAATATTTGGCGATATCCGAGTTCTTAAAGAAGGGTTTTACATGTTGCCTTTCTTGAGTATTTAGATGTAAACCAGAAACTTCGTCTTCATTCAAAATAAACACGCCGTAGTTATGGTCTTCCCCGTTGTCAATATATCTATCTTTACCCGTGACAATACCTTGATTTATATTGCATATTCCATCAGTAACCCTTTTCCCCGCCATGATGCCTTTAGTTGATACACCTATCGTCTCATTATCAGAGAGCTTTTCGCAACCGATACATAATTTAGATACGATTTTTAGAGTACGGTCGGGCAGAAAATGAACAAATCCAGTCCAACCACTCAGAATTATCTCTTGGTCGACTGGAAAATTCAATTGATCGTCGCGATGCGCCAAGAAATCATTGTCATATATATGAGTAAATATAGTGCAGCGAACTGAATGATGTGTTTGTTTGCCTCTCTGTAGTATCAAAACATTAGTATGTATGCCCGCCTCAAAAATCGCATTATCATTGAAATTAATATAGTCTCGAATCCTGTAATCATTAACAATTCTGTTTCGTATCTTTTTCCCACCCTGAGCAGTAATCCAATAATTCGGTGTTATAAAGCTATTGACTCCGCCTTGCGTTGTTATGTCATGCGCCTTATGCAAGAAAAAATACCAGTAATCCATTTTCTTTTCGAAGTTGGTATTCCCTTTCATTATCTCGAATAATTCCCTATTACCTTTTTGTCCAACATAAGGCGGATTCGCAATCACGGTGTCAAATCCACCTTTGGACTGAAACACTTCCGAGAAGAAAACCTGGAAATCAAAATTAACCTCATACCCCAAATGTTTTTTCGAAGCAGCGAATACTTGCGAAAGCATTTTGTCTACCTGCGCCTTCAATTCCGCTTTTTTGTCATGGTCGGTTTCGTCAAAAAATTTCTGCTTAAGCGTTTCAATCGCCCCCAACTTTTGCGACTTGAACGGAAAACCCAACAGCGAATTACCTGCAACTATCTTGTAGTCCAAATTCGGGAGCGGCTTGATATGCTTGGTTTCTTCCTCGTCCACAACGAGGGACAGCCACAGCCGGAGCTTGGCAATTTCAACCGCACCAAGATCGATGTCTACGCCATATAAACAGTTCTGTATGGCGTGCCGTTTGAAGTGGTACGGCGTGCGCTCGTGCGCGTCGCTGAAATATGGCGTCAGTGCCATTCGTGCACGAACAATCTCCGTCATCATCCCAACAGGGAACGCTCCTGAACCCACGGCGGGGTCGCAAACCGCGATCTCGGCGAGTTTCTCATCTATCAATCGGGCATTCTTCTCAATACTCCTCGGAGGCTTCGGATAGTCTCTTCCAATTGTTCCAGACTGCTTGGCAGTTTCATAAAAAGAGTATTGTTCCATCAGACGAATATACACATCCATGTCTTCACGCGGTATGAGCTTGTCGTGTCTGTTGACCGATGTATCCAAATAGTTGACCAGACTCTCCTGGCACATGTAATGGACAATCTCGCGGGGAGTATAGTAAGCGCCAAGACCTTTGCGTCGGTTCTCCTCAATGAGATTCTCAAACACTTTACCGAGCATTTCAGGATCAATGGCGACTTCTTTTTCAAGCGGCTCGGCTTCATTGACGGTGAAGTTGTAGCGGTCGAACACGTCGAGCACACCGGTGCCCTTTATCCCTTCTTCAACAAAATCAGTGTTAGTGAACAGTTTGTTCGGGAGAATGATGTCTGTCTTCTTCCAGTTGTAATCGCCCAGAGGTTCGAATAGTCCGCCGTTGAGAAAGGGGATTCGGCATCTGAACCTACGGTCCCAGGCATCATGTCCACGGTCCGTAGCCAAGGTGTCGTAAAAGAGTGGCTCCAGAATGTCGTGAAAGAAGTTATCATAGCTTCCGTATTTCCGGTCGGCCAGTTGTCGCAGGAAGTCATGCGGGCCGGTACCCCATTCCTTGCCTCTATCAACGCCCAGCCACCCTTTCTTCTGGAGAAAATAAATGAACACGATTTGCCCCATGAGTTTCTTAGCAAAGTCTGTTGGGTTAACACTTTGCGCTTAAACTCATCGCGTAATGCACTATCTTTTGTGATGAGCTTCTTTACTTCCGTCTCAAACTCCTCGAACAATGAGCGATACTTTTTAAAGAATTCATCTGTAACCGCCTCAACACTAAATGCCTCTTCAATATCTGCGAGCGCCGGATCGGTGTCAGTATCCCGTAGCAGATCGAGAAAGCGGGTCTGCGCGGTATGACAACTCTCGCCCTCGCCGACGATATAGGAAAATCGCCGAGCCGGAGTGAGCCTCGCTTCAACGCCCACCTTCCCGGATTCCTTTTCCACAGTCGAGTACTCCATTTTCACGTAAGAGAACCGCCACTGCTTTTCAGTCGGAGAAACAAATGCCACAAGCGCCGCATCCTTTTCATCACGTGTCTTGAGGTGATCGGCAACGAAGTTGCGAATTGCGGTACGAGCACGCTCAAGTTTCGAATCATTGGTGAGGTGAACTACGAGCACATCAAGTTTTTCCTTGTCAGGCGATGTGTACGTGCCGAGTCGCTCGTATCGCTGAACGTGGCCCTTGAAGGCATCTTTAACATACTGATTGGACCAGTGCTGCGCCTTGGACTCGTCCAGATGATTCAGCACGTTAACAGCGAAATTGTGGAAGCGAGTCTTATCGAAGGCCTTGGGGAAGGTTTGGCGGATGAGATCGACTGCCTGCTCTTTGTCCATGTTGACCTACAGATTGGAGATCCAGTTCATTAGATTCGCCTTGACCCGTTTCAGCCTTGCCGGGTCTACCGCTCCGATTGCACCAATCAGCAGCGAACTCTCAACGACCGCAAGCCGACAAACGCGGATTACGCTGGGGACAATAAGGCCGGTAGCTGGGTAATCAGCATCGCCAGGGTTCACAAGTTCGTCAACGCCGGGGGTGGCCTGATACTGTCGGGAAGAAACGGGGCAGATGAGCCAGTCATCGAATTTTCCCGGGCACTTGCCAATTACCAAGACCGGCCTGTTTTTGCCTTGCGACAGGTCGGCATTGGGCAACTGAACGTACGCTATGTGTCCTGCAGCAGGCATCAGTAGTGGTTCTTTATTGAAACCTTGTCATACGCCGAGAAATCCTCGTCCTCCATTCCGCGAAGTGCAGACTGCAGCGAGAACTCCGACCAATTTTTCCCTTCATCGTCTTCATGGTGTCCGTTAGATGAAATCAACCATGATGAAAGAATGACTTCCCGCGGGCTGAGCGCGTGTGCCGTTTGCTGTGATCGTGTTGCCTGGAAAAACTGCGGCGCGATGTCCCGTCGCAAGATACCGAGAACCCTTAGGGGGTCACTTTCCTTCTTGAGTGACTCCGCAACCTTCTTGGTCGTTGGCCGTGGGAGCAAACCATCGGTAAGAAGCTGGGTTACCTGCTGAATGTAGATCTCGTCGTCCTCGGTATAGCCGTGGTACCGGCGAATCTCTTTTGCCTTCAGACGCTTCAGGATGTATGCGTCGTTGGCGCCTCCTCCGTGTCGAGGAATGGAATCGTCAAGCTCCGCGCTGGTCGTAGCAGTAAAGCCCGCTTTGTTCTTATCGAGCAGGGAGTAGAATTCATTCGGGATTACTTGCCGCATCTCGCCAATGTCGGATGGTTTCAGAATCTTTGCCGTGGCAAAAAAGTCTAACTCGGCAGCTTCGGCACTATTGGGTTGAGCGAGAAAGAATTTGTCAAGCCTCCCCTGCCGAAAATAGGTTACGAGTGACGGGAACTGCTGCACGATTTCGAGCGATCCTGTTCTGGTCGAGCGAGCTTTCTTTGGCAGCCGTTTGATTCTTAAGAACAGATCGGGCTGCTTGTCGCGTACGTCGCGAATCTCTGTAAGATATTCAAGCTCGCTCTCTTCATCGCCATCTTCGCCTGTGATCGTCTTTTTTGAATTCAGTCTGGCAAACAGATCGTGCGATTTAATTTCTTCTCCCTCGGTCAGAAGTCGGGCGTCCGCTCCAAGCATTTCTATGAATGCCTGAATCTTGGCTTCGGCAGCTTCCTTGAGCTTGATCAGGTCGTTGCTCTCTTCCGTCGGGAAGAAGTTGTACGTGTGGATCTTATCAAACTTCGTGTCCACACGATTTATGCGCCCTACACGTTGAATAAGACGCGTCGGGTTCCACGGGATATCGTAGTTGATGACAACGTTGGAGCGGTGGAGATTGACGCCTTCGGACAATACCTCTGTGCTTACGAGAATGCGGTAATCGTCGCTCGGCTGAAAGGCATTCGCATCGAAGTTGTTCATGACTGCCTTATGTTCTGCTTCTCCTGCCTGGCCTGAGAACACAATAACCTTGGGCTCGACATCGTTTCGGATTCTCTCGCCCAGATACTCAGCCGTCTCTCTGGATTCCGTAAAGATGATCAGTTTTCCCTTCTTGAGCTTCGCCTGAGAGCGGAGGATATCCTTGAACGATTCCCACTTCGGGTCGCGGCGCACGTCTTCCCACAGTTTACGAACTTTCTTCAGCGTCTTCAGGTCGCTTTCCAGATCATCCATGAAATTGCTTGAAAAGCTCTTCGCGCTCAATCGTTCAGCCTTTTCTTCGGCGAGAAGCTGCTCGATGGCCTCCTGGTCTCCCTCTTCCAGCAGGTCGAAGATTTTGTTCGTGTGCTTCTTGCTGATGTAGACGTTTCCCTTCCGGTATTCAGTAATGAACCGTTCGTAGGAATGGATGAATCTATCCAGACTCAGACGGAATGCGTGGAAACTGCTTTCCAGTCGCTTGACCATCAGAATCATCATGAACTTTGCGAGGTTCTGCTGGCTCTGGACTTCGCTCTGATCTCGCTTCCCTTCGTAATACGAGAGCGGCTTATAACGGGCGTAGGTAAAGCACAGTACCAACAGTCGGATGGTCTCGGTGAAGATTTCGTTCTCTCGCTTGTTGAACTTGTAGAACAGCGGCTCAGGATCCTTGACCTCCGGGAACTTCAATCCTTGCTTGGTCATATCTTCGCCGAAATACTTTTCGATTTCACTTCGCGTCCGGCGAATCATCAGATACTTCAGGACTTTCTCCCTGGTGTTCTTTGCGTTCGCTTGAACGGTTTGGAAGTAACGGTCACGATCTTGTTGACGATCCAAACCCTTCAGGTTCTTCTCCAAGCCGCTGAAGAATGCTTCGAGGTTCCGGAGATTGGGGATGTTGCTGCTTTTGCCGGGTTGGAAGAGTTTTACCTGACTCAGGATATCGCGAGGTTTGTTGTTAAGCGGTGTTGCCGAAACCAGAATGACTCGTTTGCCACGGCAAATCTGGGCAAGTTTCTCATAGGTGATGTTTGTTTCTGTTCGGAAGCGGTGAGACTCATCGATGAAAACATTTGTGTACCTGGAAAGGTCACGCTCAACAAGCGCATCAAGTTTACCAATAGATTCAAAGTCCGTCTGGCGCACCTGGAAATCACCAAAAACATTGGGCCACGATCCTCGCTTGTTTCTATCGAGAAGATGGGGTGGTGCTATGACCAAGCATCGCCCATCCAGTTGTTGCGCCAACAGGGCCGACATGTAGGTTTTTCCAAGTCCGACGACGTCGGACAGAAATACGCCGCCGTACTCGTCAAGCACTTTACGTGCATTGAGAACCGCTTCTTCTTGATACTTCAGCTTCTTGAAGCCGACAGGCACGTACATATCCTCGAGCTCTGCCGGACGATTGAGCTCTCCGCGGAAGTACTCGTACAGGAACTTGAGGTAGAGTTCGTATGGAGTGAAATGTGCATAAGGCGATTTGTTGACGACTGCATCTTCATACGGTTTGGAAACGTCAACCGCAACAGCCCAAAGTTCGTTGAACTTGCTGATGGCGAATTCATAGTCTGAATGATTCTTCAATTCAACATTGAACTCAAGGTTGTCTTGGATGCCTGCCTGAGTAAGGTTGCTGGAACCAGTGATGACACGCCCCTTATCCCTGTCTCCCTCAGCAAAAGTCATGATGTAGACCTTGGCGTGGAGATTCTCAGTCGGATAGGCTTTGATCTCAAGTTTTCCTGAGCGAATCCAATCAACAAACTTCAGCACGCCTATTTCAATTTCGCTGCTGTCTGGCGATTTCTCAAGCTCTTGAAGCACATCGGCTGACACTTGCTGTTTTGCTTCTGCATGAGACTTGAAACTCAGCTCACCTTGTTGCTTTGCTCGTTGAATCAGCTCCCATGCTTTGCGATCAGTCTGGATTCCAACGAGGATTCTGATCTTCTCCACTTTCTCCAACGCTGGATAGAGCGCATAAAAGCCACTGATGAAAAAATATCCAACGAGGCAATCGAAGAAGCGCGTATCGTCCGTTAGCAGCGCTTTGAAACGGTCCCGTAGAGTCTTGCCAGTTTCGTTTGTAATGAAAGTTAGATCAGTAGACATGGTAGTTTGGCGCTTTTCCACTTGGCTGCCCCCGCAATATACAGAACTTCGGAAGAGAAACTTTTCCGGCAACCCTTTTTGCTTACCGGGCCAGGGCATCGCGTTCTTTTTCCCGAAGCGAGACAAAGTAGTAGCAGGTGATCCATTATACGTTCATTTTGCAGTTTCATCGAAGGCAATGACCATCCTCTGAGCTGTTAACCTTCCAGGTTACCCTGCGTAAGTTTTACGAAAGGTATAAAAATATTGACGAACTTCAAAATTGTTTTTCGCCTGAGAGTTTTCTAAATTTCATTTTCCAACCTTCATAGATATGAATCCGCTCGACGACGTCATAGCCGCCATCGCCACACCGATTGGCGAAGGCGGAATTTCCATCATTCGCATCAGCGGCAAAGATGCGATTGCAATTGCAGACAAAGGGTTCCGCGGGAAGCAACCGCTTGCATCCGCCGCGACCCACACCGCTCACTTCGGCGGATTCATCGATCCCGACGGCAATGCTATCGATGAGGTCATTGCAACGGTGTTCCTGGAGCCACATTCGTACACGGCAGAGAATTCGGTCGAGATCAGCTGCCACGGAGGGATGTTCGTAACGCGCAAGATTCTTGATTCAATTGTTGCGTACGGTGCACGACCGGCTGAGCCGGGGGAATTCACAAAACGCGCTTTCCTGAATGGCCGGATCGACCTCTCCCAGGCAGAAGCCGTCGCCGACTTGATCCACGCCCGGTCCGAAATTTCGCACAGAACATCGCTTCAACAACTTGAAGGGAAACTCTCGATCAAGGTCGCCGAGCTCCGCCAGCAATTGTTGGACGTGTGCGGATTGCTGGAACTAGAGTTGGATTTTGCCGAGGAAGGCCTGGAATTCACCGATAAGGGCAAAATCTCAAGGCAAATTGAGTCGGTCATCGAATACTTGAACCAGCTTATCGATTCGTACAAGTACGGAAGAGTTTATCGCGAAGGGTTTAAGGTCGTTTTGGCAGGAAAACCGAATGTTGGTAAATCAAGTATTCTCAATATGTTACTCAATGAGAATCGTGCCATTGTGACGGAAATCCCGGGGACCACTCGTGACGTTATCGAAGAAAATGTCGTGATTGATGGACTGCTATTCAGAATTGTTGACACTGCTGGAATGCGAAAGAGTGAGGACTTCATAGAGATCGAGGGAATCCGGCGAGCAGAATCGCAACTCCAGACATCCGACCTCATTGTTCTCGTGCTCGATGCCGGCACTGGCTTCAAGTCCACAGACAAGAATGTCTTTGATCAGCTCCTGAAGGAAGTCAAGAATCGCAATTTTCTGGTCGCGGAGAATAAGATTGACTTGCTCGGAAAAGGCACTATTCCTGACCTCCCCGATGAATTGAAGGAATATGATATCATCAAGATTTCGGCCAAGACGGGTGCGGGATTCGGGAAACTCAAGAAGAAGCTGGTCGGCATGGCTCTGAGTGGCTCTTGGACAGAGGTGGAACGGTCATTGGTGATCACCAGCAGCCGCCACCGGGATAGTTTCCAGAAAGCCGTCAGGAGCCTTTCAGTCGCCATGGAAAGTCTGAACAGCTCTCAGAGCAACGAGTTCGTCGCGGTAGATTTGCGGGCTGCTCTTGATTCTCTTGGAGAAATCATAGGTGTTGTTACGACGGATGATATTGTTCATAACATATTCTCACGATTTTGCATAGGCAAGTAGTCCGACACTACCATGAAACTTTTTCCACCGTATGCCGACCGGTGAATTCCAGTCCTGGGAGGGGTTTCCTATGTCGCCTGGCGGGCAAGCCCACCGAAGCTCGAAAGACGCAGGTGGGCGTGTCTACCGAAGCGCACAGGTAGATGTTTCACGTGAAACAATGAGATATTGATGCAAGGCAGAAGAATATCGCTGGAATACGACGTTATCGTTGTCGGTGGCGGACATGCTGGAATTGAGGCCTCTCTCGCAGCCTCAAGGATGGGATGCCGAACAGCATTGATGACCATGGATATGAAGTCGATTGGCCGGATGTCATGCAACCCTGCAATTGGCGGCACTGCGAAGGGTCATCTGGTTAGAGAGATCGACGCACTCGGAGGCGAAATGGGAAAGCTCGCTGATGCTACCGGTATCCAGTTTCGGATACTGAATCGATCCAAAGGGCCAGCGGTCTGGTCGCCAAGGTGTCAAAATGACCGTGAATGGTATTCAGATTATGCCAGAAATACAGTCCTTCATCAATCTGGCCTTGACGTCATCGAAGATTCTCTGCTGGAACTTATTACCTCCCAGAATGGTACAGGTTATGCACACCGCCTTTCGGGAATAGTGACCCATTCAGGGAAGCGGTATTCGTGTCGTTGCCTTGTTCTTTCAGCCGGAACGTTCCTTCGCGCTATCATGCATACGGGGATGGAAAGCTCGGTCGGCGGAAGATACGGCGAAAAGGCCTCAATCGGGGTAACGGAGGGCCTCCTCAAGCTCGGATTTACGAGCGGAAGGCTGAAGACTGGAACCCCCCCACGAATCGATATCCGGAGTATTGATTTTTCGAAGGTGGAGTTCCATGAAAGCGACAACCCACCGCAGCCATTTTCCTTCCAGAACGATGAGATCAAAAACAAGCTCATTCCCATGTACCTTACGCGCACAAACGGGAAGACACATGCAGTTCTCCGAAAGGGTTTCGACCGGTCGCCGATGTTCACCGGGAGGATCAAGGGAGTCGGCCCGAGATACTGTCCGTCAATTGAAGACAAGATCGTTCGTTTCGCTGATAGGGAAAGTCACCAGATATTTCTCGAGCCCGAGGGGTATAATACGCCTGTCATTTATGTGAACGGGTTTTCAACGAGCCTGCCGGTGGACATTCAGTTTGAAGGACTACGAACCATTTGCGGTCTTGGAAATGTGAAAATGTTGCGCCCCGGTTATGCTGTCGAATATGATTTTTTCCCTCCACACCAGCTCAAGCTTACACTTGAAACAAAGTTGGTGGACGGCCTCTTTTTTGCAGGCCAGATCAACGGAACCTCAGGGTATGAGGAAGCTGCCGCCCAGGGTCTTATGGCTGGAATTAACGCATCACTGAAGGTTAAGGGCCTGGATCCGTTTGTGTTAAAAAGGTCAGAGGCGTATATCGGGGTCCTTATCGATGACCTGGTCAACAAGAGCACTGAAGAACCGTACCGTATGTTTACTTCACGGGCCGAATACCGCTTGCTGCTTCGCCAGGATAATGCCGACCGACGGCTGA
Source organism: Bacteroidota bacterium (assembly GCA_049515655.1). GTDB lineage: Bacteria > Bacteroidota > Ignavibacteria > UBA10030 > SZUA-254 > JBEKTW01. The sequence continues at coordinate 99,085 of JBEKTW010000004.1, forward strand.
TGAAGTCCGGCCACGCTTTTGGCTTGATATCCGACCGAGTGTATGAGCGGTTGCTGAAGAAAGAAGAATTCATTAACAGGGTAATTGAATACCTTCTATCAAAGAGCGCATTGCCGGAAGAGTTTAACCCGTACCTCGAATCAAAGGGAACAGCCTCGCTCCAGCAGAAGGAAAGGCTCGCACAGATTCTCCGGAGGCCCGAAGTCCAGCTCGCGGAACTCCTCGTGCTTGAACCGTTCCGGAAAGAGCCGCTCTTTTCAAGACTCCTGGACCAGCCGACAAAACAGCAGAGGGAGATAATCGAGCAAGTGGAAATTGAGATCAAGTATGACGGATACATCGCCCGTCAGCAAGAGCAGATGGATCGCTTCGAGAAATATGAGTCAATTCCAATTCCGGATAACTTTGATTTTCATTCCGTGCGCGCGCTTTCTACTGAGGGGCGTGAGAAACTGACAAAGGTTCGCCCGGCATCGCTTGGACAAGCGTCCCGCATCAGCGGCGTCACTGCTGCCGATGTTTCGGTGGTGATGGTACATTTGAGAAAATGAGATCATGGGTTGTTGAGTAGTTGAGATTCTGAGATGATGAGATTTTGAGAAGATGAGAAGCACGGGAAGTTGCGCCGCTCAGATTATGAGATAGGCGGGGAAGGGCGTTGTTGAGATGGTGAGAAGGAAGATGCTAAAAGCCAAAGGCCAAAAGCTAGATGCTAGAACAAAGAACCAACAACCACGAACTAAGAAATAATCACCAACAACTACAACAAAGTTCCACGTGGAACAATGGAATATAAATCCATAATAAACAATAACTTACGGCCCGTGTTGCATTTTCGCCTTTCTTTCATCAAGTTCGTTCTGAAACCCTTACGTGCTCTTCGATAATATCTTGTCACGAAGAATTCGCAAAGGAAGAAACATTGCGTTCAAGGAATAATCCGTTCAGTTATGGAAAAGAAACTGTGGTTCAAAACGATTTGCGGTAAGAATCACTTCACTGTCTCGGACCTTCAGGTCAAATTGATTGAACAATTCTGCGACGAGCTTCTGTCCTGGAACAAAAAAATCAATCTCATCTCCCGGCGTGACGAAGAAAACGTTTGGACCAGACACATGCTCGGTTCGATTTCGTTTCTCTTCCATTTTCAACCCGAACGAGATTGCACGGTTCTGGACCTCGGATCTGGCGGGGGACTGCCGGGGATCCCACTCGCCATCTTGCGCACCGACCTTCAGCTCACGCTTGTCGATTCCATTCAGAAGAAGGTCAACGCCGTGAAGGAAATACTCCTGACGCTGCCGGCAACGAACGTTGTTGCCGTTTGCAGCAGGGCCGAAGATCTGGCACGGAACCACGAATATCAACATTCATTTGATTATATTATCGCCCGGGCGGTCGCTCCGATGAAGGACATCATTCAATGGAGCAAGCCGCTTTTGAAGTCATCGGACAACGATCCCGGGGATTTCCTAGGGGGAATCGAGCAAACCCATCGGATTCCACGGGGCGCCATTGTATTGTTGAAAGGTGGAGTGTTAACGGATGAGCTGGAGGAGACACAGCGTAAACTGAATCCCCGGGCGATTGTTCCTTTCCCGCTCTCCGTGGATGGAATCGATTCCTCCGAGCTCCCCGACAAGAAACTCGTCGTCATTTATCCGTAGATGGTCATATGAATAAGAATAAACAACTGTTCGATCAGCTTCGGCGGCTGACCACCGAACTAAGAAATCCGCGAACTCTCAAAATCGACAGACTGTCAATTCCTGAAATCCTGGAATCGATTAACAGGGAAGAAAGGACTGTAACCCTCGCGGTCAGAAAGGAAATTCGGCACATTGCCCGGGCTGTCGAATTCATCGTCAAGTCTCTGCGCTCCGGCGGCAGGCTGATCTACGTTGGAGCCGGGACGAGCGGCCGGCTTGGAATTCTGGATGCTTCCGAGTGCCCGCCGACGTTCGGGACTTCGCCGGAGACTGTCCAGGGAATCATCGCGGGAGGAACGGAGTCTGTGTTCCGTTCACGAGAGGGGGCGGAAGACCACGAAAAGGACGGCATGATGGCCATCCAGTCGAAGAGAGTCGGAAAGAAGGATGTGGTTTGCGGAATCACTGCGAGCGCCCGCACACCGTTCGTCGTTGGGGCGGTCAAAGAGGCCAAACGACGCGGCGCTTCGACAGTGTACGTGACGACAAATCCCCGTTCGATACTTCGGAAACCCGATTTTGCCGAACTGCGCAGGTATATTGACATCGCGATTTGCCCGGATGTCGGCCCCGAAGTCATCATGGGCTCCACACGCATGAAATCAGGAACGGCACAAAAACTTGTACTGAACATGCTGACCACTGCCGCGATGATCCGGCTTGGCAAGGTCTATGAAAATATGATGATAGACCTGAAAATGAGTAGCCGAAAATTGCAGGAGCGCGCGAAGAGGGTTGTGATGATTGCCACCGGCGTCGATTATGAAACAGCCGCAGGCAAGCTTGCAGAGGCCGGCGGGCACGTCAAGACCGCCCTCGTCATGATCAAGGCCGGTCTCACAGCGAAGAAAGCTCGTGAACGATTAAAGAAAGCCGGAGGATTTGTCCATCTTGCCATCCGGAACATGCGATACAGTTATTCGAGAGAGAAGAAATGAAACCGCCTGTACTACTTGACCAGGATGTATTTCCGCCCTTCGAAGGATTCCCGAAGGAGGGAATCCGATTTCTCGCGCAGCTCAAAAAGAACAATAACCGTGAGTGGTTCGCTAAACACAAATCCGAGTACGAAGACCTCGTGAAATTGCCGATGCAGTCGTTCATCGCTGCGCTGAAAGCCCCGATGGCGAAGCTTGTGCCGGAAATCGACGTGAACCCCAATCGATCGATGTTCCGCATTTATCGGGACATCCGCTTCAGCAAGGACAAGGCCCCGTACAAAACACACGCCGCCGCCGTGTTTCATCTGCGGGGTCATTGGGAAGACAGCGCGGGATATTACGCGCACATCGAGCCGGGACATGTGTACGTGGGTGGCGGAATGTACATGCCCAACGGCGACCAGCTTAAGAAAATCCGCAGTGCGATCGCGGAACGGGCGGAGCAATTCCGTTCCATCGTTGCGGCGCGGTCCTTTAACAAAACGTTCGGCTCACTCGAAGGTGAAAAGTTGCAGCGGGCTCCACTCGGTTTTCCCATTGACCATCCGATGCTGGACTGGCTCAAACACAAGAGCTTCTACGCCGGGGTTGAATGGGACGAGAAAGAGTGCTATTCGGAGAGGTTTCTTCAGAGGGTCGTTGGTGTGTACAAAGATCTGTTACCACTCATCCGGTTCCTGAATCAAGCGCTGGGGAAAGTCTAAACAAACATGCGCGGGATTATCCCGCAGGTACGGGTTTATAGGATGATGGAGGTTTCTTATCAGGGTAATCCATTAATCATGTGAATCATGGTTCAGACGGCAGATTCCACAAAAGCAACGAGCTTTTCAACTCCTTCGCGAAATAACCCGGGTTCGGGAAGCAGGCTAATCACAAGAAATCCCTCCTCCTCAAAATCGAAGAAGTATCCGGGGTGAACGTAGACACCTTTCTGCTCGAGAACCTGCAGCGCCCATTCCTCGTCTGTTCGAATTCTCGGCACCCGAATGATCGCGTACCATCCTCCCTCAGAAGCAAGGAGTGACACCGGCCCACCTGACTCCTGCAGATCTGCAGCGGCGGGATGCAAGCGGCGGTACAAGAAAGAGTAGTTCGCTCCGACCCGGCTGACGATCTGTGCCCGAACGGATTTGCATACTTCAAAAAGCTTTGGAAGCGCGACCTGGACGGGGGTGTTGACTGAAAGGAACGTGTCGGAAATTGTCTCAAGCCGCTCGAGTGCCTCGCGACGTTCTTCGGGCGGACCGCTTGCGACGATCCAGGCGAGTTTCATTTGCGGCAATCCCAGCAATTTTGAGATTCCGTTGAGAGTAAAGGTCAGAACAGTCGAACGATGTGCACTCGCTTGCAGTGCCGCGGCATCGCCACTGAAGGCGTACTCCGAGAAAACTTCGTCCACGATTACAGCGAGCCGGGACTCTAAAGCAATTCTCTCTATGGCCTCGAGTTCCGATCCCTTGAGGAACATCCCGGTGGGGTTGTGCGGATTAACGATTACAAGAGCCCGTGTTGTTTTTGAAATCCGCTCTTCGATGGATTCAACATCTATATGCCAGCCGTGGTCATAACCGAGCCGGAAATGTTGTAGCTTTACGTCATTGATCTCTGCCAGGAATTCGAACAGGGGATAGGATGGTTTTGGAACGAGAACTGCATCCCCGGCGTCACACAGTAACTTGAGAATCATGGCATAGGCCTCGCTCGTACCGGCAGTGAGCACGATGTCCGCCGGATCGATGGAACTATTTCTCCGTCGATAATATTCACAGATGGTTCTCCGCGCGCAGGGCAAGCCCTTGGGGTCGGGGCGATACTGTAGAGCCGCCGGATCAGAAAGCGCCGCCAGGATTTCTTTCCCGGGATAATGAATGCCACATTCCGTCGGATTGGATGTGGTGAGGTCGTGGATAACCAGACCTTTGCTCTGCCGCCGCTCAAGAGCCTGACTCAGGAGGTTGGGCTGGTGCTGCCAGTTTGTGCGAGATGAAAAAAGCACTTGGAATTACTTGGGATTATTGGGATAATTGAAATTATGGGAATCACCGAGCGTTCTGAGTGAAAGATAGGGAAACAAGTTTTCTTAAACAATGTGCGCCGGGATTGTTCGGGGGTGGCTCGCTTTGCGTCTCACCCGAAAACTCAGTACTTTTTACTTGATGAATACTTTGCTGAAGATACTTTGCGGTCTTGCATTCTTCTGGTACCTCCCGTGCACGGCCGGAAGTGCAAACCCGGAAACACTCGACCGGGTCCAGGCGTTGACGCTTCGAGGGCTGGAGGATGCTTACAACTTTGATTTTGATAACGCAGCCAGTAGATTCGACGAAGCAATTTCCCTCGACCCTTCCTTTCCACGCCCCCATGTCGTGAAAGCAGCGATTCACTTCTGGCGATACCTACTTAGCAGGAACGATTCAGATTACCAGCCGTTTTTATCACTCGCCGACAAAGCCATTCAGGTAAGCGAAAAATATCTGGACGAGCATGGCAACAACGCGGAAGCGCTTGGATGTCTCGGAACAGTGTACGGGTATCGCGCCTTTGCCGAGGTGAGGGCAAAGAGCTGGCTCAAGGCCGCGTGGGACGGGAAGAAGAGTTATGACTGTCTCTACGATGCGATCAAACTCGACCCCCACCTGTACGACGCGTATCTCGGATTAGGCCTCTATCATTACTATGTCACCGTCCTTCCCAAACCGTTACAGTGGATCATTTCCATTTTGGGTGTTTCGGGAGATAGTGAGCTGGGCTTCAAGGAGATTCGCACGACGGCCGAGAAGGGAACTTACGCAAGAACGGAAGCGAAATATTACCTCGCCGTATTGCTACCATGGCACAGCGGCGACTTCGACGGGAGCGAAAAGATCTTCGCGGATTTGTCGCTTCACTATCCGAAGAACTCGTTGTTCATTTTTTCCCGCGCCGTCTGGGAAATCCGGCGGAACGATGTCCACACCGCCAGAGATCGTCTCCTGGCAATTCTTGCCATGCCGAACAGCGCTCTCCCCGGAGTCGACACCTACGTGCATTATAAGCTTGCCGAGTGTTATTTCCGCCTCGAAGATTGGCCGGCGGCACTGACAGAATACCGGGCATCCCTCAATAGAAACAGGGATGAAACGTATTCCACCACGTCGAGCTATCGCATTGGATTGTGTTATGAGATGTCGGGTCAACGCAATGTTGCCTTACCTTATTACCAGCGGGCTGCCACGGGTAATCTCACATTCGGAGACGACGCCTACTCATTACGCAGAGCGCAGGAACGGCTAAAGTCCCCTCTCGCGCTCCCGGACACACTCCTGATTAGAGCTCAGAATGCCCTGAGGACGGGAAACGACGAGAAGGCGATCACCTTGTTCACGTCGTTGAAGAACATTCCGCTTATTTCTCCCGACTGCGTTGGCGAAGCCGAGTATGGAATCGGCGAAGCGCTGTTTGACAGGGGAGCGTACGGCGATGCCCTGCGCCAGTTTCAGTCGGTCCTTGGTTTAACGTTGACGCAGGAGGGCTGGCTTCTACCGTGGTCGCATTACCAAAGCGCGCTTTGCCATCTCAAACTCAATAATACTCAAAGCGCGAAGAACGAGTTAGAGCGCGCGCTGGAATACGATAATTATGATTTCAAGAATTGGATAGAATTTCGGGCAAAGCGGGAGCTGGAAGAACTGGGTAAGAACTCGGGGTAGGGGCTCTACCGGCCCACCAATATCCGGTCGGCAAGCGGTTTTGGCAAGCCTGCCTTGCGGATTTTTGCGGAGGCCTTCATCACATCATATTCGGAGCGGATGTTCTCATATCTCCATGTTCCCGTGTCCATGATCCCAAAACTCAGTCGCGGGTCATTGTCCCGCGGCTGGCCGACACTTCCGACGTTGACGATAAACTTCTTTCCCTCGATCACCTGTTTCGTCCAGATATCTTCACAGAAAACCGCTGGGACGTGTGAATGGCCCACAAAGCAGATCGGTTCTGCGTAGTGTGCAAAATTGTCACGGGCATCCGCCGGAGTGATAATATAGTGCCACTCATGCGGCTGGTACGGCGATGCGTGGACAAAAAGCACGCCTTCCAATTCCAGCGTATAGGGAAACTTCCGGACGGCCTCTTTGTTTTCATCGGTAAGCTGCGCGCTGGTCCACTCCGCCGCCGCCCGCGCGAACGAATTGAAGTCCTCCGTCATCGATGGATTCACCGAAGCCTCATCATGATTCCCCAGCAGGATATGCCGCGTGGTTTGGCGCACAAGTGATAGGCACTCATTCGGATTGGCTCCGTAACCGATGATGTCTCCCAGGCAGACAATTTCATTGACTTGTTTGCCTGAAATAACGGATAGCGCCCTTTCGAGCGCTTCCAGATTTGAGTGAACGTCGGAGATGATAGCAATACGCATTGTGAACTCTTTACGTCAGTACGTGATGATTTCGGCTATGTTTTCTGTTGTTTCTTTTTCGCTGCCGGGAACAGGATGTTGTTAAGGATCAATCTGTATCCTGGAGAATTCTTATGGAGGCTTAGATCGGTTGGCGGATCGCCGACGGCGTGCATATAGTCTTCGGGGTCATGCCCGCCATAGAATGTGAACGTTCCCCGACCGTAGTTGCCGTGAAGGTACCGCACTTCTTCCGTTCCTTCCTTCTCCGCGAGGATTGTGATTGTTTTCTTGATGAGGCTCTTCTTGAAATTTGTCGTTTGTCCGATGAATCCCTTGATGATGTTCGCATGGTTTTGCGTCAGCATTGTCGGAACCGGGTCGTACTTTGCGGAAAATTCGAAGAGCGTAAAGTAATCCGTCTCGGGGTTTTGCATCGCCACCTGGTCGCTCGGCGGAATATCGATATCGGAATATTCATACCGCAGGGGATTCATTTCAAGAGTGAAGTTCTCGAAGGCAAGACATTTCGAGAAGTCCAGTTCTTTCTGCGCATCGGCATCGGGAGGGTCACCGTCGTACATAATGTCGCAGATATCAGAATGTTCGGCTGCGAGCGCGATATCGTAGGTATCGGTAGCGGAGCACATGGCGAACATGAATCCTCCAGCGGCGATATAGTCTTTGATTTTCCGCGCTACTGCTTTCTTCAATTCAGAGACTTTCTTGAAGCCGAGCTCTCTGGCTTTCTTCTCGTACAGCACCTGTTGTTCGACGTACCACGGGGCGGTGGAAAAAGCGGCGTAGAATTTTCCATACTGTCCTGTAAAGTCCTCGTGATGCAGATGAAGCCAGTCGTATTGAAGGAGTTTGTCGTGGAGAACTTCATCGTCCCAGACTTTGTCATAGGGAATTTCGGCATATTCCATGGCAAGGGTCACTGCATCGTCCCAGGGAAGAAAGTTGGGGGGGACGTAGACGGCGATTTTGGGGGCTTTTTCCAGGCGCACGACGTCCATGTTGTTGTTTTCCTGCTGCACTTCTGCGTAAATTTGCACGGCTTGGGATCCGGGAAGCTCCTCAAAGAGAACGCCGCGAATTCTGCACTCGGTCGCAACAGCCTCAATGCCGTCCAGCATGAACGACCCGCCGCGATAATTGAGCAGCCAGTCAACATCAATGTTCTTCATCAACGCCCAGTAGGCGATCCCGTACGCTTTCAGGTGGTCCGTTTGTTTCAGGTCCATCGGAATCAGGATCTTCTGAGCCGGCAGAGAGCTGAGAGCCACGAGCAGGGAGCAAAGGATTATGAGGAATGATCTGGCACATTTCCCTGGCCAAGACATCCAATCCCCAATCCCCAATCCCCAATCCGCAATCACGGAGTTTCTCCTCTCAATTCGCGTATGTGTTTTCGCGCTTCGCTCACAAAGATTGAGTTCGGGTATTTTTCGAGTACCGTTTTGTAGGATTCAATGGCTTTCGGCTTGTCGACGAGCCCGAACTCATAAACCTCACCCAGTTTCATGAGGGCCCGGTCCAGCAAGATGCTCTCGGGAAAATCCTTGACCAATTGCTCGTAGGAAGAGATTGCGTCCGTGTAACGATTCATGTGTATGAGGACATCTCCCGAACTCATGAGCGCTTCGTCACCGAGGGGCGTGTCTTTATACGTATTTGCGATGGCATCGAACGCCGTTAGCGCTTCGGAAAGCTTTCGCTGCCGTTCGAGCAACTCGGCTTTTGCATACTCTTTCAGGGCGTCTTCTTTGGGCTGCATGTTTTCCTGAATAAAGATGAGCAGGCTGAGCGCGTCGTTGGTGATATTCGAGGTCGCGTTCTTTGTCAGTTCCTGAAGCTTTTTGAGGGCATCCTGGAATTTTCCGCGAAAGTAATTCAGCTCGGCAAGCCGGAAAGCGGCGCGTTCCTGATACTCGGGGGAGCCATAACGATAGGTCGTGAGTGAGCTGTAGCTCGCTTCGGCTTTGTCGAGATTTCCCAAAGCGACGTCGACATCTCCGAGAAGCAGTTTCGCTTCGAGAAGAACCGGAACAAATGATGTATACTTACGATTGATCGTTTCCAGCGTGTTTCGCGACTCATCCAAGTTGAAGAATCGATCGACCATGAGTGTCGCGATGCGCAAGAGAGCGCGGGCCGCAATTTCTGTATTCGGATATTCCGTGACAATGCGCTTGTATGCCGCGACAGCCCCGGTGAAGGTCGGCTGCGATTCCGTCGCTGGTTTCTCATTCTGAGAGAACGGATTCGCTTTCCCAAAGAGGTTCAGGGTGTCCCGCTCGGCGCTGGCTTCCTCCATCGTCCTCGCGTAACCGAACTTTGCCTCCGGGAGGACGTTCAAAGTCTGGTATTTCGCGATCACTTCACCAAAGGCCTTCGAGGCAACCTCATACGCTTTTTCCTTGAGTGCGAGCTCCGCGAAATTGTAGATTTCACGGCCCGACGCTTTTGTCTTTTCATCGAGCGACCTGTATACCGTGTAGGCATTATCATACCGCTTGCCTTCTATATAGAGCCATGAAAGAAGCCGCTGGAATATGATGTTGTCCGGTTCCGATTGTGTCGCTTGCTCAACCGCCAGCGTCGCGGCGGTAAGTCCGTCAGTGCGGCCGGTGTAACTCGCAATTCGAGATTGGACGTAGGGGAGCTGCTGGGGGACGTCCCGCACGAGACGCAGGTATTCCCGCGTTGCTTCCGTGTAGTTCAAGACGATGGAATACAGGTAGGCGATATCCATCGTAAAAAGACCCTGGTTGCTGAGCTCGGCACGTGCCCTCTTGTACAGGGCGATCGCGCGGTCGAACACTCTGTTTTCGATCATGGCATCGCCGACAATTCTGTACGTCGTTTCGCTGGGAGGGCCCACGGCGATTGCTTTATCCCATGCGTCGAAAGCTTCCTTTTCCTTCGAAGCGCGCAGATAAATCGTTCCGAGCTGCATCAGTGTGATGGGGTCATTCGGGATTTTCCTCAGTCTCGCCTGGACCATCTTGATCGCGTGGTCGTACTTCTTGAGTTGAAGGTACATCCGCCGGAGCGCATCGAAAACCACATAGTTGAGTGAGTCTTTCGCGTAGAGTTCTTCGTAGAGTGCTGTCGCGGTCTCGTAGCTACCTCCTCGCTCATAGCTTTGAGCCAGGCGAAGTTTTATATCCGCGTCCTTTTGCTGGGCGGAACCCACACCGCCGCACAGAGCGATCAGCGTGAAGAGTATGGTGAATCTCACGAATGAAGCCATTCTTTAATATAACAAAAATTGCTCGTTTAAATTCCGGACGCGAATCGTCTGACAGCGCGAGCTATATTTTCTTGAGCGCCCGATGGAAGTCTTGGATCAGGTCGTCAACTCCTTCAACGCCGATGGAGATGCGGATCATTCCCGGCGAGACCCCGTGCTGTGTCAATTCATCCTTGTTCATGTTGACGTGAGAAGAATAGACGGGTATGCTGACGAGGGATTCCACGCCGCCGAGCGACATCGCATTGACGACAACTTTGAGGGCGTCGCAAACTTTGACGGCTGATTTTGCTCCCCCGACGACCTCGATGGTCACCATTCCGCCAAATCCGCGCATTTGTTTCCTGGCAAGCTTATGCTGCGGATGGGAAGGCAGTCCCGGATAAATAACGCGCATGACCCGGGGATGTTTTTCGAGCGCTCTGGCAAGCAACATTGCATTTTCGTTCTGGCGACTGACCCGCAGTTCGAAAGTCTTCAGGCTCCTCTCGAGCAGGAATGCTGCGAATGGATCGGCGCAGCCGCCCAGATGTTTCGCGAGGCCTTTGGCATTCTTAATGAATGCCGAAGAACCGACCAGGACGCCCCCCAGGAGGTCAGCATGACCTCCCAGGTATTTTGTCGTGCTCTCCATGATGACGTCCACACCGTAGGCAAATGGATCCTGATTGAGAATTGTTGCGAACGTGTTGTCGATTATGGTCGTGATGTTCGTCCGAAACTCGCGCGCGGAGCGGCGCGTAAGCCGCACAAGTTTTTCGATATCAACGAGACTCAGTGTGGGATTCGTCGGCGTTTCGAAATAGACGACCTTTGTTTTCGGTGTTATCAGATACGTCAAATCCTCCAGCGAGCGGCCGTCAACGAATTTGACGCCGATGCCGTACCTCGGCAGCGCGTCACGGAAAAAACGATAGGTTCCACCGTAGAGCGCGGACGTCGAGACGACTTCTTCTCCCGCTTCACACAGACTCAGGATGGCGGTCGAGACTGCCGCCATGCCGGACGAAAACAGTGCCGCCGCTTCGCCGCGTTCCATCAACGCTATGCGGTCTTCAACTTCATTGACCGATGGATTGTGGTAGCGTGTATACACAAGCACCGACTGGTCGCCCTGCGCGTACCGGATGGCGTCGCGTGAGCTCTCGAATCGGTACGTGCTGGTTTGATATATCGGTGTCGCCACGGGACCTTTGAATGCATGCAGATGCTTGCCGTGGATTGCTTTTGTGGCAAGTCCGACAGACTGCCGTGCAGTTTTCCTGCGGTTGGGGTGGACAGGTTTAGTCATTGGTTCTTAGTTCTTGGTTGTTGGTTGTTGGTTCTTAGCTCTTTGTCACTGGTCATTTGTCATTGGTTCTTTGTTCCCTGTTGTAGCTTTTAGCTTTTGGCTTCTTGTTTCTCATAATCTCAACTACTCAAAACCCAGCCGTTTCATCATCTCATCCATTCCTCCAATTCTCCATTAATCCTCTCACCATTTCACTCATTCACCGGTTCTCCGCTTCACCTTTCTCCCCCTTTCCCTTCCTTCCCCTACCGTGCGCACGTTTGCGCCCGACCGCCGTCGATGCTGAAACTGCCGCCGGTGATCCATCCGGCCCGGTCGGAAGCAAGAAATAGAATGAGCTCTGCAACTTCATCGGGGTTTCCCACACGGCCGATGGGATGCGTCGTCTTGCTGTGCTCCAGGAATTTTTGGTACGCATCCTCCGCCATCCCGCTCGTCCGGTGGAGGTTGGTAAGCACCACGCCCGGATCGACGGCATTCATGCGAACGCCTTTGGGGCCGAGCTCCAGCGCCGCGCAGTGGGTAAGCTGGTCGACACCGGCTTTGCTGACGCAGTACGCGAGAACGTTCGGGAATGCGCGAACCCCCGTGACGCTCGAAACGTTCACGATGCTCCCTTTTCGCTTAATTATTGATGGGAGTGCAAGCTGCGTTAACCTGAACACTGACCGGAGGTTGACATCCATCATGTAATCCCATGCCTCGGGCGTCGTATTCTCGATCGTTCCGTTGCCGATGATCCCTGCGGCATTGACGAGCACATCGATGCCCCCGAAGCGCGCTATGGTCTGTTCGACCATCCGGCTACGGTCGCTTTCCTTCGTCGTATCCGCGGCCACAACCAGCACGCGGGCAGGTTCGAGGTTCGAGGTTAGTGTTTTGAGTTCCTTCTCACGCCGGGCGACAAAGGAGACCTTTGCCCCACGTTCGACGGCCATGAGCGCAGTTGCTTTACCGATTCCGCTCGACGCGCCAGTCACTATGAAGACCTTACTCTGGAAATCGTTGTTAGTCATTAGTTAATGGTTATTGGTTCTTCGTTGTTGGTTCTTGCCCATAGCTTTTGGCTTTTGGCCTTTAGCTTCTGGCTTCTCATCATCTCAACTACTCATCATCTTGCAATCTCGCCGTTTCACCCGCTCACCCCTTCTCCCATTCATAATCTCATCTACTCAAAATCTCATCATCTCAACTATTTTCTTTTGTTTCTGTCTTCTTTCTCAACAATCTCCCTTGCTCTTCGAAAGATGTCGTCGAACATCGGCTCGGTCAATTTGCCCGTGAACGTATTCTGCTGACTCGGGTGGTATGATGCAATCAAAACCTGGCTTTCATTCAGCCGGATTTCTTTGCCATGCCCGAACGACTGCCGCTTTTTCAATTGCGTCATACCCAACTCCCTGAACGAATCAACGACGGTGTCGAATCCAACTTTCCCAAGCGCGACAATGACGCGAACGTTGGGAAGAAGTTGTATCTCTTTCAACAGGTACGGCCGACATTGACGAAGTTCAGCCAGTTGGAGTTTGTTCTGCGGAGGCGCGCATCGTGCCGATGCCGTAATATAGCAATCTTTCAGTTTTAATCCATCGTTCCTTGATACGGAAGTCGGATGATTGGCAAAACCGAACTTGTGGAGCGCACGGTACAGCCAATCGCCGCTCCGGTCGCCGGTGAACATGCGCCCCGTGCGATTGCCGCCATGAGCGGCAGGAGCGAGTCCGACGATCAGCAACCGGGCGTTCGCATCGCCGAAGCCGGGAACGGGTTTTCCCCAATAGTCCGAATCTTTGAACCGGGCAACTTTTTCGCGGGCAATTTTTTGTCTCCATCGGACCAGCCGCGCGCAGAGGCCGCATTGGGTAACCTTTTTCTGAAGAATCTTCAGTCCGAGAGTATTTAACGACCGGTTCATAAATCAAGATTTCAAAATAAGGAAAAATACCGGGATCTCAAACGGTTCATGGCTACGCGTTTGGACGAAAAATTCGTTATTGCTTTTCGGCAGCTTTTTTTGTAATTTGATGAAACAACATAATCACTCACTGTCCGTGCTGCGTGATGTTCGTTGCGTTCTTTTTCAGACGATTTGAAGCAACGGCATCGTGTCCCCTTTTCGCGCAAATCGCGAACCCTCCCGGCCGCATCTCAAGATGATCGCCTCATTTTTCAAAGTCCTGTTTCTCATTTTGTTCACCGCGGTCGTTTCATCCCTGGAAATAGCCGTTGTTGCGGTGAATCGCGCCGACGCATTCGACGGGATTATGCGGTATTACATGCGGACGGTCTTGAGAGTCTGCGGAGTCAATGTCGTCATTCGCGGACTGGAAAAGCTGGACGCTTCCCGCCACTATATCTACGTATCGAATCATGCGAGTTTGCTCGATATTCCGGCGGTTGTCGCAGCCATTCCCGATAGAATCAGAATCGTGTACAAGAAGGAACTGAATTTCATCCCCGTGTTCGGATGGGCAATGAAGCTGACCCGCATGCATATTCCCATCGACCGTTCGCGGGGGCTCGCGGCCATGCGGCAATTGGGAGATGCGGTCCAACGCGTGATCACCGGCGCATCGCTCCTTCTGTTCGCGGAAGGGACCCGGAGTCCCGATGGAAAACTTCAGCCGTTTAAACGCGGCGCGTTCAATCTTGCCGTGGGTGCGGGCGTCGCCGTCGTGCCCGTGGCCATCGCCGGCAGCTATCGCGTATTGCCGAAACATTCCTTCCGGATCACCCCCGGAACGATAACGCTCAACCTCGACAAAGCCATCGAGCCGACAAGCTTAGACGGAAAAACAGCGGAAAGTTCTGTGATGGAGCAAACGAGATCAGCCATTGAGCGATTGATGGGGGGAACGGGATAACAAAAGGGCGGAGGGGATTAGTTCGTTAGTTCGTTCGATAGTTAGTTAGTTGGTTGACTGGTTAATTAGTCAAATGAGACAATGATTAAATGAATCAATGGTTAAATAGTTAATTGGTTAATTCGTGAGTAAGAGTGCAAACATAATTGGAATCATCCCTGCGCGGTATGCTTCGACGCGCCTGCCGGCGAAGCCGCTCGTCGACATCTGCGGCAAACCGATGATTCAGCGAGTCTACGAGCGGGCCAGGCAGTCGAAACTTATCGACCGGCTCATTGTCGCAACGGACGATGAACGAATTGCGACCGTCGTGAGACAAATCGGCGGTGAAGTCGCACTCACGCCTCCGGAGATTCGATCGGGAAGCGACCGGGTCGCGTATGCGGCAAAGAGCCTCGCCGAAGGAGACATCGTTGTGAATGTTCAGGGGGACGAGCCGCTCATCGCACCGGAGATGATCGACCAGGCCATCCAGCCGCTCGTCGACGACCGATCGATCCCCGTCGGAACGCTCGTGAAGAAGATTGATTCTGCCGAAGAGCTGCTGAATCCCGGCATCGTCAAAGTGGTCCTCGATGAAAGCGGTTTCGCCATGTACTTCTCGCGCTCACCGATTCCCTATGCGCGCGACGTTACGAGAACGGGAAAATGGCACACACATCATCGATATTTCAAGCACATCGGTTTGTATGTTTACCGGAGATCGTTTCTCCTGAAGTTTGCCGGGTGGGATGAATCTCCGCTGGAACGGGTCGAAAAGCTCGAGCAGCTTCGAATTCTTGAACACGGCTACAGAATCAAGGCGGCGGTCACAACATTCGACAGCATTCCGGTCGATACTGCGGAAGATGTCGAGCGCGTGAAAAAACTTCTCCAATAACAAACATCGGGAAAATCAATGAACGACGAAACAGAGAAACAAACTCTCTGGAAGGTTCTTCGCGGAACATTCGGCAGGGGCGTTGTCGTCATCGTTCCGGTGGTCATCACCGTCTGGGTGTTGAATCTGTTTTTCGGCGCCATCGACGGCACGCTCTCCCCGGTCTACGACCAGATACTCGGCAGGCACATCCGGGGACTCGGGTTTGTCACGATGATCGTATTGATCTTGATCTTCGGAGGATTATCGCGCAACCTTATAGGCCGAACGCTGGGAAGATTTTTCGAGCGCATCATAGTTTCCATCCCCTTGGCCCGGACAATTTACAGCACGATGAGAGAACTCGTCAAGACGTTTCAGGCGGGCAGCAAGGGGAAATCATTCCGGCAGGTTGTGCTGCTGGAGTACCCGCGCCCTGGAATGTTCACCATCGGCTTTGTGACCAACGAGATCATGATTCAGGGAGAGTCCGACCCGAACGACACGGTCAGCGTTTATATCCTGAATCCCCCTAACCCGACATCCGGCGTGCTGGTCCTCGTTCCCCGAAAACAAGCGAAGGTCCTGAATATGTCCGTCGAGGAAGGCCTGAAATTCGTTCTCTCCGGCGGTATTGTATCAACCGGAACACTCTCAATAAAATAAGAGAATCCTGTGGCAAAGAACAAAGTAAAATACATTTTTGTAACCGGCGGCGTCGTGTCGTCGCTCGGCAAAGGAATCGCCGCGGCATCAATCGGATTCTTGCTGAAATCGCGCGGTCTGCGTGTGACGATTCAAAAATTCGACCCGTATCTCAACGTCGACCCGGGAACGATGAATCCGTTTCAGCATGGCGAAGTCTACGTCACCGACGACGGCGCGGAAACCGACCTTGACCTCGGACACTATGAGCGGTTCCTCGACGTCAACCTGACAAAGAACAACAATTCGACCACGGGCCAGATTTACTTTGAGGTTATCTCGAGGGAGCGGCGGGGCGATTTTCTCGGCGCAACGGTGCAGGTGGTTCCACACATCACCGATGAAATCAAGAAGAGGTTCGAAACGCTCGCGAAGACCGGTGAGTACGATGTGATCATCACAGAGATCGGCGGAACCGTCGGCGATATCGAGGGCTTGCCGTTCCTGGAAGCGATGCGCCAATTCATGTTCTTTAAGGGCAAAAGCAACGCCATCAGCGTTCATTGCACGCTTGTACCGTTCATCAAGGCCGCGGGGGAAATAAAGACGAAGCCGACCCAGCACAGTGTGAAAGCGCTGCTGGAAATCGGCATCCAGCCGGATATCCTCGTTTGCCGTTCCGAAGCTCCGCTAACGAAGGACGTCAGGGAAAAGATCGCTCTCTTCACGAACGTAGACGTCCACTCGGTTATCGACGCCCACGATGTCCCTACGATCTATGAAGTGCCGCTGCAATTTGCAAACGAAGAAATCGATGAGCTCATCCTGGACAAGCTCGATCTCACATGTCCGCGGCCGAATCTCAAGGACTGGAAGAAATTTGTCGACCGCGTGGAACATCCGGCCGGGCGAGTTTCCATCGGCATCTGTGGAAAGTATACGGATCATCGGGACGCCTACAAGAGTATCGCCGAATCGTTTGTGCACGCCGGAGCTGCCAACAACGTACAAGTGGATCTTTCATGGATCCGCGCGGAAGATATCGAGCGCGATGGGCCGGAAAAACTTCTCGGCCATATTTCGGGATTACTCGTCGCCCCGGGGTTCGGGGAGCGGGGGATCGAGGGAAAGATCACGGCCGTCAAATATGTCCGCGAGCACAACATACCGTTTCTCGGCATTTGTCTCGGACTGCAGTGCGCGGTCATCGAGTTTGCCCGAAACGTGTGCGGGTTGACACGCGCCAACAGCACGGAATTCAAGCAGACGGATCAAAACGTCATCGACATGATGGTCGAGCAAAAGAAAGTGACGGCCTATGGCGGCACCATGCGGCTCGGGTCATACCCGTGCAGAATCCTCAAGGGAACAAAAGCTGCCAGGGCGTACAAGAAGGAGATGATTCACGAACGGCACCGACACCGGTATGAAGTGAATAACGCCTTCAAGGAAATTCTTGAACAGCACGGCATGGTCTTCAGCGGAATTTGTCCGGCGAACAATCTTGTTGAGATCATCGAGCTCCCGAATCATCCCTGGTTCGTTGCGGGCCAGTTCCATCCGGAGCTCCGCTCGCGCGCGACAAACCCGCACCCCTTGTTCCGTGATTTCGTGAAAGCGGCAACAGAATACCAGAAGAGCGCAGGCCCAGTATAATTGCGCGCTACGCGGCTAAGAGATTTACTGCAGAGAACGCAAAGAGAAGATTCGCAAAGGTCGCAGAGGTGATGGCATGAAGCAATCGAAAACCTTTGCGTTCCTTTGCGCGGACTTTGCGATCTCTGCGGTTTAATATCTTATCTTGTTACCAGGGGGAGAGCGGAATACGGGGTCGGGCAAATGGCTGAAGAACAGAGAGGATGCTTCTCCGGCAGCCGGAACGAATTGACTTTCATTCCAATTTTCTCTATATAATTATTCAATTGTGGAGCGATGAGTATGAAAGAGCAGCCAGAAGAAAAGCCTCGATTGTTGGTCATTGATGACGACAACGCGTTTCGCTCACTCGTGAGAATTGCCCTGTCCGACGAAGGATTTGATGTCGACGAGGCCCCGAGCGGCGAGCAAGGAATCGATGCCGTACGGCAAAAAGCATACGATCTGATTCTTCTCGACGTCAAGATGCCGGGTATGGATGGACTTCAGGTGCTCAAGCTGGTCCGGCAGGAGAGCCCCTCGACGGACGTCATGATGATCACCGGCTATAACGATGTCTCACTGGCCGTTGAGTCTATAAAACTCGGCGCGAGAGAATACCTCACCAAGCCCATCGAAGCCGACGACCTCATCCAGCGCGTGCGAACTTCTCTCCGGGCTCACGCGGCGGAAATGCGATTGAAAGAAATTCAGGCAGATTTCAGCTCGCGTCTCCTCTACGAGATCCGAAACCCGCTCAATACCGCAAAATCAGCGGTAGGCTTCCTCCTGAAGGGCATGGCTGGCCCGCTAACCGACCAGCAGCAGGAAGTGTTATCTCACATCGATGCCATGAGCATGAAAGTGCTCACCCTGATCAGCGACATGATCGACTTGACGAAATTCGAGCTCGGCCGGGTACGCCTGGAGAAACGGGCGACGAATCTCGATCAGCTTGTTCCCGCAGTCTGTAACCGGCTCGAACCACTCGCCCGCGCAAAGAAGCTCACTCTCAGCGTCAACGTCAACTCCAACATCCCGACGCTTGAACTGGATGCTGATAAAATCGAACAGGTCATCACGAATCTCCTCGACAATGCCATCAAGTATAGTAACGATGGCGGGACCATTTCCGTCACCGCTTCGATGGTGAAGCAAAAGCCGGATGGCACCCACGGCGAATCCGCCCAGCTCGCGATCACGGATGCCGGCAACGGAATTCCAAGCGAAGAATTGCCCTACGTTTTCGATAAGTATAAAGAGTTCCTCACAGGCAAAACCTCTGCAAAAAAGACCACCGGGATCGGGTTGGCAATCAGCCTCAGCATCATCGAGGCGCATAAAGGAAAAATGTCTGCTGAATCCGCGCCCGGCAAAGGAAGCACGTTCAAGGTGTTACTCCCTGTCAATCCTCTTTGATTTTGACCACAGAGACGATTCCGGTTGATGCCGAATTCCCCGACGAGGAAGTAATTGTCCGCGCGGCGGGCATCCTTCGCCGCGGCGGACTTGTCGCTTTTCCGACGGAGACCGTCTACGGGCTCGGCGCCGACGCGATGAACGTGGAGGCTGTTAAAAAGGTCTTTGCAGCGAAAGGCCGGCCTGCCGATAATCCGCTTATCGTTCATGTTTCGACGATCGACCAGTTCTTCGAACTAGGAAAAGAAATCTCTCCCGTCGCGAGGCTGCTTGCTGAAGCATTCTGGCCCGGCCCGCTGACCCTCGTCGTGAAGCGAAAGAGTTTTGTCCCCGACATTGTCACTGCGGGATTGGAAACCGTTGCCGTGCGGATCCCGAGGCATGCGGTCGCCGTAGCCCTGGCGGGGAAGGTGCAGCACGGCATCGTGGGCCCGAGCGCGAACCTCTCCGGCAAACCAAGCCCGACTGCGGCACGGCACGTCTACGAGGACTTGAAGGGAAGAATCGACATGATCCTCGACGCCGGCCCGACAACCATCGGCGTCGAATCAACCGTTGTGGATACGACGACGACCCCGCCGGCCATTCTCCGGCTCGGCGGATTGACGCGCGAGGTCATCGAATCGATCGCCGGCATAGTCCGGAGCACCGGCGACGAGAGCGCGCTGAAGCGCTCACCGGGAACGCGGTACCGCCATTACGCCCCAAAAGCCATAGTGAAGTTGATCAAAATGGGAGATCTCGATTTGTTCACCGACACCATCCGGCGATATCGACAGAACGGGATTACAGTTGGCTGTATCGTGCACAGCCCGCAGCTTGCATGCAAAATAAAGGATGAGTATGTTCTTGTGGTTCCGGCGACGGTGGAGGAGTACGCAAAGCAATTGTTCGACGCGATGCGGAAACTCGACGCGATGGGCGTTGATGTTATTCTGGCTGAAGAAGTGCCCGAGATCGGACTTGGCGTTACAGTGATGGATCGCCTCCGTCGCGCCGCACAAACGGAGAATAAGAGTGAAGATTAATAGAAGAGGTCTGGCACGGTAAGCGCAAGAATTTTTTTCTGAAAGGAATCCGTATGGCAGTTAAGAAATCGAAACCTCTTGTTGGAATTTTGATGGGCAGTGTGTCCGACGCGGAGGTCATGGAGCCCGCGAGAACGATATTACAGGAATTCGGTGTGGCGTGTGAGTTCAAAGTCCTTTCCGCGCACCGTACTCCGGACGAGACGATGCGCTACACCGAAGGCGCCTCGAAGAGAGGAATTGAAGTCATCATTGCCGGGGCGGGCGGCGCGGCGCATCTTGCCGGTGTCATCGCCGCGAGGACGGTGCTGCCGGTAATCGGAGTTCCGATCAAATCGAAATCGCTGAACGGGTTGGATTCTCTGCTCTCGATGGTTCAAATGCCATCCGGAGTGCCTGTCGCGACCGTTGCGATCGACGGTGCACACAATGCCGGAGTGCTGGCGCTCGAAATCCTCGGCTTGAAATATCCCGCAATCCAACAGAAGCTCTTGCGCTACCGAGAGAAGCTTCGGAAAAAAGTCTTGCATGCCAAGCCGTAAAATCCGGCAGACAGTAAGAGGCGTCTTAACATAGATCTCCAGTTCTTGACAACATTGGGCTTCCTTCCTGATGACCGCTGGTGAAGAGGCGGGCCAAGACCTGGCCAATCCTCAGGCCCGCGAATTCTTTCCGGAAAACAGAAAAAACTTGACATTTTCAAATACCTTTACTACGTTTTATTGTCGGGGGAGTACAATGTAGGCTGAGGTCATTAATATTCTTATATCTAGAAAAGAGGGAAATACGTTGCTGCGCAAGTCTTTGTGGCTCATCCTTTTTCTAGTTACTACGATACCCCTTACCGCGTCGTCAGCCCAGACAAAGCCGGGTGGTATTATCGCCGGTAAGGTTTTTGACCGCGAAACCGGTAACCCACTTGAGAACGCGATTGTGTTTCTTGCGAACACTCCCATTGGAACCTCCTCGGCAAGTGATGGAACGTTCATAATTGCTTCTGTCCCTGTCGGTGTATTCCAAATGGTAATTGCACGGGTTGGATATGAGCGAGAACTTGTTGATCTGAACGTGACAAAACCTGAATCCCTCTATTTCGAAATCAAACTTCAGCCAAAACCCGTTCGAACGAAGGAGGTTGAGGTTGTTGGGAAGCGCCCCGGAGGAATGGAGCCGGAACAATACACATTCTTTCCAAAAGAAAGCCCAAACACGCATTGCATCTACGGAGCCGGTTCATCCATGCCGATTGGCATTTTCTTTTCTGACAGCGCATTCTACATGTATGCCCTGGATACTGCTATCGTTGACAGCGAGAAATATATTCGATGCTGGTTGCTCTATCAGAATCTGACGCAAACTCCTTTTGACTTCGATCCAATGAAGTGCATAAGACTTCACATGCACGGGAGGCGAGGTTCCTATGATAGTTTGCTGCCATCACAGCCTTCGAATATCAATTCGGAGGTCGCCGCCCATCAAGCCCAGGTGACTGTTCAGTCAACATTTGGACAGTCACTAAGATCGTTAGCCGTTGTTCGGGAGAAATACAACACGTGGGATTATAGATGGTATTTGGCTAAGCATCCAAGTATGGATAACCCAACTCCTTTTCTTAACGTACCACCGTCCAACGACCAATCCTTGTCTTCAACTCTCTATAGGATTTTTAGAAAAAGTATGAACGCAGGGATTATTCAACCGAATAGGGTATATCCCAGCAATGCCATTAACGGTTATATCTATTTTGCCTTTCCGGGGTTAAATTGGAAAGTTACAAAATCGGGATTTCCTGAAGCAATTGAGTATTCGTACACCCTAGAGATCGTAACACAATGTGGGAGTAAGTTCATTGAATTCGTGCCACATTAAACGGCATCGTCGATCCTTAGTATGGATATCAATTTCGTTATGCTTCATAGCGGTAACGTGCCCAGATTTGTTTGCCCAGCAAAGGCCAAAGGCAGTCGTAACGGGAACGATCATCGATAGTGAAACCAACAACCCACTTGAGAACGCGATTGTGTTTTTGGCGAACACTCCCATTGGAACATCTTCGGCAAATGATGGAACGTTCAGAATTGCTTATGTCCCCGTAGGGGACTACCAAATGGTAATTTCACGGGTCGGATATGAGCGAGAACTTGTTAATCTGGACATGACAAAACCTGAATCCCTCTATTTCGAAATCAAACTTCAGCCGAAGCCCGTGCGAACGAAGGAAGTTGAGGTTGTTGGGAAGCGTCCCGGGGGAATGATGCCAGAATCATACACATTCTTTCCGAAGGAAAGCCCAAACACGTATTGCGTCTACGGCGCCGGCTCATCCACGCCGATTGGCATTTTCTTTTCCGACAGCGCATTCTACATGTATGCGTTGGATACTGCCATCGTCGACAGCGAAAAGTATATCAGATTGTGGTTGCTTTATAAGAACTTATCGCAGACTCCATACGACCTCGACCCGATGAAGTGCGCAAAGCTCCACATGCACGGGAAACTGTACTCGTACAAAGAAATCCTGCCAGCATCGTCGTCGAAGATGCTTGTCAGTCTGGACAATGAAAATCTGAAGAAGGAAGCTAACGAGAGAATAGGGAAGATTCTATCGGCATTTGCCACGATCCAAACCAGTTCGGCTGACCTGGAAGAATATTTCATTCGGTGGGCACCAAACCCTGGGGCTTTTGCGTGGGTGCATGGAAAGTTTGGTCCGTCAACCAAGGGTTCGCTCTCGGCGGATCTAGATACTATTTTCAGCACAAGCCTAAACAGTGGAGTACTGAGAAAATACGAGATCTATCCGAATAACAGCGTTCATGGCTACATTTATTTCCCCTTCCCGGGATTGAATTGGAAAGCCACGGCATCGGGTTTCCCCGAAGCAGCTGAATATGCTTACACGATTGAAATCATTACTCAGAACGGGAGTAAGCTCATTGAATTCGTGCCCCATTAACTGGCTGCGGCAAACTTTAACGTGGATACCGATCTCGTTATGCTTCGTATTCGTAACGTGGGCGCATTTGATTGCCCAGCAAGAGCAACGGGCGGCGGTGAGAGGAACGATCATCGATAGTGAAACCGGTCATCCACTTGACAATGCGATTGTGTTTCTTGCGAACACTCCGATTGGGACCTCCTCGGCAAATGATGGAACGTTCAGAATTGCTTATGTCCCCGTAGGGGACTACCAAATGGTAATTTCACGGGTCGGATACAGCCGAGAAGTTATAAATCTGGACGTGGCAAAACCTGAGTCCCTCTATTACGAGATTAAACTTAAACCGCAGCCGGTTCGGACGGCAGGAGTCGAGGTCTACGGTGAACGTCCCGCTGAGCTGAAACCAAACCCCACTTTGTTCCTTCCGAAAGAGAGTCCGGGGACCTACTGCATTTACGGAGCGGCGAATACGTTGCCTGTCGGTATTTTCTTTTCTGACAGCGCCTTTTACATGTATTCCCTTGACACTGCCATTATCGACAGCGAGAAGTACGTCCGGATCTGGCTGCTCTATCAAAATTTATCGCAGACCCCGTACGATCTCGATCCGCAAAGGTATGTGCGGCTTCACATGAAAGGAAAGAAATATTCATATAAGAGTCTTATAGCCGACCAACCGTCGGAGATTCACGAAAAAGTAAAGAATGAAGATGCAACAAAAATGGTTTCCTCAACGATCGGGAAAGAACTTCAGGCCGGAGCCGAAAAAGACAGGATGATTAAGGGGGGAATTCTAAAATTCTTGTTAGGGAATACGGCCCCCGATCGGGTCGATCCCTTTAGAACAAAATTTGAAGTAATTAGGGAACTATCGAAAGCTACCGGAAAAACCTCGGGAGGGACCCTGTT
Organism: Bacteroidota bacterium; assembly: GCA_049515655.1. Taxonomy (GTDB): domain Bacteria; phylum Bacteroidota; class Ignavibacteria; order UBA10030; family SZUA-254; genus JBEKTW01. The sequence continues at coordinate 122,963 of JBEKTW010000004.1, forward strand.
CCAGATTTACAGCTTGAGCCAGAATGACGGAGTTCTGCAGCGGCATCTTGTCTATCCGAATAACGGCGTTCATGGCTACGTCTATTTCCCCTTCCCCGGTTTGAACTGGAAAGCCACAGCATCGGGGTTCCCTGAAGCAGTCGAATATGTTTACACCATTGAAATCGTAACTCAAAACGGGAGTAAAGACATTGAATTCGAACCGCATTAGACGATACCGGCGGCACGTTGTGTTGATGAGCAGTCTACTCGTCCTCGGCGTTACGCTTTGTCCTGACATCGCCGCGCAGCAGACGGTCAAGTCCATTATTACGGGACAGGTGAAGGATGCCGAGAATGGCGAACCGCTGGCGGCTGTGAATGTCTACCTATCGTTTACCACCATAGGCACATCGACCGACAGTGCCGGAAGGTTTGCCATCATCAACGTTCCGATGGGGGTATTCGATTTGATTGCTTCGCGCGTTGGCTACGAACGGCGGGTCGTGCCCCTCAAGATTGTCGCCCGGGATTCGCTGCACTACGAGATAGCCCTAAACCCGCAGATGTTGAAGGCGCCGGAGGTTGAGGTGATGGCCGAAAGTCCGCGGGAGTGGAAGGAGAACCTTGACAGGTTCGTAAGAGCGTTCATCGGCGAAACCGACCACTCATCCCAGTGTTCGATCCTAAACCCCGAAGTGCTGAGCTTTCATCGCACGAACGATACGCTCGTTGCCAGGGCGGACAGTGTTTTGCAAATCGACAACGAGGCACTGGGGTACCGGCTCTATGTTGTAGTCAAAGAGTTCACTTGGAACACGGAAATGGATTACGGTCGCTATCTGATCTATCCATTCTTCCAGGCAAAGAAAGCTGGCGACGCAGAAGAAAGAGAGCGTTGGGAGAAAAATCGGAAGATGGCATACGAGGGATCGCTCAAACATTTTCTGCATTCTCTCTACGTGGCGGATGTCGAGGCGGAAATGTTCACTGTTTTTTCGGGATCCTTCAAGAAGCTGGCCACCGGTCAGGGCCATCGTGTGAGCCCAAATGAGTTTAACCTCGAGCCGATGACCGGGACTCCCTTCAAGACATTGCAGTTTCCGGGTGAACTGCGGGTGGAGTACGGACATCAACGGGCGGAGGATGACCAACACGGATACAGCTGGCAAAAGCTAACAATCGATCTAAGATCGGCCAGCATCATCTCGCTGAATCATTCCTATGCGCTGATCGATTCGCTGGGTAATCTTTTTGATCCGTTTTCCATTGAAGTTTCCGGCAGGTGGGCAAAGAACCGTTTGGCGGAGCTGCTACCGATGCATTGAGATTCGGTCTGGTACTCATCGTTGCTTCTACAAGAATAGAGAATTGTTCGCCGGGAGTCACTCAGTGAGTGAAGTTACGTAAAACTATTCTCGATGTCCGAAATCACAAATAAATCCTAAGCATTAAATCCGAAATACTAAACAAATCTAAAGCACGAAATCCCAAATTCAAAGGAGATTGCCAATCCTGGGAATTGGGATTTCGAGTTTGGAATTTCGAATTTGTTTGGGAATTAAGATTTAGGATTTATCACTAAGATTAATGAGTCTGCGTAACACCATTTAGTGAAATAAGCTTTTCCTTTACTTCTTCGATTTCCCTTTACCGCGAGACGTTGCGTCGCTCGAAGAAATCCCTTTTTGATTTTTCTTACCGGCCGATTCTGCCGCTGGAGGCTTTTGGGGTTCCACCGCAGACTTAGAGTTTGGTTTCTCTTCTTTCGAAGGCACGGTCTTCTGAACCACTTCGGCCGTTTCCTCTGCTTCCTCGGACGGCACTGCCGCAACGGCTGAAACCTTGTCCCCGGACTCAAGCCGTATCAACCGCACTCCTTGCGTATTCCGGCCCGCAATCCGGATTTCCTTTGCCGGCTGGCGGATCACAACTCCCTGGGCCGTTACGATAACGATATCGTCATTGTCGAGAACCTCTCTAATGGCTACCATTTTCCCGGTTTTGTCCGTCACGCGCAGGGTGATCACGCCTTTTCCGCCGCGATGGCTCACGCGATACTCGTCGAGCTCGCTGCGCTTTCCGAAACCGTTTTCAGCGGCCACGAGAACCGTCGTAGTGCGATGTTTCACTGCAATTGCGCCTATGACCTTGTCGCCCTTGTTCAGTTTCGTCGCCCGCACACCGAGCGCCGTTCGCCCTACCGAGCGCGCTTCGTCTTCATGGAACCGGATCGCCATTCCATTGTTGGTACCAATGAGAATATCCTGCGTACCATCCGTGAGCTTCACATCCTTGACCGAGTCATTCTTCTGAAGGGTAATCGCCGCGATGCCCGTGCGCCGCACATTTCCGTACTCGGAGAGAGCAGTCTTCTTGATCATACCTTGCTCGGTCACCATCGCGATGAAGTGCTTATCGTCGAACTCCTGCACCGGAACGAACGCTTTGATGTTCTCGTCCTGTTGCTTCTTGACGAGATTCACGATCGGCTTGCCCCGTGCAGTCCGCCCGGCCTCGGGAATTTCAAACACCTTGAGCCAGTAGCATCGTCCTTCATCCGTAAAGAGCAGGATGTAATTGTGCGTCGAAGCGATGAACATGTGCTCGATGAAATCGTCCTCCTTTGTCGTGGCGCCCATAACGCCCTTCCCGCCCCGCGATTGCCGGCGGTAGCCCGATACGGGGAACCGTTTGATGAACCCGCTGTGGCTGATGGTAATGACGACGTCTTCTTCGGCGATCATGTCCTCGACGCTGAATTCTTCAAAATCGTACACGATTTCCGTACGGCGTTCGTCACCGTATTTCTTCTTGATCTCATCCAGCTCTTCCCGGATGATCTGCATCTGGAGCTTTTTGCTCGCGAGAATGGACTGGAGTCGTTCGATGAGCTTGATCGTCTCCTTATACTCGTCTTCCACCTTCTTGCGCTCGAGACCTGTGAGCTTCTGCAAACGCATGTCGAGGATAGCTTTCGCTTGAATTTCAGAAAGCTTGAACTTTTTCATCAGGCCTTCCTGCGCCGACGGAACATCCTTCGATTTCTTGATGAGCCGGATGATCTCGTCGATGTTGTCGAGCGCGATGATATAGCCTTCGAGGATATGCGCGCGTTTCTCCGCTTCACTGAGGTCGAACTTCGCCCGGCGGACGACGACTTCGTTCCGGTGCTTGAGGAAGTGGTCGAGGAGCTGGCGAAGCGTAAGAACCTGGGGCCTGCCATCGACCAGCGCCAGGACGATCACCCCAAACGTGGTCTGCAGCTGCGTATGTTTGTAGAGATTGTTCAGGACAACTTCGGCGTTCGAATCCCGCTTGAGCTCGATGACGATTCTCATCCCGTCGCGGTCGGATTCGTCACGGATGTCGGAGATATCCTCAATCTTCTTATCCCGAACAAGCTCCGCGGTTTTCTCGATGAGCATCGCCTTGTTGACCTGGTAGGGGATTTCCGTGACAACGATGCTCTGCCGGTCGTTTTTCCCGGTCTCGATGGTCGCCCGGCCGCGGATAACGATGCGTCCGCGCCCGGTTTTGTAAGCTTCCTTCACTCCGTCGTAGCCGTAAATGATTCCGCCGGTCGGGAAGTCCGGCGCCTTGATGATTTTCATCAACTTGTCATCGGAGAGCCCCGGGTTCTCGATGACCGCAACGCACCCGTTGATGACTTCGGTCAGGTTGTGCGGCGGAATGTTGGTGGTCATGCCGACGGCGATGCCCGATGATCCGTTGACGAGGAGGTTAGGAATGAGTGCGGGCAATACGGTTGGTTCTTTCAGCGTGTCGTCGAAGTTCGGCGCGAAATTGACCGTGTTCTTATCGAGGTCGCGCAGCATCTCCTCGGCGATGCGCGAAAGGCGCGCTTCGGTATACCGCATGGCGGCCGGTGAATCGCCGTCGACTGACCCGAAATTCCCCTGCCCGTCGACGAGCGGATACCGCAGTGAAAACTCCTGCGCCATACGAACCATGGTGTCATACACCGCAGTATCGCCGTGGGGGTGGTACTTGCCGAGGACTTCACCGACGATGCGCGCGCTCTTCTTGTATGCACGGTTGCTCGCGAGCCCGAGGTCCTGCATGCCATACAACACGCGGCGATGAACAGGCTTCAATCCATCCCGTACATCCGGCAGCGCGCGAGCAACGATGACGCTCATCGCGTAGTCGATGTACGAGCCCTTCATTTCATCTTCAATATCAACAGGTATTATTTTTTCGCTTATTGTTGCCATGGGGTTGGGATCTTGGGTTCTTTGCTGTTAGTTCCTGGTTCTTAGTTCTTGGTCTAGCATGTCTTTGAATCTCACGAAGCATCTTAACGTCCAGCATATCTTGCTCGCGGCCAGCCGATTCTTTCATCCTGATAAGATCCTTCAGCGAAGGAACAAAAACGTTCAGACCTTTAATTTTCGTCTTCACACGGTTTGCCCAGGCATCCCTGAACGAGGATCCAGCGACAAATGGATGGATATCCGTGCGAAGAATGTATTGTTGTATCAGGACCTTTTTCTTTAAGAAGACGGAAACGTCGACACCATTCACGATTTCATATCCGACTTCCTTGAGCGCCTCTTTCGTTCTCAGCGCATTCTTCTCTGTCGGCTGAATAAAAATATCCACATCTTTTGTCATGCGTTCCAGTCCGTACGCCGGTAACGCCCATCCTCCAATGATCAAGAATCTGACCTTATGGTCGAGTAACGATTTTAGGAGTTGTCGAATATCCATGTTGGATCATTAGTTCCAAACCATCTTTTACAAGACGGTCCATAATTTCGTATCTCTCGGAGGGCGTAAGCGAAAGTTGAAACTGTATCTCAAATTCCAATTCTCGCTTTGGGTCATCCTTATCAAGTATCATTATATGTGTCGTTCGTTTTTTTGTCATGCGCCTATCTCATATACTCAACTACTCATTCTCTCACCATCTCAATGTCTCAACTACTTCCTCTTCTTGCTTTTAGCTTTTAGCTTTTAGCTTTTGGCTTTTGGCTTTTGGCTTTTGGCTTCTATCTTCCAATCCCTTCTTTATCATAATCTCAATATCTCAACTACTCATCATCTTATAATCTCGCCGTTTCACCCACTCACCCATTCACCTTTTCTCCCTCTCATCACCTCAATTACTTCCCTCACACATCCAAATTTCTCACGTACTTTGCATTCTTCTCGATGAACTCACGCCGCGGCTCGACCTCGTCGCCCATGAGAATGGAGAACGTACGGTCGGCGTCGGCGGCATTCTCGATCGTCACCTGGAGAATCGTGCGCGTTTCGGGATTCATCGTCGTGCTCCAGAGCTGCTCGGGGTTCATTTCTCCAAGTCCTTTGAACCGTGAGATCACGAATCCGTCGGGGCTGACAACCGCCCCCTCCTCAACCGCCACGAGCGTTTCAGCGGCTTCTTTCTCTTTCGTCTTGCCTGCATCCTTGCTTTTCTCACTTTTCATTCGCTTGATGATCTGGTCGCGTTCTTCATCATCGTAGGCATAAAACTCCTGCTTTCCCTTCTTGACTTTGTACAGCGGCGGCTGGGCGATATATACATGTCCTAGCTCAATGAGTTCCTTCATGTACCGGAAAAAGAGCGTGAGCAGGAGCGTGCGGATATGGGAACCGTCGACGTCGGCGTCGCACATAATGATAATCTTTCCATACCGGGTTTTTGAGGCGTCGAATTCCTCGCCCACGCCGGAACCGATGGCGGTAAAAATGCACCGGATCTCTTCGTTTTCGAGCATCTTGTGCAGGCGCGCTTTTTCGACGTTCAGAATTTTTCCTTTCATCGGAAGGATTGCCTGGAAACGCCTGTCGCGGCCCTGCTTTGCGCTTCCGCCGGCAGAATCGCCCTCGACGATATACAGCTCACAATGTTCGGGATCATCGATGGAGCAATCGGCCAGCTTGCCCGGAAGACTAGAGGATTCGAGCGCGTTCTTGCGGCGGGTCAGGTCCCGCGCTTTCCGCGCGGCCTCGCGGGCTTCCGCCGCCCGGAGGCACTTGTCAATGATCCGGCGGGCATCGGTCGGATTTTCTTCCAGCCATGTCGCAACGTGTTCTCCGACGACCGTTTCGACAATACTCTTGATTTCACTGTTGCCGAGCTTCGTCTTTGTCTGGCCCTCAAACTGCGGCTCAGGAACTTTCACGCTGAGGACTGCGGTCAGACCTTCCCGGAAATCGTCGCCCGTCAGTTGAACGCCGCCTTCCTTCACGAGATTATTTTTTGCGGCGTAGCTATTGAGCGAGCGCGTGAGCGATGTCCGGAATCCGACGAGGTGCGTCCCGCCTTCCAGCGTGTTAATGTTATTGACGTACGTGAAAACGTTTTCGTTATACTGGTCGTTGTACTGGAGCGCGGCTTCGACTTCCACCGCCCGGCCGGCTTCGTCTTTATCCTGGCCTTTCGCGTACAAAGTTTTCCGCATGATGGACGGCCGCGTGGCATCGATGTATTTCACAAACTCCACCAGGCCGCCCTTGAAGTGAAATTCTTCTTCCCGTTCCTCCCCTTTGCGTAAATCCACGATGCGAAGTTTCACGTCTGGATTTAAAAAGGCGAGCTCGCGCAGGCGTTCGGCAATGGTCTCGAACTTGAAAACGCGGTTCTTGAAAATCGTCACGTCGGGCAGGAAGGTGACTTTTGTCCCATCCTTATTGTCCTTCGTCTTACCGATAACCTTGACTTCTTCCTTCGGTTTTCCCCGGAAGTACTTCTGAAACCAGACTGTCCCCTCACGGTAAACTTCCACTTCCAGCCATTCCGAGAGCGCGTTCACAACCGAAACGCCGACCCCGTGAAGGCCTCCCGAAACTTTGTACGTGTTCTTGTCGAACTTGCCTCCGGCGTGGAGCACCGTCATGACAACTTCCAGGGCGGATCGTTTTTCTTCGGGATGAATTCCGGTCGGAATGCCGCGGCCGTCATCGAACACGGTCACAGAACCATCCTGATTGATGGAGACATCGATGCGGTGCGCGAATCCGGCAAGCGCTTCGTCGATCGAGTTGTCGACGACTTCGTAGACAAGGTGATGAAGACCGCGCACCGAGACATCGCCGATATACATCGCGGGGCGCTGCCGGACCGGTTCAAGCCCTTTCAAGACGGTGATATCGTTCGCCGTGTAGTCACCGTCGGTTTTCCTTTTCTTCTTCAGCGGTTCGGCTTTTTCCAAGTTGAGCTCTTTTGATTCTTTATCAATGGTCTTTGGCATGAATGCTCGTTAACGAAAGATGATGTCGTTTACAATTTCCTGGTTCATTGCTTTGTTGATCTTGGCAATAATCTCTTTTTTCAAAAACGTCAGTTCGTTGCGCCATGTCGAGCGCGTGACCCGCACGATGAGTTTCCCGCGGTCGATCCGCTCCGGGTTCGTCACGCTGGAAATATGATCGCCGACGATAGAGCTCCAGCGGTCGAGCACTTCGTACTGCCGCACGCGGGCACTCAATCCGAGTTGCTCAAGAGCCGCGGTGATCGAGAGTTCCAACTGCTTCGGTTTCGACGACCTCATGATACGGCGAGGGGGTTTTGAGAAACCCCGGCTCCGGGATTGATGAAAAATTTCCTGTTGCGACCGTCGAAATCGATGACGTTTCCCATTATTTGCAGCGCCGTTGAGGTTATGAAGGTCTGGCTGATATCGCCAACGAAACTCAACAATCTTCCGGAGCGATGCTCATCCAGTTCGCTGAAGATATCGTCTAGGAGCATGAGCGGGGTTTCGTTGCACCGCTCTTTCAGGTAGAAGAATTCGGCCAGCTTCAGCGCGACGAGAAAGGTCTTGTGCTGTCCCTGCGACGCGAATTTCCGCAGATCCTGTCCATTGATCTTGCACGCAAACTCGTCGCGGTGAGGGCCGACAAGTGTCGTGCCGATTTGCCGTTCCTCCACGCTTCTCTCTCCAACTGAGAGCCGAAGCAGGTTTTGAAACTCGATATCAGTCGACGTCTCCTCCGACGAGACGGCCGGGAGGTATTCAATCGAGGGTTCTTCCCTGACCTCGACGAGGCGGTGATACGCCGATCGGACGTACGGCTGAAATTCCTGCATGAACGTTTTCCGGCGATGCATCAATGTTCCCCCCAGGGTTATGAGCTGCTCGCTCCACGGATCGAGCGTTCCCGAAACATCTCTTCCGGATATTTTTGCATCGAAGAGGATTCTGTTTCGCTGCTTTAACGTGTGCCGGTATTCAATCAATGTCTTAAAGTAGGATTCATTCGATTGAGAGATGACGAGGTCTACGAATTTTCGCCGGTCGCCCGGGCTTCCCATGGTGATGGGCGCGTGCTCGGGCGAGCAGATGACGACGGGAAACTTACCTATCACGGAAGAGAACGGTTCGACCGAACGCCTGTTAATGAAATACGCTTTCCGTGGAACTTGCTTGTCGTACACAACCCGCACCCGATTCTCCGTCGCACTGTCGGAGCACAACGTGCCTTCAATCTCAAACATTGTTTCTTCAAAATTGAGCACCACGGCGTCGGTGCTCGCGTAAAAGCTCTTCGTCAGGCAGAGGTAAGAAATCGCTTCGATGATATTCGTTTTTCCCTGGCCATTGTCGCCAAGCAGCACGTTGGTCCCCGGACCAAACTCGAACGACAATTGAAGATGGTTTCGAAAATTCTGTAACCTGAGACTCGTTAAACGCATTTACTCCGTCGGGTCATGCATTCAAACGCACCGGCATCACCAGCATCAGCAGATCTTCCCCGGCTCGTTGTTCCGCCGGTTTTACAATTGCTGCACGCGAAGGGGAACTCAGCATAAAGACGGCTTCGTCCGTGTCCAGGTGCGAGAGAATGTCCATGACATAGAAAGAATTGAACCCGATTTCCATCGGGTCAGAAGTGTATTCGCACTTCAACGTCTCCTTGGCTTCGCTCCCGAAATCGATATCCTCGGCGGAGACCGCAACCGAGTTCTTGTTCAGTGAAAACCTGACGAGATGCGTGGTCGAACTTGCATACAAGGCGGTCCTTCGCACCGACGAAAGCAATTCGTTCTTATTGACAACCAGCTTTCTATCGTTCTCCAGCGGAAGGACGCTCTCGTAGTTTGGATACTTCTCATCGATCATCCGAGACACAAGTGTAATGTTCCCCAAGTTGAATTTCACCTGGCTTCCATTCAAAGAAATTATTCCCGGCGTGTCTTCAATACACTTTACAACCAGATTGAGGGCTTTTGCCGGAATGATAATATCTTTCTCAACGTTCTTCGACGAAAAAGCTGAATTCGTGAACTTCACGAGCCGGTGTCCGTCGGTAGAAATTGCCCGAATCTCTTTCGGTTTTATCTGAAACAAAATTCCCGTCATTGCGGGTCGCAGTTCATCAGTACTGGCCGCGAAAGCAGTCTTGTTAATCAGCCGTCGCAATGTCTCATTGTCAATCTGCAGCTCCTCGTGTTCCTTGAAAACCGGAACGGATGGATAATTCTCGCTTGACTCCCCCGTGACCCTGTACACCCCGCTGTCCGTTTTCATTTCAATCTTGTTTGACCCCGAATCTCCGGAGAGAACTATCGTGGTCTCCGGAAGAGCCCGGATTGTTTCCATGAGACGTTTTGCAGGAATTGCGATTGTACCGTCCTCGGAACCTTTCACACCCATCTTGACAGAAGCAAAAATTTCCAGATCACTTGCCGTAACGGTTAATTCTCCACCGGATAATTCAAGAAGGAAATTTTCCAATATAGGCAAAGTCGATTTCGAAGGAATGACGCCGCTGATATTGCCCAAGCACTTTTGTAATTCATAACTTGAAACAGAAAGCTTCATTGTGAACTCCTTAGCGGAAAAGTGAAATCACGAGAGTTTTTTGGTAGTTCAATGTACAGAAATTTCCGAATATTTTCAATGTCTTGCATGGTCTAACACTTATGTTTTTCAATATGTTATAAGTGTTATTTGTTTGTAATAGAGGTGATTAATTATAAGCCCTGTGTATATGTTGAAAAGCCGTTTTGATCGTTCAAACGGAAGCTTTTCCGGCAAAAATTGACCCCTGCCAATGTTCAGATCGTGGGGAAATGAAAAAGAGTCATCAACAATGATTCACACTTCGTACTCAGTGCGGTGAAGAGGAGGTTTTTTCAACATCGAACTAACAACTATTCACAGGTTATAAGCACACACATAAGGACCAAAGAGAACACACCGACGGCAGCGGTTTGATCGATATCTGGTCGAAGATGGAAGATCACGGCGTCCGGGCTTCGAGTTTCGACTTCAATTGTGAAACGAGCTGTCGTTGTTTCGCATCGACTTTCATACAATCCTCGACGGTTTGATACGCATGGATGACGGTGCTGTGGTCGCGTCCGCCAAAATGCAAACCGATGGTTTTCAGTGAAGAGTTCGTGTATTCCTTCGAGAGGTACATTGCAATCTGCCGCGCGTTCACAATTTCCTGTTTTCGTGTTTTTGCGCGGATGAGATCCTCCGGGATTCCCAAATGCTCGCAGACAACCCGCTGGATTTCCTCTATGGTGATATGTGTTTTCATTTCTCCGATCACGGAGCTAACGACCTCCTTTGCGAGATCGAGACCGATCGTTCTGTTTTCGAGGGACGCGCGGGCGAGGAGTCCGATCAAACAGCCCTCCAGCTCCCGGATATTGGAGGTAACATTGACGGCGATGAAGTCCACGACCTCATGGGACAGCTCGACGCCGGCATCTGCAATTTTCTTCTGTAGAATCGCAATGCGCATCTCTAAATCAGGTGGCTGAATATCGGCGGTGAGTCCCCACTGGAACCGGGAAATAAGGCGTTCATTAAGCCCCTGTAGGTCCTTCGGCGGACGGTCACACGACAGTACAATCTGTTTTCCCTGTTGATGAAGAGCGTTGAACGTGTGAAAGAAATAGTCCTGCGTTTTCTCTTTGCCCGTAAAGAACTGAATATCGTCGACGATCAACACGTCGACGCTGCGATAGAAGGACGAGAATTTACTGACACTGTCCTTTTGGATGGCGTCGACAAAATCGACGGTAAACTTTTCGCTTGAGACGTACAGCACGCGAGGATAAGGGCGCGCCCGGAGGACGTGGTTACCAATAGCGTGAACCAGATGCGTTTTTCCGAGACCCACACCGCCGTAAATGACAAGCGGATTAAAAGAAGTCCCCCCCGGGTTATTGGCAACCGCGAGTGCGGCAGCGCGCGCGAACTGATTGCTTTCACCTTTGATGTAGTTCTCAAAGGTATACCGCGGATTGAGGAATGAATCGATGGGAGACTGCTTCACGGTACCGAGTGGAGTCCTTGCCGGAGAGTCCGGAAGGGAAGCGGTTGTGTCGCCCGGCGGCTGTGACATGAAGCGAAGTTCCGTCGAATTCGCCATCAAGGCAGCAAGATTTGGATTCTCTTCAGCTTCTTCCGTATCGGCCTCCGAAATTACGTACTCAATTGCCACCTCCGTGCCGATGACCTGGGTCAATGCCTCATTAAGAAGTGAGAAGTAATGTTCCTCGAGCCATTCGTAGAAGAACTGGCTTGGAATCTGAATGGCAAACCGGTCGCGTTCGAGTCGCAAGGGGACAATAGGTTCGAACCAGGTCTTGAAACTCTGGTTGTTGGTTCGCTCCCGGATGATGTTCAGGCATTCCTGCCAAGCTTTTTGAGCCGCTTGTTCAGCGAAGGGCTGTTCGCTGAGTTCTTGATATTCGTTTTCTGAGACTCCCGAGGGATTGTTGATATCCATAATGAAGATTCTACTGAAAATTAAAGACGTTAACGAGGTTTACACGTGTTGTTCACACATTATCAACCTAAATATTCACAAACCACTTATTGGAAGGTACTCGTGTCGATAACCATCGATTACTTGAAGCCGGGCTCCCGCAAAAAGTAACATAAGGCAGCACAATAAATCGAGCGCCGGTTGTTCACATTTTACTTGAGAGGGAAACCCCTTTCCGACATTAGAATTTCAAAGAAAACAGTCCGGCGAACGGGTTGTTCACAATTTGTCAACAGCGGAATTTCCTTCAACGTCCCTGTGTAGTATACAAAGTTTTGATCTCTACCGCAAGTAAAAAAGAGGATTTCTAAACAGAAAACGTCGAGGCGGAATGAACTCAGAAAAGACGCCGCGAAAGGACTGGACCCGTTCCAGAACAATGGCACCATTGAAACAAAAAAGTCCACCCAATTTCTTGGGTGGACTTTTTTGCGAACAGGATGGTTATTCGCCTGTGATCTTACTCAGTTTTGCCTTTGCGCTTTTCACATAGGGGCTCGCCGGATATTTCTCGATGAGCTTTTTGTATTCCTCTCTTGCTTTTGCTTTGCTCCCCATTGCGAGATAGGAGTTTGCGATCATCATCTGCGCATCATCTTTCTTGGAAGAGCGGTTGAAAGAAAAGACTTTTTGAAAGTGTTCAATGCCGCTCTGATAGTTTTTCTGCGCGAACTCACACTCACCGATCCAGTAGTAACAATGGTCTTCGAGAGAACCGGGATTGGAGTCAAGGACAGACTGGAATGTGGATTGCGCTTCGCCGTAATTACGTGCTCGGAACAATTTCAGCCCCTCCTGGTAAGCAAGATTGGGATCGGCAATCCTGGGAGTTTGAGGGACGGTAATCGCCGCCGTCGGCGTCGGCGGTGGTGGCGGTGGAATCGCTTTTAGTTTCTCGCGGAGGTCGGCATTGTCAGTTTCGAGTTGTGCCGAATGTGCAGTTGCAAGGCGGTTCTCTTGCTGCAATTTATCGATCTGCAATTTCAAGGAGTCGTTCTCTTGCCTTAGCCGGAACATTTCCTTTCGCAGCGCGTCCGTGGCGCTGGGTTGAACCACGGGACGTTTATCGCTCTGGCTGGATGAGCATCCCCAGACGAGCAGAGAACAGGCCATGGCAAAGGTGATCGGAAGGAGGGTTGGGAACCAAGGCAGTACTTTTCGATGGTTATTCATGCGAGATACTCCCATGATTGTTATGTGTTTTGTTGTTCAAGCTGCCGCTAATGTAAAGAAAAGAGTATAGAAAGTCAAGAAAATCATGGGGCAACAAGCAGTTTAGCAACGATGGTTACGTGCCATCCCCTAAACCGATGGAGAATGGCATTCTTCCCGGTTTCCAGCCTTTCAAGGGTAAAAGTCAGTTCGTTCTACCCGGCCCCAGATAGCGGTACCGGACCGACCCTCTGACTCCCTAACACCCAGCTCTCAACTGCTCATTATCTCACCATCTCAACAATGCCACTACCCGTCTATCTCATCATCTCATTTCCCAATCCCCATTCTTTTGTACTTCTCCTTATACTTCTCATACAGCCTCGTGTGTCTACTTGACAGAGAAACATTCTTTCCCTGGATGAATTCCATCTGGACATTTGAAACGATTTCCAGTGGGTCGCCGCTGGTGACAATCAGTGTCGCGTCCTTGCCAACCTCGAGTGAGCCGACTCGATCGGCGATACCGAGGATCTGCGCTGGATAAAGTGTGACGGCCTTGAGTGCCTCATCCTTCGGCAAGCCGTAGGAAGCCGCCATTGCGGCATGGTACGGCAAGTTGCGTTCATTCGAAGGGTCGGCGTCGCCGGCTATGCAGAACTGAACGCCCGCGTCGTAGAGTTTCTTGGGCAGCGACATCGGGTCATCGTATGCTTCCCAGCGCCGCCACGGTGTGCGCAGCATAGGATTCACGATGACCGGGATGTGTTTCACCTTCAATAATTCCGAAGCACGCCACGCGTCATAACCACCCATGATGACGAGCTTCACTCCCTCCTGCTCCGCCCACGCGACCGCTGCTTGAATCTGCTGGATCTCTTCCGCGTTCATCAACACCGGGATCTTTCCATCGAGCACTGGAGCCATCGCTTCCCAACGAACGTCCGTTTTGTGATACGGAGTGTTTTCGGAAGGTTCGGCGCGCTTTGCCTTCAAGTACAAGCGAGCATCCCGGAACGCGGCCCGCAGGTCATTGATGGCTTTATCGCGGGCCTTCTTCTGGTCTTCTTCCGAGCGGCGTTCCCACCACGCATGGTTGATGGTCATCGACGGCCAGGCAACCGCCAGGCCCGCTGGCGCCTTGAACGTCATTTCTTCCCACGTCCAGCCGTCGAGTGCGATGACCGCCGAGGTTCCGCCGATCACGTCACCCTCAGGAATCGTCATCGCGAGCGTGACGCCGTTGGCGCGGGAAACAGGAATGATCTCGCTTTCGGGATTCACCGCAACTTCAGCGCGTACGTTGGGGTTGATTGGGCCGGTTTCAGTAATATCCTGTGTCGCGCGCACTGCTCCAATTTCGACGAGACCGAGCGTGGTGTGCGCATCGATCATGCCCGGATAAACGTGTTTCCCTTTGACGTCAATTGTTTCTGTTCCTTTCGGAAGGTCAACGTTCGTGCCCAGGGCCACGATCTTCCCCTTGTCGAAAAGAACCGTCCCGTTCTCGATGACCGGGCCGCCGACCGTATGAATCGTTCCTCCGACGAGGGCGATCGGATGATCCTGTGCCTTCGCGGGGATCTCGGACGCACGCAGGAATGAGTGGACTCCGATCAATAACGCAATCCCCCACATCATGAAACGGTTTGTGCTACCTTGATGGGTTAACATGTCAGTTGCCCTCCTTTCCACGGACTTCCTCATCGCCATATTTGCTCTCCCCCGGGCGTCTCGGCATTTCGGGTTTCTTTTCTCCGCCCTCCGGTTTCTTTTCGACCAGCATCTTCTGGATGAGAGTTGCGCGTTCCTTCCTGACCTCCTCGTTCATCTTCCGGTCTTGATCTCTGTCGAAGTACTTTCTGCCATCGATCCACGTCTGCTCGCAGATGGAGTACGTTGAAAGAGGGCTCCCGCTCCAGATCACGAAGTCGGCGTCTTTTCCCGGTTCCAGGGAGCCGACCCGGTTGTCGATGCGCAATTGTTTCGCGGGGTTCAGCGTCACGAACTTCAACGCCTCTTGCTCGCTCACACCACCATACTTCACGGCCTTCGCGGCCTCCGTATTCAACCGGCGGGCCTGTTCATCGCTGTCGGAATTATACGAGACGACGACCGTAGCGTCGTGCATGAGCGCGCCGTTGTACGGAATCGCGTCGTAGACTTCGAACTTGTATGCCCACCAATCGCTGAATGCGGACGCTCCCGCTCCGTGTTTGGCAAGCTGGTCGGCCACTTTGTATCCCTCGAGCACATGCTGAAACGTCGCAATGCGGAATCCGAAATCCTCCGCCACACGCATGAGCATTTCGATTTCATCCTGGCGGTACGAGTGGGCATGGACCAGCCGCTTGCCGTGAAGGATCTCGACGACCGCGTCCAGCTCAAGGTCGCGTCGTACGGGAATGTGCCGCTTGCCGTCCTGGAATTCCTTCATTGCCTTTTCATAGTCGAGCGCGGCGTGGAATTCGTCGCGAATGATTTGTTCGACACCTTCACGGGTTTGCGGATAGCGCGACCCAGAGCTGCCGCCCCAGTTGCTTTCCTTTGGATTCTCCCCAAGAGCGAACTTGATTCCGGGCGGGGCGCCTTCGAACTTCATCTCTTCCGGTAGTACACCCCAGCGGAACTTTATCACCTGATTTTGACCGCCGATAGGATTCGCCGATCCGTGGAGAACGTTGGCGGCCGTCGTGCCGCCCGCAAGCTCCCGGTAGATGGCAATATCGTAGGGATCGATCACGTCGCCGATGCGAACTTCGGCTGTGAGTGTTTTCCCGGTTTCGTTCACGCTTCCTTCCACCGCGGAGTGCGAATGGCAGTCGATGACCCCCGGAGTCACATGTTTCCCGCCGGCGTTGATGACCAGCGCATCTGACGGTGCTTCAAGATTCTGTCCCACCTTTTGAATCTTGCCGCGTTCGATGAGGACGTCGCCGTGTTGAATCGTTCCCTCCGGGCCGCACGTCCAGACAGTAGCGTCCTTCACGAGGATGCTAGCCGGCTGTTCGGGAAGTTTCGCTCTGCCGAATGCGCCCGGCGGGTAAACGGGGCCGAACAAAGCCATCGCCGGAGGTTTCGGTTTTGATGTATCGGGTTCCGGCTTGAACGCCTCCTTGCGCTTTGCGCTCCACGAAAACCCGGATCCATCCGATAGTTCACCGGTGCCGAGCATTGTCTCGCCGGCGGCTGTCCCGGTCATCCGGATGACACCTTTCAATCCGAGCGAATCTCCCGTGAACGAGAGCGAGATGCGCATATCGGAGAATGACACCGTTGAGAATTTCGCTTCCTTACCCTTTGCTTTCGCGGAACCCTCGGGCTTCTCAACGTCCCCCTTGAGAACGATCGTGAGAGTATCGACGGGAGCGTTCGCTAGGAGTACTTCCCAAGTTCCGCGGGGTTCGAACTCGGGCCGGGGTTTGACCGGGTATCGTTTTCCGTCTACCCAGGTTTCCCGGATTTTCGTTTTCTCGGAGAAGAGATCTCCGTCCGTCACCACGAAGTTCGCCATCTTGCCCGCTTCGAGCGTCCCGAGTTTCTTTTCGGCGCCGAAGAGCTTTGCCGGCGTCATTGTGAGCGCGGCAAGCGCGGCTTCGGGTGAAAGGCCGCGCTTCACGGCTGTGCGGACATTGCCGAGGAACTTGTCGGCATCTTTCAGTTTCGCGGTCGTGAACGCAAACGTTATTCCCGCTTCCTGGAGTTTCCTGGGATTCTCCGGAGCTTCATCCCAGTAGCGAAGCTCCTGGAGGTCGACATTGAGCGCCTCTTCAGGTATCTGGACTGACGGGACATCCGGGAAGTTCACCGGGAGCAGGATGGGGACACCCGTTTGCTTCACCGCGTCGATTTGGCGGTACTCGTAGCCGCTTCCGCGCATCCAGGGTTTCACTGAAAACTCCCGTGCGATCTTCGCCGCGCGCAGAATGCTGATCTCGTCGGTCGATTCGAACATGATAGGCTGTTTGCCAGCAACGGCATCTTCGAGCGCCGCGAGGTCGGCGACAAACTCCGGCCGCTGCTCGGCGGGGTATTCGGCGGCGGCCTTCATCGCTGCCTTGTGCCACTGGGCGTCGAGCATCGTCTGGCGGATCAACGCGATCGCTCCCATGAGCGAATTGGGGTATCCGTCGCCGAAGCTGGTTTCGAATGTGACATCCTGAGCGATGTGCGATTTCAGGAGAAGCTGGTTGGCTGTACCATCCCCGAGATTGAAGAGCGCCGTGCTGCCTCTGAGAATTCCCATCTGGGGAACGACGTGTGCTGTCGTGAATCCGAGCCCGCGCATTTTCTCGGCGGCCTTCGGGTCCGGCATGAACAGCTCGTCGGCGTTTTGAGAGGAGAGGACATTGTCATTCCAGTGTTTCGGTCCTCGCGGTTCCGATGCAGCCGGGGCGGAGCGCCTCGAGCGCGGCGCATCCTGTCCCTCGCCCGGTTGCGGCTTCTTCGGCATCCCGATATCCGAGTAGCTGTCGATGAACCCGGCATAGATCGTCATGCCGGCCATGTCCCAGACGCGGGCATCGGGCGGAGCGGAAACGTTCGGCCCGACCGCCTCGATGATTCCGCCGCGGATGACGAGCGTTCCCTTCTCAACAACTTTACCCGGCGCCAGCACGATTTTTGCGTTAATGAATGCATGGACGTCCGGAGTATTTTGGCGAATACCGACTGCCGGTTGAATCTGCGCGATGCTTCCGGCGGGCAGTAGGAAAGCCACTAGGAGAGCAGTGGCGCAGAGCACTCTCCGCAACTCATCAGAGAAATGCATATTGGAACTCCTTCCTATGATAAAGAAATACGCAAGCTTTTGGAGAACTGAGTATACTAACGAATCCCCGAATCCAAAGTTTCAAAATAGCGTTTTGGGGAGGGAAAAGCAAAAGGAGAGGATAGGATAATGAGATTGTGAGATGATGTAATGGCGAGATTTTGAGATAGAGAAGCGGTGAAAGGGTGAAACGGAGGGAAGGTGATAGGTGATAGGATGTAGGTGGTAGGAGCAAGAGGCAAGAAGAGAAAAAGAAGTAATTGGAATTTTGAGATGATGTGAAAGAAGCTAGAGACTAGAGGCCAGAAGCTAAAGGCCAAAGGCTAACAGCTAACAGCCAAAAGCCCACGACCAAGTACCAACAACCAGGAACAAAGAACTAGCAACCAAGAACCAATGACAAAGAACACCCATTCAGGCTGTCCCCTTAAAGTAACCAATTCATGCGATTTCCGACTATTATGATAAGTTAGAGAAAATAGCATATTCCTACTATTGACTTTAAGTAGGAAAAACATTATATTTCTACCATCAATTCTGAAAGGATTCTTAATGGAAACAATAGCGACAAAAAAGGGTCAAATCGTCATTCCTTCCAAGATTCGGCGCCACTTTGACATCAAGGAGGGGACGAGAATTCAGATCGACGTTGACGAGAAAGACCACTCCATCATCCTGAAGCCGATCACGAGGGAGTACATCAACAGCTTGCGCGGCAAGTTCAAAGGGAAAGGATTGATGAAAGAGTTGATGGAAGAAAAGAAAAATGAGAGGGAACTCTAATGGCTGCGAAACCGAAAGCCCTCGTATTGGATACGTGGGCAGTTATCGCTTATTATGAAGATGAACCAGCGGGTGAACGCGTTGCGCAGCTTATCGCAGATGCTAATGAGAATGCAACACCCCTATGGATGAGCGTGGTCAATGCCGGCGAGGTGTGGTACGTCATCGCGCGAAAAACGTCGCCCGCTGAAGCTGACACAACGATTAACGAGCTCCACAAGTTGGGGATTCAATTCGAAGATGCGGAGTGGAAGATCACACGACAAGCAGCGGTGTTCAAGTCGAAGCATAAGATGTCGTACGCCGACGCATTCGCAGCCGCACTAGCGGTCCAAAAGAATGCCCATCTTGTTACGGGAGACAAGGAGTTTAGGCAATTGGAAGGCGATGTGAAAATTTTGTGGCTGAACAGTCAATAATGGCATTTGACAGTGAAGTAGAATTTGATTTGGAAAATTTAATCAAATGGAGAAACTAAAGTGGCGAAATTTAATTATACGCCTGACCCCGATTTGAAAGTTCATCAAGAAGGAGCGATAAGGCTTCTTTGCCAGTCTTTCAGATCTCACGAAAACGGATTACCAGAGTGGTGCAAAAATTCTTCTGACGCCTATATTAGAGAAAATATTTTGCAGGATAGGAGAGTGGTTATTCTTGTTTTTTCCAACGCCAAAGGAACAGAGCCAGCCTCTATCTCATGTCTTGATTTTGTAGGTATATCTAGTGATCATATTGAATCAAGATTCAGACATTGGGCAGACCCTAACGCTGCAACAGGAGGACTTACAATGACAGACCTCCAAGGTGGACATGGAAATGGTGGCAAGTGCTATATGACGCAGATGTTTGAAGATTATTCGTACATCTACACAGTAAAACGAGGACGGGGTAATCTTTACGGTGTAGAAAGTGGGTCCTTTCGATTTGGATATGTACCTAATTCTGAGAAGGGGAAAGATTTTGTGGTGAAGGAGTTGAAAAAGGAATTGAACAAGGCGCTTTCCGAAATCAAAACAAGTCTTGATGGCTTACCCGAGGCAGCACAAGAGAGCTTTGCCCAGGCAGATGGTTTTACACTTGTAGCAGGTGTGGATCCAAAAGACATTGGCGGCAAAATACCAGCCTTAGAGCTGATCGAAAACATTGTCAATCATCCGCAGATGATCCGAACGCTACAATTATGCAGAGTCTATGTAATTATTGACGGGAAGAAACATAATCAAGGTAAACCACTATCTTTACCAGAAATACCCCCAATGGAAGGGGCAGCAGAACCAAAGATTATCGTTATCCCTGAATCCACAAGGGATCCTAAGTTCGATCGCGAGGTATCAACAACAAAAAGCGGCCAATACAAACAGGGTACCCTAACTCTAAGAACATCAGACAGAAGTATGCGGTGGCAGCGAAAGTATAGGCATTCTATTACATATAAAGCCGTCTCCGGTTACGTTGGATCAAAAGATATTCCAGAACTCGGGGTTTTGTCACCTTACGCTGACCGAATCTACGGAGAGTGCGTCTTGGAAGCAATTGAAGACTTTAAGACTAATGAACGTAGAAACCTTGCTGACAGTCCATTAACAAGAGCGGTTGAAACTTGGATTAGAGAACAGATAGAAACCTATGCGAAGGAATTCGAAGCGAGAGACAAGAGAAAAATTGATCAGGAAGAGAAAAGCGCATTGAGCAAAATGAACGAGGCGCTGGATAGGTGGAAAAATAAGTTTCTTCAAAACATGATTGATTCTTTATGGGGACCTGGAAAAGAGGGTGGTCCACCGCCTCCGCCGCCACCGTTCCCTTCGGGGAAACCAGCGAGGCTTGAACTAAGTCTATCTCATAATAGAGCCGGCGTCGGCGTAAGTATTAAACCGACTCTAAAATTCTATGATAAGAAAGGTCAACGAATTAGACCCTCCCCATATCGATGGATTAGCGATGATACAAATATTGCAATGGTTGACGAAGCTTTATTGACTATAAACACATACTCTTTTGGTAAAACGGAAATATATGCTGAAATGCTAGATGGTAAACTGAAATCCAATCCGGTTCAATTAGAAGTCGTACATTTGTACGATATCCAAATTGTACCCGAAGTTATAGAAATAAATTCAGGAAGCAGATCCTCGCTTACAGCCATTTGCACTTTGTCATCAGGTGAACAAACAAGCGATATTTATCTTGTGTGGACCGAGGGCAATTCTCGCATCGCACGCGTGAGCCCTGCTGGGATGGTCTTCGGATTCGAACCGGGTGAAACTGATGTCACCGCGGGGGACAATCATTGCATCTCAAAAAAATCAACCAAAGTGATTGTGAAATCGTCGGACAAGGGGGGGCCAGGTTCCCAACACGGAAGGGGATTTCCACTTATCTTAATCTCGGACGTAAATCCTGACCCGGAAACAGGCGAAGATGTGAAGCTAAGCACTCAAGATCCTCCAGTATATCAACGCGTCCAAGATGTTGATAGAAACATTTGGTGGATTAATAGTGCGTCACCATTTGCACGTATGTATTTGGACAAATCCCGTGGTTATGGCGCTGAGAGCAGCCAATGGAGAATCTACTTACTTGAAAGATACTTGGAAGTTATGGTGAAAATTGTACTCTTTTTGGAAAAAGAAGAGGAAGCCTCATACGATAGTTGGATCCAGCGATGGGATGAAACTGCGGCCAACATGCAACAATTTGCATCTGAGTCTCTTGCTTCATTTATTGAAGCAGGAAAATTACCCGGAGAACTATAAATGTCTAAGGAGCTAAGTTTAGATGAAAAAGTTCTACTCGCAGCATACGATTTGGAAAAGAATCACAAAACGCCTTTTTCAGCTGAAGATCTTGTTATAGCAGCATGGAAGAAGTTTCCTGATGCTTTTGGCCTTGAAGGCCACGGTGACGAATACCCAGATTCAAACCGAGTATTTACCAAGATCATGGGCGACAAAGGATTAAGGGGAAGAGGATGGTTGCTTAAAGTTGGTGAAAAGCTTTACCAGTTGAGCGAAGCCGGGAAATTGTACGCAGAGTCAATCACGGAAGAAGAGAACGCGCCTCCATCAAGATCATCTCTAGATAGAAAACAAAAAGATATGATACAACACCTTCTTCAAAGCAAAGCTATGCAAAAGGTAAAGAATCAAGGTTATGATGACGTCATTTTTGTAGATGCATGTTCATTTTGGGATATTTCTCCAAGAAGCACGAGAAACACCCTTACTGCAAGATTAACCAGTACTGAATCCTTAATTAATCGCGTTAAGAAACTGCTTGCAGAGAACAAATCACTGGCGATAGTCCATGGAGGCAACGCGATAACAGTGGAAGATTTGACATTACTTCAAAAAACTCATGAGTTCTTAATAGAAAAGTTTCAAAAGGAACTCAGCATAATTCGTAATCGTAAAGATGACCGTAAATTTGGTTAAACTTGGCAGGCAAGAGAAGAAATATTCATCAGTGGAAAGACACGGGTAATCCCTACTATGTTACAAAGTTGGGCCAGGCATTCCTCGGGGATTCTGCTTCATTACTGAGTTTTTTCCCGAGCGAGTCAATAAATCTTGTTATAACATCTCCTCCCTTCGCACTACGAAGAAAGAAAAAGTACGGAAATGTTAGCGCGGAAGAATATATTGATTGGTTTCTTCCCTTCGCAAAAGAAATACATAGAGTGCTTACACCGAATGGAAGTTTTGTACTTGATATTGGAGGTTCCTGGAACGAAGGTGAACCAACGAGGTCATTATATCACTTCGAATTGTTGTTAGCTCTCTGCAAGGATGCCCAGCTTTTCAAATTAGCTCAGGAGTTTTATTGGTACAATCCAGCCAAGCTTCCTGCGCCTGCCGAGTGGGTAACTATAAGGAGAGTCCGAGTAAAAGACGCTGTCAACCCTATTTGGTGGCTTTCTAAAGGCGCAACTCCAAAAGCATGCAACCGAAGAGTTCTTACACCTTACAAAGAGTCTATGATTAAACTATTCAAAAATGGATATAACTCTGGAATACGTCCGTCAGAGCACAACATTTCAAAAAAGTGGGGCAAGAATAACAATGGAGCAATTCCGCCCAATATGCTTAATATTTCCAACTTATTGTCAGCATCAAATACCAAAAGCTTTGATAGCTATTTGGAATCATGTCGCAAACTAGGTCTTAGACTTCACCCTGCAAGGTTTGTTGAGTTTGTCCCAGAGTTTTTTATCAAGTTTCTAACAACCCGAAGAGATCTTGTTCTAGACCCTTTTGCTGGAAGCAACGTTGTTGGCAGTGTAGCAGAAAAACTCGGGAGGCGGTGGAAAAGCATAGAATTGTCAGAAGAATATCTGCGCGGTTCATTCTTCCGATTCGAAAACGCACGGCCGACAAATTCTTCTTTGAAGACATTTCTTAAAGAAAATCACGTCGTAAGAAAATCTATCTATGTTGAAGCAGAGTAGCCACAAGACAGAATCCGGATCGAGAGTATATATCCAAACGACATATAACAGCACACCCCAACAACACCCAAGTTCCATTGTCAGTCCAATTGTTTTGAAAATCGTTTCCAGCCGTTAACCTGCTCAAACACATCGGATCATGGACAGCGGTCGTCACCATCCAGCGCAGCATGACGGCACCTTGCCATCACCCCTGGGGGTTCGCTTGACACACTCGCCTTTTGCAAAATTTTCTTATATTTGCACTCATGAAAGCACTGCAATGCACAGGCCCGCAGCCGGTTGAGAATAACCCCCTGCAGGCAACCGAGATGGCCATTCACCAGCCTGTTGACAAGGAAATTCTGCTTCAAGTGCATGCCTGCGGCATCTGTCACACCGATCTGCATATCATTGAAGGAGAATTGCCGCAGAAAAAATCGCCGCTCATTCCAGGACATCAAATCGTCGGCGTGGTGAAACGCATCGGGAAGAACGTCACGGGTTACAAATATGGCGACCGCGTCGGGGTGCCGTGGCTGTATTGGGCGTGCGGTGAATGCGAATTCTGCAGGCGCGGCGATGAAAATCTCTGCGAGAGCGCGAAGTTTACGGGCTACGATGTCGACGGGGGCTTTGCCGAACAGGTGATCGCCCACTCGGATTTTGTGTATGCGATACCGTACAGATTTTCCGATGAAGAAGCAGCGCCGCTCCTGTGCGCAGGCATCATTGGATTTCGCGCACTGCGGCTGAGCAACATAAAACCCGGTGAACGGATTGGACTCTATGGCTTCGGCGCGTCGGCACACATTGCCATCCAGGTTGCACTTCACTGGAAGTGCGAGGTGTATGTGTTTTCCCGGAGCGAACAACATCGCAAGTTTGCCCAAGACCTGGGCGCCGCGTGGACCGGCACTGCCGACGAAGTACCGCCAAAGCCGCTCGATAGCGCCATCAGTTTTGCGCCGGTGGGCGACCTGGTTCCCCTGGCGCTGTGCGCGCTGCGGAAAGGGGGTACGCTGGCTCTGGCGGGGATCTATATGACTCCCGTGCCTTCGTTCGACTACTCTCTCCTGTATCATGAGCGGACGATACGCAGCGTTGCCAACAGCACGCGGCAGGATGCAAACGATTTCCTCAAGCTTGCCGAGCAGATCCCGGTGAGAACTCAGGTCGAGCTGTTTGCTTTGCAGGACGCCAACCGTGCGATGCAATTATTGAAGAAGGGAGAGATTCACGGGGCCGGTGTACTGAAGGTGGGAACGTAGCCGCCGCCGATGGAAAGCGAGAAACGGTTCGCCGATTATTTCTCCTCAACGGCGCCGAAATACCTGAGATTCCGTCCCACGTATCCCCCCGAACTTTTTGAATACCTTGTTTCCAACTGTCAAGGTCACGAATGCGCTCTCGATTGTGGGACAGGGAGCGGACAGGCGGCACTGGGATTGACGCAGTTCTTCCAGCGGACTGTCGCCACAGATGCCAGTCAACAGCAGATCGAAAATGCGGTGGCGCATGAAAAGATTTTCTACGTTGCCGCACGGGCCGAAGCTCTTCCGCTCCAGCCACGCTCGGTCGACCTGTTCATGGTTGCCCAGGCGCTGCATTGGTTTGATTTTGAGAGGTTCTATGCGGAAGTGCGCCGCGTGCTAAAACCCGGCGGTCTGTTCGCCGCGTCATGCTATCATTGGACCCGTATCACGCCTGAAGTCGATGCCGTGAGAGATGCATATCAGAAAACCATCGTTGGCGCGTATTGGCCACCGGGACGACATTTTGTGGATGAAATGTACAGGACGATTCCTTTCCCGTTGAAAGAAATTCCTGCGCCTGTCTTTACTATGGAGTATCAGTGGAACATGCACGACCTTATCGGTTATCTTGAAACCTGGTCGGCAACCCAGCAGTACAAAGAGAAAAACGGAACAAACCCAATTGACCAGATACGAGAAAACCTCCAGCATGCCTGGGGCGACCCGGAGGAACAAAAGCGTGTGGTCTGGCCGCTCTACCTGAGAGTGGGAACAGTGTAAGCTGAGGAGTTTGAAGTTTTATCGAATGTCATCTTGAAGCAGATCCTAAACTCTAATCTCGAAACACGAAACAAATTCTAAATCTCAATATCCAAAATTTGAAACACGAATTCACCGCTCCGCCTCGATGCCGATCATCCCGATGAAGGCGGGACAACAAGGTAGGTTTGATTACGATTTGTATTTTGGTTCTTCGGATTTGTCTCGCTACTGGATTCCGCCGAGGAGGAGGGTTCCGGAGTGCGGAATTTTGAATTTGGAATTTCGAACTTAGGTTTTGTTTGAGATTTAGAAATTCGGATTTCGGATTTTCTCATTACAAGGAATCACTAAATGAAACCAAAACTCTCCAAGAAACATCTGTCGCTGGTGGAATTGAAAAAGATCCCCGGAGTGGGAAAGAGCATCGCCGAGGATCTGTGGAATCTTGACATCCGCTCCATCAGCGACCTCAAAGGCCGCGACCCGGAGAAACTGTATCTGGAGCATTGCCATCAGAAGGGAATCCAGGTCGACCGCTGCCTGTTATACACATTTCGCTGTGCAGTGTATTTTGCTTCGACAAAGCGACACAAGCCGGAACTGCTCAAGTGGTGGAACTGGAAGGATGTAAGGTGAAATGAAGCGGCGCTGCGCCTGGTCCGGCGACGATGTGCTTTATGTCGAGTATCATGACAAGGAATGGTGCGTGCCCGTCCATGATGACCGCCAACTGTTCGAGATGCTCTGTCTCGAAGGCGCGCAAGCGGGATTGAGCTGGATCACCATTCTGCGGAAGCGGGAGAATTACCGGAAGGCCTTCGACAACTTCAATGCTAAGAAGATTTCCATATACGACAGCAAAAAAGTGAAATCCCTTCTCAACAATCCCGGCATTGTTCGCAACAGACTCAAGATTAGATCCGTGATTCAAAACGCAAAAGCATTCCTCCTCATTCAAAAAGAATTTGGAAGCTTTGACGCATATATCTGGCAGTTCGCCGGCACGAAGACAAACCATAAGGCGTGGAAAAGCACGAAGCACATTCCATCTTCAACAAAGGAATCCGACGCAATGAGCAAAGACCTGAAGGCACGCGGGTTCACATTTGTCGGTTCGACGATCTGCTACGCCTTCATGCAGGCCGTCGGCATGGTGAACGACCACACCGTCGATTGTTTCCGTTACAGGCAGCTTGCATGAAGCCCTGCGTTAAAATTTGTTGTATACAGAGCATTGAGGAAGCGGCGCTTGCCGTCCGGTACGGTGCCGCTGCCATCGGGCTGGTCTCGGCAATGCCGAGCGGTCCGGGCCCGATTCCCGAAGACTTGATCGCATCCATCGCCTCGACGGTTCCTCGCGGGGTTGGCACATTTCTCCTCACATGTAAACAGCACCCAGAAGAAATTATCGACCAGCGGCTCAGGACAAAAGTGAATACGATACAACTGGTCGACCGTTTTCCTGTGGACGGATATCCCGTGCTCCGCCGTGCGCTGCCGGGCATTCGCATCGTCCAGGTCATTCATGTGAGAGGAGAAGAAGCTCTTGCAGAAGCCGCAGCCGTGGCCGGGTACGTTGACGCAATCCTTCTGGATTCCGGTAATCCATCGCTTCAGGTCAAGGAGCTTGGCGGCACGGGGCGCGTCCATAACTGGGCCGTCAGCAAAAAGATCCGTGAGACAGTAGACGTGCCCGTCTTCCTGGCCGGCGGATTGACGGCGGAAAACGTTCAGAATGCAATCCGGGAAGTTTGTCCTTACGCTGTCGATGTCTGCAGCGGTGTGCGAACATCGGGAGCGCTGGACGAAGAGAAATTGGCAGCATTCTTTGCGGCGATACCTTGAATTTTCTTTTACCCCCCGTCCTGCTTTTGAGTTTACGGACAAATACTGTATGTTGTACGCATATTGAATTGTTGGAAAGCCTATCCAATGACGGAACGAATAATTCGTGTAGGTCACAGCCCCGACCCCGACGATGCTTTCATGTTCTACGGACTTGCCAGCGGCAAGGTGAAGTTGCCGGGCATCCGCATCGAGCATTTGCTGGAAGACATCCAGTCGCTGAACCAGCGCGCGCTGAAGGCAGAGCTGGAAGTGACCGCGATTTCAGCTCACGCTTTCCCGTTTGTCGCGGACAAATACTGGATTATGAAAACCGGTGCCAGCATGGGGGAGGGATATGGACCGGTGATCATCTCAAGAAAATACAGGACACTCAGCGATTTGAAAGGAAAAACAGTCGGCACCCCGGGCCCGCTCACGACGGCGTCGCTTCTCTTCAAAATCTTCACCGACGGCGTCAGGAACGTTGACATGCCATTCGACAAAATCATGAGCGCTGTCGATGACGGCGTCGTTGATGCCGGTCTCCTCATCCATGAAGGACAAATCACGTATCAGTCGCTGGGGTATCACAAGATATTGGATTTTGGTGAGGTATGGAAAAGGGAAACGGCGGGACTTCCGCTGCCCCTGGGGCTGGACATCGTGAGAAAAGACCTCGGAGAGGACCTGGCGGGAAAACTATCCTCGGGCCTCCGGGATAGTATTGCGTATGGATACGACCACCAGGATGAATCGATCGCGTACGCGATGCAGTGGGGCCGTGGGATCGACAAAAAGCTAGGTGAGCAGTTCGTGAAAATGTATGTGAGCCAATTGACCATTGATATGGGGGAGAGCGGAAAGAAGGCGCTGCAGCTTCTGTTCACCATGGGACACGAGAAGCACTTGACCCCAGCCGTGAAATCCTTTGTGCTGGTATAATATGCGGGATTGACGTCGCAACTACTAACAGCCGACAACCAAGAACCAAGAACCAATGACAAAGAACCAACAACCATGAACGAAGAACGAATTGGCTGGCACGAATACTTCATGAACATCGCCGAACAGGTCGCGACACGGAGTACGTGCGGGAGAAAACACATCGGCGCAGTCGTCGTGAGAGACAGAACGATTCTGTCCACCGGGTACAACGGCAGTATCCGCGGGGCGAAGCATTGCGACGAGATCGGACACGATATGGAAAACGAGCACTGTGTACGGACGGTTCATGCCGAAGCGAATGCGGTCGCCCAGGCGGCGAAACACGGAGTCGGAATTGACAATTCCGAAATCTATATTACGGCTTCTCCTTGTCTCACCTGTTTTAAGTTGATTTCCAACGCCGGCATAGACACGGTCTATTACAAAGAATTTTACCGGGACGCGAGAATCGATGAATATGCACGGGAAGCCAAGATCAAGCTTGTGTATATGGGCAACAAGAAGCGTCGACGTAGGAGGAAGAGATAACTCGTTCACGATTCTCCCTGCTCAACAAGGAACAATCTTGGGTTTCTATCACTCCACAAAGTGCAACATTTTTCTTGCTGTAAACGTACTATCGATGAAAGGAGATACAACATGCCCCTACATGAACTCAACAGGAGAGATTTTATCAAATACCTCGCGAGCGGACTCTCCGTCGGAGTGCTTGATTGGAACTCTTTTCCGGTCGGCTCACAAAATGCAAAAAAGGAAAACCAATACGATGCTATCATCATTGGTGCCGGACTCGGCGGATTGAGCTGCGGCGCGGCATTTGCCCGTCAGGGATTCAAGCCGCTGATCCTGGAACAACACACGAAGCCCGGCGGCTACGCAACGACATTCACTCGTGACGATTTTACGTTCGACGTATCTCTTCACTCTACAACTGTCGGAGAACGGAACGGTCTGCACAATCTTATCCCTGGATTTCCGGAAATTGCTGACGTAGAGTTTGTGCCGCATCCCAATCTTTACAGAACGATTTTCCCCGACTATGATATTCGCGTACCGCAGAAGAATCTGCGTCAATACATAGACACGCTCATCGGATATTTCCCGGATGAGAAAGTGGGAATCGAGGGAATTTTTGAGGATATGAAAGGGCTCGCCGACGATGTCGGAAAGATTTCAAGCGCCCGCGGTCAAATCAACATGCAGCAGTTTCCAGTTGATTATCCATACCTCTTTAAGACAGCCGGAAAGACGTGGGGAGACTTGGTCAATGCTCGAATCAAAAATAACAAGTTGGCGGCAATCATTTCGTCCCAATGGGGATATTACGGTCTTCCCCCCTCGAAGTTGTCGCCATTCTACTACGCTATTCCGACAATGGGTTACCTAGTCAATGGCGGCTACTATCCCATCGGGCGATCTCAAACGATAAGCGACGCCCTGTCAAAATTTGTTCAAGGTCACGGAGGGATGGTAAAGCTCGGTGCCCGGGTGAAAGAAATTTTGGTCAAAGATCATTCTGCCTACGGCGTCAAAACCGATTCCGGCGAGGAGTTTACTGCAAGGGTCGTCGTCTCCAATGCGAATGCACACGACACACTTACCAAAATGATTCATGAGGAGGAATTCCTCAGGGACTACCTTCAGAAGATGAACGCCTTCAGCGTCAGCTTGTCCTGCTTCCAGATCTTCCTTGGCTTGAAAGCCGACCTCGTCAAGAACGTTGGCATAAAAGACACAGAGATCTTCTACAATACCGGATATGACCTTGAGGGAGACTATCAAAGAAGTGTCACCGCCGATGTTGAAAACGGCGGCTACGCCATTTCGCTCTACGACAATCTTTACAAGGAATACTCACCAAAGGGGAAAAACACGGTCAACATTCTCGTCCTCCAGGGATTCGATCATTGGAAACAATTCGAGACCGATTACTTCAAAGACAACAAAGACGCCTATCGGGCAGAGAAAAAACGAATGGCAGACGTGTTGATCGAAAAGGTGGAAAAAACCTTGCTTCCCGGGCTTCGGGATGCAATCGAGGTCATGGAGATTGGTACACCATTGACGAACGTGCGGTACACCGGTAACTATCGCGGCGCGATATATGGCTGGGACCAAACTGTGGATAACTCGGGTCAACGGAGGTTGCCGCACAAGACCCCGGTGAAGAACCTGTATCTCGCCGGAGCCTGGACGAGACCCGGACATGGATACGGAGCAGTGATCCCGAGCGGGCTGGAATGTTTCGGTGAAATCATGAAGGAATGGTAAGCACCCTTGCGTAGAGTGCGGTTCGTAACCGCACCTCTCTCCGAAATGCGATTACCGCGATGTATCGGGGCACTCGCCCGCCCGTCCGATTACGAATCGGACTCTACGCCCCGCCTGTGGAGCGTGGTTCGTAACCGCACCTCTCTCAGAAATGCGATTACCCCGATGTATGGGGGCATTCTACATCTTTGTTTTGCATCAAACTTGAATTATCGATATATTTTCACGCTTACACCGTCTTGAGAATATCACCGACCGAAGGCGTTTGAGGTCAATTTGGCTTACTGATGGAACTTAAATCTCTCATATCATCCATCATTTCAGAAAACCCGTCTCCGGGCAGCATCAACGAGTTTATTTTCCTTTGTCGAAAGATCGCTCTTGTCCATCTCAGGAGGAAGATCGGGAACGGTCACCTGTCTCTCGATTTCTTCCATACGACGCTCGGCGACCTTGCCCTCGACACAATTGCCGACCTGTTCAACCGGGGTGAACAGGGAGAGTTCATCCAGCTCCAGGCATATTTTGAAGGGTTTTCGATTGACGAAAGCTCCGAAGAGAATCTTCTTACCGACACCCGGCGACTGGTCTGCTCGCGGGTCAACCAAAACCTATTCCGCTTCTATCAAGAAATCGACCCCCTACTCGGCAAGATACTGCGAAACGTAAAGCTTGCCGTGGATGGGTTACAGAATTTTGTCGTCGTCGAACGATTCAATGAGCAGTGTATTGTTCCAAGTATGTGTGAGACCTTGGAACACCTACCGGCGATCGAGCGAACCGACCTTGACCAAGAGATGCAATTGCGTGCAAGTGGAACTGAAAGCATTCCATCATTATTGGCTAAATTGTCGCAGTACCTGCGCGAACAAACCGCGCGAAGCCGGATTGTTTCGTTGATGGAAGTTGCAATCACTTTCCGGTCCGTGTACAGCAGTAAGCACGAGGGTGCCGTTGAAAAGTCGCATCAAGACGATCACATTGTTGAGAACGAAGCTCAAAAGATCATCGAATGCGTGTGCAGAAAGGCCAAAGACGAATTGCAGGAACGGTACGTGGGGAAACAAAAGGTGGGAACGGCGATGTATGAGAACTATTTTAAAGTCATTGAGCAAACGATGGTCTCTCAGATAGTCGGTCGTGACGCTGAGGGCAATTCTCTTTTCGAAAGTTTACGGGCATTCGTTCCCGATCTGGCACGGGACGAGTACAACAAACAGCATAAGTCAAAGCTTGAATATCTTGCACGATTAACGCGCAGGAGAGTGACAGAGCAGTTGAAAAAGGATTTTTGATGTCCTTCGTGGCATTGCTTTGTGTCCTTTGTGGTTAAATCTTCAGTGCCAAGCGCGCGAAAGCCGGATTCAGCAAACATTGCAGACTGACACGATAACATGATAGACAATGCACCATATCGATGAACATACGTTAGAATTGTACGTCCTTCAAGCCAAGGATGTGGAAGAGAAGCGGCAGGAGATTGAAGATCATCTCGCCGAGTGCCATGGATGTCGACAGTTGGTGGAAGACATGAGCGCCTTTCACGCCGAACTGAAGGAAGAACTCAAGGAAGTTCCGAACTTCGACACCTCCAACGAAACGGCGCTTGTTCGACGGAATACTTTGCCCGTTCCGTTTTACGAGACGTATGCTCCGCCCGCTGTATACAGACCAACGACATTTGTTGGGAAATTCTTCTATTTCGCACGGAAACACCCGGTAGCGGCAGGCGCGGGGAGTTTCGCGACTCTTGGCCTGGTGGCAGCGGCGCTCTTTCTTACCATGATAAGGCCGGCCAACCAGGGCAACCCAACACGCTGGCAGTATAATATTGCCTCTTCGACCATTGATATTTATGATGACCATTACACACTTCTCTGGCAAATCCCTTCACCGGATGTGAATAAAGAATTCAGAGACCAAGAAGGGCACTTCTCTCGCGCGATACTTGCTGACCTCGACGGCGACGGGAAAAATGAACTTATCACAACTCACTGCTTAGCAGGAGATCAACTGGCTTCGACTTCATATGGTGGCAGTCTCCGAGCGATTGACATTGCCGCTAAGAAAGTAATCTGGAAAATTCAATTCATCGATACTATCAATTATCTTAATCGACCGTATTCGCCGTATTACAGTCCTGGAGCGATTCTCGTCGACGAAGTTGGAGGGCGGGGAGAGAAGCAAATATTCGTTGTTGTCCGCAATGTAAGCCGTTCCCCCAGTTTCATTGCACGGGTCGACTCAAAAGGAAACAAGCTTGGACAATACTGGCACTTCGGAGCTATCTCTTCTCTCTATGCAGTTGATGTCAACGGTGACGGGCGCAACGAAATAATCGCCTGCGGCTCCAATGATACGCAAGACACAACTCAAGGTGAGTTCCCGATTGTTGCAGTTCTTGATCCCAGGAAGATTGTGGGAAAAGGTCGTTCGGTGGTTTGTCCCGGCTTGGACCTCCCGCCCTCAGACGCGGAAATTAACTACATCAAATTCCCAGACGCAGACATAAACGACGCGCTAAAACAGAATAGCTTTACGCTATTCATGTCCTTCGATGCTACCGACGTGCTTCAGTTTTATGTCGCCTCACGGCTTGTTGATGGCACGTACTGGTATATGCATTATTATTTCTCGAAACAGATGGCGCCCCTCTACGTCAAATCGGAAAATATGACTGACCGGGTGCACGCAAAATTGAAGAGTGAAGACAAAGTCACCGGCACAATTGATCAGGCATATCTCGAGAACCTTAAGAACGGCATCCGCTATTGGGATGGGAGAGAATGGAGGAAGGAAGTTACGACGGTGAGGCATCCGCTGCCGTAGAGTGCGGTTCATTTTATCCGCCTCCGGCGGAAACCGCACCCTTGCTCTGGCGTGCGATTGCAAATCGCACTCT
The DNA here is from genome assembly GCA_049515655.1 of Bacteroidota bacterium. Classification (GTDB taxonomy): domain Bacteria; phylum Bacteroidota; class Ignavibacteria; order UBA10030; family SZUA-254; genus JBEKTW01. The sequence continues at coordinate 155,800 of JBEKTW010000004.1, forward strand.
ACTGCGTGTACCGTATGATTGTGAATTGCATTTTACAGTCTTATATTTTCACATGCCAAGAAAAATTGCACGTCAACCTCCCCGTTATGCCGACGGGCACGGGCTTTTCTTTCTTACATTTTGCACCTATCATCGAGCTCCAATTCTTCACGACAAGGGAATTCCCGAATTGCTCATCCGGAGTTTTGAGTTTTATAGTAGCCGGCTGAAAGAATTGATTGCGTATACGATCATGCCGAATCATCTCCATCTCATTGTTGCTGTTGAAACCGTAGAGGAGGTTTCTTCCTTCCTGCGTGATTTCAAGAAGTACACTTCGAAGGAAATCAAACGATTGAAGGGGTTTTGACAGCCGCATGTTTGGCAAAGAGGAACGATGGATCATTGCATTCGCTTCTCATGGGAGAATAAGGACTTCGAAAACCATCTCGGCTATCTTTTCTACAATTCATGGAAGCATCTACATATAGGCCCCAAAGACTTTCCCTATCATAATTTTGATTCGATGGTTAAGCGGGGCTGGCTTCATGAAGATATCATTGATTTTCCAGAATCCGAATTTCATTTCGAAATCTACGAGTAGAGTGCGGTTCATAACTGCACCGTTCCGAGAAATGCGATTACAAATCGCATTCTACGCGCGGGCCCGTAGAGTGCGGTCCCCGACCGCACCTTGCGCTCTGCCGTGCGATTGTAAATCTCACTCTACGCAATGCCCGTAGTGGGCGGTTCACAACCGCCCCTCCGAAATGCGCTTGCGAACCCGTCTGCCATCTTTTGGCCCCTGCCATTGTGGAACATCACTTGATGAATAGCGATGATAAAATCAACCAGCAGATAGTGGAATTTCCACCATTTAGTGGTGTATATTCCCCCAAACCTTCCGAAGAGCTTGCCCTGAACGAAGTGAAAGATCTACCTCCCCAGGGTTGACGGGAAAAAGAAGGGTTCTTCCCAGATTTTCAGCAAACCTTTCCAATTGTGATGAGAATCAGAAGCAACACATCATAATCCACCAATCTATTAATTTCATGAAGAGAGGATAACATGAAGCAGGTTATCTTTTTCACAATTCTTGGCGTTTTGTTCCTTGCACAGTTTACAACGGCCCAAATTCCCACGGATAGTCTCGTTGCCTACTATCCTTTCAACGGTAATGCTAGCGATTCTAGCCCGAACGGTTTAAATGGAACAACAAATTCCGGAATTTCTTGGACATATGACCGGTTTGGGAATTCCAATGCTGCGGCAAATTTTGACGGGATATCCGGCGTTATCGATATTGCCGATAACAGCTTGATTGACTTAACCTCAAATTTTTCAATTGGTCTTTGGGCTAAACCTGCTACAGCACAAAATTGCATTATCGTCTCAAAGCACAGGCGCAGTACGAGCAATGATGGGACTTGGTTCATCCAAGTGGATTCCAAGAAATTTGAATTTACAAATTGGCCGGGATCAGGTCTTGTTTTATACGGAAAGGACACAACAACGGAAGTATCAGACAATTGGTGTTTTGTGTGCTTCACATTTGATAAATCTACAAACTCGTGGAGATTTTATATTAACGGTAAAGTGGATTCAATGGGCATAAACACTTTTGTTATTCAAAATACAACTTACCCTCTTAGATTCGGGAACGAACAAAATCAAAATGGATCTTATTACTCAGGAGCACTCGACGACATCCGCATCTACAAGCGTGCTCTGAGTGAATCTGAAATTCAAGCTCTTTATCACGAAGACGGATATGATCCCAGCCTTGTGGCCTACTACCCCTTCAACGGCAATGCGAATGATGAGAGTGGGAAGGGAAACGATGGCACGCCAAGCGGTAATGTCATTTGGGTCACAAATCGGTTTGGCCAGGCATCAAGTGCGGCAAATTTTGATGGAGATGTTTCAACGTTCATTTCAGCACCCACGACCATGTTTCCAACTGGTAATGCTGCACGGTCCATAAGCCTGTGGGTGAAGGCCGTAGACTTTTCCCAAGCCGCAAACATTGCAGGGTGGGGGCAGAATTCTAGCAACAATCTGTGTTTCATATCGTGCTCTAATGTGCCGCCTGAGGCTTTTTCAAGAAAGATATTTCTTTGGGGCTATGATGATGATTTGCACACGAAGAGCTCATTCGGTGACAATCAATGGTATCATATCGTTTACACTCACGATGGCTTCACCAGTTCGTTTTTTATCAATGGCTCTCTTGATACATCACTTGCAATGAATTTCAGTACTTCGACTGGTTCCACCTTCTACGTGGGTTATCGACCGTCTACAACTGAGCATGGACCATTTAATGGTGTGGTAGACGACATCCGCATCTACAGTCGCCCGCTGTCCGGGACAGAGATCAAGGCACTTTATCATGAAAATGGTTGGGGGACAATTCATGTGAACATGGATCAGTTCGTCACGCATGTCGGGGATACCGTAATGGTTTCCGTCAACGCTTCATTCCCGCAAGAAAAAACATACAGCTCGGCGGAACTTAGCTTTGGCGGCTTCCAACAGAACGGCTTGAGTTTTCTTGGGATTGATACGACGTCATCAATGATGAACAACAAGGATTGGCAAATCCAACTCAACAATACGGACACACTGCTCATCACTGCCTCTGCCGGCGCTCAGGATGTTTCCGGGAGCGGCGTGTTGTTTAATCTGAAGTTTGCTGTCACCGGGAGTCCATGCACATTTGTCCCGATCACGATCACAAAAGCAGTCTTCAACACCGGTGCAGACTCAGTCGTGATAACGAGCGGCGGAGTAAACATCAAAGCGATTCCTGTCTACGGCGATGTGGACGGAAATGGGCAGGTTCAAGCCTATGACGCTTCGTTGGTTCTGAAAGGCCTTGTCGGCATTGATACGTTGGGTTGTCAGGCCCTCGCGAATGCCATTGTCAACTGCGACACCGCATTATCTGCGTACGATGCGACCCTGATTCTCCAAAACGTCGTAGGTCTGGTTACATTGCCGCACTGCGTCTCTGCCCTGGCATCCGGCACACTCACCGCTGAGAACGTAGCCTCAGCCGGTGGGGGATTTGTTGACGTACCTCTGGTTCTCAGCAACGGGAGCAATATATTTTCATTTGAGGGGGAAATATCCTACGACATAAGTCGCCTCGAGTTCAAAAGTATCACCTGGGCACCGACCTTGAATTCATTCAGTCCAATCTACAAAGACAACGTGGGAATCGTCAAATTCGCCGGTGCCAATTCTCAGGAGGACGGTCATACCGGAATCTTTGCGACCCTGCACTTCAAATTCAAGTATCAAGGTGCCACAGACACGGTCAAAGTTAGGAATCTTCGTTGGAATGGAAAACCGGCAAACACCTATCTGCGGATCCCCATGGATGTTCCGAGTACTGGCAAAGCACTTCCGAAGGAATTCCGACTTGAGCAAAACTACCCCAACCCCTTCAACCCGGCAACATCAATTCGCTTTGCGCTGCCGAAGTCGAGCTATGTAACGCTCAAGGTTTTCAATCTCCTGGGACAGGAAGTGGGAGCCCTCGTGAACGGAGAATTGCAGGCGGGTTATCACGATGTTACGTGGGATGCGAGCAAGATGCCAAGCGGGATGTATTTCTATCGGATCCAGGCAGGCAGGTTTGTTGAAACGAAAAAGCTCTTGCTAATGAAATGAGATAGGCGAATTCCGCAGTCGTCCGGTCGAGAGACGGGATATCTTTTCTGTCCGATTACGAATCGGACTCTACGGCAAGGATTTCGGCGGAAAGAACACACGACAGGAGGAAAACAGAGCGTCCATCGATGACGTGGGCGCTCTGTTGTTCAGAACTTCGATATCTGGCGATGAACCGGCACAGATAGATGTCGAAGTTCTACACGTCAGGAATTCTTGTTGTACTCTACCTCGAAACGTTCGCCGGTAATCGACTCATCGAGAAATGTTCCCGTGTCGACGTTCATCCAGCGTTCATTGATCCTGCGGCGGCAGATGCGGTGAATGTTCAGTAGATTCCGCGTGGAGATGTTGTCCGTCGTGCTGTTCTTGCCGCCGGAGCCGCAGCTCAGCGTGAATGACGGCGGGAGAGAATTGTAGATTCCCCCGAGCGCGCCATGCGTTGACGGCGTGTTGACCAGGAGGCGGGCCACGTCGAGGGTGCGGGAAAAATACTCGATGCGCTCAGGTTTGTTCGAATAAATAACGGCGGTGTGCCCGATGCCGCCAAACCGTATGATCTCTTTGCATCGCTCCATGCCCGCCTCGAAATCCTCCTCGATGTAAAATGCCAGGATGGGCGCAAGTAGTTCCGCCGATAGCGGACAAGCGCGGGAGACTTTATCGACGATTCCTACGAGAACAGTCGTGCCCTCAGGTACGGTGAAACCCGCCTTCTCGGCGATGAGCTCCACCGGCTGCCCGACGATGGCAGCCGTCATGACACCGCGCTCGGCATCGTACGCAATCCGTCCAATCTTCTCGATCTCCTCGGGCGTCATAAAGTACGCTTTCTGGCGCTTGAACTCGTCAATGATCTTGTTCGCCATGGTTCGTTTGATGACCACCGCTTGCTCACTGGCGCAAATCGAACCGTTATCAAACATCTTCGAGAGGAGAATGCTCTGCACGGCGAAGGGAATATCGGCGCTGGCTCCGATATAGACCGGCACGTTCCCGGATCCGATGCCGATCGTCGGTGTGCCAGAGCTGTAGCTCGCCTTGACCAGCTCGCCGGTTCCCGTTGCAAGGATGAGCGCCAGACCGCGGTGGCCCATGATCTCCTTCGTTTTCATGGTGTTGGGCTTGGCCAGCCACTGGATGCAGTCCTCCGGAGCGCCGGCATTGAGCGCCGCTTCGTAGCAAACGCGCGCCGTCTCCGCCACGCAATTCTTTGCCATCGGGTTGCCGCTGATGATCACCGGATTCCGCGTCTTCATCGTGATCAGGACCTTGAAGATGGTGGTCGAAGTCGGGTTGGTAACGGGCACAAGCGCGAGAATTGGTCCAAGCTGTTGTGCCAGTTCTATGATTCCGGAGACAGGGTCTTCCGAGATCACTCCGACCGTTTTCTGGTTCTTGATGTGGTCGTAGACAAGCTGACTGGCGATGACATTCTTCATGACTTTGTGCTGCCAGACGCCGAGGTTGGTTTCCTCGGCAGCCATTTTTGCAAGCCGGACACGATTGTCCATTGCGGCGAGATAGACCGCGCGGACGATCGTATCGACCTGCTCTTGGTTGAACTCGCGAAACTTGCCCGCCGCCTGCTTTGCCCGCCGGACAATATCATCTACTGTTGCCATACGTGTGCCTTACTGGAAAGACGTGTTACGGTGTGGGGAATGTGTAAGCTGTTCTTGGACTCTGATTACCGTCAGGCAGCTTGTGCTTGTTCGTACACTTTCAATGTCTGGTAGAGCGTAGTCCGCTGGGCCGGAGTGAAGCCCGCATCCCGGATCAATTGGATCACTTCATCCGTATTCGTCTTGTTGACGAAGTTCGCGGCGGCGTGAACATTTTCCTCGAATAGTGTTCCCCCGAAATCATCGCCTCCGAAATGAAGGGCAATCTGCCCCGTCTTCTTGCCTTCCGAAAACCAGGATGCCTGAATGTGGTCGAAGTTGTCGAGATAAATCCGGGACACGGCGATCATCTGTAGGTACCGGACGGGAGTCGCATAGTGAGGAATGATCTTTTCGAGCGGCGTGTTGCCCGGCTTGAAGCTCCACGGCACGAATGCCGTGAATCCCCCGTGCTCATCCTGAAGTTGTCGAATACTCTCAAGATGTTCGATGACATCCTCGTCCGTTTCGAGATGACCGTACATCATCGTCGCCGTCGTCTTGTAGCCGATCCTGTGCGCTTCGCGCATGACATTGAGCCAATCGACGCTTGTGCCTTTGAGGTGGCTGATCTTTTTCTTCACGCGGTCGGAGAGAATTTCCGCTCCGCCGCCCGGAAGTGTCCGCTGTCCGGCATCCCACAATCGTCGCAGTACTTCTTGAATCGTGAAACCTGAAACTTGAGACATGCCAATGATTTCCGATGTCGACCAGAAATGCGGCATCACTTCCGGCACTTCCTTCACCGTCCGCTCGACCATTTCAACATAGTACTCGAATGGAAGGGACGGGTGTACACCGCCCTGCAGGAGCACGGTGGTCACTCCGTGTCGCGCAGCTTCTTTGAAATTCTGAATCATCTGGTCGACGCTGTATGTGTACTCGCCTTTCTCGCCGGGATGGCGGTAGAACGCGCAGAAGATGCAGTCGATGTTGCAAACGTTGGAGTAATTCGGGTTTGTGTCGACGACAAACGTGACGCGTTGCTCGGGATTCTTGCGAAAGCGGATTTCCGTCGCGAGCTCCCCGAGGTCAAGGAGTTCCGCTTTTTGAAGAAGGGCTAAACCTTCAGCGGGCGTGATGCGTACGTTCTTTCTGACTTTTTCGATAATGGTTGAGAGTGACATGTTTGCTTTTGCTGCCTTCAGAGCTTTCGATAAACATCTTTTCGATGCTTGACCATTTCTATAATTATTGTTTTCTCATGTGTGTCGAGTGAATAGACAATTCGGTAATCCCTTACTCGAATTCTGTATACATCTTCTCCCCCAAGTTTCTTACTCCCGGATGGAAACGGATTGAGCGAAAGAGAATCAATGTGAGCCGCTATTCGGTTCACATATTGTTGGGGGACTTTCCGAATTTCCCTTTCAAACGATGCTCTATACTTTATTCGAAAGGATCCCATCCTTTTTCAGCTTCTTTTTCAAATCTTCCCAATCGTAGGTGGGTTCTGTTTTACGAGAAGCGGCTATTGCAAGATCCCGTAAATCTTCCAACAGTTCTTCATACTTTTCAATGGGAAGAATAACAGCCGTTCTCTTTCCTTTCTTATCAACGACGTATGTTACGGTTGGTTCTTTTGCCCTACTCATTGTGTACTCCTACTTGATGCCAATGGTTTGTACCTCCTCCACCAATTTCCTGAATTCCCTCATCGCTTCGTGTTCACGCTCGCCGAGGCGGTAATTGAATCCTTCGAGGTATTCTTCTACCTCACCGACAGTCAAACCAATGCGCCTGCCGGTGAGTTCCCCGATTTCTCCGAGGCAACCGTCGGATTTGTTGAGCGACCGTTCGATTATCTCGCCGAGATCCCTCTTCGTTTCAGTCGGGAGGGATTTCTTCACCGCCCACACTGCAAAAACGAACGGGAGTTTCTTCCAATCGTACCACTCTTTTGCCAGGTCATAAATGATCTCAAAGCCTTCAAGCCCGTACTTGTTGCGATAGAGGGCTTCGTCGCCGATCAGCAGCACGGCGTCGTACTTCGCATAGTGATTGACCCCGGCGTGGAGACGTTCGAAGGTTGCCGTTACTCCGTACCTCTTCTCGAGCAGCACCTGCAGCAACCGAACGGACGTTGCCGTGTCGTCGATAATGCCGACGAGTTTCCCTTCGAGGTCGCGCCAGCCGTGATTCGAAAAGAGCATCACGCTTTTCACCTGGTCGCGCGTGGTAATGCCCCAGTTCAACAGCTCGAGCTGAGCATCCTGCTTGAAATAATCCATCAACGAGAAAAGACCGGCGTCGAGCTGGCCTTTTTCGCACAACAATCCCATTCGTCTCGGGCTGACAGGGAGGATCTTAAATTCGCCTTTTTCGAAATGATGATAGAACGGAACGGAATTGAGATACGGGATCTTCGCGACCACGTGATCCGTCCAGACATTGATAGGATTATAATAGATGTCCCGCTCGACAGGAATCTTTCCAGCATCTCTGATGATCTTTACGATCTGGTCTCTCGCAAGCTTCATCGGACTGATGGCGCCCGCATCGTGGGCGATGTGCTCCTCGCCGACGGTGCCGTCCATATCATCCGCACCGAAGTTAAGGGCAACCGATGCGACTTCTTCCGTCAGCATGACCCAGTAGGCCTTGATGTGCGGGAAGTTGTCGAGCATCAGGCGCGAAACGGCAATGGTCTTCAGGTCGTCGATCGCCGACGTGAATTGTGACCGCGCCTTTATTCCCGTATCGCCGGGTTGAAATGCGAGCGGAATGAAACTGAGAAATCCGCCCGTCTCGTCCTGCAGCTCACGCAACAGCTTGAAGTGGAGAAGGCGTTCTTCAATCGTCTCGATATGCCCATATAATAGAGTAGCGTTGGTCGGGATGCCCATTTTGTGAGCGATGCGATGAATGTCGAGCCAGCGCTTTGCGCCGATTTTCTGATTGAAGAGCAAGCGCCGCACGCGCTCGGAGAAAACCTCCGCTCCGCCGCCGGGCATCGTGCACAAGCCCGCATCTTTCAGCTGGCGCAGAACCTCCTCGACGGACATCCTGAACTTCTTTGCAAAGAAGTCGATTTCGACTGCCGTATATGCCTTGATGTCGATGTCAGGGAAATGCCGCTTGATCTCCTTCAACATGTTCACATAGTAATCCCAGCCGAGATGGGCCGGCATTCCGCCCGTGATGTGGACTTCGTTTAGGTCGGTAGTAAGCTTCGAAAGGATTTCCCCGATGCTCATTTCATAGGCGTCGGGCCTGCCCGGTTTTGTGGCGAAGTCGCAGAACTTGCAGGAGAGGACGCAGACGTTCGTCGGCTCGATCTTGCGGTTGAGGACGTAATACACAGCATCCCCGCTTTTCTGCTGCTGGGCGAAATGCGCCATCTTGCCGAGGGAGATGAAGTCCGCAGTGTTGTACAACGCCATGCCGTCATCGAGCGAGAGGCGCTCACCGTGTTGGATTTTCTCCCAGATGGGAGTAAGCAATTTATCTCTGAAGTTAATTGTCATTCGTTTACTGATGAAAAACAAAGAGTAATTTCAACCCCGGAACTCACCCCCGCCTGCCCAAAGCACAGCTTTGGTGCGGCGGGCAGGCCGTAGTCCCTCTCTAAAGTTTAGAGAGGGACGTAATTCCATCGGCCCGCGCTCCCTTCTCTAATTTTAGAGAAGGGCTGGGGATGAGTTCGTGTGTTCCATGGAAGTTCATTGTCATTCCATGTACTGAACGAGAAATTCGAAATTCTAGTTTCTATCCTTTTCTTTATTTTTGACCCCATGCGGATTCCTTTGCGCCCTTTGCGTTTAAAATCTTTTAACGCAGAGAACGCAAAGACCTCGCAAAGGACGCAAGGCGAATCAGGGCTTCCAGATTCTCTCCCACTTCTCGTCGACTTTTTTCACGATTTCTTCTGGCATGGTAAGGGGCTCCGGGTAGCCAGGCTTCCAGGTGGCGTCGATGCCCATCACTCCTTTATACACAGGGGAAATCCCGACGAGCTTGTTTTCGGTGAAAATCACATCCCTTTCGCAGTCGAAGCGGGTAAAGACTCCCCAAATATAACTTTCCCTGTCATGAATATCCACATCGGGGGAGACGAGAGCGAGCAGTTTCAGTTGTGCAAGTTCTGGAAGAGATATTAATTTTTGGAGCAATTGTGTTCTATCGGTTGGTTCGAGGTTCGAGGTTTGAGGATTGAGATTTGAAACAGTAGAATTTACTTTTACAAGGAGCAGAATGTTCTCGACAAGATTTGTTTCGAGAATTCTCCGGTCGAAACTCGGGAGCTTTGAGCAAAAATCTTTGAGTTGTTCTTCTTGACTCGAACCCCTAACCCCTAACCCCAAACCCCTCTCGGGCTTTTTCGTGGCGTCGAGTATCATCTTGCTTCCCAGATTCATCCTGTAACTTGTGAAGTCGAGCGTATCGAGCGGTACCCTTGGGATCATGATGAAATCGTAATGCGGGTCGAAGTTGTCCCCGATTTCCTTCAGCACCGCGTGCCAGTCGCGCACATCGACTCCGGCAGAAACGGTGACCATGCATTTCGTCAGCGAGAGCTGGTCGGTTCCCATCAGTCCGAGGGCGGCTTTCATCGCTTCCTTCTGATACCGCTGCTCGATCGCGACCGCGAGTAGATTATGAAATCCGGCCTCGTAGTATGCCCAGAGATTCCGTACTTCCTTGTGAATGAGTTTCACGAGCGGTCCGAGCATCTGCTGCGTCGCATCGCCGAGAAATTTATCTTCCATCGGCGGCTTACCGACGACGATGGCAGGGTACACAGGATTACGACGGTGCGTCATGGCCTTGATGTGGAAGACGGGGAATTCGGCGGCGGCCGAGTAGTGACCGAAATGGTCGCCGAACGGTCCTTCTATCCTTCGCTCCTTTGCCGGAACGATGCCTTCCAGAATAAATTCAGCGGAAGCCGGAACGCCGAGAGAAATTGTTTTTCCCTTTACGAACTCGACACGTTTGTTCTGAAGATAACCCGCGAACATCGCCTCATCGATTCCTTCCGGCAGCGGAGCAACGGTTGCCAGGAGCAATGCCGGGTCGGTCCCGAGCGCCACGGCAAGCTCGAACTCTTTTCCCTGCTTTTCGGCCTGATAGAAATGAAACCCGCCGCCCTTCTGAATCTGCCAGTGCATCCCGGTCGTCGACCGGTCGAAAACGTGCATCCGATAAATCCCGATGTTGCGTTTCCCGTCGCGGGGATCCTGCGTAATGGTCTGCCCGTACGTGATGAATCGCCCGCCGTCTCCGGGCCAGCAAACCTGGACCGGAAGCGCGTCAAGGTCGGCGTGGCCGACCACCTCCTGAGAAATCCCGGATGAGACGATTCTTGGACGGGCGTTGAGGAATCGTTTGACGATCGTCTTGTTGTCGAGGAGCGCCCGGAACGTCGGGGGGAACGCTCGCTCGAGGAATTGAATGAGCTCCGCACCGATCTGGTCGGGATGCCGGCCAAGAACAAGCTCGATGCGTCTCGGGCTGGAGAAGTGGTTTATGACAAGCGGAAACGTCGAGCCCTTTGGCTGCTCGACCAGGAGAGCGGGCTTGCCTTCTTTGAGTGCGCGCCTGGAAACTTCGGTGAGTTCGAGGGCCGGGTCTATTTCAACCCGTGTGCGGTGGAGTTCGCCGTTGCGTTCGAGGACCTGAAGATATTCGCGGAGAGCCACACTTCTTACTCCAGCTCCTCGGCCCGCCAGCCGCGGGATTCCCGCAATCCGAGAACCCCGAGCAGTTTATCGGTGAAGGCGGAGACGTACTCATCCACCGTCTTCGGAACGAAATACAGCGGTGGGCTCAAAGGCATGATGACCGCACCGTCGCGTGAGAGCTTCGCGCACTGTTCAAGAGAAATCGTGGAAAGCGGTGTTTCCCGGATGCAGAGCACCAGTTTGAATCGCTCCTTCAAGGCAACCTGTGCCGTACGGGTCATGAGGGTATCGCCGATTCCGGATGAGATTTTTCCGAGCGTTGACGTTGAACAGGGAAGAATGACAAAGGCGTCGAACCTGTTGGAGCCGGAAGCAAGCGGCGCGGTCAGATCGTCGTCGGAAAATTGTCGCTTGACGTACGGCAGCAAATCCTTCTCCGACAAGCGCATTTCATCCTTCAGCAGAGCTTTTCCCCATCTGCTGACAACGAGGAATTTGTCGGCCGTGCATTTCTTCAGGAAATCCACGGCGTACACTGCGCCCGATGATCCGGTGATACCGACGACGATTCTCACTTGAGCGCGGCTCCGGTGGCAATCATCGCGAAGACAACGAAGCCAAGTCCGGCATTGATTCTAAAAAATGCCAATTCGACGTTGGAAGCCTTGTGCTGCTCATACCACAACATCAATCCGGCAAGAAGCAGAAAGGGCAGAGCATACCATGTGCGGATGGTTGTAAGGAAGAGAAGTGCCAGGCAAAAAAAAGCAGCGATATGAAACAACGCCGACCACAGGAGCGCTTTTCTCTTTCCGAACTCCGATACGAACGAAAAAAGGTGTGCCTGTCGGTCGAAATCCTCGTCGAGCGTCGCGTAAATAATGTCGAAGCCCACACCCCAGAACACCGTGAAGACACACAACAAGACCGCTGGGAGGATGTTTTCGAACGTCGGGGAAGCCGCAAACCATCCACCAAGCGGCGCCATGGACATTCCAAGCCCGACGCCAAAGTGGGCAAGCGGCGTGAACCGCTTCATGAACGGATAGACGGCGAAAATGATGATAGGAATCGGGGATAGCATCAAACAAAAGGACGAGATCATCGCTGCCGATCCGAAGTACAGGAAACTGCCAATAGAGAATACGCCGAGCGCCTCCAGGAGTGTCATCCGGCCGCTCGGAAGTTCACGCATTGCCGTGCGCGGATTCCGTCTGTCAATCTCACGGTCGATGATGCGGTTCAGCGCGAATGCCGCTGTCCGTGCACCAACCGCCGCAAGCAAAACCAGGAACAGAAGATTGGCGGATGGCATTTCACGAACACCGAGCAAAAGGCCCCCGTAAATAAGAGGCAGAGTGAAAAGCGTATGCTCGATCTTGACAAAACTGAAGTAATTTTTCACAGAGCGAGTTCTTGGTTAGTAAAATATTCAAAAATATAGACAAAAACCGTATCGGAAACAAGGCAAAGAGAAAAAAGGTAGTGGCTCAGAATGGACCCCGGCATGTTTTGGAATGCACCAGCCTCCTGGAGTTTTGCCTGTTTTGTTCAAATTGTTGAATCTTTCAGGAAATTTGGTTATACTAAACGCCTGGTTATCTCAATTTCCAACCGAAAACGCTTTACTTTGAAAGGTTTCTTGAGTATGAAGATGATTCATTGGATCGCTGTCGCTCTCTTCGCATTTTCTCTGGCACTGATCGGATGCTCTCCGCGCGAGGGAGACGCCATTGTGCTCGAGGTTGGACCCACCAAGGTTCCGCTCAGGGAGTACGAGAGCTTTTACGCGCGCAACAGCGGTGGCTGGGATTCGGGAAAGAGAAGCACGATGGAGGAGCGTGAACATTTTCTCGACCTCTTGACGGACTACAAGCTGAAGCTTCAAGACGCCTATGACAGGAATATCCCCGGTGATCCGGAGCTTCGAGACGAGTTGCGCCAATATCGCTCAAGTCTTGCCGCAACCTTCATTATTGACAAAGAAGTCACCGAGCCGGGCATTCAGTCAACGTACGACCGCCGACATGAAGAAATCCGCGCACAACAAATCCTGATTTCCGTTAAGAACAACGCTCCCGCCGGAGATACCCTTGCTGCATGGGAGAAGGCCACGGATATCATCAAACATGCAAAAGCGGGTGAGAAATTCGATTCACTCGCGCTGGCCAATTCGAACGATCCAACAGTAAAGGGAAACCATGGCGATGTGTATTACTTCACCGGCGGGCAAATGACCGTCACGTTCGAGAATGCTGCGTACGCCATGAAGAAAGGCGAAATCAGCTCGTTCCCGGTACGAAGTCCCTTCGGCTATCACGTCATCAAGATACTCGACCGCATTCCATCCCGAGGCTCTTTGAAAGTCAGCCACATTATGGCGCGATTCAAAATATCGGAATCCGATTCCGCCGATACGGCGGTGGCGCTGCAGCGCATCCATGCGATGCAGGACAGCCTGAACCATGGCTGGACTTTTGCAAAGCTTGCGACGAAGTTCTCCGAGGATCCGGGCAGTGCACCGATGGGCGGTGACCTCGGATGGTTCGAACGCCGCCGATGGGTACAACCATTCGACGAAGCATGCTTTAAACTTGCTCCCGGGCAAACCTCCGGCGTCGTAAAGACCCCGTTCGGGTATCACATCATCCGGTGCGACAGCCTGAAGCCCGTTCCGCCCTTGTCGGAACTCCGCGAAGATCTGAAAAAGCGTTATCAGCAAAACCGGTACGCTGAAGATTACGGCGCTTTCATCGCAAAGCTAAAGCAAGACTATCACTATGCTTTTGTTGATTCGACATTTGACGCATGTCTCACATACCTCGATTCCATGAAGAGCATCGGTGACAGCGCCTGGGCGGGTGGGATACCACGGCAGGTTCGGGAAAAGACGATCATGGTTATCAACGGAAAGCCCAACTCTCTAGACGCGGTTCTTGCCGTGTTGGACAAGCAGCCCGAATATCGGAATACCATGTTGCGGAGAGCCGACCTGCAATCACGCGTCGACCGTATTGCCGAGACATTTCTTCTCGACGAGAAGTCCATCGGGCTGGAGAGTCGAAGTCCCGAATTCGCCTCCCTCATGAAGGAGTATGAAGACGGAGTCGTGTTGTTCAAAGCGGAGCAGTCGGAGGTATGGAACAATATTACGGTGTCGGATTCCGCCCTCAGGAACTATTTTGAGCAACATAAGAGCAAGTTCATGTTTCCCGAGCGCGTAGGGTATAATGAAATTCATGTCTCATCCGATACTCTCGCATTTATGATTTACGATTCCCTGACGCACGGTGCCAGTTTTGGAGACATGGCTGCACGCTATAATGAAGATCCCGAATTGCGAAGCAAGCGCGGCGCACGCGGTTTGAAACCTCTTGACAGCGATGAGCAAGCCGCGATCGCGACAAAGCTGAAAATAGGAGAAATCTCCGAACCGATCGAAATGGGAACGGGCGGTTTCAGCATCATCACGGCGGTGAAGAGAGATCCTCCACGGGAAAAGACCTACGAAGAAGCCGGAGCTGAAGTTTCGAACCAGTACCAGGAATTCCTCTCGAAAAACATCGAACAGCAGTGGGTCGATCGACTTCGGCAGCATTATACCATCAAGCAGTACAAAGAGCGGCTTCGCGATGCATTCAAATCGTCACCCGTCTCGTATTGAAATTTCCCTGAGATGAAGCATGCATTCGTCCTGGGCATACTGACAGCTTTCCTTGTGATCGGCTGTCGCCGTGCGCCCGCGGGAGGAACCCTCCTCGCCCGTGTCGGCGATGAAGTGCTTACAGTTGAACAGGCGAGAGCTTACATCGATACAACAAACGACACGTTCGAACACCAGGTAAATAATTACGTTGCATCCTGGGTAGCCAACGAACTTCTGTACCAGGAGGCACAACGAAAGGGAATCGGGCACACGGAACAGTTTCAGCATGACCTTGCCGAAGCTGATCGACAACTTACAATTCAACATTTTCTCCGACAGCAGTTGTACAGCGATACCGCTGGAATTACCGAAGACGAGATGCACACATACTTTCAACAACATGGTCCGGAGTTCTTCGTGCGGGAAGACATGATCAAGCTTAATCTTATAGCTTTTGCATCCCGTGAACGGGCCAGCTCGTTCTCCGGAGGCATCTCGCGGGGGGCCACCTGGGAAGAGACGGTATCGAAAGCGCTCTCTGATACCACGGCT
The DNA here is from genome assembly GCA_049515655.1 of Bacteroidota bacterium. Classification (GTDB taxonomy): domain Bacteria; phylum Bacteroidota; class Ignavibacteria; order UBA10030; family SZUA-254; genus JBEKTW01. The sequence continues at coordinate 170,943 of JBEKTW010000004.1, forward strand.
TCTCCGACAATCGTTTCCCTCGTTTCCGGCAAGTACTACTCGCAACGCACACTCTTCCCTCCCGAGCTCTGGAAAGTTGCAGCGACGCTTGCCATCAACGAGATTTCTTTTCCGGTGAAAACGTCCATGGGGTATTTCGTGCTTCAGGCGCTCGAAACGGTCGAACAGGGAAAACCGGCACAATTCGAGCTTGTTCGCGACGAGGTGCGAGACCGGATGTTAATCGAGCGCCGGCGCCAACGGTACGACGATCTTCTCGGAACTCTCCGCAAGCGCTACAATGTTGAGATAGTATCGCCATCGGCAGAACCGGACACGACAGAAATTCAAGCACATGAATAAGCCCCCCTCAATCTTCTCCATTGTTGTTGTATGCGTCATGGGAATGATTCCCCTTCCAGCATTCACCCAACCGGTCGTGCTGGACCGCATCGTGGCCGTGGTGGCAAATGAATGCGTGTTACTCTCGGACCTGAATGCACAGGTTGAATTCTACGTTTTCAATAATCACGTGGACCCGAACACTCGGGGGCTTCAAAAGCAGGTCCTCGACGCGATGATTAATGAGAAACTTATCCTCAGCAAAGCGCTGGAAGATACCAACATCACGGTTACGGACGATGAAGTCGTCAACAGGCTCGATGCCCTGATTGCGAGGAACGTGCAACAGGCGGGTTCGGAAAAGAAATTGGAAGAAATTTATGGTATGCCGATTTCAAAGATGAAGCATGAATTTCGTGATGAAACGAGGAAACAGATTTTTGCCGAAAAGCTCGACCAGCTAAAATTTGGGGATCTGCAGGTTTCGCGGCGCGAGGTTGAAGAATTCTTTGTGCAATACAAAGACAGCCTGCCGCGAGTGCCGGAAGAACTGGAACTCTACCACATCTTCAAGCTTCCCAAACCGAGCGACAGGGCAAAAAGTGCGGTCAAAGCGAAGGCACATGCGATCCTCGACTCGATAAAAGCAGGGAGCGATTTCGCCAGTTTCGCGCGACGGTATTCCGAGGATCCCGGTTCGGCGGTTGCCGGAGGCGACCTGGGCTTCGCGCGACGGGGACAGTTTGTGAAGGAATTTGAAGAGGCCGTGTTCGGACTCCAGGAAAATCAGCTCGCCAATCTCATCGAGACGCCGTTTGGTATTCACATCATCCAACTCCTCGAGCGGCGGGGGGAATCGGTCCACGCGCGGCATATCCTTTTCAAGATCCAGCAAGACAGCACCATGTCCGCCCGAGCAATCGAATTTCTCAAGTCGCTAAAGGACAGTATCGCTCGTGGGGCAGATTTCTCGGATCTGGCCAAACGGTATTCCGATGACAAAGAGACGGGTCCTCTTGGAGGATTATTGGGGTCGCTCACCGTGGACCAGTTCGACAAGTCGCTCATACAAACCGTTCAGAATCTGAAGGCCGGCGATATCAGCGATCCTGTCGAGGTTGATTATGGTACGTCAAAGGGCTATCATATCGTTTACGTGAAGAAAAGAACTCCCGAACACGCGATGACTTTGACGGGCGATTGGAAACGGGTCGAACAGCTCACCCTTGTCTATAAACGCAATACAGAATATCAAAAATGGATCAAACAACTGCGCGACGAAATTTTTTGGGAGACACGACTATGAACAAGGACTGGGCATGAACAAACCTCTGAATGTGAAGGCGATGAACGATGTGGAAGCGGCCCAGTCGTTGAAAGCAAGCTTCGATGCGATCAACAAGGAAATTGGCAAAGTTATCGTCGGACAGGTAACCATTATTGAGCAACTGCTTGTCGCGATGCTTGCCCGCGGGCATTGTCTGCTCGTCGGCGTGCCGGGCCTCGCCAAGACCCTCCTCATCAAGACTCTCGCGCAGGTGATGGATCTGAAATTCAGCCGAATTCAGTTTACGCCCGATTTGATGCCGAGCGACATCACCGGAACGGAAATCATCGAAGACAATCGGACTACGGGAACGAAATCGTTCAAATTCGTGAAAGGGCCGGTGTTCGCCAACATTCTTCTGGCCGATGAAATCAATCGGACTCCCCCGAAAACACAGGCCGCACTGCTCGAAGCGATGCAAGAACATCACGTTACGGCTGCCGGCCAGAAATATGTTCTCGAGGAGCCATTCTTTGTGCTCGCCACGCAGAACCCCATTGAACAGGAAGGCACCTACCCATTGCCCGAAGCACAGCTCGACCGGTTCATGTTCAACCTCTGGCTCGATTATCCGTCGAGCGCGGAAGAACTCGAAATTGTAAAAACGACGACAAGCATGTATGCGCCGCAATTGAACCACGTTCTCGGGTCTGAAGATATCATCTTCTACCAGGACCTCGTGCGGCGTGTGCCCGTGGCCGACAACGTGGTTTCCTATGCCGTCAATCTGGTCGCCCGCACGCGACCGGATTCTCCCACGGCTCCCCAATTCATCAAGGACTGGTTAAGCTGGGGGGCGGGACCGCGGGCATCCCAGTATCTGATCCTCGGGGCCAAGACGCTCGCCATTCTCGAGGGCAGGCATACGCCCGATATTGAAGACGTGAGGAAAGTCGCCGGACCGGTGATGCGCCATCGCATTGTTACGAATTTCAACGCCGAGGCGGACGGTGTGACGCCGATAAAAATCGTCGAGAAGCTTCTCGAACAACAATAATATGTTGGGAACTTCAATGGTGCGCTCAGCAAATGCAACAGCAGCTGTCGTTATCGTTCTTCTTTCTCTCATGTCTCCCGCCCCGCTGGGCTCTCAAACTGCAAAGAAGTACTGGGTCTACTTCAACGACAAAGGGCCGTACGTCGGGTCAGCCGGAACGCTCAACAAGTTCACGCCGGCATATCAGGAAGCCACCCGATTTGTTAAACCCCGGGCGTTAGCCCGACGGGCAAAAGTGCGGCCTCCCAATGAGCTCATCGATGCTGCGGACGTAGCCGTGTATCAACCGTACATCCAGGGGGTCGTGGCCGCGGGGGGTATTCTCGGACAACAAAGTCGCTGGCTCAACGCCGCGAGTTTCGTTCTTTCTTCGGATGCCACCGCCATCGTCAGCCGGTTTCCCTTCGTCAAATCAATCACACCCGTGGCAGTATTCTTCGGAAAGAAAGAGATACTGGGCATCGGCCGCGGGCCGGGCCGACTTACCAAGACCGCAACACTGGATTACGGCCCATCTCTGGATCAGCTTGCAATGATCCACGTTCCGGAATTGCACAGTCTTGGCATCACCGGAAATGGAGTTATTGTCGGAATGCTCGATTCCGGCTTCCGCTGGCGGGCGCAGGAATCCCTGCAAACACGGCATGTCATCGCGGAACACGATTTTCTCAACAACCGCGATTCGACTTCCAACGGATCCGGCGATGATGTCGCCCAGGATTTTCATGGGACGCTCACTATGTCGGTTCTCGGCGGATACAAACCGGGGCAGCTTATCGGTGCCGCCTTCGATGTCGATTTCATTCTCGCAAAGACCGAGCTGATATACCCGAGCTTGTCCACCGACACGGACTCAATCCGGGAAGAGGATATGTGGGCAGTCGGTATAGAGTGGATGGAATCCCGCGGAGTCGATGTCGTCAGCAGTTCTCTCGGGTACAATGACTTCGTGGATACGACAAGCTATACGTGGGCGCACGGAGATTTCAACGGCAGAACCACCGTGTCCGCCCGGGCAGCCGTTCGCGCCGCCGAGCTTGGAGTCGTCGTTTGCGACGCCGTGGGAAACGAGGGAAATGGAGATGGAATCACGGGAACGATGCTCACACCCGGCGATGCGGACAGCATTCTCTCTGTCGGTGCGGTGGACTTTTCCCGCCAGCTTGCGTATTTCAGCTCCACCGGCCCTACCAATGACGGAAGAATCAAGCCCGATATTGTTGCACCCGGCGTGTATGTTTACGGCGCAGACGTATTACCCTCCGGCTCCTCATACATTTACATTCAAGGGACTTCTCTCTCGACACCCCTGACTGCCGGTTCGGCGGCACTTCTCCTCTCGGCCCGGCCGGAGCTGACAGCGATGCAGGTGCGGGACGCCCTGAGGAATAACGCCGATACGATCGATGTGCCGGACTATCCGACACGCCCCAACAATTTTACGGGGTGGGGACTTGTTAATCCGTTTAAGGCACTGCTCTCCATCGGTCCATTCTTCAGCAACAAACCTCAAATCGTTTCCGCGGATTCGACCACCACAGTATCAATAAGTGTCGTATCGAAATTTGGATTGCGGCCAAACGGCGTAACGCTGCAGTGCTCCGTGAGTCCTACCGACACGGCGCCTCTTTCCCTGACTATGACGCTCGATAGTGCAATGTTTTTTCCCACGTCCGGGAGATACTCCGTCGCTCTTCCGTTCCGACCGTACGGAACACTCGTTAACGTGAGCATCGATGCGGTGGACAGTGCCGGGAATTCCTACAGGAGTCCTTCGCCGGCAATTGGAGGTTCCTGGCAATTTCATTATGGGGAGACGGGAGTTCAGGATGCGCGCACTCTTCCATCCGAGTACCGTCTCTACCAGAACTACCCCAACCCGTTCAATCCGGGAACGGTTATCGCGTACGACCTGCCGCGCACCGAACACGTTACCCTAAAAGTATACAACGTCCTGGGCCAGCTCGTAGCAACATTGGTCGATGAAGTTCAAAGTGCCGGCGATGCCAAATCAAGACCGCCGGTAACCTTCGACGGGAGGAACCTGTCAAGCGGCGTCTACTTCTACCGCTTAACCTCAGCAGGATTTGTTACCACAAAGAAGATGCTTCTTCTCAGGTAACGTGGTGATGGGAGACTTTTCACTATCGCTGCAGGGAAGTTTCTTTCTCCTTGCGCTCTTGCTCATTGTCGGAAGTGCGATTGCCATTCTGTTCTATCGGTATACACTTCCCCCGCTTCCACCGCGCCGGAGGTGGTTCCTGTCTGTCCTGCGGGCGGGTTCAGTTTCCCTGCTTTTGCTGTTGTTATTTGAGCCAATTCTCCATCTCGCCCGCCGCGAGGCCCAGCAGCCCGTCATCGCGGTTCTCGTTGACAATTCCCAGAGCATGACAATCACCGACGGCAGTGGGAATCGGGCGGATGCAGTGCGGCAATGGGTCAACGGTGAACCGGCCAGGAATCTCCGCAAGGTTGCGGGAACAAGGTTCTTTCTTTTCTCCTCCCGTATTCGCCAGACATCGAGACTTTCCGGCGATTCGCTGAACTTTTCCGGGGAGACAACCGACCTCTCCCGGGCATTGGTACAGCTCAAAGAGCAATCGGGGAAGGAGAACATACAAGCCGCGGTGCTTCTCTCCGACGGCAATTACAATGTTGGAAAAAACCCTCTCTATGACGCCGAGGCGCTCGGGATTCCACTCTACGCCGTTGGCGTGGGAGATACAAACGAACAAAAAGATGTCTTGGTCGAGAAAGTCTTGACGAACGACCTCGCGTACGCAGACACGCGTTTGCCGGTTGATGTCATGATCAAAAGTTCGGGCTACAACGGTGAGCGCGTTGAAGTAGATCTGGCCCAGGGGGGGAGTGTGGTGGACCGGAAGATCGTCACATTAGCGGGGGGAACGCGTGAGTATCCTGTCAGGTTATTTCTTGAACCGCACGACGAGGGGATGATGAAGTATGCCGCAACGGTTTCACAGCTGCCCGGAGAACTGACCGGCAAGAATAACGTGAAGTCGTTCTTCGTTAAGGTGCTGAAGAGCAAACTGCGTGTGTTGGTTCTCTCCGGCGCGGCAAGTTCTGACGTTCCCGCCGTCCGTCAAGCGCTCATTGAGGACGGCCATCTTGCCGTCCATTCGTTCGTCCAGAAGACTTCGGGTGATTTTTATGAAGGTGTGCTCCCCCCGTCCCAGATCGACAGCGCCGACTGTCTTGTGCTGATTGGATTTCCATCTTCATTCTCAATGAGCCCGGTTCTGCAGCACATTGTCGATGCGATGGATCACGAGAAGAAACCACTCTTGTTCATCAACGCCAGGACGGTCGATTATTCCAGGTTGCGGACTCTTGAGCCGTTTCTTCCATTTACATGGATGGCTCTAAGCGCGGGCGAGGTGAATGTGTCGCCCACAGTGAATGAGCGATACAAAGCACATCCGCTCGTGAATCTCGGGGGCGATGTCACGGTGGACTCGTGGCAGCAGCTCCCTCCGATTTACAAAGTGCAGGGAGTGTTCCGCGCGAAAGCTGAATCCGATGCGTTGATCTCTGTGAGAATAGAAAATGTTCCAGTCAACGAGGCGCTGGTCCTTACACGCAACGTCAATGGCCGGAAGTCGTTTGCGATTACCGGATACGGCATATGGAGGTGGCGGTTGATGGCTCAGGGAAATCGAGAGACGGCGAATTTCCTCCCGCTTCTGTTGACAAACGCGGTTCGCTGGCTGACGACGAAGGAGGACGAAAAGAATGTGCGAATTATTCCGACGAAGGAGGCCTTCAGTACTGCAGAACCCGTGGAATTCACCGCACAGGTCTACGACGAACAGCTTCGTCCGGTCGATAATGCCGAGGTGAACGTCGAGCTCACGCATGGGCAGGAAACGTCTCAGATCGCACTGAATGCAATCGGCAACGGGCGATACGAAGGCTCAACCGAAGGTTTGAGTGAAGGAGATTACACGTTCGCCGGCAAAGCCACGGCTGGCGGAACAGTCTGCGGCGAGGATAAAGGAAAATTCTCCGTCGGACAAATGAACGTCGAGTTTCTCGAGACAAAAATGAACGAGCAGCTTCTTGAGCAACTTGCGTTTCGGACCGGCGGGGAATACTACCACATTGCCAACTCGGGAAACCTCGCCGGAGATATGAAATCGGCAGTGACATTTTCGCAGAAGGAACTCGTGCAAAAAAGTGAGCTTGAGCTTTGGAACTGGCAGTATCTTGCCGCAGTGATCGTCCTGTTGCTTGGCGTGGAGTGGTTTGTGAGAAAAAGAAACGGAATGCTTTGATACATGATGAATGAGGGGAAGAACGAGAAGACCATGATGCGACGAGAAGATATCCGGAACATTGCTATCATCGCCCACGTCGACCACGGGAAGACGACGCTTGTCGACTACATGCTCCGGCAGACGGGAACGTTTCGCGAAAATCAAGAGCTCGTCAAGCGAGTGATGGATTCCAACGAGCTTGAGCGCGAAAAGGGAATCACGATTCTTGCAAAGAACACCGCGGTGAAGTACAAACGGCTGCTCGACGGGGAAGAGAAAATCTTCAAGATCAACATCGTCGATACGCCGGGACATACGGATTTTGCCGGGGAAGTTGAACGAACACTCAAAATGGTTGAAGGCGTGTTGCTGCTTGTTGATGCCGCGGAGGGTCCACTGCCAGGAACAAAATTCGTTTTGAAAAAATCCCTGGAGTTAAACCTCCAGCCCATCGTTGTTATCAACAAGATCGACAGGAAAGACGCCCGGCCGCACGTCGTGCTCGACGAAGTGTTCGAGTTATTCCTTTCGCTCGGGGCGAACAATCAACAGCTCGATTTTCCTACCGTGTATTGCATCGCGAAACAGGGGATTGCGAAGTATGAGCTTGAAGATGAAGGCACCAATCTCGAACCACTCTTCCAGACAATCATCAAGAGCATTCCACCGCCTCCGGGCGACAGTGTTTCGCCATTCCAGATGCTCGTTACCACCATTGACTACAACGACTATCTTGGCCGGCTTGGCATCGGCAGGATTGGACGCGGAACAATTCGGTTTGGTTCGCCAATGAAAATCGTCCACCGCGACGGAGCGGTGGATGACGCGCGCGTGACAAAGATCTATACATTCGAAGGTCTCAAACGGATCGAAGTGAACGAAGCCTCAGCCGGCGACATCATTGCGATTGCCGGAATGGAGGACGTGGACATCGGCGAAACGATTGCCGATGCCGCCGACGCCGCCCCGCTGGTGTTCGTTACCATCGAAGAGCCGACGCTTTCGATGAATTTCGTTGTGAACAATTCTCCCCTCGCAGGCATGGAAGGCAAGTATGTGACAACCCGGCACCTCGGAGAACGATTGACGCGCGAGCTCCGCTCCAATGTGAGCCTCCGCGTTGAGCTGACCGACAATCCGGACACGTTCAAAGTGAGCGGACGGGGGGAATTGCACCTTGCAATCCTCATCGAAACGATGCGCCGGGAGGGATACGAGTTCCAGGTTTCCGCGCCGGAGGTAATTTACAAGCGCATCGACGATGTCATCTGCGAGCCCATGGAACACGTCATCATCGATGTGCCCGACCAGTTTGCCGGCGTCGTGATCGAGAATCTCGGTTCACGAAAAGGACTGATGAAAAACATGCTGCAGGTTCAGGGCAACACGCGCCTGGAATTTGTCATGCCGGCGCGCGGACTCCTCGGCTTTCGCTCGGAGTTCATGACCGATACGAAGGGAACGGGGATTCTCCACCATAACTTTCACGGCTATGAGCCCTACAAGGGCGAGCTTTCGACACGCCATAAAGGGGCGATTATCCAACTTGAAGACGGTACCGCAACGGCCTACGCGATGTTTAAGCTGCAAGAGCGATTAACGTTCTTCATCGAGCCGGGAACGCGCGTGTATAAAGGGATGATCGTCGGAGAGAGTGCCAGGGATGAAGACATCATCGTTAACGTATGCAAAACGAAACAATTGACCAACATGCGCGCCAGCGGCGCCGATGAGGCAATCCGGCTCGAACCGCCGCACATCCATAATCTCGAACAGTCGATAGAGTGGATCTCGAATGACGAATACATCGAAGTCACGCCGAAATCGCTTCGCCTGCGCAAGAAGTACCTTGACCACAACGAGCGCGTGCGCAACTCAAAGAAGAAAGCGCAAGTAATCGAAGACACCGAGTAGAGAAAAGGGTGTAGAGTCCGTTTCGTAAACGGACACCCCGACTTGCCCTGGGAGGGAGTTGTACTCCCGACTTATCAGGCAGCTCGGGAGCGCACATGTCCGCTGTCTTTATGGCGGAGCTCCCTCCCAGTTAGGTGGCTCCCCCACCCCGGCACTCCCCACACTGACAATTCCCTCTCAGATACTCCCACGAGTAGATTCCCGTGTCATGGGCATCGTTCCAGATGAGCTGGATTGCGTATGCGCCGACCTGCTGGATTCCTTTGAGTTCGTAGCGGCCCGGAGTGGTTCTGTCCGGCGGCGGGGCCTGGTATTCACGGAGCAAAACCGTTTCGCCGCTGCAGCTTGCACACGGACAATTGTCACGCAAGAACTGTAAGGCGAACGGGCTGAGGTGTCCGTCATCCCACGTGATCTTCAGTTCTGTCGCGGAAGTCTTCTTGATGCTTACGGGTCGCATTTCGGTTTCTGAATGTCGGGTGAAATATAAGAAAATATTTAGTAGATTCAATGTGAAATCATTATATTTGGATCACTCTTTTACAGCGTGTAATACTCAATGCGTGGAATCATAGCGTTCATCCTGCGTCTTCTCCGGCCTGCCATTTATCCGATGGAGCGCCATCTCATTCGACTCGACGAGGAGAGCGTCGACCCCGACCCGATAAAGCAATTTCAGCGACTGTTCCATGAGGCAGTCCGGGCTAAGTTCTACTTAGCAGAGTCGACGGCGCTGGCGACGGCATCTCACAACGGAACGCCTTCGGCGAGAATGGTGTTGTTGAAGCAATTCGATTCACAGGGCTTCGTGTTTTATACAAACTATAACAGCCTCAAGGCGAAACAACTGGCAGAAAATCCCCGTGCAACCTTGCTGTTCCACTGGCCGGAGATGCACTGCCAGATCCGCGTTGACGGCACCGTTGAAAAAATATCGTCCGAAGAATCGGACAAATATTTCCACTCCCGGCTGCGCGACAGTCAGATCGGGGCCGTTGCGTCACCGCAGAGCGACGTGATCAGTCGGGATGAACTCGACCGCCGGTTCGAAGAGCTGAAACGCTCGTACGAAGGCAAAGAAATCCCGCGCCCCGCTCATTGGGGCGGCTACCGCTTGAAGCCGGCCTGCATCGAGTTCTGGCAAGGAAGAGCGGCGAGACTCCACGACCGCATTGTGTACGAATTGCAGTCGGATGGAAACTGGTCAATCAAACGTCTTGCTCCGTAGGTAAGAAGAAAATCATAACACTCGTACCGTGTCGCTCAAATAGTTCTGATAAGTCCTTGGATCGTTATGTCACTCGCTACCCTCTGCTATGTACAAAAGCAAATTGAGGGTAAAGAAAAGATGTTAGTTGTGAATTCAAACCAATCTGCTATCCGTGGTTCTCTCCTTAAAGAGACCA
>JBEKTW010000005.1:0-215838 GCA_049515655.1 Bacteroidota bacterium
TCATACAATAATCATTTGCCACAGATTCAGTTCTCCACGTGCCACCATATTTTATCTTGTTCCCTTCGTAGTCAAAACCATCAACATTGTATGTATAGGAAATAATCGGATAATACATTTTGCCTCTGTATTGTGTTATCTTTACATAAGACTCATTAATCTTACCCTCTACGATGTTCCAATACTTACTTCGCAAGGATAGCCAAAGATTTCTTAAAGACCATATCAATCCAATGAGACCACAAAGGCCCCAACCGATGAGACCAACAAGGCCATTAACTGAGGAAGATGCAAGGTTGCCATTCATATGTAGTCCTTCGCCGCCTAACGATGCAGGTCAGGCGCGCTGTCAAGCGTCGTCTGGACCTGCTGGTTGGCGAACCAATTATCTATTTCGGACATATGCTTTCGCCTTCAGAACGACGTCCGGGTTTGTCTCAAACGGCAAAGCTCCGGTCCCAATGCAGACTCTATGCCGGTTTCCCGCCAGTGTCAGAACCCTGTCAAGTTCATGATAGACCGCTGCTAGATTCCCCGACGCAAATACACCGGGATCAGTATTGATGCGAACCATTACATCAGGATAAGCCTGCATCATTCTCATGAATGACGTCTGGTCCGTCTCGCTAGGACAAATGACATACCCCGTTCCGGTCTCCAAAATCGAGTCCAAGATCGGCAATGTGTTGCCGCCGATAATGCAGGGCATAGGATGCCCGGCTAAGCAGGATGTTTCATTGATGACGTATTTGAGTACGGGGAGTTCAATCTGGGCAAACATCTCCGGTGACATCAGTGGTGGTGTGGCACCCGACTCGAAAAAGGCAACATCCAGCCCTTGAGAAATGACCTCCCTACAGAATGCGATCTGCCCTTGGGCAAGATAGTGGAGCGCCTGTCTAACAGATGCAGGATCTTCCAGGATGTCGCATAGCAACCTGTCAAAACCCACCAGATTGCTGGCCAAGGAGAATGGCCCGCTCAAAGGTATCCGGATGTCTGCTTCCGGTAACGCATTGGCAAGTCGTTTGCCCGTTTCGATGACCATCGGAATGCGGCCGTCTTTCTTGGGGTCGAGTGGTTTGAGCTTCCCGATCTGGTTGGTTCCTGAACACAGGCATGTGGAAATGGCAGGCATGGCGTTACCCGCAGGCGCTTCAATCGTTGCGCCGTATGCCTCGGCCTCCAGATTGTAGATGTCGATGCCGGCGACAACCGGGGCGTGGCGGTAGAGACGGAACGCTTCGGCGTGAGCCTGAAAAAGCAATTCAGAATCCCGTGACACCTGCCAAGGCGTCTTTCCGATTAGCGCCGCCGCGTGTTCGTATACGGAAGGAGCGAAATCAACTTGCCTTGCCATTGTCGTGTTTCTCGCCAACATTGTTTATACTGAATCACCGATCTTGCCTGCTTCCATGGCCGAAACGCAAAACCCGCCGTGCCATATACTTCAGCACAAGCGGGTTCTTTTTCGAACTCACGGGTTTGCATTCGGGAAGATGTAGTAACCTCATGATTCGCCCTCGATTCGTATTGCAAGAAAGTAATGAATTCAGGAGAAAGTGTCAAACAGAAACGAAAGCCGACCCGCGATGAGAACAAGTCGGCTTCGTTACGAATGAGATTACTTGAGCAGCAGAAGCTTTCTTGTTTGCGTAAACTCCTTCGTTTGCAGACGGTAGAAATAGACTCCGCTCGGTATGTTAGAGGCGTCCCACGTCGCAGTGTACATGCCCGGCGGTTTCACCTCGTTCACCAGCGTTGCCACCTCCCTGCCCAACACGTTAAACACCTTCAGCGTTACAAATGACCAGGAACCCGTGACGAAAGACATCTGAGTTATCGGGTTGAAGGGATTAGGATGATTCTGAAACAGAGTGAGGCGGGATGGCAACGATGCGACCCGGGGGGACACGGCGTCGCCACAAAAGGAGGTATAGCGGCATATGAGGAGATCGTTGATGTTGATGTTGGAAATCGTGATGCTCCTGGTGTGAACCATATTCACGTTGACTGCCAACCCGCCCGTCACTATGTCCTGCATGATGATACTATCGCAACAGCTATAGATGATGGCCGCTGAATCGGGCCACGTGATGTTGAGATGCCAACCTACTTCGGGGATAGCGTTGAGCTCAAACGTGTCGACTTGCACCAGTTGTCTCAGTGGTCTGATATCATTCGGGAGCAGACATTCAATGGCTCCACCGTACATGGTGCCGCGCGGATCCATCCACACGGCCCAACCCTGTGGGACGGGTGGCAAATCACATGCCCCCCACTCCTCACCGAGTTCGGTGTCAAGACCGTATGTCGCACGCGAATCAATGCCGAATGTCAGCGAGTCAACCTCCGTCGATGATATCGAAACCTTCAGCCATGTAAGGGAAGCATACTGGGCGGGGAGACTTGCACCGCCTGCAAGCGTCAACGCGACGACAAGTGCAGTCCGTTTCATCTTGTCCTCCACATCTCGTTCCACATGTTGTTCACTGTTACAAACCGTTCGGGTTACTTCATCAAAATCAATTTCCTTGTCGCGGTACACGACCCGGCTTGCCCGCCATACATCTGCCGGACCTGCATTCGGTAGAAATATACCCCGCTTGGCAGTCCGCCTTCGGCGGACGCGTCGACTATGCGCGAGTAATTTCCTGGTTCTTGTTCACCGTTTACGAGAGTAAGTACTTCTCTTCCTAGGAGATCATACAGCTTTAATGTGACGAATGACTTTTGTGGAAGAGAGTATGAGATTGTTGATGTCGGATTAAATGGGTTGGGATAGTTTTGTGATAGTTCAAATTTGGTGAGTAGAGCTGGACTATTGTGAGAAACAGATGTGATAGTATTACAATAATACACACTACCTCTTACAGTTCCAGAGGCAGGAAGGTCGTTAGTGCCGGTCCCTACGAATAATTGATCATTGAGATTTATCCTAAGACACTGAATGCGAAGATCATCCAAACCATTGTTGAAGTCGGTCCAAGTATCTCCATTGTCTACTGATTGGAACACTCCAGAACCGTAAATCGAAGCAAACAATTTGCCTGTTCAGGTGATGACTAACGAGTTGACTTCTCTGACAGGCAGCCCGTTATTAACTCTTGACCAGCTAACGCCGCTATCTGTGGATCGATAAACCCCACCAAGAGAGCTGTCATATTCTGCCGTGGCAGCGAACACAGTGCCGTTATTAGACGCTACCAATGACCATCCGTAGGTTTTGTCCGCATTTAATACTGTTTGCCATGAATCGCCACCGTCAGTGGAACGATAAATGTACTGAGGTGGATTCGGAAAATAGCCGGAGTTTACCCCCGCCAATATGTCCCCATTCTTCAGGAAGAGGAATTCTTCGGCTTGATACTGAAGCGGGATGAGTTCCCAGTGCTTACCGTTGTCTTTCGAACGAAAATTGGAGTGGTTAGCTCCGATGAAAATGCAGCCACTGGGACTAAGGCTCACAGTATGGATAGCGGATATTGGCAGTGTATCCACCAATGTGTCCCATGTTGCTCCATTATTAGATGATTTGAACACGCTCCCCCAGGTGCCAGCAAACAAATTATTAACTGAATCCACGGCAATCGTTATTGGTTGCCAACCAGTATTAAGCACGTATTGCCAACTGTTACCGTGATCGGTTGAGCGTTCAATTCTATCAATGTTCCCATCAAGTACCGCTGAGTCGGGATACCACCAAGTGGAAATGAAGATATCGCTTTTTGTATTGAAAGCAATTTGCTCAACACGAATTCCTTGAGGAAATGCCAATTTCTCCCAATTGCTGTTTTGGGAAAAGACTATGTTTATGCTAATGAGGCAATTAACACTAATAAGAACTGTTTTAAGTCGTGGGCACATTTTTACTCCTCCGAATTATTCTTATTGTTTTGCCTGCACCTGCTAACACTGTTAATGCTGATTCGCATAATACATCGATACACCTTCATGTGCCGCGTTAGCGGCCAGCGAAACAAGCATCGGATCACCCATCATTACAGATGTTGCCTGCTTCGAACGGCCGAAAACACAAAACCCGCCGTGCCATATACTTCAGCACAAGCGGGTTCTCTTTCGAACTCACGGGTTTCCACGCGGGAAGAGCTGATACCCTCATAATTCGCCCTCGATTGACGTCATAGAAAGGTAACGAATTTCCGAATTTGAGTCAAGTTCTTCCGCAAAACATTGCTTCCATTGGACCAAACGCCACATGAATCACCCCGTACTGGGAGGGATTGAACTGTGCTGTCACTCCAGAGGTGTTACTGTTTCGGTACGTTTTCTACAATAATAGAAAAAGAGGACCCGCTCCGATGTGGAGCGAGTCGGCTTGATTCGAACGAGACTATTTCAGGAGCAACATCTTTCTGGTTCGCTCGATGGATTTACCCGGGTCGGATGAGCTTGTGGCTTCAAGGCGGTAGAAGTAGATGCCGCTAGGCTCTCCCCTTGCGTCCCAGACAACCGACTTCCATCCTCCATCTTCCATCCCATCGACCAGCGTCACCACTTCCTTTCCAAGGATGTCGTACACCCTGAGAGTGACAAATGACGAATAACCAATAACGAATGACATTGTCGTCGTGGGGTTAAATGGATTCGGATAATTCTGTTCAAGGACAAACGATACAGGAAGCCCTTTGTTCAACACCCCGTTGCCGCCCAGTCTGATTTCGCTCGACGGCTGGTAGTCAAATGTGATGCTCCCGTTACCGCTCATCAGATGCGTTTCGTTCCCAACATGGAGAGCAAAACTTCCTTTCCCTGATTGAACAATATTCCAGGTGATGGTCAGCGGGTTCGAAGCCGATTGGAGAGAGATCGGAATCTCGTCCGCCGTCGTGGATGCCGGCGGGATAATTTCGACCATGCGTTGAGACTCGTACCGGGCATCGAACACTCCCGCGGGGGGAGCGGGCGGAAGCTCATATCTGGAAACATCGATTCCATCCTGCGCGTCTACAAAAAACAGCCTCTGTTCGTTCCCCGCTCTATCCTTGAGCGTCAAAGAATTTGCGCGATTCAGACGGTCTCGGGAAGATGAGTATCCCTTTTCCAGCGGGTGTAGAGAAGACAGCACGAGCTGACCCTGAGAACTGACCTTCACCCAGTACCCGCGCTCGGGTCGAAGAGTGTCCGCCATCGTATACCCGGATTGATAACCGAAATATTGCGACTGCACGATACTCGCCGGAAGCTCTGTGATACTTGAAACCGCTAGCGGTTGAGAAATCGAGCCGATGATGTTCCATCCCTTCCCGACATCGAGCGTATCAACCAGGACAGAATCGCCTGCAATGTCGGTGAACTGCGGCACTGCAAATTTCAACCAATAACCGACACCTTGGAGAAGAGTATCTCGAGTCTTATAACCCGAAGAATAACCAAACGCCGATGAAATCGCTGTCGGAAAGATCGTGTTCACCCTCGGGTCGGAAACAGCGAGTGGTACCGAGATCAAGTTCCAACCTGCATAAACGTCCGGATTGAGGACAATAGTGAAGGTCGTGTCACTTACATCGACCGGGACTCCGCTCGTTACCTCGCTCACGCGGATGCGGCCTTGCGTTGTGCCGATATTAGGCACAACCCATGGATAGGAGCCGACCCCGGCGGCCACGCTGTCGGCGACGACCGACCAGTGCGAACCGTTGTCCGGAGAAAATTCAATCCTGACCAACGATAGGTGCGTTTCCGACCAGCGGATGACCTCTGTCCGTCCACTGGCGAGATACTCTCCTCCGTTCGGCGAGAGAAGTGCGAGTTGCGATGTTCGAGAAAGGTATCTCTGGAACACCCCGTTGCCAAACGTTGCCGCACGCAGGGCGCCGTTCGCATTCGAGACCTTGAGGTCGAGAACCATCACCGGCGGCAATCCCGAATTATAATCCTCCCAGCTCGCGCCATCGTCGGATGAATGGAATACGCCAAGGTCCGTTCCGACATACAAGTTGCTCGCTTCCTCCGGGTCAACAACGATCGATTGATGAGGAACGTCGGGAAGATTTGAAGTGATGTTTGTCCAGGTCTGTCCAAGATTTGTCGTCTTGAAAACGTGCGGCGTCCCGTAGCCGCTATAGGTCATGTACACGGTGGAACTGTTCGTCGGGTCATACGTAATTTGCGTCGGATAGCGATTCGGCAAGCTGCCGGTGACATTGACCCAATTGCTTCCGCCATTTGTCGAGGCAAAAACCTGAAAGACCGGAAATGATCCCAGCGCCCCGGTTCCGGTCGCGGCCATCAGCGTATCGGAGCTCGTCCATGAAACACCGATGCAAGAGACTGGAGTGCCGTTGAGGTCAGCAGGTCCGCTCGGCACGAACCAGGATGCCCCCCCGTTGGTGGATTTGTGCACCTTCGTGTCACCTGCGTACAGGACAGCGGGGTTCGAGGGGCAGAGTACAAATGGGGCTATGAAGTTCGCAGTTGTGACTCCAAAAGAAATGTCAAACCAGCTCGTGCCGCCGTCGATCGACTTAGAGATATCGAGATCTATATACTCTTCATACATGATATTGTCATTCGTCGGATCGATGGCGCACCATCCGCCGTCTCCACCGGCCACCTTCGACCAAACGTCGTTACCTTGATACTCCAGAGCCCCGTTATCCTGTAATCCTCCGAGCGCGATGACAGAATCGAGCGATGAATTCGCAAAGCCGCCATAGAATTGCGTTGTGACGAAGCCTCCATTGCATCCGAAAAATGATTCTCCCCCGTCCGTGCTCTTGAAAACTCCCCCGTCACATCCAAAATACACGATCCGGGGATTTGTCGGGTCAAAGGCAATGGCATGATGGTCGGCGTGAGCATATCCGCCCGGTCCTTCGGGACCACCCGGCGGAACTTGATAGATATATCCCGCCCCCCAATCCGACTTTCGGACAAGCGTCGCCCCGCCGTCAGTCGCCTTGTAGATATCGAGACCTGCGCAGTACACCGTGTCGGGACTTTGGGGATGCACGGCAATAACATTATCGTACCAGCCCTGTGAACCTACGTAGTTCACCGTTGAGGAAGGAATCCAGGATGCTCCGCCATTCGTCGTATTGTAAAGTCCAATCATCGCTGAACTCGATGCGTCAGAGATACCGGCATACACTGTTTGATGGTTCGTAGGTGAAATCGCGAGCGAGGTTCGTCCAAAATTAACGGATGGCAAACCATTCGTGAGCTGAGCCCAGGAAGCCCCGGCATTAGTCGATTTGTACAGCCCCGGATTTGGGGAAGAGTTCAGATTTCCGCACGCGATGTACAAAGTCGCCGTATCTACCGGATCAATTGCCACATCCATGGCCATGAGGACGGATGAGACCTGCGACCATGTTGTTCCGGCATCCGTCGTCTTGAAGGTGCCTTCGCTCGTTGCGGCGTAGAGCGTACGAGAGTTCAGGGGATTGATGACGACCTTCTCCACGGCTGTAATCTGTGAAAACGTCCACGTCAAACTTGTCTGAGCCCAGGTGCTTCCTCCGTCTGTCGATTTCAAGACTCCCATGCCGTACGATGCACGGGCACCCGGCGTCCCGATCAATGGACGATGATAAAGACTGATCTCCCCCGTTCCGATATACAGAATGTTGGGATTGGTCGTGTCGATGGCGATACTGCTCACAGAAAAAACAGGGAATCCGGTATTGATAAGAACCCACGCATTCGTACCCTCACCCCCGGTTGCCGATTTCCATAACCCTCCGCTCGCGGAACCGGCCCACACAATGTTGGTGTTGTGCGGGTCAACCGCCAACGACAACACACGGCCGCCAACATTCGTGGGCCCAAGGGAAGTCCACGACGGAGAAGCCCCGCTCGGCAGGCGGCGCGGTTTCTCTTTGCTCATCGATAACCTCGTGTACTGCGCAGCCTTTTGAAACGCACCCTTCGGGATCATCTCATCGGGCAAGGCGCGCTGGGCGTACCACCACTGGAACGCTTCCCACGCATGAGTTTCTCCTTCCCCTGATTCCCTTCCCAAAACCCGCGTTGAATTCTTGCTCGAAAAGTCTTCGTGCGATAAGAATAGCAGGGTGAAGCTGGAACATAGAATCCAGATTGCGAGACGCTTGAAAGACAATTTTCCCCTTTTGAGCATAGTTATGGCAGCCTGTCGGTACTTTAATATATCCTAACCGGGACAAAAAGTCAATGACCGGGTTTGCAAAAGTCTCCTTTTTTTGGTACACTTTTTATGTTATTGAGCATTTTTTGAGGTTGGAGTTCAATGGAAGAGACACCTTCGCACGTACTTGAGCATGAAGAAGGGACCGACGTTCTGATCCAGCCACCGGCCAGGGTGATTCTGTTCAATGATGAAGTTCACACGTTTGATGAAGTGATCGGACAGATCATCAAGGCGACCGGCTGTGACCTTACCCGGGCGGAAGCCCTCACGTGGGAAGTGCACAATACGGGGAAAGCAGTCATTTACGAAGGCGAGATGACACGGTGCGTTCAAATCAGCTCTGTCCTCGAAGAAATCGAGTTGATGACACAGATTGAGGTGTAGGACACGATTCGAATCGTGTCCTACACATTATCAAAACAATATCAAATGACCGCCAACGAAATCCGGAAAAGCTTCCTGAAATTTTTTGAAGAGCACGGGCACAGGATCGTGCCGAGCGCGTCCGTTGTTCCCTACGATGATCCTACGCTGCTCTTCACAAACGCAGGAATGAATCAATTCAAGGACGTTTTTCTCGGAACTGGAAAACGCGAGTACGTGCGCGCGGCCGACTCGCAGAAGTGTATCCGGGTGAGCGGAAAACACAATGACCTGGAGGAAGTCGGACGCGATACGTACCACCATACGTTCTTCGAGATGCTCGGCAACTGGTCGTTTGGGGATTACTATAAGAGCGAGGCAATCGAGTGGGCCTGGGAACTCCTGACAAAAGTTTGGGGACTCGAAAAGAAACGGCTCTACGCAACCGTCTTCGAGACCGACGACGAATCTGATCAGCTTTGGAAAAAGGTCACCGACATCGACCCGTCGCATGTTCTTCGCTTCGAAAAAAAGGACAATTTTTGGGAGATGGGAGAAACGGGGCCGTGCGGACCGTGCTCGGAAATTCACATCGACCTGACGGAGGATCTCTCGGGTGGAAAGCTGGTGAACGCCGGCGATCCACGCGTGATGGAGATATGGAATCTCGTCTTCATCCAGTATGATAGGGATGCGGCCGGGAAGTTGACACCGCTTCCCGCAAAGCACGTCGACACGGGCATGGGCTTCGAGCGCATCTGCGCCGTGCTGCAAGGAAAGAAATCGAACTACGATACCGACGTGTTTTCGCCCATCATAAAGCGGATCGAGGAAATTACAGGGAAAAGCTATGCGATTGCGGATTCCAATTTGCAGTCCGAAATCAACAATCCACAATCGGAAATCAATATTGCTATGCGCGTGATTGCCGACCATGTTCGCATGCTATCATTTTCGATTGCCGATGGTGCAATCCCGTCTAATGAAAAGCGTGGATCCGTGTTGCGCAGAATTCTTCATAGGGCAGCATTTCACGGTCGTCAGCTAGAAATTTTTGAACCTTTCTTATTCAAGATTGTCGATGCGGTTACTGCTTCGATGAGCATGCAATACCCCGAACTTACCGAAAAGCAAGATCTAGTTAAGAAAGTCGTAAAAGCAGAAGAAGAAAGATATGAATCAACCCTGGATCGTGGGCTGCCATACTTTGAGAATGTTGTTGGCAATTTGGCACAGGGTCAATACTTTCCCGGCTTTGAAGCTTTTTATTTGAGCACGACAATGGGTGTCGGTCCGGATGATATCAAATTCTGGGCAGACCAAGAAGGTTTGACGATCGATTGGGCCGCGTACGACTACGAGATGAAAAAGCACTCTGAAAAATCTCGGGGAGAAGGGAAATCCCGTTTCACTCGTGAATCGGATGAATATGACAAATACCTCAACGATTTTGTTCAAAGACGAGAAACGGAATTACTGCAGAAACATGGACTCCAAAAGCTTCGCATTCAAGAAAAGGATATTCCACCAACTGCATTTCGGGGCTACACAGATACGGAGACAACAGCTAGAATAATCTTAGATTTGGGGAATAATATCTTTCTCCTTGATAAAACGACGTTCTATGTCCAATCGGGAGGACAAGTGAACGACACTGGAGTCATAGAAGGTGATAGTTTTGTCGCCAAGGTCGTCGACGTTTTTAAGCGTGACAATAAGATATTTCATAAAATTGAGTTGACCAGTGGAAGCAGCCACCCAAACTCTGATCAACTGGTGACAGTAAGGGTGGATAAGCCTCGACGCCGCAACATCGAACGCAACCACACCGCCACGCACCTCGTCCACGAGGCACTACGGCGGGTGCTTGGCGAGCATCTCCATCAACAGGGCTCACTCGTCGCGCCGGATCACCTGCGGTTTGACTTCAATCATTTTGACAAGATAACTCCCGCCCAGCTCAAGGCAATTGAAGAAATCGTCAATGAGAAAATCAGTCAATCGATCGATGTCATAGCGCTTAACGACCCCAAAGATTGGCTCACAATAGAAGAAGCGAAGAAGAAATACCCTAATGTCAAGATGTTCTTCGGTGAAAAGTATGGAGACAAAGTCCGCGTCGTTCAGGTCCCGAGTTTCTGCGCAGAGCTCTGCGGCGGCACGCACGTGAAGAACACAAAAGACATCGGCCTTTTCAAGATTGTCTCTGAATCGAGCATAGCAAGCGGCATCAGGCGTATCGAAGCCGTTACCGGCGAAGGATTGAATCAGTACATCCAAAAACAGCGTGCAAGGATTGGCGAGCTTGACGAACGCCTGGCGCGCCTGGTCGAAGAGCAGGAGCAGCTTAAAAAAGAGCTTGGTGTGGAGAAACAACATAAACTCCCCCCAGCGACGCATACAGTCGAAATCATTTCACATGAGAATATTACCACCGAAGACGTCGCCGGCATCGAGCTGATGGCAGCGCAACGGGAAGAACTCATCGAGCAAGTAACGAAATCGACAAACGAACTCAAAAAAGAGCTCAGCAAGGTTCGCGTGAAGGGGGCATCATCGACCATTGATACAATCGTCGCAAATAGCGTTCCCATCGACGGGTTCAGAGTTGCATCGGGACGCATTGAAGCCAGTAGCATGGATGAGCTGAAGAGCTTCGGGGATACGCTACGTTCAAAACTCTCCTCCGGAATCGGTGTCCTCGGAGCTGTCGTCGATGAAAAAGCTGCCCTCGTGTGCGTCGTCACCGACGACCTCATCAAGAACAAGAAACTGCAGGCGGGAAAAATCGTCGGCGAGCTCGCGAAGCTGGTCGGCGGCGGCGGCGGCGGGCGCCCCCACCTCGCAACCGCGGGCGGCAAAGACATTTCCAAGCTCGACGAAGCGCTCCGTGCAGCCCCGTCAATCATACAATCGATGATACAAAGATGAAACATTGTTCTTCGTTCTTGGTTCCTTGTTCTCGTTCTTGGTTGCTAGCTCGTATTCCATGTTCATTGCTCATTGTTCATTGCTCATTGTTCATTACTCATTGTTCATTACTCATTGCCCGTTGAACCAGTCAACCAATTAACTAACTAACCAATCAACCAGTTAACCAACTATGGCCCCTCTTCCCCCGACACTCGTGTACCGCCGGAAATTCATTCAGGACCAGCTGAACGAGAGCTCCGAGACGAAAAAGAAAATGTTCGACGCCTGCTCGGGCGACATCCTGAAAGCCGTCGATGCGATGATCAACGCGTTCAACAACAGGAAGAAAATACTGATTTGCGGCAACGGAGGAAGCGCCGCCGACGCCCAGCACATGGCCACCGAGCTGGTCATACGCATGACGAAGCCGAACCGGCCCGCGCTGCCTGCCATTGCTCTCACGACTGACACCTCAATGCTCACCGCCGGAGGGAATGACATCGGCTTCGAGAATGTCTTCTCCCGTCAGGTGGAAGCGCTCGGAACGGCGGGCGACGTTCTCATCGCCATCAGCACGAGCGGAAAATCCGAAAACATCAATCGCGCCATCACTGAAGCCAAAAAACGCGGCATGACGGTCATAGGTTTTCTTGGGAAAGACGGTGGCACCTCGAAAACCCTGGTGGATGTTCCCATTATCATTCCTTCGAACGACACGCAGCGGATCCAGGAAGGTCATATCACCGTTGCGCATATTCTTTGCGGCATCATCGAAAACGAATTGTTTAGCTAAAGGAGGTAAAATATGGAAGAAAACATTTTGCGCGAAATCCTACAAGAGTTGAAAGGCCTTCGCGGAGAAGCTGTTGCGACAAACAATCGCTTGGGCGGGCTCCAGCAAGAGGCAACGACGACAAACAAGCGATTGGACGAAACTGTAAATCGATTGGATGGACTCCAGCAAGAGGCAGCGACGACCAATAAGCGATTAGATGAAACTGTAAATCGATTGGATGGACTCCAGGAACAGACGACGACGACGAACAACCGATTAGATGGTTTACGCGAGTCGTTTGTTGTAGTCCAACAGGAAGTGGCAAACGTTCGTTATGAGCTTCGCAGTATCAAAGAAATCCTTTCCGAGCGTGTGATCTGGCAGAATGACTCGATAGCCATTGCGACCCGCGAAGGGAATACAATTTACGGCGTGATTAACAAAACGCCCAAGAAATGAATTCGCAACTCAACAAACCGACAGAGGTCCTCTAGCAATGGCGCAACCTCGCCGCAACGATTTTCTTATACCGACCATCGGGGTCCTCTTTGACAGCATTGCTATCGAATTTGCATTCCTTCTCTCCTACTGGTTGAGGTTCAACACACGTTTCCTCAGTTTTCTTCCATTGTCCGAAGACATTCCGGCACTGGACGCATACGTCTACGGCTCGCTTGTTGTGATCCCGTTGTGGCTCCTGTTGTTCAACAGCCGGAAAATGTATGCCGCGCGGCGCAATGTGGCGCTCGCGGATGATTTCTATAGCATCGTACGGCTCGTGACGCTGGGAATGCTCGTCGTCATGAGCGGGGCATTCTTCTACAGGGCGTTTTCATATTCGCGTGCCGTTTTCGGATTGCTGTGGGTGACGTCCGTTGGATTCATCTTCATCGGGCGCTTCCTTCTGAATCAGACTGAAAAATCACTCTACCGCCGCGGCAAGGAACTCCGGAACGCTGTAATCATCGGCAATACAGAAACTGCCAACCGCATCTTCGACGTGCTGCACAACCACCCGCTCCTCGGGTACCGGTTTGTCGGATACTGCGCGCGGCAGCCGGTGCCCGGGAACTCGTCCCTCGCGAAAGCGCTATATCTTGGAACGCCGGAGGAACTTCCCTCACGACTTTCATCCGAAAGGATCGAGCTGGCGTTGATCGCATTGAAGCACGAAGAATACGACCAGCTCTTTGAGCTGGTGCGCATGTGCGAGGGAGTCAATGTGGAGTTTATGGTAGTCCCGGATATTCTCGACATGATGGCGGGTCAAATGCGAGTCGTTGAGCTGGAAGGCATTCCGTTCATCAAGCTGAAGGGGGTGCCGATGACGACGTGGGGGAGAATTCTGAAGAGGATGTTTGATTTCATTGTCTCACTCCTACTGCTGGTTGTTTTCTCCCCTGTCCTGGTGATTATCGCAGTCTTCATCAAGCTTGATTCGAAAGGTCCGGTATTCTTCAAACAGGAGCGTATCGGACTGGACGGGAAACAGTTCAATATCCTCAAGTTCCGTTCCATGAACCTCGGTGCCGAACAACTCGACCGGCATGCCGGCTTAGGAATCCGGAACGATTCTCGGCGGACCCGAATAGGTAAAGTCTTGAGGCGGACAAGCTTCGATGAACTGCCCCAGCTATTCAACGTGATGTCGGGGGAGATGAGTCTGGTCGGACCACGACCGGAGCGTACGTATTTCGTCGAACAATTTAAGTCGATTGTGCCAAAATATCTCGATCGCCATCGCCTTAAAACTGGAATCACCGGATGGGCACAGGTCAACGGATTCCGTGGTGATTCATCACTCGAGGACAGAATCAAGTACGACATCTATTACATCGAGAACTGGTCGCTCTGGTTCGACATCAAGATACTACTTAAGACCATCCACGCCGTCTTCTCAAAAACACCTCAGCACGACCCCACACCCCCGGCTAACCATTTAACCATTTAACCAATTAACCATTTAACCAATTAACCAATTAACCATTTAACCATCTAACCAATGGTAACTCTCTTCGTCTTCTATCTTCACACGATTGCGGCGGTGACCGCGTTCACCAAGCGCTGGCAGGACAGCGGCTGGGGAGAAGGATTGCTTGCCATCGCCTTCATTGCACTCATCTTTTCGGTCGGCTGGTCCATCACCGCGTTCATTCTCGGATTTATTGTGGAAAAGAAAGGTTTCGGCATTTGGTTCGACCGCGATGCGATGTCGCTGGCGTTGTTGACAGTGTTGGAGGCAGGGTTCTATTACGCGCAAGTCCGAAGAAAGAAAGGAAGGTTTGTGTAGAGTCCGGTCCCCTGACCGGACATGCAACTTTGTCCGTTTTCCGCCAGAGGCGGACAGGTCGGAACGGACTCTACGGCAAACCCGCTGGGAGGGAGCTCCGCCACAAAGACGGCGGACAAGTGTGCTCCCGACCTGGCGCAGAAGTCGGGAGTGAAACTCCCTCCCAGAGCGCGAATCGGCCTCTACTTCTCGCCGTGCTGCCTTGGCTGGTATTCGCCATCCTGTTTAACCAGCTCGGTGTACGGTCCATTCCAGCCCTTCAAGAAGACACGCCTGAGAATCCCGGCGATCTTTGAATTGAACACAACAACGCCGACGTTCCGGGTGTTGTAGAAATAACTCTTTTCGGCATTGCTCGTCCCGAGCCAGCAGGAAGAAGAATCCACCACGATATACTTGCAATGCTCAACCCGCGCGAACGGGATGTATTCCCCCGGCAGGTCGGGGATCGAGCTGAACTTCACTTCGATGTTCGGAATCAATGCCAGTTTCTTCAACTGCTCGACTTCGGCGTGGTACTTCTCCCAGTCGGAGACGATCAATCTCACCTTCACGCCGCGATGGGCCGCGCGAAGCAAGGCATCATTGAACACCGTGTACATACTCCCGCCCTTGGTCAGAGACGAATAGGTCAGAAATTGCAGCATGACGTCACTGTGCGCCGCATCGATCAACTTTACGATGTTCGTTTCATCCCAGAGCGTTGTATCGGGGATCAGACTCCTGGGACTGGCCGTTGGAATGAACGCCAGCGTATCCCCGGGGCCTTCGACCATCCTGATGGGAACGCTGTAACTCTTCGGCATCAACGCTTCTTTGATGAGGGACGGTTCATTCTTTTCCGAAAGCTTCCAGTCGAGCTCGAAAATATCCCGGTACACCTGAATCGCCTCTTTGTTCCTGAGGCGGATGCCCAGTTCGTGGATATGCTTCAGCGCACGCCAGTCGAAATTTTGACTGCCAAAGAAGATCTCCTCCCCGTCGACGATGAAGTATTTCGAATGCTGTATCCCTCCCGCCAGTCTTCTGAAATCGATGACCCGCGTCGTGATGTTCTTCTGCCTGCCCAGCGAATCCACAGTTTCGGGATAGGTCCTGTACATCCCGGCGTCCACGATCATGCGAACGGAGACACCGCGCCGGGCCGCAGCAATGATTCCGGCAATGACGTCGCCCAGCGGTTCTCCCGCTTGATTGGAGACGTAGAATTCCTCCGCATCGATGGACTTCTTCGCGTTTCCGACCATGTCAAGCCAGACTTCGTGCGCATTGCGGATGTCCGGATTGGCGAGGATGGTTCCGACCGGGGTGCTCTCGACAATTTCAAAATCAGGATAGCCCGCTGGCTCCCGACTTTGTCGGGATTCAGCGGGCAGGCCGGTAGTCTGGCCGTTATTCCTGGCACATGTTGAAAGAACAAGCAGAACGATGGCGAATTGTTTTCTCATGGGTCAACTCACTATATATAGTTTGAGGGATGATCACGGAAGTTAGCATCGTGTCACTCCAGACCCTCTCCCCTTCAATTCCCCTCTCCCGCTCCTTCGACTTCGCTCAGAACAGGTTCGGGAGAGGGGAAAGGGGTGAGGGTTAATAGCAGCGAGACTTAATCAATCTATTTCCGAGACAGGACACTGGCATGACAATCGCATCGACGAACGGTATTGTGCACGTCATTGTTCTTTCGGATACAAAACAACTTTTACATAGTTCTTCATATCGAAATACCGTTGGGCGGCAGTCTGCACATCTTTGGCGGACAGTTTGTCAATCAATGCCGGATAGTTCAAAATCACCGAAGGATCTTCGTTGTTCACATAAGCGGATTGCAGGGAGCTAATCCAAAAATTATTCTCTTTGAGACTTACTTCACGCTCTCGCCGCTGGATTTCCTTGATCTTTTGAATATAACTCTCACCCGGACCGTATTTCTGCAAACTGTCGATTTGCTCGAACACCGCCTTTACGAGCTCGTCAACCCGTTCAGGTGCACAGCCGAATCCGATTCCGAGCGTATAGCGCTCTTTGGGATAATGTGATGGACTCGCCCCGACTCCAACGCCGTACACGCCTCCCTTTTCCTCACGCAGAACTTCCCTCAGCTTAATCGTGAGAACGCTTGCCATAGATTGTATCTGATGGCGGTGTTCCCGTGTCCACTCAAACGAACCGGTAAAAACTATTCTCACCGCACTTTTGGGCTCGATCCCTTTCTTAACGGTTTTTTCTATGACACCGCTCGGCGGATTAACTCCAACGTCCTTCCAGGTTTCAGTCCTGTGGAGCGCCGGCAATCCACCGAGATAGGTTTCCACAAGAGGTTTGATGGTCGCGGGCTGAAAATTACCGACGAAGAAGAAGATGAAATCGCTCGCGTCGGCGAAACGGTCTCGGTAGACATTGTACGACGTCTGGAGATTCATTTCATCCAGCAGCGCCGTGGTCATCGGTCGCCGGCGGAAATGGTGCTGGGCCAGCGTCACCTGCGCCGTATCGGAGAAAGCGACTTCCGGTTGGGCGCTTCGGTTCTCGAGACTACCCTTCACTCTTGAAAGAAATGAAAGAAACGCGGTGCTATCCCTCCGTGGCCCGGTAAAATACAGGTACGTGAGCTGGAACAGCGTCTCGAGGTCCTGCGGGGCAGCGCTTCCTGAGAATCCTTCGTCGAGCTCCCCGACGTAGGGAGCACACCTCACGATCTTATCCGAGAGGAGTTTGTCGAGCTCGGTGAGGTCGAATTCTCCAACGCCCCCCTGCTGGATCACCTGTGAACAGGTCGAGGCTGCGATGAAGTCTTTATCCGCGACGAGAGATGTCCCACCGGGACTGATTGCGGCGAACAGTACTTCGTCATTCTTGAAATCAGTGGGTTTCAGCACAACGCGTGCGCCGTTGGAGAGGGTCCATTCCGTTACTCCGATATCCTTTTGAAGTGATTCCCGGACGACCGTCCCTGGTTTTGGCGGATTTGGTACGAGCGCCTTTCCACCTATTTTGTCAACGTACGCTTCGATCGATTTGTTCGATGCATTCGCGAACACGGATCTCAACCGGTCTTCGGATGGTATGACGATGTCTTTTTTCTGCGGAAGATTTACCATGGTCACCCTATTCCGGACCGTGATCCAGCTGCTCGCCACCTTGTTCACCTCGTCGAGCGAGATCCCCGGAAGGAGCGCCCGGTAGAGCATGAACTCGTAGGCGATCCCTGGAACCGGCTCGTCCGTCAGATAGTGCCGGACCAGCTCTTCGACATAATTCACCGATTCGGTTTTGTCGCGCTCATTAAAGGTATTTTCCATCCCGCGCAGGACTTCCTTCTTTTCGCGGTCGAGCTCGGTTTGCGTGAACCCGAACTTCTTCACGCGCTCAGATTCCGTCAGCAATGCTTCGAGGCCGCGTTCGAGCCCGTTATCTTTGACGCCGGCATTCATAGAATAGACATCTTTCGTCCTGACGAATCGTCCCGGGGTAACAAATCCGTAAAGAAAAGGTGCATCCGCCTGCCGCGCGAGCTCGGCGAGGCGATTATTCTGCATGCTCATATAGAGCTGTTCGACGACCGTTCTCCGGTAATCGCCGACGGTCGACCATGGGTGAACGTCGTGTTTGCAATAAACCCCGACCCGCGAATTCGTCGCTTCCGAATCGGTTGCAACGGCGAACAGCGATTCATCGTGGTCCGGAACGGGAAACATCGTTCGTTCCCGTCCCTTTACCGCGGCGGGGATCCCGGCGAAATGATCTTTGATGAGCTGTTCGATCTCGTTCCTGTCGAAATCGCCGACGACGACAACCGCCATGAGATCCGGCCGGTACCAGTCCTTGTAGAAACGCCTGAGGACATCATGCGGACATGTTTCGAGGGTCTTCTTGTCTCCGATCGTGCGCCGTACCGCATACTGTGAATTCTTGAACAGTACCGGAAGTTGTTTGTCGAACATCCGTGCTTCCGCACCGCGTCCCAGGCGCCACTCTTCGATGACCACACCGCGCTCCCGGTCGATCTCTTTATCGTCGTAGGTCACATTGTGCGCCCAGTCCTCAAGGATCTGGAAGGCTTTTCTAACCACTGAGGTTGAATCCGTCGGAATTTTCAGCATGTAGACGGTTTCATCAAAACTCGTCGAGGCATTCAGATCGGCACCGAATCGCATTCCGACCGATTCCATATAGTTGACGAGTTCCTGTTTCTTGAAGTTCTTCGTGCCGTCAAACGCCATGTGTTCGCAAAAATGAGCAATGCCCCGCTGGTCATCATCCTCGACAACCGAACCGACGTTGACGGCAAGGCGGAGTTCTGCGCGTTTTTCCGGCTTCTGGTTGCGTCTGATGTAGTACGTAAGACCGTTCTTGAGTTTGCCGACCGTCACGTTTGAATCGATAGGAAGGTTCCTCGAAAGGTCGAGTGACTCGATCTTGTCCTGCGCGAACATCCAGCCACAAAGGGAAACCGCAAAAAAAACGGCAAGCACAGCGCGATTCAATCTCATCGTTCTACTCCTTTTGAAAATTATGGGACATTCAGGGACTGGGGTTTATCGTGAATATTCGACCTCTGAGTTGACGTGAAGTCCGGACACTGCGGCGCCGGACCGACAGTCTGGCAATTATCGGTGGAAAGATAGTGATCCCGACGGTTGAAATCAACAATTTGCCCCCGAAGTTGATTCTCATACGGCCTTTGCGTATATTTGTCATCGAATTCAGCAAAATTACACTGAAAATTCATAGTATAGGAGCTGTCATGAAACAACTGCCACTTATTGCTCTGCTTGTCATTGTTGCCGCAAGTCTGATGGTAACGGGTTTCCAATGCGGATCAACCGAGATGACCAGCGCCAAATTGTATATCCAGCGGTCCGATTGGCCGAGCGCAGAAAAATCACTAGCCATAGAAGTGGAAAAGAACCCTACGAATGCCGAGGCCTGGTATTTCCTGGGATATGCGCGCCTCCAGCTTAAGGAATTCAAAGGAAGCCTTGACGCGCTCAACCATTCGGTTCAAGCCAGCCCCGAGTACGCTTCAAAAGTGAGCGATGCGAAACATTATGGATGGCAGCAGACTCTCAACGACGGTGTCTCGAAGTACAATGCCAGCATCCCGGACTCAATCCCGAAAGAGACGAAGGCGGCCCTTCGTCAGCAGGCAATCGATTTGTACAACCTCGCGATCGAATTTGAACCCGATAGCGATCTAACCTATCACAGAATGGCTGTAGCGCAGATGGCGCAGAATAACTTCGATGAAGAGATTGCCTATCTCAAAAAGGCGTTGGGCCATAAGAAAGACCCTGAATACTTCCGGATGATCATCATCGCGTACACCCAGAAAGGCGAGGATGCGGAAGCCAAAGGGAGCAAACAAGATGCGACGACGAGTTACACAAACGCGATTGCAGAACTGATCGAAGCACGCAAGCTCGACCCGAGCAATGAAGACCTCCTGAGAAGCATGATTGACCTGTATATCAGGATTGGAAAGGCGGAGGAAGCCAAACCCGCCATGCGTGAGGCCCTCGCGAAGGAGCCGAGCAACAAAGTGTACCTCTATGATCTTGGCGTCCTGCTCATGAACAGCGACAGTTTGAAAGAAGCGATCAAAAACTTCGACGGGGCTCTCGCCGTTGACGCCAACTATGAGGAGGCGCTGCGGAATCGCGCGGTGGCCTACATGAAAGTAGGTCAAAAGCTGAAAGATAGCGTCGAAGCGAGTGCCGACGCAAAAAATAGGGACAAGGAAGTTAATAAATCATACGTCGAGTTTTTCAAGCAAGCCACAAAATCGCTCGAGGCATTAACGGCACTCAAGCCGAACGATCCCACTCTCTGGGACGCGCTCGCCACCGCCTACGGTAATGCCGGGATGTACAAGGAAGCCACGAAAGCCATCGAGAAGGCCGACGCCCTAAAAAAGAAATAAATAATCTACGACGTCTCGTGCCCTTCAGGTCGCTTCTGAAGGGCACTTTAGTTATTGAAGGACCACTCATGACAAACCAGAATTCACCGCCTCAGCAAATCAATATTGAGCTCGGGGAGAAAGAAGCGGAGGGGATCTATTCGAACCTCGCGATCATCACGCATTCGCCCGCAGAAATGGTCATAGATTTCACGCGCGTTCTGCCCGGTGTCCCCAAGGCAAAGGTGCTTGCGCGCATTATCACGACACCGCAGCACGCAAAGTTGCTCCTGAACGCCCTCCGGGACAACATCGAGAAGTATGAGAAAACCTTCGGGGAGATCAAGATCTACGGGGAATCCGCCTCGGGTGGATTTGGATTCCAACCGCCGACGGCGGGGGAAAAAGTTCATTAGTACAATCCAAATTCCTTCGATAATCACTCCGGGAGGCAAAAAGCGGCATTCAGGGGCACATTGTGATATAGCCCCTTGATTCTCAAGCGACGTTCAACTATATTGATTTCGGATTCTGATTTTCATCAACCAACACCGAAAGAACTGAATTGATCACCGAGAATAGATTCTTACGCCCTTGTCTGAGAGTGTGGCCCTTCATCGTGCTTCTCTCACTGCTCTCGACGACCGTCTGGCAGTGCGTCACTATTCCCCCAAAACCCGTTATGCCAAATTGGGATACGCAGTTGAGTATTCCTCTGGTTGATACGGTGTACTACCTGAAAGATGCGATAATCGACAGCAGCGTCAAACTCGCCGACAGCATCTATGTGTATCATCGTGACTACGCCTTCGAACCGGTGAGCCTGGGGGATACAAACACGCTCAAGCTGAGTCCTCCGATATCAGACACGACCATCTTCCGGCAGATAGGAACGCTGAGTGTCCCTTCTCCAAAACCTTTTGAGAAATCGCTGAGACTTTCACAGATTCTTGACAGTCTGGTCATCCATCGTCCTTTCCCGTTCCCTGACACAGTGATTTATTTTAGTGACACGGCAACGACGACCGTGCCAAGCTTTCCTCCGATTTTCACTATGTTCCCATCTCAATCGAGAACCGATACGATTTCCCTCCCGCCCAATCCCGATTTCGCATACATCGTGATTGATTCCGGCGGAATCAAGTTGTCCATTCAAAACAATCTGCCGACAGCGGCAATCGTAGCGACTATCAAGATCATAAACAGTGATAATAACACTATTGTCACATTTCCTTCTATCACAATTGGAAGCAACGCAAGTGACACGAGTGTTGTACCATTAGCCGGCAAGAAGCTTACCAGTGCCTTGACGGCAATCATCCAGGTGGATATTCCCGCAACTCCCTTACCCCTCACATTTTCGCCTGCGGACAGTATTGATTTTCGCTTCGAGGTCCTGGGACCTCTTACGACGAGAGAAGCCAGGCTCGCTCTTCCGGCAATTCCAATCGACAGCATTGTGGAAAGAAGGTTGATCCTCGATCAGTCCACATACGTTAACAATGTGGATTTCAAGCGCGGCACAATGGTCCTCAGTATGAACAGCACAGTCAATGCAGGCATAAATTTCCTCTTCCGGTTCGATGAGATGAAAGATACTCTCACGAAGATGCCGTTCGAAGTAAGAGCAGTAGTCTCTCCGTCAGCTCCGCTTCTTCAAACCCTTGACCTGCGGGGGTACACACTCGAGCCTTCGGTTCCAGAAAGCAGCAACACGATGAAACTGACCCTCGTCCTCTCGACGGTTCAAGGCGACACCCTTTCTACAATTTATGATACAAGCTCCATCAAATTGAGAATTCAGTTTCTGGATACACCGCTGCTTCTCAAATCAATTTCAGGGCGGCTGAAGACCGATACGATTCAAATCGTGAAGGATACTGTCAAGCTACCCGACCTTCATCTTGGCTCCGATTTCACGGCCGATAGCATTACACTGGGCAGGGACACGCTTCGAATTCAGCTCCATACTGATGCCCTGTTCCCCATTGACGTGCAAGACTTTAGCGTGAAAGCATTGAGAAAAGATGGCACACTCGTGGACAGCCTGACACTTCCGTTGAGCACCCCCCCCGGGAACGCGTGGCGGTTTGTACCGGGAGCGGTAAACGCGGTTGAATTCACCGGCGGCTGGCTCAACGCCTTCCTCAGGAATTTCCCGAACGGTCAGCCCGACCGTCTCATCATCCAGGGCATGGCGATTGTTAATCCGGTGGACCAATATCCGACATACATCGGGCATCTGAATGACACCGACTACTTCCATACGAATGTAGATTTCATCGTCCCTCTTAGCGTGGCAATTTACAACGGGGCATTCAAGGACACGGTTCGCATCGGAGGGAGCGGCGGCACTGGACCAAAAATCGACAAGAAACTTCTTACGTCGATTGTCCAAGGGAATTTCACGTTCGTCACTACAAGCACGATCCCGGCCCATGCAGGCATACGGACATATTTCCTTGATACGACACTGGCATCCCCGATCATCCTTGTACCCGATTCCATAGATATTTTCCCTGGCAGCAATCTGTTTCATTACTTCAAAATTACGCGCGACCAGGCTGTCAAATTCAACCAGGCAAACAAAATTGCGTTGAAGCTTCTCATGGACACGCCGATGCACCCTGCCGTTTTCGACACAACACAATACATCCGGGTGCGGTTGCTGGCCAATATCGTTTTCAACGTCGACCCAACGAAATAAGAGGACGACCACGATGAATAGTGACACAATGAATTACCGGATTGTTCTCTTACTCTCAGCCATCATGATCCTCTTCGGATCATCATCGCTCCTCGCCGGAGATGAGCAAGCAAGCGTTGTCGGCATGAGCATGGCCCGGACTTTCGTCGCCTCTTCTCGCGGCCTGGAGGCGATCGGGACGAATCCCGCGAATCTTACCCTACCGTACAAGGGAAGAATCATCGAGTACATCCACAGGACGGTGATGCACGATTCGGTCATCGTGACGAAGGATTCATCGGGAATCGAATCGGAGCAGACGATTTCCGTCACCCATGACACACTGATTGCCCAGCGGAAAACTCCGCCCGCAGTGACGTTCCAGCTTCTCCCCTCTTTTGGACTCAACCTGCGGACGGACTTCGTCAATTACGACATCTACAACAACTACTTTACCGGGGTTGACACCGGCGGGCCGAACAAAGTGTCAAGGCACTTGAGCGACGACGACAAGAACAGCGTCCTCGGCCTCTTTCCTTCCGGGATCGCCGAGACGCACGCTGACATTGACATACGTCTCTTCGGGCTCACAATTCACAACGATTTCCTCGGCGACATCGGTTTCACCGTGACCGACCGGGCGGCAATGAATTTTGACCTGCCCCAGGATTACGTGCGGTTCTTCTTCTTCGGGCTGGATTCGGCTGGTTCAACGTATAACCTGAGCGGCACAAACGTCCGCGCATGGTACCTGCGCGAGTACGCCTTCAGCTACGCCCGCAGACTTGCGTTCGTTCCGATCAAGGATTTTTCCTTCGGATTCAGTGTTAAGGAGATTCAGGGATACGCGGTGGTCACGACCGAGAAATACAACGCGACGTTTGGAAATCAGGTCGTCCGTGATGATTCCGGGAGGATCAGCAACTATATCCTGAACGGGAATTTTGATTTCAGAGTTTTGAGGGCACAGAGCGATAATTTCAACGAAAAGACGTCTTTCACCCCGTTCCCCACTCCTGCGGGGACCGGGATCGGCATTGACCTGGGCGTCAACGGCGAGGTAATGCGCGGGGTCAGGGCGGGCCTGAGCGTCATCGATATCGGTTCCATCAACTGGACGGCAAACACGAAACAGCTCATCGCAACCACTGCCATTCACATGACAAACCCGACATCGAGCGATCAAACCGACAGCTTGAAGACGGCCTTCAAAGGCAAGGATACACTGGCCGACGCTTTTTCGACACCTTTGCCCACCTGTCTCCGGCTCGGCGCGGCGATCCAGGTGGACAATCTTCCGTTCATTTCGTGGTTTCCCGGTCAATGGCTGATAGCATGCGAGTATCTGCAAGGATTCAATGATTCACCGGGCAATTCAAAGCGGGCTCGATTTTCGTTCGGGACGGAGTACCGCCCTGTTTCGTTCCTGCCACTACGAACGGGCGTCTCTTTTGGCGGTATCGATCGGTTCAACTGGGCGGGAGGATTCGGGTTGGATTTCGGAGTGCTCAACTGGAACTTCGGAACGGAAAATATCGGTTTGATTCTCACGCCGCACAGCTACCAGCAAGCCTCCTTCGGCATGAGCATGGTGTGGACAATCTAACACGGGTAGCGCGGCCCACGTCTGACGCGGGCCGCGCTCATCCGCTCACAGAATATATTTGCTCAAATCCCTGTCCTTCACTATCCCGCTGAGCTTTTCCTCAACCATTTCTTTCGTCACCGATATCGATTTCCCCGCGTACTTGTCCGGTGAGTTAAAAAGGACTTCTTCCAGCACGGTCGTCAATATGGTATGGAGGCGGCGCGCACCGATATTCTCAACCTGCTCGTTGACCTGAGTCGCGATCCGGGCGACTTCACGAATTCCTTCCGGCGTGAACTCGAGATTCACACCTTCCGTTTCCAACAATGCAACATACTGTTTGATGAGCGCGGCTTGGGGCAGGGTGAGGATTTTCACAAAATCATCCTCCGACAGGCTGTTGAGCTCGACACGAATCGGGAACCGTCCCTGGAGCTCGGGAATCAGGTCGGACGGCTTCGTATTATGGAACGCCCCGGAGGCGATGAACAGAATGTGGTCCGTTTTCACCATGCCGTATTTCGTCAGGACGTTTGAACCTTCGACGATCGGCAGAAGGTCGCGCTGAACCCCTTCACGGGAGACATCGGGCCCGGCGGATTGGCCCGTGGAACTGGCAATCTTGTCGATCTCGTCGATGAACACGATTCCTGCGTTCTCAACGCGATTGAGCGCGTCCTTGACCACCGCGTCCATATCGATAAGTTTGTCGGCTTCTTCCTGCGCCAGGACGACGCGCGCTTCGGCAACGCTCATCTTTCGCTTCTTGGTCCGCTTCGGCAGCATGTTGCCGAAAATCTCCTGGATGTTAATGCCCATCTCCTCAACGCTCAACGGCCCGAGAACCTGCATCGTGGGCATCTGGCTCGCCGCGATGTCGACCTCAATCGTCCGTTCCTCAAGTTCTCCCGCGCGCAGTTTTTCCCTGAATTTCTCACGCGTCGCATTTGCTTCGTCCGTCTCATTCACAATTTCTGCAGTTCCTTCAACGCCCGCGTTCTGACGGCGCCTCAGCGGCGGTATGAGAATATCCAGGATCCGGTCCTCCGCCAACCGCGCGGCTTTGTCCCGGATCTCCGTGGCTTGCTCGGCCTTCACCATGTTAACCGCAAACTCGGTCAAATCTCTGATCATCGATTCGACGTCTCTTCCGACGTAGCCGACTTCGGTGAATTTCGAGGCCTCGACTTTGATAAACGGCGCATCGACGAGTCTCGCGAGGCGGCGCGCTATTTCCGTTTTCCCGACGCCCGTCGGACCAATCAGGATAATGTTGTTTGGCATGATCTCTTCCCGGAGATTCTCGGACGTCTGCAATCGGCGCCAGCGATTTCGGATCGCGATAGCAACCGATTTCTTGGCGGCTTGCTGACCGATGATATAGCGGTCAAGCTCCCGCACGATCTCCCGGGGCGTCAATTCGTGCTTAGGTTCTTTTTTTGTCTTTTTGTTCATTCTAGCAATTTCAAAGCAAGAGCATGGTACTTGGTTCTTGGTTCTTAGTTATTAGTTCTTGGTTATTTGTTATTTGTCATTAGTCACTGGTCATTTGTCATTGGTCATTGGTTCTTGCTTCTGGCTTCTAGCTTTTAGCTGTTGGCTTTTGGTTCTTAGTTGTCAGTTCGTTGTCATTGTTCATTAATCATTGGTCATTATTCACTACTACATAGCTACATAACTACTCAACTACCTAACTACTCCATCTCACCGCTTCACCCCATCTCCCCTTCATCATCTTAACTACTTAACTATTCAACCACCTAACCACTCAACTACCGAACTACCTAACTACTCAACTACTTATTTCCAAATCCTCCACCACAATATTCTTGTTCGTATAAATGCAAATCTCGCTCGCTGCCGCCAGTGACTCCGCCACAATCTCCTTTGCCGAGAGGTCGGTATGCTTCACCAGCATCCGGGCGGCGGCCAGGGCATAACTGCCTCCCGAACCTATTGCGACAATACCGTCATCGGGCTCGATGACTTCACCGGTACCGGAGATGATGAGTGCTTGTTCTTTGTTGACGACCGCAAGGAGGGCTTCGAGATGCCGGAGGTATTTATCCGTGCGCCATGCCTTTGCCAGCTCGACCGCCGCGCGCAGCAGGTTACCGTGGTACTGCTGGAGGCGGTCTTCGAACCGCTCGAACAGCGTAAACGCGTCCGCAGCGGCGCCGGCAAATCCCGCGAGCACCGAATCGTTGTAGATCTTTCTGATTTTTCTGGCATGCTGCTTCATAATCGTCGTACCGACGGTGACCTGGCCGTCGCCGCCGATGACGGCATGCCCCTTGTGCCTCAACCCGAGAACGGTCGTTGAACGTATGATATTTGGCATGGATGTGTAAAGTTGTGGTTAGAGTTTCCGCCTGAGTCTGGCGATGGGGATATTCATCGACTCACGGTACTTTGCGACTGTGCGACGGGCGATGTTCAGTCCCTCCTGTCGAAGCCTTTCCGCAATGCGGTCGTCATTCAACGGATGATTCGGCTCTTCCGTTTCAATGATTCCCCGGATTTTTTTCTTGACTTCTTTGTTCGAAATTTCCTCGCCGCTTGTCGTGCGAATCGAATCGCTGAAGAAGTGCCGCAGCTCGAAGACACCGTATTCGGTTTGAACATACTTCCCGTTGACGACCCTGCTGATGGTGGAAATATCCATACCGATCGTTTCCGCGATATCCTTGTAGATCATCGGTTTCAGATTCTCCCCCGTCTCGAAGAAGTCCCTCTGCCGCTCGACGATCGACCGCATGACCTTCATCATCGTTTCGCGCCGCTGGTAGATCGACGCAACAAACCATTTCGCGCGCTCGAATTGCTTGCGGATAAAATCCTTCGTTTCGGCCGACGCGCCGTTGTTCCTTCGCTTCGACATCATTTCCTTGTACGTCCGGTTAATCCGGAGCGGCGGTACATTCTTGTCGTTCAGCATGATAATGAAATCGGCGCGATCCCTCTCCACGATAAAATCCGGTGTGACGTAGTTCTGCTGCGTGATGAATTCCCCTTCCCCCGGTTTGGGATTCAGCTTTTGAATCAGTTCAATCACGATCCTCAGATGGTCGAGGTCGATGTGCATGATGTTCGCGAGTTCCTGGTAGTGCTTCATCGAGAATTCATTCCAGTACTCACGAATGATCCTGAGAGCAAGGTCTTTGAGGCGGGGTTCAAACTCACCCACATCAAGCTGCGCGGTGAGACACTCCTGGAGGTTGCGTGCGCCGATTCCGGGCGGATCGAGATGCTGAATCTGCAGGAGGATCTCCTCGGCTCGCTGCGGATTCACCGAGAGGCCGCTCGACAAACTGAGGTCCTGTACGATCAGCGAAAGGTCCCGCCGGAGATAACCGTCCTCATCGATATTGCCGATGACTTCTTCACCCAGGAGCTCCTCGTCGGGACTGAGATTGAGAAGGCGGAGCTGGTCGATGATGCGCTGCGAGAGGGGAATATCGGCGGGCAGCGGCATGTCGTCCCGGTCTTCATCGACGCGATTCATGTAACCCGTCTTGTATCCCGAGAGGTCATCGTTCATGTAGTCTTCGAACGTATAACCATCGCCATCCTTCGTCGCATTCGGGTCATCGGCCACGGCAGACGCGTCCGACGCAACGGCAGCAACCTCCTCCTTCTCGCGCTCCTGCTGGGGCTCCATCTCTTCTTCTTCTTCCAGCAAGGGGTTCACCTCGAGTTCCTCCTTGATCCGCTGCTCGAGAGCAAGCACCGGCAACTGCAGCAGCTTGAGGTACTGGACCTGCTGCGGCGTCAGTTTCTGAAGAAGTTGTTGATGTTGAGATAACGTCTGCATGAATACCGGGAACCTACTTCAAAAAATTCATGAGAGAAAACTTTTTGTGACTTTGCCCGTCGTGAAGACGGCATTCCTTCCGAAATTCTTCATACCACGTTTCACCGTACTTGCGAATGAGTGCATTTTTCAGAAAATCATACATCAAAATTCCCTCGTCCCGGCCGTGTTCGACCGCCGGGGCGCATTGCGCGATTTTTTCATACCGGAGAGTCTTCACGGAACCGCAGGAGATCCTTATCGGGAACAAATGGCACGAAATCGGTTTGCGCCACGCGATCACTCCGTCGATATGACCTTTCTCGAGTGAACAACGCGCGATACCGTCTTCGTAGTACACAAAAACACACGCTTTGTCGTCAACGCAGGTCGTGGTGAAGTTGCCGGGGGTTCCCTCGTACAATCCATGCTGAGCGATGGTTTGAAGATGGTACTCCGAAAGGTGGTTCTTGACAACGGGGAATGCCCGTTCAAGTTCTATCAGCTCATCGTCGTCGAGGGGTGCCCCTCGACCGCCCGAAAGCGTACAACAGGCACCTCTGCACTTCACCACATCACATGCGAAGCGTTCATGCGCAATTTGTTCGTCTATAAGAGCTTCGCCGATTACAAACATAACGCTCTCTTAACATACGAAACATATCTCAAAAACAAAAATCGTGCCTCAGGTTACTCTCTCGATTTCCTTCATTATCCGGCAGGATTACATTGTTTTCATGATCTGACAAACATCTTTCCCGGCATCTGCTGCACAAGGCCCTTGAACTCCAGATTTAGAAGATGAACGAGTGCATCCGACGTTGAAAGTTTCGCGGACTCGGCGATGCTGTCGATGTGGCGGGGCTCGTCGGAAAGCACGTCCCATATGGCTTTTTCGAAGAGTGTCAGATCCGGCGATGGCGCGCTTTCCTGCCTGACGGAATCCTTCACGAGCGGTCTCAATTTGGATGCCAGCTCCGCGAGTATATCATCGAAGCATTCGACGAGCTTGGCGCGGCCACTCTTGACCAGCGCATGGCACCCCCGGCTCTGTTTCACGCCCACATTGCCCGGAACCGCAAACACTTCCCTGTTCTGATCGAGCGCGGTGTTCGCGGTGATCATCGCCCCGCCGTTAACGTCGGTCTCGATGACGAGCGTCCCCAGCGACAGTCCGCTTATGATGCGATTGCGGCGTGGAAAGTTTCCGGCATCGGGCTTCGTCCCCATTTCATACTCTGAGATCACCGCACCGTGTGCGGCGATCCTCTCGAAGAGATTCCTGTTTTCCGGCGGATAGGGAACATCCAGTCCGGAACCGATGACAGCGATCGTTCGTCCGCCTGCCTTGAGAGTCGAAGCGTGAACAATGGTGTCGACGCCTCTCGCGAGTCCGCTCACAACGGGGATGCCGATTTTGCAGAATTCCTGCACGAACTTCCCCGCGATCGTTGTGCCGTAGGGCGTCGGCGAGCGTGTGCCGACGATCGCGATTGCGAACCGGTCTTGCTCCGCAAAATCTCCCCGCACGAAGAGAAAAGGCGGCGGGTCATAGATCTTTTTCAACAAGTCCGGATACTCCTTGTCCCAGAACGTGACAATCCTCCCCCCGGCTTTATTCAGCCGGGAAAGCTGCAGCTCGGCGTAGTTCTTTGCATCCTTATATCCCGAACTTCCGATGAAATGAACTATCTCCGAGGCCAGTTTCTTGCTGAAACCCTCCACTGCCGCAATCTCCCTCGGGGAAGACTCGACAACGACCGACGGGTCTCCGAAATGGGATATGAGCACCCTTAACCGGTTCGGACCGATGTTGGGGATCTGCGATAGAACCAATAGATCAAAAACCGGAAACATGCCTCTCCTCCTCTGCCTCTCCCGGAGTCTATGCGCCGACAATCGTCATGCGAAACTCCGGTTGTGTGTTATCCTTTGACCTCCAATCCGTCCACGACTGCGACAATAACCGTGTGGACGGGTATTTTCTTATTCCCCAAAACCTGGACGGCTCCCTGGCCTTCCTGGATCGTGAGCACCGTATCACCGACGCCGGCGTCCACCGAATCGATGGCGAGAACATCGCGACCGATGAACTTTCCATCAAGGTCAATCGGTTGAACGATGAGGATCTTCTTGCCTTTCAGATGTTCGTTCTTTTGTGTGGCAACGATCGTACCGATGACTTTTCCGAGAGTCATACTTACTTTAGGATGTTTTTATTAGTCTCGTGAATTGTGCTACCAGTTGCCGGGACCGCCGTTTCGACGGCGCCTCGGCAATAATACGGATGATCGGTTCGGTATTAGATTTGCGCAGGTGAACCCATGAATCGGCAAAGTCGATCTTCAGTCCGTCCCGGACGTTTACCGTTCCCTTCTTCTCATTCCTGTGCCGGATCCTGTCAAGGAGCCGGTCGACATTCTTTTTGGCGACCATTACCTTCGATTTCGTGATTACATACCGGGGCAAGGTGGCCTTCAGCTCGGACAGCGTCCCGCCAAATTCACAAAGGTGTTGCAGGATAAGTGCGATGCCGACAATCGCATCTCTCCCGTAGTGCACTGCCGGCAGGATCACGCCTCCGCTTCCCTCGCCGCCGACAACCGCACCGACTTCCTTCATTTTCCGGGCAACATTGATCTCACCGACCGGTGTCCGGATCACCCTGGCACCGAATTTTCCGGCAACGTCATCAACCGCGCGGGTCGTCGAGAGGTTGACGACGACGGACAGTGAACGCTTCCGGCCATTCCCGGGAAGGCGGATGGATCCTTT
Source organism: Bacteroidota bacterium (assembly GCA_049515655.1). Classification (GTDB taxonomy): domain Bacteria; phylum Bacteroidota; class Ignavibacteria; order UBA10030; family SZUA-254; genus JBEKTW01. Next base: position 31,220 of record JBEKTW010000005.1, read on the forward strand.
GTGCGCTCGAATGCGCGGGAGGATGAAATCCACGACAGAAGTGACGGTATATTCTTCACCGAATGGTTCTCCCCGTTCCGTTATCAGTACAAGCCGGTCGACGTCGGGGTCAACGGCAATGCCGAGGTCGGCGCCCTCCGCCCGGACACGCCGGCAGAGTGCTTTGAGGTTCTCCGGAATCGGTTCGGGAGTGTGGGCGAACACACCGCTCACGTCGCAATTCATTTCAATGACGGTGCAGCCAAGCTTCCGCAGCAGTCGGGGAACAATCATCCCGCCCGCTGCATTGACGCAATCGACGACAACTTTGAATCCCCGTTCCCGAATTTCGCCCGCGTGCACATACGGCAGTCGTGTAACCATATCGATGTGCCTCCAGATGAAAGTATCATCCGGGGTATGCTTTCCCATCTTATTCCACGGGCTGTAGGAGAAATTGCCGCGGTCGGCGATGGCCATGAGCCGTTTGTTCTCTGCGGCGTTGAGGAACATACCGGTTTTACCGAGGAACTTCAGCCCGTTCCATTGCACGGGATTGTGACTGGCAGTGATGGAGATTCCCCCGTCGGCATGAAGTTGTTCGACGGCAATCTGGATAGTCGGGGTCGGCACAACGCCAAGCGCCACCACATCGCATCCCATCGAAAGGAGTGTCGAGGAAACCAGATTTCCAATGACCTTTCCTGAAATTCTCCCATCCCTTCCGATGACCACGGTCCCCCGATTGCAGTATTGCGCGAAGGCACCGGAATACTTCAGGATGACGTCGGGGGTAAGGCCGTCACCGATGACACCGCGAACGCCCGAAATGCTGACCATCAACGACATGACGACGACTTTCGGGAGTAGTGGAGTATTGGATTATTGGAGTGTTGCATATTCTGCCGATAAATGTAGCAAAGATGGGCATGAGAAGCAAGAAAAGAAGGTAATTTCAGGTAGTGGATCAATTTGGTCTGCCGTTATATCTCAGACCGACATGGCAGGGGAACGACGACATTACGTCCCCTCTTGCCGAAGGCATCTCTCGGGACGAGAGGGGACTATAGGGGTGTGTTGATGACCGATCGCATTCTGTGTATGTAAGTGAGAGTGATGTGTCATCCCCAGTTACCCACCCCGTCGACTTCGTCGACACCCCTCCAAGGAGGGGACTTCCCTTTCCCCGCAGTTCAAAGTGAGTCAGTACCGATTCTTTGGATTGTTTGAAAATGAATCGGAATTTCCGTTTGTAGTTTTGCCAGAACAAGATAAAAGAATTTATTACGAAGCTGCATATACCGGGAAGTGATCCACGAATCAAGGAGTTGGAGAAAAAGCTGGGTATCAGTGATTGAATCTGCCGAGATCGTTTCGGTTTTCACAAAGCCGGGCGTTTACAGAGCACCCGGCTTTTTTATTGCACATAATTCGTCTGAGACGCCGTCAGGTATGAGGAAGATATTTCTTGAGTTCCGCATAGAGTTGTTTTTCGGCTGGCAGGAGGGTCACGTGCGTACTGCGAGCTATTGCTATGCTTCGGTTCGCTCCAGTTTCCCTCATGTTAACGACACGTATGTAAGACAGAGGCTGCAGAACAGTCTCTAAATCCTCAGTTTTCCAATGCAGTGCGTCGCATAGTTTTTTCTGTTGTGCTTGCTTGTTTTTGGTAATTTCAAGAGCGTCCATAATACCTGCCTCAAGACATCCTTTGGACGCGGCGTACTCCAAGAAATCTCGCTCCCGCAAAACCGATGGCTTCCCTTTTTCTACAACTGTAAACGTTGGCGGCTTATCAGATAGTACGGGTTCTGACCGACCGACTTCAATTCCCTTCCTCTGCAGACAAATCATGATTTCGCTGAAATTCATTTGCGTTCTCCTTTGTCGTTACGAGGTCTTTTCTGATTCGCTCACTATATATTGTGAACTGAATAAACTTACTCAAACAAACGGTGAAATTCAAATTCATTAAAAGGCCGGGCCAGTGATTGAATCAAACGAGGGCATTACAGTTAAAAGCCAGACGTTTTCGGCCCGGCCTTTCATTGCGATGTTTCCTGTACTAGGATGGCTTCAACTGAGGGTCATGGTTGATTCTTCCTTAACTGTTTTCCTAGGTGGGGTGCAAGCACGACTGAATCAGATGAGCAAAATCATTACCGCAAGTATGCGCAACTTGCGACTTGAAATGTTTTCCGTCATCATTGAGAGTAATGGTAGCACAGATATTATCCTTACCATGTCTTTTACAAACAAGCGACGAGATTGCATCATACATCCTCTTGAGCATTGACCCCGGGGGCAATTTGTCCGCGTCAACGACTTTGTCACAGTATGTGAGAATAAATTTAATCATAGTGTTCCGCTTTTCTTAGAGAGATATTGTACTACCGAAGTGTATCCGGCACAACACATGAGCAATGGAAGAAATCCATCGCTAAAAGTTGTAAAGAACCAAGTTGCGATCGGATTAGCTGATACCTTATACACGACTCCCCAAAACCACATCGTGAGAACATAAAATATCAAAAAATTTACTGCTTGTGTCGGCTTAGCAGGTGCCCATTTAGTTGGTTCTGCTTGCACAATATAGCGACAAGGGGTGGATATTCAAATTCATCAAGGAGTTGGACTTGGAGGAAAAGGACTTACTTAAGAAGCTGGGGCAGTGATTGAATCAATACGAGGTGGTTTCACGAAGCCGGGGGATTACAGAATGCTCGGTTTTTTATTGCGATTATTCTGACTTAGCTAAGGCCAAAATCAAATACGTATCCCTTTTGATTGCACTGCCCCAATGATTGCTTTGATGTCTTCCGCGCCATAAATCGACGCATCAATTTCACGATTGAATTCTGAAACGAACATGGAGTGCAACACTTTCTCCAGTGTTTCTGTTACGTGATTGAAAAAATCAACCTCTATATCTGCATCATACCACACTTCACTGGGATTGAATACGGCTTTCTTATCTATGTGAAAATGAGCCTTGTCTCGCACTCCCTTCAGCTTGTCTGCAAGAATGTTGATGTCCGCCAGACTCAAACCGTTCTTGACCAGTTCGTCTTCTATGCCTTTCGTGTTGCATTTGTGCAAGTAGAAGAAGGAAGCTACACGTGTGTGTAAATCCAAAACATTCATTACATGTAAGAACATCGCGTCGTGCAATGCGAAGAATGAGTACGTGAAAATAGACGCGCCCGGTTCGGGAAAGGCCGAAACATTGGGTGCTATAGTCAGTAACTCAGTAAATGCATTCCTGTAAGAAAGAGCACGACGAAGCTCATAAAGGTTACGAATGAGTGCGCGACTATATGTGCTAAGTGGCCGGTGTTGGGAAGTCATCTACCTCTCTTGCGAACAAAACAGTTCTTGATTCTATTTCTAATCATTCATTGTCGCCTACCTTCCGTTCAAAAATCTTCCGCTATGACATCCGCGGTAATGATGCAAGTTTTCAAGATTTCTACGCTTTCATGCCTAGAATCTCTAAAGGTTCTGTCAATAAAATCAATCATTTCAGGCACTTCGGAATCATCTTTCAGAATGATGTATTTGACATCGTCGGGCGTAAAGCTTAACCTGGATTTGAGAGCTAATTGTTCTTCTGCTGTTTCCCGCTTGGCCTTGTTTAGAAAGTCCGGCTTGATGAGAAGTCTAAGTTCAGAAGGGATATCATTCGGCACCAGCCTCCACTCCCTTTCGTTGTAGAATCTAATGTCTTCTCTGTATGCGTTTTCCCTCCACAATTTCCCCTCATAAGGTTTGACATGACTGACAAATGTGAGTACAGCATCCACTAGTTTGTCTTTCAGCTCCCTCCTGACTTCCTCCTCTTGCGGATTCGTAGCGTTCAAGTTTTCAAACAAATATTGCAGTTTGGTTTTCTTGTGGACATAGAGAACTGGTGTAACTGAATGGTCCATTCCCCACTGTTTGGATAGACCTAATCCGTAGCTCCTATCTCCGTAAAAGTCCAGATGGCTTCTTATTAGGAACAGAGGCAAATCGCAGAAGGAAATCATAGGAATCGCAAACTCTATCGTTCCATCTTGCCAATTCTCCAAGCAGTAATGTGGTATGAAGCCCTTCGCGAGGATGCCTTTCACCTTGTCAATGGACGGTGTGAAATGGAAGAGTGTGTTGGAACTTATGTTGACGGACGTCGTTCGGTTGTAGTCTGGCATGAAGCACTCACTTCCTCAGTCATTCTTGAATCGTCACGGCCAGCGAATTTTGTGTGTGCTGGTCGCCCTAAAGTCTGGCCAAAGTCGTCGCTACGTCGTTACTTAGTCTCGGTTGCACGATAAGTCTCAATTAAGAATCGCATAAGTGTGGTTGTCAAGTATATCATGTACTCCAGTTCGGAATCCGAATAGACTCGCTCATCGGCAGGCTCAAAATCGCTGTCGTGCTTAACGGCCGTGCTCTGGTACAACGAGAACTGTGTTAGCATAGTAAAATAGTTTTGACGAATCTGAGAGTGAACTCCTTTCTCTTTCATCCATTTGAGCAGCGGCTCTTTTTGCTTCTCAATCGGAGAATTGTTTCCTAAAACAACCTTCAGAAGGTTCTCAAGTGCAAATCGTAATGAATCTAGGGCTTGGCGGTACATAGAAGCGTCTTTGGAAACCGCTATGGAGAGTGCTTTGTTATATTCTTTGACGACGTCAGGATATTTTCTGAGCCAAATAGCGTTCTCGTCCACAGCTTCATCAAGCAGTTTGATACCATCAGGATAGAGCTCCATCTTGCCATCTATGTTCTCAATGCGTCTTATATTTATTCCCGACGAACTTTCGATTGCCGTGTTCAAATTTGCTATAAGAGATTGAACGGCTGTCTTGAACTCGTCAAGTGTCTCGTAAGAGGCAGATAATTGTTCAAGTGACCAGAAAAGACGCTGCAAGACAAGAATCAGCTCACTTAGCCCTTGCGCATTTGTAAGATGTTTGATAATACCTTGTCCGATTGCAAGGTATGCTGGGTCCACGTACTCTGAGCCGTTGATTACTGCAAACTTTCCCTCAACTGCCGCCACCAGTGACGTAGCTTCAATATCGTATATCATCTCATCAAGGTATTTCAAATCGCTCAGAAAACTACCGACGGCCGTTGACACTCTATTACGAAATTCTGAAAATAGCTTCTCTTTTGGGATGACTATTCCCCATCTTTGCATGAAATCATTGGTTGGTGTCTTGCTCATGATAAGTCTGCCGATTCCCGTGCCTTTAATTGTACTTGGCGAATATACAAAAGATTTTGTCCCGTGTCAACAAAGTCTAAATCTATTTTTCTGGCTCGCTCATTGTTTTTCTTCAATATGAATGAGTAAACTTACCGAAAAAGACAAACATCGTAGCTTTTCGGTGTTATGTGCCGCGATTATTTCTTGTTCAAACCTGTTTGCTGTTTAACCGCTGGCGTGTCCGCTTTTATTCTTTCTGGATTTAGCACAAGCACTCTTGTTGTGTCACGAAAAGCGTTCATATTCGTAATGAGCACATCTCTCTGAGTTTTGTAGGTGACAAATTGGAAAAAACCCATCAAGAGACTTACAACAATTGATACAACAGCAATCCGAAATGTCAATTGTTGGGCTTGTTTTCTATCGGCCGCCTCTTGTTTTCTGTCCGCGGCGTCTTGAGCAAAGCGCTGTTCATCTAAGGTTAAGAAGCCACGGTCAACAAAATCAGATAACTCTGGTAGAGGGGCGACATAAAATCCATCGTAAGACCGGATTATCCCCATGATTTCATGTTCCGCGTCGTTCTGACTAGCAAATATAGGTAAGAGGCGCACGCCCTTACTTGCCCTGCGTAACCTTGTTACAAGCCCTTCTCGTTCTAATCGTGACCAAAGTGATATGAATTCAGTAAGCTCTGAAATAGTTTTGTCACGATTCTTAGGAATATAACCGGTTGTCTTAGGGTCACAAACCAAATCCCATCCAGGATAAGATTGCTGGAGGATGAAACGTTCAAAGTCACCGAACTGCAAGAGAAATTTTTCAGTGTCAGTTGCTTTGTTTTGCAGCCAGGCTCGTACAATCTCTTGTTGAATACTACTCAGTTTCATATCGCTTTACTCCATGTTGTGCTGAGCAAACTTACCCAAACACGCTGTAAATATCAAGTCCACTTGTAATTCTGACCAATCGCGTTCTGAGCTTAGACCGAGGAATGCGTTTCGTGTTTGGGCAGGCAGAAAACAATAAACCCGTTCAGAGACCTCCTTCCTGTTCCCAAACAGGCCTTATTGCTCAAAACACTGTAGGACAAAATGTAGGATGATTCGCACAAATCCTGCAATTTCCCGCATTGCAGTCGTTCAAGAGTGCTTTCCCATACCGTTTGAAAATGAATCGGAATTTCCGTAAGTTTCTGTCGAGCATATCAATAATGGATACTGATTCCATGCTATCCAAATCTGAAAAGCAGTTCTTACTCGAGATTGCCCGGGCGTCCGTGGGCGCTGCAGTGAGACTCGAGACCGCGCCAAAGCGCGGCGATTGCCCTCCGGTGATTCTACGGCCGAGCGGCGCGTTCGTCACGCTGCACGAAAAAGGTGAATTGCGTGGATGCATCGGGTATATCGAAGCCATCAAGCCGATGATCGATACCGTGCGCGAGGTTGCGGCCAAGGCGGCAACATCAGACCCCCGCTTCGCTCCCGTCACCCCCGAGGAACTGCCGATTCTCGAGATCGAGATTTCCGTAATCTCTCCAATGAAACGAATCCAGAACATCGACGAGATTGAGGTCGGCAAGCACGGATTGCTCCTCGAGCGAGGGATGTACCGCGGCCTCCTGCTGCCGCAGGTGGCGACAGAATACGGTTGGGACAGGGAAACCTTTCTCAATCAGACGGCGAGGAAGGCCGGCCTGGAGCCGACGGCATGGAAGAAACCCGGAACGACGATATACACCTTTACCGCTGAAATTTTTGGTGAGCGCTCTATGGACTCACAACATTCATAAGATGGAAAAGAAGACCATACGCCCGCCGGCCGTCGCAGGAATGTTCTATCCGGGCCGTCCGGATGTTCTTGAGCGCGAAGTGAATCATCTCCTCGCATCGGCACCAAAGGAGCGAATGAGCGGAACGATCGTTGCATTGATTTCACCGCACGCAGGCTACCAGTACTCCGGCTTGACTGCCGCGCACGGTTATGCTCTCCTGAAAGGACTATCGTTCGATACCGTGGTCATCGTCTCCCCGAGTCATCGCGAATACTTCGACGGAGCTTCGGTCTACGACGGGGACGGATTTCAGACACCGCTGGGCTTCCTTGCCGTTGATGCAAAACTGAGAGACGAGCTGGTCCGCGGAGATCCCGTCGTACGGGCATCGGCGAACGGCCACGGGCAGGAACATGCGATTGAGGTACAATTACCTTTTCTCCAGCAAGTATTGGGGAAGGTTAAGATACTTCCGGTCGTCATGGGCGACCAGCGCCGGAAGTATTGCATTCATCTTGGAAAGAGAATTGCCGAGGTGTTGAAGAACAAGAATGCCCTGCTCGTCGCCAGCACTGATCTGTCGCACTTTCATCCCTACGATGCCGCGAACGCTCTCGACAGAATCGTTATTGACGATGTAGCGGCGCTTGACTATGGAAAACTCATGGACGACCTGGAAAGCGAGCGCGCGGAAGCGTGCGGCGGCGGGCCCACGGTCGCCGTCCTCTCGGCCGCACATCATCTTGGCGCAAACAGCGCGAAAATCTTGCACCACTGCAACTCCGGCGACGTTACCGGCGACCGCAGCGGAGTCGTCGGTTATCTTTCTGCGGCTGCCTTTCGAGTGAACTAGTTCAGATGCCATCTTCAAAGTATCCCAGGGTGTCTATTATCGGGGCGGGCAGTGTCGGCTCTTCACTCGCCCGTGTGTTGCATGAAACCGGCTACACGATTGTCTCGGTCATCAGCAGGTCGGGGCGCCCGGCCCTGGCGCTGGCAAGAGCCGTCAAATGCAAGAAAGCCGGCACCGTCGTCGAGGATATTTCGCCGCTCACCGAACTTATCATCATCGCCACTCCCGATGGTTCTGTCGCCGAAGTCGCGAAAGGACTCTCACGGTTGAAGAAATTGAAGGTCAAGAAGTTGTTCGTGGCGCACACGTCCGGCGTCCTCTCCGCCGACGTGCTGGAACCTCTCAAACGTAAAGGCGCAATCGTCTCGTCGATACATCCGATACAATCCTTCACTTCGGCCGGGCGGACAAAGCTCAAAGGAATTTATTTCGGCCTCGAAGGCGATCCAAAAGCTGTCGCCAGAGCCGAACAACTCGTGAACTCTATCGGCGGGAAGTCAATTACCGTTCCGCGCGACCTCAAACCGCTCTACCATGTCGCGTGCGTTTTTGCTTCCGGGTACATGGTGGTTTTCCTGAACGCCATCAGCGAGCTTGCGAAATGCCTGGATCTGAAGGCGTCATGGACGGAAGTCTTCGGCCCGCTGATGACGACGGCAATGGAAAACTCCGTGAAACATACCACGGCGAGTGCCCTCACCGGTCCGATCCTCAGGGGAGATCTGGCAACCGTCGATTGCCACCTCCTTGCATTGTCGAAACACGCGCCGGAGTTCCTGCCGCTCTATACTATCGGCGGCATTGAAGTAGCACGAATAGCAAAAGACCACGGTAGAATCGGCCGGCAGGAGTATGAAGGCATCATTTCTCGATTCAGAAAATTCATTCAGACCTCACCGATCAAGCACAATTCAAGGGGAAAACATTGAAGGCTCTTATTGCCAGCGGCGGTCGCGGCACACGGCTGCGGCCCCTGACGCACACACAAAACAAACATCTCATCCCGATCGCAAATAAACCGATTCTCCATTACGCCATCGAGGCAGCGGTCGAGGCGGGCATTCGACAAATCGGCATCATCCACAATGCCGACAGCGACGAAGTCCCCAAGGCCATCGGGAACGGCAAGAAGTGGGGAGCAAAGATAACCTACATCCCCCAGACGGCCCCGCTCGGCCTGGCGCATGTCGTTAAAATCTCGAAGAAGTTCATCGGCAAAGAAAATTTCATCTTCTATCTTGGCGACAACATGGTGGTCGGTGGAATAAAACGATTCATCGACGACTTCGAGAAAAGCGGCTGCAATTGTTTCCTTACGCTGGCCAAAGTGAAAGACCCGGAACGGTTTGGCGTCCCGGAGATCAGGAACGGCAAGATCGTGCGTGTCGAAGAAAAACCGAAAAAGCCAAAGAGTCAATTCGCCGTGGCGGGAATCTACATTTACGATAAGAATATTTTTGAAGCCGTGAGTAGGATCAAACCGAGCAAACGCGGCGAGCTTGAAATTTCCGATGCGCACCAATACCTCATCGACAAGGGGCTGAAGGTCGGTTACAGCGAAATCACCGGGTGGTGGAAAGATACGGGCAAACCGACCGACTTGCTGGAAGCGAATCGCCTGGTGCTCGACAATATCGAGCCGCGCATCGAAGGCGAAGTGGACCCCTCTTCGACCGTCGCCGGCAAGGTCGTTCTCGAGCCCGGCTCGAGGATCCTGAGCAGCGTCGTCCGGGGTCCCGCCATTATCGGAAAGAACTGTGCGATCGAGAACAGCTACATTGGACCCTTCACGTCCATCGGGGACAACACGATCATCAGAAACTCGGAAGTGGAATACAGCATTTTGCTGCGCGATTGCAGGATCCTCGACGTGAAGATCAGGATCGAAGGCAGCCTGTTGGGAAACGAAGTTGAAATCGTTGAAGCGACCGGTAAGCCGCACGTCCATCGCTTTATGATAGGTGACCAGAGCCGGGTGGAAGTGGCGTGGTAAGTACGTTGGTAGTTAGATAGTTGAATAGTTATGTAGCTATGTAGTAGTGAATAATGACCAATGATTAATGAACAATTACAACGAACTGACAACTAAGAACCAAAAGCCAACAGCTAAAGGCTAGAAGCCAGAAGTCAGAATCCAGAAGCAAGAAGCCAAGAGCTAATGGCCAACAGCTAAAAGCTAATAGCTCAAGGCCATAACCAGGAACAAATGACAAAGAACCAATAACTAATAAGCTAAAAGCTAAAGGCCAACAGCTAATGGCTAAAGGCTCGATGCCAGAACCAACGACGAATGACCAATGACAAATGACTAATGACCAACAACCAACAATCAGGCAATGACCTATTCGACCTTACTCGTGAAAGTCACCGACCGTATCGCAGTTGTGACTGTCAACCGTCCCGACAAGCTGAACGCCCTGAACGCCCAGTGCAAGAACGAGCTCAGGGACCTCTTCATGTCGCTCAAGACCAATCACGACGTTGATGCGGTCATCCTGACAGGCGCCGGCGAGAAGTCGTTTGTCGCGGGAACCGACATCAGCGAATTGGCAACTCTCAATGCCGAAACCGGGAAAGAGTTTGCCAGCGGAGGGCAATCCCTCTTCGACCTCATCCAGCATCTTGGAAAACCGGTCATCGCCGCCGTGAACGGCTACGCCCTGGGCGGCGGCTGCGAGCTCGCGCTGGCTTGTCATATGAGAATCGCATCGGAGAACGCGAAGTTCGGCCAGCCGGAGGTGAGTCTTGGGATCATCCCGGGCTACGGGGGAACGCAGCGGCTTTCGCGGCTTGTCGGTTCCGGCAAGGCGGCGGAGTTGATTCTCACAGGAAACCAAATCGATGCTCAGGAAGCCCTGCGCATCGGACTAGTCAACAGAGTTGTTCCGCAAAAAGAATTGCTCGCGGCGGCCGAAGCCATCGCACGGACAATCACGAGCAAAGGTCAGATCGCAATTCGTATCGCGCTGAAAGCCATCAACGCGAGCATGGAAATGCCGCTCAGCGAGGGCCTGAAGGTCGAAGCTTCACTTTTCGGCGACTGCTGCAGCACGCAAGACGCCAAAGAGGGTGTGAAAGCCTTCCTTGAAAAACGAAAGCCGGAGTTTAAAGGGAAATGAGTCCCCCCTTCCCTGATTCTCCTTTCGAGAGGTTTCGTTGTCAATTGGACGGCGGCACATCCCGTATCCCCGGAGGATGCCAGATCGTACAGATTTCCCGATGACGATGACTCGGGGAAGCCCCGGGACGATGGGAGACACGATAATGCCGAGAAACTTTGAAAAAGCCATAATTTTCCGTTTATTGCTTGCGGCGGCGCTCGGGTGCGCGGCGCTGGTTTTGTATCTCCTGAGCATGCCGAATCCCGAGCGCACACCCGAACAACTGCGGCAAGAATTTTTCACATCCCTGCAGGCGATTGACCATGACGTCGATTCGGTGCTTTCCCGGTTCGGCATTGAACAGGCATGGGTGCGCAAACGACAGATCGCTGTCCGGGGACAGGACTTCGTTCGCACGGAGCGACGCGTCGCGATCCCGCCGGCTGTTGTCCCCGCGATCATGAATGTCGCGTTCAACTCGATGGCGCATCGATTCGGCGGGCGGGCCGTGGCAACGGAAAACATTAAGGAGAACTTCGTTACCATTCACATTGAACTGCAGAAGGTAATCGTCCAGACGATCATTCTGAAAACAAGTCTGAACTTGAAAAAAATCGATCAAAAAAATACACACGTGAATTTGTAGACATGGCAAAAACCAGCAATACGACGCCGGTATCACAGCTCATGGAGAAGCTCGTCTCCCTCGCGAAGCGGAGGGGATTCGTTTACCAATCCAGCGAAATCTACGGCGGACTCAACGGCGCGTGGGATTACGGTCCACTCGGCGTCGAGCTTCTGCGCAACATCAAGGATGCCTGGTGGAAAGCGATGACGTACCGGGAAGACATCGAGGGCATCGATGCCGCGATCCTCATGCATCCGCGTGTATGGGAAGCTTCGGGACACGTCGAAAATTTCACCGACCCGATGGTGGACTGCAAACAATGCAAAGCGAGATACCGGCTGGACATTCTCTTTGAAGAGCTGTCGATCAAGAAGCAAAAGGACGTCCTCCGGGAGCTCGAGCCGGCGAAATTTCAGGGTCAACTGCAGGATGAATTCGTTGTCACAGAATTCCAGAAGATCGCGGAGGCATCTCAAGGCTCTGTCCTCAAGGCTCTCAGTTGTCCCACCTGCGGCAACAAGGGCACATTCACGGAAGCACGTAAATTCAACCTCATGTTTAAAACCTTCATCGGTCCTGTAGAAGACACGAGCGCAGCAGTTTACCTGCGACCTGAAACTGCTCAAGGAATTTACGTAAACTTTCTGAACGTGCAGGCCGCGTCACGGCAGAAGCTGCCCTTTGGCATAGCCCAGATCGGGAAGGCATTCCGGAACGAAATCAACACAAAGAATTTTCTCTTCCGCACGCGCGAGTTCGAGCAGATGGAGATGCAGTTTTTCGTTAAGCCAGGAACGGACGTCACCTGGTTCGAATACTGGCGCGAACAGCGCTGGAAATGGTTCGTGTCGATCGGTATGCGGGAGGCGAAACTCCGCTGGCACCGGCACGAGCCGGGGAAGCTCGCTCACTACGCGAAGGACGCGTACGACATCGAATACGAATTCCCCTTCGGCTGGGGCGAAATCGAGGGAGTCCACAACCGCACCGACTACGACCTCTCGCGTCACGAGCAATTCTCCGGAAAAAGTCTCAAGTACTTCGACGAGGAGACGAAAGAGAAGTACACACCTTTCATCATCGAAACCTCCGCCGGAGCGAGCCGATCCTTCATGGCGGTTCTGGTCGACGCATACAACGAGGAAGAAGCTCCCACTGCCGACGGCAAAATGGAAGCACGAACCGTGCTGAAATTTCAACCGCAGCTCGCACCCATCAAGGCAGCCATTTTCCCGCTGGTCAATCGCGACGGCATGCCGGAGATTGCCAGGAACATCGAACGGGACCTGCGTCCCCATCTCCATGTCTTCTACGACGACAGCGGGGCGGTCGGGCGCCGTTACCGCAGACAGGATGAAATCGGAACACCTTTTTGCGTGACGGTCGACTCACAAACATTGCAGGATCAAAGCGTGACCGTTCGCGAGCGAGACACCATGGTTCAGGAGCGGGTGAACTCAACCCAACTGCTGGGGCTTCTAACCAAGAAGCTTCAGTCCTAGCTCCTCTATCAGTTGTTGAAGAATAGACCTTTCGTGAAACGATCCGGAAATTGACCATAACGAAGGCGTGCACCCGTGAACATGGATTGGCGTAGAGCTACACTTCTTCTCTTCCTTCTTTTGGTTTTGAGGTCACTGGCTGGCGGGCAGTTGATTTCCGACCCGAAGCTCGACATCCACATCCAGAAGGGCATCGAGTACGTCTACAACCTCTCCTTCGACAGCGCGCAGGCGGAGTTCCAGACGGTTGTCGAGCTGAACCCCGACCACCCCGCTGGCCATTTCTTCCTTGCGATGGTCGAATGGTGGAAGATTATGATGGACATAGAGAACGAATCGCGTGATGAAAAATTCTACTCCATGCTGGGGAAGGTCATTGACATCTGCGACAAACGACTCGACAAGGATGAGAATGATGTTGCGGCTCTGTTTTTCAAAGGGGGCGCCGCAGGATATCGTGGAAGGTTGCACGCGAACCGCGACGAGTGGTTAAAGGCGGCGAACGACGGCCGGATCGCCCTCCCGATCGTCCAGAGAGCGTACCAGCTTGCTCCCGACAGTTACGACATTCTCCTCGGCATCGGCATTTATAATTATTACGCCGCCGTGATTCCCGAACAGTACCCCGTCGTCAAACCGCTCATGGTCTTCTTCCCGGGGGGCGACAAACTCAAAGGCATCCATCAATTGCAGAAGGCATCGGAGAAAGCCACGTACGCAAACGTCGAAGCATCCTACTTTCTGCTCCAGCTTCTCTTCAACTACGAGAAAGACTATTTCCAGTCGCTGCCGATCGCAGAGCGACTCTACCGGCGATTTCCGAACAACGTTGTGTTTCACAGGTATCTCGGCCGCTGCCAGGCAGCGATCGGCCGGTGGGAGGAGATGCATCAAACGTTCTTCGATATTCTTGTGCGCGTCGGCCAAAAGAAACCCGGATACAACAGCGGTGTGGAGCGCGAGGCACATTACTACCTTGGCATGTTTGAAATGACCTTTCACGATAATGACGCTGCCCTTCAGCACTTTTATCGCTGTGATGAGCTTTCGCGCACCCTCGACAAAACCGGACCGTCCGGTTTCATGGTGATGGCAAATCTGAAAATCGGAATGATCTGCGACCTCCAGTCCAAACGGGACCTCGCTGTCGATCAATACAACAAGGTGCTGAAGATGACGGACTACCAGGATGCGCACAGCCAGGCGGAAAAGTATTTGAAAACTCCCTTCGGTAAGTTTTAGGCGCTCACGGCATGTTTCGAATTATCATTTTCGGATCGATCGCCGCGGGAGCGGAAATTCTTGGCGGAGCGCTTATCGCCTTCCGGAAAGAATGGCCCAAGAAAATCCAGGAATACCTTCTTGCCCTGAGCGCAGGGTTCATCCTCGCATTGGTCTTTCTCGAGCTCATTCCGGAAAGCCTGCGCTTTCTTGGAGGCGTCGCTTCCCTCTACATCATCATCGGCTTCGGCGTCCTGCATTTCTTCGAGCATACGATTGTCGGGCATCTCCACTTCGGCGAGGAAACCCACACGGACGTCATGCTCTCCCCGTTCGCAGGTCTCTCCGCCGTATCGGGTTTGGTTATTCATGCCTTCTTCGACGGATTTTCGATTTCCGCGGGCATGCAATTCAATTACCTTATCGGATTGTTGATATTCATCGCCATAACGCTGCACAAGCTGCCGGAGGGCCTGACGATCGCATCCATCACGCTCGCCGCGAACCAGCCCCGGAAGAGAGCGTTCATTGCATCTCTCGTGACCGGCGCAGCGACCATGGCCGGAATCCTGGTGGTGTTCCTGATGTCGAGCATCGGCAAAGATGTTCTCGGAATTGCCTTCGCAATTTCGGCAGGGGCGGCAACCTATGTCGGAGCAAGCGACCTCGTCCCGGAAATCAATCGATCGAAAAATCGCGTGGCGCCATTGGTTGTTTTCGGGGGAATGTTGTTGTTCTACATTAGCCAGCGTCTCCTCGCATCGATCCTCGGCGCGGCCTAGAGACAAGTCTTCGTCTATGTCCCGCGAGCTTCAGCTCGCCCAAAAGCCTGCACACCAGAATCCTCGGACAACACCCGCGATGTTTCAGTGCATCCTGATTCGACTTTGAAAAAGGTTGGTTACATTTGAGGTTTCGTTCCCATGTGGAACCCCTCTGTAGGAGGCTGTCCCGAAAGTCCCAGCGTCTTGCTGACATTCTTCTGGTCAGCATCTAAACGCCGGCAGCGGAATGCTCGGTTCAGATCCTGACCAAAAGCATCCTTCGACTTCGCTCAGGACAGGTGTCAGGATGACGGCTTGGATTACTTTCTGGGCAGCCTCGATGCTGGCAATGGAGAGGAAACGGTGTGCCCGTTCGGGAAGGAGTGAGTCCTAAAGTGACAGTGCGATGCTCACACGGTGCAGGTCGCCGATTTTCCCGTACGAGGTGTAGCCGTAATCGATGGTGTAGGTGTTGTTTGTGAATCCTATGCCGAGTGACAGGCCGGCAAAACCCGCACTCTGTCCGATCGTCAAATCCTGTCTGTTCTCGTTGTTGTAACCAAACCGAAGCTGCACATTCGGACTCGCCGTAAACTCCACGCCGACCGCAAATGCTTTGAGGCGGTTGCCAAAATTGTTCTGTTGTTCATTGAGTCCGTCAAAACTCACGAGAATCACCGCAGGCAGATGCTCGGGATAGATTGACGCGCCGATCTTGAGGTCGAGCGGGAGGTCTTCCCTGGTATTAATGTACGGGTTGAATTGCGTGCCGAGGTTGAGCAGGCTGGCACCGAGAATCAATCGTTGAGGAACCGCGCTGTACAGGAGACCAAAGTCGACAGCGGCACCGCTCGAGTTATAGTTGGCAATCGATGAATAAATGAATTTTGCGTTCACACCGTAGTTGAATCCGGACTCTAGCTCGCCGGCGTAGCCCGCACTGAGGGCGAATTCGCCCGCCCCGAATGTTCCCAGGTTTTGTCCCTCCTCCCCCGTCTGTTGAAATTGTCCGTAGTTAATATACACAGCGCCGAACCCCACAAAACCCAGCTTGGGAATCTCCGTTCCGTAGCTCGCGTAGCCCGAGTTGATATCCATCAGATGTTTGAAGAATCCAAAGGATACGCGGTTCCCGGTGAGCGACGCCAGACCGGCTGGGTTGTAGAAAATCGAGTTCGGGTCGTCGATCATTGTTACAAAACTCCCCCCCAGGGCTGCCGCCCTCGCGCTAACATCGCTGCGAAGGAAATCATACGTGGTGGTGCCCCCGGCCCGGAGCACAACCGGGCACGTGCAAAGGGTCACGCCAATCACGGCAAGAGATAGGAGAATTCGCTTACGGTCAATCATTTTCGATGATGGTTAATCCAAGGCAATCTATGAAAATATTCGCTGAGATTCAAGCAGCGGGTTCTTATAATCTCCATCTGGACGATATGAATTCGAAATCGAGACATCTGAAAAATCAAAGAGGCTTGTCATTCTGAGGATCCGCCTTTGGCGGAGACGAAGAATCTCGTTTTTTGCCTCATATTGAATAGTCAGATTCTTCGCGGAGTTTATCCTGAGCGCCAGCGAAGGACTCAGAATGACACTCTGAGTCATATTTTTCAGATGTTTCAAATCAGGGATTGCCGGCTAGCCATTTGACTTTAGGAAGGAAAAGTCTTAGTATTATATGAGCTACGAAACTTACTCATGGAGGAAACGATGAGAAGAATTTTGTTGGTAGTCTTGACGGCAGCAACACTTGCCAGCGCTCAACAGCGCGTGCTTGTATCCTCGAACAACGAAGTCGTTCCCTTGAAGAACGGTGAAGGTGCACTCGAAGCCGTAAAACGATATACCCAACACAAGAAGTTATTTCACACCTCTCAGACCGGATGCAGTGATACATCGTCATACGGCTTCTCTCCCAATAATTATCCGCCGATGGATTTATTATATGCCTATCACAAAGACATGTTGGCGGAATGGCTGATTGCCCCGGCGGACGGCATTATCGATTCAGTATATCTTCTCACGGGTTCTCCAGTTCCCCACGATTCCACATTGTACTTGCGAATAATGGAGTCTCGCATCTATCCTGGAAGCGGACCGGGCTACGGCGAGTTCGCGCCAAATTTGCCCGGGGCGTGCAATGATTCAGTCGGACCTTGGGGATGCGACTTTTGCCCCCTCCCCTGGGGATACTTCACGAACACCAATGACCTGGATGGTCAGGAGAACAACCCACCAACGTGGGGTATCGGTGGAGTAGCTGCGTTCGTGGAGGATGCAACCCCTCCAGATTCAACGGCGTGGGTCTCAACCTTGCAAAGATCCTATCCGCATGCGCCGGTAACGTTTCCTCCAACGGTTGATGAAATCTGGGGAATTGGAGGACATTCCGTCCGTATCAGGCCAAATAGCGTGAACGTCTTTAACTTGCATTCCCTTGGCGCACCCTCGCTGCACACAGGCCAGCCACTCATGATTGTACTTGAGATAAGGGGCTATTGCAATGAATGGTTGGATGATTGTGAGAATGATCCATATCGAACAGGTGTTGCAGCTAATGCTGCCTCTTTCGATTCGCACGTACACTACCATACGCACTTTTGGAAGTTCTATGAGCACGGTCTCGCCTGTGGATTTCCGGGCTGGACGGACCGCGGGAGTTATGAACTTCTTCTTTGGTATTCGATGACATTGACAGGCAATGTACCTCCACGAATTGTCGACATGACCACATTGCCAGCGACTCTGGGAGCGAAGGCACAGACGTTCGCCGCTGATATCGAAGACTGCAATATTGCAGATCCTGCCAGTGCCGGTGTTGTGTCGGCAAGCCTTAGCTACTCTGTCGATAACGGACCTTACACAACCGTCCCTATGACTAATCAGGGCGGAATAACATGGCAAGCAACGATCCCACCGGTTCCTCCGACTAATGGTCGCCCTTATTCCCGGACAGTGAACTATTTCATCTCGGCAGCAGATTCTCAAGGGCTAACGATGGATACCATTTATCATAATTACAAAGTCCTGTCGTTCGGCGATGAATGGTATTATCCCGACACCACGATTGCATACAATCCGGTTGTCGTCAAAGGTAACGGCGGCATTGAAATAGATCCTTCGATCTTCTTCGAGCCGCCGTATCCTGGCGCCGGGACACATCCCAAAGACGACGGCACCGCGGGTCCGTTTGACCTCGGCGGACAGTTCATCTACTTCGGCGACACAGTGCGATACGCCTGGGTCGGCGTGAACGGCGGCATCGCACTTTCACGTTCACCAACAGACACGATCGACGTCAATGCAAATGGATCGTTCTCCAGTGGAATTCCATGGAATATCCCTTCTCCACAGCATAAAGGCCGCGCAGATATTGCCGGCGCAACGAATAGTCCAAGAAATTTCATCGCACCGGACTGGCAGGACTTCATCCTGGCAGATTCAGCGCGACAGTACGGTCATATCTTATATCGGACAGATAGCTGCCGGTTCATTGTCGAATATGACTCGATAGGAATCGGGGGAATTACGCCCGCGGCGAGCAACACTACGTTCCGGGTGATTCTCAACCGATGCGACGGAACGATCGAATTCCAGTACGACAGTGTCGGAGCATTCAATGCAAATTCCATGTGTGTGGTTGGACTCCAAGGCGATTCCCTCCTGGGACATAATCCCGGTTATCTACTGCTTTCCCGTTGGGCGTTTGCCGATTTCGGTCCAGTTGAATGGACTCCACGCAACAATCGCTCAGTGCGTTTGTATCCCACAGTTGGCGCGGCGGTAGCAGGCGGATGGAATTTGGTGTCCGTGCCGGTGATTCCCCCCGGAAATGACTACGACGTATCCTTTCTCTTCCCGGGAGCGATCTTATATCCATTCAGGTACTATGGCGGATACAAACGAGACAGCATACTTTCAAACGGCGTAGGATATTGGATGAAGTTCAGCAGAGGCAACGTCCTTGCAATGCCCGGACGCCTGCTGTACGCATTCGATGATAGTGTGAAGGTGGACTGGAACATGATCGGAGCGATCGGGAAATCTGTTGCGACGGGCGCTGTGGTTCAGGATCCGGCGAACCTTGTATCGTCTAATTACTTCGGTTACAACCACGGGTACTTTATCGCGACATCAATCGACCCGGGCAAGGGATATTGGGTGAAATCACGGGGGACGGGTGTGCTGCACCTGACAGCCAGCTCGATACCGAAGTCGTCTTCGGCACTTGCAGATCTGACGGTGCTCAACAGGATCACGGTGACCGACGCGGAAAAGAACCAGCAGCCGTTGTACGTTGGCAGTGAGAGCGACCTGAAGGTGCCGGCAAGCATGTATGAGATGCCTCCGGTAGCGCCGGGAGGGATATTCGATGTACGGTTCGCGTCGCAGCGGATGGTAGAGACGTATCCGGACAAGCTACAAGGCGGGAAAGTTTATGAGTTCCCGATCAGTATTCAGACGAATGCGTATCCTGTGACGGTTCAGTGGCAGATACAGAACACGAACGGTCGGACGCTGACGTTGACGGACGGGCTCAGCGGACGGATTGTGAACAACGCGGCGTTGACGAACAGCGGATCGATCAAGATAATGAACCCGAGCGTGAAGTCGTTGGTGCTGAAGCTGGTGGAAGGCCGAACGGTGCCGAAAGAGTTCGCATTGAGTCAGAACTATCCTAATCCATTCAATCCGACAACCAATTTCGAATTTCGGATTGCCAATTTCGGATTTGTTTCGCTCAAGGTGTATGACGTGCTGGGCAGAGAGGTATGCACGCTGGTGAATGAGGCCAAGCAGCCGGGCGAGTATACCGTGGAGTGGAATGCGGAAGGCATAGCGAGCGGCGTATATTTCTACCGTCTCACTGCTGGCAATCCTTCGGCAAGCTCAGGACGCGGATTCACAGACGTCAAGAAGATATTGCTCTTGAAGTGAGTCGCGGACCTCATGCAGTTCGTGGAATTGAATCTTTCGGCTGTTTACCCTGACCCCTTTCCCCTCTCCCGAACCTGTCCTGAGCGAAGTCGAAGGAGCGGGAGAGGGGAATCGAAGGGGTGAGGGTTGTGATTGTGATCAACTGGTAACTACCTGATGGAGGAAACGATGAGAAGAATTTTGTTAGTAGTCTTGACGGCAGTAACACTTGCCAGCGCCCAGAAGCGGGTGCTTATATCCTCGAACAATGACGTCGTTCCCTTAAAACCTGGGGAGAACGCAGTGCAGGCCTTGCAAAATCTCGCGAAGGAACGAGGGCTGATGAAAATCTCCGAGACCTCGTGTGCGAACCCGATCGGTTTTGGCTACAGCGTAGATCCTCCGCCACCAACTGGCGCGTGGACATCTTTGCACAAGGATATATTTGGAATATGGTTCCAGGCACCTTGCGATGGAGTGATAGATACGCTCTATACATGGAACGACGGATGGATGAACTCTGACTCGGCCCTCATCCTTCGGTTAATGGAATCCCGCATTTACAATGGCAGCGGACCGGGCTATGGGAAATTTGCAGCTTATCTGCCTGGGTATAATTTTGTCGGGGATCCTCCCATGTATATAAACACTCCGCTGTGCTGGGGATACTTCACGGATACAAACGACCTGGATGGTCAGGGGTACAACCCGGGTATCGGCGGAGTGACTGCGTTCGCCGATGATGCTACACCGCCTGACTCAACGGCCTGGGTCTCGACACTGCAAAGACAGTTTCCGGGAGCGCCGACCACATTCTCAGCGATGGGAGATGAAATCTGGGGACTCGGCGGCTACCCGTTCAGACACCTTAAGGCTGGTGCAATTAACAAATTCAATCTACATCTCATAGGTGCACCCAGCGTTCACGCGGGTCAACCGATTTATATTGCGTTTATTGTCCCCGGCATACATCCCGTTATTGAGGAGGAGGTTCCGACAAGTATTTTCAGGAACGACGTTCCTCCCGACCCTAATGGTTTCTACCATACTCATACATGGAAATTCTATGAGCACAATGGCACCTGCGGCATTCCAGGATGGACCGACCGCGGCAGTTTCGAAACATACATTTGGTACTCGATGACGGTAACTGGCGACGTCCCTCCGCGCCTAATGTACATGACCAACCTTGGAGCCACATTGGGCGGATCACCGCGCGACATCACGGTCAATCTGGAGGACTGCAACTTCGACAATCCTGCCAGCGCGGGAGTTGCGTGGGCACATCTGGGATATTCCGTCGACGGTGGGCCGTTCGCGATAGTCCCTTTGAACTATGCCGGCGGGACAACATGGAACCGTCAGATCCCGGCTGTCGCACCGACGACCGGCCGACCGTATTCACGCACCGTCCAGTATTATGTTGCGGCAGCCGATTCCCAGGGATTAGCTATGGATAGCGGCGCTGTGCATTCGTACAAAGTCGTTTCGTTCGGTAATGAGTTTTATTATCCTGATACGTCGGTCGCCTGCATTCCTCAGATCATCAAGGACACACCGGGCAGTCATTATCTCGACACAACGAGCACGCTGGGCAGCAGCCCGCACCCCACCTGGTTCTCGCCTCCGTACCGGGATGCAGCGAAAGCTCCCGGGAACGACGGGACCGCAGGACCGATCTCGCTCGGCGGACCGTTCATCTACTTTGGAGATACGGTAAATTACGCGTGGATCGGAGTGAACGGCGCGATGGCACTTTCGAAAACTGCAACGGACACGATCGATGTGAACTCAAACGGATCGTATGCCGACTATGACTTCCCGGATGCAGAGCATCTCGGTCGCGGAGATACGGCGGGCAGAAGCAACATACCGAGGAACTTCATAGGGACGTTGTGGTATGACCTCGTCTATGTCGATGACGCTAATGTGCAGTATGGACGCATTTTCACTAAGAGCGACAGCTGCCGGTTCATCGCAGAATATGATTCCATCGGAGAACTGTATGAACCATGGGCGGCATTCATCCCGAGCAACACGACGTTCCGTACGGTTTTGAATAAATGCGATGGGACGATCGAGATGCAGTGGGATAATGTCCAGGAAGCAATCGCACTGGATACTGTTTCGACCGTTGCTTTCGTGGGTGATTCGGGAAGGATCATCCGTCCCGATTCCTTGCGAACTCAGGTGGGACATAACCCGGGATGGCTGAAGTTCTATCGTGGTTCGAATTACGGTCCGATAAATCTCCGCCCCCGGGACGGTCGGTGTGTCCGGTTCCGTCCGACCGCGGGTACGGTGGTGGCGGCCGGCTGGAATATGGTGTCGGTGCCAACCCACCCGCCGGGCGACAATTATGGGCGGACCTATCTGTACCCGAATGCGACCTCCCCAGCGTTCAGTCATCACGGTTATTATCGTCAAGACACAACGCTGGCACCGGGCGTTGGATACTGGCTGAAGTTCCCTGCGGCGAATGGGTATGCGACACCAGGCCCGCCTGTGTTCAGCGGAGTCGACAGCGTAAAGATGGATTGGAACATGGTGGGAGCGATCGGGAAACCGGTTGCGACGGGCGCTGTGGTTCAGGATCCGGCGAACCTTGTATCGTCTAATTACTTCGGTTACAACCACGGGTACTTTATCGCGACATCGCTCGACCCGGGCAAGGGCTACTGGGTGAAGTCGAGGGGGACGGGTGTGCTGCACCTGGCGGCCAGCTCGATACCGAAGTCGTCTTCGGCACCTGCGGATCTGACGGTGCTCAACAGGATCACGGTGACCGACGCGGAAAAGAACCAGCAGTCGTTGTACATCGGCAGTGAGAGCGACCTGAAGGCACCCGCGAGCATGTATGAGATGCCTCCGGTAGCACCGGCAGGGATATTCGATGTGCGATTCTCGTCGCAGCGGATGGTAGAGACGTATCCGGACAAGCTAGAAGGCGGGAAGGTTTACGAGTTCCCGATGAGTATTCAGACGAATGCGTACCCTGTGACGGTTCAGTGGGATGTAAAGAACACGAACGGTCGGACGCTGACGTTGACGGACGGGCTCGGCGGACGAATAGTAAACAATGCGGTGTTGACGAGCAGCGGATCGATCCGTATAACGAACGCGAGTGTGAAGTCGTTGGTGCTGAAGCTGGTCGAAGGGCGACCGGTGCCCAAGGAATATGCGTTGAGCCAGAACTATCCGAACCCATTCAATCCTACTACGGTTATCCGCTATCAGTTACCGGTAAATAGTGTTGTGACTCTGAAGGTGTACAATATTCTCGGACAAGAGGTAGCGGGGCTTGTGAATGGAATGGAAGATGCGGGGTTCAAGTCAGTGGAGTTTGACGGGAGGAGTGAAAACGGGAGCATGCTACCAAGCGGTGTCTATTTTTACAGGATTCAAGCTGCCGGGTTCATTGCCGTCAGGAAGATGCTCCTGCTCCGGTAGCCCCGAAAAAGCCCTGGTAAGCCACATCCCTGCGGTTCGCGGGGCAGAATGTCGGAATTCTGCTCCGGAACCTGCCATTTGCATATTCCCAACAAAATCGTATATTTAGTAAAGTATTGATTTCAGGGTCAAAACAACCTATGCAGCCAGAAGAAGTCGAAAAACTCGTCCAATCGATCCTCCATGAACAAGGGGCCGGACACTCATGCTGCGCCGATGGGAAATGCACCGATGGGCTATGCGTCATCCACAACAAGGAAGGCGTCAAGAACATCGTCCATAACGGAGCATCGCGAGTCTCGGCGGGCATTGGAATTGAGGCGGCGGGCGGAGTCGAGACGGATCTTGCCCGGATGATCGACCATACCTTGCTGAAACCTGAAGGCACAAAGGACCAAATCATCCAGCTTTGCAACGAAGCGAAGAAATACAATTTTGCGAGTGTCTGCATCAACCCGTGTTATGTCTCGCTGTGCGCAAAACTTCTCCGGGACACCTCCGTAAAAGTGTGTACGGTCATTGGCTTCCCGCTCGGCGCGACCTCGACCGCAACGAAGGCATTTGAAGCGGAACAAGCCCTTCGCGACGGCGCGAAGGAGATTGATATGGTCATCAACATCGGCATGCTCAAGTCGCGCGAATACGAATATGTTGAGAACGATATTTTTGCAGTCGTGACGACAGGGCGCCGCTACGGGGCGTTATCCAAGGTCATTCTCGAAACGGCACTTCTGACCGACGAAGAAAAGGTTAAAGGCTGCATCCTGGCAAAGCGTGCAGGCGCGGATTTTGTCAAGACGTCTACGGGATTTTCCAAGGGCGGGGCGACGGTGGGCGACATCGCTCTCATGCGGAGGGTTGTCGGAACTTCGATGGGCGTGAAAGCGTCCGGCGGCGTCCGCACGCGTGAGGATGCCCTCGCGATGGTTGCGAGCGGTGCCGACCGCATCGGCGCAAGCGCCAGCGTCAAGATCGTTGTCGGGAACGGGGACGAGAAAAAGCAGGAACATTCCGCGACTCGCGCAAACTAAAATCTGATAAGGAGCAAAGGAACCTATGAATTACAGGAATAGTATTGCAATCAGCTTTCTGTTGATTATGACCGTGCTCTTCTTCGGGTGTTCAACGACAGAGGAGACGGCGGAAAAACCCAATCAGGAAACCCCGCCCCCTGTGGCGCAGCAACAGCCCGTCCAGCCGCCTCCGTCAAGACAAATCCAGCCCACGAGAACCGATACGGTGAGTATCACGACACAAGTCACGGGTAAGGACACTCTGCAGCAAACGGCGCCGCCAGAGTCCGTTGCCGCAAAGTCGACCTCTTTGCAGTCCCCCTCTCCCGCCCCAACAGGGAACTTTGCCGTTCAAATCGGGGCCTTCTCGGTGGCCGACAAAGCCGGCATCATCGCGTCGCTCGCGAAGGGGAGATTCCAAAAGAACGTTTACACGCTGCAGGCAAAAGACACCGGATTGTACAAAGTCATGGTCGGAGATTTCATGACGAAAGATGAGGCACGGAAATTCCGCGATCAGATGGCGCAGCAATTCCCGGATGATTACAAGGATGCCTGGGTTGCACCGATCCCCACCGAAAAATAGACCCGCGTTCTTTTTCGCCCTTCCGGTGCTGGCAGGATGTCTCTTGCTTGGTTGCAAGGCACCGGAGGAAACCGGACGGCAGGAGCTTCCCCGGGAAACGCTGAAGGATTTCCTCACCCGGTACGAGAAAACATTCGACCCCACCCAATACGATGTTCAAATTGCCCGCACCGCATCTCTGGCATTTGACGATTCCCTGGGAAAATCGGCAACACTCACTGCTTCCAGCGCTCCCCCGGAAACGACGGCGGGATTCCGGGTTCAGGTCCTCACGACGCAGGATATCGACCAGGCGGTGCAGTTGAGGGATACTCTTTCGGCGGCACTGCAGGATGACTGGGTCTATATTGTTCACGATGCGCCATACTACAAAGTCCGCGTCGGAAACTACACCGACCGCCCTTCAGCGAACAAGACGGTGAAGACGTTAATCGAAGAAGGATACTCTACGGCGTGGGTGGTCCCGGACCAGGTGCTCAAGAATCCTCCACCCAAACCCCTCGCTCCTCCCGCAAATCAACCCGAACATCCGGAACAGCCCCAGCAACGCTGAGCGCCCCTACTTGAAGCGGATCGCTATCCCTTCCAGGGGCCATCGGGCACGTACCTTCAGTGTGTCGTTGTATTGCATGAATCGTTCCGCCGGCTGAAACGGGAACGGTTTCCCGTAGCTATAAACGCCGTTGCTATCGACATCGATGATCGCCGAAAGCACGAATTGGCCTTCCGGAAGTTCCTCAAAGGCAAACGGACCGGGTTTTTCCAACGTTCGATACTGCGGCCGGATGTCCCTTGACGAAATTGCCGTCGCCGTCACGATGATTCTTCCCTTCGTGATGGTTGAATCGTCGGCGACAGCTCCTTTCATGCTCCCCAATTGACTTTCGTCAATTACTTGAAACTTCATCACCCTCGTGCTGTCTTTGTACCGGTTCCCGACGAAATCGACGAGAGAATCCAGGACAACTTTTACCGTATACGGCATGCCGAAGGCAAGGCCCGGCAATGGAGCGAATGTGACCGCAGTGGAATTTCCCCAGAGAAATTCTCCCGGAACCCGCTTACCGCTCGAATCATAGAGTGCAAATCCGCCTTCAAACGCCCGCCTCTGCACTGCTTCGTTGAAGTTCATCCGGATTGAATCGTCCCGCTGGATGGCCTTGCTCCCTTCAGAGATGTTCACGAAGGTGAGGATTGGTTTGACAGTATCCGGGGCCGATGATCCTGCGAAAACGCCGCTCGCGAGACGCATCGGCATCGCATTCCCGCTGCTATCCCTGAAATTCCGGAGAGTGACGCGATACGCCTTGGTACTCTCCTGGTCAGCAGTGACAAGTTGCGCGTCGCTCCCCTGGCGCTTTTCTCCAGCCCCGATACCGGCCCGGGCGACAAATGAAAAGTCCATCACACTCAGACCATCACCTTTTGCCGTATCGACGATCGAAATATTGTGAAGGTCGATCCCCGAACTGCCCATGGATTTGCTGAAGCGAAGGAGAACATGATTCCGGTCAAGCGGGCGGGCGCTGGAGAGAAATGGAGGGGTCGTGTCAACGCTCGTCATCCTAAACTGCAGTCCCGAAACGAACGGCCGTTCAGCATTCAGCAAGATGTCGGAGGAAGTCACGCCGTATTCGTCGGTTTGCGGATCGTACAGGAGATTCTTGTACTCATCGCGAACCGCGATCAAGCGGTACCGTCCGATCTTCAGGTATCTCAACATGAACAATCCGTCTTTTCCGGTTTGCGTCAGATAATCGGGCAGTGAGCGCGACGGGCTGAGAGTGTCCTGTGCACGGCCGTCAAGCTGGTAAGCGAAGATCATGATGCCCTCCGGACTCTGGCTGTAGACTTGTCCGGCCACCGCCCCGGAGTCGATATGATCGCCAGTGGAAAAAGCAAGTGAAAACGCGTCAGCCATCCTGTTGTGATTCCGTATATCGACGACGTCCGTTCCGAGGGTGATAATATACGTCGTACTTTCTCTCAACGCACCTGCAAATTGGACCTCGACATCCTTACCCCCCCAATCGAACGTCAACTCACCCAGGTTTGGGGAACAAAAGATTGCCTCTTCGACCGAACGACGGTCGACGTACTTGCTGAATTCGAACGCAAATTTGTGGTCGCGGTACTGCAAGGTCTGATTTACCGGATAGGTGTGAACGACTTGCGGCGGAATCTTGTCGACCGGTCCTCCGGCCGGCGCACCCTGGTGAGCGCAAAAAAGCCCAACGATAGACAGCAAGAGGGCCGAGGATACCAGAAGAAGAGGACGAATTTTCTTGATGGACAAGGGAACTCTTTTGATGGAAATTTGTTGTTACGTCTAACACCGCCAATATAGGCAATTCTCTAATAAGAGAAAAGCGGTGTTTCATAGCACCTCCTGGCAATCGCAAGAACGGGCGGATTCAAGGTTATTGGTGGATACGGATTCTGACCTTGATGATGATACTGTGACCTGATACGTAAGATTCCGCTCAGTCTCTTGCGATTGCCTATTTATCCTCCGAGCGAACCTCATCTCAGCCGGCGGCGAACACGTCGGGCCTTCGGGATCACATAACCTGCTTTTCCTTTTTCATCGCATCCTGTTCCTCCCTCCATTTTCTGAATTGCCGAACCGCGTGCTCATGCTCTGCGTATGTCTTCGAAAACTTATGCCCTCCCTGTCCATTCGCCACAAAGTACAGATATTTATGTCTTTTCGGATACAAGGCCGCGAGAATCGCAGACTTACCGGGATTGTTAACCGGCCCCGGAGGCAGTCCAACATGACGGTACGTATTATATGCCGACTCGATCTGAAGGTCGCTTCTCACGAGCCGACGCGGCCCATTCCCGATGATGTACTGAATCGTCGGATCGGCCTGAAGGCGCATCCCTCTCTTGAGTCTATTGTGGTAGACGCCGGAGATAAGAACGCGTTCGGAGTCGATGGATGTTTCCCCTTCGATAATCGACGCAAGCGCAAGAACCTGGCTGACCGCCATCCCCAGCGACCTGGCTCTTGCCTTGAGACTATCGTTAAACGTTTTATGAAACTGGTTCACCATTTCCCGGATGATGCGGTCCTCCTCCGTCTGCCAATCGAATGTGTACGTATTCGGCAAAAGGTAACCCTCAAGCGAACCGGACCCCTCGCCAAGAGTTCTGATGAACGCCGAATCGCCAACGAGCTTCATGAACAGGCTGGAATCGATACCGAAATCTTTGGCGAGCAATTTTGCAAGACGGGTTGTTCGCATCCCTTCGGGAATCGTTACCGTGATCATTTCAACCGTCGCCCCGTAGCGGAGGTCGAGCAGGACCTCGTTATTCGACATTCCACTCCTGAACCTGTATTTGCCGATCTGAATCCTCGTCGTGTATCCACGCAGCCGTCCGGCAAGGCTGAGGAAGAATCGACTTTGAATCACACCAGCTTTCTGAAGCGAGTCGATGACTTGAGAAAACGTTTCTCCTTTTGAGACAATCACGAACCGGTCTCCCGGAAAGGAATGGGGAGCCCAGAACGTCTCATACAGAAGGCAGCCGACCACGAGCAACAGGATGTCGGCAATTATGAGGAGTCTTCGTTTCACAGTTGCCCCTTATAAGGAAAGGTTTGCCGCGGCATTCAAATCGAAACCGGATGTTGTTCCGCTTTCAAGTTTCATCGACCCGACGAGGGCAACCATTGCCCCGTTGTCGGTACAATACTCAGGCCGCGGGATATACAATCGGAAGTTCCTTTCGGCGGCGTGCAGCTCCATCGTCCGGCGGAGGGCCGAGTTCGCCGAAACTCCTCCCGCGACGGCGACATCGTCCACGCAAAATTTCTCCACCGCTCTCATCGTTTTGCCCGCCAACACGTCGACCATGGATGCCTGAAAACTGGCACAGAGGTCGGCTCGCAGCTGATGGTCGATCGCGAGCGGGTCGCCGCCGTTCAGCAAGTGTCCATGGTCCCGAAGCCAGTAGAGCACGGATGTCTTGATGCCGCTAAAGCTAAAATCAAAATTGTCTTCATGAAGAAAGGAGCGCGGGAATTTCACAAATCGGGGGTTTCCCTCTTGTGCAAACTTGTCGACCATGGGCCCCCCGGGGAACCCAAGTCCAAGCATCTTGGCAACCTTATCGTACGCCTCCCCCGCCGCGTCATCAAGCGTCTCACCGAGAACCTCGTATCGGAAGGGCTTGTAGACGAGGACCAGCAGCGTATGCCCCCCGGAAACGATAAGACAGAGGAAAGGAAACCTCGGCTTCGGTTCTTCAAGGAGGTTTGAATACAAATGTCCCTCCAGGTGATTGACACCGATGAAGGGGATTCCCAGACCGTAGGCGAGCGCTTTGCCAAAATTGAGTCCGACCAGGAGCGCCCCGACCAACCCTGGACCGTACGTCACGGCGACACCGTCGAGCCGCTCCCTGCCGATTCCGGCAGTCCGCAGGGCTTCGTCGACGATCGATACCACAAACCTCTGATGTGCGCGAGACGCGAGTTCGGGGACGACGCCACCGTATTCTCTATGAACGAGCTGAGACGAGATAATATTTGAACGGACAACCCCATCGGCAAGTACAGACGCCGACGTCTCATCGCAGGATGTTTCAATACCAAGGATAGTCATTGTCTTGTAATTTAACGAAAAACCCGTTTGATTTGCAAACCTTGCGAATTTTTTCTATTTTTGTAGTTCATAGTTGCCTCATTTTGAAATAATTCATGACTGAAACTGAGAAAATCGACCTTTCGAAACTGAAAATCAATCGTGAAGAGGGTCGGGCGAGCGTAACATTGACGCGAAAGCGTGGAACATTCGGATTGTACGCCGCGGGCGTCGTAATTGCTTCCCTGGCGGTTTTCTTTTTGTTCAGGAACAGCTTTGGGCGGGAGGAGGTTGTTGAACTCACTTCCGCCGCTATGATTTCTCCTGCGCAGGCAAACGCACTCCTCACCGCGAGCGGCTATGTCGTCGCTCAGCGAAAAGCTGCCATCGCTTCGAAAGCGACCGGCAGGCTCGTTTCCCTTGATTTTGTGGAGGGAGATCGAGTCAAGAAGGGCCAGATCATAGCACGCATCGAAAGCGCCGACGTCGAGGCAGCCTTGACACAGGCACGTGCGAACCTCGAGGCGGTGAAAGCCGAACGCAACGACGCCCAGAGTTCACTGGAGCGCGCAAAAAGTCTGATGGCTCAAAAACTCATCTCACAGGCCGATCTTGACGCCGCCCAGTGGCGATACGACCGCGTGGTCGCCTCGATCGATGCTGCAGAAGCGGGAATGAAAGCCGCTGAGGTGCAGGTCGAGAATACACTTATCCGGGCCCCGTTCGACGGGACCATCCTGACGAAGAACGCGGACGTCGGTGAGGTTGTTGCGCCGTTTGGTGCGGGAGCGAGCTCCAAAGTCGCCGTTGTCACTATCGCGGACATGTCGTCGCTCGAAGTGGAAGCCGATGTGTCAGAATCGAACATCGAGAAAATCACGACCAACCAGCCATGCGAAATTGTCCTCGATGCATATCCTGACCGGCAATACGGAGGGAACGTCGACAAGATCGTGCCGACGGCAGACCGCGCAAAGGCGACAGTGTTGGTAAAAATAAAATTTGCTGGCCGTGATGCGCGGGTACTGCCGGAAATGAGCGCGAAGGTTCACTTCCTTTCGAAAGATTCAAAGGAACAGGTACAAACGAAAGCCAAACTGATCGTCGAGAATGCCGCCATCGGTGCACGGGACGGGAAAAAGGTCGTTTTTGTATTCAGGGATTATACCGTGTCAGAAGTACCCGTCCAGACAGGAGAAACATTCGGGAGCATGGTCGAAATTCTCAGCGGTATCTCCGCCGGCGACAAAGTAGTATTGAAGCCGTCTGAAAACCTCCATTCGGGCTCAAGAGTAAAACTCAAAGAGTAAGCGGAAACAGGCGATGGGTCCTCATCGCCCCCGCACCGTCACTATCAACCTATGAAAGTCCGTTCAACATGTCCTTAATCTCCATTCAAACTCTTTCGAAATCCTACTGGAGGGATTCCCTGGAAATCCCGGTCTTGAACAATATCTCGTTTGAGATACCCGAAGGTGAATTTCTGGGACTCATGGGTCCCTCGGGCTCGGGCAAGACCACACTCTTGAATCTCATCGCGGGAATCGACAGGCCGACGAAGGGGGCGATCAAAGTTTCCGATACCGATATCACGACTCTGAACGAATCAGACCTCGCGAAATGGCGCGCGCGTCACGTAGGATTCATCTTCCAGTTCTATAATCTCCTTCCTGTGTTGACGGCATTTGAGAATGTGGAATTGCCGCTGTTGCTCTCCAAGCTTTCGAAGAAGGAGCGTAAGGAACACGTGGAGTTCGTGCTCAAGGTCGTGGGCCTGGAGGATCGCATTCATCACTATCCGAGGCAACTCTCAGGGGGACAGGAGCAACGCGTGGCGATAGCCCGCGCCATCGTCACCGACCCGATTTTCCTTGTCGCTGACGAGCCGACGGGCGATCTGGATCGTGTGTCGGCAGAGGAGATTCTCAAATTGCTCGAGCGGCTTAATTCCGAATTCAAAAAAACGATTGTCATGGTCACGCACGACCCGCGCGCCGCAGAAAAAGCACACAAGTTGAGACATCTTGACAAGGGCGAATTGTTCTAAGAGTTACGCATGCACGTCTTCAAACTCATCCTGAAAAACACGCTTCGCCACAAGCTGCGATCCTTCCTCACCATCGTCGGCATCAGCATTGCCGTCATGGCGTTTGGATTTATGCGGACCGTCATTACCGCGTGGTATGCCGGAGTTGAAGCCTCCTCAGTGAACAGAATGATCACCCGCCATTCCGTTTCGTTCATTTTCCCTCTGCCTCTCTCCTATCGCGACCAGATAGCCAGAGTCCCCGGAGTCACACAGGTGTCCTACGCCAACTGGTTCGGCGGCGTCTACAAAGATGCTTCCGACTGGAAGAACTTCTTTCCACGAATCGGGATCGACCCGGAGACCTACATTGACATGTATCCGGAGTTCCTGGTGACGGGCGACGAGCTCGCGGCATTTCAAAAAGACCGAAACACCTGCCTTATCGGCGCAAAGCTGGCACAGCAACTGGACTTCAAGATCGGCGACATCATCCCGATCGACGGCGATATTTATCCCGGAAAATGGGAATTCGTCGTCCGCGGCATCTACCACGGCAAGGACAAATCCACCGATGAGACACAGATGTTGTTCCAGTGGAAATACCTCGACGAGCAGGTCAAACAACGCCAGCCGGGGAGAGAAGGCCAGGTCGGCTGGTACATCCTGAAGGTGCAGAATCCAAGTGACATGTCAATTGTGGCGAAGGCAGTCGACGATATGTTCAAGAACTCACCTGCGGCGACCAAGACGGAAACGGAAAAGGAGTTTCAACAGAGCTTTGTCTCCATGTCGAGCGCCATTATTACCTCGATGAAAGTGATTTCGTTTGTCATCATCGGCATCATTCTTCTTGTGCTCGCGAACACGATCGTGATGTCGGCGCGTGAGCGAACGCGGGAGTACGCGGTTTTGAAATCGCTCGGTTTCTCTGCGTTTCACATCGTCGGATTGATCGGGGGAGAGTCGATGCTGCTGGCATGCTCGGGCGGCGCACTGGGATTGGCGCTGCTCTTTCCGGTTACCCGCGGGTTTGCAAATGTGTTTCCGGCCTTCTTCCCGATATTCAACGTCGAGATCATCACCATCGTACTGTCGGTGGCCACTGCAGTTGTGTCCGGCATTATCGCCGCAGTCTTTCCGACAATCAATACCCTCCGGACGAAAACTGTCGACGGCCTGCGGGCAATAGGATGAGATGACCGAATGAAAATTCCAATCTCCTATATCTGGCGAAGCGTTTGGGTTCGGCGGCTCACGACGGTACTCACCCTGGGCGGTATCGCGCTGGTGGTATTCGTCTTTGCGGCCGTCCTCATGCTTGCCCACGGTCTCGAAAAAACGCTGGTCGACACAGGCAGCGACGACAACGTGATCGTTCTGCGCCGCTCCGCATCCACCGAGGTCGTCAGCCAGATCGGCCGTGACGCTGCAAATATCATAAAGGTACAGCCCGAAGTCGCACTCCTCCCCGACGGAAAGCCGGTTGCCTCTACCGAGGTGTACGTCATCATCAATTTGCTGAAAAAAGAGAGCAATGACATGGGCAACATTTCCGTCCGCGGCATATCACCTGCGGCGATGCAGTTGCGGCAGCAGGTAAAACTCATCTCCGGCAAAATGTTTCAACCGGGCACGCATGAGATCATCGTCGGGAGCAGCATCGCGAAACGATTCCAGGATTGCGAGGTCGGCAAGCAGTTGAGATTCGGGGGCGACGTCTGGACGATCGTGGGTATCTTCACCGGAGAAGGAAGTTCGTTCGACTCGGAAATATGGGGCGATGTCGAGCAATTCATGCCGGCATTCGGCAGACCGGTCTTCTCATCCATGACGGTACGCCTCAGAAGCGCGAATGACTTCCAGAGCTTGAAAGACCGAGTGGCGGGGGATCCGCGGACCCAATATGTCGAGCTCAAACATGAGAAGAAGTATTATCAGGAGCAATCGCAGTTGATGTCCGATTTCATCAAGGGTCTCGGACTCATCGTGACGATCATTTTCAGCGTCGGAGCAATCATCGGAGCAATGATCACTATGTATGCGGCAGTGGCGAACCGAACTGTCGAAATCGGCACTCTCCGGGCGCTCGGATTCCGGCGAAGGAACGTGCTCGGAGCATTTCTCATAGAGTCCATTCTGGTTTCAGTCTTTGGAGGATGCGCCGGCATAGCATTGGCCTCACTCATGTCGTTCGTCAATATCTCGACCATAAATTGGGGAACATTCTCGGAATTGGCATTCGGATTTGCGCTCTCTCCGGGGATCATATTGAGGTCGTTGATCTTTTCGATTATCATGGGAGTTGTCGGCGGATTTCTGCCGGCAGTGCGCGCCTCCCGGTTGAACATCGTAAATGCCCTCCGGGCTTCGTGAAACCGTTTTTGCGGGAGACCAATCTTTTTCGTATATTTTGACTCAGCGAATTCAGGATTTTAACAGGAATTGGGGTAGCAATGGCAAAAATTTGTGAAATCTGTGGGAAAAGACCCGTTAGCGGAAACAACATCAGCCACGCGCACAACAGAACGCGGAGGCGGTGGCTTCCAAACCTGCAGAGCGTCCGTGCCGAGGTGAACGGACGTACGCAGCGCATGCGGGTTTGCACTACCTGCATCAAGCAAGGTAAGGTTATAAAGGCAGTTTAATCATAGCGCTGAAGGACCTCATGTCCCTGCCTCTTTCCGCCTCCGGTGGGTGACAGTCACGGTCCTTCATGAAGGTGAGCGTCTCATGCCCAACTCTGCATTCGGGGTTGGGCGTTGTCGTTTCTGGCCGAGACGATTATTTGGCAAATCACTCCAAAAAATCGTAAATTGAGGAAACTGTCGTCACTCTATGTCAATCCCAAACTCGCTCACAGTAATCCGCATCGTTCTCACACCGGTGTTCCTCCTCCTTCTCTTTTCAGAATCGTCACTCTGGAAACAGATCTCACTGGTTGTGTACGTCTTTGCCGCGTTGACCGACTGGTACGATGGATGGGTTGCCCGGAAATACGGCTACGTTTCACGGTGGGGAAGGTTTCTTGATCCTTTGGCCGACAAGATTCTCGCCGCAGCGGCTCTCTTCTCATTTGCATATTTGAACCTCGTGGCCGTATGGATGGTGTGGATCATCGTCGCGCGAGATTTCCTGATCACAGGCCTGAGAAGCTTCGCCGAGTGGAAAGACCAGCCCATCGTAACCTCCAAGACGGCACAGGCGAAAACGTTCGGTGAATTCATCGTCATCTACTACATCCTCATTCTCTATGTCGCTCAAAACGTACCCGTCGTTTATAACGATTTCAAGTCCTGGATCGATTCATTGATGCATCCCCAGGTTCTCTTTGGCATGATGCTTCTTGTGACCATATCGACCATCGGAACGGGTATTCTGTACCTGTTCGACAACAGGAAATTTCTTCGCGAAATCTATGTCCGAACTGCAGGAACAGCGAAGCAATAACCCGCCGGTATCGTTCCCGACGCGTTTTCTCGCGACCGGTTTCTTTGCGGGCTACTCGCCTGTGATTCCCGGAACCGCCGGGAGCCTCGTCGGCCTTCTCCTCTATGCCCTTCCAGGCATGGAAAACACGCTCACCCTCGGCGCCGCCTCCCTGGTCATGCTCCTCGTCGGCACGTTCGTTTCGGCGAAAATGGAGAAACGTTACGGTGAAGATCCGTCCATCGTCGTGATCGACGAAGTTGTGGGAATGTGGATTTCGCTTCTGACCCTCCCCAAGAATCTCGTCGTCGCCCTGATGGCATTTGTCTGGTTCCGCGTGTACGATACGATCAAACCCTCACCAGCCCGGCAACTCGAACGATTGCAGCACGGATGGGGAATCATGCTTGATGACGTCGCGGCAGGGATCTACGCAAATGTCACCGTGAGAATCATCCTCCTCCTGTTCCCGAGAATCATTTGATGCCATTCAGATGAGTATCCAAGCGGGGAACTGATCGTCCATGCGAGCTGAGATCATTGCAATTGGCGACGAGCTGCTCATCGGGCAGGTCGTCAACACCAACGCTGCGTTCATAGCACAACAACTGAATGCTGTGGGGATAGCCATCCTCCGGACGACTACGGTCGGCGACGATGAAGACGAAATCCTGAAAGCGTTTCAAGGGAGCATCGAAAATGCCGACATCACAATCGTCACCGGCGGACTAGGCCCCACCCACGACGACATCACCAAGAAAACCATCTGCGGATTCTTCGAAACCGACCTGACAATGAATCAGGAAGTACTTCTCAATATCAGGGAACTGCTGCAACGCCGCAACGTCCTTCCGACGAAAATGGTGGAAGAGCAGGCTCTCGTTCCCCGCATTGCTTCCGTCATTCGTAACGAACTCGGGACGGCACCCGGGCTGTTCATCGAGCAGAATCACAGGTATTTTTTTGCCCTCCCCGGCGTCCCTCACGAAATGGAGCGCATGGTCGACAATTTCATTGTTCCATTGCTCCGGTCGAAGCGAAGCGGCCTGGCAATTCTCCACCGCACTCTCAGCACGACAGGCATTCCCGAATCGGCCCTGGCGGAGAAGTTGGGAGATCTTGCGGCGCTTCTCGGCAACGCAAAGCTCGCATTTCTTCCATCCACCTCCGGGGTGCGTCTGCGCATCACCGTTGTGGACAAGCACGAACGCGCTGCCGCGGAACTGATCGATGAGGTAGAATCGCGCATCCGGACAAAGGTTGGGAAGTACATCTATGGCGTTGACGATGAAACGCTCGAACAATGCATCGGCGCCATCCTCGTCGCACGTCATCTTCGACTGGCGGTCGCCGAGTCATGTACAGGAGGACTTATTGCTCACCGGTTGACGAACGTTTCCGGAAGTTCACGATATTTCGACCGTGCTGTTATTGCGTACAGCAATCAAGCGAAGGTCGACAATTTGAATGTTCCCCCGGAATCCATCGAAGCCCATGGGGCCGTCAGCAAGGAGGTAGCCGAGGCAATGGCTTCTGGAATCCGGCAGGTTGCCCGCACCGACATTGGCATATCCACCACCGGGATCGCCGGGCCCACCGGAGGGACACCGGAGAAACCGGTCGGGCTTGCCTGGATCGGTTATTCCGACCGGCAGGAGACGATGGCCATAAAATGTCAGTTTGGTTATGGCCGCCTTCAAATTAAAGAACGAACGGCCCAAGCCGCCCTGGATCTCATCAGGAGAAAACTCCTTCAACTGGTTTAGAACCTCCTATGCCTTCGATTCGCACATTTATCGCCATTGAAACACCCGGACCGATTCGGAAGGACATCCTCAGTCTCCAGGATCGGCTTAAGCGGTCGGGCGCGGATGTCCGCTGGGAACCTGAAGACAAATTCCACGCGACGGTAAAATTCTTGGGGGATGTCGATGAAACCGCTTTGCCAGGCATTCTCACGAAAATCGAGACAGTTGTCGTCCAGCATCGCGCGTGTGAAGTTATTTTTGAGAAGCTGGGATGCTTTCCAGACAATAAGCGCCCGCGCGTGGTGTGGGTCGGATGCTCGAATCCCGACGGCAAACTCGAAGCACTCAAGTCAATGCTGGACAACGAGTTGCGAGTATTCGGCTTTGAGATCGAGTCACGTCCATTCCGGCCGCATATCACTCTGGGTCGCATCAAGAGCCAAAATGGAATTGAACACTTGATTTCAATACTAGAAAACCTTACCTTTGAACCGCACGCCTCGGTCGTGAACAAGATTTTCGTCATGAAGAGCATGCTGAAACCCAAAGGGTCGGAGTACTCCGTCCTGCAAACAATTCAATTAAACCGTTAGTTAGGATATTTCCTTGAAATCCCCGAAGAAAACAAAATCGGAGAGCAAAACAGTTTTGTTGATCGACGACGAGCGCGATTGGTTGTCCTCGATGTCGGAGGCGCTCCGGAAAGAGCCGTACAGATTGGTGATTGCGGACAGCGGTGAATCAGCGCTGAAGAAGCTGAAGGAGATCAAACCGGATTTGATCCTGAGTGATGTCCGGATGCCTGTTATGAACGGTTTCGACCTCTACGAACGGGTGCGGCGAGACCCGAAGTTAAAGCTCATTCCATATGTGTTCATGTCATCGATTGACGATTATGACGCCATCCATGTCGCCAAGGAACTCGGCGCGGACGACTATGTCACGAAACCGTTTGACGATGAAGACGCTAAGAATATCGTTTCAAACCTGTTAACTCGTTTTAGTAAATAATAAGGGAGGTAACGTTATGCCAGTAGAATCGAACAAAGAATCGCGTTTGCAGGCACTGCGCATTGCAGTGGAGCAAATCGAAAAGCAGCACGGTAAAGGAGCCATCATGCGATTGAGCGAGGGTCCGATCGCAAAAATCGACTTCATTTCAACCGGCGCAATTTCACTTGACGCCGCGGTCGGCATTGGCGGCATTCCGCGCGGACGTGTCACGGAGATTTTCGGGCCGGAATCGTCCGGCAAGACAACCATCTGTCTGCACGTCATCGCCGAAGCGCAGAAAAAGGACGGCATCGCCGCATTCATCGACACCGAACATGCACTCGACATTGCCTATGCAAAGAGATTGGGGGTCGATGTCAACAACTTGCTTCTCTCCCAGCCGGAATTCGGCGAACAGGCGCTCGAGATCGTGGAAACGCTCGTTCGCAGCGGGGCGCTGGATGTCATCGTCATCGATTCGGTTGCCGCGTTGACACCGCGCGCCGAAATCGAAGGCGAAATGGGCGACCCGTCGATGGGCGTCCAGGCACGATTGATGTCCCAGGCACTCCGGAAACTGACCGCCGCGATCAGCAAGTCGAAAACGAGCGTCATGTTCACGAACCAATTGCGGCAAAAAATCGGCGTCATGTTTGGAAATCCCGAGACGACAACCGGCGGCAACGCATTGAAGTTCTATGCTTCCGTCCGCCTCGACGTCCGGCGTATCGAAGCGCTGAAAGACGGGCAGAGCGTTGTTGGAAATCGCGTCAGGGTGAAGGTGGTCAAGAATAAGGTGGCCCCACCCTTCAAAGAGGCGCAATTCGACGTGCTGTATAATGAAGGCATCTCAAAAATTGGAGACCTCATCGACGTCGCCGTCGAACAAAACGTCATCACAAAGAGCGGCTCGTGGTTCGCCTACAAAGACGAGCGCATCGGCCAGGGACGTGATGCGGTAAAGAAATATCTGCAGGAGAACGCCAAGCTTGCCAGTGAAATCGACGTGATTATCCGGAAAAAACTTGGACTCATCGAAGATGCCGTCCAGGAAAAAGAAGGAAAGGCAGCCCCGCCGAAACCGGAGGTACAAGCCGTAAAGAAACCGGTCAAGGCGTAGCCGCCACCGTGCCGCTCTCATGGTCGTTACGAACATCGAACGCCAGAAGCGCCGTCCAAAGAGAGTGAATGTTTACATCGACGGCGAATTTGCCGTCGGACTGCACGAAGATGTACTCTTTAAGTTCGGTTTACGCAAGGGAGACAACGTCGACCGCGAAACCCTGGTCAGCATCGAATCAGCGGAGGAATCCCATTTTGCAAAAGAAAAAGCTCTGAGGTTCATCGGGTATCGCTCCCGCAGCGAGAAAGAGCTGCGCTCGAAGCTTCGTGAAAAGCAATTTCACCCGCAGGTAATCGAAGATACCGTCCGTTATCTCAGGGAAAATCGTTTTCTCGACGATGAGGCATTCGCCCGTTCGTTCGTGAAGGACGCACTCCTGCGAAAACCCACGGGACGGCTTCTCCTGCGACGGCAGCTTCGTCTAAAAGGCATTGACACCGGGATAATCGAGGAGGTACTCGACGAGCTTGTTCCACAGCACGATGAAGACACGCTTGCGATCGAGGCGGCATCGACTCTTCTGAAGCGGTTCCGGGCGTCACGAAAGAAAATTGACCGGGAGAAACAACGCGCGCGCCTTGCGAGTTTGCTTGCGCGAAGAGGATTCGGATGGCCAACCATCCATGCCGTCCTGAGAAGAGTTCTTAAACCCGGTGCCCAGACCTCCGACGAGGATGAAGGGGTGAATCGGTGAGTGAGGGAAACGGGGAATGGAGTAATGGATGGATGGAGTGATGGAGGATTGAGGTGATAGAGTAGTTGGGATGATGAATGGGAGAAGGGGTGAAGCGGTGAGTGGGAGAAGCCAACGGCCAAGAGCCAAGAGCTAAAGGCTAAAGGCCAATGGCTAGGAGCACGAAGCAGGATGCAAGAACCAGTGACTAATGAGCAATGACCAATGACAAAGAACTAGCAACAAAGAACCAATAACCAAGAACCAGCAACCAGGTATTGACGATGTCACATGTCGTTTTCGATATCGAAACCCTCGGCTTTCCCATCGAATCGTTCGATGAGGTCCAACAGGAGTACTTGCTAAAATTCGCGGATTCGGACGAGAAGCGGGAAACGGAGATTCAGAAACTCAATTTGTATCCCCTGACCGCGCAGATCATCGCAATCGGGATGCTGAATCCCGAAACCAACGCCGGCAAAGTCTTCTACCAGGCAGATGTCTCCGAACAGTTCTCCTCCGACGACGGCAAGGTCGAATTCGTCTCGGGCGATGAACAGCAAGTCCTGAAGCTCTTCTGGGAAAGTGTCCAGCGCTACGACCAGTTTATCACGTTCAACGGCCGGTCTTTCGACTGTCCGTTTCTCATGCTGCGCTCTGCCATCGCAGGGATCAAACCGACACGCAACCTCCTTCCCTACCGGTACGACGCGGCCATCCACTGCGACCTCCTGGAACAGCTTACGTTTTACGGGGCGTTCAGGAAATTCAATCTGGACTTCTATTGCAAGGCCTTCGGGATCAAAAGTCCAAAGAGCGAGGGGATCACCGGACTCGGCCTCGGACCACTCTTTCGCGAAGGCAAGTTCAGGGAAATTGCAAAGTACTGCCTTGGAGATATCCAGGCGACTGCTGAGTTGTTCCGGCGGTGGGAGAAGTTCCTTAATGTTAAGAATTGAATAGCCCATCGTAGATCTGGGAGGTTTCAGGTTCGAGGTTTCAGGTTGCAGGTTACAGGATATAGGTGTCAGGTTGCATTGTCAGCAAAAATTTTTGCTTTTTAATTTTTAATTTTTAATTATCGCATGCCATTACCGGATTGTTATGGCTGATTGGCAGAGTCGACACATCGATGAGACGGATTTCCTGGTTGTCGATGTTGAGACGACAGGGCTCTCCCCCGATACGGGCGACCGGGTGTGTGAGATTGGAGCGATCAAAATCCGCGGCGGGGCGGTGGTCGACACGCTCAGCAGTCTGGTTAATCCCTGCCGGCCCATCTCGGCAGGAGCGTACGCGGTCAACAGGATTTCTCCGGCAATGGTCGCCGACGCCCCGGAGTTCCATCAGCTCGCAGAACGCCTGCTTCAGATGATGGACGACTCGGTACTCGTTGCGTATAATGCCCCTTTCGACGTCTCGTTTCTCGACAGTGAACTCCGCCTCGCGGGCCATCCGCGCATTCGCGCGAAGGTCGTCGACGCGCTGGCGATCGCGCGTCAGCTTCTTCCGGGAATTGGCAGATACCCTCAGGAGAACGTCGCCCAATTCCTGGGGATCCCGTTTCCCGTGAAGCACCGTGCCCTCGACGACGTGATGGTGACATCCAGAATCTTCATCTTCTTTGTCTCTATGATGAAAGCATACGACCTTACCTCCGTCGCCGACCTCGGGCGCAGGGATCTTTCAAGCGTCATGCAGACGAAGCGTATCAGCATCGTCCAGGAGGCGATGATCAAAGGTTCACATCTCTGGATAAAGTACCTCTCTCCTACAAACGCAGAAATTACCGACCGCATCGTTACTCCCAAAGACCTCGTCACCGAACAAACACCCTACCTGTTTGCATATTGTCATTCGGCAAAGGCTGAGAGAAATTTTCGGATCGATAGAATCCTGGACTTAAGGTTGGTACAAAAAGTGTCTGCCTGATGGAATCACCAAAACTGTCTGAACCTGGATTTTGGGGACTAAAGGATGATCACGATTTCTTGATCGCGGTAATCTCATATTCTGCAACTCGAGACATCTGAATTATCGACGGATGTTGCTCATGAGAACAAGACCACACCTGTCATTCCCGCACGTTTTAAGCGGGAATCTATTTAAGATGCGCGATTCAAGTCCCGCCTTTTGGATTCCGCTTACGTAGGCGGGATTCTGAAAAGCGGAACATTCGGGCATGACAGGCTTTTTGATTTTTCAGATGTCTCAAATCATGGTTCAGACAACGGTGGCATCATCAAAACTGTCTGAACCTTGATTTTGGGGATTATAGGATTTCCTTGATAGTTTAATAAGAGCAATCTCATAAGCTTCCTTCGGGTCCCGCAGAGCCAAGTGAAACGGAAAAATTGATAGAACATCAGAATATTATGAAATGACAAAGCCCGATTCTCTTGTTCCAAATTAGCGAATTGAACGATCCATTCTTCTCATCAGAGGATTGAAAATCATGCTTGATAGAGACCTCGCCGAACTCTACGGAGTTCAAACGCGAGATCTTAATAAGGCAGTACGACGAAATAGCGATCGTTTTCCATCTGATTTTATGTTCCAGCTCACTCCCGAGGAATATAAAAACTTGATGTTCCAATTTGGAACATCAAGATGGGGCGGCACAAGGAAGCTTCCCTACGCTTTTACAGAGTTAGGCGTAGCGATGCTCTCCAGTGTATTGAACAGCGAGCGAGCCGTCCGCGTAAACATACAGATTATGCGTGCATTTGTGGCACTTCGGGAGATCCTTGCTACCCACAAAGACCTTGCCCGAAAATTAGAAGAAATGGAAAAGAAATACGATCAGCAGTTCAAAGTGGTGTTCGAGGCAATGCGGCGACTAATAATTGCTTCTGGCAGTGCGCAAGACAAGCCAAAACGCGAAATTGGATTTAAAGTTGGAGAACCAAATGTTCTCTATACACCTCGAAAAAAAGACAAAGTGATGAGAAGGAAATATTAATGACCGAAGAATTTAAACAAATGGTAATCTTATAATCATGCGAATCATGGTTCGAACAACGGCGGCATCACCGAAACCGTCTGAACCTTGATTTTGGGGATTATAGGATTTCCATGATTGTTTAATCGCGGTAGTCTCACGATCATGCGAATCATGGTTCAGACAACGACGGTATCACTGAAACTGTCTGAACCTTGATTTTGAGGATTATAGGATTTCCATGATTGTTTAATCACGGTAATTTCATAATTATGTGAATCACGGTGCAGACAACGACAGTATAACCGAGACTGTCTGAACCTTGATTTTGGGGATTAAAGGATGACCATGATTTTGTAATCAAGGTAATCTTATAATCATGCGAATCACGGTTCAGACAATGGATCCCGCTTGCTTCCCTCCTCACAACTCAGTATCTTGTTGCCTGTTCTACCACACTTACAAAGGAACTGCCATGAACCGTAACCGCTATTTCGCTTTGCTTCTGAGTATTCTGTTTTCTGTCGGAATGCTCCTCGCCCAACCCACGAAGTCGGATTCCCCGGCTCCCAAAGATACGGCCAAAAAATCGGACACCAAATGGGACGTTTCTGCCAAGCATGGTCCTTCTCAGGACATTGAGTTCGAAACGGACGAGGGGACGTGGATCTCAGTCGATGTCAGCCCTGACGGCAAACACATAGTCTTCGACCTCCTCGGCGATATCTATATCATGCCCATCAGCGGCGGCGACGCGAAGCTGCTCTGCGGAGGACCGGCGTACGAAGTGGAGCCAAGGTTTAGCCCGGACGGGAAGAAAATTTCATTCACCAGCGACCGCGATGGCTGCAATAACATCTGGATGATGGATGCCGACGGAAAGAATCCAAAGCAGCTCACTCATGAAAAAGAGCGCCAGACAAACAACGCGGTCTGGTCGCCGGATGGTCAGTTCATCGTCGCGCGGAAGCACTACCGCAACGAACGCTCGCTCGGCGCGGGCGAAATGTGGATGTATCACATCGGCGGCGGCGACGGCCTGCAGCTCACGAAACGCCGCAACTGGGAACAGGATGCTGGCGAACCATGCCTCTCGCCCGACGGCCGTTACCTCTATTACAGCGAAGATGTGAGTCCCGGCGGCGGTTTTCAGTACAACAAGGATCCGAACGGAACAATTTACGTCATACAGCGACTCGACATCCAGACCGGAAAAACGGAACAGTTCATTCACACTGAGGGCGGCGCCGTGCGCCCCCAGGTTTCACCCGACGGAAAAACGATCGCTTTCGTCAAACGCGTCCGTCTTAAGACAGTCCTTTACACGTTTGATGTCGAGAGCGGCAAAGAGACGCCGGTCTACGACAATCTCAGCCGTGACGCCCAGGAAACCTGGGCGATGTTCGGCGTCCATCCGGGCTTTTCCTGGATGCCGGACGGGAAGCGCATCGTCATCTCAGCCAAAGGTCACATCTGGATAATCGATGTGCGCACGAAGGAAGCGACGCAAATTTCTTTCAAAGTGCACGTCAGGCAGACGATCACCAACGCAGTCCGTTTTCCCCAGGAAGTTGCGCCGGAAAAATTCGACGTCAAAATGCTTCGCTGGGTGACCGTTTCCCCCGACCAGAAATCCGTCATCTATAATGCTCTCGGCAAATTATGGATACGATCCCTCCCGCAGGGAACTCCGAAGCGCCTCACCAACGATGAAAAACGATTTGAACTATTTCCTGCGTTCTCGGCTGAC
This sequence comes from Bacteroidota bacterium, assembly GCA_049515655.1. GTDB lineage: Bacteria > Bacteroidota > Ignavibacteria > UBA10030 > SZUA-254 > JBEKTW01. The sequence continues at coordinate 75,480 of JBEKTW010000005.1, forward strand.
GGGAAATGGATTGTGTACGCGACGTGGAACGACGACGAGCAGGGTTCTCTCTGGAAGGTCAGAGCTGACGGGTCATCCCAAACGAAACTGACTGTCCGCAAAGGACATTACGTCGAACCGGCATTCTCACGCGACGGATCAAGAATCGTTTTCAAGAGGATAGGCGGAGATAATCTCCGCGGCGACGAATACACGCACGAGCAAGGCATTTATTGCATGCCGGCATCGGGCGGCAAAGCAACTCTCATTACGGAAGAAGGCTCGCGGCCTATGTTCAACAAAAACGGGGACAGGATTTTTCTCCTTTCCGGTGAGGGCGATAAGACCGCTTTTGTCAGTGTCGGGCTCAGCGGCGAGCAACGGCGTGTTCACCTTCTCTCCGACAACGCCGAAGAAATCGTCCCGTCGCCCGATGAGCAATGGGTCGCATTCGTTGAGCGATTCAACGCCTACATCGCAGTCTTTCCCAAAACCGGACAGGCGGTCATGATCGGTCCGGGCACGTCGGATTACCCGGTCAAACGGGTGACCCGGGACGCCGGAACGTACCTCCACTGGTCGCCCGACAGTAAGGCGCTTCACTGGTCGCTCGGACCGGAACTGTATTCCCGCGACCTGACGAACACGTTCAAATTCGTCGATGGAGCTCCCGATAGCGTTCAGGAAAAACCGGATACAACAGGACTCAACATCAGTTTTTCGGCATTGACCGACAACCCCACCGGACCCGTCGCCCTCGTCGGAGCCACCCTGATTACGATGAAAGGCGATGAGGTCATTCCGGATGCGACGATTCTCATTGAGCGAAACCGCATCAAAGCCGTCGGACCGTCTGCGAGCGTACAGGTTCCCGCGAACGCCTACAAACTCGACGTAAGAGGGAAGTACATCATGCCGGGGATCATCGACGTCCACGCGCACATTCCCACCGGAAGCAGCAACATCGTTCCCCAGACCCATTGGCCGTATTACGTCAACCTCGCGTTTGGCGTTACGACAGCGCACGACCCTTCGTCTGGCACCGAAATGGTCTTTTCAAACTCCGAGCTGCTGAAAGCCGGAATCCTCGTGGGACCGCGACTCTATTCAACCGGCACGATTCTGTACGGCGCCGAAGCGCCGTTCAAGGCGATCATCAACAACTTCGACGATGCGATGTCTCACCTGCGACGCATGAAGGCGGTCGGAGCGTTCTCCGTAAAAAGCTATAACCAGCCGCGGCGCGATGAACGCCAGCAAATCATTGAAGCGGCCCGTGACCTCAAAATGATGGTCGTGCCCGAAGGCGGCTCGACATTCTTCTGGAACGTCTCGATGATTCTGGACGGCCATACGGGGATCGAGCATTCACTTCCGGTCTCTCCTCTTTACAAGGACGTGCTCACGCTCTTCGGCAAGAGCCAGACCGGTTACACTCCGACTTTGATCGTAAGCTATGGCGGATTGTGGGGAGAGAACTACTGGTTCATGAAGACGAAAGTCTGGGAAAACGAACGTTTACTCAAATTTACTCCGCGGGAAATAATCGATGCGCGATCCCGCCGCCGGTTGATGGCAGAGGAAGACGACTTCAACTACATCGACAACGCGCGCGCCGTAAAAGCGGCCCTGGACGCCGGCACGAAGGTTCAGCTCGGCGCACACGGGCAGCTTCAGGGACTCGGGGCGCATTGGGAACTATGGATGCTTGCGCAGGGCGGCATGACTCCGCTCGAAGCCATCAGATGCGCCACGCTCTACGGGGCCCAATATATAGGCCTCGACAACGACCTGGGTTCGCTTGAGGCCGGAAAACTGGCAGACCTCATCGTCATGGACAAGAATCCACTCGAAAATATCCGTAACAGCGAATCAATCCATTACGTCATGAAGAACGGAAGGTTGTATGACGGCGCGACGATGAACGAAATCGGCAATCACCCACGGGAACGGGCTCCGTTTTACTGGGAGGAATGAGTCGACCTCATCCCGTCTGATCCCTTTCACTATTTGCAGAGAAGCGGATGCACTTCCGCGAGGATCGAGAGGAGGCCATTTCCTTCAAAGAGATGCCGGGGAGATTCACAACATGAATTAGTGACGTGCGACCCCGAACCTCCCTTTTATCCCTTCCTTACTAAGGAGGGGACATAGGGGTGTAAGAAAGAATCTTTCGAAAGCAGAAGCTGTAATGTGGAAGCATCTCTCCAACAAACAAATGTGTGGTTACAAGTTTCGTCGTCAGCACGGCTTTGATCAGTATGTTGTTGATTTCTACTGTCCGGAACCGAAGCTCGCTATCGAGATTGACGGCGAAAGTCATTTTCAACCGGGTGCCAAAGAGTATGACCATGAACGGGAAGAGTACATCAAAGCTTTTGGAGTGAAATTGCTTCGGTTTCAGAATACGGATGTTTATCAAAATCTCAGAGGTGTACTGGGGGAAATATACAAAGAGGTTTCCGCCATTGGCGGTTAGGACGAATCCGAATATGCGCTCCCGACCCTGCCAGACCTAGCGCCTCGTGGCGAAGGTCGGGGGTAGAACTCCCTCCCAGAAAATCAGCAAAAGGTAACCTTCTGCCCGGCAAATTCAGGGTTGAAGGTCACCTTCTCTCCTTAGCAAACCTTGCGAAGGTTCTATTGCCTCAGCCAAATTCCCCTCCTGACGTTTTTCCCTGATTTGCTTTGGTTTCATTTCTTGCGTACTTTCTTTCTGGTATGCATTACATTTCTCGCGGAATAGCCCGAAACTGCAAACACGACAGCACACAGCGACTCGAGTTTCATATCTCCCGCCGTGCGCGTGATGAATTCCTGTTTGAAGACACCTTCTTTTCAATCCAGGGGGATCTGGTCCTTTCCAACTTACGGGCAGCGCAGATGTTCGCCGAACGTATCAATCAACAGCGTCGAACGAAGGGCGCCGGAACGGTCGAGCAGGTGTTGCCGTCTGAAATCTATGCGATGGGACTGTTGCACGAAATCCTCCACTTCGTTATTGACCGCTACAGACAGGAACGCAATCCGGATTTCCTGCCAAAATGTGATCACGACCTCAAGACGGGGTTGGGTGCTCACGCATTCGATGATCTCTTAAAGACATTCACGGCGGAATTTCCACCTCTTCCAGTCTACAAAAAGGATGAATCCCCTGCCGAGTATCTCCGGGGCACGAGTGGTACCGTTACTAACCGCCAGATCGCTCTCGAGGAGTTACTCCTCGTATGGCTGCAGAATCGAAACCCCGCATTTCAGTCCATCATCGAGCTTGTCGACGACAGTGAACTTGCTGAAAGAACTGCCTATGACGATGCAATCCACAAAACGAAAACTTTCTTCGGGACACAACCCGGTTACGGACCAGCGAATCAACCTCTGATCGACATGCTCCTTGCGCCGGCAGCAGCGTCGCCCGATTCGATCATGGGACAACTGGAATTCATAAGGACGCATTGGGTTTCGATACTTTCCGGCTCTCAACTGATGATGAAGCTCCTGGGAGCGATGGATTTCATACGGGAGGAAGGGAAATACCTGTTGATGCGCGCTCAGGCCGAAGCCGACCGCGCGAAGAAACCCACACTCGGTCAACTTAATAAATTCGGTATCGGGGACAAAGAATCCGCCATCGTGCCCTCGTTCACGGGCCCGCTCTACGAGTTTGAACCGGAAAGATTCAGCACCGACCTTGAGTGGATGCCCCGGCTCGTGTTGATCGCAAAGAACATTTTTGTCTGGCTCGATCAACTGAGCAAACGCTACCAGCGTCACATTTCCCGCCTTGATGAAATTCCGGATGGGGAACTTGACATCCTGGCCCAGCGCGGCATCACGGGGCTCTGGCTCATCGGCATCTGGCAGCGGAGCCGCGCTTCGGAACGCGTCAAAAAGTTTTCCGGGAATCCGGAAGCTCTCGCTTCGGCGTATTCTCTTCTGGATTACGATATCGCCCCGGAACTCGGCGGCGAAGAAGCATTTTATCGATTGCGCGATCAGGCTTTTCGACGGGGCATACGCCTCGCGAGCGACATGGTTCCGAACCATATGGGAATCGATTCGTCGTGGGTTATCAACCATCCTGATTGGTTCGTCCAAAGCGACTATCCTCCTTTTCCAAACTACACATTTACCGGGCCGGACCTCAGCGACAACGACCGCGTCGGGATCTTCATCGAAGACGGTTATTGGCGGAAAACGGATGCCGCGGTGGTTTTCAAGCGCCTCGACCGCTGGACCGGGGATGTTAAATACGTGTACCACGGCAACGACGGCACACATATGCCGTGGAATGACACGGCACAGTTGAATTTCCTCAGGTCCGATGTCCGTGAAGCCGTTATTCAAACGATCCTCCATGTCGCCAGGTTGTTTCCGGTGATTCGCTTTGATGCCGCGATGACCCTTGCAAAGAAACACTTTCAGCGACTCTGGTTTCCCGAACCCGGTACCGGAGGGGCAATCCCGTCCCGCGCGTCCTTCTCGATGACGAGGGCACAACTCGACGCGTTGATGCCACAGGAATTCTGGAGGGAAGTCGTGGACCGCGTGCAGCAGGAAACACCGAACACACTTCTCCTTGCGGAAGCATTCTGGCTCATGGAGGGGTATTTCGTGAGGACGCTCGGCATGCACCGGGTGTATAACAGCGCGTTCATGAACATGTTGAAAAAGGAAGAAAACGCGAACTACCGCTCTGTGATGAAGAATGTCCTTGAATTCAATCCACAAATTCTCAGGCGGTTCGTTAACTTCATGAACAATCCCGACGAAGAAACCGCGGTCGCACAGTTCGGGAAAGACGACAAGTACTTCGGCGTATGCATCCTCATGGTAACTCTTCCCGGGCTTCCCATGTTCGGTCACGGACAGGTCGAGGGCTACGGCGAAAAATACGGAATGGAATACCGTCGCGCCTACTACGATGAACAGCCGGACCGGCACCTTGTCGCCCGCCACGAGAGAGAAATATTCCCCCTGGTCAAGAAACGGTATCTCTTTGCCGATGTCGATAGCTTCCTACTCTACGATTTCTTCACGAAGGAAGGAATCGTCAACGAAGACGTCTTCGCCTACAGCAATCGAACTAATGACGAGCGTTCCCTGGTCGTGTACAACAACAGGTTCACCCATACTGCCGGATGGATCATGACTTCGGTCGGATTCGCAGGCCCAGGCGGGAAGCTCGTTCAACGACAACTCTCCGATGGACTCGCTCTCAACAACAAACGCGGGATGTACTCCATTTTTCGCGATGCAATCTCCGGACTCGAGTACATCCGTTCCGTCAACGAATTGCGGCATCAGGGATTGTACATCGAATTAGGCGCTTTTAAGTATCATGTATTCCTCGATTTCCGGGAAGTCGAATCCACAAAAGATGCGCCGTACGACCTGCTCGCGTCGTCTCTCAACGGTCAGGGCGTGCCATCGGTCGGAGAAGCTCTCCTTGACATGCGGTTGAATCCAATCCACACGGCCATTCGAGAAGCACTTTCGCCCGAACGATTGCGTTTTCTGAAGGCAGGATGGAAAGACGGACGCGTTACCTCCGAAGCGATTACCTCATTCGACGAATCGATCCGGTCAATCGCGCACTCCGCTGCCGAAGTTGAGCACGTACCGCTGATATCTGATGATGTAACCCAGAAAGCTCGAAAAGAATTCACTGCGTTTCAGAAAATGGTGCATTGCGCGGAACAGGACCCGAAGAAGGAGAGCTGGCAGGAATTCATTCTGCAACGTTTCCCCGAGCAAGACGCGCAAGACCTGGACGGCTGGCGAACGATTCTCTCCTGGATAGTCTTGAGTCATGTGAGAGAATCGATCTTTAGAAAGAACGACCGGCAGGAGAGCCTCCTCGACCTCTGGAGGCTCGCTAAGCCGCTTGTCTATTCATTCGTCCGAAGCGGAATCGACGAAGACCAGGCCGATCGAGAACTCTACCTTCTGACGGCCCTGGAGAGACTTCCGGCGCTCCAGGACGCAGCCCTGATTCCGACAGTGGAGTTCTCCCTGGTTGACCCGTACGTCAAGGAATTCCTGCGGGTAAACCGGTGGGATAATGTACTCTGGTTCAACAAAGAACGATTCGAGGAGCTTCTTGGCTGGATTTTCATCCTGTCCGCCGTACAGACTTTCACATCCAACGATCAATCAATAATAGATGCAAAGAAAAAAGCCGGAGTTCAATTCAGTTCCTACAACTCAATGCTTAGAAACGCGGAACAAAGTAAGTACCAGGTCGAAGGATTCCTCGGAATGTGTTCTGCGATAAACCCGGGCGATCCCGTCGGCGGTCCGGGAGCATAGATCCGGTTCCGGTCTTTTCTTGTTCAACTCCACACAATTCCCTATATTCAGTCTGCCATGAAATTCGAACGCTCAGCAGGAATCCTCCTCCACCCCACGTCGCTTCCCGGAAAGTTTGGAATTGGTGACATGGGAGCCGAGGCATTCAGGTTTGTTGACTTCCTGGAAGCGGCGGGACAGAAACTGTGGCAGGTTCTTCCTCTCGGTCCCACAGGTTATGGCGATTCACCCTATCAGACATTCTCCGCGTTTGCCGGAAATCCGCTCCTCGTGAGCCCTGAAAAGCTGACAGAGGATGGCCTTCTCGATCGCGAGGACTGCGACAGCGTACCGGATTCTGACCCGAAATGCGTCGACTTCGGGAGAGTTATCGGATACAAGATGGAACTGCTGAAAAGGGCATTTCAGAACTTCAAAACAAGAGCCGTTCACGACCGATCAGTAGCTTTCAAGAACTTCTGCACGGTCAACAAAAACTGGCTTGAGGATTATTCCACGTTCATGGCCCTCAAAGACCAGCATGGCGGAAAACACTGGGCACAGTGGGAACCGGCGCTCGTTGCGCGGAAACAATCAGCCATTCACGACGCCGTACGGAAACACTCAGACGACATCATGTTTTACAAATTTGTCCAGTTCATCTTTTTCAAGCAATGGAATGAACTGAAGTCGTACGCGAACGGCAAGGGCATGAAGGTAGTCGGCGATTTGTCGATCTTCGTCGCCTATGACAGCGCCGACGTCTGGGCGAACAAGGACCTTTTCGACATCGACAAGGACGGGATTCTCCTGACGAAGGCAGGCGTGCCGCCGGATTACTTCAGTCCGACGGGACAACTATGGGGCAATCCGCTCTATCGGTGGGACGCGATGTCAAATGGGGATTTCCTGTGGTGGCGAAGCAGAATCTCGAAACTCCTGGAGCTCGTGGATATTATTCGCATCGACCATTTCCGGGGATTCGACGCCTACTGGGAAATTCCCGGCGATGCCCCGACGGCTGAGAAAGGCCGCTGGGTCAAGAGTCCCGGCAAGAAGTTTTTTTCGACGGTCAAGAAACACCTGGGGGAATTGCCGATCATTGCGGAAGATTTAGGACTCATTACTAAATCTGTCAGGGCGTTGAGAGATGAATTTGATTTCCCCGGGATGAAGATTCTCCAGTTCGCTTTCGGGACAGGCATGGAACGAAGATTTCTGCCGCATAATCTTGAGGCAAACTGCGTTGTGTATACCGGTTCACACGACAACGATACCACACGGGGGTATTTTGAGAAAGCAAAACGCGACCACAACGATGTTTTTGCATCAGCCCAACGATATTTGAATTACCTCGGGAACGACATGCGCATGGAGCTTATCCGCGCAGCTTACGCTACGGTCGCAAACACCGTTATTATTCCGATGCAGGACGTTTTGAATCTTGGTACGGAGGCACGGATGAATTTCCCCGGAAAGCTCGGCGGCAATTGGACATGGCGATTCACGTGGGATCAAATCTCCCCTTCGCTTGCAGGTGAGTTGAGGAGTCTGGCCGAGCTGTATGACCGGCCCCCGAAGCCCCAGCCCCCGGAAATCTCAATTTGAATCGAAGCCCGGCCCTTTCATCATCACGACCACTCCGGAAATGAGTACGATCGTCACCGATTCCGCATCTTCCCGGCCGTCTTCCTACGAGAGTTCCCACTCCAAACTTTTTGATTCCCTCTCTTCGAGCAAGGAGCTTGGCTGCACCGTCGAAAAGAAACGAACGACGTTTCGCGTCTTTGCTCCCAGGGCTACGGGGGTTCAACTGGTTCTATTTGAGAAATACGATGACGAGAATGGTGAAGAGTTCGCCATGAAGCGAGACCGCGACGGCGTTTGGAGCCATGTTATTCCAAAGAACCTCACGGGAACATTGTACGGCTACCGCGTCAGCGGCCCTGCGGGCAAAGGAGAAATGTTCGACGACCGCGTTATCATCGGCGACCCGTACGCGAGAGCAGTCGTCACCAGGAACAATTATCACCACCCGGCGAAAACTCTCATCCTTGACACTTCGTACGACTGGGAAGGCGATACCTTCGTGATTCCCCCGGACCATAACCGGCTCATCATTTACGAAGCCCACGTTCGCGACCTTACTGCCCACCCCTCGTCGGGAATCTCCGCACGGGGAACGTATCTCGGGCTGACGAAACAGGGCCAAACCGGCGGCATGTCGTATCTGAAGGATCTTGGAATCAATGCGATCGAGCTCATGCCTGTGCAGAAATTCGGCAACATAGAAATTCCTTTCCGCGATAAGACCGTTATCAACGAAGAGGGAGAATACAATACGTGGAATCCGTACTCGCGGAATCATTGGGGATATATGACGAGTTACTATTTCACTCCGGAGACCTACTACGCGACAGATGGGACAATGGAGCCGGCCAGGTATAACGGAATCGACGGGCGGGCCGTCGGAGAATTCAAGGATATGGTGAAGGCATTTCACCGTGAAGGCATCTCGGTGATACTGGATGTGGTGTTCAATCATACCTCCCAATACGATTACAATCCGTTCAAGTACATCGACAAATTCTACTATTACCACATTGATTCATCGGGCAGGTTCATGAAGAACTCCGGGTGTGGAAATGATTTCCGCACCGACCGGCCGATGTCACGACGGATGATCGTCGATTGCATCAAGTACTGGATGGCGGAATATCACATTGATGGATTCAGGTTCGATATTGCGACGATGATCGACCGTGAAACGTGCAAGGAGATTGCGGCCGAGGCGAAAATAATCAATCCCTCTGTTGCGCTCATTGCCGAGCCGTGGGGAGGCGGAAAATGGGACCCACCGGGATTCAGCGACATTGGTTGGGCGGCATGGAACGACTGGTTCCGCAACAGCGTGAAAGGGCAAAACCCCGCGACGAACTTAGGCTTTATTTTTGGAAAACTTCAGGGAAGGAACACAACAAAATCTTTCATGAGCGCTTTGACCGGCACCCTGCGGGAAGACGGCGGCTTGTTCCTGAAAAAAGAGCATTCCATCAATTACCTTGAGTCGCACGACAACTACACGTTGGGCGATTTTGTCCGCCTGGGTCTGGGCGACGCACAGGTGAACCAGGTCATTACCGATGTCGAATCCTTCGTTCGCCTCACGCCGCAGCAACTCGCGCTCCATAAACTCGCTGCGCTTTTTCTTTTGACTTCCCAGGGACCCGTCATGATACACGAGGGACAGGAATTCGCCCGCAGCAAAGTTATTTCCCCTACCCCCGCTCCGGATCCGAAGGTCGGGATGTTGGATCACAATAGTTACGAAAAGGACAACGCGACAAATTACTTGAACTACACGCATCGGGAAATCAATCGCGAGTTGTATGACTACTACAAAGGATTAATTGAGCTGCGGCGACACCATTCGATTTTCGGGAGCGCGCCAAAGCGGGCACTGAAGTTCCTGGAAACGAAAGACGAATTTCTCATCGCCTTCAAATTGGGCCCGGAAAAATCTTTGAAGGAAGACAAAAGTTTTGTTGTGCTTCTCAACGGCAATCCGAAACAATCCTTTGAGTTCGCTCCCCCCGATGGACGATGGACGATTGTTGCGAACGCGAATGGCGTCGCCTTGGACGGCAGGCTGGGAACCGCCTCCGGAAAAATTGTCATCCCCGCGACGTCGGGTGTGATTCTGATGGAGGAGTAAGGGCTTCAGCAGTACATCAAACCCACATACTTTTTGGCGCTTGCCTTCCACGTAAACCGCGCTCGCGCGGCTTCCTCCTGGAAGCTCTTCCATAATTGCGGGTCCCCGACGCATATCTTGACCGCGCGCTCGACCGTCTGGACGAAGTTTTCCGCCTTCTCCTTGACGCTTCTTCCCGAAAAGCTGAAACCGTTCATGTTGTCGATGACGGTATCGCGCAAACCTCCGACTCGGTGGACTACGCAGGGCTGTCCCTCACGCATCGCCAGCATCTGACTGATTCCACAGGGTTCAAAGATGCTTGGCATGAGGAAGAGCGTTCCGTTCGCATACAGTGCCTCCGCGACCGAGCTGGAATAGCCGTTGATGAAAATGAATCGCTCATGGCGTTTGAATACCTCGGAGAGCTTGTGTCCAAACTCCGGAGTTCCGGTTCCCAGAACGATGTAGAGTCCGCCGTATTCCTCAAGTTTGTCGAGAATTTTGTCCAACGCAGTCCCGGCCCTTCCGGTCTTCGCCAACATCAGCCGCACTTTTTGTTCCACAATTCTCGTAACACTCGTGAGGACAACCTTCGGCACATCGGCCTTGAACCGGTCGATCCGGCGCAGCACTTCGGCCAACATTGGAATTTGCTCTTTGTCGTTCTGCCTTGTGAATTCACGCTTGATGAGATCACACAATTCACCGAATGATTTCTTCGGCGGATCGGAATTCCCATAGTCGCATCCGTTCAGGATCCCGAACAAGCGCTGCCGGTCCTTGACACCCTGAAGCAGATCTTCAAGACCGTCACCTCCGTGAAAACCGACGGCGGGATCGCCTGGCTTCAGTATTTCTTCCGCGTAATTCGGCGAGACCGTATTGATCGCGTCGGAACAGCGAATGCCGACGGCCATCGGCGTGTAGCACGGCACCTCGTACCGATGGTCCTTCCAACTTGCCACCCAGGATTGATTCCTGAACAATTCGGGGAACCAGCTCTCCATGGACGACTCATCGCCCTGCATGGGCCTGGTTCCCTGAATTGCAAGATTATGAATCGTGAAGATGGTCTTCACACCCCTCATGTGATAGAAATCTTCATGGAGTTCTCTGAGCAACAGAAGTGTCGCGGCATGCCAATCGTGGAGATGAAGAATATAGGGAGTTTTGATCGTTTTCAGGAAAACACCGACTGCGGAACAGAAGAGAGCGTACTTCGTCGCGTCGCGCCGGAAGGGCGTCTCAGGAGGGTCGTTCACATAGATGGGTTCTCCCCGGATGTCGGCATGCTCGAAAACAAAATGCGAGACGCCGTCGACGGGCTGTTGCGCACATGCGCTCCAGATTTCACCTTCATAGGTTCTCCCATAAAATGGGAAGCGCACGGTCGAGTGTAATTTCGATGGATTGTTCTTATGAAGGAAACCGTATGCAGGAGTAATGACCGTGACCTGCCAGCCCAATGCCGCCAGCGCGTTCGGCAATCCTCTGATGACGTCGCCCACGCCGCCCGCCTTGCCGCCGATGAGTGCATCGTTTTCCGACGCCACCATCACAACATGATGTTGCTCGCCGTTCATAGCTCTCTCCTTGCTGTCTGTTCGTCAGATTACCGCGTTATCCGGAATTGTCGCTCCTTTGATGACGACAACAATCCCGTTGCATATCCAGTATCCATCCTTCTCCCGTTCGGCACTCTCCACTTTGTCCGCATTTATGATTTTTACATTGTTCCCGATACGAGCGTTCTTGTCGATGATCGCATTTCGTATCGTACAATTCGCGCCGATACCAACAGGCGGGATCCCCGAAGAGACATCGCCCTCGCGCTGGTCCATCGGTTGGTAATAATCTGCCCCCATGAGCAGGGAGTTCTCGATCACCGAACCTTCTTCAATGCGCGAGCGCACTCCGATGATCGAATTTCGAATCCTCGACGCCTTGATGATGCACCCGTCACAGATCATCGATTCTCTCACCGTGCTGCGCAGGACTTTTGTCGGAGGCAATGAGCGGGGGCGGGTATAGATGGGAAACCGGGCGTCATAAAAGCTGAAGGAAGGATTGGGCTGTTCGACCAGCCGCAAGTTTGCGTTATAAAATGACTCGACGGTACCTATATCTTCCCAGTAACCCTGGAACAGGTACGCCTGTACACGGTAGTCCTTAAGGGCAAAAGGAATAACGTGGTTGCCAAAATCGGTGTGGTCCGGACAGCACTTGAGCAGCTCAACGAGCACTTCCCTCGAAAAGACATAGATCCCCATGGAGGCAACGAACGGCGCTTCCGTTGGCGCGGGAGCGTTGGGGCTTAATTCCCTGGGGTTAACGCGCATGGCATCGAGCGCCTCGCCCGTCGGTTTTTCCCTGAAATCGACGATCCGGCCGGAACTGTCGGTCTTGACCAACCCGAAGCTGGATGCCGCCTCCTCATCCATTGGAATCACGGAAACGGAAATGTCCGCCCTGGTGGAACGATGGTTCTCGATAAATGACCGATAATCCATCCGGTAAAGATGGTCACCGGACAGGATCAGATACTCCGACACTTTCCACGGCTCGATGACCCACAGGGCTTTCCGGACGGCGTCAGCCGTACCCTGGAACCACTCGGGACTGACTTCAGTTTGTTGAGCGGCCAGCACCTCCACGAATCCCTTCGAGAACGGAGAGAACCGATAGGTGTTCGAGACGTGCTGGTTCAATGAAGCAGAATTGAATTGGGTGAGAACGAACATCTTCTGGATGCCCGAGTTGATGCAGTTGCTGACGGGAATGTCGATGAGGCGGTACTTACCGGCGAGCGGCAGCGCCGGCTTCGCCCGGTACTTCGTGAGCGGGTACAGCCGCGCTCCGCGCCCTCCGCCAAGGATGATTGAGAGCACATCATCCATAGCGGCTACCCTTGACGTTCAATGATTTCCGGATGAGTTTCACGGTGAACATGTCGTTCTACCTCATGTGAGATCAGCACCTCGATGCGTTTCACTACGGCATCGGGGGCGCCGTTGCGATACTTCGATTGCAGGCGCATGTCGCAAATCTCATTGACATAATCGACGACGATGAACCTACCATCCGCAGTCATCGCAATTTCAGAGGAAAAGAAATCGAGTTTACAAATTCGTTCGATGGTCCGCATGACGTCGCGCAGGGGGCCGAGCCCAAATCGTTCCTCCTCCGTCTGAACAAGCTGGCTGTACATGTGTGTGATGTCGTCCCACCAGCACGGGATGATTTCCTCGAAGGCATAGTAAACGCGGAACCATCCCCGTTTCCCATCGAGGTTCGCCGGCTCGATTTTTTTCTGCAACAGGTACTTGTCGCCTTGGTGACGCTGGCGCGCATCGACAATATCCTGGATCGTCTGGGCGTTGAGCACGACACCCGTCCCTCCGCCTGTGGTATTTGCCGGCTTGATGACAAAGGGCTTTCCGAGACCTTCTAATTCCGACGACACGAGCTCGATCTGCATTTTCTTATTGTACGGCGGGAGGATGATCGTGTGAGGAACATGAAGGCCGTGGGTGAAAAATTCCAGGTGCATTATCGCCTTATCGATCGCTGGTCGCACCCGTTCGTGCGGATTGATAACGCGAACGGAATCCTGCCTAAGCAACGCAACCAGGGGCAGGAATGCCTCGTCGGCATCCGAGGCACGGTCGTAGAACGCATGGAAGCTCATTGCTCCATTCCGGAGATTCTCCAATACGTTGTCGAGGTTCCCGGGTTTGATTTGAAACACTGATACTCCCCGTTGCTCGCATTCCCGCTGAATGCCGGCGATGTAGTCTTCATCGTACTCCCAGTTCCAAGCGATTGCGAGGTCGTACTGTTTCACAAGCGCTCCTGTCGGCCAAACTCCAGCATCCAGTATGGATAGACCCGGGGCGGCTTGCTCAGCTCGTCGAGCCGGGAAACTTCTTCCGCCGTCATCTCCCAGTCGGAAGTCTTGAGTTCATCCGCAAGCTGCTCCGGCGTGCGAGCGCCGATAACGATGGAAGTGATCGCGGGCTTGCGCAGAAGGTAATTGAGAGCTGCCTGCGTCACGGTGGCGCCGTGCGCTTTCGCGATTCTGTCCAGTTCATCGACGATATCAAATCCTCTTCCTTCATCGAACTGGAGAAACTGACGTTCGGGGTCACTCCGGCGAGACCCCTGGGGTCGTGGCTGTCCCCGGCGGTACTTGCCGGTGAGAAAACCGCCGCCCAGCGGACTCCACGGCAGGATCCCGAGTCTCTGATCGAGGCAAAGGGGGACCAGCTCATGTTCCAGCTCGCGTGCAATGAGTGAATAATAGGCCTGAAGTGTAACAAAGTGTTCGAGGTTGCCCTTCTCCGATATTGCGAGAGCTTTCATTAACTGCCAGCCGCTGTAATTCGAGCAGCCGATGTAGCGCACCTTTCCCTGCCGCACCAGATCATCCAGCGCACCGAGCGTCTCTTCCAGTGGAGTGGCCGGGTCGAAACTATGCACCTGATAGAGGTCGATGTGGTCGGTCCCTAGTCTTTTCAGACTGGCATGGCATCCCTCAATGATATGATGGCGGGAAAGGCCTATGTCATTCGGGCCGGGACCGGTTCGTCCCCGTACCTTCGTTGCCAGAACGATATCTTTGCGTCTCATACCCAGGGCTTTGCCAAGCAATTCTTCGGATACACCGTCTGAGTAAACATCAGCCGTGTCGAAGAAGTTTATTCCGCCATCCAGCGCCAATCCGACAAGTTTGTCTGCTTCTTTTTGACCGAGTTCGCCTATTACCTTCCAGTAGCCGCTGCCGCCGAAGGTCATCGTTCCGAAGCACAATTCAGAGACCTTAACTCCGGCTTTGCCGAGAAACCTCATTTTCATTTCACGTTCCCTTCGATGAAAGGTGGTGATCCAATTCTCTTAAAAATGTACTGAACTTTGGGTTTAATTCCAACCCTCAGGCTGGAATCCTGCAAAATCCCCGTCAGATTGATAAGCTTAGAATGTTTCCGTATATTTGACCGCGACCGCTGATGACCGCTGAGACCGCTGATAGAAAGACCATGATTTAAATGATGCCGCTGATGACCAGAAGACGGTCTCCCAAAGCGGCAACGGCTCTTTCTGGCTGGTTATTGTGATCGTACCTATCCTCGTTCTCGACTGGGGCTGAATTGATTCTTCGCTCCGTTGACTGCGATGGTAACCTGGAGCTCGTCGTGGAAAAGACCGTCCTCGGCACGGAAAGAGCGGAAATATCGAGAAAGCAAGAACGCAACTTCTGCCTGCACTGCAAATCGACCCAAAGAATGAAAACGCAAGAAAGATGCTCGCCAAAATCCCACAATAACAATGGCTGAACGTCCACACAGTCTCTTCGGTACCGTCAGGAAATGGTGGATGGCCTTCGCCAACGCGATCGGCTGGTTTAGCACGCGATTATTGTTGACGATCTTTTACTTCATCATCCTCGCTTTTCCTGCCATCATTTTGAAGCTGATCAGAAAAGACCTGCTCGACCGTTCCTTCCGTGACAGGTCGAGCTACTGGATCGACAAGCTGCCATCGGATCAAACGCTCGAACAGGCAAAACGTCAATTCTGAAATGAACATCTTAGGACTCTCCTGCTACTATCACGATGCGGCGGCCGCTGTTATCAGGGACGGGCAACTTGTCGCAGCCGCCCAGGAAGAACGCTTCACCCGGAAGAAGCACGACCCGGACTTCCCCATCAATGCCGTTAACTATTGTCTCAAGGAGGCGAACCTGGTCGCAAGCGACCTCGATTACGTCGGATTCTACGACAAGCCGTTTGTCAAGTTCGACCGCATCATACAGACATATCTCGCAACCTGGCCGCGAAGTTTCCCGTCGTTCCTGAAGGCAATGCCGGTGTGGGTCAAAGAGAAAATATGGGTCCCCCAGATGGTCAGGAAAAACCTGAACTATGAAGGACCGGTCCTGTTCACCGAGCATCACGTGTCACATGCGGCAAGCGCATTCCTCGTGTCGCCGTTTCAGGAAGCCGCCATTCTCACTCTCGACGGCGTCGGCGAGTGGGATACGACGACCTACGGCATCGGCCGCGGCAACGATATTCAATTGCTCAAGAGCATTCATTTTCCGCATTCACTCGGCTTATTTTACTCTGCCTTCACCTACTACCTCGGGTTTCGCGTCAACAGCGCCGAGTACAAGGTGATGGGATTGGCGCCGTACGGCAAGCCGATCTACTACGACCTCATCATGCGCGATCTCATCGACGTGAAGAGCGATGGCAGCTTTAAGCTGAATATGAAATACTTTGTCTATGACCGGGCCCTGACGATGACCGGAAGGGGGTTTGAGCAGCTCTTCGGTCAACCGACGCGGAAATCCGAATCCCAGCTCTCACAATTTCACAAGGACGTCGCCGCAAGTCTGCAGAAAGTCACGGACGAGGTCGTCGTCAAGCTAGCTTCTCACGTCTACAGCGAAACAAAGCTTCCCAATTTATGCATGGCCGGCGGCGTCGCGCTGAACTGCGTTGCCAACAGCAAAGTATTGCGCCAGACTCCGTTCAAAGAGGTTTTCGTTCAGCCGGCAGCGACCGACGCCGGCGGCGCGGTGGGGGCGGCATTCTATATTTACAATACCATCTTGCGCAACGAGAGAACTTTTACCTGGTCGAATGCGTTCCTCGGTCCGGAGTACTCGCGCCAGGAAATCTCGGATTTCCTTGAGGCGCACAATGTGACATACGAAACGCTCGATCGCGCCGGCCTCCTCAAGAAGGTTGCTCACTTGATGAAAGACCAAAAGGTCATTGGATGGTTTCAGGGGCGGATGGAATTCGGCCCGCGCGCGCTCGGCAGCCGCAGCATCATCGCCGACGCACGCAATGCGGAAAACTGGCAGCGCGTCAATCTCAAGATCAAATTCCGTGAAAGCTTCAGGCCCTTTGCGCCGACCGTGCTGGAGGAACGCACTTCCGACTTTTTTGAATTCGACCGGCCGAGCCCGTACATGCTTTTCACCGCACAGGTCCGGGAGAACAAAAGAGAGGTTCCAGCCATCACGCACGTCGACGGCTCGGCGCGCCTGCAGACGATCAACCGCAACGCCCATGAGCTGTACTACGACCTCATCAAGGAGTTCGAGAATGAAACCGGATGCCCGGTCATCATCAATACCTCCTTCAACGTCCGCGGCGAACCGATTGTCTGCTCCCCAAAGGACGCGTTCCTCTGCTTCATGCGAACCGACATGGACTATCTCGTCATGGGTCCGTTCCTGCTCGACAAGAAAAACATGAAACCTCTTGAGAAGGACATTCGATGGATGAACGAGTTCCAGCTGGATTGAACGCCTCCGCCCCATCTTCAGCCAAAGGTTTCAGGATAATTTTCCTCATCGCTCTCTTCAAGCTTCTCAAAGCCGTACTGTTGGCTATCGTGGCCGTGGGAGCGCTGAGTCTCGTGAACAGGGATATCGCAGAGAAGGTCGGAAGATGGGTGGCCGTCGTTCATGTCGACCCCGATAACCGATACATTCAGAAGCTGATGACGAAACTCACGACGCTTGACCCCAGGAGACTCGAAGCGATTGGCGCCGGGACGATCATCTATGCAGCCATCTTCACCATCGAGGGGATAGGGTTGTTAATGAGAAAACGGTGGGCGCAATACCTCACCGTGGTCACAACGGCCCTTCTGATACCGTTGGAAATCTACGAAGTATTCTCTCACACGAAAATACCGAGGATAGTCCTGCTAATCGTCAACACCGCAATTGTTTGGTATCTCGCACGGAGGCTGGCACACAAACAGGAATTCCCGGGAGCCACTCCGGTTGCCACTGATAATCGGCGTTAGTGAATAACGAACTGTCCCGATTTCTTTCGGAACGGGGGCAAGATGACAGCACGCTTTTGGCTTTTGGCCTTTGGCTTCTGACTTCTTGCCTCATATAAATTGTCAGATCCTTTGTCTGCCTGCGTCCCTTCGGGACTTCGGCGGACTCAGGATGACCTTTGGTCAATTTGTAGAAGTCTCAATTTTAAGCTAAATTACGCTTGTCGACCGGTTCTTGAAACCGTGTTCACACACTTTTTCATCAAGTATCCACATTCTGCTGAAAATAAACTACCAACCAAAAGAGGAAAATTATGCGTATCGGAATTCTAACAGGCGGCGGTGACGTGCCAGGACTAAATCCGTGTATCAAAGCGGCTGTCTACCGTGCGACGGATGAAGACAATCTGATGTTCGGGATGAGGCGCGGCTGGGCCGGATTGCTGCATTTCAATCCGGACGATCCACAATCACAGGAACCACATATCATCCCGTTGACAAAAGCAAACACGAGAACCATTGACAGAACCGGGGGCACGTATCTTCACACGTCGCGTACCAACCCAGGAAAAGTGAAGCCCAAGGAGCTTCCGGAGTTTTTGAAAGCGACTTTCGGGGACGCGGATAAGGAAAGCACCATCGATTGCACAAAACACATACTCCGGGTGTTGGAACACCTGAAGCTCGACGCCCTGATTGCCATCGGCGGAGACGATACGTTGAGCTATGCCGTTCGACTGCACAAAGAAGGTTTCCCCGTGGTGTGTATTCCAAAGACGATGGACAACGATGTGTACGGGACAGACTACTGCATCGGATTCTCGACCGCGGTAACACGGAGCGTGGATTTCATCCACTCCCTGCGCACTCCCACCGGCTCGCACGAGCGCATTGCAGTCGTTGAACTCTTTGGGCGATATTCGGGCGAGACGTCGCTCATTTCAGCCTACCTGGCTGGCGTCGACCGGGCCATTATCTCGGAAGTGGATTTTGATGTGGACAAGCTCGTGAAGTTCCTCGTTGACGACCGGGCCAACAATCCCAGCCACTACGCCATCATGACTATTTCAGAAGGCGCGAAGCCGGTGGGCGGAGAGATGGTCATGTCGGGCGAGGCAGACGCGTACGGGCATAAGAAGCTCGGCGGCATTGGAGATTACGTAAGCCGGGAAATTGAAGCGCGTTCAGGTGTCAGGACAATCTTACAGCAACTTGCGTACCTGATGCGCAGCGGCGAACCCGACGCACTCGACCGCATGGTCTCTACAAGCTACGGATATCTTGCGACCGACCTCCTACTGAAAAAGCAATCGGGCCGGATGGTGGCGTTACGCGACGGGAAGTACACGACCGTCTCCGTGAACATCATCACAGAAGGCAAAAAGCGAGTCGATGTGGACGAGCTGTACGACAAAGACCATTACCGTCCGAGAGTCGTCCACCTGCTCGGAAAGCCGATGTTCCTCTACTGATAGTTATTGGTGCAACCGTATACGTCCGGTGTTCCTGGAATTTCACATTCAGCGGCAAAGGGACACCCGCACCCGTCGATCCGCCGAGAACGCTTGTCTCCCAGGGTCTCTACGGAATGGTCAGAAATCCAATGTACCTCGGAATCGGATGCATCCTTCTGTATGAAGAACCCGCGCTGACGAAGAAATTCGGACCGCCGTACGAAGAATATCGCAAGACTGTGCCACGCTGGATCCCGAGACTTCCCGCCAGAAGGGGAAAATGACCATTTCCAGGTTGCTGCTTTCTGAACCATTTGCATTTCGATCATGAAGTTGCTATAATAGCCCAACGAGATCATTATGAAATTCCTCAGTGACATTCGCTCGCGGCTCTCCATCATGGGTGAGCTATGGGCATTCATGCGAGTCCGGAAAAAGTGGTGGCTGGGCCCGATTATTTTCGTCCTGGTGCTCCTGGGCCTCGTCGTCGTCCTCACGGAAGGATCTGCGTTGGCTCCATTCATCTACACGTTATTCTAGGGCAACGCCGTACACTTCTGCCGGGCATCCGGATTCGAAGGTTATCATGATAAGAGGGCTTCTCGCGATGTTCGTATCGCTTCTCACTGTTGCTCAAAGTTCCCACCCGCAAGCCTCCCCTGGCGGGCCGGGCCAATCGTTCGAATCGTTTCTGGCCAAAGTCCATGAAGCCCAGGACAGTCTCTCAAGGTCTCAACTCATTACGGAGTATCTTACCCATGCCAAGGTCCCGGTCGTCGAGGGCAACACTGCGTACTTCCTCTACCGTGGGCAGGGCCACGCCATAGCAGTCCCGGGTGAATTGAACCACTGGAATCCTTCAGCTGCACTGATGCATCGCGTCGAAGGGACCGACCTCTTCTTACGCAAGGAAAAGATTCCCATGAACGGCAGAGTGGAGTACAAGCTGTGGGTCGATAGCACCTGGATCCTCGACCCTCTGAACTCGTTGCGGTCAGTCGGTGGACTCGGAGAAAACTCGGACCTCTGGATGCCGGAGTATGCCCCACCGCAAGACATTGTCGAGAACCCAAGCGTTTCTCACGGAAGAATTGATACGATTTGGTTCGTCAGCAAGGCCCTGAACCGAACCCATCCTGTCTTTGTGTACGTCCCCCAGGGCGAATATAAAGGGAAAGAACTTCCGGCAGTATACGTCCTTGACGGAGGCGAATACCTCTCTCTGGGCAGGATGAACATTATCCTCGACAATTTGATCTCCGCGCACAGGATTGAGCCGATTCTGGGTGTATTCGTCGACCCTCGAACCGACTTGCATAACAGCAACACGAATTATCGCATGTCGGATTACGGGGCGAGCGATACATTCCTGCTCTTCCTGTCGCAGGAGCTTATCCCGTTCATCAACAAGAACTACACGGCATCGGATTCGGCAAGCAAACGCGCGATCATCGGGGCATCGATGGGAGGCTTGATGGCCACGTACACCGCGCTCAAACAGCCGGAACAATTCGTTAACTGCGCCGCGCAATCTCCGGCTTATTTCCAGGCCGACAGCGCGATCATCAAGTTCCTGCGGACAGTTTCAAAAGCTGATATCAACGCTTACATCGGAACGGGAACAATTCACGACACCGAAATTGAGGCAAGGCTCGTCAGCAATCTGTTGGAGAAGAGAGGTGCCCGGGTGCACTATACGGAATTCCCCGAAGGGCACAATTGGACTAACTGGCGGGCAAGGATCAGAGAGATTCTGGAGTACTTCTTTCCAGCCCGTTGAGGCCTACCCCTTCACGCTCCCAAGCGTGAGTCCGGAAACCAGCCAGCGGCTCAAGACCAGGAACAAAACAACGACCGGAACCATCACGACGAGGGATGCCGCACCGTACAATCCCCACTCGGTCGACATGTTCGATTCAAACGACTTAAGCCCGAGCGGTAGCGTCCACAAAGCCGAATCCTGCAATATCTGCGCTGCGACGATGTACTCAGACCACGCCGTCATGAACGAAAATAATCCGGTGATCACCAATGCGGGGGCCGCAAGCGGCAAAATGATCTTGTAGAAGGCCTGGAATTGGTTGCAGCCGTCAATACGAGCCGCTTCTTCCAGGCTCGTCGGAATCGTATCGTAGTATCCCTTCATGGTCCAGATGCAAAATGGAAGTGCCGTCGCCGTGTACGTGATGATTAAACCGAAATAGGTATTGATCAACCCGAAGTAGATCAACATAATGTACAGCGGCAGAAGCAGCATCGTGGCAGGAAACATCTGTGTGACGAGCAGGCTCAGCAGTCCGGTCCTCTTGCCGACGAAACTGAATCGAGAAAAGGCGTAACCGGCCATCGCCGCCAGAATAACTCCGGTGAGTGTGACGGTAACGGATACGAGCGTGCTGTTGCTCACCCACAGTAGAAAGGGTCGTTCAGTAAAAAGCGCAACGTAGGATTTCAGTGTCGCACCGCGGGGAATAAGCTCCAGCGACGTCGAGAGAAGTTTATCCGTCGGGCGCAGGGAAATCGTTACGACCTGGAACACCGGATAGACCGCAACAACGACAAAGACAAGGAGGATAACGTGCGTCAGTATCCTGACGAATAGTCTTTTTACTTTTCTCGCTTTCATCCTTTCTCTCTTTGAAAATCCACAATCGACACTCCGTCCCGCACTCCGTGCGGGATTTCCGCTTCGCTCCAACAATCCGCAATCATCAGTACGCCGCCTCCGTGGCCCGTGCTTTGCGCATAAATGCCACGCTAAAGAGCAGGAGGATGAAGAATATGACCATCGACATTGCCGCTGCATACCCGTACCGATACAGGTTGAATGCGGCTTTGTACACAAACGAGACCAGGATGTGCGTCTTGTCGGACGGTTCGCCGGCATTGCTCACCAGCCAAACGATATTCAGATTATTGAACGTCCACACAATCCCGAGCGTGATTGCCGGAACCATGACCGGTCGAATGAGCGGAAGTGTTATATTGCGCAACTTGTGATACCAG
Organism: Bacteroidota bacterium; assembly: GCA_049515655.1. Classification (GTDB taxonomy): domain Bacteria; phylum Bacteroidota; class Ignavibacteria; order UBA10030; family SZUA-254; genus JBEKTW01. The sequence continues at coordinate 97,713 of JBEKTW010000005.1, forward strand.
GAAGCCCCGTCGATATCCGCGGCTTCGTACAATTCGTGCGGGATGCTCTGGAGCGCTCCGAGTGCAACGACCATCATGAACGGAAAACCGAGCCACACGTTTGTCAGGATGCAGGCGAGGAATGCTTCCGTCGGACTCTTCAGCCATTCCACCGCAGGCAAATGCAGGTATTTTGTGATGACGAGATTAATGGAACCGTACTCATAGTTGAACATTCCACGCCACGTCAACGCAACGATGTACTGTGGAATCGCCCACGGCAGGATTAAGAGTGTCCGGTACACCGACCGGCCCCGAATCTTTTGATTCAGGAGAAGCGCGAGGAAAACGCCGAATACAACGTGGAACAACACATTCACCACTGTCCAGATGATCGTCTTGAGGAAAATTCCATAAAAGTTCGGTTCCGTAGTCTCCGTGAACACTTTAACGTACTGTTTGAACCCGATGAGATGCCAATCCTTGATGTGACTCAGGTTCATATTGGAAAAGGAGATGACAACGTTGTAGATAAACGGATAGAACACAACCCCGAAAAGAATCAGGAAGGCCGGCGCGACGAAGAGAAGTATGAAGATATTTCGGTAAATCCTGTTCATGTCAATTGGGAAAAGCGTTCTTGGTTGTTGGTTATTAGTTCTTAGTTCTTAGTTATTAGTTATTGGTTCTTCGTCATTGGTCACTGGTCATTCGTCATTGGTTCTTGCTTCTTGCCTCTTGCTCCTGGCCTCAGGCTTCTCATCTTCTCATAATCTCACGACCGCCATTACCCGTCTATCTCATCATCTCAACTACTCCATCACTCCATTTATCCATTACTCCATCCCCCCTTCTCCCTTTCACCGATTCACCCCATCTCCCCTTCATCTTTTCATACTTCATCATCTTCCTTACTCATTCATCTCGGCAATTTTCCTTATCGCCGTGATCTGCATGTCGTATGCCGCCTGGCGCGGCGTTTTCGCACCGCCAAGGACGGCCTGGTAACTGGGCCTCATCGCATCCCAGATTGCGCGTAACTCCGGGACAACAGGCATCGGCCGGCCGCGCTCGATTTGCTTCTCCGAATTAATGAGAATGTCGTCGTTTTTGATGAACGGGTCGTCGTACAGCGACGTCCGCGTCGGCATCGTGGTGAGGGCCTTCGCCGTCTGCAATTGAATCTCCGGCCGCATCATAAATTTCAGGAATTCCACAATCAACGGGACTTTCTCTTTCGGGACATTGACGTTGATCGAATATCCCTTCGGAGAGATCATCGGCGCACACCACAGACCGGTCTTGCTGATTTTTGGAAGCGGCGCAACCCCGATGTCAATTCCCGACTTGCGATATCCCGACCAGGACCAATCGCCGTTGATAATCATTGCCGCTTTCCCGTCCTTGAACAGCGCATCTGCCACGTTGTAATCGGCTTCGGCAGGAATTATTTGGTATTTGTCGCGGAGATCCTTGATAAACTGCAGTCCTTCGATATTGCTCTCCGTATTAAGTGTCGGGGCGCCGCTGTCATTCATCACCCATCCTCCGAAACCGCTCAGGAACGGGATGTAAAAGTAGGGCTCGGTGTAATTCCACACCAGGCCGTACCGATCAACTTTCCCGTCTTTGTACACCATGAGCTTCTTGCAAAGATCGATCAGCTCAACATCCGTCTCGGGCGGTTTCTGGACAAGTTTCTTGTTGTACACAAGCGTAAGATGATTTCCCAGTTTATCGGCGATCTGGTAGAGATGACCCTTGTACCACGTCAGCGCCTTGGGATTAAACGAATCCAGCCACTCTTTCTCAAAAAGACTATCCAGGGGAAGGATGATGTTCATCACCTGAAACGGCCCGACCTGGTCGGATGGACCGTATACTAAATCGGGGCCCTGGCCTGCGATTGCGGCGACGATGAAGCCGGAACGCAGCTCTTCAGTCTCCTTGTAGACTGCCTCAACGCGGACATCAGGATGGAGTTTCATGAATTGGTTCATCTGGTCTTCGAGAATCTCCCGTTCATCCACGCGCATCTGATGCCAGATGACGATCCGATGCGGGTCAACGTGTCGCGTGCAAGCGTTCAGCGACAAAATGATAAGAAAAGAGAGGAACCTCACGAGGGTTCCGGACACGTGGAAGGATATGGTCTTCGCAGACAAGAAAATACGGTCGATAGTCAACGGATGAGCAACATTTTCCGCATGATCCGGACATTCTCCGATGTGAGCTGGTAGAAGTACACGCCGCTCGCCACGCCGTTCCGCGGGACATCCCAAACCGCGACATGATGCCCGGGTGACTGCGCTGAATTGACAAGGGTTGCCACTTCGCGCCCCAGGACGTCGTAGACTTTCAACGTTACGTTCGATCGTGTTGGCACGTCAAACTCTATCCTCGTCGTCGGATTAAACGGATTGGGATAGTTCTGGTAAAGCACAAACTGCCGGGGAACACTGACTGCTGATGTTTTCACATCTGTGATCGGAGGAAGGAGAAGGGTATGCGTCGTTTCGTCGAGAACGAGGACAGTCGAGCCGTACGCCTGGAGGTTGACGGAAAGCGTCGCTGACCCTGCATCGAACGTTATATTGTACACAGTGTCGTTATAGAGGTCACTGGCATAGTAGGTTCGACCGTTCACCACACCATGAGAGAAAAACACATTCGGTGTTCCACTTGTGGTAAGAGTAACGCTCGCTCCCTGTGGATTGGAATCGAAATTCGAAAGCACAATGCCATTGAGGTCATTCAAAGGACGCGTGTAACCCAGGACGAAGTTGTTGCCTGTGGTAACCCTGATTTGCTGTTGGGTCCAGAACGGAGAAAACTGGGCTCTCATCTGGGCAAGCTTCTGATAATGTGGCTGGAGAGACACTTTCCCATTATAAGTCCAGTCGATCACGCTGCGATTGCGCGCTTCCTTCGCTCCCGTTATGCCGAATCCCCAACCGACTTCCTGCCCCGAGTAGACCAGCGGAATGCCCACGGAGGTCAGTACAATTGACGACACCGGCATCGTTTTCGCAAACGAACCGTACACGTACGCGATGCGGTCTTCATCCTGGTCTTCCAGGAATCGCATGAAGTATGCATTCGGCCCCGGCTCAAAACCCATGGTCGTCGATCCTCCGTTGAGCAGGTAGAAATTCAACGTGTTGATCTGAGGACCGGATGAATAGAAGTTCTGAATGCCATTATGGAACAGGTTCCAGTCATAACCCGCGTCGACACCGCCGGACCGGTCGCCGTAAACAACCTCCGTACCGATTCCCGTACCGTCCGTTTCCCCGAGGAGAAACACATCGGGCTTGATGTGCTTCAGTGCCGTCCGGACCGGCTGCCCCATCTCATTCTCGCCGCCATTGCCGCCGTTCGCCCGGCTGTGCGGTCCCCAATAAACGTCAAAACGAAACCCGTCGACACCCATTTCTTTCACCCACCATTTGTAGACGTCGACCATGTAGTTGCGGGCATCGAGGTCGGACCAGTTGTAGTTCAACAGCATATCTCCGAATGCATAGTATCGCACGAACAGGCTGTCATCGGTGTACGCCTCCGTGAGGTCCGGGTGATAGTTCGGATTCGTGATCAACTGATGCTGATAAAAATTCCAGTACCTGGAGTTCTTTCGAAAGCTCCGGATGTCGAGGACAAACGGATGCATCGAGCTCGTATGATTCGGCGTGATATCCTGAATCACTTTGAGACCTAACTGGTGTGCCCTCGCTACAAAGTTTTTGAAATCTTCATTTGAACCGTATTCCGGAGCGACATCATAGAAATCGACAATGTTGTAACCTGTCCCGTACATATTGTCCATGGGAGACGCGTTCTTCATGACAGGCATGATCCAGACGATATTGTATCCCATGCTCTTGATGTAATCGAGCCGCGGCAGCGCAGCATTAATCGTGCCTTCCGTTGTGGCCGATTTGAAAAAGAGCAGGTACATTCGCCCCCGGTTGACCCACGACGGGTTGCTCGCCAGCGTTGGATAGGACACTGTCCCGTCGCCGTTGACCGTAAAGTAGTTTCTCGTCGTATCCTTATTACCGTCGGGGTCGGTGGCTATGAGACCAAAATAGTATTCTCCGGAAATTGAGGGTTTGGAAATTGAAATCTGTCCGGCGGTCGAACCGGAAACACCCGTGACCGCAGAAGGGTTTGCAGGGTCAACGGACCAGGAGTACGTGAGCAACGCCGACTGCCCTGAATCCGGGTCGGCGCTCGAGAGGGCACTTAACCGTAAGCCACCGCTTGAATCCGAAAACGATATGTTGGCCCATGGTGAGTGATTCATCTTCCGGTAGATCGTGACGGGCGCTGAAACCATTGGCGCTCCCGCCGAGTCCGTCACAACGGAGAAGACATTCGAGCCTTCCAGAAGGGATGCGGAATATGTAAACGATTTTCCGGCTGCCGAGACCAGGAATGTATCCGTGCTGTTGCGAACTATGCTCACCGACGTGATTGTGCTGTCGTTCACACTGCCGTAGAGCGTCCATTGGGACTCCCATGTCGTGATCGGAGACTGATTGAGCAACTGGACAAATCCACTTTGTACATAAAAGAGAACTGTGTCGGCATTCGCTCCTCCTGCGAGCGTCTCGGCATGCAGGATTGCCGTATGACTCCCGTTGGGAAGCGGCGAAATGGGAGTATAGATAAACTGCATGGTGGTGAAATTATACATCGAGCCGAGCTGAGTGTACACCGTTCCATCAACCGTCAACGACAATGACGATGTATCTACGACAGAAGCCACTTTCGGAAAAATGTAGGCTGAGATAGTCGGAACCGACGTATTGACGACAGGATTGCGTTGATTTGGAATAAAGTGAAAAATCGTCGGGTCTTTGATAAAGAGATACGAGTTACCAGCGTCAGACAAATTGACGCGCTGGTTCAGGGGATCACTCAGCCAGCATGTAGAGCACCCATTCTCGTTGAACTTGTACTGATACGCGCCGGCAATATGGCTTGTCGACCCACCTCCGACCTTCAGCCGCACCCATTTGTACCATATCCCTGAAACAGGATCCTTCGTCATGCTCCATTGTGGATTGGGATATATCACCCCCTGGTTATTGTTTGCCCAATTATTGAATTCACCTGGAAGATACACGCTACCCGGACTTGACGGAGACTTGTACGTGAAATACACGTCCACGCTGTCCTGGGAAAAAGCCATCTGGATTCCCAGGAGAATCAATACTGCCGCTCCAGCTCTCATTGGGCTTATTCCTTCACTGATATGAACACAATTCCTGAGCGGGCAGGGACAGGAAACACATTATGATTCACGATTTTCTTCGTCTTGCCGCCCAACAGATCAACCCATTTTGCCTTCGATGATGTCGGGAAGGAAAGGGTGTCAACTTGATCTCCGATATTTAAAACAACCAGTGCTTTTTCTTTCCGATCCTCGCGCATGAAGCCGAAGACCTTTTTGTCGTTGTCAACCATAATTGTCTTGAACGAACCGCGTCTGAAAACAGGATGGGTATTTCGAATCCCGATGAGTTTTTGATACCATCCAAACAAATCCATATTCCATTTTGACGTATCCCAGATCATCGTGTGCCGGCAATCGGGGTCTTTGCCCCCTTTCATGCCGATTTCGTCCCCGTAGTAAACCATCGGCGCGCCCATATACGCCATCTGCATGAGCGCGGCAAGTTTCAGCTTGCCAACGTCGCCATTACAGAGAGTCAAGAACCTTTCGGTGTCGTGACTGCCGATGAGGTTCTGGAGAACGTAATTAACCTCCGACGGATACTGCGAACGCTGCACCTGCAGGATGGAATCGAACTGAAACGCGCTCAGATTCTCCAGCGCGATGAAACCCACACAAGCTCCCCGGAACCGGTAGTTCATGACGGCGTCAAACTGGTCGCCCTTGAGCCACGGCGTGGCGTCGTCCCAAATCTCCCCCACGATGTAGGCATCGGGATTCTCGGCCTTCACCAGTTTTCTCCATTCAATCCAGAAATTATGTGACATTTCATTGGGCACATCCAGCCGCCACCCATCGAGGCCGAGTTTCATCCAGTGTTTTGTTGCTTCGAACAGGTACTGCCTAACCTCCGGCGTATCGGTCATGAGCTTGGGCAGGTCACCCATTCCCCACCAGGCCTCGTAATTTGGTTTGTCGGGCGGCCCGACCGGAAAGCCGTGGATGTTGTACCAATGAAGATACTTCGACTTTGCCTCGTTCTTCTTGACATCCTCAAAAGCCCAGAAGTGGACACCGGTATGATTGAACACTGCGTCGATGACGACATGGATCCCGCGCACGTGACACTCGTCAAGGAGCTTCTTGAATGTCTTATCATCGCCAAAATTGTGATCGATCTTCATGTAATCGGAAGTGTGGTACTTATGGTTGGAGGGCGATTCAAAGATGGGATTCAGATAGAGAGCATTGACCCCGAGCCGCTGGAGATAATCAAGATAGTTGATGATTCCCTTGAGGTCGCCGCCGAAATAGTTCGTCGTCGTCGGCTTTTCCCCCCATGGCTGGACATCCGGGGGATCATTAGTTGTATCTCCATTCGCGAACCGTTCGGGGAAGATTTGATAGAAGACAGCATCCTTCACCCAATCGGGAACGAACGATCGCTGGGCAAGTCCAAGGCTGCCTGATAGCAAGAGCAACAGCAGCATCATGACGCGGAACTTCGGAAGGCTCATTGACAAAGTAGTGTAATCTTGACCTAATCTGCTTTCAAAGTAAGGAAAAGATCATGGAAATCCAAAAGCACTTTCGAATTACTGCGTAAATAATTATATTACCACTAACCCAACATGAAGGACAAGCAGCATCGCAATACTCATTCGGCAAGGGGGCACAAATCCGAAGATTTGACACCTGCCAAGCGACGATTATTCTCTATCATCGTTCTCATTCTTCCAGTCGTCATATTTTTTTTGCTCGAAGTCGGACTGCGCTTGTTCCATTACGGCCCGGACATTTCGCTGTTCAGATCCGAAGTCATTAATGGACAATCGTATTACGTTTTCAATCCTGAAGTAAAAAGTCGATATTTTCTGCGATACCCCTACAATCCTTCACAACCGCCTGATTATTTTCCAGCGAAAAAGATGCCGGGGGCATATCGGATTTTTTGCCTCGGCGGCTCCACTACAGTGGGATATCCATACTGGTACAATGGAGCATTCTCCACCTTTCTTCGCGACCGCCTCCAACAAGTATTTCCTGCGAGACACATTGACGTCATCAATGTCGGCATGACTGCGACGAACAGCTTCACAGTTGTTGACATGGGACGAGACCTTGTGGACTATGAACCTGATTTATTCATCGTGTACGATGGCCACAATGAGTTTTATGGCGCACTTGGCATCGCATCACATGAGTCACTTGGTGAATTCCGATGGTTGACTAATTTTTACCTCCGCGCCATTCACCTCCGAACGTTTCTCCTGGTGCGGGACGCCTATGGAAAGATTGCAGACCTGTTTCGTACCCCCGAGTCGTCCAACCCCGCGACTGCCACTCTCATGGAAACACTGGCGAAGGGCCAGTACGTCTCATACCGAAGCAAGACATATGAAAAATGCCTTGAGATCTTCAAGGATAATTTGAGGGATTTGAAGTCTCTTGCCGTTGCCCGCAAGATTCCCATGATTCTTTCTTCCCAGGTTTCGAACCTTCGAGGACAAGCTCCGTTCGTCTCTCAGGACGAGAGCCCATCGGCTACCGATCGCACTTTGGCATTCCACCGACTGTTTGATGCGGGACTCCGACAATTGCAGGGGGGGAACATCGATTCAGCAACCAACGATTTCAACCAGGCAGTGAGGTTGGATTCTCTCCGGGCGGATGCTCACTATGAGCTTGCACGCTGCTTTGACTACCAGCAGAGAAAAACGGACGCTCGTCGTGAGTATATCAAGGCGCGCGATTACGACGAACTACGATTCCGGGCAAGCACGGACTTCAACAATGCAATCCGGTCAATTTCCGACGGCTCGGAAGTGACGTTTGTTGATATGGAGGAGGCATTTCAAGCTCACTCACCTGATTCACTGATCGGCAACGAGCTCATCACTGAGCATTTACATCCAAACTCTCATGGATATTTTATCATGGCAAAGGAGTTCGCCCGTGCCATGCGCGAACATCAGCTCTTGGCTTCGGCAGGTGACTGGCAAATGGCCGATACGATATCGGATGACGTGCTCTGGCAAAAGCGCAGCTTGACCGTACTCGACGAATTGATTGCTCGCAGGCGTACTGAGATTCTCACAGCAGGTTGGCCTTTCACGTCAGGGGTTCCGGTTGTCAATTCCGTTGACGAAAAGGATACCCTCGGACACATCGTCGAGCAGGTGACTCGTGCCCGTTGGGATTGGACTAGGGCACATGAATCCGCAGCACAGTATTATCTGCTCCGAAATGAGCGGGAAAAAGCGGAAGGAGAGTATCGAGTCATTATTAGCCAGTTGCGGTTCCTCGATGTCCAACCCTATCTCAAACTTGCGAGAATCCTCCTTGATGAGAAAAAGTACAATGATGTACGGACGGTTCTTCTTTCTTCGCTGGACGTCCAGCCCACGATTCTCGCTTATCGTGCGCTCGGAGACATGTCGCTAAATTCTGGAAGACCGACTGAGGCAATTGCCTACTATGAGAAAATGTCCATCTTTCCCCAATCTTCGTCCGAACAACTTGAGAATGGCTATATGCTTGCTCTTGCATACTCCCACGCAGGCATGACACATCAGGCAAGGTCACAGTTGCTGAAGATCCTCAGCATCAAGCCTGATTTTCAGCCTGCTGTAGAGCTTTTGCAAAAGATCAAACCGGACAGCCAGTGACAACTGATCGTCGTACCTTCACTTTGAATCTGAGTCAGTGCCCCGTTTCAGATATTCCTTTTCCAACTGCTGAGCCGCAGATCGCATCATTTGCTCAACACCTATAGATTCCATAGCCGACATCATCAACCTATCTTTGAAACGGGACACTATCGCCGTCGCTGCTTCAGGATGCTTGCCCGGAGCTGCATTGCCTCTGCATAGTTGGGGACAAGTTGCAGCGCCTCATTGAGATCTGAGAGCGCCGTGTCGAAGTTCATCGTGTTTGCATAAGCTGCTGCCAGACCGTAGAGGATGTTAGCCTTGAGGTCTTTCGATCCTTGAGGCGTTGCCAGTTCTCGAGCTCTTGTGAGCTGCTCGATTGCCTCGTAAAACTCGCCCTTGTTCACTTCAACGAGCCCAAGATCAAGACGCGAGTACGGATACTGAGGATTCGATCTGATAGAAAGGCGGTACTCACGAATCGCCCCCTCTAATCTCCCCGTGTGATTCAGCAAATTGCCCAAGAGGTAGTGGGCATAGTAATTATATGGATATTCTTGGAGCAGGGCATCATATGTTGTCAGTGCCTTCCGGAACAAACCCCGACTCCAGAAATATTGAGCAGATTTGTAGCATCCCTCATCCCACCCTAACTTCCGGGAGTATGTATCCTGAACGATTTCCTTCATCATTGCGTCTGCCGAATCCAGAACGACGGACGCTCGTTGGTAATCTTGGAATGGCCATCGGCTCGTCAGGTGCCGGATCGAAATGTCCGCATACGCCAGATCTAACCAGCAAATGCTCAGGCTATCATATTCAAATGGAAGAAAGCCTCTCTTCATCTTGTCGACGGCCCTTGCAACCAAGTCCATATCAATTATTTTTTGCACAAAGCCGTTCGCAATAAGGTAGTAGCCGAATGCGTTCGGGTGAAGATGTTCCCAGAAGACATTGTCGCCGGGGACGCCATCCACGCTGGCTGCGGAGAGTGCTGAATCAGCCGAGAGGAATCCTACGCCTGTTTCCTTACACACTTTCTTGATGATCTCGTTGATCTCTTGGGGTGCACGGAATTTCAGGAGATCGTTGTCTCTCGCGACAAGTAAATGATACTTCGCTTCGGCCGTTTTCCCCAAGGCAAGAAGCGCTCTCCCAAGCCAGTAGTTGACAATCCCGTTTGTGGAATCAATGGCGGACAAACGGCGAAGTGTATCCAACACCTCACCGTACCGCCTCGCCTTAAACCTTGCAATGATCGTATCTTTGGTTGTTCGAAAGTTGGCCGCCGATCCGATCGTATCACTGAAAAAAGGAGGGAAGAAGATATTGGATGAAACGTCGCTCACGATGACCGGAACACCGTTAGCTTCGAATCGAGAAACGATATCTCTCAGATTTTCCTCAAACACCTCAAATATTCGTTGGGCATCCCTGGATCCCAGAGGGACGAGATTCCCTTGCGATACCTGCTTCATCAGGTTTGATTCTGTCGGAATTGAACCTTGCTGCCTTTTCCGCAACCAAGATTGAACGAGTTGCACCAGGCGAAGTTCCCTCAGTCTATACTTGAGCTGAGTTATCAGCGGCAATGATTTTTCGATGAAAGATGCGCCGATACCGTCGGGACCATAGAATTCATTGTGGCCCAGATAGATCAGCACGAGGTCGGGATGGTACGCAATCAATTGGCGGGACAAGTCCCTCACAACATTGCTGTTTATCGCCGATGCTCCCCAGTTAATAACCTCAAACTCCCTGTCGGGATAGATATGCTCCAACTGCTTCTTGACAATACCCGGGATGTTGGCCGTCATTTCGTAGGGCGTACCGAACATGGATGACTCGCCAAGACAAAATATTCGATACACCTTCTGGTCTTTGAATTTCTTGAAAAGGTTAGGCTTGAACTCCGGAAGAGAAGGCGAATTCGCTGGAAAGTACTTTTGTAGATATGAGCGGTTGATTTGGTGCCAGACAATATTGTCGTACGTGACTTCTGTTGTTAATTCATCACCCGCCGAAGGCGAAGTCATTCTCAGCAGAATCTCAATCCCAATGAGAAGCAGAAGAAAGGTTGTTACAGGAATGAGACTGAACAGAATTTTTTTTGTTCGAGACAACTCAGACGTTAGCAGAACAGAACCATGGTAATTTAGGGAACGATGACATCTTCCGGCGGCTTGACATTCAACCATTCAAGTTGTTTATCCACAAAAGGAGCGGCAAACATCCTACCGCCAAAGCCTAAGAAACGAAATGCGAGCATGGGCGTCATCGTGACGTCGAGACGCTCGAGGCGGTCTTGATAGATGGCGAATCCGCGCCTTGTTCCTGTTTGCGCCAGGAAGAGGGTCAATTTTCGCTTTCGCTTCATCGATAGGAGCTCTTGCCGAGCGTGTTCGTATTTTGATGCCGCCACCGAGTCAACGGTGAGCGAATCGGTCTTCTTGGCGAGCACTTCAAACAGCACAAGTCCGGTTGAATCGCTCATCGGCCCATAGCGCTTGCCGACATCCATCTGCCAAGCAACCTCACCGATTGAAGGACGATCGGATATTGAGAAGAAATCCGTTTCCCCATGCCGCTTTCGTTCCTCCGGATCACTTGAGAACTTACCAACGACATCGGTGAACGGGGATCCCCGCTCAAGATCAAGGATAGCTTCCTTCATGGCGTCAACCGATTTGGTGTGGAGCTCTCGAATTTTAACTTGGCGGACAGAGAACGGCCGGCCTTCGGCCTTCATGAACTGGAGTACCTCGTTTTCTGAGGCAGTGACGGTCCCGTAGACGTACCGTTTCATCATGGCAGCAAGGTACTGATCGCGCCAAGGTTCCAGCCTATGCTGGACCTCCTGAGAGCGGTCAAACCCCCGGCGGAGTGCCTCTTGCGACATAAGCTCTTCATCGACCCACTCCCTGAATTCATTGTAGAGCCGCCTTGACACATTCCTTTCTTTCCCTTGCGGAATGGAAAATCCTTTCATGGTGAGCGTCTCTATCACTTCTCTCTCGCGCCAACACCTGCTCCCGGCAACGATAAGCGTGTCCTGAAGATGCTCTTTCTCCATTTCAATAACTTCATTCACTGTGCTTTCGGTCAGCGAAACCTGAGGCGTTTGAGGATGATGCATCAATGCCTCTTCAAGATGTCTTGCGAACCGCTGGAAACTCTGTGGTGGAGAATAAGCTACCATCACTTTTTGAAACGTGTGGAGAAATTCAGAAACCCTCTGAATTTCCTTGCGCCGCCGGATTTTCGATTCGACACGTTCTCTAAGGACATCGGGCCCCATCTTTGAATAGAATTCATCCGGCTGCGTTTGTATGAGCTTTAGGATGTAAAATCCGTCCCCTGCATGGATGACGGGCGATATTTCATGGTATTTAAGTTTGTATGAGGATGATTCGATCTTTGCATCTGCATCACCCCAAATAACGGTGGCAGTATCCGCGAGGTATTTGATGGAAGAATCGACCTGTATCCGGTCAAATTCAGCAGGACGTTTGATCAGCCCGCGAACAAATTGTGCATCCTCCTCCTTTTCGAAGAACAGATACCGAACGCGCAATTCTCTTCTCGCTTCGAGCATACCTCGGCGGAGCTCGTCGCTGTTCACCTCAACTTTGCCTTTGATCTCGCGAGCATACAACTCATCCCGCGCGAGCATCTTCGTGAGGTCGAGCATCGCTTTCTGATAGATTGAATCACGGTCGAGGTTTCTCGCAAGAGCCTCCTGTGCAAGGAGCTTTTCTGCGACAAGGGAGTAGAGAAAAGCGTCTTTATCCTCCTCGAGTTTTGATTTCCGATGGCTATACAAACCAGGAGTTAGCTCGAATCGTTCTTTGAATTCTCGCTCAGAAATGAATTCGTCTCCGGCTTTTCCTACATACTTCTCTTCCGGGTAGGAATCTTGCGGCATCCCAAAGGTGTGGAAGAAGAGAAAACAGAGGGCACTACAGACGACCCGCATCACCTAAAGAAGATTGTGTATCATACAAAAACGAAACAAGGCGAGAATTTCTTCCCGCCTTGTTTGCCGTTCTGGAAAATGATTACTTTAACAGCAGCATCTTTTTGACGCTTACGAAACTTCCAGCACTCAACCTATAGAAATAAACACCGCTGGTGAATTTCGCCCCGTCAAACGTCACATGATATGTACCCGGGTCTTTCTTCTCATTCACGAGTGTTGCAAGTTCCTGACCGAGTACATTATATATCTTGAGCGTCACAATTCCCGCCGTAGGTATTGCATAATCAATCTTTGTTGACGGGTTGAAAGGATTGGGATAGTTTTGCGTCAAGCGATAAACCAGCGGCAAGCCTTTCGTTTCTTTGACTGCCACAAGTGACGCCGGTCTCTCATGGTCATAATCCCAGGCACTGTAAAATGCCGGATTGATACTTCCGAACTGGCTATGAATCGTGTACAGCGAATCTGTGTCGACGATGTTCTCGAGGTGATTATTGCCATATCCGCCCTTGCCACCCTCGTTATCACCACCGCGGACACCGAACTTAAATGTCTGCCCGACATATCCTTTCGAGCCTATGGCTGCACTTTCCGGGGCACACTGTACCTGAAGCGTGAAGATCGTATCATTGGCCACAGCATCGCCATGAGTGCCATCGTCGTACATTTTCTTATTCGGGTTGTTCAATAACCCATAGTCCCAGTCAGTCCCCGCATTGTTCCAGCCGCCGACTGCGGGACCATTCATCCAGACTCCATACCTAGTAAGGATCGAATCTATGTTTCCTTGATGAATGTTGAACAATCCTTGAATATCATGAAGCGTGTCACCTTTCATCACCTGGTAGAAAACAGGCTTCACGTTCACTTCGTACGTTACCAGAACCTTGCGTGCGAGCAAGCGTGCATTCGGGAAGACCGGCTGGCGGCGTGCCTGGACGTAACTTGTGGCGGTGTCCAAAATGCTGAACGCCTTACTGTTGAGAACTGTAAATTGACGGCGTTCGGCCTCAGAGGTTGTGAGACCGTTATAGTAGAAGTTGTAATAATTCTCTCTGATCTCAGAGGCGTTCTTAACCGCGTAGTACTGGTAATCGAGTGGAGACCCGATCTTCGTGATAACCGTATCTTTTCCCTGGTAGATGGAAGAGATCAGGTTTTGCATTTTCACAGGTTTCTGGCCCGCATTAGTGCTCGTCGCAAAGTACCCGGACCTAACGTAGAGCGTGTCGCCCGGCGTGAATCCGCCCGTCGAAATAGCCTTCGCCATGTCACAACGAAACGTGATAATAGCCGTGTCAGTGTTCACGCGAGCCGACGGTCTTTCATTGTTGTAGAACACCCACTGGAGCGTTGTGTCCTTTTTGCCTGTGGGAACTACAAAGGATCTGTTTGGATGGCCCCCGAGCTCATCACGACCCCAGTCGTACCCTATGAGGAATTTGTAGTTGATTGTCTGTCCGACATTCACACTGTCTGTTGGTATACGGACTGCGCCCGACCAGAAACTTGATGCGGGAACGGTGTATCCGGCCCCGTTTGATGGGTTAGATTCCTTGGTGAGGTAGAACGTCGGCGACCAGTGAAGCTCGCCAAGGCCTTTCGAATCTCCTCCCCGGACCCCCACAGTATCAACATCATTCTTGAAACTGAAGGTGCCTGAGGTCATCGGCCCGAGCATATTCACTCTGAAATACACTACCATCGTGTCGGCTGCGTGGTCATTCCACGGCCTGAAGTATTGCGGACGTCCGCTGGCCCCATTATTCCAAAATTCCAGCGGAAGGGTAGTATCGCCCGTCCCCACGATGAAGTAACGATTGTCTGCCGGCATGCCCGCATAGGGCGGAGTTGTGTTCTGCTCATAACCAGTGTTTCCGGGATAGATGATGGCGAATTTATATCTCAGTGTATCATTGGTGTTCAGTGTTATCGTCTTCGACCAGTAGTCTCCCCCAATGTTCGTCATGTTGTTCACTGAATCGTTGCCCCAGGTAATCGATACAGTGCCTGAGTTCACCAATCCGCCTCGAATCTGAACAGTTGAACCACTCACGGGCAGCGTATCAGGTACCGTGGCAGTATTCAGTATAAAGGTAACATTCTTGACAGCGGTCACCGCCGGCTTAACGACGACGGTATTGGCTTGTAATGTAACTGCACTCTGTGCCAGTGCTCTGCCATCCAGCGTGGCGCCAGTATTCATTGCAATCAATGTTTGACACAATATGACGCCCTTCATTTGGACTGTCGTTCCAAGATTAACTTGGCCGGCGACCTGCCAGAAGATGTTGGAAGATTTCGCGCCGCCGCTTAGAGTAACAATGGCACCGTTGGCAACGGTTAGGTCTTGTGCTATCTGGAAGACCCAGACATCAGTTGCGCTGCCCGAGATAGTGACACCACCAGCGGATATCAGGACACTAGTTCCCCATTTATAGAGACCATGTCTGATGGTTTTTCCGGTAATATCCCCGGCGCCAAGATCAATAGAATCAGGCAATGTCCGTCCAGCGGCGTCGGTGTAGGCGGTTTGCATGTCGCCCACAGCCGTAGTCATCTTAGTCGGAGTTGGGGGTTTATAGTCGGCGGCATATACCCTTCCAGTGACTAACGATGATGTCGAATATGTACTATCGACGCCCATTATTAATCCAAATCCAGTTATATATGTCGCAGCGGCTGGACTAACTCCAATATCTCCAGTAATTGAAGTGACTCCCGTGGTTGAGATTCCTGTTTTTGCTAGAATCGCAAAATCGCCGGCAGTCCTAAGATTGACTGCTGTCGATTGAGACATGGCAGCGACAGGCATTAACAAAGCAACTGTCAGTATCGCTCCGAGGAAGCGCGTCCATCGGCTTAAGACAGTCGTTGGATTTATTGTATAGATCTTCATAAAAATCTCCATGAAGTTAGTGAATAATGTAGTTAGTGAAAACGAAGTACAACTTTTTCATTCTGAATAGCCCCGCTCATGAGAGCGGGGTATCAGTGTTCAGTCTTTGATTTGGACTTTAGTCCAACTATTTACAGCGTAGGCTTTACAATAGTATTGCCTGCCAATGTTACCGCGGCAATGCGTGCTAACAATCTGCCTTCAACTGTTGCACCGGTATTCAGCGAGATTGATTGATCAGCCATGATGGTTCCCTTGAAGACAGAGGTTGTTCCAAGAGTCGCTGAGGTGCCAACCTGCCAAAAGATGTTGGAAGCTTTCGCACCGCCGCTCAGGATAACCTTGCGACCGGACGTCGTGGTAAAAGTCGACGCCATCTGTATGATGAAGACAGCATTTGCGTTCCCTTTGGCGTCAAAAGTGAGATCGCCTGATGATATTTCAAGCGAGCCGGTGGATTTATAGAGTCCGGGTGTGAGTGTCAGCCCGCCGAGATTTCCGGCAAGAAGTACTATATCTGTTGCTGTCCGTCCGGCGGCATCATTATACGCCGTTGTTAAATCGCCTTTCGCTGTCGTCATCATTGCGGGAGTTGGAACCGCATAGTCGGATGCGTATATATTTCCGGTCACTTGAGATGATGTTGAAGATGCACCGCCCGCCGGAAGTACTAATGAAAATCCAGTGATGAAAGACCCGGCCGCCGGACTCAATCCAATATCCCCTGTGATGGCAGATGTTGGAACGTTGGAAATTAACGAACCGGCAAGAATCACAAAACCTGAGTCTGATCGAAGGTTGACAGGTGCCTGCACGGTAGTTTGAAGAGGTATGACTATCGGTGTTGTACCTACCGTAGTATTATCCTTACTGCATCCTACGATAGTGACAGCCAGTAGTAATGCTATCAGACACATAGCATTGAGTATTCTGGAATAGCTGTTGAGTTTTTGTATTCGTGTACCTTTCAGTTATAAAGTCTTGTCTCAAAGCAGTCGTTGGTGTCGCGCCGAATAGGTGCACACATTGCATTGAAACGATTACCTACGTTTGTTGTATCATTATGCTTAAAATTCTCGATGTGATAAATGTAAGTCATGCTCATTCACTCGCCCTTACCTTGTATAACGTTATTCCCATACTCAGAACTTGGTTCCGAGCGCATTGCGTCCTTGAATAAGTCTAATCAAGACAACCACAGTGACCGCTGCCAAAAAAACGTGAATAAGCCCACTCATGGTATAAGAGGTGACGAGTCCCTGGTGAGCCTGTGCCCGTACGGTCGAGGTACTGCATATTCCCCCGGCCAACAGCACTACGAGAAAAAACAGTAACGGTCTTTTCATAATGCCCTCGTAATTAGTACGTTGATGTTGGTAATATCGTGAATTAAAAACTTCGTTATCCATCCGTTTTTCAAGATCTCATGACTCTCCTTTCCAAAGATAATAACCCTTTGATTAAAACGAAACTGCAATCGAGACAGAATTCAAATTGCCAAAGAAACCAAATTTCGTGAACGCATAATTCACTTCGAGGTCACCCCATCCTTCCGCCTTGGTTCGCAATCCAATTCCCAGAGAAAGGCCCTCTTGCTCGTCTTTCCCGAAGACTGACTTATATCCGCCGCGGAAGGACAACAAATTATTCCAGGCAATTTCGCTGCCCAGATTGACCGATTCTTCGTTGTCGCTCGGGCGGAGTGCATCGCCGGCAACCGTAATTCTCACCATGTTGGTTCTCAGGACGTCCATCGCAATGCCGACACGGAACAAAAGCGGCAAAGCCCAAGAATCCGTTTTCAGTGAGCCGACGAGTGCTTTATTCGACCCGGAATTCGTTGGATCGATATCTACGCGCTGGAGCAGATCTCTGCCCTCGAGCTTGAGATCCCCCCCAAAATTGGACATGGAGACACCCAAACGCATGTCATTGAACTCTGTAATGTACAACAGGCCCAAATCAAATGCAAGCGTATTCGCCGCCTCATTCCAGATACTCTGTTGGACATACTTCAGCGACCCCCCCATTGAAAAGCGATCCGTAAATCTTCGACAGTACGAAGCCGCGATAGCAATATCTTGCGCCGACCAACGTTCGCCCGTCCCTTCGGGCTGGCTCACCGTAGTAACATCTTCTTCACCATAGTCAAGCTGGGTGAGGCTAAGTCCCACCGCGTTTTCATTCCCAAAGTTGTACATGAAGCCAAACCAGCGAAATGTCGTCCCCACCAGCCATTCGGAATTGGAAAAAACGAATTGAGATTTCCCTGCCTGTTGGAAGGCCCCAGGGTTCCAGTAGAGAGATGTCGCATCGTCCATCGAGGCCACATATGCGCCGCCCATGGAAATTGCCCGTGGTCCTACAGAAATACCGAGAAACTGACCGGCGGTCGTGCCTACTTTTGACTGGGCAAGGCCAATCGTATGTCCTACCAAGACCGGAAGTAGTAATCTCCAAATCTTCATCATAACAATATACCGCCGAGTCCGCATGATTGCCCTCTACTTGATAATAGCTATCTTGCCAGTCCTGTTCCCGACAGGTGATTCAACAACATAGAAATAGACACCGAACGCGACGTCCAGATTTTCTTCTGTCTTGAGGTTCCATGACACGGTTCCGTCCTCAATGTTTCCGTCCTGGTACAGCGTCACCACGTGGTCACCCCGCGCAGTGAAAATGCTTATCTTCGAGCTCGCCGGCAGATGGATGAAATCGATCTTCCGCGTTCCCCGGCCACTCGTAATACCAGGATTCAACGGCGGCTCAAAGCTCGCTGCGGTAACGTAGGGATTCGGAACAACACGAATTCTTTGCAGTACCGACTGCGCGACATGATTGTCAACTCGAGGAAGTTCGGTCTTGAATTCAAATATATCTCCGTAGCGGAAGGGTTTGAAAGTTTTCAAGACTAATTTGTCACCGTCAGAGAGATTATACAAGGTATCTATTGGCTCTCCCTCTTTATTGCTAAACAGGATCGACCACGAAGGAGTGTATCCTCCCCGAGGGTTCTTGTCAAGAAAAACCAACTGGTCGAATGGCGATATCTTGCCCTTGCCGCGGTCGTTCCTATCAAAATACAGAAACTTGACATTTGAACTGTCAGTCAAGTTGTAGATGCGGAAATTAACAGGTATCGGCGTATCGAATGGATAGTCAGGAGCGCTTGGTGGCCATAATGATGACGTGTCCACAATCGAACTTGAGAATCGAATTTCATAATCTGCCGGTTTTGCATAACCCGCAATGGGCGTCGAGAGGAGTGGCAGGTCAGCAGCCGAAAACCCGTAGAGATAGGGATTTGAGTAGCTTCCTTGCCATCCCGAAGACTGAGCGTCCACTTTCACGTTCCAATCATTATCGAAGACTAACTGGATCCCATCAAAGTTATCAGCCTCACTATTTTCCACCTGGAAAGGAGTCTTCTGGAGATGGGGACTCTTGAAAACCGGATAGTAGGAGAACGTAATACCATACTCGCCCGCGGCCAAACTGCCCGGAGAGGAACCGCGGATCGAGCCCCTCACGGCATCGAGTATGTAACGGTTCGCGGCGACGACATTCCCCCCTTGATCCTTCACCGTCACGGTCGATGGGATGAGATTCTGCCGCGGCAGCGGTACGCTGATCGTATCTTCGCCGAGAAACGTTCCCGCTATCTGATTAAGGTCTCGCACAGAATAGAATGATGTTATCCGGCTCCATTCCGAAGAATCTGCCGCATCAACCAGTCCATTCCGATTGTTGTCAACGCTGTCTACCTGGGTATCGAGGAACTCAATCCGATATCTGTGGTCTGTCAGTTGCCGCTCATCGACGATCGTGTTCGAAATGCTACCTGTAGCAGGTCCCGCAGTATGGTTAAAATGCGTAGTGTCTGCTATCGGTCTCACGTAGCCGGCAACCTGTCCATTGGGCGTCACTACCGCCACGTTGATGTCCTTGCTATCGATTTCCCCGCTACTGGCAAGCCGGATGGATTTTGTATTCTCGGCAGGGAAGATACCAAGGTTTTCATCTCCAAAACTGTAGGCAACAACAGCATAGAAATAGCGCCTGCCATTATCGACGCTGCGGTCCACATACGTATGTGCCAGTCCCCCATCATCTCCAAGGTAGAAGGAGTAACCCGCTGCATCCTGGTAGATATCCCCTGTTGCCCGGAAGTACCCGGTAATTCCATCCTTGAGGTCAAATTGCGCAAGCGGTTGGTATCCCCGAGGAGTCCCACTCGCATCTGTGATCGTGAAGATATCGCTGAAGTCCGGGTCGGTTGACCTGTAGACTTTGTATCCCTCGAATGTTTTTATACGAAGCACAGGATCGACGGACGATTCGGCGACACGATCCCAGTACAATGTCACCTGGTGATCCCCCGGTACCGCTGTCAGCGTCGGCGGACTTGGAGGCTGGGGAAACTGGTAGTTCGCATCATAGATTTTCTGGACAGTCTTCTTGTTCTTCAAGAGGTCGGCGATTTCGACATCCCATGGCGTTCCTTTGCCATTCTTGCCACCTCCGTAGACCAGAGCGATAGAAAACCTTTCTGATGAATGCGCAAGGAGCGGGAAATACCCGGAACCGTAGATAAAATCCCCATCTTCACCACTGGTGGGGTAGCTCTTTCCTGCCTCGGCAACGTAGTTGATTGACGGAGGCACGTCGAAATAGCCGGGAGCGAGATCATTCCAAAGCTCTTCCTTATCTCCGAGGCGAATTTTACCCGCAGGCGTGAAGTAGTAAAAACTTGTCAGTCCAATTTGGTCTGATTCATTGACATCGGTCTTGTCGATGTGCGGCTCGCCTGGTAAATCAAGGTTGCTCGGATTGCAGTGAGGATCGTACCCTGAGGTGGGCTTGCCGTCTCCTTCCCCGCAATCCGGTCCTGGATAGTCGACTGCTGTCGGTCCGATACCATCGATGCCGACGTCGTCATTCTTGATATCCCAATTCTGATTATTGTCAATGAGGTCATCCCTCTTTTCGTCGATCATGCTGTACGGACTCGTCCCAACATTGTTCTTGTAGTCAACATGGCGAACGGGTCTGTAGACGTCAAAGAGCACTTGATGGGGCGGATTATGGTTGACTTTATATTGACGATAATGAACAAACTGGTTCTCGTCGATTAATCCATTGAAATTGTTGTCAATGCCATCGTAAGCATTCCTGTTGATTGATTGATTGCCCGCATAATCCAAGACGACGTTACCTTCAACGAGCTTCGTCTTGCCGGGATAGAGCCAGATAGAATCGCGCATCCCCCGTGTCCACGCTTTGAACGAATCAGCGCTTGGGACAGTGAACAGGATACGGCTGAAGTCATTGCGAATAGACACGAGTTTCATGCCCGCTGTGATAAGCACAGAATCGAAATCAGATGCCGAGAACTGCGGCGCCAGCCTTCCGAGGGCAGAGGAGTCAGCATCTCCGTCGTTATCAATGCCGTCAAAGGGATTTCCCGGGCTCTCGAGAAATGCATAGCCGACCAACCCATCTGCGTTGCCCACCCATCGTGGATTGCGCGTGTTGTCCTGGTCAAAATCCCCCGTGTATGTTAGATTCGTTTGAGCGTCGTAGAACGACCAATCGTCATCCCACTCTCCATTATCCGCACTGCCGGTGACACCGACGTAGGTTCCAACCAACATACCAAACACAACACGGTCATACGTGGTCGTCCCCTGGTTAGATATTTCGTACAGCCAGAAAATGTTATCTTGTGCAAGGAATTGCGCCCATTGCAGCGCACGAACCTTCACCTGTAATGCGAGGCCATTACGTGATGGATTGGTCGAATCCGGTTTGAAGGCGATCTCGCCCGGATTATGGGAAGAGTAATTGAACCTTTCGTCATTGTTGTCATCCATAACAAAGTATGTCTCGAGGTCGGCGCTCTTTCTTTTGCCGAAGTATCCGTTCCATATCCCGTTCCATGTGGCGTCCTTGTCGGGCCAGGTGGATGGCCAGGTCGATTTGCTGTTGCTCATTGCGACGCTCTGATTCGGGGAGGGAGCGAAATATCCGGCGACAGGTTGAAAGGTCCACGGCACGCCATCGGCAGACTGGTCCGGCAAACCCGTTGGGCGCGACACAGGACAAGTAACGACAGAATGGAACGATGTATCGGAGGCTGCGTGACCCGCTGTGTCCGGCCACCGGTACCTCACTTCAGCCCCGACAAACGGGCTAACATCTCCGAGGTAACCGTCGTTGTCGTTCTTCCACGCACCCCGGGGGCGTGTGTCTATCGGCTGGCCTATGACTCCCCAGTTCCCAAATACCGTACGCACCTGGTTGCCGTTCATCACCGCTGAGCGTTGATACTGAGAACCGCTCTGACTGTGAGCGATGGTGACGCAAGCAACACCAATAAGGAGCAGCGATCTAACGCGAGCCATATGTTTCATTTAGAAGTCCCAATTCACACCAATTTCGATACGACGGGGCTCGGAAAAATTCGTTGGAACAGTAAACCAATCCTGAACCGAGTTTACTCGCTGGCGTGTATTCAAGGCAAGCACACGTTCTTCGTCCGTCGTAAAACCCGCCCGGCCCGTATCATCGAACACATTCAATTCGTTGCGCGTATCGAGTAAGTTAATGATGCGAGAGTACACTACAAACTTCAGAGCATCGATGGAAACATTATAGAAAACGCGAGCATCTATATTCAAGGACGACGGTTTGTATTGACTGTTTGTCAGCAAGGCAGTAATATCAGCGGAGCGCCGGGGAGTGTAGGGAAACCCACTCCCGTACTGTCCGATGAAACTTACACCCCAGTCCTTCGAGCTATAGGCTGTCGTCACGTTGATTGTCTGACGTTGATCCCATGCGAGGGGAACCAATTGCACTTCCGGCTGCGA
The DNA here is from genome assembly GCA_049515655.1 of Bacteroidota bacterium. Classification (GTDB taxonomy): domain Bacteria; phylum Bacteroidota; class Ignavibacteria; order UBA10030; family SZUA-254; genus JBEKTW01. The sequence continues at coordinate 120,277 of JBEKTW010000005.1, forward strand.
ACCACCCAGAATAGCATTTCGCGCCTCGACCGGATCCGATGCGCTGCCGTGCGCCACCTGGTATGTGTAATCGAGCGTCGAAGAAAATCCTCCCGAGAACCTCTTGCTGAGTGTCAGACCAATTCCTTTCACTGTTCCGAAGTCACTATTCACATATTTACTATATTGTCTAGACCCACCGAAAACAATGATCTGGTCTGCCCGCGTTCCGGTCAACCCTCGTATGTCTCGCATGTACGCGGTGAGGTCAACAGAAACATCCTCTGTCAGCTGCTGCTGGACGCCGAGCTCTCCATTGATCGTCTGTTCAGGATTGAGGTCTGCATTCCCTATGATTCCTTGATTTCCCGTCCCAAACCCGAGTTTGAAGTCAGGATTCTCATACAGGCGCTCAAACTGAGGAATTTGGAAGAAATGTCCGTACGAAAAATGGAAAACCCCAGTCGCAGAAATGGGGAAAGAACCGCCGAGCCGTGGACTGAATTGCGTTTTCGCCGACGCTTTCTTGTACCAATATGTCTTGCGAACACTCAATGGATCGGCAGTGTGGTCATCGCGGACCGGAGTGTAGATACTTGGATCGTCCACGGTGTACATATAGTGCAGCGGATCACTCGGGTCGGGATGGGAATCATTTAAGACAACGCCGTCAGGCTCGAAGTAATCGAACCGAATACCAACATTGAGGATGAAGTCTCTGAACTCCAACTTATCTTGAATATATGTTGAGAACTCTGTAGGGGTATGGTTGTAGACATCATGTGAGTTTGACGAATCCGGCAGAATTCTTGTCCGAATGAAGGGGCTGGCAGTAGCCATACTAATATTCGTTTGGTCTATTACCGGCTGGAGCTGAACACTTTCATAGAAGATGTTGTGCCTCCGGAACTCGAGTCCGAATTTCACGAGATTTGTCGTATTCACCTGGCTCGTGACATCGAATTTCACCACCTTGGTGATCGTGGAACGCTTGAAGCGCGAAAGATCGGTACCGCCGGTGTAAAAACTGTAGGGATCGTCAGTCAGGAAAAGATTCGGATGAACGTAGTTTTGACCTTGATTGGGTGCTTCAATAAGGTCGCCTACGTTGCCCAGAAGAGTATCGCTAGTATTGGGTCGGACTGCATTGTACTGCAAGTCATACAAGTAATGACGGAACGTTTTGTCGAAATATGAAGCACCGAGAGTGTAGAATGTATTGGAAGACAACGTGTGCGTGAACTGTAATATTACCGTATTGCTGTAATTGTAATCTTGACCGTTACCAGCGGGGTTGTAGAAGTACATTCTGTTGTATGGCTGTGACTTCGTGTGATCGTAAATGTAATCGGTATTCAACTTCATGACCGGAGATATTTTCCACGTTAATTTTCCTTGGCCGTACCAACGCTCACTGGAATTCATGGGGACAAGGCCCCCGTCGCCCAAACCGGCAGAGTCACGAAAAAGATAGAATTTTCGCGTTATGGGATCGGTGTAGGAGATATTCCAGGGGTTGTATTTTTGGTATCCCTGCAGGTCGCCGTCGAAGTAGATGTATCGGCCGTTGGCGAAAAATGTGAGATTATCACCAGCCAGAGGTCCACTGAGGTTTCCTTCAAAGTCCCTGATCGATGTGGGTCTAACTCGGTCAAGCCCCGGATACAACGTATTGTCGTTCGCAAGGTACTGGCCACCGTAGGATCCGATACTCCCGGTATATTTCGGCCCTCCTTCTTTCGTGGCAATGTTCACAATCCCCGACATGGCCTGCCCATACTCGGCATTGAAAGCACCGGAGACGAGTTGCATCTCCTGCACCAGATTCTTGTTGACCTCTACAATTTGGGAGCCGTCATAGCCATCGGTAATGGGAATTCCATCGACCCAATAAGCGACTTCGCTTGAACGGCCACCGCGAACGTGAATCCCCCCCGAGGCGTCAACCGTAATCCCAGATTGAAGTTGAAGTACCTGCCCCACTTCATTGACCGGCAGCATTGCTATCTGATCCTTGCCAACAACCGCAGTCGTTGCAGTAAGATCTTTCTGTATTACGCGACGCTCTGCTGTGATCACAACCTCCTTTTGTTCAACAACAGTCTCGCTCAGAGAAAAATCCTGCCGTGTCGTCAGATCAATTGAAACCTGAATTCCATTCACAGTCACCGGGTCGTAGCCCAAGATCGATGCCCTGAGGGCATAGGTGTTGGGAGGAATATTCAAGATTGTATAGTCGCCGTTGACATCTGTCGAAGCTCCCAGCGAAGTTCCAGGGATAGCAACATTGGCACCAATCAACGGCTCTTTTGTTTTTGCATCAGTGACTTTGCCCGCAATCTTGCCTGTGTTGCCTGCGAATACAAAAGAGACAGTTCCGGCAAGAAGCACGGAGACGATGAAGGAACGCCTCCAGAGAAAAACTCCACGACAAGAAGAATCAACCATGCGAGATTGCTTCATACTTCGATGCTATTCCATCACAAGAAAGACGAACAGAGGTTGAACAGAATTAGGCATTTTCTTAGACCACTTAACAATCGTTTAAGGACTTACGGACCGACAACGGTTCGTTGTCTTGCGAGCGAGTTCAGTAAACAAAATCAAAGCTAAAGTATGCCACTCCCCCTTCAATGTTGAGCGGAGGTTTGCTATTGTACGAAATGGCCTTTGGAAAACCATACGTTTGGTCGAATTCTGCTTGCACGATCCATCGGGTTGTATCGAGCTGAGCAAGTTCAAATAACCGGTCAACCGTTACACCCCACGATGTGTCAATGGCGGTGTGGGAAAGGGCTGCAATGGCATATATCGTGTCGGCCCGGACGACAACCCTCATTGAGTCTCGACACCATGGGTACGAGCAACTCCGTGTTTGGGTGAATGAGTAATTATGGATGTTCCAGGAGTGCCAGCGGACAACTGCGTCAGATACGGTTTGTAGCACTTCGGGTGTGGCACTGACAGGAGATGGTTCCTTCTTACACGATGCCAGAAGTAGGATCACCCCACACGCGATACCTAAGAAACAGAGAAACCGCCTATTTCCTATGACTGATTCTACTTTCAAATTGACCCCTCAGCGAGGTCATTGACAGCGAACAATACAATGACGCATGACATCGTAATCATGGGATACAGGTCGCCTGTGATGAATTTTCATAAGATAAGAATTTTTGTTTTAATGTCAAATCGCACCGCCGACGGAATCAGGGTTCGCAGGACTGTGGTTCTGGAAGATACACTTCGCCAGCTTTTCGTACGAACCACCCTGCCGAAACTGATGCCCAAGCTTTATCCTTCGTCCTCGGTCCTGGCAAACCAGTGATCAGTCTTTTGCAAACGAGCATTCAATTTCGTACAATAATCAAACTTGTCGGTATTCCACACAAACCTACACAAACAAGGTATTCAGCTATGAAACTATTAAATCGTTATCTCGTCGGAGCGGCGCTCATTGGCTCCATTTGCCTGCTTTTCTTGAATGCTTCACCTCCGCGTCCGGATGAAGGGATGTGGACTTTCGACAACCCGCCACTGAAATTACTCAAGCAAAAGTACGGTTTCGAGCCGACACAGCAATGGCTTGACCATATTCGCCTTGCGAGTGTTCGGTTCAACGATGGCGGTTCCGGTTCCTTCGTCAGCGCCGACGGACTGACACTCACCAATCATCACGTCGCCCGGGGACAACTGCAAAAGATGTCGACCCAGGAAAAAGACTATGTGAAGGACGGATTCTACGCCCGGACTTCGTCGGAAGAAATCAAGTGTCCGGATCTGGAGCTCAACGTGCTCCAATCGCTCGACAATGTGACGGATCGCATCACGAAAGCCGTTTCCAGGGCCAAGACCGACAATGAAGCCCTCGAAATGCGGAAAGCCGAATCGGCGAAGATCGAAAAGGAGAGTCTCAAGAAAACGGGCTTGCGCTCCGACGTCATTACTCTTTACAACGGCGGCGAGTATTGGTTGTACCGGTACAAAAAGTACACAGATGTCCGGCTGGTCTTTGCTCCGGAGGCAGGAGCTGCTTTCTACGGCGGCGATCCGGACAACTTCACGTATCCGCGCTACGACCTGGACATGGCGCTCTTTCGCGTTTACGAAAACGATAAGCCCATTCACCCGGAACACTTTCTGCAGTGGAGTGAAAAAGGCGCGGATGACGGCGAGCTCGTGTTCGCTTCAGGCAATCCCGGTTCCACGCAGCGATCGAGCACCATGGCGCAGCTGGAGTTCATCCGGGATCATAATTTCCCCACGATCATCAAGGCACTTAAGCGCCGCATCGATGCTCTGAAACAATACTCCAAGGGTGGGAAGGAGGAGACGCGCCAGGCCGCCTCCCTGATCTTCGGACTCGAAAACTCCCTGAAGGCCAGTCAGGGCGAATACGAAGGCTTGCTCGACAGAAATATCATGGCGAAGAAGCAAAAGGAAGAAACTGAATTCCGTGCGAAGATCAACGCGAACCCTCAGTGGCAGAAAGATTTCGGGGATGCCTGGGATACGATCGCTGCCGCAAAAAAGAGACATTCTGAGTTGTTCAAGCCCATGTTCTTCCGGGGACTGCGCGGATCCAGGATGGCACAGCTCGCGCTGCTCATCGTCCAGTATGTGTCCGAAGTAAAGAAACCCGACGGCGAGCGGCTCGAAGGATTCCACGACTCGCAGCTTGAGTCGTTCAAGTTCAACCTCTTTTCACCGGCACCCGTCTATCCGAAACTCGAGGAATTCCGATTAACCGACGGACTTCACGAGTCGATCGAAGAACTCGGGAACGATGATCCCTTTGTCAAAACCGTGTTGAACGGCAAGAGTCCGGCAGATTTCGCGAGAGAATTGTTTGCAGGTACAAAGCTGGCGGATCCAGAGTTCCGAAAATCGCTGGTTGAGGGCGGCGAGAAGGCCGTTCAGAAGTCTACAGACCCCATGATCGTCGCAGCGCGTGCCATCGACCCGATGGTCCGGGAGATGAGGAAAACCTACGAAAAAGAGGTGGAAGCCATTGAAACTGTTGCGGGTGAAAAAATTGGAAAGGCAGGATTTGCCGTGTACGGAAAATCAACGTATCCAGATGCGAATTTCACGCTACGATTGACGTACGGAAAAGTGAGCGGCTACTCGATGAACGGAACGATCGCTCCCCCGAAGACGACCTTTTACGGATTGTACGACCGCGCCAACAGCTTCAACATGCAACCCCCGTTCGACCTCGCGCAGCGATATATCGACAGGAAAGATAAACTCGATCTGACAACGCCGTTGAACTTCGTCGCATCGCTCGATGTCGTCGGCGGAAACTCGGGGTCTCCAATTATTAACCGGAAGGGCGAACTCGTCGGACTCGTGTTCGACGGGAACATTGAGAGCCTCGTTGGAACGTACGTGTACGACGAAGAAAAGAACCGGACTGTCGGTGTGCACAGCCAGGCAATGATCGAAGCACTGCGCAAACTGTACGATGCAGGTCCGTTGGCCGATGAGCTGCAGGGCAAAAACGTCCAGAAGTAGATCGTTGTAATTCCATCGGAGGGTGACTCATCTATGTCACCCTCCATTCATTCTATTCCCTCCCGCAAGTGCAACTCACGTGCGAAAATTCCACGGGACACCCACGCTGCCGCCCCTTTTTGAATCTTTATCGGCCACCGGTCGTATATCTACAGAGATATCCCATCATCAATGCATGTTTGACCTCATACGATACGAGAAAGGAATCACGACGACACGGGCAGGAGTCACGGAAGTTCCCTCCGACAGCTTGATCTTTAGAATTCATGATTTAAAGAAAAAGGTTTGGGCGATTTGGGAAAACACGCCCTTCCAGGACCCTTGTCTTGAGGAATTTTACACCGCAGAAGAGCAGAAGAAACATGAAAATGAACTCGATACACTCATCGAGAGAGCCCGTTCTGAGATACAAGCATGGAACGGCGCTGAACAGGTTGGTCTGGAGCGGATAAGAGAACTGGTGGTTCCCTTCATTGCGGGGTCATCTCATACGACTCACCGCCGACTGCCCGTGGATATTCTGGACAGTTATTTCTCATCCGCCGTCGAGTTCGTAGGTCAGGCGATGAGGTTTGATGCTCAACTCTCTCAGGATGAGCTTTATCAAGCCCTGAGAAATGTTCTGATCGTCAACAGCATCCAGACCTATCTGGGTAAGAAAGCGGCGCTGACCCCGTCCGCGTTTGCCTACAGCCTTCTGTACCCATACACCGACAATCTCCTGGATGACAAAAGTCTTTCCCGCGTAGACAAGCAGCATTTCCTTTCCACCGTGGAAGAGCTTCTCTTAGCCGAAAAAGTGCACGTCACATCCTCCCGGTCAAAGAAAATCCAACTCTTACTCACGTACATTGAGACGGAGTTCCCACGCACATCGAACACAAGGGTCCATGAGAGTCTGCTCGCAATTCATCGAGCCCAAAGGCAAAGTCTGGAGCAACAACAAGGCGGGACATCCCCGAACACTTGCGATACGCTCGGCGTGAGCATGGAAAAAGGGGGCACCTCTGTTTTAGCGGATGCGTATCTGACCGCGGGAGACCTTTCCGATGATGTTGCTGAGTTTATGTTCGGATATGGCGTCGCCCTGCAATTCATCGACGACCTGCAGGACCTCGAGCAGGATCATCGTAATGCCCATGGAACAATCTTCTCGGAGCATATCGGACACCGTTCCATCCAGGAAATCACAAATCGATTATTCAATTTCACTCAACAAATTCTCTGCGCGAAGGATTTGTTCCCAAGCGCAGACGCCGGGTCGCTATCCGATTTCAGTCTCTTATGTTGCAGGGTGCTCATGTTTGAAGCCGTTGCGCGGGCGGAACAATTCTTCACGGATTCGTACCTCAGCGGCCTTGAGCCACATTGCCCGTTCGGCTTCGATTATTTACGGTCGGTTCAGAAAAAGTTAGAAGCAATATCCGAGCATCTAATTGGTCAGCGGTTGCCGGCCCGCGCGGCTCTTTGACCGGGTGAGTTCTGGTGTACTTCGTTAGCGACCCGTGTCCGAAATAGGTTGATTAAGTTTTTCGCCTTTTAACCCTCACCCCTACCCCCTCTCCCGCTCCTTCGACTTCGCTCAGGACAGGAGCGGGAGAGGGGAATTGAAGGGGAGAGGGTTGTGAACGACATAACGATCCAAGGACTTATAAAAACTATTTGAGTGACACGATACTAACGTCCGGGCCTGGCACTGTCGTCCGGCGAGAAGTCAAGCACGATGGAATTCATACAATACCGTTTCCCCGTCGGTGGGGGGCCGTCGTCGAACAGATGCCCCAGATGTGCACCGCATCGACCGCAGAGTACTTCTGTCCTATTCAAGCCATGCGACGTGTCCGGCTGATACGTAACGCTGTTCTTTCGCAGGGTCTCGAAGAAACTCGGCCAGCCGCATGTGCTGGCAAACTTCGCGTCTGAACGAAACAACGCATTGCCGCACGCCGCGCAATAGTACGTACCGATACCCGCATAATTGTAGTACTTACCCGTAAAGGCTTCCTCCGTGGCTTTGTTGCGGGCGACCTGGTAGACGCTGTCGGGCAAAACTCTCTTCCAGGCGGAATCCGGGAGGTCGAGAACGGTTGTGTCTGTGCGCGAATAGTACGGGTTCAGCGGGAGCTGTGTTTGAGAGACCGATCCGCTACCTGTTTTCATTGTCTTCTCCGATTTGTATTGGCAACCGTACATCATCAAAGAGGTAACCGCCAGTATGGCTGCTGTTCTTATCATGGCAATTGTCCACTCTTTTGCTGCGCCGCCAACGCTTTATATCGTTCGATTTGCCTCTTCAAACCTGCGTCCTGAGGATAACTCGGAAGAAGTCGCTCGAGCATTTCTTCTGCCTTTGAGTACTGAGCAGTTTTGTCGTAGGTCTCGAGGAGAATTTGGTAGAGACTGTTGATCTCATTCACATCTGCAGGATTCTCACTGAGCCTCGCGAGGACGGATTCTTCAACCTTCCCTGCGGCCTCCCGGAATTTCGCGGTCGCTCCACAGGCGTAGTACATCGATGCCATGTAATAGTTTTGCATATAGTCCATCTTGACGACATTTCTCGGTGCGACTTGTTCCATACGATTCAGGGTTTTCATGCACATGTCTTTGTCACGCGCTTCGAAAATATAGTAAGATGCAAGCATCATAAACGACCCCCTGCAGTTCAGCACCATCCGCTCCTCATTTTCGTCAAAGAAGATCGTGCTGTCATTCAACCCTCTGAAGAGAAAACCCGGTTGGTACATTTTACTCACGCTCGGAGGCTCCTCAAGAAGATTTCTGCGCATGATCGGTTCGTCGATGGCGTAACGCATACTGCTCGTGACGTTTCTCTTTACAGGGGCAAGCCGGCTCGCAAGTCCTTGTATTCTTAGATAGTCGGCTAAACCGATCTTTGCATCCTCTCCACAGGTATTCGCAAAATAGATAGGTCTCTGCCACGCATTCCCCATGACGATCTCCCGCACCATGACATCCTGCATCCTGATTGCACCGATGGTTCCGTAACTTAGTGTCGGCGGCATGGTGAAAGTGATCGCACCGTTTCTCACAACTGACGTATCAGTGACCTGATACGCATCGATGACCTCGCGAGGGACGGGAAGCTTCAATTCCTGCGCCACCCACTGCACCGGCTGATACTGGAGTCTGTCAAGGGCATCGTCGCTCAGGCTGATTTTGACTGCCGCAGCGCCGTACGGAGTGTCATGTTTCAACTGCCTGGCGTACCAACCGGTATTCACCAGGCTAAGGTTGACGATCCGGACGTCGCGCCTGATCCCCTCAACGTCCTGCAGATACCACAGAGGGAACGTATCGTTATCGCCGCCCGTAAACAGGATCGCATTCGGAGCACAGGTTTGCAAAAGGTCGTAAGCATAATCCCATGGGACCCAGTTCTTCGACCGGTCATGGGTGAAGTAGTTCGTTTGCAGCATCCTCCCCGGAATGAGGATAGTCCCCAGAACGAGGATGCCGGCGAATACCGATGTTGCTTTCCCCGGCGTAAAGGATTTCTTCTCGATCACATCGAGCAAGCCGCGGATACCCAGGGAGATCCAGAGAGCGAAGACAAAATAAGACCCCGCATAGAAATAGTCCCTCTCACGGGGCTGCATTTCCTGCCCATTAGGATAGAACAGGATACCGTATCCCATAAGAATGAACAGCACGAGAAACGATGACGCCATTTTCCAATCCTTCCGAAAATGGAAGTACACCCCCAATAATCCTGCAAGAAACGGGATCCCGTATAACTGTTTCCAGTTTACACCCGTGTCCTGGATTGTCGACTCCCGACCGGCGAAATTCCACAGCAGGTAGCGATTGTACATATGGTCGATCTGGTAGCGCCAAAAGAAATCAAGGTCGCTCTTGTAGTTCGTCCATGTGCGCTGATGCTGCGGTTCGCCGGACCATCGTCGCTTAAATATCGGCCAATCACCGTACTGTTCCCGGTTGAGATATTCGACCAAGCGTGAGAAGCTCACCGGCTGATTCTCATTCATGGCAGGATGCTGGTTTGCCCTGATGATGGTCGTTGTGAAGGTTGTAAATCCCAGGATATTCAGCATGACGGAAAATACGACAACCGCCAGAAGTGTTCTCTTTTTCTTGATCGACCAATAAACGATGTACGAGAGCACGGCCAGGAAGATGGCAAGGACAACGATCCCTTTTAGACTGCTGTCATCCGCGAGGAGGCGCAGCAGACTCGGCAGCAGCTTGAATATGCCGCCGAAAGAAACGGCGAGCGCAATCCCCCCGAAAAGAATCGGCGAATAAAAAGAATCCTTTTTGATGACTTTCTTCCAGAAGAGCCCGACGATGACTGCGCTCACTGCACCCATGATCAAGATGAAGTTTGTGTCGTACCCCTTGTATTCCTCGGGGGACGGCGGCTGCTGCGACGTCTCATTATTCCACATTGCAAGAGCAATTACGAGGAGCACAATGCAGTGTCCGAGAAAAATGAAGGCGGTCGTTTTGCAATGGTGGTTGTCGGTAACGTATCGCTTGAAAACCACTACCATTACGACAGTGACAATCGAGAGGACGCTCATTAAGTGCACACCGGGGGAAAGTCCGATAAGGTAAGCAATCAGCAACAAGTATCTCCAGCTTTTCCGTTCCTCCGATTTTTCGTACCATAGCAGCGTTAACCATACGATAAGCGAGAACAATAGCGTGCTCGCCGCAAAATAGTTGCTCTCAACACCGTTAAACCAAACCGAATCACAGAATGAAAACGCCAGGGCACCGATTGCCGCAGAAAAATATGTGCCGCACGCAGAGAGCAGATTTTGAGGCTCTGCTCCTTTATAGATTTTCATGAGACGGACCGCGATGAGATAAAGCAACAACACTGAGAAGGCGCTTGCAACGACAGAAACGGTATTCATCCTGAATCCGATATTTCCCGGAAGCGGCAACAAATAGAACATGTGTCCGACAAGCGAGAACAGCGGACCCCCGGGAGGATGCGGCACCTCCAGAGCGTATGCGGCGGCAGAAAGCTCACCCGGATCCCAGAAGGACACCGACGGCTGCGCAGTCATGAAGAATTGAATCAGCGAGATCAGAAAAACTGAAGCCGCTATGAGGCGGTGGAAGAACTTATTACTCATACTATCCTTTTAGAGTTACAATGTTGAGAAAACTGCCATTTACGGAGACATAGCCGTTGCCTCTCAGCCGATTGCCGTACAAACTTACCAAATCCTCCGGCAAAGGTCAAATTGAACACATGTCCTGTGATGGTTCCTGATCGCTGAGTGCAACAAAGTATGGATGTTTCGCGTACTTCCCCTATATACCAGTACACACAGGATGACATTAAAAACAACGACATATCAAAATCTCTTCACTGTACTGTTCTTTGCCGTCATGCTCTTCCGGGTTGAAGGGGTCGCGGCTGACGTGATGGACTCCTCCAAGATGAGAATAGAGGCCATAAGGATAGACGAGGACATCAAACTTTCGGGGAAGCTCGACGACCCACGCTGGAGTCTGTCGCGGCCGTCGGAGATGAGCTATGAGGTCACACCCGGGGAAAACACTCCGGCCCCCCAGCGGACGACTGTCCGGGTCATGTACAACTCGCGGTATCTGTATTTCGGTTTCGAATGTAAAGACACACATCCATCCGATATCCGGGCGCACATCACTGACCGGGACAAAGCCTTTGACGATGATTGGGTCATGATCATCCTTGATACCTACGGGGACTATCAGCGATCGTATGAAATGGCGGTCAATCCTTATGGAATTCAGGGGGACCTTCTTCGGACAGCAAATGACGAAGATGTGAATTTCGACGCGGTGTGGGAATCGGCCGCGGCAATCGACGACTCCGGATGGACGGCGGTGATGGCATTCCCTTTCAAGAGCCTGCGCTTCCCGTCAAAGCCCGTCCAGCGATGGGTTGTGGAGTTTATCAGAAATTACCCGAGAGCAAGCCGGGTACAAATATCGTGGGTTCCGATCGACCGCAATAACCCCTGTCTTCAGTGCCAGGCGGGAATGATCGAAGGGATCAGGGATGTTGAGCGATCCACCTCCATCGACCTCCTCCCCTACGTTGTCGGCCAGCAGAGTGATGCACTCAACGACGCTTCTAATCCGGCGTCAGGATTTGAGAACGGCAAGGTAACGGGACGGGCAGGAGGCGGTGTCCGCTACGCCCCGACTCCCGATTTTGCGGTTGAAGGAGTATACAATCCGGATTTCAGCCAGGTCGAATCGGATGCAACGCAAATAAGCGTCAACTCGAATTTTGCGTTGTTCTATCCCGAGAAGCGCCCCTTCTTCCTCGTGGGAGCCGACATGTTCCAGAATCACACTCAGACGTTTTACTCCCGGACCATCAACAACCCCGTCGGAGCTGCGCGGGTGATCGGAAAAACGGGGTCGCTGTCGTTTTCGTACCTCGCAGCATCAGACCGGAACACGCCGTTCATCATCCCCGGCGAGGAGACGAGCGATTACATCGCGACAGACCTTCAGTCTATCTCAAACGTCGCCCGAGCACGCTACGACTTTGGGAAAGAAACCTTTCTCGGAGGGATGGTTACGACGCGCAACACCGGGGCGGCTCACAACTACCTCGGGGGAATTGACTGGAATTACAAGTTCTGGGAGAATTACTATTTTGGCGGAGAAATTTTTTACACGGACACAAGGGAAGTAAACGACACCACGGTCTTCTCGGACACGAGATCACTCGGCAGCACCGGTAATGATGCCTCATTCAATGGGGAGCACTTCTCCGGGGCGTCCACGACGCTGCTCCTCCAGCGCAACGCGCGCGATTACAGCTTCGGCCTCCAGTACGTCGACCGGGCACCGACGTTCCAGGCGCAGGATGGGTTCGTCCCGAATAACAATCTTCGCACACTCTACCTTCAGCAGCAGTATTCGTTCTACCCGAACAATGCATGGCTCGACCAATGGTCAATCTCGCTCAACAACGGTCTCCACTACAATTACGATGGAGTTCGCAAAGAACTCTGGGCCGTTCCCAACTTGTACGCCCAGTTCAAGGGTCAAACGAATATCAATATTAACTACCTGGCGGTAAATGACGAGCTGTACAAAGGTGTCTGGTTCACAGGAGTCAACCGAACAGAGATAACCGTCAACTCTCGTCCCTCAAGCCTTCTGACGCTCAACTTCGACGGAGCGTTCGGACAGTTCATTAAACGCGTCGACGCACCGGACGTGGGACGCGGGCATACTATCAGTACGACTGCACAGGTCAAGCCCACATCACAACTGGAGATCGACCTCTCCTACTCGCGGGCACGGTTGGCGAGCATAACGACCGGAGACCTTTTCTATGACGGGTATATCGCGAGGGCAACCGGAATATATCAGTTTACCAACGAAGTTTTCCTCCGCATGATCGGGCAATACGACGAATTTTCGGGAGAAATCGACTTTTATCCGCTCGTGAGCTACAAACTCAATCCCTACACCATATTCTACGCGGGTTCGACGTACACTTTTTCAGATTTTGGGGAACCGTACGGCATAACGAAAACCGCCCGACAGTACTTTGTGAAGCTTCAGTATCTGATCAGGAGCTGAGAGGAGTTAGCATCATATCACTCAAACAGTTTTAGTAACTGACGTTACGCGGCCAGTTGATTTTGAGGAACGTTGAAATCGCATTGCCGTAAACGGCAACGCTCGGTACGAACAAAGCATTCTAAAGAATGCTCTTTCCGCCTTGGAATCGACGTCCAAGTCGAATTCATTCGACTTTCTTCGAGCAGCATCATCGTTTACGATGATGCGAGCACAGCAGGAAAACAATTTTTTCTTCTCTCTGCGTAACATCACTTAGTAAGTTCTTGGATCGTTATGTCACTTGCAACCCTCTCCCCTTCAATTCCCCTCTCCCGCTCCTGTCCTGAGCGAAGTCGAAGGAGCGGGAGAGGGGATAGGGGTGAGGGTTAATAGCCGCAAAACTCAGTCAATTTATTCCCGAGACAGGACACTAGCCTTCTACCGTTTGATACCGTTCGGCATCCCTCTCTCATTTCACAAATTTCTCTCAAGGAATGGAAAACCGTTCGCGGATGTCGGTTCCCACCTGAGCCGGCTTACCCGTTCGAGCGTCGATGGGGCACCACAAGGTCAGGGCACGCGCCAGCAAGCGCCGGTCACGCGCCCGAAGGATTTCTGTGTACCTTTCAAAGGTGTGGAGAGTGCCTTTCCCGACCCACGTGCGGGCAATGATCGAATCTCCCATGCGGGCGGGGTGCTTGTAGTCGATCTCGTGACGTACGACGACCCAGTAGACTGCAGCCTGTTGCGCGACCGTAGCGGCCGACCGCCAGTGGGCAACGGCCGCATCCTGCACCCATCGCAGGTATACGACGTTGTTCACATGGCCAAGCTGGTCGATATCTGAAGGTTCGACCTGGAGAGCAAGCTCGAACCGTTCCACAGAAGAGTCAATCGTCATGCTCCGGGAATCTCCTTTCCAACCACAATGCACCTCATGTTATTTCATCAGTAGAAACTTCTTTGTCGCGGAGAACGAACCGTCGCGGGGGTTCGGACCGTCCATCGGCACGACGGACAGGCGATAGAAGTAGACTCCACTCGGCCAGCCACCTGCATCCAATACTACCGACCACTCCTAGGATGATCAATAGTATCTTGTAATTCACCAGTATTGTTACCCTAGTTTCATACGGAGGATTGAGCAAAAAAAATGTTGCAACAACCCTGCCCTCGCGAACGAACTGTTGTGCGTGAAGCAATAGTTCATATTAGATCTGTCTTCTTGCCAGTCGCACTTGTCCATCATCTGAGCAAAAGAAGCTTCTTGGTCTCAGTGAATGACCCAGCTTCCAGGCGATAATAGTAGACCCCACTCGGCAAGTTCTCTGCACGGAACTCTACCGACTTGCTGCCTGCTTGCTGCAACTCGTTGACCAGCGTTGCCACTTCTCTCCCTAGTAAATCGTAGACTTTTAGCATTACAAAACTGGCTACTGGGATTTGGTATTTGATCTTTGTACTCGGATTGAACGGATTTGGGTAACTGCTCGAAAGAGAATATCGATCGGATCTCGTCCGATAATCGTCGTGAACACCTGTGAAAATGTTTTCGTACATGAAAACACCTTGACCTCCTACGAAGACTCTGTCGCCGTTTGCTGTACTCTTGACCGCCAAAGAAACAATATGTGGCATGTTGTTCGTGGCGTACGACAAAGTGTCCCAAGTTATTCCGTAATCGCCAGAGTAGAAGAGGGGAACTCTGTATGCACTATAACCGTCTCCTGTGGCGTAAAGTCTGTTCGTATTCGAGGGACTGAATTCGATGTCGAAAATGTACAATCCCCACTGAAGCGGATACGACCATGTGTTGAGAAGCTGGCTCCAATTATTTCCTGCGTCACTGGTTTTGCAGATGACGCCTTCACCGGCGCCAAACCAATCGTTACCATTCATTGCAAGAGCGTGCAACGAATTATCCCCTTCGAAATACCCGTTCATGTTTGCAAACCTCCAGGTATTCCCGTAGTCTGAAGAAGTTTCTAGATTAGCACTCTGCCATGCTCCCTCTCCACCGACAATGATTCGGGAATGATTTGCGGGATCGACCTCGATAAAGTGCCCCCAGCTGACATCATTCATAGAGTCCCAGCTCGCCCCTCCATCGAATGTCTTTCGCTGGTGACTGACAAAATAGAGGGTATCGTAGTTGCCGTCGGGGTGCGCGATCTTATGCAAGAAATTATACACCATAAAATGACCGACGGACGTATCAATTAGCGCAAAGGAGATTCCGCCATCTGTTGACTTGTAGATTCGAGTCATTCTTGTGGAGCCGACCTCTATAGCACAGATAAATGTTCGATCATTCGGCACGAGGGTCTGCACAACATGGTTCCGCTGCATCCCGCATCGCGTCCAGGAGGTATCAGTGTTGAATATGTATTTCTTATAGATACCATCATAGGTGCTGGCATATAGCGTGTCGGAGTAAACTATTAGATCGGTTACTCGTATGCCGCCCAAACCCGAGTAGCTCCATTGCGCATTCGTAGGTTGAACGATGCTTATCAATGCTAGTAGAATTACGTTCTTCATTTGCTAGACGTCTAATTTCCTGGGGCAATTGCGCCTAACGCATCGCAAAAACACGCATCACTTCTGGAATTCTATTCATTCACCAATCGCCCGTGAGCAAGACCGTTGAACGGGTTTCTAGCATGACTTTTCAACGGAATCGTTTTGCCTGTTAGCCGCCGTTGACCTTTATTGTCTGAATCAGAATTTCCAGGATTGTAGAATTAACAGAATTGTTCGCGCTCTTATACATTCAGGAAATTCTTTCATTCTGTGAATTCTGATTCTGACTTTTCACTAACATACCCATCGCCCTGAGCAAAACTGTTAAGCGGGTTTCTATCATGACATTTCCAGATTGGCCGTCCTCGTGTCATGCACAGATGGCTTCATCAGTCAACGAAACTGTACATTAAAACTGCTCGGGAAGACATAGCGCTCAACAACAAAAACACCGATCAAAGCGCAGACAATAAAAGATATCAATGGTATAACAAAAACAAGTATCGATTGTTTGAGGCCCACTTTGTGCCTGAACAATGAAGCGACGACCAACAACAGTAAGACAACTTCAGCTGAAAGAAAGAAATATTCGAACGAATACGTATTCCATCCCATCTTGTCGGCAAGACTTTTTTCATCAGTTGGAAGAATCCCCCATAGATAGAGCAACAATCTGTCAAATGTTGCAACTATTGCGATGGGATAGAATACCGATAGTTTCGTTCCCCTGTATATGAGAACGACAGAAACCGCAGACAGCATCAGCGGCAGCAGTGGCCCTCCCAGAAGGCCGAGAAAGGGAGTCTCGCCTCCGGAGAGCAGGTAATCTCGCGCATATGACATGGCGGCTGGGTGGCCGGTAATCCAATCACCGATGACATGACCTAACTCATGAATAGGTATAAGAAAGAAACCAAAGATGAGTGACATAGTCGTCAGTTGTCGGTAATTAAGTTTCATTGTGGTGTCCCTACTGGTTATTACCAGAATTCGTTACGAAGTCGATGGCGGTCTAATCCTTATGAATAAAGCTACAGAACATTTCAGCACTTTTGCAAACCTATTCATAATCCAATCGCCCCAGAGCTAAACTGTTGAACCTGTTGCTACTATGACATTTCGGCGTCATTGTTTTGTTAGCTTCCGCGCAGCAATATACACAACTAATTGGGTTCATGGAGGCGCTACACACCCCCGGCAGGCCAGATAAACTTGTAATGCGTCCATGTTTGGAAACAAGGTCCTGGCTGAGAGGAACGCGTAAAACCTAATGTGTCAATCAGTGTGTCTGGCTGTTCGAGTCTTACAAATACGAAATTATAAGTGTTGAAAGACATCATGCAAATCGGAGCTGAGGCGGGAAACCACATGTCATCTATTTTGAATCGGCTTTGAGCAAACCAATTCGCAAGACTATCAGCCCGCATCGCACCCAACTCCCACCCCTATTTGACCTCTGCACAGGAGTAAAGGGTTAACGTGTCAGATTGTGACCCCACATCCTTGTACGCGACTGTATCAATCTGAATGGTTGCCTTCGCAGTTGTGCTGGACACCCCCGTTGGGCTGTGGCAAGATTCGAGCATAGTCGCAACGGCTATCATAACAACGGCGGCTTCATACAGGACAGTCAGCCTTATTTTTCTCATGGAATCTCAACCTCCTTTAATGGTTTTCAACTAATCCCTCGGCAGGGTGGCAGCAAACGTCTCGCAAAACAATTCATCATTTTCCCGAATCCACTCATACACCAATCGCCGTGAGCAAAAGTGTTGAGGTTGTTTCTACCGTGACTTTCTCGCATCGTGTTAATGGGTGTTAGCTGCAGTGCCACCCATATGCTTACTCTGATTCGACGACGTGAATCGCGCCCGCTTCAAGTAATGGGCCCAACATATTCGCTGCACCTCCGTGCTCTACGATTCGTCCATCGATAACTCTATCAACGTTAACGCCAGAATATGTGAGGAGTTTGCCCGTTGGCTTCATTCCCAACCAAACGCCTCGATGAGTTCCGCACGCAACAATAGAGGTGGCAACCCATTCGCCTTCTGCAATCTGGTGTTCGACTGTGAGTCTGAGATCGGGATAAGTCTGGCGAACACCGAGAATATGCTCTTGGGCGCCCTTGATTCCAAGATGGTATCGCTTACCCTCATAGACTTCAGTGTAATCAGGCGAAATGTACTTTTCTATATTGTCCACGTTCCCTGTGTTGATAACTTCGTTTATGTAACACTGGATGATCAGTTTGTTCTCGCTTGTCGACATTGGATCTCTCCGTTATCCTTGGTCGTGGCATTGCAGCTAACGTCCGGCGGCAACACGCACCGTTTTTGCGAATCTATACTTTGACCCATCGCCCGTGAGCAAAAGTGTTGAGCTGGTTTCTAGCATGGCTTATCCAGCGTTGTTGCTTTTCGTGTCATTCGCCGGCTCAGGGATTGCAGGCTCCATTGTTGGCTGCATTCCCCTTTTCTAGATCACTTCGCACCATTGACTGAAACTACAATAATGCTCATTTGTTTGCTTACCTTCTTGAGAAACCTAATTGTTTCGTTACTATTGTTCTGTCAAACACTTGACTGTGACCAGCGACTTTGCCATTTCTCAAGTGATAAATTGTCGTCCCGAAAGTTTTTATCGGTTTCCCGGTAGGAGGAATTTCTCCTATCTTCCCAAGATTAGTACCCGTCATAATCCAGGTTATTGCAACACAATCCCCATCCGAAACAGCTGTTTGGATATCGAAATGAATGTCGGGAAAAGAGTTGAACGAAAATTTCAATCGTTTTTTGAATTCCGCATGATTCAATGTCTTCCCCTCCCAGGGGTCCCCAGTGTCAAGATGGATTGTATATCCAGGACTGACAAACATTTCTACGCGTTCAAAGTCCTGGTTATTCCAAACCCGTTCCACGAAATCTCTGATCATTTCTTCATTGCTCATATTACTGACCTTCAAAATCAATATAATCAGTATCCCACCAACCCGCTATTCATCTTGATGCCGGGCGTCGATTTAGTTAGCAACTTCTTCATGGGCAGGGAACGAATTGACCAGGTAATCCGATAGTTCCATTCCCACTGCTGATAGGATACCGATGACTGTTCCATTCCTTAGATTCATATAACTCCATGTGAAAGTCTTGACTGGGTGGACGAGCACTCGGAGAGACACCGCTTCAAGAAAGATAACGATCAAACCATGGGCAAGTCCAAGGATGAGCGCTGCCGCTATCATTCGTTGGACCCGATTATTCGCATACCTCCTCTTGTTCACCCAGAGATAGAAGTAGACTGACCCTGTAAGCCCGATGACGTATGATGCTTCCATGATGAAACTCCATGCATAGATCGGGGAAAAAATCATCAACGTGAGGAGCACATACCAGACAAGTAGGGCGGCAAAGCCATCGCGGGCTCTGTGGGCTTTGAATGCTGCATAGCCAATTGCAATGGTGATGCCATTCGCGACAAACTCAAAATGTGTAAGCAGAGGATTGAAAACAGATGTTCCAAACACAATAAGACCGGGTACAATGACAAGGCTAGCGATCACAACGGTACGAACGATTGCCTGTTTCAAAACTTCATTATCCGAATTCATCGAGGTGTCCTTTCATTAGTAACCTGACTGCGGATCAAACTCTTGTGTGCGGGAGGATGGTTCAATTGACTTCTCTAGCGGCCGGTCAATTGCTCCAGATTATCTGGATATCGGTTCCCATGAACCTTGATGTGGGAAGCCGCGACTTCTAAATCGTGAAGATCATCTGAAGAAAGGTCCACCAATACTGCGCCGATGTTTTCCTTCATCCTATGTTCCTTTGTTGTCCCAGGAATTGGGACAATCCAAGGCTTCTGGGCAAGCAACCAGGCGAGTGCAATTTGGGCCGGAGTTGCATTCTTACGCTCCCCAATCTTCGCAAGCAAACCAACTAAGGCCTGATTTGCTTTACGAGCCTCGGGCGAGAAACGAGGAAGGATGTTTCGGAAGTCATTTTGATCAAATGTTGTATTTTCATTGATCTTCCCGGCGAGGAATCCTTTTCCGAGAGGACTGTACGGAACAAATCCAATTCCGAGTTCTTCGAGAGTTGGTAATATGGCCTCCTCTGGTTTTCTTGTCCATAAGGAGTATTCACTTTGAACAGCCGTCACCGTTTGAACCTTATGAGCTCGACGGATGGTATCTGCCCCGGCCTCAGAGAGTCCGAAGTACTTCACCTTGCCTTGCTGGATAAGAACCTTCACCACTCCCGCAACATCTTCAATGGGAACATTTGAATCCACTCGGTGCTGGTAGAAAAGGTCAAGTGCTTCTACTTTGAGTCTCTTCAGAGATGCTTCGGCTACTTCCTTGATGTGCTCTGGACGGCTATCAAGTCCTACCCATTTGGGTCCACCGTTAGGATCAAGCTTGAATCCGAATTTGGTAGCAATGACGACTTGACCTTTAAAAGGCGCAAGAGCTTCACCAACCAGTTCTTCATTTGTAAACGGGCCGTACACTTCTGCTGTATCAAAAAAAGTCACTCCGCTCTCAACAGCCGAGCGAAGAAGTTTCATCATTTCACTCTTCTCTGGTGCTGGTCCGTAAGAAAAGTTTAATCCCATACAACCAAAACCAAGAGCTGAGACTTCAAGATTACTTTTACCAAGTTTACGTTTTTGCATATTAGACTCCTCCTATATATCTATACAAATAAGCAATGGCGCCCAACGTTGTAATGAAGCAATATTGCATTCCTATTTCTCTTGACTGCCGACCCAGACGTGTTGAAACTGATGGTAAGTTTGCCAATTCCCACCTTGAATATTCTTCGCAAATCTACAACATTTTCACCGCAATGTCAACTGGACGCATTGACTCATCATCTTAACGGGTATATCCCGGCTGATTCATATCCTTGTACAGCAGCAGGATCTGGTCTTTAAACTCTTCCGGGGCTTCGAGGCGGCCCCAGCCCTTTTGAAATTGAAACAACCCGTCATACGCGGAATCATGGTACGACCGTATGACGAAAGGAATGCCCTCATTTTCCAATATCGATTGAATCAATGTTGCTTCTGCCACGTTCTCGAATTCAATTACTGTCACATATTTTCCCACGGAAGTCTTCTCCTTTCAAGGTTTCAATCACATTCTTCTCTTTCACGAGCCGACCGTCATGTTTCGTAGTGCGTTTCAATTATCGCCGTCGAGACGCCAATACTCGCCGCCGCCGCCCTCCCGCGCCATGTAGCGATGCTCCACCAGCGCTCGCCTGAGTCGCGCAGTATCCTCACTGAATCGGGAAAGAATTTCGTTGACGCGCTTCTCGGGGTATCGAACGCCGGGCTTAAATTCGCGAAGAACGTGGCGGACAAGAACCAGAAATTTCTTTTCCTGAACTGGAAATGCTTTGATCCAGCCTTCCGGCGTCGTAAATGCCGCAAGCACTTTCTTGTCGAACGCATCCCCTGGCACGTCTCCGGCCAAGCCCCTCAGCTCTTCGCGTTTCAACAACCGTTTCGCCATCACTTCCAGTGGGCCCGACTGCAGGGAATAAATGCTGTAGTATCCTTGTACCCTTCCTGCGACGAGTCCCGCTTTCCCCAGAACGGAAAGATGATGGGACACTGTGGAGGCACCCAGTTTGAGCAACGCGGACAACTCCTCGACCGCACGCGGCCGCTGGGCCAGAAGTCCGATGATCTTGAGACGGTTCTTGTCGGCCAGGCCTTTGAAGAAGATTAAAAGTTCCGTGTTTATTTCATTCTCAGACATGCGTTCTCCAAATCTATTTCTATCAATATCGAAATAAATCGACAAATATGCAAATCTGGATAAGTGCGATGGGAAGGATCTGAGATCGGCCACGGAAAAACAAAAATCCCGCTTTTGATTCGTGCTGCACTGGGAGGGGGACAGTGCGAACACTGGAGGAACTCAAAAACGGGATTTTATTTAGAATTTCTTGAAATTCGAGATGTTTTGCAGAACTCTTCTCACTTCAAAAATATTCTCATTTCTAATGGTCAGACCCACATCGAGTCGGAAGGTTTAATGTTGGTAAAGTCTTGGAGCGAGAAAAACCCTCTGCATTCAGGTCGTCCGGTTACGAACCGGACTCTACATCTCCATTTTTTCCACATCCTGCTAGTGCCGTTCCAACAAAATGATTATACGCCACATATCCGTAACTTCATGTTGGAACGAGCACTGTGCCCCTTTTATGTGTAAACATTAAGTTGTAGGGGCACTAGTTCGCCGGCCACATCCTTAGGAAAACAACGCCATGCCGGGGAACCGCCGCAGAGAATTCACTCTTGAAAACCCCAAGGTCTTTCTGCCGCCAGAGATCCCGCACGCGCTGGTTGCCGGTGAGCGTCAGGTCTTTCCATCCGGCTGTCACCGTCGACTCGAATTCGCCACGGTTGAATAATCCAACCGCTTTCGAACCATCCTCCAGATCCTTTGCCCAGACCTCAACGTCTTCATCCCGCCAGACGCGTCTCCCCGCCTTTCCCATTGGATCCTGGTCAACCTCAATGACCTCATCGTTCGTCAGAAGACCCAACGTGAATTCATCCAGCCGGGTAATGTCACCGCTGAAGATGAGCGGAGCGGAGAGCAAACACCAGAGTGAGACATGGGTGTATTGTTCATTTGGCGTCAGCGGAGTCGGGACTGTCTCCCCGTGCCAGTTGCTCAAGTAGCCCAGCAGGAGATAATCTGGATCGTTCCATCCGCCGGGACCTGAGTACCGGTGGAGGTCGTTCCTCGCGTAGACATCAAATCCATCGCGGAACAGCGCGGCAGCGATACCCTCGAACGAGCCGCCGAGGTCGCCGGCGGTACGCCAACTGTTTCCGCCGACACCCTTCCCCCACTCCCAGACATTCCCCATTCCGTACTGACAAAGGTTTAAAACGATGTCGCGATTCTGCTTCTTCAGAATCTCAGCGATCAATCTATAAGGCCTTTGCAACTCCTCGCGACCGTGCCCTCGGGCAACGTCGTCATACGAACACCAATCGTATTTCAGAAAATCAAATCCCCATTCTGCAAAGCATCGTACATCAAGCTCCTCATGCTGGTACGCGCCGACATGGCCGGCGCAGGTCGTGAGTCCCGGCGATGTGTAGATTCCCGCCTTCAGTCCTCTTGAATGTATGTAACCGGTCAGCGCTTTCATATCGGGAAAACGTTTGTTTGGATTAACCATGCCCCGCGCATCTCGAGGCAGTCCCCCGAGAGCGGAATCGTCGGAACCGGGCTTCACTGCCCAGCAATCATCGATATTGACGTACATGTAGCCGTGATTAATCATTCCCGTGCTCACCATCGCATCGGCGGCGGCGCGCATGATTCCATCGGTGACGTGATTCTCCCAAACATACCAGCTATTCCATCCCATGTGAGGCGTGAGGGCCAAGGTGTCGCCGCAAACAATCCTGAATTCCCTCTCGGCAACGCCCGAGTCATTTGACACTGAGAACTTCACGATGTACTTGCCGCGTTTCTCGAGAGATCCGGTGATCTGCCCGGTTTCAGAATTCACGGCCAGGCCGGTCGGTAGATTCTTCACCGCAAACTTCATCGGCCGAGCGCCCGTTGCGGGTATCGTAAAGAGAAAAGGTGCGCCGGGATGAACACCGAAAATCTTTGCGCCATTGATGCGGGGTTTTGCTGCCGGTTGGGGAGTCAAGATTATTCTTCCCTCTGCAGGCGGATCAATTGCATCCGGTTTCCCACGATGCATGATGAACCTTGCGTCCGCCCAGTCGGCATGGTCATAGTTCACTCCGTCACCGGCATCTCCGACCAACAACACAAGATACTTGACTCCGTTGATGTCGATGCTCACTTCTTTTGGCGGATCACCGGGCCTCATAATACCTGATTCCCAGAGCTTCTTGCCGTCTCCCACAACTTTGAAGACGACGGAACCCGGGTTATTCAATGCACCGTCGTCGACCCCGACGGATGCAAGGAACATTTCTGCATTTCCACCTAGGTCGACCCACAGCCGGCCTGCGGCGTGCGTACCGACCCCGCGCTGAAACTTGTGGCCCGCAATGGACAGTGGTTTTTCGGTAACAGATTTGTCCTTCTGCGGCTGACCCCACCCTTGATGCATTTTGGTCAAATCCAATGAAGTGAGCCAGACGGTATCAAGTGAAGCCGCTTCCCGGAAGCGCCTCAGTTTGGATCGTGTTGTCCACGACTGACCCCCTCTTGTGTTCTCCCCCTTGAAAAAGGGGGAGAAGTCTCCTCCCCTTACCAAGGGGAGGACGGAAGGTGGGGTTGGCACAGCGCTCAAAAATGAAAACAAAGTATTACCCACTTTCTGCCCGGCAAATCCGCAGCTCGCGGCCGCGGCAAGAAGACAAGCCACTACGGCAATCGTTCGGGTTGGCAGCCATATTTTCATGGAGAATGTTTCCTTATATTATTATTGTAGACAGAACAACTGTTCCTTCTTCCCTCGAGCCGGCAATTTCTCCATCGGTCGACATCCGGGATATCAATGACTCCGGTTTACTCAACCGAAAGACCATCAACCGATTCGAGCAGGATGGCCTTTGCGCTCCGATACTCGTCAACGTTCTTGCTGTACCGATCAAAGGCCTGGAACACCTTATCAATTATCAGGAGGGCTTTCGCCGTGTCACGAGCTTTCAGCTGGGCAAGCAGTTCATAGTCCTCCATCCCGATACGATGGGCTTCAAACCTCTGGCTCGACAGCGGCCCGTCCTTCCCAGGATACAGGATGTGGGAATCCCCTGCCGGCAGGAATGTGTTTGGCGCAGCATGAAATCTCACGAGCTCTTCAAACGGCTTATCACCGTGGAAATTAAGTCCCCAGTGCAGGAATCCCTGCAGGTCAAATTTCGCGCAGGCCCATCCGATGTACACTTGCCGCAATCGCTCCTGGTCGCACAACCGGTTGAGCCAGGGTCCCCCCGGCGCAAGGCACGTATAGACCCACACCTTATCGCCGGACGCTTTTCGTCGGTCAAAGAATTCGCGCTGTGCCTGGTACTCGTGTACCTGCGGACACCACACATTGATCGAGCCGCTCAATTTGACCGTCATCGTCGCCTCGAGTATGGGCAGGTGCGGCTTTGCGCTTCGTAGAAGCGTCACTATTTCTTTGTAGCGATCGACAAACTCGTCCGTCGGTTCGTCAAATACTCCCTGCAACCAGCGGTTATCCCATTGATTCTCTTTCATCATGGCGACGATACGTCCGGCCATTTCCAATATCATGCGTCTGCCTTCTTCTGAAACGGCCGGGACTTCTTTTCCGTCGGGCAGGTTCACCGTCAGCAACATATCATTCGACGACCAGTCCCTCCGTTGGGCAATGGGCGCGCCATGAATCATTCGAAATCCGGCATTGAGAAAGGTCCGGATGTACCTCTCCAGCCGGTCCCTGCGGAACTCAACGATCGTCCCCGACGTGTCAAACATGAAAAAATCCTGCCACAAGAACCAGAAAGTGTTCTGGCGTCCCCTGGCCATCAGCCCGGCATACTTTTGCATCATTTCCCAAAATGGTTCACTCCACTTTTCCACCGCATGATCTTTACAAACGTTGTCCAGATTGATCCAATTGATGTAGGAGATTGTCGACCGGCTGACCGGCGGCACCGAGGCGCGATGGACACGCACGGTGAAATCAAACATTTCGGTCATGCTCCCAATATCAACCCGGATTTTGTAGGAGTATTTTCCCGGTTTGAGAGTTGAATCGATGGGCACTTCCAGCCGTATCGCGGTGGTCCCGGAATCGACATCCAGGGGCGACACGATCGGATCAAGGGCTTCATATATTCTGAACGGCGCCCGCCGGATCACGAAAGGATTTATCATTCCGCTGAATTTCTCCGTGGCCCGGTCAATGCCCGTATTTTCACTCACATAAACATCGATCATCCGGTACCACCGGGCATCGTGCAGCGGCGTTCCGTTACTGTCGGTCACCTGGAAGCCAATGGCTGTTTTCTGATTCATCCCCGTAATTAAAAGATGCACTCCCGCGATGGTCCCTCGAGCGGCCTCAACAGAGAGAGACCCGGCGGGTTTATCCAATCGTGTGTCGGGATACAATTCCCTGAGTTCATCGAACAATCCGACCCTGATTTCTCCTTCACGGCGAATCTGGGTTTCGAGACAACCGATGAGAACACAACACATCAGGGCAATCGAAACGATCCGTTTCATGAGCATCTTTCCATCAAACTAGCGACAGACGAATTCTTTGAAACATTTTATTGACCGACGTTACGCAAAACGATGTTAGATCTCCAAAATCCGAAGTACTAAATCCGAAATCCCAAACAAAATCTAAACTCGAAGCTCTAAATTCAAAAAAAAGAGATTTTGTGATTTGGGCGTTCTGATTTGGGATTTGTCCCGCTTCTGGATTCCGCTTGCGTTGGCGGGATTCTGAAAGGCGGAATTTAGGATTTCGATATTCGGATTTAAGATTTGTTTGGGTTTTAGGAATTCGGATTTGGAATTCCTCACTAAGAATGATGCTCCTGCGTCACATCACTCAATGAATTGACAGCAATTCCTTCAAAACTCTGAAACTCTCATCGCCGGAGATGCCTTCGGGGACTTCTTCACCTTTTCCTTTGAAGACACTCTGGCACCACTTTGCCAAACCGCTTTCCGGTTCTCTGGTCAGCCATTCCTTGAGGAGGTTTTCAGCATCCGTTTGTCTGCCCGCTCGTTGAAGCGCCCAAGCAGAGACAAGAGTTCCCGTCCCGTATTCTTTACGGTCCGTCGAAATGATCTTCTGCATAAGACTGTCACTCCCGTGGGGCGCATTCTGCCGTTCATAACACTTCAGCGCGAGCCAATCTTCCAGTCGTTCATCGACATCCTGCGGGTACGGTTTTCCGACCCCCAGATTCTCGGGCCAGAGCCGGGCGTCATCCACCTCGTGTAGCGCTTCTCGAAAACTCTTTGATTTTATGCGCTGGAGCGCGAGCATCAGCTTCGATTCTCTGTACAGGAGCCGCCCATCGGTAGCACCCTCGTACGGCAGGATGTCCAGCTTGCCGAGGAGCTGGACGCACTGTTCATATTTTCTGTTGAGCAGCAGCGCCTTGGCATATAGCATCCCCATGATGTAGTTGTCGGGAGACATGTCGTAGTAACGTTCTGCGATGTTCAATGCCTCGTCGAAGTGTTCTCTTTCAATGCTGTAATTTGCCAGCATACGCCCATATCGCCACTGCTTGCCGTCCAATTTCGCCGCGTGCCGCAAATCTGCGAGGTACTGCTCCTCACCTCTGAAGACCTCCGCTCTGGCGGCGTAAAATGGTGCGTAGCCGGGCGCTGTCCCGCACTGCGAAAATAGCTGCTTCGTCTTCTCAATATCATTCACACTCCAGTAAATCAGTCCAAGATAATATTTCGGTTGCCAATGATCGTCGTTTTCGTTGGCCCACCGCAAAACCTCCGCAGTTTCCGGGCGAAATGGAAAGACCAGTCCTGGAGAAGCATTATCCGCATTCTTTAGGTGGATCGCATACGATGGATCATGGAGTTTATTCAATACGAATGCCCTCCAGTAAAGCATCTCGGAGTTCTTGACGTCGAGCGCGAGGATCTTTTCGCATTCTCTCAGGCAGTCGACCTCGTAGTACCAGATGGCAAGCCCCAGGAATGTTTCATCCGGCATCTCATTCCTGACCAGTGCCGTAAAGGCGTTCCGGTCGGTCTCCTGCTCCGCCCATAGATACTTTTCATAGCGCACGAAATGATTAAGTGGGTCGAGCGACAGCATTTTACTCAAGGTCTCTGTCGCCCTTTCGCGATTATTCTGCAGCCGATAGACGACGGCCAGCACCTGCAACGCTTCGAGGTTGTATGAATTGTAGTCCAGACTTCTGTCAGCGTAGTGGATCGCTCGTTCAAGATTCTTTTCCTTAAGATAAATCCTGCTTAATTCGGTATACGCGGCATCGCGGTATTCCACTGAGGCCGACGCGAGATCAAAGCCGTCCTTTGCATCGGTCACCTTCCCGAGCTGCACATTGGCCAGCCCATAATAGTAATTTGCCCCGCCGTCGTACGTGTCGATGCTCAACGCCCTGCGCGCGTACTCAAGCGCTTTCTCGTACTCCATATCGCGGTACAGAAGCATCGCCATTTCCGTCAGCGCTGGGAGGTAGTTCCGATCTTTCTGCAGACAGGCATCAAGTTTTTCCCGGGCTTCTGCGTACGATCTCTGCCTGGCATACTCTTTTCCCTGAATGTAAAGCCCGTAAACAGAATTCCAGTCAAAGTCATTCGGCGTTTCAAGTGGACGCGCCAGCGTATCCGCGTTCGGGTCGGCATTATATACAAGTTTATCACCACCCAGAGTAACTCTTAACCTCTCCGGTGTTACATCCCGATGAATTTCGCCGGCAAATGTCTCAAGCGGATGTAACCGCAGCATCTTCGAATAAACGGTCCGGTCATTATCAAAAACGGTCAACGAATCGTTTATGTACTGCAATGGACAAAAGGCAATTTTAACGATACCGGAATCCCGCCGGACGTTCAGTGCGCCGTAGGGATTTGCCTTCACGTATCCTTTTGTCTCTTTTACCGGAAACCAGTATTCAGTCCACCGGTCGGTCGCGAAGGGGGCGAACTCCCGGTGCTTGAATGGCGTAAAGGTGCTGCTCCCGGCCGTCTGGTTGAACAATCTTCCCGACTGAACTTCCACATATTGACCGTCATCATTAGTGAGCAATTTTTCCCAGATCATCCCTTGCTGCGAGAGTCCCCAGACCCAGATCTTTTTGCCGGGCTTCTCATCGTGGGCGGCATACCGGCCCATCCCAAAATCATCATCGTGCCAGTATGCCCCGTAGAAATCGGTATACGTACCGAACACGTGGTACGATTTCGGTCCTCCAAAGTCATTATTCTCATAAAAAGAGATGTCCTTGCCGTTCTCTTTGTTGATGTTCCACTCTCTGAATTCACCGCCGTGCCCCAGGTAATGCGTGCCCGGATAGATGAGCTGCAGATTTCCCTTTGCCTTGATGCCCGCGTTCATCCACGTGTAGTACGGCTGCTCCAGAGGCGTCGCGTTGAACCAGAATGATGTTGTGGTGAAATACGCTTTATCTTTCGGCAAATTAATCTCCACCCTCCACGGCGTCCTCGTCAATAAGTCCAGCACACCGATAACACAGCTCACGCTCCCGTCGTCTTTCTTCATCGTGATATAATCAACCGGGGTTGCGCAGTTCGGCGTATGACCGATGATCCCGTAGTTCGGCTCGATACCTCCGCTCGTCCACGGTCCCCGCATCGCGATATCCCTGAACTTAACCACATGATTGTAGTAGATGAACGATTTGCCTGTACTCTTTTCCATCGCGGCCCAGATTTTCCCGCCGATTTCCGGCAGGATCATCACTTTGAGATAGTCGTTTTCGAGCTCCACCACTTTCCATTCCTTGTTCAACGGCTTGTCGGTAAACATGTCGAACCGGTAATACGGATATATCAGCCCCATAACAGGTACCGGGTTCGGGTCGGAGAACGGATAGGTGACGAACGTCTTCGTATATTCTCTCACAGTGGCGGGATTGTTCTGGGAGAATGATAGAAGTGGAATCGCGAAGAGAAACAATGCGAACAACTTAGGTCTTTTTATCATAATGAAAGAAATAGTAGTGATGAAAACTTCCAGCACAAGCCACTTATAAAGCTGTCCCAAAAGTTGGTAGTGTCTCAGTTTGAAGTCGTTTCGTCCACGCCAGACCCCCTCTTGTATTCTCCCCCTTGAAAAAGGGGGAGAAGTTTCCTCCCCTTAACAAGGGGAGGACGGAAGGTGGGGTTAGGCACAGCACGGGATAATGAAAATGATACACTACCAAAAAGTCTATCGTCTTGTCATGTTGATCCCGTCTCGATTCCTTCCGGGACGGGGGAAACATCTCAAAGCCCGAAAAGGAGTGAGATTCTTCAGGATGACAATCACTTTCTTACTTTTCGGACAGCCTCGCATGGCGGTCATTCACTCAGTATCAGGAGGTATCCTTTTCCTTTGGGAACCGTGAAGGCGTCCGTCGGTTGTATCGTAAATGCCGGTTGAAATGATTCCACGCCCGGTGCGGTTAATTTTGCCCGGCTGGACTCGATGCCGAGGGCTTTCCAGTTGATCCGCAATTTCACAACGACGTCTTCCTTCGCCCAGCTCGCCAGCGCGATCAATGCCTTGCCTTTCTTTTTGTAGACAGTTACCGGCACGTCCTTGTTATCCGCCGTCACCGGATTATTCTCCACCCAGTATCCGATCATCTGAGAATTCGTCATGCCAAAGGCATCCCACACTTTCCAGATGGGGCCCGGATTGCTGTTTTCGGTCCAGGGCATGCGGTTGGTCATCCCGTATACCATGCCGCGCCACGGATTGCCTCCCCCCTCGAGCATTTCACCCATGAGGCCGAACGGGATGCCGCTCACTTCCGTCAGGAAGAATTCCGGTGAATTGTTTTCGTAGTCGAAATACTCACCGAACCACAGCCGGTTGAGATACGGAAAATGTTCCATGTAAAGGCACGCGCTGTTGATGTAGCCGTCGTTCTTGTTGTACTGGTTCGCGGAATGAAGGTCGATGATCCCGGGATGTCCGCCCTGCGTAAGCACTCTCTTGATGCGCTTCATCGTCGTGCGGTCGAATGCCACATCGTCCAGGTAAAGCCCGTCGATGCCGACGTTCTGAACCAGCCAGTTCATTCCTTCGACGTAGTAATTATGCCACCGGCTCATGCCGCTGTTGACAACCGCGGCGTCTTTCAGCTCCGGCACAAACCACGCCGCAATATAGTCCTCTCCAAGATGCTCCTGCAGCCATGAAAATCCTCCACCCCGCCCGGGAGAATAGATCTCATGGCCTAAACTGCGAAGAGGAAACAGTTCGTACGCCCTGTTCGACAACTCACGGACGGTGTTGTAGATTTTAACTTTGAGCCCCTTCCGGTGCGCCTCATCGATATACTCCTTCATTTCGCGGTAGGCAATGAACGGATAATTGATATACGGATTAATTTTTGTCGCGTGATGGATGTTGATGATATTCGCACCATTCGCGATGACTGTGTCGATCGGACTGTATTTGTGATAGAAGCGGTTGCTCCATTGAAAATCTGCGTCGATGGTATGGAAGGGTGTAATGAGCAGAGTGAAATTGTAGTAAAGAACCTCGCCTTTTTTCATCTGCCGATGACCGCTGTAGTTGTTGACGGTTACCCTGTTCCCTTCCTGGGCAATGCGAATTCCGCCTTTGCCATCGTTTCCCCAGGAGGGCGGGAGGTTGAGCGGCTTCTGCAGATAAAAGTTAGTATTGAGGGGGCGGGAGTAGTTCTCGGCCCGGAGTGAATAGAGTAGACCCGCATTGACGTCTCCTATCCATGCGCCGTCCTGATTCTTGTGCGCGACATCCCACACCCACTCGAGCTTCTCCGGGCGAAATCCCCCCTTCTGCCCTAGACCCATCATGTATTTCGCTGCATCCGGATTCATCGGGATGACCATCCGGATATCGTTCACAGCGATGTTCTTCAGAGCCGTTACCGCGACCGTGTACGCGAGGAAGCCGTCAAATTCCATCGAAGCATGCACGTCCATCCGGAACGCAGTCGACATGTTGACCGCCGTCCATGATACTGTCCCCGGTTCTACCTCCACGAACTTCAATCCTTCCATCCTCCATCTGATGGGATGGCCCCCATCATCCTCGATGTTGATTCCCATCGGCTCATGCAGGATATTCTTCGGTTTCTTCGAAGTCGACGTCATCTCCGAAGTGAAAAATGTCCGGATTTGTTTCGGGAATCCATCGTTGCCAAGAAGCACCTTCCTTCCCAACAAGCTGATAGTGTTCTTCCTAAGAATCAATGGAGTATACGGTGCAATCACGTCATTCCGCTGAGCGAGCGTCGAGTTGAGCCATTTTAACCGCGTCTGCTTCCACGGGTCGTTGGCGCCGCCGTCTACAACCAACATGTCAGTAACTTTAAGCGACAGATCGATGCGCTGCGATTCCCTGCCTTTGGCGTTAACGGTCACAGCGCCGCGGTACAGCCCGGCTTCCGACTCCTTTGGAACATCGATGCCGCTCCACAGGGCTTGCACTCGGCCCTGGGGAACGTTCACGGTTATTGCCATCGGCTGTCCGTTCCAATTGACGCCTCGCAGATTGATGCACGAAATGGAATCCGCTGGAATTGATTTCCCCGAGGAAGAGACAAGGTCCGAAAATTCGATGTGCACATTTTCAAGATCCTGAATCGCATAAACGCCAAGCTGAAAAGCGAAGTACTCACCCCGACGTGCCTCCCCCAAAAAGGAATCCCTGTTCCCCAAAAGAATCCAACGCTGGGGCAAATCCTTCGTCATTTTGATGGGATGTAGCCGGTCTTCCGGAAAGATGATAAACGTCTTTCCTGCATTTCTCTGGATGATATCCCGGGTTTCCGTCGCTGTGGCAATCACCTCCATCGGATAGAAACTATTGGACTCATCGATGGACTGAATCTCCACCACGGAAGCTTGCGGAATCACCGGGGTTCGTTCCACCGTCTGAAGCCATGCTGAATCGGCGGTTTGCTCCGGCTTCGGATACATATTGTTCGGATAATTAGACCTGCCGTTAGATTTGTACGGCATGTAGTAAACATAGTAGTCCCCGGCGCCGGAAGTCGGTTCGAACAATAGCTTGCCGAATTCACGGTTGATCTTATCCCTCTTCACATTCATCACCCGCCGATGGGTGCGCGCATCCTCCACGATGATATTCTTGTCCTCGGGCCTGTCGTCCCTTCTCCTCCACTGGATGAGCACACTATTCACACGACCCGCGGTATCGACGTGCACGACGGCCCGGTGGTTGCCGAGGGAATCGGAATTCCAACCGGCATTGGAGACGGTGTACTTCAGCTCCTGGGCAAACAACTTCTGCGATACGACCACCCGGGCAGAAATGCAGATCATCGCCGCGAAGACGAGCCACCTCATCGACTTCCGAGTGGTTCCTAATGCCATAGGAGTCTCTCTCTTACTTATCTTTACTATATTCGGACGTAAAATCGTAAACGCCTGAACCGGCCTCACATACAGCAGCCGGTCCCTCCATCTTCAGGAATTTCACCCCCGGGGCATCTTCGAGTTTTTTCCCACTCTCTTTGACGGAACTCCTTTCCTTTGCCGGGACATAAACACGGGCAACGGTATTCGGAGGCACCTCAACATGCAGATGCAGTACCCCGCCCTCGAGTTTCCATTGACTGACGATCTCACCGTTGATCGAGGAGTAGGCGCCATTCGCCCACGTCAGGCTGCCGCCGATTTCCGGATGAATGATGAATTCCCGATACCCCGGGTGTTCGTCAGTCCATTGAATGCCAGTGATATGTTTGTACATCCATTCCCCGACCGACCCTATCGCATAATGGTCGAATGAGTTCATTCCCGGGTCCTGGAAACCACGCCCTTTCACATACCCATCCCATCGTTCCCAGATCGTTGTTGCACCCTGGTCAATCTGATAGAGCCAGGATGGAAATCGACGACTCTCCAGGAGTTCATAGGCGACGTCGGCGCGACCCCGGCGCACCAGCTCGTCCATCATTTTGATGGTCGACAGAAATCCTGTCGACATGCGGGAGTCGTACTCTGCGACACATTTCAACAAATGCTCGAAGGCCTTCGGACGAAGATGTTCGGGGAGGAGGTCGAACCCCAGCATCAGCGCGTAGCCGGCCTGCGTGTTGCCCGTGACGACGCCATCGCTGTCAACGTAGTGTTTCACAAGAGAATCCCGGATGTCGTCCGAGAGTTTCGCATAGAGCTTCGCGTCATCATCGTAGTGCAACACCGTGGCCATCTGCGAAAGGAGGCGGGCGGAAACCGCGAAATAAATCGTATTGAAGATGGCGTGCGGAACCTGTCCGTGGTCTTTTGGGTACCCCTCCGAAACGATTGTATTCCCGTTCAGCCAGTCGCCGTACTGGTTCCCTACCGCTTCCGTGCGAATCAACGAGGGATTCTTTGAATGAATATGATCGACGAATCGTTTAGCCGAGGGATAATGCTCCTGGAGGATGCGAGTGTCGCCGTAATTCTCGTACACCCTCCACGGAACGATGACCCCGGCATCAGCCCACGCCGGCGCGCCGTAGAATTTCAGCGCATGCGGTTCCGGGGCAACATCCGTATATTGACCTTCTTCGCCCTGAGCATCGCGGATATCCTGGGACCATTTCGTAAAGAACGCCGGCATATCACAATTGAATATCGCGGTCTGAGAAAAAACCTGAGCGTCTGCCATCCAACCGAGTCGTTCATCCCTCTGCGGGCAATCGGTGGGAATTCCGATGAGGTTATTCCGCTGGGTCCAGAGAATATTGCTCCAGAGCTTGTTGAGACCCGTATTCGAGCATTCAAAACGACCCGCGGCCCGGACGGCAGAGGAGACTTCCTTGCCGATGAGAGTGCTGAGATCCGGTCTCTTGCTCAAACCGGTCACCTCCACATACCGAAAGCCATGATAAGTGAAACGCGGTTCATAGACCTGGACGCCGCGGCCATCCGTGATGAAACGGTCGGTCGCGCTTGCGCGGCGGAGATTGTCGGTATACAATTTCCCCGAATCGTCCAGCATTTCGCCGTGACGCAGAGTAATCTCCTTTCCGCTTGGTTCCTCGACCTTCAACGCGCACCAGCCGACCATATTTTGGCCCATATCAAACACATAGGTTCCTTTCGCCGGTTCTGTCACAGCGATCGGTCTCAATTCCTCTACGACACGAACGGGTTCGTACATCTGCGCAACCCGGCGCACCGATGGGGCCGGATACACTACGGCTTGCTTCCAACGTGAATCATCGAAACCGGGCGTCTCCCATCCGTGCGGTGTCTTTCTGCTGTCGAATATCTCGCCCAGATAGATATCGGCCGACTGTACCGGACCATCCGGAGATACGCGCCAACTCTTATCCGAGACCACCTGTTCCACGCGACCGTCGGCGGTTTCCACCTCCAATTGCATAAAAAGTTTCCTGTCCAATGAACCGTAGTTTTTTCCGCGTCCCGTCACAATATCATCGAAGGTGCCTACAGGCCCGACGTACCACCCGTCGGCAAGCATCGCCGAGATGACATTTTCTCCTTCGTTGATCAAATCCGTGACGTCGTACGTTTGATACTGGACGCGTTTTTGATAATCGGTCCATTCGGGCGCCAGAACATGATCGCCGACCTTCACCCCATTGAGCCTGACCTCATAGAGCCCCAGCGATGTAACGTACATCGTCGCGCGAGAAATCGTTGCGCTCCTGGTGAATGTTTTCCGCAACAATGGGGAAGGCGTCATCAAGCGGGAGACGCTGTCTTTCTCTTTATCGCCGGTCAAGACAACGGGCTTCACGCCGATCCATTCCGCCTTCCAATCTTCCTCGCGGAGTAAACCCATCGACCAGAATGCCGGATCGCTCCACTCGGAGACCCTGTCACCGGTATCCCATATCCTAACCTTCCAAAAACATCTCATCCTGGAAATCAGCGCCTTGCCATTATATTCAATTTGATTTGTCTGGCCCGACGGCATCTTGCCCGTATCCCACAAGTCGCCGACGTCGGCATCTAACTCCTTCGTACTGCTCGCGACAATGACCTGGTAGGCTGTTTGCGTCTGACCGCGCGCACGATGCATGTCGTGCAATATCCAGCTCAGACGTGGATGGGTCTGATCGATACCCTGGGGGTCAGTGAGATATTCGCAGCGGAGTTCACCCGGAAGAAGACCGGATTGTGAATTGACGTTCTTCTTCTGCTGGAGGGCAATCGTCACACTTTGGGTCAAAAAGAAAACTACGAAGAAGCAGATAAGTCTAATTTCCATTGTTGTTCTCTCCTTTCATGAGGATTTCAACCGTATGTCGGCCTTTCAGAGAATTGACCACATACGGTTGGCATTCTTTGTCGTCTAGCTTGAAGCCCGATATCGTTTTCCCTTCGCCCTTCAATTCAATATCGAGGGTCATATTCCTATACTTCAGATTTTCCAGCTTCGCCGATGTGATACCTTTAGGAATGATCGGATCAAAACGAAGGCCGTCTTCTGAAAATCGCATACCGAAAATTCCATGATAGACCATGCTCAAGTAGGCTGTGGCGCTCCACGATTGGGAAGGCTCTGACTCCCACAATTTCCCGACCTGCCAGCCGCCGTAGGGAGCACCATTGAACGGGTGGTAGATCTCCATGAAATCTTTCGAGCCGGCAGCCAGACGCGTGAGGTTCGCGAATTCCGATGCGAAGCGATCCTCATCCCTTGCCACCGCGCACGCCCACGCCCAGACACCCTGAGCCATCGGCCAGATCGTTCCGTTATGTCGACCAAACTCGTTGCCGAACTCGGGGAATACAGGCCACAGGCATGGAATACCATACGGCGCTCTGTATTGGTTCCGGAGTACCTTCTCAACCCTCTCCTTCTGCGCGATGTCAAAGAGAATCACGAACGAATTCCCGAGGGCCTCCATGTGATCGTCCAGCCTGTCGTTCATATCGAGAAAATAGGCATAACGTCCTTTGTCTTCCATCCACAATTTCTCGTTGATCGCTTTTCGAAGAGCCCGCGCTTTGCGGGTATATCCCGAGTCGTTCTCACCGAAATGTCGAGCCATTTTTGCCAGAGCATCATATGCACTCACATAGAGACAATTTGTCGAGAGAGCTTTCATGACGAACTTACCGTTCACTCTGGCGCGCGTATCGAGGATGAATGAGCTCCCACCGGCATCCGAGTATGGCATCGGGTAGCCCGCGACCCCGTCGCTCAGGCCGGCAGGGCCGTTGAACAAACCAAGTTCCCTGTCGTACTCCGTATCCTCGAGATACCGGATTGAGTTCTTCGAAATCCGGTAGGCCAGCTTGAGAAACTCTTCGTCACCTGTGGCACAGTAGTACGACCAGGCGCCGGTGACCCACACGATAGCGTCCCAGTATTGTCCCCGCATTCTTCCGTTGCCGTACCAATCCTGACTCCCGATCCGGATGCCGTACTGGTCGTCGTTCATGACCTCACAGAGCAATGAGTTGCGGGCAATTTCGGGAGCGATGAGACCAACGGCGAACCATGTGTTGTAGGAAGCATCCCGTGTCCAGGTATCCGCATATGATTTGCCCGCGTGCAGAATGGGACCCGGCTTTTCCATGAGACCCCGCTTCTCGCGGTGTACGTTCATCGTCACCGTCTTGACGGCAAGGTCATACAGAGCATTGATTTCATCCTGGTCGGTTATGAGTGCCGGTGCGGGTACGGGCGGCCGGTCTTGGGCAGCAGTCGGGCTCTGCCACAGCATCCAGCTCACGAGCGCGGTTGCACGGAGAAGGCCATTCATGATCATAATTCAGACATCCTTGACCAATATATCGTTCACGGAATAGATGATAACAATAGTCAGTGTCATAGTCAAAAAGGATTCTCTTTGATATGGATGCCGGCTAACCAAAGCCCTGGATGAGTTGAAATTATCGCATTTGACTTAATTGACAGTTGCAGAAAATTTGGCTATTTTGGAGGTTAACTTTGGATTTGGCCATTTTATTTGGCGCTTCTAATGAATGGCGAAATTGCGAATAAGTGGATACAGGTACAAAAACATGATCTCTTCTGATGTTGGAATTCACAGAGTGGAAGGTGGTAAGGATCTGACGAGGTTCATCCGTCTGCCCTGGAAGATCTATAAAGATCTTCCGCATTGGGTCCCTCCCCTGATGAGAGACGTCCGGTTCAGGCTGGACCGCTCCAAGCATCCCTTTTTTGAACACGCCGAAATGGAAATGTTCCTGGCCACCAGAGAGGGAGAACCGGTAGGACGAATCGCCGGGATCGTGGACAATCGTTACAATGAATTTCACAAAGAACGAACCGGATGTTTCGGGATGTTTGAGTGCATCGATGACTACAGTGTCGCGCAGGCTTTGTTCATGGCCGCGGAAACCTGGTGCAGGAACAAAGGGATGGACCGGATGCGGGGTCCGATGAATCTGAGCATGAACGACGAATGCGGATTTCTTTTGGAGGGCTTCGATTCCGACCCCGCGATCATGATGCCGTATACTCCTTCCTACTATCTCGATTTATGTCAGCGGTATGGTTTTGTGAAGGCAAAGGACCTGTACGCCTACCTCAAGAGCGACGTCGGAGTCGCCGAACGAATCGACAAACTCATGGCAAGAATCAAGGAGAAGGAGAACGTTGTCATTCGCCCGATCGATATGAAGAGGTTCAACCAGGAGGTGGCGATTATCAAGGAGGTCTATAATGCCGCATGGGAGTTGAACTGGGGTTTTGTACCCATGACCCCGAAGGAAATGGATCAGATGGCAAAAGAGTTGAAGCCCATCTGTGAACCGGATCTGGTGCTCTTCGCAGAGGTAAATGGAGAACCCGTCGGCATCAGCGTAACGCTGCCGGACTTCAATCAGGTCCTGAAAAAACTAAACGGTAAACTGAGTCCCATCGGCGTCCTGAAGTTCTTCTACTACAAGAGAAAAATAACCGGCCTGCGCAGCGTCGTGTTTGGCATCAAGAAAGACTACCGGCGCACGGGCATCAGCACCGCAATGTACTATGAAACGGAGAAATCCGCCGCACGGCTCGGCTACGAATGGTGCGAGATGTCCTGGAACCTGGAGGACAACGATATGATCAACCGCTTCGATGCGGCAGTCGGTGGGAAGTTGTATAAGAAGTACCGCATCTACGAGAAGAACCTCCAGCCGGCGTAGACATTAGTCTCGTCAGACCCGGGTTGACACTCTGCGTGCCTTTTGCGCTCTCTGCGGTTATAAGCTTTAAACGCAAAGGGTGCAAAGACGAATAAGTTGCTCGTGACACTCCAGTGTGGTGTCAATTGAATAGTTTCAAGAAGTCTTTGGATTGTTATGTCATCCACAACCCTCTCCCCTTCAATTCCCCTCTCCCGCTCCTGTCCTGAGCGAAGTCGAAGGAGCGGGAGAGGGGACTAGGGGTGAGGGTTAAAAGGTGAAACACTTGATCATTCAAATCCTTCGAGGGACAATCCTCTATGAAAAACATCACTCTACCATTGTCAGCTATACTTCTCCTGTTCATCTCCCTATCGTCGCCTGGCCAGGGTACCCCACAAAATCCTCTGCGTGATGGTGGAGGAACATCCACTTCCGCCGGCCTTCGATTGATTCCTTCGCCGCGAAAGGTCTTCATGCTGAATGGCCATTTTGTTTTCTCACCGAAAGTGAAAATCTTCCTGTCGGATCCAAAGGATGGGGAAGATAGTTTTTCGGCGGCCGAGCTGTCCGACGAAATCCGGACGTCGCTGGGGTTTTCTCCCGCAGTGACGAAATCTCCTGCGGGGAAGAACGTCATCGTTGGTAGATTGCAGACCAACAAGGTTATTCCGAAGCATCTCAAGGCATTTGGGATTACGGTGCCCGACAGTCTTGGGAATGAAGGCTATATCCTGCACGTTGCTCCGGGAGAGATCCTCGTTGCCGCCAACACCGGAGCCGGTGTCTTTTACGGAGTGCAAACATTGAAGCAGTTGGTCCGTTCGAACAGAATGGTTGATTCGCTCCCCTGCCTGACGATTATCGATTGGCCGGCGCTGCGCTACCGGGGATGGATGAACGACATCAGCCGCGGTCCCATTCCCACGGTCGATTTCTTGAAGAATGTCATCAGAAAGATGGCGGAGGTCAAGCAGAATTACTTCACGCTCTACACCGAACACGTCTTCAAGCTGAAGAAGTATCCTGACATCGCACCCGCGGACGGCATCACCGCCCAAGAAGTCGGTGAGCTCCAGGAGTTCGCACGGAAATATCACATCGAGCTGGTCGGCAACAAACAGTCATTCGGCCACATGGAACACACGCTGAAAATTCCGTTCTACAGAAAAATGGATGAGAACGGCTGGGTTGTTGCACCTTCCGAAGAAGAAACGTATCGCTTTCTGGAAGACAACTATGCCGAGATCGCGCCTGCATACGCCAGCAAGCTGTTCAATATCAACTGTGACGAGGCTTACGGGATCGGCGAGGGGAAAAGCAAGGCAATGGTCGACAGCATGGGCCTCGACGGGGTGTATGCGTACCACATCAACCGGATAGACAGGATGCTGAAGCAGTACGGTAAGCGAATCATGATGTGGGGAGATATTGCCGTGAACAACCAGAACATCATCGGCAAACTGCCGAAGGACCTTATCGTGCTCTCCTGGGGGTATGATGCCGCAGAGAGCTTCGACGACGCGATTACGCCGTTTACCAAACTGGGTCTTGATTTCATGGTTGCACCCGGTGTAAGCTGTTGGGGTGAAGTCTGGCCCAACATGAGCAACGCCGTTATTAACATTTCTAATTATGTCCGCGATGGGGCAAAACTAGGCGCAATGGGCGTGATGAACACCGCGTGGGACGACGACGGCGAGAATTTCTTTAACTACAACTGGCACGGATTGCTCTGGGGGGCTGAATGTTCCTGGAACCCCGCCTTTCCGCTGGTAGGCGCTGAAGCGAACGCGGACCGGGAAGCCAGGCTGGCTAGTTTCGACCGCTCCTTCGACGCGGTCTTCTACGGAACCACCGAATCTCCCGTGGCGCAGACATTGTTCCGCTTTGATTCCCTGCGGACGTATCCCGTTGATGGGATCGTGTACGACGGCGCAGTGTGGTCGGATTTGCTAGACATCCACCCGGAAAACACCGACAGCAATGCGTTTCGGGCGAACCAGAACATCGTTAGGGACGCCTCGTCACTGCTTAACGACCTTGTAACGATGAAGAAGTCGGTAAAGAGAAACGCGGAGACAATTGATTATGCCATGTTCGCGGCGAAGCGGGTCGCCTTCACGGGAAGAAAAAATCTTGCCCGGATTCAACTGGCCGGAGCGATGAAATCGTCCAACCCCCGGGATTTGGAGGAAGTGAGAAAAACCTTCGACATACTTCTGGAGGAGCTCCATCAGTTAAAGAACGAGTATGTCGGTCTCTGGCAGAGAGAGAACCGCGGCTGGTGGCTGGACCGTATTCTCGATAAGTACGATGGCTTCGGAAAGCGAGTTCTTGACCTTGAAAACATCGTTTTCATCAATCCTTCCGACAAAATTGTGGATGGAAAGAGGTCGATTGAATTGCGCACTATTTTCCATGACAAACCAATCTATTATAGTATCGATGGATCCGAGCCGGGCATTAGGTCG
This sequence comes from Bacteroidota bacterium, assembly GCA_049515655.1. Lineage (GTDB taxonomy): Bacteria > Bacteroidota > Ignavibacteria > UBA10030 > SZUA-254 > JBEKTW01. The sequence continues at coordinate 161,134 of JBEKTW010000005.1, forward strand.
AACAAATACACGGCTCCGTTTGAACTATCAACCACCTCGCTCATCCGGGCGCGGGTCATCGATAACAAGAAACCGATGAAACTGGAAGAACTATTTGTCATGGTTCACAAGGGTGTCGGAAAGCTTCGGAAGCTCAATTCGAGATACAGCCGCTACAGTGCCGCCTATGCTGCCGGCGGGGATAATGGACTTGTTGACGGATTAAAGGGGTCGGACAATTTTGCCGACGGACGCTGGCAGGGATTTCAGGGACAAGACCTTGACATTGAGCTTGATTTATCGGCACCGACGGAGATCCGGCGAATTACGATGGCATTCCTCCAGCAGAGCTACTCGTGGGTGTTGATGCCTGAGCGGGTTCAGGTATGGACATCCGGTAACGGTGAAAACTACACGCTCGCGAAGGAAGTACTCAACACCATCGACCCCCGCGAAGAGGGCACAATCATCCATGACTTTGTTGCTGAATTCAAGGACGTGAAGACGCGATATTTGAAAATCGTGGCAAAGAATCCGGGGAAGCTACCCGAGTGGCACCACGCGAAAGGAAACGAATCATTCATTTTCTCCGATGAAGTAGTGGTAGAGTGATCGTGAGCGGGGAGCGTAGAACCGGCTGCCGCTCTCGTCAGGTTTCGCGTTCTTCGTGACTTCGTGGTTAAAAGCTTTAGCGCGAGGACGCAAAGGTGATAGTACTCGGCAATTCATCGACTTTGCGTTTTCTGGGCCTCATCTCTCCATTGTGGTGACTACGACCCGCGCCTCGGCTTGCTGGGCTGCAGTATCCTTGACTGTTTTCATTCCCCGGGTACGGACAACAAATTTTTCCAAATCCTCCTTTAAGATCTTGAATCCATCAACGTCTTGTGTTTCGATGGGTTCAAACGGCACCGTACGGGCAAAAGCCTGCAACACTTCCGCACCGTAGGGTTCGCTGCATATCCATCTTTCCGGAATAGGAACGACCTGGTTAACCAAATTGGAGGAAATGTAATAGCTGTCCTCCAATAATTCTCGGCGCCCATCCGCCATATGATAGACCAATCTCACGTAGCTTTCCCGGTTCACGCGGACATACACGTGCATCGTATCGTCCTTCGTGTACACTACGCCATCATTACCCCGGTCGGTCCACACCTCGACCTGTAACCCGCCATTCACCACTTCGTCCTTGTTAAACACCCTCTGGTCGCTCAACGCCTGGACAAAATTCTGGGGCGTCAGCGATATTGCAGTATCGATAACGGATTGGGGGAACGTAACTTCGGTGTTCGCAACCATGTTTCCGGAATTTAGCTCTCGCACCTGAACGAACAGTTTCACCTGATCGCCGTGCAGCCAGTACGTCCCGCTGACGAGCCATAGCGCTTCGCCCGACGTGCCGCCAACGGTCCACTTCGCGACACTTGCGAGTCTTTGCTCGAGCAGCTGCTGCATATATCGGCCGAACTGACTGCTCATCTTTGTATCCTGGTATGTGAGCGGAACAACTCTCACGGGGCTATTCCCGACCCTCTGTTGCTGACCAAGCATGTAACCAACGAACCACGCGGCATCATCAACAGAGCGCACTGGCCTGTTGATGATGCGGTCAATGGCACCGGTCACTTTTTCCGGAGATATGGAGACAGTATCAATCTCCGCAAACGATCCCGCATCAGCCACAATAAGAATCGAAATTGCCTCGTGGAGCTCAGCGAGGAGTGGAAATGCCGCCGAGTACTTTTCGATGGCACTTGATTTGTCCCCGTTCGCCTCCAATGCTTGAGCTTGGTCGATTACTGCTCGTACGTCTTCTTTGAGCTTTTGCACCTTCGCATGATAGTGTTCCACGAGGGCTTCACGCTGCACATAGGCCAATGCGTAAAATGTGCCATCATCGTTGTAGGTTTCTGTCTCGATGCCTTCAAGATGAAGAGATGTACTGCTCTGTGTGACGGTGTTCACGTATTCAGCGAATTTCTGGTTTGATTCTTCGACCGCCGTCGAAGTTTTGCTGGAGATTGTCACCTTAATGCGGCGAGAGATGTCGGCAATTGCCTTGTTGATTGCATCCTCCCGACCCTTGGCAGGGTCTTTCTCCGACGATACACCGAAGCCAACTATGTAGATGCGATCGGGATACTTCGCTGACACGCCAAAGTTCTTGACCCAGTCGGGGGTACCGGACAATGCAAAATTAAAAATGCAAAAGGAAAGCAGGGTGAAAAGTACTATTTCTTTTAGATGTCTCATATTATTGTGTCCTGCGTTCAGGTTCTTATTTCCTTATGAACACAAAATCCCCTCCTTCATCGCCGGCATCTTCTATCTCTCCAAAAAGCTCTTCAGCCGTAAGGTAGGTCTTTGGCTCAGGGCGAGAGACAAGCGAATCAGCCCCGAGCTTTTCAAGATCTTATTTCTCCTGCGCCGGCTGCTGCTGCTTTTTCCATTCCTCGTATTTTTGCACTTCATCGTCAAGGTCTTTGAACGACTGCGAAGCGCGAAAACGAGTGTACATCTGCTCGTTGTTTTTGATTTGCTGCTGAAGAGCCTCATTCGCGGCACCGACTGGGTACTGGACAAGCACATAGGCGCGCCAAATATCGCCGTCCTTGAACTGTTTTTGTTTAACTACTTGGCTTCCAGAAAGGCTTGTCGAAACAACGGTTTTACTCGCCCCGGTGAACTGTTGCAGCAGTTGCGCATCTTTGCCGATCCCCGTTTCTTCATCGAATTTTTTCTGCAAGTCACTGATTCTTGTTTCCACTATCCTTCCGATCTCGGTGCGAGCCGCCGACGTCGCCTTGTCTACTGCAAGCTGCATATCTTGCGATGTCGCAGTAGTAGCTGCATAGAAATAATTCGGGTCTTGCGGATGGTTGTTGTACCAATCGGGGATGTCTCCTTCAGAGGTGCCTTGCATGCCTTTCGAACCGCTGCAACCGTTGAAAAATACTGCGGTTAGAATGATACAAAAAAGCAAATGAAATAGTTTTTTCATAAACCTCTCCTTGTGATGGTAGAATGATAGTAGTTAGTCTGTACCCTAACCTTTGCTTATTAACCCATTGCTTTCCTAAAACGACAAAACCCACCATACAGACCAGTGCCAGGTTTTCAAAGAGCTTCGTAGCCCGTTCCCCCGGGCGCTCCTGTTGGGGAGAGAGTGTCAACCCGCCCCACACGTGCTCATCACCCTGCAAGAAATGGGAAATTTCGTTGATTTATCCGTCGTGTTGCTACGGCACAACAGTCAGCGGCAGATTGACGTCGAAACTCCCGCTCGAGATGGGACTTTGCTGTGCCTTCGTATCTCTGCGGACGTGATCGCTGACATATTGCGTCAACTCGCCGAGCCGGATGATCTTGTCGTGGTCAAAATCTGCTTTTCCCTTGAGGGCTTCCAAAATGTAATACGTAAAGACGCCATGACCTCCGCCCCATTTCTTATCTTCCTGCGATAATTGATTGACGTCGCTGGCGCTGAATGAAATCGAGCTCTCGCGGGATCGCGCTATCTCTTCGAGGTATTCATTCACAAGGTCCGGCGCTGCCAGAGCGCGCGATGCGATCTCCCCGCTGACACCGCGGCTGTGACATGCGTCGGCAAAGACCAGCACCCGTTTTGCCGCCACATAATCATGCAACGCATCTTGAATTTCCTGCATCTTGATTGACGTTGAGGCAAGCTTGTTCAGTTGAGAATCGTGAGTGAGAAGATACAGTACCTTCGGGCGTTCGGGGTCGGGGGCACCGTGACCGGCAAAGTATATGAATACAATGTCGTCCTCAATTGCCGCCTTCAAAAAGTCCGTGATAGCCTCCCGCACATGGGCCGAGGTAGCCTGTTCGTTGACGAGGAATCGAGCGTTTGATTTAGGCACACCCAGCCCCCCTTCTTCAATCGGTGTTGTCGTGACGGCATAGAAGGCTTGCGCGTCATTGTCAGCGTACCGGAGTTGCGGAATGTCCGAGTCCGCGTAGTGTGAAATCCCGACAACCACAGCCCAGCGTTGACCTTTGAAGACACTGGGAAGCTCCGTTTTTTGAACAAGCGACCTGGGTTCACGCTTGACAAGAAACTTCAGCGACGCCTCGTTCCTGAACTTGTCGACGGCCCTGATTTCAATTTCGTTGTTCCCCAGGACGAGCAGGACATTGTCGGAAAAACTCGTGCCCCCACCCGTTAGAGAAAGCTGCGCCTCCTGCCCATTGACCAGCACAAGGGCAACACCGCTTGAGTCGGTTGCAAGGCCTTTCACCACAAGCGACGAACTATCCGTATGAAATGCCGCAGAATCAACAGGGATTTTCATTCCCCTCGTCGTTACGATCACCGGCTCGGTCACTTCAATCGCTGGCGGAGTTACGTCCCTGACAACGGGCTTTTCTTTCGTTGAGATGGTCATCGATTGCGTTTCACTTTTGATCCCTTTGGCATCGGCAACTTCTATCATAAATGGGATGGTTTGCGTCGGGGCATTCTCAGGCGCGCTCAACTCAAACCGTGCGGTATCGGCCCCCGCGGGTGAAATTTGCGGAATCGTGAATGAAGGAATAAATCTAATCCGAGAGGTGGTGCTGGTCGTTGAAAGAGATACAACCACCGAACGAGCTGTCGTTCCGCCGGTATTAGAAACCGTCACCAGGAGAGTCCCGACTTCCCCCGCACCGAGAGTATTGCCTCCGGAATGCCCTATGAATCGCAGCGTCGCCGAGAGTTTTTCCGGTGAACTGAACGATCCCGCATTGCTGCGACCCGTCACTCCCTGCGCATCGGTCATGGTGATCACCAGAAACAATCCAGCAAGAAATTCTACCACTTTTCTCATGCTATCCTCTCCTTTTGAGATAATAGTCGATGATCGTTAAGGCCTACCCGGAGGAAACGGCAACTGTATGGATGCAGAACCTGATTCTTTCTTTCCCAACAGTAGCACGGCAGCACCCCCAGCCGTTGCAAATCCAACTCCGATCCAGAACCAAGGTAACCCGCCCGCGGGAAGTTGCGCATGGATTTCGAACCGGTATCCGTCACCTTCCAAACCCTTCGGGAGGTCCCTCTTGTACTCCCACAGGATTTTTCTTCCAACTCCGCTCAAGATTCCCTTGCCGACATCTCCCGTGACGGCTTCGGGAATTACTTTGAATGAGGGATCATTGTCATTCAGCAGGGTAAGGCTCACGTCATATTCCTGATTGAGAGGAGCCAGCAGATCGTAAGTTATGACTACAGTATCCCCCTCGAGTTCCCATTGGATGTTCCGTAAACTAATCGATGGTTCGTCGCTGCGCGCGAAGGCATGCGCATCAATCAGAAGCAGCGATAATGGGATCAGCAAGGTCAACACAACAGGCTTACGGTAACGGAGTATTTGAGTGATGCTCATAACAATCTCACGAGTTTTGTTCTCAATAGTCTTTTCGTCCTTTGCGATTTAAGAACTTTAACCGCAGAGTCCGCAAAGGGGTGCGCAAAGGGCACTTACTCACTTTCGACCAACCAATTCTAATCCCAATAATCCCAAATTCCATTCATCCCAATAATTCCAAATCCCATTCATCCCAATAATTCCAAATCCCAATCATCCCAATAATTCCAAATCCCAACCATCCCAATAATTCCAAATCCCAACCATCCCAATAATTCCAAATCCCAACCATCCCAATAATTCCAAATCCCAACCATCCCAATAATTCCAAATCCCTCCAAATCCCAACCATCCCAATAATTCCAAATCCCAACCATCCCAATAATTCCAAATCCCAACCATCCCAATAATTCCAAGTTGACCTCACTTCACTAGCAATAACTTCTTCGTCTGAATGCTTTTCCCATTCACCACAAGCCGGCACAAATACATTCCGCTTGCAATCCGATTGCCCGACTCACTTGTCCCGTCCCACGTCACTGTATACACCGCGGGTGAGTGCAAACCATCTGTCAATATCTTGATCCGCTCACCGAGCACGGAGTACACAGCAAGACGCACCTGCGCCTCACGGGCGACCTTGAAGCTAATCGACGTTGTCGGATTGAATGGGTTCGGAAAATTCTGCATTAATTCGAATTTGTCGGGTAATAATTTGGCGATTTCGTTCTCGACAAACTGCTTCTTCCCGACGATCAGCTTGAAGGGCATTCTTTCACTCACCGTCGCGTACACATATTCATTCTTCAAACGCACATCGAAGGGAGTTGTGTTAAGCTGGTTCACGAGAATGACCTCATTTCCCGCCGGTATCTGCTCGATGTTCTTGAACGTGATCTTTGCCCCTGATTTTCTCGGGTTCGAAACCTCGAAGTCCCATGCCTGTCCGTCGCCGAGTGAGGAACGATAATCCGCATTAAACCGGCTGTTCTTTGCATCCCATTCCGAACGATTGAAGCACAAAAACCCTTGGTCAAACATAAGCCGAGGTTTATGACTGTGGTATTTCAGCAACCCACTTTTTGATGATGACACAATCCCAATATAATTCGCCGGGTCTTTGTTGATGTCGGACTCAAAAATGATTTGCACTTGCCAATCTGCACGAGGGGGCTGAACTGGCGCGATGTTTTGCCAGAAAGGATACGGAATCCCCAGCGACGTCAAATTGGTATCGTTGGAGAAGTAATAACCTCGGAACGGCGCAAGCACTGTCACAGTATCCACAAAGTTACCGACGTACGTCCACGCTTTCGTCGCCGAATCGAGACCGTTTTGACCGATGATATCCGACCACAACACAGCTCTGTCAAATGGATTTGAAATGATGTTCCAGCCGCTGTGAAGCGGAATGCCGTATGTTCTGTCGGCGGCGATAGGAGGCATTTCGATGGTGACTTGGGCAAGAGACAAATTCCCTTTCTTCAAAAGCCAATAACCCTCACCGGGCCCAATGTAATCGTCAGAGGATAACTCGACCAAGTAATTGGATGCCGCTCCGTTATCTCGAAACATTCTCCAGTCTGTTTGTTGTGTTCCAGAAATAATACTGCCGATTGTAGTGGTAGTTACTCCGGGAAAACTAAACAACCTATAGGACGTAGAAGCAGTGGGGTCGGACGGAAATGAAACAACAGGTGGAGTAATTGCGACCTGAGGAAATGTCATGAAGCTAAACCTTGTTGAGAATGCACTCCAGCCGGCGCTGTTCCCCGCGCCCACACGCCAATAGTATGTCGTGTTGTATGCAAGTGTGTTATATGAAGTTGGTCCGATGTGATACGAAGTGTCGATAAGAGTTGAATCATCGAATACCAGGGCTGAAAAATCTGACGCAGAGCAGACTTGCAGATAGTATTTTGCAGCGCCGGCAGATTGGTTCCATCGCAGCGTCAGCGTTGTCGGCTGGTTGGTTGCGCCGTTGACAGGAGCGATGAGCACTGGGGCGTTCGGGGTTGTGATCGTAGAATCGTTGTTGAAATACACGACAGGGATTGCTCCTCCTCCGACAGGAACTCTGAACTCGCGCATGCCGCTGGCTGTCGGCTGATCATTTTCCCAATGTCCGCCGGTGGTCGGGCTTGTAACATACTTGTAATGAATGAACGATGTGTCAGCGAGCGATATCGTTTTCGTGAAGATGCTGTCTTGATTGGGATCCTTCAGGGTATCGGTATATCCCACGCCCCCCCAGCCATTGAAGTCACCGGCCACGCAGACGACGCCTCCACTGCCCGGAAGAAACACGCCCCGAAGCATTTGGATCTTCATGTTCACCTGAAATGTAACAGGCCAGTATCCGACGGCACCTGTTCCAAAGTGCCATACATTCGACCACGGGCCTACCGCATTTGCTGAATCTTTGGCATTCACTCTCCACCAATAGTATGTGCCGTTTGCGAGACCGTTTACCAACCTTGACGTATCAGTTACTGTCGTGTCATTAAGAACGATGCCCGAAACGAAATTCGAATCCCTTGCGAGTTGTACATGGTACGACTTTGCCGAGTTGTACATGGTACGACTTTGCCCCGATCACTGCATGCCAAAGCAAGATAGGATTTACCGGCTGGTTGGTTGCGCCATTGACAGGAGCGAGGAGTACCGGGGAGTTGGGAGTTACGATCGTGGAATCATTGTTGAAATAAACGACGGGGATCGCTCCTCCTCCGACAGGAACCCTGAACTCGCGCATGCCGCTGGCTGTCGGCTGATTACTTTCCCAATGTCCGCCGGTGGTCGGGCTTGTAACATATTTGTAATGAATAAACGATGTGTCAGCAAGCGATATCGTTTTCGTGAAGATGCTGTCTTGATTAGGATCCTTCAGGGTATCTGTATATCCCGTGCCCCCCCAGCCATTGAAGTCACCGGCCACGCAGACGACGCCTCCACTGCCCGGGAGAAACGCCCCCCGGAGCATCTGGATCTTCATGTTCACCTGAAATGTAACAGGCCAGTATCCGACGGCACCTGTTCCAAAGTGCCATACATTCGACCACGGGCCTACCGCATTTGTTGAATCTTTGGCATTCACTCTCCACCAGTATGTGCCGTTTGCGAGACCGTTTACCAACCTTGACGTATCAGTTACTGTCGTGTCATTAAGAACGATGCCCGAAACGAAATTCGAATCCCTTGCGAGTTGTACATGGTACGACTTTGCCTGGTTGCACCGTCCGAGGGAAAAAGCAGCGTGGGCGCGGGGACAGAGCTGACGTTCCGAAGCAATGACAGCGTGTCTCTGTTATTATTCGACACAACAATGTCGGGTCTCCCATCCCCATCCAGGTCCCCAACGGCAACGCCATACGGATTTCCACCAATTGTAAAGTCAATCTTTGGAGCGAAGGAGTTCGACGTAATGCTTCCACTCGTGGCAGTGTTTCGTAGTACCGATACCGTGTTGCCATTGGAATTTGCCACCACTAAATCTGGCTTGCCATCGCCATTGACATCGCCGATGGCGACATCATTAGGACCAACTCCGGTCGGGAAATCGATCTTCGAAGCAAATGACCCGGGAGTGATCGAGCCGCTTACTGCAATATTACGGAGAACCGATACCGTATTACTGCCAGAGTTCACTATCACAAGATCCGGCTTTCCATCTCCGTCAATATCTCCAACGGTTACTGCGACGGGGAATGAACCGGTAGCGAAATCGACCTTGCCAGCGAACTGAATATTCCCGACTGTTCCTGTGTCCCGGAGCACTGAGACTGTGTTGCTATAGTTATTTGTAATTACAAGGTCGGGCTTCCCATCTCCATCGACGTCTGCTATCGCTACGGTGTTGAAATACGGACTGACGGTGAAATCGACTTCGGGAGCAAAGGATGCCGTCGAGAGAAGACCTTTCGTGCAGGTATTCCGAAGGATCGATACTGGACTATTCCAGCCCGACCAATACGCCACCGCAATGTCGGGCCTTCCATCCCCATCTATGTCTCCAATGGCCACCTTGCCCCCCTCGGCAAGGGTGCTCAATGTAACCGGCAAGCCAAATGCGACGTTGTGCGGCACTGAAAAATTCTGGAAGACCGACACTGAATTAGAGTTCCCCACCACAATGTCAACTCTTCCATCCCCGTCCAGATCGCCGAAAGCTACTTCACTAGGATACCCACCGACAGTCAAATCGACCTTCGGAGCAAAAGAACCGTCCGTAAGAGAACCGGTGGTCGAGGTATTTAGTAGAACTGATATCGTCCCATCGCTTGCGTTCGCCACAACGATATCCGGTTTGCCATCGTTGTCGATGTCTGCAATTGCAATCTTGCGAGGACCTGCCCCAGTAGTCAAATCAATCTCCTTCAAGAACGATGAGTTATTCACTCCCCTGCTGCCCGGAAACGTGACTATGAACGGCAGTTTGGAGTAAGCCGTCAACCCTGTCGTTGTGTCCGTTACCGTAATTGGCGCGTAGGTTGCGCCCGAAGGAACTGCGAGACTAAGCGAGGTTGAAGAGGCAGAATTGACCACTGCGCGTACGCCGCCAACATATACAAGGTCATTTGAAGCCGTCGTGTTAAAGTTTGTGCCGGTGATGATAACAGTGGCGCCAACGGGGCCGGATGCCGGCGAAAAGGATGTGATCGTCGGTGTCTGCGCTAAAGCACTATGTGCGGTGAAAGACAAGGACAGAAAAAACAAGAACCCGCGGATTGACCGGGTTCGGCAACCATGCGTATGAAATCTAAGATTCATGTGTTTTATTGTGCATTGTTTCCACAGCAATGTCGGTGGAGCAGGCAAGAACTGTAATGATCGCCCGACAGATGCTATCCCTCACGATGGTCGGCTGGATGTGATCGTTTGCTGCCGTGCAGATAGGAGTATTGAAGGTGGGATCGCCTGACCATTGGGCCTGGACATAGCCCCCCGGCAAGCAAGCCAGGAAGTCCGAGAGTGAGTAAGCGATTCATTTTTTGCAGTTCCGATTCTTACGAACCAAGAAAAACATGCAGTACTTCAATTCGAAATACGTGCAGGGATGAATACGAACTCCTGAAGAATTACCAACAATATTGAGCAACGAGGCAAGTTCCCCTCACCTATTGCCTCGTTTCCAAAACTAACGCATGGAATTACGTAATTTCAACAATTAAAGTCAAGACCGACCGTCACAAGGCGGAATGTCATAAAACGGGATGTCCGCGGACTCTGCTGATTTTCCGTGTTTTCCTCATCTTTGTCAATATCAAGGACATTCCAAGATATTGCTGATCTGTTCACCCGCCCCTGACCATTTGTAACCTTTGCGTTCTGCGGTTAGGAGCTTTACCGCAAGGACGCAGAGAGAAGATTCGCAGAGTTCGCAAAGGGAAGAGTGAGTAACGATTACGAATGTGCTCTCTTCGAATGCAGGTAGTAAACGGAGTCTTTTGAAACCAGGGCGTCGAAAATCTCTTCGTTATGTGAAATCGCCAGAATAGCCTTCCCCCCTTGCTGTTGTTCTCTCAGCATCGCGAGCACCTTTGTCGCGCTTTCGAAGTCGAGACCGTTGAGCGGCTCATCAAGGATAAGGATCTCCGTATTCAAAGAAAGGCTGCGCAGCAGATTCAGCCGCTGCTTCTGCCCCCCACTCAAAGCACCAACCCGTCTACGGAGAAAATCATCATTAATCTCAATTTCGAACAGTTCGCCAAGGATTTGACGGATATCCCGTGGAGTAACGCGCTTCCGCGAAGGGAGCCCCTCAAATGTTTCAGCCACGGTTGACCGGGGGTTGAGAGCTTCGTCGGCATGCTGGAAGACCATCGTCATTTTCTGCCCCCAGATGCGAGTCTGCCAATAATGCCGCGCGGTCCGCTCCGTTAATTGGACATCTTCCACGGTGAGCCGCAGCCTGTCGGCGGGAATTAATCCCATCATCAATTTCACGAGGGTGGTTTTCCCGGTTCCGCTCGGCGCCTTTAAATACGTCATCGTGCCGGGAAGAATTTCCAACGGCGATTCTACAGTCCCGGATTGATCCTTCGAGATGATTAATTGCTGGCCAAATACTTCGGCCCCGCTCTCAACCCGACACAGCGGTTCGCGATGGCGCAGGGATGGTTCCTTTACGGGATATTCTTTTTGATGTTGAAGCCAACCGAGATAGACCTGCGGTTGAAAGTCCGTTAGAACGAGTTTTTCATTTTGTAGTCTGAGTTCTTTGAAGGAAACATGATCCAACAATCGCCCGTGCTTTCGCGTGATCTCACCGACCATCGAATAATCATGTGTGATCAACAACGTTGTAAACTTATGCCGCTGGAACCGACGGAACAGCAATGAAAGGAAAATATCACGGAAGTAATTGTCCAGGCTTCCTGTGGGCTCATCGAAAACAAAGACGCTCTGACGATTCAATCGCCCACACTGGACCATGATGTCGATCTTCTTGAGAGCCATCGCAAGGAACATGCGCTGTTTTTCCCCGCCGCTGGGTCGATACGGTTTTGGAAAAACCGCGAGAAGGCCCTCAATTTTCTTCACGTCCTCTCCCTGCCCGGGGGTCGGGTCGGATCGCCACAATTCCTTCAGCAGTTCGGTGCCATCTGAACCGACCGCGAGATCGCCTTCTCTCAATTGGACTCCCAGCGGGAGCAACGGGTTCAGATGGGATGATGGCTCCTGAAACACAAAGAAACCGTTCTCTTTGATTTCAACCGTTTCGCGTCGCCTCAAATACTTCTCATACCCCTCGCCGTTGATCGAGACGCTGAATTCCTCGGGGTCAAGAAGTCCATAGATGGCACGGGCGATGAGTGTTTTCCCGATCCCCGACTCACCGAACAAAACGGAAATCCGGCCGAGGGGAAGAGCAAATCCCTTCACATCAACAAGCTGTCGTTCTGCGGATGCAATGTGTATGTCAAAATCCAGACTATTCATGCGCCGCTTAGAGATTGTACTTCCTGACCAGCCCGTTCGAAATTTTATAGACCGAGAGCAGTGTAAACACTATGAGAAACGTAATACTGATTCCCTGGAGGTGTTCAAACAGGAGCGCCCGCGCGTCGGTGAGGTCGAAGAACGCCCTTCCCACGGAAAGGATATCCTGTTTGCTGTCGAGCTTTGAGAGCAGGCTTCCCAGCGTGGCCGGGAAGTTGCTGAGACTTACATCCGTGGAAAGGCCGACCGAGACGATGAAATCGATCGTGCACTGAAGGAAGATCGCAGTGCCGAAAATAGAAATCATCTTGTGGAGAAGATGGGCGCGGCTGTTTTTCCAGAGAATTTCCCGATTAATGATGCGGTGTTCCTTGATCCCGCAGCAGAGCATTGCCTGGAAAAAATCCAGCTTGCTGAAGTGTGCGATCCTCTCGCGGACGAGGTCGACCACTTCAAGAAACACAAAAAGACTGATGGTGAATGCCATCCAGGCAAGCTGTGCGAACTGATTTTGCAGCACTTCATGCTCGATGAGGATAGTGAGAACGACGTACCCCAAAAGAATTCCGACGATCTGCGGGATGGAACGAATGATGTTAAGTATAAAAGTAACGCCGAGGTACCACGACCTGCTGCGGCTCTCGAAAAAGTGCAAGCAGACGCCGACGATCCACCCCATCCCCAGGGAGAGAAGTACGACGAGCACGCCCGCAACCAGCGTATTGGCAAATGCCGTTTGTATCAGCTTGAAGGCGGGTTGATTGAGGAAGAGCGCATCCCACCCGGTGAGACACGCAAGGCCGATCAACCAGACACCAAGCCACATCAAATGTTTCTGCCTGAACAATGAGCTCGAGAAAAATCCGGAATTGGTCATGGAAAACGATTATTCCCTGTTCTCGTATTTTTTCGACTCGATGTGGAACCAAATATCCACCACGACCTCGGTTCCTTTGATAATAAGAAAGATCCCGACGATAATGCACATCGCCACATCGTACTGCCGGTAGAGAATGTTCTGCAATAACTCGTAACCAAGGTGACCCTGGATGTTCAACGCCATCTCGATGATGATCAGGCCCGTGACAAGAAACGAGGCCTGTTCCTTCAGTGAGAGGAGGTTCTGGTAGCGGGCATTCACAAAGATATGGCTGAAGACGTGCGACGGGAACATTCTCTTGGGAAGAAGCAGAGCTCTGTACGATACTCCATCGCGGGTCCCCCATGCGTACGAGGAACTCAGGTTTTTCACAATTGCGGCCTGCACATATCCTTTCCGGCTTTCGGTAACGAGAAGCGTAAAGAACTTGTTTGCGGAATTAATCAGGAGCCCGTTCGAGATAACTCCGAGGACGATCATGAAGGCGTAGGAGTCTGCGTCAAATGTCGACCTCACCGAGTACCCGATGACGTACGCGGGCGCGAACAGCACAGCATAGGAGACTCCTTTGAGTATGGCTTTCCCGCTCAATCCCGCTATCTTCAGCCAAAATGAAATGCCTCTCCTCCCCGACTCCGGGTCGGTGAAACAGCGATACAATTCAACAATGGCGGACGTCCGTTGTTGCTTCATCTTCACGAACCGATATATCGCAAGGCTCTGCGCAGCGTGATAACTCAGGATCACAACGATGAGATACAGAAGAATGAACTGAATATACATCCCGCCGATTTTCAACAGCTTTTCCGGCGATATTCCCCGTTCCTCCTGTCCGGTCTTGTACTCCTGACCGACAAATTGTTCCTGGCGAATCCTGTCAATCGCCTGGAGTAACGAGTCGCCTTCCCAGGGTCTCCCGGGATGGAAGACGTTGAATGATTCTTTCAGGAGTGCCCGATGCAGGGGGTCGCCGTAGTCGAGGAAGTTGAGATGCAAGTACGGTTCGATTGCTTTCGAGCGGGCGGCTTCTCGTGATGCCTCCTGGCTCTGCATGACCATTGCAAAAACGATAAAAGCGCACGTCACGAAAACCACGCTCAGCGTATGCTCGACGAGCTTTGCCTTCATTTCCTACTTCTGCCGCATCTTGATGCTTCCCGGCGCGTTCGTCACATCCAGATTGGTACCGAGCACCAGGCTTTCAATGTCCATCGCCAGATACGCAGAACTTTGTCGAAAGTCCTCCGCCTGTGACGCCCCTTCCAATGTGCAAGAGATTGCATTCCCGGAGGTCTCGACCACCCACCGGGGAGATTGTTTTTGTTGATGGGTTTCATTATTGAAGTGGTCAAAAAGCTGCGCGAGCAGGTGGTTCACCCGGTCGATCCTCGATCGGACTTGTTGTATGATGGCATCTGAAACGGGAAGAGATTTCGAAGAGACCGGCGTGCGCACTCTCCAATCTCCTCTCTCCCTCGCTGTCCTGAAGTCAACCCACCCATAGGCAGGGGAAATTCCCGTCGTCATGCAATAGACCGCATCCGCGTGACGGAATATTCTAACGAGAGTTTCGCCTGCGAATAGTGGCCGCGAGGGAGAACCAGGAGGAGACAAATAGACGGAACGATTAGTAAGAACCTCAACGGTGTCAAGAAGGATAGCTGCATTGCGGAATATTTTTTCGAGACCGAGCGAGCCCGAACGGGAAAGTTTTCCGTCATTGTCCTTCTGGAGAAAAAACATCTCTCCCTGAATTTCAACTTGCATGCAATGGATGAAACCATCTCCCAGGAGGGCGTCGGCTTTCAGGATTCTCATCGGAACGGCGCCGACGAGCGATTTCCGTTCCTGTTCCGTCGCGCGTTGTTGATACTTGTTGTAGGCCAGGAGGCGCTCTGCCTTTTCGACGACGAGGAAGTCCGACTTGCTCTGAGCCGGTAACCGCGGCGCCAGTGAAAGAAACAGGAGAACGAGCGAGCCGCGCAGCACGCAGGCGAGCGCTTTTCTCCTCACTTCGTCTCCCGCTCTCTCCATTTCTTGACGGTTGAGAGCTGGGACGCTACGCCGTAGAGGTCGATGCTCGATTCATCAAACTGTCTGCTGAAGTACGCCAGCGACGGCAGCGAGAACATCCATACCCCGAGGCACATCCGTTGTTCCAGCTCATCAATGCGGCGGGCGTACTCCTGTTTGTCGCCGATCTGGCGCGTGGACATGAACCCGTACGTATACTTCAGCAATTGCTTGATGTCGTCACCCTCGGCGGTATTCTGGCAATCCAGACGGAAGAAATTTTTCTCGGCCTGGAAGGAGCTTTCCGACACATTCACGGCACCCTTCTCATTCTGTTCTGTCGTCAAATTGATCTTATACGTTTCCAGGTCCGGATCCCGAAGGAAGATATTGTACAAATCGAACAGGAAATTACTCCTGTAGCCGGTCACGGCAACGAGGACAGCGTCGTAATCACCCTTTTTGATATCCTCATTCGATACCGCAAGGACTTTGATTTTCCCGTTCGTCACGGCGGGGTCGTTCAGCACTTCGATCAACTCAGCGTATTCCTCGCGGAACCCGTAGTTCATGCAGGCCTTGATTCGAACCGTGTCGGGAAGAACGGAAAGATTGGCCGGCGCATCGTCCACAGGCGGTTCAACGATCTTCTCTTCCACGTAGTAGGAGGAAGAAGGGAATACGCTCCTGTTGATATAGTCATAGTAATTGTCTTTGTTTCCCTTGTAGTCTGTAATGTGGCGCGCCTGTTCCGAATTCACCTTGAAGAACCTTTCCACGAGAGTCCTGTCGTTGATGAAGTGCCGGAGCTCTTTTCGCTGTTCACGAGTCAATCGCTGAACGTTGCAGAAGAGTGCAAAGTACGTGTTGCTGATATTCGATTTATAGAAATACTTGCTCGTGTCACCGAGGATGGACGAGAGACTCCCGAAGGGAGTTTCCAGGAGGACGTTGATCCTGCCGTTATGGAGCTCCGTCGAATACGTACTGTTGTCGATGAACGGAGCGAGGATGATGTTCGATATCTGCGCCGCGCCGTCTGGGTTCTTGCAGTAGTCGGCTACCTCCTCTTTCGGGGGCAGACTCATATACGAGGCCGTGCCGACTCTGTAGTTCAGCGCGTTCATATCCGACTTGTCGGGGATAATCTTGAAGGAGAGCACTTCTTTGATGTCGGATTCTTTCCAGATTCTGTCTCCGCGGAAGAGGAATCGGATTTGATTCATGCTGTCGGGACCCTCGAACCCCATCGAAGGGAGCGCCTGCGAGACGAGGATGAAATCGGGCGACAGGGACCCAAGGCTCTGGATTCTCTTCAATGTGAAATTGAGGTCAGCAGCCGAGAAGAGATGATCGGCCGCTTTACCGACCGTGTACTTGTCGTCTTTTGCCGTTATTTGCCAGCTGTCATGCCACCGTTTGGCTCCCTTCAGGTGCACCGTGACGACGTTATTCTGGTCGACGCCGACGAGCTCTCCTAACCCATCCTCATACACGACGCCGCTCGGGCCTGCAACAAGGTTGAACAGTCCGTCGAACTGCACCTCGTCAAGTTTGTCCGCGAGCGCATTTGTGCTGGGGAGATGCGGGTCGATAGCGGGTTTTTGATGCGAAATGTACGGGATGACGATTTGGTTTGAAAGGTTCGGGCGAGTCAGGAAATAATACAGAGCCGCGCCGCCAAGGACGACAAGCACCGCAATGATGACGATATATTTTTTTTGCATGAGAATCTTCCCGTTAGTTTTTTCGGATGATAGGAACTTGAGCCATCGCGCTGACCTCAAAGACTTTGAACCCATCGTACTTGAATCGTACTTCCAGGATGTTCTTTCCTGTCTTTTCCATCTGGACCGGCGTGATCAGCACTTCATAGTTGTTCTCCGACGTGGGGGATGTGATACGGAAGCGCCCTTCGTTCTTGATCGGTTTCTTATCGATCGTAATGGATTCGTACCATTGCTCTTTTTCCGAATTCTCGGCAACCTCCTGGGGCAGTTTCAGGTTCACGTCGAACACAGGGAATTCCGCTTCCGAGGGAATCTGGAGCTGGATACGGAACAGGTACTCGTTCGTTCCGTCTTTCTCGCTGGTGACCGGCAGGGCAAAGAGTTTTCGATACTCTTTCGGCTTGACAATTGCCTTCGGGATTTCGACGTTGCATTCCGCGATCAGCCCTTTGACCTGTTTGTCCGTGCCGCGGTAGAACTTGCCGTGCTCGACAACGGCGCGTGCTTTCTCCACTCCTCGTTCGCTCATGTTCCGAATCAATTCATCGTAAATGACTTTGATGGAACTCTCTGGAAACTGATAATACTTGATGTGGTCGAGGTAGGTCTCGATTTCCTTTCTCTTTGTGACCAGGTCGGCCGGACCGAGAGAACTGAACGTCAGCATGTACACCGGATGAAACGCCGGGTCGCTGTAGAGCTGCACAACGCTGTCGATGGCCATCGCGTGGGATTTTAGAAAAGCTTCGATGCGCTCAACCGTCGAGGTCTTTATCGCGTTGAAGATATCACTCTCGAACCTCTTGACCAGCGCACTGCGCTGATTGGGAATTTCCGGGGCCTTTGAAGTTCCCCGGGACTCGAAAAGCCCGCGGAGGCGCGTCTCGGCAGAGGACCATGCCTTTGCATTGATGTCGGTCGCAACTGAACCGGCAGTCTCGTACATCGCCAGGAGGTCTTCTGCGTGGATTCTGGCGGCAAGTATCTCGTCGGAGAGAAGATTTACAAAACTATAACCGCCGTACGGCCGGAACATACTTGCCTGCGGCTCCGGGATGGCATTTCTGGCCTCACGCGCCCCGGCCGCAAGGTCCGCGTAGAAAGACTCACTCGGAGAACCAATGTGCGAGTCAAAGTAGGACTGCAGATTCCCGAATTTCATTTCAGCAGGCGAGATGGAATCGACCTCAGCATTGTACCTCGCGATGAATTGGAAGATGGTCTCGACGTCATCCGGAGTCGGTCGGCCGCAGGCCTGGAACATCGGGCTCACATTGGCGAGCGAGAACGGAGGGGTTATAGCGACCGCGTCGGATTTGCGCCGGAGGATATTATCGATGTACGGAGTTACTTCGGACAGGCGGCCGAGGAATACCTGGGATGCCTTTGCGATAACTCCCGACGGGAACCTGTTCCGCTGGTTGACGATGTTCGCGAAGTACGGAACCGATTCAATGAATCGTTCCAGGCTGCCCCTCGTCTCCTTTTCCTTCTTGAACATGTTCAGAATGGTAACGTAATCATCCTGGAATGTCCATTCGTCGTCCACCTTTTTCCTGAACGCGGTGTACTTTTCATACGCTGTATCCT
The DNA here is from genome assembly GCA_049515655.1 of Bacteroidota bacterium. Classification (GTDB taxonomy): domain Bacteria; phylum Bacteroidota; class Ignavibacteria; order UBA10030; family SZUA-254; genus JBEKTW01. The sequence continues at coordinate 179,643 of JBEKTW010000005.1, forward strand.
TTGAGGCCGCGATATCTTCCGGGAACAATCCTTCAAGGTGTTGCAGCTCATCCTTCATCGTCTTCAGCTTCGAGTTCCTGTCGCCGACAAACGTCAGCTCGTGGTCGATGTCGAGATGGTCAACGTCATAGCCGGCGCCGATGGAGTTGAACGTCGACCTGTCCACGATGTTGCCCGCCAGGATCTTCTGGTACTCAACGAACTTATTCTCAAAGGTGTAGCGCCACTGGGGAACGTACCTGTACTTCAACGGCAGACGAACGTCGTACCTTACCGTATCGATGATCCATGTGAAGGTCGGAAATTGTCTGCCCATCGCGTAGACCATCGTGCTTTTGTTCGACGCTGTTTCATCCCGTATGGGAACGACCCATTCCTTCCCCTTCTCGAAATTCGCGGACAGGTAGGAGTAGAGCGTATCCTTTGCACGCGTTACGAGGATGAGATAGAAGTTATTCTGCGGCGGCATGGGGAACTTGAGAATATACTTTTTGCCCTGTTCGAGGGTGAAATTCTCTTTCCCCTGCTTTAGCTCGATGTACCCGCGTTCAACGGCAGAGACTGCGGGATCCGGCTCCAGTTCCTTGTATCCCGCACAGCCTGCAAGTGCAACAAGCAGTACTGCGCACACGACATATGGTTTCATTGAGGCCCCTAATTTTGTGTAAAGTGACAGCGTTTAATATAAAGAAATTAGTGCCGAGGTTCAAATTGGCTGGAATAATTCGAGGACATTTTCTTTCGCCGTCTGAACCACGATTCGCTCGATTCACGCGATTACCTCGATTGTTTTAATCATGGTAATCCCATAATCCCAAAAATCACGGTTCAGACCTTCCTTCACCGTCTGAACCTCGATTCACTTGATTCACATGATGACATCGCCGTGCCGGGCAATCCTTGTTTTTCCGTCTGATTTTCGCTATCTTGAAAATTGCAAAAACCCTGGATTATTTGTAACCCAATTTGAGGATCCCGCTGAGTGAAACGAAGCGGGATTGGTTAGCTGCATGGTGTCCATAGTTCAGTTGGTTAGAATGCCAGGTTGTGGCCCTGGAGGTCGAGGGTTCGAGTCCCTCTGGACACCCGACTTGATTGCCGAGTGTGGATATTGGATTGTGGATTGGATGCCGGGCCCGCAGGCAATGACGTGATGCTCAATCCGCAATCGCCAATCGGAGATCCGAAATCATATTCGCCCCCATCGTCTAGAGGCCTAGGACACGAGCTTTTCAAGCTTGTAACACGAGTTCGAATCTCGTTGGGGGCACGACTTTTTGGGCGTTTCCTCCCTCCCGGTAACCCATCTGCCAACACTTCCCATCAAAAAGAAAATGGACGAGCATCGGGGAGACTCAGAATTCCTTTCGTACGCGTCCCAGATTCATTCAGGCGGCACGGTCAATTCTTAAATCGGTGGAATTATTCTTGAGGTCCGGCATTACCGGCTTAGGATTGTATAGGTAATTTTTGTTTTCGCAGATTCGGTCTTATTGCGTTCCTGTTCGAGAAGAATAGTGTCACTTTCATAGGTTGGGCCGGGTGTACGCTGAAACAAATAATTTATTTTCCCCGGCGAAGGTTCTCCCTTGAGCGGTTCTGTTCCCAGGGATTTTTTATAATATGAGATTACTTTTTCCCAGGAGTCGCCGGAATAAAAAATATACACCGATCCTACGACACCCCCTTCGGCCGACTCTTTCGGTTCAAAAACTGCACCCGGGTATATCGGCCAGTGAAGTTCTTTATCACCGGGCACTCTTGTTTTGATGTTCGCATTGTCTGTGTACGTTTCACTCAAAATAACAATAGTCATTTCATATTTTGAATCTTCCGTACCCGTTCCTGGCGGGATAGAGACAGATAATCGCGTCAAGTCTCCGTTGTTTTCCTTAACATACCAGATAAAATAAACCCCTTCGGGTTCTGAAACATAATAAACCTTGTTCGGTGGATTAACGGGGACTGCGGAATTCCGGTGGAGTCGTGTCCCACCTAATTTAGACAAGTAGAATTTAAATAAATCACCATTCTCAATTTCTTTGCGGGTATTAATCACAGTATATTTCTTCAATGATCTGGAGATAAGAGTCTTATTCGCAAATTCTTCCCGCATTAATTTCCCAAAAAGCTTTGACAGAGGTTCTGCGGAATCTGTCTTCACGGCACCCGGATAAAGAGGAATGTTTTCCTGCCGGACCGGAACCTGGGCGGTCGCGAACGATATAAATAGACTTATAACGAGAGAGGCAAATCCACAGAGTGTAATTATTTTCTTTTTCATAATATAATCCATTCCCCACCCTAACAGCTAAGCCGGCCCGCGATGAGGACGAGTCGGCTTGCGTGATACCGCTGACAAAAGCTGATGACGACACCTCGTCAGTTGAGCATCAATCCCGCTAAACAACAGCGGTTCTTCGATAAAATGACTTCTCCAATGTTCCTATCAATCCCGCGAAAGAACGCGGACCGCTGATAAAAGATGATGACAGCACTTCGTCATTTCATCAGAACCATCTTTTTCACTTCGACAAATGTTCCCGCGCTCAGTCTGTAGGTATAGATTCCGCTCGGTATGTTTGCCGACCTAAACTCCACCGATTTATACCCTGCCTCCTGAGCTCCGTTCACAATCGTGGCAACTTCTCTTCCCAACATGTCATACACTACCAGGCGAACGTACGCTGCTCTTGGCAGTTCGTAGTTGATGACCGTCGAAGGATTGAAGGGATTGGGGTAATTTGGGTGAAGTGCAAACTCCGTCGGCAAAGGTCTTTTGTCGTCAACTCCCAACACGCCGCTCACCGTGACCGTAATGACGCTCGAATATGATCCAGCGCCGTTCTTGTCCAGTTGATGCAAGCGGTAGTAGTACGTGCCGGAACTGACGCTGTTGTCTGCGTAGGAGTAGTTGTGCTGCGCGGTCGATGTGCCGGCTCCGGCGATGAGAGAGCTGACCTCTGTGAATGGTCCCGTCTTGCTGCTGCCCCGCTCGACATAAAATCCCAGCGTGTTCGTCTCACTTATCGTCATCCATTCCAGGGTTACGGTATTGCTGACGGCGTTCGCGGTGAACGACGCGAGCTCAATGGGAAGTGCATTCGGATTTCCAATTATCCAGGGCGAGAGATTTCCCATTCCAGTGACCGTTGTTACATTCGGTGTCCCGGTTGCGGTCGTTCCGCCGGCCTGCACCCATGCGGTTCCATTGTGTTCCCAAGCGACTGCGCTGCCAGGAGTGATGTTCACGCCAGCTTCTGATGTCAGCCAGGTGAAAGCGAGGTCCACGCCGGGGCCGCCAGTGGCATTCCCCGTCAAAGTCCACGTCTGATTGCCGGCCTGTGTGCTGTCCGGCGTCGTAGGATTGTCCCCAACTTCCACACGCGCTGTGTATGGGCAGGTTGAGCCGGTTTTATTCGTCAAGGTAACAGGATTGTATGTTGTGGTCGACGGACCGATGGGGAACGTGAAGCTTCCAGCATCAGCGATACTGCGCTGAACGTACCCGCTTCCATTCGTTACTACGCACGATGATGCAGCAGCACCCGTGACCGTACCACCAAGAGTCAAATTGCTTGTACCGAGAAGGATGTTGCATGCACCTAAATGGAGTGTGCCGTTGACAATGCTACTTCCCCCAAGGTGCGCATCGCCGCTGTTTATGTTGAGAGTAAGGTTATTGTACGTGCCGCCGGCAACAGTCGGGCTGGCGCCAAGGTACTCGATCGTGCCGCTGTTGATGGCTTGACCATTCGTTGCGCCAAAGAACCTGATTGTTCCGTGGGAGTTATCGATGTAGGTCCATGCGAGCGTGTAGCCGGCCATGTCAAGTATGGCAGCGAGCGTGCTTGGATTGCCGCCGACAGCGAGTGTTGTTGCGGTAATGTCGCCGGCGGCCGTGAACGTGGCGGCGTTGTTCAAAATCAATGTGGTGTATGTCCCGGTTGCGACTGTTTGACCTGTGCCGTAGTACTCAACCGTTCCCGTTGTTCCGACCGGCATACCATTCGAGGCACCCGAGAAACGTACGGTGCCATTGTTGATCGTTGTGGTGCCAAGCGTAAGCGTGTAGCCGGCCATGTCAAGTGTCGCTGAATTGTTGAGGTCGCCAACGACAGTGATAGCGCCGCTCGCAGTCTTTGTGCCGGAACCTGATAGCGTGAGGTTGTCATAGGTTCCTGCCGGTATCGTTTGGGCGAAGCTGCTGTCCAACTGGATTGTCCCCGTTCCTGCATACAAGTGGGCCTGCGCGCTGTCTACCGTCACCGATCCCTTAAGTATCAACTTCCCGCCGCTCGTCATGTCAATGGTGCCCGAGTCGCCTGCGGTCCCGGTGCCCCACGTGAACGTGCTGTTAACTGTAAGTTGGCTTGAGTTATTGAACTTCAGGACGCCAAAGCCGGTTCCCGAACCGAGGTACAAGTACCTGCAGGTGGCGGTGCCGATATCAACCGTAACCGTATCGCCGGCCCCGATAGTAGCGTCGCAAGCACTTGGAACAACGCCGTTCCACGTCAAGGGGTCGCTCCAGTTACCCGATGCCCGCGCAGTGGAGCCGGTACAACTTGCTGGTACCATCTGTCCAAATGCAAGAACAGGAAGAGCCAACAGGCAAATGAAAAGAGTAAATCTTTTCATGAGATTCTCTATGAAATTGTTTGTGGAAATTGTGAGCTGGTGAATCAATGAAATTCTTTACTGGTTGAAGAAGAAGGGGAGCAAAACAGAGCATTCTGTTTGGAGGAGATCCCAAAACTCAAATCTCAAACCTCTTCATGTGTCCCGGTCCCCTCACTCGTCCTTCTTAACTGTTATGAAATGTACCACAACAAGCGAAGAAAGTCAAGGAGTCGAAGCAATTTCGACGATGTGTTGCAGCTCTTGCCAGTTCGCCATCTACCTATGCGCATTGGCAATGTTGGCACAACAAGCCGCGGCGCTAACAGCTGGGCCAAAACGAAAAGCCGACCCGCGATGAGAACGAGTCGGCTTAAGTGATAACGACCATACAAGTCAGATTACTTCAACAACATTCCCGCGAAGGAACGCCTGCCCGCCTGCGTCCCTTCGGGACTCCGGCGGGCGAGCCGGACAACATCGGGCAAAAAAGTCTGAACCACGATTCGCTCGATTCACAGGATTACCTTGATTATCTTAATCATGGTAATCCTATGATCCCCAAAATCACGGTTCAGACATGGGGAGAGACACGAAAGCCGGTCCATACAAATGAACCGGCTTTCGACTTGACGATAAGGCAGGAGATATCACTTCAATAACAATCCCGCGAAAGAACGCGGGATTTCTGATCAAGTGATACGATCACTTGATCATCAACATTTTCTTCACTGAGACAAACGTCCCTGCTTGCCCGCCGTCTGTTGGGCGGGCAGTTAGTCTATATGTGTAAATGCCGCTCGGTAGGTTTGCCGCGCCGAACTCCACCGATTTATATCCCGCCTCCTGAGCTCCGTTCACGAGCGTAGTAACTCGTCTCCCCAACATGTCATACACTGTCAAATGAACGTACACTGCCTTCGGCAGTTCATAGTTGATGACTGTCGTCGGGTTGAACGGATTGGGATAGTTCTGCCGCAAGGCAAATTCTGTCGGCAGAAGCTTCGGATCGTCAGCTCCCAACACGCCGCTCGCTGCTACCACGATGGCGTTCGAATACTTGTAAGAGCCGTCCAAATCAACGAGTTTCAAGCGGTAGTTGTAATTCCCATTTGTTACTTTTGTGTCCGTCCATTGGTAGTGGTGTTCTTCCAACGATGTCCCGGCACCGGGGATCAAACCGCTTACTGTAATGTACGCTCCCGTGTTTTTCGGCCGGCGCTCGACATAAAAGCCCTGACTGTTCGTTTCGCTCATGGTTGTCCACTCCAGTTGCACGCCGGTTGTCAGCGTTGTGGCAGTCAGCGACGCCAGTTGGATGGGCAGCGAGCCGTCTGCACCCACATGTTGAGCATAGATGTCTGTGTTGCCGCTGCGAGAGTCTGCCCATGGAAAAATGGCGCCGCCCGAGCCGTCTGCAACTATAGATGAACACCCTTGGTTACCCGTCGCTGTGCAAACAGCAACACCGGCATCCGGGTACCACAAAGTGCCTGAAGCATTCACGTGTTGAGCGTAGATGTCATATTGGCCACTGTTCTTCACTTGCCATGAAATGAAAGCGCCGCCCGAGCTGTCTGAAGCAATTGGGGGGGCAGATTCGGCCCACCCCGTGCAGATGGCAACACCGTCCGTTGTCCACTGCACAATGCCTGAAGCATTCACGCGTTGTGCATAAATGTCGTAGCCACTGCGCAGGTCGCACCAAGCTATAATGGCGCCGCCCGAGCCGTCTGAAGCACTATGGATAAATTCCTGAGTGCCTGTTGCCTCGCAGATCCCGACACCGCGGGCTGCCCACTTCACGGTGCCGGAACTATCGACGCGTTGAGCAAAGATGTCCCCGGCGTGATAGTCTTCCCATGCAATAATAGCGCCGCCAGAACCGTCTGAAGCGATAGTGGGATAACCTCCCGAATCGGAGATGACAATATAACCCATATCCCCCCATGGTGCTATGCCTGAACCAGTCACGCGCCCAGCGTAGATGGCATTGTCGTACGGTCCGTCTTCGTCCATCCAGGTAATGATGGCGCCACCCAAGCCGTCTGGAATGGCAACAGGAGAAAGGGATTTTGGTGGATCATTTTGAGTCCCATTAGGGTAAATAATACCGCCATCCAAACCCCACTGGATATCGCCGGAGCCATTAATGTGTTGAACCCAGAGCATCGTCGCATATTCCTCTTCCCATACAATGATGGCGCCGCCCGAGCCGTCTGACACCATGGCGGACATGTCCGGCGCGCAGGCAACACCGCCTGCCACCCATTGTGGATTGCCGTTAGCATTTACGCGCTGGGCGTAGACTTTGTAAGTGCCGCTGCGACTGTCGAACCATGCAATGACAGCGCCGCCCGAGCCGTCTGGAACGATATCGGGACCGCGTGCCCCCGTCGTGTCGATGATGGCAACACCGTCCGTTGGCCACTGCGTATAGCCTGAAGCATTCACGCGTTGGGCATAAACGGCAGAGTGGCCATTACGAAGGTCAGACCATGTCATGATGGCACCGCCCGAACCGTCTGAACAGATTTGGACCCAATTTTGGTCGCCTGTCGCCGTGCAGATGGGGGTGTTGACGGTTGGGTCAGAGGACCACTGGCTGAGCGCGGGAGAAACATACAACGCCGTCGCCAGCAAACTAACCGTTATAATTTGCAGCAGAAGCTTGTGTTTCATAAATCCCTCCATGAGAATGATGCGTGATTTTTGTGATTTCGTATTGCCATATTTTCTAAGATCATTTTCGATCACCCACCTCCAGCTGGGAGGGAGTTCCTACTCCCGACCAGCTTTGACCTCTCTGGACTGGGAGGCAGTTGCACTGCCGACCTCAGAGAGACACGATGGTTGGGAGCGCAGCTCCCTCCCAGCTATGAACCCTCCGGATTGGGAGGCAGTTGCACTGCCGACCTCAGAGAGACACGATGGTCGGGAGCACAGCTCCCTCCCAGCGGGTTTGCTATGCCGTTATGGTCTGTTGAGTTGTTCGCTGAGGGAGAGAGGGGAGCGTTTAAGCGAGGAAACAACCAGTAGGAAACGCTCTCAGGTCTGGATCAGTGAACACCAGGGAATCCCCTCCGGTCCACGACTCGGACCGCTATGATTGCTGCGATAATGTACTGGTTAGAATGCAAAGAGTCAAGGGATTGGGTCACACTTTGCCAGGTGCATTGGCAAGCTTGGCAAAACAAGCCCGGGCGTAAAAGCTGGGGGAAATGAAAAGAGAAGCCGACCTGCAATGAGAACGAGCCGGCCTGGTTGCCGATTGGGCCACAACATGAAAATATCTGCCATCAACTCACCACTTGAATATCTGAAAATTTATCCATTAATTGAGGTCCGTCTGTCGTTAAGAAGGCTTCGTTTATCTATTGACGAAAATTCCCAAGAAAGGAGCTCCGATGATTAAAAGAAACAAAAGGGGACCTCGAACCACTGCTTCACAGAATCCACTACCGATCGAACTGCCGAGACCCACACATGGTCGCGGCACTTCAGTATTAAAAGCATTACGGGAAAGAAAAACTATCCGTGAAATAAGTAATGGAAAACTCCCTATACAAGTACTCTCAAATCTCCTTTGGGCTGCATGCGGAGTAAATCGTAAAAATGGTCCATTTGAGATTCCTGGAAGAACTGCTGCCTCAGCAAGCAACTCACAGGAAATTGATCTTTATGTCGCCATGGAGGAAGGTGTCTATCTTTATGACGCGTTTCATCATAGACTGGTTCCAGTTGTTGCGGGTGACCTGCGCGCCCTGGCAATCGGTCCTGGCCAGGCGGATTCTATAGCAAAGGCTCCGGTTCAGCTCATCTACATCGTGGATGTAAATAAACTTTCCAATACATCCGGTTACCAGGAACCTGGACTGCAAGATCCTGAAATTCAAAAATCATATTATTATGTTGATACAGGTCTCATTGCAGGTAACGTATATTTGTTCGCTGCTTCTCAAGGTTTGGCATCATGGTTTCATAATTGCAACAAACCCGGCCTTACAGCAAAATTAAAATTGCGCGCTGAACAGCGGGTACTCTTTGGGCAGACAGTTGGATATCCTCTGAAAAAATAGTCGATGTGGTCGTAGGGAAGAGAGACTTCTTGAGGCTCAAATGCTTTTGCTTGAAAAAAAATGATTCCGTATTTTATTTGCATGAGTGTGGAAGCTAGATCTCCAGTACGTGTTAAGCGCCTCAACGGCGGACGGCCGATTCTTCAAAAAATTCCCGCCCATCCGTGGGAAAATACCGTGACTTTTAATCCTGCTTGCGCTCTCGTCACCGATACGGATGAATTGCGTGCCGTCGTCTCGGACCTTCCCTTCGACGGTCGTACCAAGGATACACTGCTTTCCCAGCCCGCACTCTGTTTTCTGCTCTATCGGGCTCAAGGCAGGAAAACCGACGCGTACGATTACTCGCGCTCCTCGATCGGCTTGGCGATCTTTGACCCGAACCTCCATCTCCTCGCGCGGCACAGTAGACCCGTTATTCTTCCCGACCAGAGCTATGACAACCTCGGTGTTGAAGACCCGAGAATCACGAAGGTGAACGATCGATACATCATGTTCTATACCGCCTATTCTCGGGGCGAACCGAAGAATAGTATCCGGATTGGCCTGGCCTCAACGACGGATCTCATTCATTGGACAAAACACGGATTGCTCAAGGGAGACCTCAACACGATTGACAACAAAAATGCGATGCTGTTCGAAGAAAAAATACACGGACGGTTTGTCATGCTCCACCGTCCGATGGAGGGGCAGGATGCAATGTCAATTCACTGGGCAACCAGCGATGACATCTTTGGTGAGTGGACGAGCCGTGGTGTGCTTATGAAACCGACACCCAATTCTTCATTCATCGATACCTGGATTGGCGGCGGCGCTCCTCCCTTGCGACTGTCCGATGGACGATATCTCCTCCTCAATCACATCGGCAACCGCAAACCGGACGGTTCACGCGAATACGACCTGGGAATTGGAATAGCAGATTTTTCTTCAACAGAAATTATCGTCAAGCGCAGTGAACCAATCCTACGACCGGAGACATCATCAGAAACAACAGGTGACGCGGAACTTGGAGTGAACAACGTTGTCTTCATTTGCGGCGCTTACATTTTCAAAGGAGATTTATTTTTTCCGTATGCCGGCGCGGACAGCGTCATCCTCGGGGCGCGCATTTCGCGAACTGAACTCACAGAGTACGCAAAGATCTGAGTTGAGCTTTCACTCTGCCGGCATGAAGTCCCCAACCGCCGGCCCGTAATCAGACACTACCGAAGGTGGTTCAATCCGATCCTCTGCTTCAATTCCCGGAGAGTCAGGACGGAATTAAAGCGAACGTGCTTTGAACTCCCCGGTTCAATATCGAAAAAATTATCGTCGAACAGGACATCGGCTCCATCAATCACTATCTGAACATTCCTCACAAACGTGTTCGCACGAATTGAAAGAACATAGTTGTGCTTTCGGATCCTCGTCAGTCGTGAGCGTACATCTGCTTTCGGCAGCCGTAAATGTTTCGGTTCGAGAAAGAAGAATCTGTCCTCGGACACCAATTGGCCGTCGACCCATAATTGGGCACAAAGATAATGGGTCGAGTGGTCAATGTCTGAATAAACCTCCGGTTGAACTTCGTACACGTGCTTCGAACTATTCGGTGAGAGGTTCGTTCTTAGATTTCTCGACCAGATGTTCCTTCTACGAAAAGAATGCAGGGAAATATTTGCGACGCCTTTCGCGCTTTCCAGAAGGTCATTGGTAATCCACACTTCGATACCTTTTTCTGTATGCCTAAAAGTCACCAGGAGCGGTGCAAAGAATTTCTTCGCAAAATAATATGCCGCCTTGGGTCTCAAGGCACTGTCGACAACCGACCAACTGCTCACCGGCCAGCAGTCGTTGAGCTGCCAGAATAATGAGCCTGCCGTCTTGAACTTTCTCCGGCGCCAATGCTCCACTGCAAATTTCAGCGCCTCAGCCTGCACAAGCTGGCTTGTATAGAGGAAATCATTAAAGCGTTCACCGAGACGATGATGAGCTGACAGGAAACGAAGAAGGCGTTCAGTTCCTTCCACCTGTTTGTTATGATGTTCCATCACCGGCGACTGCGGACGACGATCTTCTGGAAGCGTCACACTCTCCAACGTCTTTCTGTCGGGAGGGGCTTGAAATCCGAACTCCGTCACGAAACGCGCATTGCACTTTGCATACTCTTTATAGTCCTTCCAGGAGCTCCACACGTTCCACTGGTGATGGTTTCCGTTGGACTCGGCGTTTGGGAACCCCGAACCGAACGGCGAGCTGCGCCAATAGGGACGTGTCCCGTCGTACTGCCTGCAGGCCGATGGAAGAATGTCTCGAAAAATTTTTGCTCCAGTCATGTCGTCAGGAGTTTCATCGGGATGTCCGGTGCAGTACAACCATTCACACTCATTGTTCCCGCACCAAAGGACGATTGACGGATGATTTCGCAATCTCTTGATAATTTTCCGAGCCTCTTCTTTTGCCTGTTTCACAAACCATTGCCGCGCAGGATACTCCCCGCAGGCGTACATGAAATCCTGCCATACCATTAATCCCAATCGGTCACAAGCCCCATAAAAAATATCCTGCTCGTAAATTCCCCCTCCCCACACACGCACCATGTTCATGTGTGCATCCTTCGCCATCCGAAGCAGTGACTCGTACGTTGAGTCTGGAATTCGAGGAATGAAACTGTCGCATGGTATCCAATCTGCCCCCTTGCAATAGATTTTCGTTCCGTTGATTTCAAAGATAAACGATTTTCCTTCCTTGTCTTTCTTCTGCAATAATCTTACCGTCCGGATCGCAAACGGAACCTCGAGCTGATGAACTTCTTCCCCTGCAGAGAGAAGAGCAAGAACGACTTTGTACATCGGCTGTTCACCGTAGCCGTTGGGCCACCAAAGCTGCGGACGAGGAATGTGAACTTTGAATGCTGCACGGGAGGTTTTCACTCTTAGTTCGTGCTCCACAGAACAACTATCGCCGGCAATGAATGCGTGCAGCGACATGGGGACCTCTTTGTATCGTTGTACATCCACCGACACCTCGACAACAGCGTTCGCGTTGTTGACGGAAAGAATTTTCACAAATGGATTCTCCAATCGCCCGCGGCGAAACGCCCGAAGTGAAATATCTTTCCAGATCCCCGACGTCGTCAGCTTGGGACCCCAATCCCACCCGAACGAGTATTGCGCTTTTCTTACGTACACGCGGTGAGACTCCAATGAGACTTCAAGCCTTCCATACCTCCTTTCGAGAGCCTTTGAGCGCTCCGACGGAGAATCAAAAAGGATTTCTATTCGATTCGTTCCCTGCCGCAAGTATTTTCTCACTTCAAACTCGTGAGGAACGAACATGTTCGCGGTCGCTGCAACCAATCTCCCGTTCAACGTAATCCGCGCATACGTGTCCAATCCCTCTGCGGCAAGATAGACCATATCTTCTTCAAGAAAACCCGGTGGAATGTCAAAATCTTTTCGATAGACCCATTGCTGCGAGTCCACCCATTGCACATCGAGCTCATTCATACGGTAAAATGGGTCGCGAATGACCTTGTTCGCAAGCAAGTCGGTATGAACTGTTCCGGGAACGCTCGCCTCCATCCAGCGGGTGGCCCTTCGGTACGACTTCGGAAGAGCTGTATATCTATTGATCGCCTTGAATTTCCATGTGCCACCAAGATTAATCGTTTTCATTGCTTACCGAAGAACCACGAGCTTTCTTGTTTGTTGAAATGAAGGGGTCCACAATCTGCAAAAATAAATTCCGCTGGGAAATTCACCGGGGCTCCATCGTACCGACTTGAACCCCGCATCCTGGAATCCATCGACAAGCGTCACGATTTCCCTGCCAAGGATGTCGTAAATCTGCAACTTCACGTACCCGCGTTCGGGAAGCCCGTAGTCAATTCTCGTTGAAGGGTTGAATGGATTGGGATAATTCTGATCCAGGAAATACCGTACCGGCATCGCCGGTCGGGAATGATCTTCAACTGAAGTAAACCCGGCAAGAGTATCGATCTGTTGAGGGGAAAGAGCGTAATTATAAATGCCGATGTCATCCAGGATACCGCGAAAGTTATAGTTTTGATCGTTAGGAAGGTCTTGGCCGATCGTCAAGTCAATGGATGTTGTCAGGATTGAACCGGACCACGAAGAGAACGCATCGAGGTAACCATTTAACCAGACCTCAAAATCTGAACCATCGTAGGTGACGATCACGTTATACCATGTGTTCAATTTCAATTCAGTTTCAGAGTCGAGGTCTTTAATGCCGGCACTCGTCTTGACCGTCCACCGCAAATGATTGTTAGAGATTGAGACCTTCCATCGATTTTGCCAGTTACCGTGGGAAATGGGATATTGCTCCCGATTGTAAAATGCACCGATGTACATCCAAAAGCTGACCGTTATACTTTGTCGGAAATTCAGACTTGAAGAGTTTGGCACATCGACGTAGCTCGTTGCCCCGTCGAAAGAATATGCACCGTTCAAATGTCCAAAGCGGTCAAGCGCAGGTACAGCGCCATACACGGACCCGTTATTGTTGAAACCGCTCGTATCATGGGCATTCCCATCGAAGGGAAAGCTAGCAACAAGTTGTCCGCTCTGGTGTTGAGAAAGGTCACGAACTTCCAGGCCGATACTGTCGGCCGCCACTCCCCCATGCCCATCGGAGACGCGGCAAGAAACATAATAATTCCCCGCGGACTCCGGGGCGGTCCACGCAATTGTAGTATCCGTTCCGGTGATTGAGCCTGCGGATGATGACCATTGAACGGATAGTGTGTCGCCATCAGGGTCGGTCGCATAACAGGTGATGTGACTTGCTGCTCCAAGGTCGATTTTTCGTGGCAGAGCCACGAGCCGATTGATGACCGGCGGAGAGTTCACCGATGCAACAACATTCAACAAGATTCTTGCGGTATCCTGTGCGCCATGCCCGTCGCTGACGATGCAGGTGACCGTATCGACCTCTTGCGTTATGGGGGCAACCCATCGCACCTGCGGTCCGGTATCCAGGATCGTTCCGCGAGGGTTTTCCCAGGAATACCTCAACGTATCTTTATCACGGTCGACGGCGGTACAGAAAAGTCCGACAGTATCGCCGTGAAGAACAGTCGAAGCTGTTGCCATCAAGCTTTTAATTCTTGGTGGATAATTTGCAACAGACCGGCCGGAATGATAATCAATGACCACTCCATTCACGAGCGTCTTTTCGAGGTCGTACGTCATCGTTCCACCCGACGGAGTGATAACGGCCAGTAACGCTGAGTTCGCAGGGATGGAAAGCGACGTCTGCCCCGTGATACCTGTAAGCTCAAACTGATGAGCGGCAGCATCATACACATCATGTTGACCGCTGCCGACATCAATCGTCACAACCTTGATGGAATCATACGGGTTGAAATACAAGTATGTCGGATAGGCAGAGGAATGATAGTAATCTGTTTTCAGGACGTCAAGCCTGAGAATCATCGGTACGTCAGTGGTATCGATGATGCCGCCGAGAATACCGGCATGCGAAGAGCTGTACAGTGTAAGTGTCGTCAATCCCCAGCTGCCGGTTATTGCATCGCCCGTGGCAAACGGGCTGTTCATGCCGTTAGATTGGCGGATAGCCTCGTGGGCGATGGTGGAGTTTGGATCGTATCGCTGCGCCCACCGATAACTGCTATCCTGATTGTTCAGCGGAAGATAATTCGGATAAAAAAGCCGCCCGGCGTTTGCCGCATTGAGCACCCATTTACCGATGGCCCGGGCAAAACGACTGTCGTACCGAACCATCGGCACGAGCGCGCCGATTTGTTCGAACGTGTTCATGGAAAACGCATAGTCGTTGACTCCATTCACCTCTCCGATCAGTCCACTGCAATCGTATCCGCCCCAGTTTCCGACGATCGCTCCCCACGAGCGGAGAGGTCCAACGTTGAAACACCAGTTGACCATCTTCTCGACATCGTACGTCGTTCCCAGATCTGCATTCATTCTCGCTGCGAGATACGTGCCGTAGGAAAGCTGCAATTCGTATGAGGGATCGGTCGCATATTGATTCAGAAATTCCATCGCCCATTCAGCACCGATGCGGTACGTATCGTTCCGGGTTACCATATACGCATTGTAAAGAAGCAGCGCGATTGCTCCCGCCGCTTCGGGCTCATGAACGCTTTGATCTTCCGGTGTCATTGTCTGCAGATACCAACCTCGATGATTCATGTTCGGTATTTGCCACGGGGTCCCGCTTGCTCCCATCGCCAACAGTGCCTGCAGCCAGCGGTCTGCTACCGTTGTGACCTGATAATTGAAGTCACCCGTGCCGGGGTAGAAATACTGCAATTGATAAAAGAAGACATTGGGCATTGTCTCGTACCACCAATCATCCCCGGTATCATCGACAGAATGATTCTTGTAGACATTTTGTGAAGGGCGTTTGTTAAACCATTCCTCGCACATCAACGGCCAGTTGTGCCCGTTTTGATTACTCTTGTCCACCCCGACGAGTGTAGCGCTTATCACGGCAGGCAAACAGTTAATCGCCTCTGCGGAAGATGGAGATGTCGTACCGACCACCGTATTCAATCCAAAGCTGTTGTGATTAGGATAATTGACGGGACTTGTATTCAGCCAGACGAGCGGCAGGTACTCACCCGAGAGATTGAAATTAAAGACAAGCGAATCGTACCCACGGGCGACTTGTTTCCAATTCCGCATCAAATACGGTGCAGGCATGCTTGGCATCTGCTCAATTCTTGGAATGGTGGTCTGCTGCGGAAACGCCGTCGATGAAATGAGAGCCGTGAATATAACAATTCTTCGAAAATGCAGCATGAGAGTTTTCATACGGTCATAGTCACTCCTCATGATTGACCTTCTCTTGAAAGGTCACACTGTCATCTCCATCCAAGACCAGAAGCATTGACTTTTTCATGTCTATGGCAACCGTCACTTGAGCATGGGAATCATTCGTAAAAAGGGCATACACGTATCTTGACGTCGTTCGTCGTTTTGTCCTCTGAAAATGAAGATACCCGATCGTCAAAGGATACCGTTCCAGCTCAGTAAGCGTATACAACGCTTCCACGGCCGATTCAGCGCCGCAGTTTTTGTTGACGCTCATCGAATCAACGAGCCCGTCAAAACATCTTCCGGTTGTCGAATCATACATCTCCTGATGAAGAGAATTATTTCCGAAGAACCAGGAAGCCGCCAACCCTGCCATTTTCAAGTACCGGGTATCGTGAGTTGCTTCAAACAAACGAATCAATCCGACAGCCATCGGACGGACGGCATAGGCAATTTGTTCGTATCGCTGCGTCTTTCCTGAACTGGAAACATCCATCTCTTTTGCTAATCCCTCAATGAGCAATCGGCTATAAAATCCTTCGGCTTCCCGCTCGGCGGACTGAATCATTTTCTTGCTCTTAAGAATCTTACCCGCGGCAGCTAGCGCCTGCGTTTGACCGTTCCCCCACATATGCCACATCGTTTGCCATGAACGATGAAGTGCATACGGGAATGTTCGCATATCGCCATCCTGCATCACCATCAAACCTTCTGCCAGTTTCTCGATGAGGCCTTTCACTTTCAGACTATGGGTTGCATTGTAGTATTCAATCAGGCCGAGCAGCAATTCCGAAGTCGCATCCGCCCCTGATTCGTACAGCAGCCATCGGGGGACGCGATAACCCTTGCTGACCTTCACCTCGTTGTACTTCAGCAAGAGCGAATCAATGTGAGGGAAGCTCATCTCGATGTGATCTTTCAACAACAGAGCAAACTGCCGGTCACGGTCTTTGAGGATTCGATACCCGAGCGACATGCACCATACACCGCGTGCAGCCCACCATCCGAATGACGCACAACTCGTACGACCGCTGGCATTAATGGAATGATCCTTGAGAATGAAGTTATAGAACATGCCGTCATCGGTTTCCATCTTCATCACAAACCCCAGAAGCGATTTCGCCCGTTCGAGACTTCGTTCATCGTTCATCAGCTCAAAATGGCGGAGATAAACGACCGCAGCCCGTGCGGCATCATCGACACAAGCGACGCCTTCCTTGTTTGCATCGGCCCACTCATAGGCGGGATAGTTCGAATAGATGTGAACGATTCCGACAGAATCGCCGAGAAATTCAATCTTCTCGGTAAGGCGCTCCAGATGTTTGAAGTTGACAAGCGACCCTTTTTCCTGTGCTCTTCCTGCAGCCACAGAAAGAGAAAGCGACAATACTACAAGCGCGAATCTATTCGTCACTAGCGTCCTTGCCTGGATAAGAACCGTTTGACTTCTGCAGATGTCGGCAACGCGGGAATTACTCCGTACCTTCTGGCCGTCAGCGCCGCGACAGCGTTTGCATACGTGCAAATCGACCGCAATTCATCCTTCGAAAGATCCTGAACCCCGAATTCAGCATGCACGACGCCGTGCAAGAGTCCGGCCATAAATCCGTCACCGCATCCGGTTGTATCGACCGCTTGCACACGAAAACCCCCGATCATCATCGAAGAGCGTTCTGTCACGACACGACAGCCTTGAGCTCCGCGCGTCACGACTACGAGCTGCGGTCCTAAGGAAAGTAGCTTCCGGGCGGCGAGCCTGCAATCAGGAAGACCTGTGAGGAACTGTGCCTCCTCTTCATTCAACCGAAGAATGGTACTCGATTGAGCCATCGTGACCATCACCCGCTTTGCTTCAGCACGAGATTTCCAGAGCGACAGTCTAAGATTGGGGTCGAAGGAAATAGCGCATCCGTGTCTATGGAGTTCCTTCGCAAGATTGAGCATTGTGGATCGGGACGGCTCGGCAATCAGCAGGAATGAACTGAGATGAATGATGTCTGCGTCTGCAATCTGTTGAGTGTTCAGGTCCGACCGCCGGAGCTGTTCATCTGCAGGATACCGTTCCCAGAACTCGAAACTTCGATCTCCAGACCTAGTTAAGGCCACAAATGCCAATCGTGTCCTGTGTTCCTCATCAAAACAAAGTCCCGAAACATCCACACGATAATGACGAAGTTGCTTTGCCAGGAATTTCCCGAAAGGGTCGTTTCCCACCTTTCCCACAAATGCTGAGCGAACGCCCAACTTTGCCAGGCCGACAGCAACGTTCGCGGCAGCGCCTCCGGCAAATTTTGTGAAGCCCGGCGCTTCAAGTAAATCGACGCCTGGTTTCGTAGAAATAAAATCTACAATCAGTTCACCAATGCACGTTATCGTCCTGACGGCGCTCATGCGTTCGGCTCAATGATGCTTTTAATTGTTTTCCCGTCCCGCTGAAATGCGAGGGCATCATGCACACCCTCAAGAGGAAACTTGTCCACTTGAAATTCGTCGATTCGGACGTGCCCGGATTGCAATACCGCAATCGCGCGTGAAAAAGTGTTGGGGTTCACGTACGAGCCGACAATTGTCAACTCCTTGAAATACACTTGATTTGGTTCAAGAGGAATAGTCTGTCCGACCGGGCATACACCGAAAAACTCGACGGTCCCGCCGCGGCGTGCAAGCTCGATCGCCAGCCGCATCGTTTCCGGCCTGCCTACACATTCAATCACAACGTCGGCACCGACTTGAGTGAGGTCGAACACTGCCGCAATGGGGTCTTGTTCCGACGGATTCACGATTTCGTCGGCCCCAAGGCGGTTCGCGATGTGACGTTTGCGTTCCGAAGGCTCGACAACAATGACCGTTGTTGCTCCAGCTGCTCTTGCAAGCTGAAGCATAATAAGTCCGATTGTGCCCCCACCAAGAATCACAACGGTGTCTCCGACGGTGACGTTTGCCTTATCGATCCCATGGATCGCACAAGAGAGCGGCTCGATGAAGGCACTTGCCTCCGGGGAGAAAGTTCCAGGGATTTCATACAATTGCTTTACGGGAACTATGCAATATTCCGCCATCCCACCATCGATATCGACTCCAAGGGCACGCAAATTGGAACAAAGATGGACAAGTCCACGGCGGCAATAAAAACAGGCACCGCAGGAGATATTAGGGTCGATGGCGACGCGCTGACCGAGACTCATTCCGACCACATCTTCGACAACGTCTTCCACCACGCCTGCGTATTCATGGCCAAGCACGACCGGCGGTGTCGACCGCGATGCACCTTCGAATATATGAACATCGGTTCCACAAACACCGCAAGCACTGACTCGCACCAGCACTTCGCCCGGTCGAAGAGTTCGGAGGGGCTTCGATGTAATACTCAACACGCCGGTTTTTTCGAAGAGAGCAACCTTCATAGTATCAATCAGAATATTATCCGGAGAAGTTGTCTCGTGTCTGCACCACCAAATTGAACCGTGCTTTCATAAATTCCGTCGGGTTGCTTTGTGGTGCGTACAGCTGAAACAGGAACTCCATCCACCTCCACCTTTTTGAGCATGGATGGAGAAATAACAACCGCAGAAATCCTGTGTCCGCGAAACGATTCTATTTCGCAATGGATCCCGTTGGGTCGCTCATAAACCACTTTCTCTACAGTCGCGTTGATAGACTTGAGGTACGGCTGTTTCGGAATGCCGAATCTTACAACGCAAGGCTGAGTTTCCCGGGCGAACTCAGTCGGCAAGACAAGCGATGGCACCGAAATCTGACCGAATGTCAGCGACTCAAGATATTTGCCCTTGCCGGAAAGAACAAATCTCTTCGAATTCCCGTCTGTGAGAGTATACGCGACCGAATCGCAGCCTGAAGGGAGGGGACATTCGAGCGAAAGATTCCATTCGTTTTCCCGGACCCCGAAAAGTGTGTACAACGTTTTAAGATAAAAACCTCCCGCCCACAGAAAGCATGGCTTGTCAACCATTCCATATTCGTTGGAGGTCGAATCATCATAACGATACTCATACATGGCAGGCTGACCGCGGGGGCTGTGAATAATTCCATCAATTGTCATGGTTGTTTTGACGAACTTGAGCGCCTCATCGCTACTACCGATTGCATTCAATGCTATTGCATACCACGCATTGTCATGAGGCCAGACACCGCCGTTTGCGTAGAAGAATGGCTTGCCTGCTTCCTCGCCGGCAAACCTGTAAAACTGAATTACTTCGCGGGTATGAAAATCCGGCGGCATGGCCGTGCGTACACCGATAATTCTGTCAAGCAATTTTTCAGTCGCAGTCTGCACAAGTTTTTGTGCCCGTTCAACATCGAGCAAATCGTAAGCGACCGCCACCAGTGAGCCCATGTAGTAATGTTCATCTTTCTTACCCTCGTTGTAGTTAACCAGATAGTTCATCCGGTCGTCCCATAATCGGTGCGTGAGGGCGTTTTGCATTGAATCGGCAAGCGACTCATATTCATTCAGTTTCCGTGTTCGTTCATGAAGAAAGGATGATATCGAGAGATACTCGCGCAGGGAACGTATCGCGAGCGCCGTCATGTACGCACGAGGACCTTCGATATGTCCGATGTCCCACCAGTCCGGACGGAAAGCGTACATCAGATGGTCGGGCTTCAGCTGTGTTAAGACTTCCTCGAGACTTTTCCCGACACACGGATACAGCTTGCGAACCGTTAGCTCATCCAACGAGTGGCGGAGATAGGCACCCGTGACAATAACAAACCAAAAGTGGTTCCAGTTATCCGGCGTGCAATACTCCGTCGTAAACCCATGGTCTCTCCAATAGTATGCATGGGGTATGATGTCGTCTTTTGCCAGCGACTCGACATAGAGCAAATCTTTCTTCACACGAGCTGCATCAAAGTTCACCGCGCCGAGGTCCGTCATTAACAGGTCGTGGGTGAAGAAGAAATTGTACTCGGCGGGGCAGGGCATCGGTACAATCCGGGTATTGATGTAATGGGCGTTCGCGGTGAGAATTCCTTTTGCCCAGATGGCGGAGGCATCGAGAACAGGGTCATTCGTTTTGAATTGCGTTTCCATCTCAGATTTCTCCACGACCAATTCATCGTACCCTTTTATTTCCTTTTCCCACGATGACGCGAGCCGTTTAGTAATTTCTCCGACCTCAGACCGCTTGCAGCTACCGATAACCTGAATAATTGAAAGCGTATCTCCCGGCTTCATCTCTTGATGATATTCGAATGCCGCGACAGGGAGATGCTTCTTGCTTATTTGCGGCGACCCGGAAAGTCTGGCCGTCGAAGAAATCCATTGTAATGTCCCCGTGTCGGACACGGCAAGTTCAGACGCATCAGTAACGCATGAAGACGGCTGCAATCCGACGTTCTGAACGAATATGCTGGCCCGGTCGGTCTCAGGGTCGTCGAAATCAACCTGGATCGTGTTCATTGCACGGTTGATTGATGTCCAGGCCGACTCCTTCCGTGCGTACGTCTGACACGTTCGCAGAATGGTTTTCAGAAACGTGTAGGCAGTTACTTCTTGCGGCTGACGTGAGATGTTCTTTACCGTAAACCTGCGTACCATGGCAGGCTCATTCAGGCAAAATTCATATGTTACCGAATACTCAACCGCATCTTCCTGCCCCCGAAAAACCACTTTGTGCGGACTCACGGTATACGACCACGGCTCCCTGCCTATCCAGTGCCGCCTATTCTTTCCAATCTGAATGCCGATTGACATCGGCTGAGATTCATCACGCTTCCAGTAATCCGTGCTGAGGTCGACGCTGTTGGCAACCGGATAGTAGAAGCTGATGCGTGAAGGCAAAGGACGACTATTATGAAATTCTGCTCCGACGTATCTTCCTCCAACTTCGACTTGCCCATAATGTCCAACGAATGTATAGGCCAACCCGCTGTTTTCCGGAGATTGGCTCTGTCCTTGAACGACCGTGACGCCAACGAGGAAACAAAGACCGATGAAAACCCTCGGGTACGTCACGGGCGCACGGCGAAGGTGTTTTCTTGAGAAACCGCTTGCTCCGTTGGGACGCGCATGAAGAGCGCTTGTCCTTTCGCGAGCTTTACAAACTTCTCGAATCTGACCACGTCACGAGGAAGTCTCACGTTGCCGGCGACCTCATCATCAGCAGCAACGAACAAAAGAATTTCATTCTCAATTTTCATGCCTATGGAAAACATTTTGTCGTTATCTGCAAATGTCTCTACATAAGCACCAATTTCTGTCGGAAACGAACTCTCAATCGGGGATGTGCAGTACAGAATTCCATCATAAAGAAATGCAGTGACCGACGTTCCTTTATACAGCAAGTTCTTCACGCCGACCCACTTCCAATCCGACGGTAAAACCGGGTTCATTGCCAAGCCCTGCATTGAAGGTTTTATGCCGAGTAGACCTTCGACACCGAGCCAGAGATACGTCGGCGGCAACCACGGACTCATTGCCATGCCGCGGCTTTGAAATGTTTCTCCGTGTAAACGCTCGGGGAATTCTCCCGGTACCACATTTTGAAAATCCCGGGGTCGGTGGGTCTCACTCAATCTGTACATATTTACCAACCCTTCCTTTAACCTATCAGGCTGCGCACCTCGAAGACAATACGCCACCCAGGCCGTCAGATTGTGCCACACGCCTCCGAGAAGTTGATATCCGAAATCGGGGTTATAATTTTCTTCCCATTTGCTGACCGTGCGGGAGCCATAGGGTGTCCACATTTCGTCATCGGTTAACTTTTCCAAAATGCGTTTTCGCATGTTTTGGTCTGCCACCCCGAACAGTACGGGAAAGATTTCATCACCCGTAATATCATGGTGAGGAATTCCGTTATTGTCGAGATTCAGCAGGTACATACCTGTTTTCTCCGAAACAAGCCGTGTATTGATTGCAGTCTTAAGGTTATCGGCTGCTTCAGCATACAGTACCTCATCATAAGATATCCCCAGTTGTTTGGCAACTTCTGCAGTCAAACTAAGCGCACGATAGCATTCAGCGTTAATTTCCGTGACTGCACCCGTGAGATTGTAGCCATCAATAATGTTTCGCCAGCTGCAAATGCCCCAAACGTTCGTTCCTTCAGCATAACAACGCACAAGTCCATCGTTGATCTGAGAGAGAATATGGTTGCAGGCACGCGCCATCAGGGGATAGACATGCAGCAAATATGAATCATCTTCACTCGTTACGGCGTGATGATAGAGAGCGCAAATGACAAGAGGCGTGTCATCATTGATATTGAGATTGTAATCATGGAGAACGGCCGGGTCCTCGCCGGCGTGAATGTATTCCGTCACTTTACCGTCGTCGTGCATTGCACACTGTTCTGCAAGCGAGAGTATACTGCGAGAGAATGTCGGCGTGAGATAATCTGAGCCCAACACGTACCATGCAAGGTCCCGCAGAACGACGATGTCTTGCGGTGGGTCATTAGTAAATCCTTCTCCAATGCGATAACGGTGCTGCACACGAACAGTATTCACCTTTGCCCACTGGAATCCACGATTGATCAAAGGCTCCGGAGTGAAAATAAACGTTCGAGAAAGAATCTCTTTATAGTTCCTGACAGCCTGATCGTGCAAATTCTTTGTCTCGTTGCATCGTCGGAATCCTTCCCATGCTTCGGCTCTACCATTGGGCGAAAACGTGATCACGAAAGGAACTTCCAGGTTTTGGTTACCTCGAACACCGACCCGATACTCTGCGACGAGAGCTTTGTCATCACCCTCGCAGAACATCCAGGGAATTGTTGAACCGAATATTCTCACTTCAGAGGGATTGCCGGCGGTAACGACTTCGCAGTGACCTTTATCCTGGAGGATTTTGACACGCTTTTCTGTTTGTTCCCGTGAAGGTTGTTTTGTGAATTTCTCGCTCAGATTTGCGGGAAAGTAAATTTGGTGCCGAACCCCGACTTCAACCGGATCGGAAGAGAGGTTACTGATGCGAACCAGAAAAACCGCCGTACGTAATTCCGCAGCACTCGCCATCCCATGCTCCTCAGACACATACGGAAGAAAAAACTGCTTTTCGATCGTCACTCCGCCATCTGAAAATACTGTCGTCTGTGACTCGGGGAAAAACATCGTATCTTTCGGAGACAGCTTTTTTCCTCGGACGAGGAGGTCGATGTCCCACTCACCGACGTAATACTGGTTATCGACCGAGCTCCACAAACCCTTGAGGTTTGTCTGCTCGTCGAGACGGGCGAAGGCGTCGTAATTCCCAAAGCTCGCTCCTGTGAACAACGACTCAACTGGATAGCTGTAGTGCGGATACTCCATAGGAAGATCAGTTTATCCTTTGATGCCGGTTGATGCCATGCTTTCAATAAAATACCGCTGAAAGAATGCATACGCGACGACTACGGGGAGGGCAAGAAGTGTCGCCGCGGCAAGCAGCGATCCAAGCTGCGACTCTGCCTCACCGCCTGTCACGAATATTGTGACAAGCTGCGGCATCGTCATGAGCGAGCGCTCGCGGACAACGATGAGGGGCCAGAGGACATCATTCCAACTTGCCATGAACGTCAGAATTGCGACAGTGAGGATTGCCGGACGCGACAGAGGCCAGATGATTCGAAAAAGAATGGCAAACTCCGAACATCCGTCGATCCTTGCGGCGTCAATGAGCGCGTCAGGAATTCCTCTAAAATATTGCCGGAACAACAGAATGGCCAACCCACTCATCATGGAAGGGACAATCAATGATAGATACGTATCCGTCCAGCGAAATTTTACCATCAGAACATACTGCGGGATGAGCGTGATCTGAAAAGGAATCATCATCGTGAACAAGACGAGAAGGTAGAGTCCCTCTTTCCCAAAAAATTTCAGCTTTGCAAGCGCGTAGCCTACCATTGAGCTCAAAATCACGACGAATGTCGTCACCGAGAGAGAAACAATGAGACTGTTGATGAACGCTCTACCGATCGGAATTCTCGTGAAGACGCGCACATAGCTCGCGAGTGAAGCATTCGGCGACCAGAGTTTCAGGCTCGAAATCTCTAACTCAGGCTTGAGGGAACCTGCAATCATCCATAAGAACGGATATGCAAACACCAGCATGCCCATGACGAGTAACAAATACTTGAGGGCTTGTTTCATGATGTCGGCTCGGCTTCTATGATTTTGCGCTGCAGAACAACGACTGCAAGGATGATGAAGGCAAAAACGATACCGAGCGTTGCAGCGTATCCCATGTGATCGAAGTAAAACGCTTGATTATAAATGTAGAGCATTGCAGAGAGTGTGCTTTGCATCGGTCCGCCGCCGGTCAGAACATAAGGCTCGATGAAGAGTGAAAAGCCGCCGATGGTCGAGAGCACGACAATCGCGATGATGGTCGGATTCAATAGCGGGAGCGTTACATAAAGAAACCGTTTCACCGTCGTTGCCCCATCCAAGTCTGCAGCTTCATACAACTCATGAGGGATGTTTTGAAGTCCAACAAGAAACAACACGATATAAATGCCGACATTCTTCCACGTCGCCATGATTGCAATTGAGGGCATCGCAAATCCCGGGTCGACGAGCCAGGGAATTCGGTGTAATCCTATGGAAGTCAAAATTCCATTGAGCACCCCATAATCGAAGGAATACAACTGCTGCCAGAGAATGGTCACAACAACTCCTGATACGACGACCGGGAGAAAATACACGGCCCTGAAGAAGCCACGAATACGGATTCGCGAGTTCAGCAGCAGCGCCAATCCAAGTGCGATTACGATCTGCAGTGGAATGTGAATGGCAAGAAAGATGAGCGTGTTTCCGATTGACTTGAAGAACAGTCCGTCAGCGGCCAATCGAGCAAAATTCTTCAAGCCGACCCATTGCATCGGGGTGACGATATCCCAACGATGAAAAACCAAAATCAACGAAAAAACTAATGGATAGGCGACAAACAGCAGAAAATAGATGACATAGGGAAGTACAAGCCAGTAAGCGCTCCGACTTTTTCGCGCCATCATCGATTCCATTCTACTATCACCTTTGTCCGCTCCACAGCATCATGAACGGCTTCCTTCGGTGATTTCCGGTTGTAGACTGCGCAAGCCTCATATTCCTGAGAGATGGCATCGAGAATTTCTTTGAGATCCGGAGCCGCATCCGTATCACGAGTGTAAGAAGCTTGCTCGGCAAAACTCACCATGACCGGCTTTCGATGGAAGTATTCAGCAAATAGCGAGTTTGTCAGCAAATCCCCACGAACGGGAATTTGATCGGTGATTTCCAGCAACCACAAGTCATGCTCTGCGGTGACGAGAAATTTCACGAATTCCCATGCTTCTCGCGGATGCAGCGTGTTACTGAAAATGGCAATATTCTTGAAATTACCGTACGTGTACACGGGTCCACTATGGTCATCGGGGACAGGAAGCGGGGAAACCGTGTATTTCATACCCGGAGCGAATTTTTGAATCGCTGGAACTTCCCATGGACCGGAAATATGGCTCGCCTTTTTTTCAAGCAAAAATGGATCTCCGCCTTGGAAATATGTTCTCGGGTAATATTGGTTGGCATAACATTTTTGAAAGAAGGCAAATGCTTTTTCAGCATATTCATTTTCGAAGGCGACGGTGTCTCCTTTGAAAAGGGTCTTTCCATTCGAGGCGGCGATATAAAATGGATAGAAATCAAATAATCTTTGCCACCAGATTGGACGAACGTCGCGTTCTCCCATCCACACGTCAATTTGGCCGTCACCGTTTGTATCGCGCGTCACTTGTTGAGCAACGGCAAAGTATTCCGAATACGTTCTCGGAACCTTTGTGACACCAACTCGCTCCAGCATGCGCATATTGTAAAACATCATCACAGGATTGGACTTCCAGGGAAGCTGGTAAAAATGACCATCCTCTGAACGAAAAGTTTCAAGGAGGTCCCGGGGCGTACGTGATGACACCGTAGAATCAAAATCAGGAAATTTGTCGAGTGCAATTAAGCCGCCGGCTCGCGTGTACTCGCGCAGTGCACCGGGCAAAATGTTTGAACAAACATCGGGTGTCGTCTTTCCCGCAATTGCGGCGAGGAGAACTTCTTCGGTTGATTGACTGACCGGAATCGGCTGCATACGAACATGGATTGAGGGATTACGACGATTCCACTCGCGCACGATGCTGTCAGCAAGCTGAATTTCTTGTACGTTCGGCGCAGGCCAGTAGGTCAGCTCGATTGCGCCAGCCACAGAGTTTTCGATGACGCGTTCCCTGGAACATCGATAAAAGGCAAAAGTGCAAGAAAGACTCAACACTATCGCGAGCAAAAACCGTGTTCTCATCTATCAGTTCCAGGTTTGCCATTCGTAATCAATCGATGGAAACGCCTGTCGGGGAAACGTCCCGCCTTTCTTCACGACGTACACATCGATTGCTTTGGGGTCATTCTCTTCAACCTCCAGGCTCTTCAGCTTGTCGTCAGCCACTTCTACTGGATATTTCTCTTTTAGCTTTAAAATCCGATGGAGAAGTCGTTTTGTCGATTCGTCCCCATAAAAATCTCTCCGGACGTCATCCTTCGCTTTGTCGAAGGGAATAACTTTTCCCGTGGTATCGCGATACTGATGCTGGTGTCCGGCATAGTATGTTTGCAGCAGCGAATCATTTTCCTGGATCGAATCAGCAAGGGCATCCCTGACGAGTCTGTAGACAATTTTGTCCTTCCACCATTCACATTGTTTACGCACATTCTCCCTTCGCTGCAACCCCCGGCTCAAAGCACGCTGCATCAGAAGCCGGTCGCGCACCATCTGCCAGACCGCCTGCTCCAACGACAAGAAGAATGCCTCGGGTGAGGAGCCGTTGAGCCGCAGGTTGTACTCCCGCGCATGGTACCAGGCAAGAAAATCCTTCACGGTAAACTTGTTGTCGGCGAGTTGAACGAGCACTTCTTGTTCGTAGGGGGTAATTTCAACCTCATTCACAATCCCCCATCGTTCATGGAGCCGTTCGCTCAATTTCCATTGTGAGAATTTTTCTCCGGCTAACACCTTTCCGGCCAGGTACGTGTGGAGAATATCGAACGGTTGCCTGATAATGGTCGGATGCTGACCCACCATTAATTGCTGAACATAAAAGTCGGAAAGTGAATCCGATTTCTCTTGAACCAATGCGCGCTCAATATCGGAGTGAAGTTTCGCTGCATCACTCTCCGTCATTATAGGATTCGTCCAGGTATCGGTGACCTTCAGAATATAGTATCCATCGGGCGCTTGAACAGGCATGGAATACGTGCCAACATGCAGTGTGTCGATCACCTGCGCGAGGACAGGATTCCTGAGCTTGATTCTGAACCGGGTTGTTTCCATCGACCGGTCATCGCTCTTCACTGAATCTTTCAACTGCATCGAGAATACGGACTCAAACGAAATTCCGTTCATCAGCATTTGCAATTGACGACTGCTTTCATCCTTCGAAGATGCATAGAGCCATTTGACGGCGACGTGTAAACGATCCTCTTGCATCCCTTGTTGAGTCTCACGT
The DNA here is from genome assembly GCA_049515655.1 of Bacteroidota bacterium. Taxonomy (GTDB): domain Bacteria; phylum Bacteroidota; class Ignavibacteria; order UBA10030; family SZUA-254; genus JBEKTW01. Next base: position 207,612 of record JBEKTW010000005.1, read on the forward strand.
TCGGTCACTTTCACTTTGCTGCGGACATCGTCTTTGTAAAGTTCTTCGGTGGCAAGGTCGCCTTCAACTTCGGCAAGCGTCTGTCGTGCGATGTCGGATGCATCGATGTGGCGCGCATATCCTTCCATCGCGAGAAGCTTTTCATAAATCATAAAATTGAGATAGCGCCGCTTTGAATCCTTCTCTGTCTTCGTAAATGCGGGACCGAATGTATAACTCAGAAGAAATTCCTGCGCTGTGATGGCGCGGTCACCAACTTTTGCAATGACCATGTTGTTGTACCGAGGGTCCTCAAAGGAAAACTCTGTTCTCAAATCATTCGGAAGGATATTTTGAGCAAGGCCAACCTCCTTCGCCAGGAGGAGGAAAAGAATTGTCGCAATCAGCCGGAATCCGCGCGGTTTCTTCACATCATGATGAGATGAAATTCCCACACGCAGGCACAAGCACTAGAACTGCACACAGACGGAGAACACATGGACGCCTTCCAGCCGTCCCATATCCCTGTATGCATAATCAATCTTTACCGCAAGACCATTCATGATCGAGCTCGATAGAACCCCAACACCTAACGATAAACCACCTTCATGCTGGTCGAGAAAGAGGGATTGATATCCTCCCCGGAGGAAGAGCACGTCATGATAGGAAAACTCGGTACCGATATTCACACTTTCAAAGTCGTCGCTGGGATGCAAGGCATCGGCTGCAACTGTCCAGCGATAGTTTTCCATCTTGAGCACGTTGGTAGATATGCCGAATTGGAAGAGGAGAGGAAGATCCCAGGAATCCATCTCGACATCCGTAGGGATTTGATCGTTGCTGCCTTGCTTTGTCGGATCGATTCGGATGAACTGCCGTGTATCGCGACCGGCCATTTGCATCTTGGTGCCGAAGTTCGAAATCGTTGCACCGATTGTCAAACCGCCGAACAGGTCGGTTTTGAATGTCGTTCCTGCATCAAGCGCGAAAGCATTCGCACTCTCATGCCATATCGATTCCTGAATATACTTTGCAGTGAAGCCGATGGCAAAACGGTCAGTCAATTGGCGCGCATACGAGAGACCCGCGGCGATATCACCCGCGCTGAAATATTCTCCCGTGCCTTCAGGCTGTTCCACCGTTCGCACTTTCATATCCGCCATCGAGAGGGAAGTAATGCCCAATCCCAACACACCGAACCCTCCCAGCGGAATGACGACACCGCCGAAATCAAACTTCGTGTCGGCAATCCAGTTTGTATGCGAGACGGTGAAGTTGTTCTGCGTTAGCAGCGCACATGCGGAAGGATTCCAGTACAGCGATGTCGCATCGTTTGCGTAGCTAACAAAGGCACCGCCCATACCAACGGCGGTTGCGCCCACGGGAATTTCTAAGAAGGTGGCAGCGTCCGTTCCCGTTTTGGAAACATCGTTGCTCTGCCCCCTTCCCCACTGCAATGCCACAAGGCACAAACCGGCTGAAACGAACAGTGTCCCGTTGATTCTCATTCGGACCTCAGAACATTGCCGGCATGGTGATTTTCAGAGTCATTTCAAAATCGCAAACTTGTCGATGTGTGTCCCGATACCCGGTGCATCCACCTGATACACGTACACGCCAAAGGCAATATCCATTCCATCGCGTGAGACCAGATTCCAGGGCTCCTGGCCGTTGTCAATCGTACTGCTGTGATGAACCTCCTGAACAAAATGGCCGCTGATAGTGTAAATGCGGATCGTGCACTCGCGGGGGAGATGAATAAAGTAGATTAATCTGGGGCCCCGCCCGACATCCAAACTTCTCGGCTCCCAGGATGCAGCTCCAACATAGGGATTTGGCACAACTGCAATGTTCGACAATTGAACTTTGGCAGAATCGTTGTTCACTTTTGGCTTGTCTGTCGTAAACTCAAAATATTCACCGGTACGAAATGGTTTCTTTGTCACGATACGGTACACATCTCCCGGCTGCGGCGGGCGCTGCATGGATTGTGGAATTGTAGTATCCTGGAACATACTCATAGACCAGCTAACCTTGGCGTGCGGGTACGAGGGCGCTCTCTTACCCGCCGAATCTCCACAAGCGATAAAAATTGCATCTGTGTCACCCGGGGTTGCATTAAAAAGTGAATCGTTGTTATTATCCTGGAAAATAAATTGGAAGTGATTGATATTTTCCGTCACATCTTTGATAATAATATTTGACGGCTGTGGTGGACTGAAACTGGACGATAGCATTGAAAAATCACCTGAGTCTTTTTGCGTAAAGGAGATCTCGAAATCAGCGGGATAGTTTATTCTCCGCAGACCATATGCCCCCACATACCGCGAATCAAATCCAACCTGCACGACATAGTTACTGTTGCCTTTTACCCAGCCGCTGTTATCATGGTCGATGAGCACGGTCTGGTCATTATTGATATTCATTGTAAAGCCGTCGATCACTGACGTCTGCAGCTGAGCAGAGCTAAGCTGTGTCATGGCGATCACAGTATCACCCGACGTTTTATCGAATAACTGGTAATACGGATTCGGGTTGTCGTGAAACGCAGCAGAATCCGTGAACGCGAGCCTGAACAAATGTTGATCTTTCATCAGATCAGGGTCAAGGATGCTGACGACCACGCTCCCGGTTCCGGGTCCTGTCGCAGTGAAGTTCTGGAGTTTGGGCGGAATGTAGCCGGCGGAGGGTGCCCGCGGCACCACCATTGCCGTGTTGATATCGGTCATGACGTTGCCTGCCTGGTCCACCTTGATGATGCTTGTTGTCTCCGATGGCGGGATACCGGTAACTACCCCGGTAATCGTCGTAGTTGTGAAACCCTGGTCGTATGCACAGACGGCGTAATAGTATGTCTGCCCGTTCTGAACAGTCGAATCGATGAAAGAATGCAGCAAACCCGAATCGTCACCGAGGTAGAAGTACGCACCATTGACGCCGATTGGATGGAGCCCTACGACGCCATCAATCAAATCGAACTGAGCAATCGGCTGACGAAACGTTGGAGTGCCGAATGCATCGGTAATGGTTTTGTCTTCGATGAAATTTGCTTCTGTGCTGCGATACACACGGTACCCTTCAAAATTATATTTTTGGTAGAAAGCATCGAACGTGTGTTCCGCCCGGTCATCCCAGTAGAGAGTGACTCTGTGATCACCGGCAATTGCTTTGACGATTGGTTTGTCCGGCGGTTTGGCAAAACGGTAATTGGCATTGTAAATCTGCTGGACGGTTTTCTTTCGGAGAAACAGCTCATCGGCGTTCAATCCGAAAATTAATCCCATCGAGAATCGCTCCGTCGCACCCGTCTCCTGCGGCTGTCCGGTAGTAAGACTGTATGTCCGGCGGCCGTCAAGATGAAAGAGATAGCTGGAAAAATAGTTGGCGAGATTAACATTAGCCAGCTGCTGACCATGAGGTGAAGGTAATTGTGTAAATGCCGTCCAGTTGCGCTCGTCATCATTCAAATCATACGTGTGTACTGCGGCAATCAAGAATCCCGTCAATCCAAGTTGGTCGGATTCGTCTTTATCGAGCATCCCGAAGTTTGGCTCACCCTGCTCGGGTTTGCCGTCGCCTTCACTCCCATCCTTATCCGGACCCGTGTAACCCGGATCAAGAGGTCCGATGCCATCGCTGCCGACATCATCGTTTAACGGTTCTCCGGGGTCCCACTTCCCATTATGGTTCAAATCAGTAAAGGTACGCCAGTTACAATTCTCATCGGCGTCCCAATGATGTTGCCAGCTATATCCATAAAAAGCGTGGAACCTCGTCGTATCAGCCTGAACATCGACCAAGAACGGATCCTGATAAGGATGCTCGATGAACACCTTCGCATCGTTATCGCGTCGCTCATCGGTCAACCCATCATGGTCATTATCGATATGGTCATAGTCAATACCGGGGCTTTCAAGAAAGGCATACCCGGCATATCCCACGGGGCTCCAGTGTCCGGGAGTTCCGTACGGCATTGTCGACCAGGCGTACGATAAATTCAACAACAAATCGTAATCGCCGGCATTGCTGGAAGAGTTATCGTGACCACCGATCCCCCAGTCAACGTACTGTGCGAACAGAGTTTTCGGATAATCGGTGGTGCTCATGTTGGTAATTTGATAATGCCAGAAGATCACATCTTCCGCAAGCACTTGCGACCATTGGAATCCACGGGCATGCACTTGCATTCCCAAACCGCCCCGTGTCGAATCATCTGCGTCAGGATAAAAATGGTGGACGAGAATGTATTCACGGTCCTGGTTATCATCAAACACGAAATAACTTTCGACGTCGGCGTTCATCACTCCTTTGCCGAAGAACCCGTCCCAGTACCCGTCCCAATCACTCGGCCGGTCGGGCCAGTGAGAAGGCCAAGTGTCTGGGTCGTTGCTCTGTGCCGGACTTTTGTGAGAGCTATTGTCATAGCGAGGGAGGGGCATCCAACCATACGTGATACCCGTTGCAACATCGTGACGGGTGTATTCGTAGTAATTCGTCTCCAGCGGGTGAATAATATTCCCTTGCGGGTCCTGCGTCTCTGCCTGCACGATGATTGCCACCCCGTCCACATAGGTGTGATTCGTCCCTTTGGGCCAGACACCGCTTTCTGTCGCGTCGTTTTTCCAATCGGCAATTTCGCCGTAATTGTAATAGATAGTGGAAACCAAATTCCCATCCATCAAGCCTCCTTTTCGAGAGAACGGATCGCCTTTGTTCTTATCCACCACGATTTGACCAATCATCGTGGACAAGGGGATGGATGAAAGGAGCAATACGAGAAAAATCCTTTTCACGAAGTCGTCATTCGATGTCATGCTGGCCCAACAAGAATTTAGAATGAAAGCGATGCGCCAACCACAACCTGTCGCGGTGCAGAGTAGAAGTCAGGCCTTGTAAAATATTCCTGCAGCGTGTTGACACCTTGCGGCTGCACCTGGGGACGCGTCAGTTCCAAAGTGTATCCCGCTCTGCCGGTATCGGTGAAGACATTAAGCTCATCCGGAGTATCGAAGACGTTGTAGATCTTCAGGAAGAGTGAAAACACCCGATCCAACAGCCTGAAATACTTGGTAAAATAGAGATCGGCATCAAAGAACGTCGGTCTGTTGTCACTGTTCTCCAGGCCGGTTCGCTGATTTTCGAGCGATGGGGTATAGGGCAAGCCTGAGCCAAGTCTGCCAATAATGCTTCCCGTGAAATTATCGGCGTTGCCCGCCGTCAGTGTAAGATTTAACGAATGCCGCCGATCCCAATCTAATGGGACAAGTTCCTTGTTAATGGGAACTGGCGGTACGGCAGAGGCTTTTATGAAATCCGCGTTAGGGTCAGAAGCATCTCCTTGCGCAATTTGATAGGTGTAATCAAGATTCGCTCCAAAACCCTCACTGATACGTTTCTCCAAAGAAACGGTAAATCCTTTTGCCGCTCCATAGTCCCGGTTAATATATTCTCCGAACACTATAATATTCAACTTTTTATGGATCTGAATCCCCAGCAAATTGCGGATGTCTTTATAGTACGCCGTAACGGTGACGCCAATGTTTGGCGCCAGCTCTTGCTGTAAACCAATTTCATACATTGATGTGCGCTGAGGTTGGAGGTCTGCATTGCCGATCGTGTTACCGACGAACTCCGGAAGATTTCCCTGCTCTGCAATTCTGAAATTTGGATTCTTGTACAAGTACTGGAACGCAGGAATCTGGAAGAAATGTCCGTAGGAAATATGAACCGCTCCCTTATCGGAAATCGGATACGACAACCCGACACGGGGACTGAGCTGCGACTTTGCACTTGCCTTCGTGAAATACGCATCCGGGTAGGGTGGCGCTAATGTATCCAGCGCTGCAATATTATCCGCGTCCTTGAGCGTTTTTCCGTCCGGTTGAAAGTAATCCCAGCGAAGCCCGACATTCACAATGAGGTAATCCAATTCGATGTTATCCTGAAGATACGCCGCAAGCTGATACGGGTGATTAACATAAAAATTGTAATCAAAGCTGCCCGGCGTCGGTGCAGTGGGGACGAAATTCGTCGTGGCATCCACATGCACTTGATAGTCCAGATATCGCAGCGAATGATATTGTACCTGCACTCCCGTTTTGATTTGATGAGTGTGCGTTACCTGGTCGGTGAAATCGACTTTCCCGGTGTACGTATTCGTATGGTGAGAAAAGTGCCAGTTATCCGTTCCGCCGGTGAGAAACGTATTAGGGCCGAGCAACCGCATTAAGTCGGGATTTTGATATGCGCTGTTGACATGGATCACCTCGATAGGATTGCCCTCGATGTCTTGGGAATCAATGATCGTATCCGGATAGACGTACTGCTGATAGTCCGATTCGAACAACGATGCATTGACATCAAGAAAAGCGGCAGCACTGAAGACATGATTGTAATTCGCGCTGCCGAGGAAACTTTTCTGGTAGTAATTGTAACTGCCATCGGGATCCAATCGGAACTCGTGTTCATAATTCTTGTAATGCTGGTCCTGGTAGAGAGATTGAACCGTCAGTGTCCTTGCATTTCCGAGGTTGAACGATAATTTCCCTTGCAGTGAATATCGCTCGTTGTAATTCATCGGAACGTACTTCCCGTCGCCGCTCGCTACAACTACCCATTGATTTGGATCAGCTTTGGAATAGTGGGAAGAATCCCACGGATTAAAAACTCTTTTACCATAGATATACCCGTCATCATACAGGTAGCGGCCCGCGACGAAGAATTTCATAAAATCATTCCCCTGGATTACCGGACCGCTGAGACTGCACTCGATGTTATCGATCGGTAGACCCCTTTGACCGTCATCTGCCCTGCCGATTGGGCTAACGTAGTTAATATAAGGAAAAAGATCCGACCGCGCACTCAGATATTCACCTGCGTACGTTGAAATTGAGCCGGTGTATTTATCACCGCCAATTTTGGTCACCTGATTCACCACCCCGGAGAGTGCTTCTCCGTACTCTGCATTGAAAGTTCCGCTGAGCACCTGCACTTCCTGGACAGTATTGACTTCGGGTTGAAGCTCTGAGTTCCCGGAAAAAACGTCGTTCACGGGAAGGCCGTCAATGAGATATTTAACTTCGTTGCTCCGGCCACCGCGGAAATGTCCCTCAACGACGCCGGCCTGAAGATTAATGACTGCCGCCACGTCTTCTACCGGCAGTTTGGAGAGTTGATCGCTCGTCACCGTCGCGGTCGTTGACGTCAAATCCTTTTGGACAATCGGACGTTGTGCTATAACCTGAACCTCGCCGATCTGAAGAACCTGGGATTGCAACTGGAGGTCAATTTTCGTTGTCTGGTCTACGTAAACTTTGATATCGCTCACCGTGACTGCGGCGTAACCAACAGCGGAAGCTTTTAACTGATACGTTCCCGGGGGGAGATTAATGATGAAATAGTTTCCCTCGACATCGGTCACAGCACCAAACGTCGTCCCTAGAACCACAACGTTGAGTCCAACGAGTGCTTCATGGGTTTGCACATCAGTCACTTTCCCGGCAATCTTTCCTGTGGTGCCGGCAACCGCAACTGATCCAGCAAACAGCAGTAAAATTAAGTTATGGAACAGAAAATGGAAAACTCTTTCCAGGAATGGCATCGGAACCAATCTACACGATGTGAATCCAATATAACAAAAAGGGGGGGTACCGGCACGGTACCCCCTTCAAGGAAATTAATTTACTTGATGAACAGCATCTTTTTGACCAAAGCTGTCGTCCCGGTTTGCAATCGATAGAAGTATACACCGGACTCGACCGCTTTGCCATTGTCGTCTCTCGCGTCCCACACCACATCATGGTATCCCGCTGAAACTGTACCATTGACAAGCATCCTGACTTGCTGCCCCAACATGTTGTAGATCGCAAGCGAGACTGCCCCTGTGCTGGGTGCGGCAAAATGAATGATCGTCGTTGGGTTGAACGGATTCGGGTAATTATTTGCAAGTTCGAATGTCTTCGGAAACTTGCTGTCCTTGACGCCCGTCGTCGTGCCAATGACCTGGACGGTCACATCGTCGTAGTAGACCGTTCCGGTGAACCGGGAATAGACGTGCGGCCTCACCGACAACGCCTTGACACCCGCATCACTCGGCACTGTCACATCCACATAGAACTGCGTCCAGCCGAACGAGGTCGCGTTCGGAAGCGTAAAGGTGTAGTCGTGAGCCCCGATCTCGTCGTATGGATCGTTCGGCCGATAACCGGTGTGGAAGATCGGCGTCACCCCGATCGCCCACGTTCCCGGA